>JAWLHC010000008.1:0-192861 GCA_041690575.1 Verticiella sp.
GATGCCCACCATGGCGGTGAGCTTGAGGTGCTTGCCGTGGCGCAGCAGTTTGATCATCAGGTCGGTGCCGATGTTGCCGCTGCCGATGATGGCGGCGTTCAGGGGAGTCATGGTGCAGATCCTCGCAATACGGTTGGCGGTGGCGTCGCTTCGGGACGGCGGTGCGCCATCAGCGGGTCAGCGGCTTGTAGGCCACTACCTTGATTTCGATGAGCAGGTGGGGGTGGGGCAACTGATGCACGGCCACGGTGGTGCGGGCTGGGCCGTCGGTGCCGAAAAACTCGCCGTACACGGCGTTGTAGCCGCCAAAGTCGTTCATGTTGACCAGAAACGCGCTCACTTCCACGACGTCGGACAGATCGGCCTGAGCACTTTGCAGAATGTCGCGAATGTTCTCGATGACCGCGCGCGTCTGCTCGCGGATGTCGAGACTGGTGGTGCCCATGGCATCCACCGACGCCCCGGCAATGGAGTTGTCGGGCCGACGCGAGCTGGTGCCGGACACGAACAGAAAATCGCCGGCGCGCTTGACGTGCGGGAACTTGCCGCGCGGTGTGGCTTTGCCGCTGACCACTTGAGCCTGGGTGGAAGAAGACATGTCAGGCCTCCGGATTCGAGGTGTGGAAAGTGACCCGGCCGAGGTTCTGCATCTCGCAGTTCACCACCGCGCCTGGGCGCAGGGCGGCGGCTGCCGTGGCGCCGCCAGCCATGATCAGGTGTCCGGCCTCAAGCCGCTCGCCCTGTTCGGCCACCAGGCGGGCCGCCGCCACCAGGGCGCGAATCGGGTGACCCAGGATGGCTGCCGTACTGCCCATTTCGGCGGGTTGGCCGGCGAGCGACAGGATGAGGCCAAGGTTGCTCACCTCGGTGTCGGGGGCGTGCCAGCGACCCACCACCAGGGCCGAGGAGGAGGCGTTGTCGGCCACCACGTCGGGCACCGAAAACTTGAAGTTCTCGTAGCGTGAATCGATGATCTCGATGGCCGGCGCGAGCGCTTCTACCGCAGCCAGCGCCTGCATGGGCGTGACGGCGCCTTCGAGCGGACGCTTGAGCAAAAAGCAGATCTCGGGTTCGGCCCTGGGGTGAATGAAGCGCGACATGTCGAGTTCGCCGCCTTCTTCGATCAGCATGTCGGAGCTGAGCCTGCCCCAGATCATGTCGTTGACACCCATTTGTGCCATCTTGGCACGGCTGGTAAAGCCCATCTTCATGCCAATGCGATGGGCACCGCGCGTGAGCCGCTGCATCACCAGGGCACGCTGCACCGCATAAGCTTCGGCCAGGTTGATGGCGTCGTCGCCGGTCAGTTGTGGCGTCGCTCGGGCCAGGCGGGCGGCCTCATCGAGCCGGTGCGCAATGCGCAGAATCTTTTCGCTGGACATGACGGTTTCCTCAGTTCTTGCCAAACACGGTGCGCACGCTGCCCAGGCCATGAATCTGCACATCGAAACGGTCGCCGGGGTTGACCGGCACCATGGGCCCCAGTGCGCCGGTGAGAACCACATCGCCGGCGCGCAGCGGTTGGCCCACGCGCACCATGGTGCGTGCCAGCCAGAGCGCGGCGTTGAGTGGGTGGCCCAGGCAGGCGGCGCCCACGCCAAACGTCACCGGCTCGCCGCCGCGCTCCATGACCATGCCAGCCAGACGCAGATCGAGCGCGTCGAGCTTGACCGGGCGTTGCCCCAGCACGTACTGGCCGGCGGAGGCGTTGTCGGCAATGGTATCGGTGATGCGGATATCCCAGTCGCGAATGCGGCTGCACACGATTTCGATGGCGGGCAAAGCGTAAGCCGTGGCGTTGAGCAGGTCGACCGGGGTGAGGTGCTCGCCGGTGAGATCGCGCTCGAGCACCAGGGCCACCTCGGCCTCGCATTTGGGTTGCATCACCGAGTTCCAGGGCACTTCGGCGCCGTCGGCGATCGCCATGTCGGCAAACAACATGCCGAAGTCGGGCTGGTCGACCCCGAGCTGCTTTTGCACGGCGACGGCCGTGAGGCCGATCTTGCGGCCCGTGAGCCGTCGTCCGGCCTCGAGGGCGCGGCGCGTGTTGAGGGTCTGCACCTCATAGGCCGCATCCAGATCGCCCTCGGGCAGGTCGGTGCGGATCGGGTCGATGGCAACCCCCGATTGTTCGGCCTGATACAGGCGGTCGGCGACGTCTTGCAGCGACGCAGTCATGGTTTGGTCTCCGGATCGAGTTGAATGCAAACGTTGGTGAGTTCGGAATAGAAATTGAGCGAGTGCATGCCGCCCTCGCGGCCGATGCCCGACAGGCCGGCTCCGCCGAAGGGCGTGCGCAGGTCGCGCAGAAACCAGGAGTTGACCCAGCTCAGCCCCACTTTCATGGCGGCACCCACGCGGTGGGCACGGTTGAGGTGGCTGGTCCAGATGGTAGCTGCCAAACCATAGCGCGTGCCGTTGGCCCGGGCAATGGCTTCGGCCTCGGTGTCGAAAGGCGCCACGTGGCAAATCGGGCCGAACACTTCCTCGGTGAGGCAGCGGGCGTCGTCCGGCAGATCGGCGATCACGGTGGGCTCCACCCAGTAGCCGTTGTCGCGATCGTCGCCGAATGTGGGAACACCTCCGCCTGCCAGAAAACGGGCGCCTTCGTCGCGTGCCACGCCGAAGTAACCCAGCACCTTGTCGCGATGCTCGGCCGAAATCAGCGGCCCCATCTGGGTATCCGCCTCGCCGGGCCAGCCCAGACGCAGCTCACGCACGCGTTGGGTGAGTGCGGCGCAGAACTTGTCGTAAATGGGTCGCTCGACATAGACGCGTTCTGAACACAGGCAAACCTGGCCCGAGTTGAGGAACACGGCACGCATCATGCCGTCGAGCATGCGTTCGAAATCGCAATCGGCAAAGATGATGGCGGCGTTCTTGCCGCCCAGCTCGAACGAGATGGGCTTCACCCCTTCGGCGGCGGCGTGCATGATGGCCGAGCCGGTGCGCGATTCGCCGGTAAAGGTAATGGCGTTGACCTCGGGGTGGGTGGTGATGAACTCGCCGGCCGAGTTGGGGCCGAAGCCGTGCACCAGGTTGAAGGCGCCGGGCGGCAGGCCCACGGATTCCATCACCTCGGCCAGCAGAGTGGCTGTGCCGGGTGTTTCTTCCGAGGGTTTGGCCACCACCGCATTGCCACAGGCCAGGGCCGGCGCCACCTTCCAGGTGAACAGCAACAGCGGCAAATTCCAGGGCGAGATGATGCCCACCACGCCCAGCGGCTTGCGCACCGTGTAATTGAGGGCATGAGCGCCGTTGGGCAGGTCGGTTTGGTAGCAATCGAGCGGCGCCGTCCTGATCATGTCGGCAAAGGCCCGAAAATTGGCCGCGCCACGCGGGATGTCGATGGTTGAAGCCATGCTCAGGGGCTTGCCGGTATCGGCCATCTCGGCCTCCAGAAAGTCGGCCTGGCGGCGGTCGATTTCGTCGGCAATGCGATTGAGCAGTGCGGCGCGCTCGGTGGGGCTGGTGCGCCCCCAGTCGCCGGCAACGGCAGCATGACCGGCTCGCACGGCATCGTCTACGGCCTGGCGGTCGGCTTCGTGGACCTGAGCCACCACACTGCCGTCGACCGGATTGTGATCATCGAACCGGCGCGCGCTGTCGCGCCACTGGCCGTTGATGTAGTTGCGATATTGCTTCATGGTGACTCCGATATATAGGGCGTATACGTACTAAATGGCAGTCTAGGCATGAAAGCGTCAGGGGTCAAGCCCCTGGCTCTGCCGGAAGCGCTCCTGGCCATGTCAACCGAGCATGGCCAGGTCAGGCGAAATTGGCCGGGAAGGCAGGGCCACTGCCGATTCCGCCACTGGAAGGGTGTCAGAGCACGACGTATACTCCCGTCATGTCGAAGAAGCCTCTCCGCACGCCGAGCCCTGGGCTCACCTCGGGCCGCCCGGCCGGCAAACCCGCATCGCTGTCGGCAGCTGCCAACCGGCAGGCGGTGGATGCCGAGTTGACGCCTCAGGTGCGCGAGCTGCTGGCCTCGTTTCATCTCACCGACGTGGTGTCGCACCTGCTGCGGCGTGCGCATTTTCTGGCCGAAGATCTCTTCGCCCGAGAATTTGCCGAAGAAGGCCTGACCCCGCGGCAGAAAGCCGTGCTCATCACCCTCTATCAGGATCCCGGGTTGAGCCAGAATGGCCTGGCCGAGCGCCTGCACATGGATCGCAACACCGTGGCCGAAATGGTGCGGCGTCTGGTGAGTTCGGGCTGGATCGATCGCCGCCCCGCGCCCGACGACCAGCGCGCGTATCAGCTGTTTCTGGCCGCGCCCGGCGCGCAGGTGCTCAACCGGGTGATGCCGCGCGATCTGGTGCTCGAGGCGCAGATCATCGAACGACTGCCGCTCGAATATCGTCCGTTGTTTCTCAAGTGTCTGCGGCTGTTGGTGGAGCCGGATGACGCCTCCCCGGATACCCCGGCGGAGGCTGGCGCCCGGCAGGGTTCTGCCCCCGTGGGATAGTGCGCCGGTCATGATCTACAACAGCTTTACCACGGCGGCGCCCGCGCCATACTGCGGGCCGTAGCCGTACACCTCGACCTTGCCCAGACGGCCGTGCAGCGCGCCCAGGGCAAAGGCGAGATGCTTCAGACCCATGTCGCCCCGAGCCTGATTCACGAAATCCGGCAGTTGCCGATACAGGGTGTCGAGGTCGCGCGCCTCGAGCAGCTTGAGCAGTCGGCGATTGGCCTCGTCGTCGCTGGCGTTGGCGATGGCATCGTCGGCGAGTGCCCGATCGTCGCGAAACTCCGTGCCCGACAACCCGCCCAGCACCAGCACGGCCACTCGCTTGCCCTGAGCGTCTGCCTGCTCGGCCACGATCTGGCCTAAGGTGCGGGTGCGTTCGAAGTCGTGGTAAAGGTTGTTGGCCACGATGAGCGTGGGCCATTGCCCATCGGGATTGAGCAACTGGTTGGTCGCCAGCGTGGCCGAATCCAGCGGGAAGCCGGCATAGTTCACCAGCTTCGAGGCTATACCTGCCCGTCGGGCCGACCGAACACAGGCCCGCGCCAGCGAGACATCGGTGGTGATGTCGTAGCGAAGTTCGCCCAACTCATGCCAGTTCTCGTCGACATGCAGGCCCGAGAGCCGCGGTTTGCCTTGCCAGAGTTGATCGAGCACGGCGTACCAGCGGGTGGAGTACACCACCAGCGTGTCGGGTGCCAGTGCCTCCAGATCGCGACGAACCCGCTCCATGCCTTCCGCCAGTTGGGCATGAGGCGCTTCGGGCTGCAGGGCCAGCAGTGGGCTGGCGGGTAGCCAATAGGCGGCCACCACGCCCGGTTGTTCGGAGAGCGCGGCGCGATTCTGGGCGGCGCTGGTACCCAGCAGCCAGCGGCGCCATTGGGCCAGCGGCGAGGGTTGCCGGCGGCGCAATTGGGGCTGGCGGAGATCCTGAACCACGCCCATCAGGCCGCGCGGCAGCAGCAGCATGAGCAGGATGGACAGCACACCGAGCACCAGCTGCCCCTGATCGGCTGCGGCGCCCAGAATGCGATCGACCACGATGTAGATCACGGCACCGATCAACGGACCGGCGACCGAGCCCATGCCGCCCGCAACCACGATGAACACGATGATGGCCGCCCAGCCGATCGAAAACGCATTGGGCGGCGTCACGATGACCACATCCATGTAGTAGAGGCCGGCGGCCAGGCCAGTGAGCGTGGCGCTGACCAGAAACACGGCAGCCTTGATGCGATTGACGTCGACCCCGCTCGACCGGGCAGCGTCTTCGTCGTCGCGAATGGCAGTGAGGGCCAGGCCGTAAGGTGAACGCATCCATCGCCAGATGATGGCGCTGGAGACCAGCATCAACACCAGGGCCACGTAATAGAGCTGCACCATGGTGACGTTGCTCTTGAGCTGCATGCCGCCACCGGCGCCCACGACGCCCCAGCCATTGAATACGGTGGCCACGGATTCGGCAATCAGCCAGGTGGCGATGGCAAAGTACGCACCCTGCAGCTTGAGCAAAGGCAGGGCGCCCAGAAATATCAGCAACAGAATGGCCACGCGCCGGATGTAGTCGCTCTTGAAGACGTCGACCTCGGGCATGGCCGCAATCCAGAACTCGTAGAGGATCCAGAGCACGACGGCAACGATGACGCCCCGCCTGGCCCGCAGCCGCGCACCGCTCTCGCGCAGGGGCAGACACAACAGCCACGCAAACAGCACCGCGGCCACGCCGGCGGCCGGCCAGGCCACCCAGATCGGCACGCCACCGTAGTAGTACACCACCGCCTGGGCAAAGGCACCCAGGCCGATGAACACCTGCAGGCCGAAGGTGAGGAGCCCGGCGTAGCCGGCCATGAGGTTCCAGGCGTGACCCAGCGTGGCAAAGATGAAGACCGAGAACAGCAGATGCAGGGCGTAGCTGTTGCCGGCAAAGCCCAGCGGGAGCAGTAGCAGCACCACCACCAGTACCGCGACCCAGTAAAAGCCGCGGCGGCCATGGAAGGAATCGAGCAGAGGTTTCAGCGTCATCGTTGGCTCACTTGCGGGCCAGCAGGCCTTGCGGGCGCACTGCCAGCACCAGCAAGATGAGGAGGTAGCCGGCCACCTGCTGGGCCGCGGGGCCGAAGTAGGTGCCGGCCAGCACTTGCGTGATACCCAGCACGATGCCGCCGATCAGGCTGCCGAAGACCGACCCCAGACCGCCGAGGATCACCACGCCAAAGGCCAGCAGCAGGAAGGGCGGGCCGTCGAAAGGCTGGAACGAACGCGACATGCCGATCATGAAGCCGGCGATCGATGCCGAGGCAAACGCCACGCCGCTGGCCACCCCGTAGATGTGGCTGGTGCGCATGCCCATCAGGGCCGCGATTTCCGGATCGTCGCTCGCGGCCCGGATGGCCCGGCCGGTGTGGGTGTGGCGCATCCAGAACGCCAGAACCGCCAGCAACACCGTGGCGGCGATGAAGAAGCCGAACCGGAGGGTGGATATGCTGAGGTCTTGCGTGATGCGGATGGCGGAATACGACCAGGCATTGCGGATGCTGGCCGCGTCGGCACTGAAGAGGATCAGCATGCCCTGGCTGAGCACGATCGATAGCCCGAAGGTCACCAGCAGGGGCAGCATCAGACCGAACACCGGCGACATGTTGCGGCGCTCGGCGGCTTGCACCGAAACGTGGTTGAGGAGGCCGCGTTGCACGAAATAGCCGATGACGTACATGATGGGCACCACCACCAGCGGGCTCCAGAACGGCGCCATGCCGGTGGCCGTGATCAGCGTGACGCAGAGATAGGCCGCCACGATCAGCCAGTCGCCATGCGACAGATTCACCAGCTTCATCACACCGAAGTTGAGTGCCAGACCCACACTGATGAGTGCGTAGTAGCCGCCCAGCATGGTGCCGGTCAGCAGGCCGTTGAACAGGTCGATGGCGAACCAGTAGAGATCGTCGTCAGTCATGGTTTGTCTCGGTCTGGGTGCCGAAATAGGCCGCAGTGATCTCGTCTTCGCTCACCTCGTCGGGCCGACCTTCGAGCACGATGCTGCCCTCGAGCATCACGCAGAAACGCGTGCAGGAGCGCAAGGCGCGCTTGAGATCCTGCTCGACGATGATGGCGGTGGTACCGGCTTGAATGATGCGATGCAGATTGCGATAGATCTCGTCGACCATCGCCGGCGACAACCCGAGCGAGAGTTCGTCGAAGGCGATGAGGCGCGGAGACGACATCAATGCCCGGCCGATGGCCACCATCTGCTGCTCGCCGCCGGACATCTGCGACACCACCTGCTGGCGGCGTTCGCGCAGCCGTGGGAACAGCTGAAACACCTCGTCCAGCCGTTGCGGGATGGTGGGCCGGCAGCGCGGCAGGTAGGCACCGGCCAGCAGGTTGTCTTCCACGCTCATGCGCATGAACAGCCGGCGACCCTCTGGCACCAGGGTGAGGCCGGCGTCGACGATGGCTTCGGGCCCCAGGCGCTCGATGCGTTGACCCTCGAACTCGATGGCACCGCGCACATGCGAGCGAGAGCCGTGTGTCATGAGGCCGGCCAGCGACTTGAGCAGGGTGGACTTGCCGGCACCGTTGGCGCCGATGATGGCCAGGATGTCGCCGCGCTGCAGCTCGAGCTGGATGTCGTAAATGGCCCTGAGCTCGCCGTAGTAGGCCGACAGGCTGTTGATGCGCAGCACGGGCGTGTCGCCCGCATCCGTGTTAGCTGCCAAGGTAGACACGCTTGACCTCCGGCATCTGAATGACCTGATCGGGCTGGCCCAGGGCCAGAATTTCGCCGCCCGCCAATGCCATCAGGCGGTCGGTGGCGGTGAGCATGGTGCGAATCACGTGTTCGATCCAGACGATCGTGATGCCCATGTCGCGAATGCGTTGCACCAGGGCAATGAACTCGTTCACTTCCTGCTCGGTCAGGCCTGCGGCCACTTCGTCGATCAGCAGGAGGCGAGGGCGCATGGCCAGCGCGCGCGCCAGTTCATGGCGTTTGCGCACCAGCAGCGGCAGGCGGCCAGCCAGAGTTTCGGCGTAACGGGCCAGCCCGGTGGTGGCCAAGGTGCGGTCGATCCATTCGGCCGCCTCGGTGTCGTTGAGGCCGCCGGCAAAGGTGGCGGCCACGCGCAGGTTGTCGAGCACCGTCATCTGGCTGAACGGACGCGGCACCTGGTAGGTGCGCGCAATGCCGCGACGCGCTCTTTCGTGCGGCGGCAAGGCGGTGATGTCTTCTTCGCGAAAGTGCAGCGTGCCCGAAGAGGCTTCGACGTGACCCGACAGCATGCCGAAGAGCGTGGTCTTGCCCGCGCCGTTGGGCCCGATGATGCCCAGGATCTCGCCTTCGATCACGTCGAACGAGATGTCGGACGCCACGGCCACGGCGCCGAACGACTTGCTGAGATGACGAACTTCGAGCAGGTTGGCCATGCGATTACCGGCGCCCACGGTCGGTGGCCAGTGCGATCCACTGACACAAGACATGATCGGGATCCTCGAAGCCGTAAATGGCATCGAAGTGATTGCAGCCGGGTTGCGGCAGCCGCTTGCAGCCATTGCCTGCGCCTTGCCAGGCTTCGATGAAGGATTCGGACTGACGGTGAAACTCGGCCGGCTCATCACCGCCCCACGTGATGAGGGCCGGCGTGGCTGTGGCGCGCACCTGAAAGAGCGGCGAGTTGCGGCGGATCACGCCGTCGTCGAGTTGCAGCAAGGGCTGCATGTTGCTGAATCGCAGTGGTTGCAAGTCGTAGAGCCCGCTCACCAGAACGGCCCCGGCGAGAGGGTCGGCCGGCAGGCCGTAGTCTTCCTCCCAGGCCGTTTGCAGGCACATGGCGGTGAGGTGGCCGCCGGCCGAGTGTCCGCCCAGCACCACGCGATCCGGATCGCCGCCATGGCGATGAATCCGGCGCAGGACCCAGGCCACGGCAGCGCGGGCCTGACGCGTGATCTCGTCGATGCTCACATGCGGCGCCAGCGCGTAGTTCACCACCACCGTGGTGATGCCGAGCTTGTGCAGGCCCAGCGCGACGCAGCTGAACTCTTTGGAAGACAGCATGCGCCAGTAGCCGCCATGCAGAAAGATGAACACCGGCGCGTCCTTGCGATCCGCCGGAAAGATATCGAGGGTTTCGGCGCGGGTCGGGCCGTAGGGTACGTCGAGCACGCCCTCCAGGCGATGCCGCGCCAGCCGGCTCTCGTCGACATAATGGCGGGCATACACCGTGAAGTCGGGCACGGCCTGCTCGACGTCGTACTGCGCGTCGATCTCGGCCTGGGTGTGAAAGTTGCGATAGAGAGCCGGCATGGATGGGGTCCGCCCGCGCTGCCGCGGGCGGAATCTGAAGTGGCAGGGAGTTGGCGCCTTATTGCTGGTAGAGGGTCATGTCGGCGGTTTTCTCCACGTCGGGATACACCGCGTTGTAGACGTTCTCTTTCACCAGGCGGTTGCTGGCTTCGTCGAACCGCCACTGCGCACCACCCAGCGGTTGCACGGAGTAGTTCTGCTCGTTGAAGTCGACCGGCCCCACCACTGTGTCGATCTGCGTGTCGGCCAGTGCGGCACGGACGGCTTCGCGATCGGTGGTGCCGGCGCGCTGAATGGCGTCGAAGAGCACGTCGTACGACGCATCTTCATACCCCAGCGTCGGCGTGTATTGGCGATCGGGGTTGGCCGACTCGAAGGCATCGACCAGCTCCTGGCCGCTATAGCCACCGAACCCGGAGGAACCCGGGTAGGCCGGCGACCAGAAGTTGACACTGAGCACGCCGTAGCCCGCTTCGCCCATGGCATTCATGGGCTCGGGATAGCCGGTGGCCTTGTCGATGATGTACATCTTGGGCCGGAAGCCGGCCTGTGCTGCCTGTTGCAGGTAATTCTGCAGGTCGGGCGGGGCCAGCACGCCGGTGACCACTTCGACCCGGTTGCGACGGAACTGGTTGATGATGGAGCTGAAGTCGGGCAGACCCTGCTGGAAGCGGCCCGGATCCACCGGTTCCCAGCCCTTCTCCTTGAAGGCTGGATCGAACAGCGACGCGAACACGGTGCCGTCGGGGTCGTTGGGATAGAGATAGCCGATCTTGCCGTTGAAGCCGCCGGGCAGTGCCTCGATCATGCCGATGTGGTTGGCCACCAGATCGGGCACCGAAAAGAACATGTGATAGGTGTAGTCGTATTGCTTGGGCTGGCCATCCGGCCCGAACAGCCAGGCTTCCACCGGGGTGTTCGAGGTGATGCACGGCACCTTGTAGCGTTCGCAGAGATCGGCCGGCGCATTGGTGGTGTCGGGCGTGCCCTGGGCCATGAGGAAATCCACCTCGTCCTGCAAAATGGCGCGGGTGGCGGCCTCGGCCGAACCCGATACCGTGCTGCGGCTGTCGTAGATGGCGTATTCGACCTTGCACATCTGGTCGCCCACCTCGAGGCCGCCGGCCTCGTTGATGGCGTTGACCTTGTTGTCGTCGACCCACGGGGTGACCTTGCCCATGTCGGCCAGCGGGCCGGTGACGGGAATCACCCGGCCGATCTTGATGGTGCATTCGTCGGCCAGGGCGTTGCCGCCGGCCAGGGTGGCCATGCCCCCCATGATCACTGCCGCTGATGTCAGGCTCAATTTCATGTTGGCTCCTTGCAGGGACTCAAAGCGTGAATTCCACGACAGCGGCACCGCTGCCGTAGAGGGGGCCATAACCATGGACGCGAGCGCCCATGAACCGGCCGCGCAAGGCTCCGAGCACCCAATGGAAGTGCTTGAAGCCCATGTCGACGCGCGCCTCTCGCGCGTATTCGGGAATCACCTGACGCAGCTGGGCGGTATCGCCCGATTCGATCAGGCGCAATACCTGTTGATTCCAGCGATCTTCTTCCGGCTCGAGGATGCGATCGGTGTTGGGGTCGATTTCGGTGCGAAACAGCGAGCCCGACAGCCCGCCCACCCCCACCACGGCCACCCGCTTGCCTTGCTCGGCGGCGCACTGTGCTGCCATGCCGGCCAGCTTTTCGGTGGTGGCGGCATCGTGATAGAGATTGTTGGAGGCCACCACCAGCGGGGTGGCTTCGGTACCGATGCGCAGCAGCGTGCACGCCGAAATGGTGCCGCTGTCGATGGGGAAGTGGTCGTAATTGATGCCGCGGGCGTGCACGCCCAGCTTGGGGGAGCCGGCCACGCAGGCATGCGCCAGTTCGGTGTCGGCCTGGATGTCGTAGGGCAGGTCACCAAACTCGTACCAGTTCTCGTCGACATGCACGCCCTGCGAACGCCGCCGGGTGAGCCATTGCTGGTCGAGCACGGCGAACCATTGCGTGGAGTACAACAGCACGGCATCGGGTCGCGAGGCAGCCAGTGAGCGCCCGGCGCGCTGCATGGCACTGGCCAGGCGGCCCCATGAAAGGGCCTCCGGCTTGAGGCACGGCAGCGGATTGCCGGGCACCAGAAAGGCAGAAACAACGGTCATGGCGCGGCCTCAATCCACCAGACTGAGCGGCTTGCCGCCCGGTGCTCGAGCCGCGGAATCGGCCGACCAGGCCTGCGCGCCGGCATCGCTGGCCGGCTCGAGCATGGAAAGCCCGGCCTGGCGCAGATTCCACTCCATCACGGCGTTGCCGGTGCCGATGACCGTGCCGTAGCCGTAGAGCTCGCCGGGCAGCTCGGGATAGCCCATGGCCGAGTGCATCCAGGTAAAGGCGCCCGACTTGACCTCGGCGAAGGCTTCTTCGATGAACTGTGGCAGCAGCTTGTGCACTTCGCGCATGTTGCCCTTGCGCATGAGCTCGATCACGCGCATGTCCCACTGGTAGCCCTCCATCGTTTGCGGGTGCTCCTTGGACATGTCTTCGGGGATGGCAGGCTCTTCGTGAAAGTGCCAGTGCGACAGCGTGTTCGAGGCCAGCAGAACCGCCTTGCGGCCGGTCTTGCGAATGGCTTCGCGCGTGGCCTTGCCGAGCAGATCCATCTCGACCAGACCTTCTTTCGTGTTGAGGTAGTAGGGCGTATTGTTGGCAGAAATGCCCACCACCGGGATGTCCCACTGTGGCCGGATCATGTGCAGCGTGGTGATGGTGCCGTAATCCACCCGAAAGGCCGGGTTGCGCATCATCTTGGTGACCAGGCCCTGCTTGCGGCCTTCTTCGCAGCACACCTCGGCCAGCTCGACGTCGACGTCGAGCGAAAACTGGTAGCGAAACAGGTTGGGAAAGATCGGATCCACCGATTTGCCCGACAGTTGCCGCACCCCCAGAAAATGATGACCGACCGAGGTGATCCAGTGCGGCGAATGCACCAGCAGTACATCGGGCTTCATGGCGTCGAGGCTGGCACGCGCGCGTTCGTAGGCCCAGCGCAGGGGCTCCCAGCCCCCTTGCGAGCGCGGTTCGTTCTGTGGAGGGTTCTCGCCGTACACCAGGTGGGGTGGGTGAGGGGCCAGAAAACCTGCAATGATTTCACCTTGTGCCATGACATCGGCCTCCGGAAAAAAGACGCACCGGGCCTATTGGCCGGGCAGCCATAACTGAAACTCCACCTCGACCGTGGCGCCCAGCGGCAGAGCGGTGGCACCCACGGCACTGCGTGCGGGCAGCGGCGCCTGGGTGAAAAAGGCATCCCACACCTGGTTGACCTCGGCAAACGCGGCGAAGTCGGTGCAGTAGATGCGCGCCATGACCACGTGGTGACGCGACCAGCCCTGCTCGGTGAGCAGGGCATCGAGATTTTGCAGAATGCGTTGCAGCTGGGCAGCGGGTGTGGCTCCTGCGAGTGCCTGGGTGGCCGGATCGAGCGCGACCATGCCGGATATCCAGACATTCGGACCGGCCTGCAAGACGGGCGTATACCGAAACCGAGGCGCCGGCAATACCTTCGACGTGACGGCGCGGGCTGCAGGCTGCATGGGGTCTGCCATCGATATCTCTGCCAGAAAGATAAGTGTATACGTACTAAATTTGCGGCCAAGTGGATGACCGAGCAGAGCCAGTCTAGAAACAGAATGGCAGAGCGTCAAGGTAATTTTCCGGCAAATCGCGCCACGCATTGCTAGGGATTACCCGAGCGAAATCCGCTCTTGACGTTTTCTTTCGGCGAGCCCTATAAAGGCGGTATCGGAAGAAATGTGCCCGTTTTTCCGATACGTTTACGTACTAATTGCCGTGTCGGCCTGTGTCGGCTCGATTGCCAGGAGTCCCGCACCATGCAGAGCAGTCTCGGAATCGTGCTGTTGACGATCGTGGTCATCGTCATCGCCATTGCGATCCTGTGGTGGCTGTTGTCCCGCCTCTACCAGCGCTCCACCACCGACCTCTCCTTCGTGCGCACCGGCTTTCTGGGCCAGAAGGTGGCCATCTCGGGGGGCGCCTTCGTGATCCCCGTGCTGCATGAGGTCACGCGGGTCAACATGAACACCATGCGCATCAGCCTGGGTCATTTCGACGACAACGCCCTCATCACGCAAGACCGGCTCAGAGTGAACGTGGAGGCCGACTTCTATGTTCGCGTCCGACCCGAGCGCAGTTCGGTGGCCGCGGCCGCGCGCACCCTGGGCAGCCGCACCCTGTCGGTCGATGGCATGCGCCAGTTGCTCGAGGCGCGCTTCAACGACGCCTTGCGTACCGCGGCGGCGGAACAGGCGCTCGAACAATTGCACGAGAATCGCGGCGCTTACTCGCGCCGGGTACGTGAGCTGGCTGGCGCCGGGCTCGACGCCAGCGGCCTCGAGATCGACAGTGTCTCCATTTCCAAGCTCGATCAGGCCTCGCGGGAGTTCTTCAACCCGAACAATGCGTTCGACGCCGAGGGTCTCACCAAGCTCACGGCCGAAATCGAGGCACGGCGCAAGAAGCGCAACGAGATCGAGCGCGATTCGCAGGTGGCCATCCAGCGCAAGAACCTGGCGGCCGAACAGCAGATGCTCGAGCTGCAGCGCGAAGAAGAATATGCCCGCATGCAGCAGGAACGCGAGATCGCCATCCGCCGAGCCGAGCAGCAAAGTCTCATCGCCGCCGAAGCCGCAGAGAAGAAGCGCAGTTCTCAGGTCGCTGAAGTCAGCGCCAGCGAAGCTGTCGAAAAGGCGAGGCTCGCCTCCGAGCGTTCGCTGCGAGAACAGAAGATCCGCCTCGAGCAGGAGCTCAAGGAGGTCGAAATCGAACGGTCACGGGCCATCGAGATCGCCGAAACCGAGCGCCGCAAGGCCCTCGAGCTCGCCCAGCAGTCCACCGAGATCGAAGTGGCTGAACACTCCAAGCGCCGCAATGCGGCTCAGGCCGATGCCGAAGCGAGTCGCGCGGCCTCGGTGCGAGCCGAGGAGTCGGTGATCTCGGCGCGGGAGCTCGAGCGAGCCGAGCGCGAAAAAGCGCTGGCGATGGTGGCCGCGCAACGCGACGTCGAGGCCAAGGGCCTTGCTGTGGTGCAGCAGGCCCAGGCCGAAAAGGAGGCGGCCGAACGGCGTGCCGATATCACCCGGCTGCTTGCCGATGCCGAAGCCTACGCCGACGAGCGCCAGCGCGCCGGTCAGGATGCCCGCAACGACATCGAAGCCCGCGGCCGTCGCGCCATCAACGAAGCCGAAAACCTCATGTCGCCCGATGCCATGGCCATGCGTCTGCGCCTGGCTGCCATCGAGCAGGTGCAGGCGGTGGTGCGCGAAAGCGCCAAACCGCTCGAGCACATCAGCGACATCAAGATCCTCCATGTGGATGGCCTGGGCTCGGGCGGCGGCGTGCCCGGCGCCGGGGGCGCCGAGGGCGGCAATGGCGGCGGCCAGAGTTTGTCCGATCAGGTCATGTCGTCGGCCCTCAAGTACCGCCTGCAGGCGCCGCTGCTGAGCTCGCTGCTGCAGTCGGCAGGCATTCATCCCGAAGACGTCACTCAAGTGCTCCAGCAGCCACTGGTGGATTCGGGTTCTGCCTCTCCCCCTGCCAGAGACCCCGCGGGATCTGCATAGCCGGGCAGCGGCCCTGCGTGTGCCGCCGTCCTTTCTCGCTAAAATGATTGTCTATTCCGCATGCCGGACGTCTCCTGCGCCGGCATGCGCCCACCTTCATTTCCCGGAGCGCTCATGACCACCGCCCAACTTCCGCCTGCGCCCACCGGCATGCATCCCGACGAATGGCGCTTGCGGCTGGAGCTGGCGGCTTGTTATCGCCTGTTCGACTACCTTGGCTGGACGGAACTGATCTTCAACCACATCACCGTGCGTTTGCCCGAATCGGTGGCCGCCGAGCCCGAGTACCTCATCAACCCCTTCGGTCTGCACTATGCCGAAGTCACGGCCAGCAACCTCGTGCGCATCAACCTGCAGGGCAAGAACACCGGCAGTAATACCGGAGATGTGAACCTGGCCGGGTTCATCATTCACAGCGCCATTCACGGGGCCCGCCACGACGTTCACTGCGTGATGCACACGCACACCACCGCGGGTATCGCCATTGCCTGCAAGCGCGAGGGGCTGCGCTTCGATAACTTCTACAGTTCTGCGCTGTATGGCGATCTCGGCTATCACGATTTTGAAGGCATTACGACCAACCCCGATGAGCAGCCTCGCCTGGTGGCGTCGCTCGGCAACCACCACTATCTCGTGCTGCGCAATCACGGCCTGCTCACCGTAGGCAGCGACATCCCTGCAGCGTTCAAGCGTTTGTGGACGCTGCAGCGAGCATGCGAGATTCAGCTGATGAGCGATGGTGGGGCGGGGCCCAACATCGCCATCCCGCCCTCGGTGCTGGAGAACGCCGCCAATTCGCGTCTGGGTGGCGACGCCGCCGGCCGGGCCCGCGTGGATCGCATGGCTTTCGAGGCCATGCTCCGGCGTGCCGGCATCCGGGCCGCCGATCTGGCCTGAGCACGAGCCCGTCCGAGCGCCATCGCCCCTGCGGCGCAGTCGATCCCAGTGGGCTCGACGCGCCCGCGTGCTCCAGGCCCTGGGCGACGGCGCGCAGGAGGCGAGTCTCAGTCGGCCCCGGCCTTGAGAATGGCCTGGGCCAGCCCCACCGGATCGGTAAAGCACATCTCGTGGCTACCGCTGGCCGCCACATAGCGAAACAGCCCCAAACGCTCCGATAGGCGCGGGTGCCAGCCCAGGCTGTGCGGCAGGGCCGTGTCCTGGACGCAATTGATGTAGCTCTTGCCCATCTTGAATTCGGCCGGATCGGCCTGCAGCACGATTTGGTCGGCAAAGGTGTTGTACGGGTGCGGGTTGAGGCTGTCGTAGGCCTGCCGGGCCAGTGCCTCATCGGCATCGTTGATGAAAGCCTCGCGCCAGATTGGCCATGGCAGCATCACCCCGCCATCCGGCTGTTGTATTTGCTGGAACAGATCGACATAGTGCGGTGGCACGAGATCGTTCAGACAATCGCCATTGCGTGGCACAAAGGCGTTCCAGTACACCAGGCGCCGTATGCGTGCCGCGCCCAGGCGATCGGCCGCGCCCGTGATCACCATGCCGCCGTAGCTGTGGCCCATCAGCACGACATCGGTCAACTCATGTTGGTCGAAATAATCCAGCAACGACTGAATGGCGTTCTCGAGCGACGTGACGCGGCTGTCGTCGGGGCGATTGCCCGCCAGGGTGGGCAAGTGAACGGTATGGCCGGCCTCGCGGATGGGCGCGGCCACGGCTTCGAAGTGCTCACCGGTGTGCCAGGCGCCGTGAACCAAGACAAAAGTGCCCATGAATGGAACCTCCTGAGTAGGGTAACGGGGGGTAGAACCAAGGCAAATCAGACAAATCGGCAGTGTGGCAGGGCGCACCCCCTGCGGCAACTACCGATGCGCGTCGATGCAGAGAAGGTTACCCTCGCTGAGTATCATGTCATTTGTTGCAAACTTTGTCAGGGCTCAGCCATGGTCGACGCCACCGACGAATCCGCCGAGTGCCCCTCGCGCCCGCCCCGTTCGGCCGTGCCTGCCGATCCGGTGTCGTTCAACGATACCGTGGCCGATGCGACCCTGCTGAGGGAGCAGCGCGACATCCTGCAAGCCATCGCCACGGATGAGCCGGCGGCCGATGTGCTGGTTCGGCTGTGCCACTCGATCGAGGCGCGCGTGACCGGTGCGCTTTGTTCCGTCTTGTTGCGCGATCCGGGCGGGCATTGTGTGCGCAACGTGGCAGCACCCAGTCTGCCGCCCGGTTACATCGCTGCCGTCGACGGCCAGCCCATCGGGCCGGAGGCTGGCAGCAGCGGCACTGCCATGCATCGCAACGCGCTCGTGATCGTGCCCGATATTGCCACCGACCGTCTCTGGCACGACGCGCGGGCCCTGGCCCTGGCTCATGGCTTGCGTGCATGTACCTCGCTGCCATTGCATGCCAGAAACGGCAAGGTGCTGGGCGCGTTTGCGCTGTATTGGCGCCAGCCCACCCGGCCCCGGCCCGCCGACATCGAGTTGTTGCGAGCCGCGGGTCATCTGGCGTCCATCGCGCTCGAGCGCGAGGCCGACATTCTCGAACTTCGGCGTCGCGAGCAGCAGTTCCGCTCGCTATTTGCCAACCATCCCGATGCCGTCTTCCAGTTTGACCCGGATGGCCGCTTCGTCGACGTCAACGAATCGGCGCTGACGTTGGTGGGCTACACCCGTGAAGAGGTACTGGGTCGGCACTGGCGAACCATGACCGATCCCGACGAACACGCCCGAGCGCAACGGCGTTTCGAGCGAGCGCTGGCCGGGGAACATCAGCGCTACGAGGTGCGCGTGCGTCATCGCGATGGCCATGTTCTCTTCATGGACGTCACCAATCAGCCGGTGCGCGAAGGCGCGCGTACGGTGGGGGTGTTCGGCATCGCTCGCGACATCACGGGACGCAAGCGCGGCGAACAGCAGTTGTTGTTGCTGCGGCGGGCGGTAGAGGCCAGCGCCAACGGCATCTGCATTGCCGACGCACGCCGCGCCGATATGCCACTGACTTACGTGAATCCCGCTTTCGAACGGATCACCGGGTACTCGGCCCACGAGGTGCTGGGCCGCAACGGTCGGCTGCTCCAGGGTGCCGAGCCCTCCGCGCGCGCGCTGGAGATCATGCGAAATGCCCTGGCCGAGGGGCGCGAAGTCAACGTGGTATTGCGCAATCAGCGGCGCGACGGCAGTCAGTTCTGGAACGAATTGCACCTGTCGCCCATCGTGGACGACGCCGGCAACGTGACACACTGGCTCGGCATCCAGAACGACATCACCGAGCGCAAGCAGTACGAAGACAACTTGCGGCATCATGCCAGCCACGATGCCCTCACGGGCTTGCCCAACCGCACGCTGCTCGAAGATCGCATCGCCCAGACCTGCCAGTTTGCCGCCCGTCACGGCCATCGGTTCGCCGTGCTCTTCATCGATCTCGATGGCTTCAAGCCGATCAACGACAGTTACGGCCACCATTGTGGCGATCTGGTGCTGTGCGAAGTGGCCGCGCGCATCCTGGCCAGCGTCAAGCCCGGTGATACCGTTGCCCGGCTGGGTGGGGATGAGTTTGTGGTCGTGCTCACCGAGGTGGCCGATGCCGAAGCGGTGGTCGCGATGGCCGAACCCCTGCTCGCCCGACTGGCCGAGCCGTACGAGGGTTGCCGGAGTTCGGCAGGGGTGAGTCTGCACCTGACAGCCAGTGTCGGCCTGGCGCTCTGGGAGGGCGCCGACATTCCGCCCATGCAGCTGGTGCAACAGGCCGATCTGGCCATGTTCAAGGCCAAACAGGCGGGGCGCAACACCTGGGCGTGGTACTCGGGTTCCCTCGACCACCGTTTGGGCGAACGCCTCCAGTTGCGCCGCGAACTGCAGGTGGCGCTGGCCGGCGACCAGTTCCATCTGGTGTATCAGCCGCAAATATCGGCTGACGGTCGTTCGGTGGTGGCGATCGAAGCCCTGTTGCGCTGGCAGCATCCCGAGCTGGGAGCGGTGTCGCCCGGCGAATTCATCCCGGTGGCCGAAGAAACCGGCCAGATCGTTTCGCTGGGGGCCTGGGTGCTCGAGACGGCCTGCCGCCAGGCCGCCGAGTGGCGGCGCGCCGGTCACGACTGGGTCATGAGCGTCAATGTGTCGGCCCTGCAGTTCAGGCGCCCCGGTTTCGTGGCCGGCAGGCCGTGCTCGAGAAGCACGGCCTGCCGGCCTCGTCGCTTGAGCTCGAGATCACCGAATCGGTCGTGCTGCAGGACGGCCAGCAAACCTTGCGTGTGATGCAGGCCCTGCGCAATCTGGGTGTTCGCACCGCGCTCGACGACTTCGGTCAGGGGTATTCCAGCCTTTCGTATGTCAAGCAATTACCGCTCGACAAGCTCAAGATCGATCAATCGTTCATTCGCGACATCCTCAACGACCCGCGTGACGCCGCCATCTCGCAAACCATGATCGCCCTGGCGCATTGGCTGGACATTCAGGTGGTGGCCGAGGGGGTGGAAACCGAGGCGCAGTTCGGCTTTCTTCGCGACAAGGGCTGCGATGTATTCCAGGGCTTTCTGTTTGCCCATCCCCAGCCCGCCGATACCTTGCTGGCCGTGGCCAGCGAGATCAGTTCGCTGCGGTAACCAGACGGATGCCCGGCATCACCCTGGCGGCGAGTTCAGGCTGCGTGAGGGCGTAATCGAGGTTCATGCGGGCAATCTGCACGTGTTCCTCGCCCAGCATCTGCGCGCGCATGCCCTGACGGGCCTCGATCGCCTGCACCAGATTGTGGTGCGCGCGATGGGCCATCTGCATCCATTGCTGACCTTCCACCATCGAGGACTGCATGGGCAGCATGGCGCTGGCTGCTGCAAAGGGTTGCCCGGCCAGGGTATCGAGCATGCGCGCCACCGTGGGGTTGCCGCAGCCCTGCACGATGAGACGATGAAAGCGGTCGTTCATTTCCACGTAGGTGGCGTAGTCGTCGAGTGTCATCGACGACTTGTTGACCGCTTCGTCGCCCTGATCGAGGCAATCGCCCAGATCGCGCAGCAGCTGGCGCGAGGCGCCCTCTTCGGCCAGCAGACGAGCGGCAAAACCCTCGAGTACGCCGCGCGTCTGGATGGCGTGGTCGACCTCGTTGGCCGTAAAGCCGCGCATCTGATAGCCGCCGCCGGGAGAGGGCTCGATCAGTCCCTCGTGCTCCAGCGTGGCCAGAGCCAGGCGAACGGGGGTGCGCGAGGCCTCGAGCCGTTCGGCCAGCGGGATCTCGGCCAGCCGCTCGTGCGGAGCGAACTCGCCCTTGAGGATCATGTCGCGCAGCTGAAGGAGAACGCGGGATTGCTGGGATCGTGAAACGGTCATGGATGTGGTGGCCAGTATTTGACACGATTGTATGCAATGCCGAATCTCTTGGCTAGTGCAAATGTGCCAGCGGTGATGGCGTGTGTGACTTCCGTCCACTTTCCCCTCGGTAGGGACGCGAAATGTCAGTTCTCGCTATGTTCACTCGATGAACATATGAAATCATTGACAAGTTTGCGGAACTGCCCAATCATTCTGCATGCAGTTGCATACAATACGCCGGAGTCCCTTGTAGTGTGCCCATACTGCACCAGAATTTCAGGCTCGGCCCTGCCATGCGTCAATGCGGTGCCAGCCTTCACGTTTCAGGAGTTCTCATGATCACCGCCGAACAAAATGATTTGATCACCCGCGTCGGTGCCGGCACGCCGGCCGGCACCTTGCTGCGGCACTACTGGCAGCCGGTGGCGCTCACCGACGAATTGGCGCACGAGCGTCCTATCCGGGCCGTACGGCTCATGGGGCAGGATCTGGTGTTGTTTCGCGACGAGCAGGGGCGTCTGGGCCTGATCGATCGCGATTGTCCGCATCGCGGCGCCGATCTCGCTTATGGTCGCCTGGAAGACGGTGGCCTGCGTTGTGCCTTTCATGGTTGGCTGTTCGACGTGAACGGGGCCTGCCTTCAAACGCCGGCCGAGCCGGAGGGTAGCAAGCTGCACACGCGTATCCGGCAGAAATCGTACCCCGTGGTGGAGCGCTCGGGCATCATCTTTGGCTATCTGGGTGAGGGCGAGCCGCCGGCCTTTCCCGCATTCGACTGCTTCGTGGCGCCAGACACCCACACGTTTGCCTTCAAGGGCATGTTCGAGTGCAACTGGTTGCAGGCCCTGGAAGTGGGCATCGATCCCGCTCACGCGTCGTTTCTGCATCGTTTCTTCGAAGACGAAGACACGTCGGCCAGCTATGGCAAACAGTTTCGGGGGGCATCGGCCGATTCCGACATGCCCATCACGCGCGTGCTGCGCGAGTTTCACCGCCCCGAGATCCGGGTGGACCTCACCGATTACGGCATGCGGCTCACCGCGCTACGTGACTTGTCGGCCGAGAACCGCCACGTGCGGGTCACCAACCTGGTGTTTCCGCAGGCGTTCGTGATCCCCATGAGTGCCGAGATGACGATCTCGCAATGGCATGTCCCCATCGACGACACGCATTGCTACTGGTACGCCATTTTCACCAGCTTCACCGGGCCGGTGAACAAGGAGCAGATGCGCGCGCAGCGGCTCGAGCTCTACGAACTGCCCGATTACGTGTCGCGCAAGAACAAGCGCAACAACTATGGTTTCGACGTGAACGAGCAACTCACGCAAACCTACACCGGCATGGGGCACGACATCAACGTGCACGATCAGTGGGCCATCGAATCGCTGGGCCCCATCCAGGACCGCACGCGCGAAAACCTCGGCGCCACCGATATTGGTATCTCGCACTACCGGCGCATGCTGCGCAACGCCATCGACGCCATGCGCAAAGGCGAGCCGCTACCCATGCAGCTCTCGTCCGAGCAGGCAGAACAATTGCGGGGCCCGGCCTCGATCGATGGCGTCAGCTCCACGCAGCAGGAGCCCGAACAGTATTGGCAACAGGCCGATCGCGCCCGCCGCGACGCCTCCAGCTGGGCCGGCGCCTGGCAACCTTGAGCGCCGGCAACGGCTCCAGCCAACTTCACCAAGCGGAGACCCGGGTGACAACATTTGTGGAACAGCACGGGCTGTGGGATACCGATCAGCGAGCCCAGGCCGAGGCGTTGGCCGCACGGCTCGACAGCGGCGAGTTCGAGGTCGTGCGATTTGTCTTCCCCGATCAGCATGGCTTGCTGCGGGGCAAGACGCTGGTGGCCAGCGAAGCACGAAGCGCCCTGTGGCGTGGCGTCAACATGACCACCACCCTGTTCGCCAAAGATACCTCGCACAAGACGGTCTTCCCCGTGTTCAGCAAGGGCGGCGGTTTTGATTTTGCCGGCATGCAGGGCGGCGCCGATTTCGTGATGGTGGCCGACCCGGCTACTTTCCGCACGCTGCCCTGGGCCCATAAAACGGCCTGGGTGCTGTGCGATCCCTACCTCACCAATGGTCAGCCGTTTCCGCTCGCCACGCGGCCACTGCTGCGTCGTGCCGTGGCACAAGCCGCCGCGCAGGGCCTCGAGTTCACCGCTGGCCTCGAGGTGGAGTTCCACGTGTTCCGGCTCGACGAGCCGCACATGGCCGTCACCGATTCCGGTCAGCCTGGCACCCCGCCGTCGGTGTCGCTGCTCACCCATGGTTATCAGTACCTTACCGAATTGCGCTACGACCGCGTCGACGCCCTGATGGAGTTGCTGCGTGGCCAACTTCAGGCGCTGGGTCTTCCCCTGCGATCGCTTGAGATCGAGATGGGCCCCAGCCAGTTCGAGCTCACCTTTGGTCCCACGCAAGGGCTGCTGCCGGCCGATCTCATGGTGTTGTTGCGCAGTGCCATCAAGCAGGTGTGTTCGCGCCACGGGTATCACGCCACCTTCATGTGCCGTCCGCGGATTCCCAACGTGATGTCCAGTGGCTGGCACTTGCATCAGTCGCTCTGCGATCCCGTCAGCGGTCGCAATGTGTTCATCCCCGAGCCCGGCGCCGACAATCCCCTCAGCCCCGTGGGCATGCACTATCTGGCAGGTTTGCAACAACATGCGCGAGATGCTGCGCTCTTTGCCTGCCCCACCATCAATGGCTATCGGCGCTATCGGCCGTTCTCGCTGGCGCCAGACCGCGCCAACTGGGGTCGCGACAATCGTGCTGCCATGTTGCGCGTGCTTGGCGGGCCTGGCGACCCGGCCAGCCGCATCGAGAATCGCGTCGGTGAGCCCACGGCCAATCCGTACCTGTACCTGGCCTCACAACTGCTGGCCGGGCTCGACGGCATCGCGCAACAGCGGCACCCCGGCGAGTCGGTGGATGCGCCCTACGACACGCCTGCAGATCCCCTGCCACGCAGCCTCGATGAGGCGGTGCGGGCGTTGCGAGAATCCGACTTCTGGCGAAAGCAGTTTGGCGACACCATGGTTGACTACCTCTGCCACATCAAGGAAGCTGAGCTGGCCCGGTTTCAGCTCGAAGTGACGGAATGGGAGCAGCGGGAGTACTTCGAGCTGTTTTGAAGAGCCCGGCTGCGTCAATCGAGACGAATGTTGCCGTCTTTCGCGGCCTTGGCCCATTTCACGGAGTCTTCCTGGATCATCGCGGCAAGCTCTTCGGGCGTGGACGGCGCCGCGTCGTGACCGAGCTTTTCAAGGCGCTGCTGCACCTCGGGCATGGCCAGGACCTCACGCACACCGGCGTTGACCGTGTCGATCCTGTCGCGAGGCGTACCCTTGGGGGCATAAAGCGCGTACCACACACTCATTTCCAGTTCCGGGTGGCCGCTTTCGCCCACGGTGGGCACGTCGGGCAATAGAGGGTTACGTTCGGGCGATGTAATGGCCAATGCCTTGAGCTTCCCATCGTTGATGAAGCCCAAGCCGGTAGCGATATCTAGCATCAGGAAGTCGACGTTGCCGCCCACAAGCGCGTTCATGGCTTCCGCTGCTCCCTTGTAGGGCACGTAGGTGTAGGTGAGGCCTGAGACCGACTTCAATTGTTCACCCAGCAATTGTCCATACAGTACAGCCGAGGCATAGTTGAGCTCGTTGGGGTTTTCCTTGCTGTATTCGATCAGCTCCTGCAAGTTGTCTGCTGGCACACTCGGATGAGCCACAAACAGTGCGGGTACACGGGCCAACAGGGATACGGGATCGAAATCGTCCTGAGGGTCGAACGGCAACGACTGGTAGACCGCGGGCAAGATGGTCATGGTCATGTCCAGGGTGGACATCAGCGTATACCCGTCGGCGGGTGCCGTCGCGGCCGCATGAGCGCCAATGATGGTGTTTCCGCCGCCACGATTTTCGATCACCATCGGTTGGTCGAGCACATCGGCGAGCTTGTCGGTGACGATACGTGTAATGGTGTCGGTACCGCCTGCTGCAGGAAACGGCACTACCACTTTCACCGGCTTGTCGGGATAGGTTTCTGCAACGGCGGGCTGCATGCCCAAAGCCAGGGCAGTGATGCTGGCCAGCGTCAAGATATTCAGGGGCTTCATAAGGGTCTCCTCGTTGTGAATGAATGGCTCTTATTGGTGTAACTTGCCGGGCGCGTCGCGCTCAGTCATTCGATCCCATGTGCTTGTCGTGATACCGCGCTCGCGCAATATGTATTTCTGTATCTTCCCGCTGGCAGTGCGTGGAAGCTCTGCCACGATATCGATATAGCGGGGCACTGCAAAATAGGGGAGTCGACTCTTGCAGAATTTTGCGAGCTCCGGCAAGAACGACGGCGTCTGCCGCTCATTATCCGTGGCGCGCAAGGCTATGGTTGCCATGACTTCATCTTCGGCCAATTCGGATTTCACAGGGAATACTGCTGCAGCGGCGATGAGCGGATGACTGAGCAGGACGGCCTCCACTTCGTAAGACGAAATGTTCTCGCCACGGCGGCGGATGCTGTCTTTCAGGCGGTCAAGAAAACGGAATGCCCCGTCGGGTTCGCGTACAACACGATCACCCGTGTGAAACCAGAGATTGCGCCAGGCCTCGACCGTTTTGTCGGGCATGTTGAAGTAGCCGGTGGCGAAGGCGAAGGGTTGTTCTGCGCGCAACACCAGCTCGCCGGCCTGCCCGTCGGCAAGCGGGGTGTCGTGTTCATCCACCACCCGGGCTTCGAAATGAGGGCGTACCCACCCCATGATGCCGCGCGGCTCCGTGTCGAAGCGTGTTCCCAGCGCAAAGTTCGTCTCGGTGGAGCCAAAGCCCTCGATCACGATGACGCCAGTGCGCTCCTGCAAAGCTCGTGCGGCCGCCGCTGGAGTGCCGGGGCTAAGAATGCAACGCACCTTGTGCTGACGCTCCACCGCAGATTCCGGTTGAGCTAGCAACATGGGCGCCATGGCACCCAGTAGATAGCCCACTGTGCCGCCATGCTCTTGCATCGTGCTCCAGTATCTTGAGGCCGAGAAGCGCGAAAGGAAACGCACTTGGGCGCCCGACAGACTGGCTTGGCAGAAAGTATGCAGCGCATTGATGTGGAATAGCGGCAGCGCCGTGCAAAGGGTGTCGCTGGCATCGATGCTCAAGGCATCCACGCAATGGGCGCCCCACCAGAAGTACTGTGCATGGGGGCACATCACGCCCTTGGGTGGCCCGGTAGTTCCCGAGGTATACAGGATGGCCAGCGTGTCACCCGCGTTCACGGCGGCAGGCTCGACGGGAATGCCGGGTTCCGGGTACACGGTAATCGGTATCGTTTCGGGCATTGTCAGGTCGGCTTCGCCTGTGCCTACCACCCAGATGGCTTCGATGCCTGTTTTCGTCCAGTCGATATTGACGAGTCGGTCGAGGTAGGTGGCTTCGATCACCAAGAGCCGGGCTTGACTGTCGGCAAGAAAATATTGAATCTGCGGCGCCATGGACGCGGTGTTTATGGGTACGGCGATGGCGCCGAGCCAGCCAGCGGCCAGAAAAGATTCCAGTTGTTGTGGAAGGTTGCCGCACATGAGGGCGATGGCGTCGCCAGCTCGTAGCCCACTCCGGCGCAGGTTGCCGGCGTGGGCAGCGACGCGATCCAAAGCTTGCTGGTGGCTCCATTGGGTGACCCCTATGGAAACCAGCGGCGCATCGCCGTATGACTCTGCTCCGCGTTGAAGAATGGCTGGCAGAGTGCGAAACGCGGGCGGGAACGAAGCGGTGAGGGCATCAAGCGTCATAACAAGCAGCTTAGCGCAACGTTGTCGGGCGTACATGATCCCTGGGGATCATATGCATGTCTTGCGCTACTATGTGCCGATCATGTTGACCCTTGCTCGTTACTCAGAGCGCTCTTTCCAGAGCTCGTAGGTCAACTCTTTCGTATCATGCTCGCCATGTCCAGTATCGAAAGTACAAAGCAGTACCTGCTCGAAACGGCCTCACTCGTGGTGTCAGCCCAACGCGTGCTGGTCTATGAGGTAGACAGCTGCGGCAACCCGGTGGGTCATGTCAGCAGTACGCCCAATGTACATTGGGGCGGCTTGTACAAGCGCTTCTCGGCCATCGATCCATTTCATCCTCAACGCTATCGCGACGTGGCGGGCAGTGTGTTCGGTACGGCCTGTGGCTTTCAGATCGAGCGCGAGAATCCCGAATACGTGGCTGGGTTTCGTTCGGTACTGGGCGTTCGATACAAGGCCGATGTCTTCCTGCGCGACGGCAGCGGCCAGATCATGGCGGGAATCCGCTACGCGCGCTTCAGCGACTCCCGTGAGTTTTCGTCCGACGAGATGCAGCGCCTGGTTACCACCCAGCGCCTTTTTTCGTGTACTTGGCAGGCGGCCTTGCGCGACGCACGACGTACAAACATGCTCGCCTCCCTGACTGAGCGAGAGCGCGAGGTACTCGACAGTGTTCTGGCTGGGCTGCCGAATGAAGATATTGCCCGCAGGCTGGGCATTGCCCTGCCCACGGTGAAGAACCACGTCAAGAATATTCTCAGCAAGACCGATCAACCCAACCGGGCTGCGCTCCTGGGCGCGTTGCTCTCGGCGGGCTGACGCGGCTGGCCGGCGTTTCACACGCCGTACTGGGCTTTCTTTCGTTGAATCTGGGCCTCGATGGCTTCATGGGCGGCGTCGGGAATCGGCGTGCGCCGCTTGGCCAGAGTGTCTTCTGCAGCACCCTGGCGCAACACCACCTTGCGGTTGCTGAACGAGACGAAGCCGGCGTGGCCGCGGTAGCGCCCCATGCCGCTGTTGCCGACGCCGCCAAACGGCAGCGCTTCGATGGCCAGCTGCAAGCGCACATCGTTGATCACGACACTGCCGGTTTGGATGGCTCGGCTTACCCGCCCGGCTTCGGCGGTGTCGTCGCCAAAATAGGCGGCCGACAGGGGGTGGGGGCCATCGGCAATGCTGGCCAGCGCGTCGTCGATGCTTTCGTATTCCATGATAGGCAGGATGGGGCCGAAGATCTCTTCGAACATCACGGTCATGTCGGCTCGAGGCTGCGTCAGCAGCACCAGCGGAAACCGACCAGCTTGGGGCAGGTTTTGTAAGGAATAGTCTTGCGGACAGAATGTGAGCAGGGCTCCTTTGGATTTGGCGTCGTCGAGGAGCGCTCGCATGTGGGCATTCACGTTCTCGTGGATCAGGCAGGTGTAGTCGGCCGTCTCCATCAAATCGGGGTATTGCTGCTTCACGGCGTCGAGGCAGGCCGAAACGAACCTATCGGTGCTGCCTTTGGGCAGGAAGACGTAATCGGGCGCCACACAAACCTGGCCCGCCGATGCCAGCTTGCCGGCAATGATCCGGTTGGCCGCCACGCGCAGATCGGCGCTCTTGCCCACCACCACCGGCGTTTTGCCTCCGAGCTCGAGGGTGACAGGCACCAGGTTTTCGGCGGCAGACAGCATTACCCTGCGCCCCGTGGCGGTGGAGCCGGTGAATAGAAGGTGATCGAAGGGTTGGCTGGAGAACGCAGCCGCCACCTTGGCGTCGCCGTTGACCACGGCCAATTCGGTGGCATCAAACTCGGTGACCACTGCCGCCGCAAAGGCTTCACCCGTGGCCGGCGCCATCTCGGATAGCTTGAGCATCACCCGGTTGCCTGCGGCGAAACCCCCCATGGCAGCGAGGCAGGCCATGAGGACCGGGCCATTCCAGGGAATGATCGCACCCAGCACGCCCAGCGGCTCGTAATGCAGCGTTGCCTGGGTACCCTCGGCCTGCAGGTTGACCGGGAGGGCGATGGGTTCGGGCTGCATCCAGGCCTCGAGGTGTTCGAGGTGATATTCGATGGCTGCCACGCTGCCCAGAATATCGCCCGCACGGGTGGCAAACGGTGAACGGTTGCCGAAGTCTTCCTGGAGGGCCGCCACCAGGGCGTCGTGGTGGCGCAGCACCACCTTGGCCAAGCGCTCGAGCCGGTTGCGTCGGGTGGCATAAGTGACTTCGCCTTCGGCTCGGAATGCGGCTTTCTGGGCGGCAAGAAGGTCGGTAATCTCTTGTGGGCTTGTCATGGTTCCACCTCTGAGGAGTCGCTGAGGTTCAAGCGCTTACCGCGATGTTCACCAGGGCCTGGCGGCGCTCTTCGCGCACCACACGCAAGGCCTCGCGCAATGTGGGCAAGAGTTGCTGGGAATCTTCCACGCTGGCGCCAAACCCACCGAAGGCTTCCACCACGTCTTCGAATCTCGCCTGTGAGCCGAACGTGGTCAGTGGAATGACCGGCGCCTTGGCGGCATGACCATCGGGGTGGGTGCTCAGCACGCTCTTGCGCACTTCATTCCATCCCCCATTGTTGAACACCACGGTAAGTATCGGTAGGTTTTCGGTGGCGGCCACCTCATGGCAAGACAGCGGGGAGCTGTAGTGGTAGGCACCGTCGCCCAGGGCACAGATCACCGTGGCGTTGGGCTTGGCAGCCTGAATGCCGAGGGCCGCAGCCATGCCCCAGCCCAGACCGCCCGCGTGCGAGGGACCAAAGTACGTGCCCGCTCCCTGTGGCTGAACCAGGCGCAGATCCACGGGATACTCATTCACCAGAATCACGTCGTCGTTTAGCAATTGTGCCAGCACATGATTGGCCCAGACGGCAGAAATATCGGACCGTTTGCTGTCCTTCTTCACGGTCTCGTTCAGGGCCCGGCTTTCGCTGGCCCGACGCGCTTGATGTTGCTCGAGTCGGGCCTGGCGCGTGGTATCCGGTACCTGCGTTTCCACGCGGTCGGCCAGGCCATGGAGAATCACGTCGGCGTGTCCGATCAAGGCAACATCGCAAGGAAAATTGCGCATGGGCAGGCGCTGATACAGTGGGTCAACACCTGCCTGGATCACGCGGGTGCTGGGCGGAACGCTGACGCGCGCCGTGAACCACGGCACGTCGCATTCCAGTGCCAGAATCACGTCGGCCTGTTCCAGATCGGGATTGACCTGTGAAGCAAAGATGTAGCCCAGGTGGCAAGGGTGATCGGGCGCCAGATTGCTGTACACCGGGCTGGCTTCGAGCACCCCGATGCCGCCGGCCAACCCCAGCCGGGCCAGCGCCTCGCGGTTGGCGGCAGTGATGCCAGTTTCGGCAGTGACAATGACCGGCGATTTGGCCTTGGCCAGGAGCTCGGCCGCCGCATCGAGCGCAGCGGGGTCGGGCGTGAGGCGGGGGTAAGCCTTGCGGCGCGAGGGCTCGTCGATGGTCAGCCCCTGCACCGGCGTTGCGAGCACATCGCGTGGCACCGAAATGTAGACCGGACCTCGCGGTTCGGCCATCGCCACTTCGAGCGCGCGATCGAGCACGGCGGCCACCTGTTCGGGCTGGCGAATCTCGTAATCCCATTTCACGTATTCACGCACCATGCTGGCTTGGTCGAAGCTTTCTTGTGCCCATTGCACATGGATGTCGCGCGCCCCGGGAACGCCGCGCTGCTCGGAGATGGGCGAACGGGCTGCGATGATGATCATGGGAATGCGGGCGCGGGCCGCGTTAATGATGCCGCCCAAGCCGTTGGCAGTGCCCACGATCGAATACAGGTACACCGCCTGCGGCTGCAGCGTGGCGGCGTAGTAGCCATGGGCCATGGCCACCGCGGTCTGCTCGTGGGGCGTGACTACGCCATGCAGGCCGGAGTGCTCGCCGGCATGCTGCTTGGCGATCGCTTCGAGCATCGACGTGGGGGCACCGCCAAAGATGTAATTCACGCCGCGAAGCCGCAGCAGCTCTGCGAGGGCTTCGCCAACGGTGTCGAAATTCAGGGTGATTGGCTTCATATAGAGATCCAGCTGAGACGGCCTTACATATGATTGGGCAGGAAAAGCACGATGGCCGGGAAGAGCACCAGGAGCGCGATGCGAGCGAAATCCGAAACAATGAATGGAACCATGGCACGGAATATGGGCCCCGCGGAGGCGCCCCGCACGGCCGAGGTGAGCACGAATACGTTCATGCCGAAGGGTGGGGTGAGCAGGCCGATCTCGATGGTGACCACCACCAGTATGCCGAACCAAATCAGGTCGAAGCCGGCCGCCTCAGCCAACGGCAGGATGATCGGCATGGTGACAAAAAGGGTGGAGTACGACTCGAAGAAGCAGCCCAGCAACAGGTAAAGCGCGATGATCAGTAACAGCAAGAGTGCCGGGCTGGGGTCGACGTCGTAGATCCAGTCTGCCAGCAACTCGGTGGCGCCGGTCATCGCGACGAAGTTGCCGAAGATGCCCGCCCCCAGCAGAATCGGAAACAAGGCGCCGGTGGTGCGTACCGCTCCGATGAAGGCTTGTTGCACCACGCGAAATGTCATTTGCCCACGAAGCGCCACCAGCAGCAGCGCGCCGGCGGCGCCGATGCCCGCCCCTTCGGTGGCAGTGAAAATACCGCCATACAGCCCGCCCATGATGAGCGCGAAGAGCGCCACCACGGCCCAGACGTCGCGCAGCGCACGCAGTTTCTCCGGCCAGGGGACGATTTCGCCGCGGGGCCCGGCTGAGGGGTTTCGCCATACCACCCACGCCACCGCCATTGCATAGAGCAACATGCCCAGCAACCCCGGCAGCAGACCTGCCAGGAACAGCTTGGCAATATTCTGTTCGGCGAGAATGCCGTAGATGATCAGGATCACGCTGGGCGGAATGAGAATGCCCAGTGTGCCACCCGCGGCGATGGTGGCCAGCGAGAAAGAGTCGGAATAGCCGAAGGATCGCATGGGCGGATGCGACACCTTGGCCATGGTGGCGGCGGAAGCCACGCTCGATCCGGAGATCGCGGCAAAACCACCGGAAGCCACGATCGCCGAGATGGCCAGGCCCCCGGGAAGGCGGCCGATGAAGGCATAGGCCGCCTGAAAGAGGTTGTGCCCCAGCCCGCTGCTGGACACCAGGTTGCCCATCAGTACGAAGAGCGGAATCACGGTGAGCGTGTAGCCGCCCAACTCGAAGGCCAGGCTGCCCGTCATCTTCCCGGCAACGACGTAGCCCATGAAATGGGCATAACCGAAGTAACCCACCAGGCCCAAGGCAATGGCTACGGGCAGGCGCAGCAAGATCAACACCAGCAGCACCAGGACGCCGATGGTGAACTCAATCATGTTGCCTTCCGCCGGTGGGGTGGGGTTTTGGCGAAATGGCTGGCTGCAGACTCCAGAAGGCAAGGATGGCGGACACGAACATGGCGCCGCTGATCAACCAGGCCACGGGCGCGATCGGCCAGTTAAGGACCGGCGTGAGATCCACCGCCTTGCCCCGGGCGAGGTCTGCCATGGTGTAGCCAAGGTAGGCGAAGGCCATGGCAGAGAGCAGACTGGCCAGACGATCCACCCGCCCTTCCAATCGTGGCAGACGGTTGAAGAGCGAATCGATCAGCGTGACCTTGATGTGGTCGTTGGTGCCCACGGCCACTGCAATGCAGAGGTAGATCATCACCTGCATCGTCATCTCCGTGAGTTCGAACGCAGCCGCGATGGGACGGTGAAAGAAATATCTGGCCACCACATCAGCCACCGTACAAATCATGATGGCTGCCAGCAACACGGCGGCAACGTGCTCAATGACACTGAGCAAGCCGCGCCGCCTGCGCTCGGCGCCCCTGGCTTTTGGCTTCGGGTTCAACGACGTCATCTACCGCTCCGCAAAGTTTCGCATCAGCGCGATTTCTGCTCCTGCAGCTGCTCGATTTCAGAGCGCAATTCGGCCAGGGCTGCAGTGGCGTCAACGCCTGTGTCGGCCACTTCCTCGGCCCAGTTCAATTCGAGTGGCTGGGTGGCTTCGAGAACTTCAGCCGCGAAACTCTCGGAGGCTTCATGGCGGTTGCCGCCGGCTTCAGCAAGAATTTCCCAACCGCGATCATCGGCTTCGTCAGACGCGCGCCCGGCGATCCGCGAGAAGGTTTCACCCGTGACCTTGGCCAGCGCCTCGCGCTCGGCGTCGGTCAGCGAGTTGTACTTGGCCGGATTCATCACGAAGGCAAAGCTCGCGTTGTAGAAGCCGCCGGGCACGGTAGTGACGTTTTCGATCAGTTCCTCGATACGCCAGCCGCCGAATACGTCGGCCGGCATCAGGGCGGCGTCGACAATGCCGCCGCTGAGAACTTCATAAAGCTCGGAGGCCGGTCGCGAGACGGGAGAAGCGCCCAAGGCGTTGGCCAGGTCAAAGGCCATGCCGCCGGGGGCACGAATCTTCTGGCCCTGGAGATCGGCGGTGCTGGCGTACGGCTCGCCCGGCGACATCAGGTAGCCTGGGCCCGGAGTGAACATGGCCAGGGGAATCACGCCGTCGTGTTCATCGGCCTCGGCCAGATGGCGCTCGAAGACGCGTTGGTAGGCGACAGAGAGTTCCTCAGCTCGGTCTGACAGAAAAGGGAATTCGGCGATTTTGGTGAGACGGAAGCGACCGGGGCTGTTGCCGTGCGAAATGAAGCTGATATCGACCAGACCATCACGCACGCCCTCGAACGTTTGAGCCGCACTCATGGGAGCCTTGGGCAGGTAGCGGATCTTCAGTTGACCGTTGGATTCCTCTTCCACCATTTTGGCCCAATCGTTGCGCAGCAACTGGGTGAAATGGTGGCGAGGGGGCGTCCAGCCCGAGACGGTGAGAACCGTCTGGGCTGCGGCGATACCGTTGGTGGAAAGCAGCACCAGGCTGGCCCCGGCCAATGTGCTCAACGATTTGCCCAGAATTTTCATGTGAGATCTCCTTTTGCTGAGAGAAAGGATTGGCGTGAAGAGCGCCGACTATGGCGGTGAATCGACCAGGGCATGGAGGCAGCCGAGGGCGAGTCAGGCCAGCGCCGTACGCAGCGTTTCGTACCAAGGGTTGTCGGCTTCGGCCAGCATCAGATGGGTATCAAAATGGTTGGCCCTTTGCACGAGGGTCGTGTTGACCGTTTGTTCCATGTCATGCATGGCGGCTGCCATGCGGAGGTTGGAATCCACAATACGTTCGAAATCGTGTTCGCCCCAGGTAAAGTGAAACGACGTGTGGTTGTCTTCGAGCGCGCAGATGGGGCTGGCCCCCGTGTCGTCTTCCGGGGTGGAAAAAAGATACCGATACACACGTCCTGCGCCCGTGTCGGAGGGCACGCGGCCATAGCGAAGGTCCATCGGGCCGCTGATGGGCAAGCAAGCCCGAACCGGTTGAATCCGACCACCAAGCACTGCCATCGCAACCAGATGCCCGCCTGCGGAATGACCCGCCAGCGCCAGCCTTTGCGGGTCACCGCCGAACGCGCCGCAGGTGTACTGCACCCAACGCGTGAGAGCCACGGTATCGTCGAGCTGTATCGGCCAGCGATGCTGCGGCGCAAGCCGATAGCTGGCGATGGCCAAGATCATCCCCCTCTCGGTGGCTGCCGGGGCCATGAAGCGTGACCATTCGAGGCCGCCTGCCACCCAGGCTCCGCCGTGCAAGAACACCAACACCGGCAACTTCTTCTGTTGCGGGGCGTGGGCCGGACGGTAGATTTCGATTTGCTGCTGCGGATGAGGGCCGTAAGCATGGGTGTGCGAAGGCGAGCTGGCCAACTCCTTCGACAAATGACGTGCGCGGCTGTCGTAGTCGGCCACTTGCTCAGCTTCCGACACCACCGGGCGATGTGTTAAATCCATAGTACGCCCCCCTTTGTGGCAACAAACTGACTGTGCCATAGTGGGGTCAGGGGGTAAATGATCCCTGGGGATCATGCGGTCCGTGTGCGCAAGCGTATCAGGAGCCGTGGGTCGTCAGGTTCCCGAAAAGCGCGATCGCCACTCGCTGGGAGCGAAGCCCGTAAGCTGGCGGAACCGACTGGAGAAACGCGCGGACGACGAAAAGCCCAGCTCGATTGCCAGAGCCGTGAGTGAGGTTTGTGCGTCCTGCTGGCGGCGCTTCGGGGTTGGCTTCGATGGCGGCAAGCATGTGCAGCAGAGGATCATCTGAGAGCCCCGAAACCGGCAAACGCGGTCTTGCTGACTTTACCTGGCCTCACAACTGCTGGCCGGGCTCGACGGCATCGCGCAACAGCGGCACACCGGCGAGATCGGGCTCTCGCAGCCTGAGCCACGTTCCGAGGTGTAACTGGGCTTGAATCCGTCTGCGGCCTTTCGTCAGAATGAGAATCCTCAACGTCAGAATGTTGGCACGAGGGTGAATCATGGCACACGGGCGAATGATGGTAGCGGCGGCCTTGCCCTTGCTGCTGGCGGCATGCACCGGAGGCGACGACGGTGCACAGGGCTGGCAAGCGGCCGTGTGCGAGGGCGTGCCCGCTTGCCAGCCCACGCAATCCATGCGCCTGGTCATGGCGCCGGGAGCCGCCGGCCACCACATGACCTTGCGTTGTCCGGACGAGGCGCCACACTGGTGGCACTGGCAGGCCATATCCACCCAACCGACGCAAGTCATCCAGGACCCTCAGGTGTTGGCACCCGAGGTCGCCTTCCATCTGCTGCCGGGTCCGGGTGTCAATGCCGATAGCGAACCCTCGCTTCATCTGAATCTGGCGTGTTCGCCTGCGGCTCCCGACGGGACTCGGCCGATCAAGACCCATCAGGGCTCGGTCGCAAGCCTCAGCGATGGCGCTCCGGCTTCATCGCCACAGCGCTACCGCAGCGAGGCGCGCTGCGAGGGCGCCCCCGGCTGTGTCGTACAACGCGCCCAATACACGCAAGCGGCCGAGGCCGCTCGCTTGCGTGCCCTGAGCCTGGATTGCCCTGACGAATACCCGCATCTCATCGCTTGGGGGGCCGAGTACGACGGCACGGTGCGCTTGCATCGGCTTGAGCCTTCTGCCGGCGCGCCATCAACGCTGGAGATTCTGGTGGAGCGGCGCGATCCTGCCGCAGCCGAGCTGCAGCTGGAGTTGAGCCTGGCTTGCAGTCGCGAGGCCGGTGACTCGCCCCGCGCGGGCCCGCGTCTGTTGGCCACCAATGATCGAACCTGAGGCATCGAGACGCCCCCGGCGACGACGGTGCGAAGCAAGCAAGTGACCCGGAAGAGGACATCAAGACGGGAGAGCGTATGCAAACCGAGTTGACGACAAGTCGGGCCACCGTGGTCAAACGCCCGCCACCCACAAGGCTGGCCTGGCTGGCGTGCCTGGTTCTGCTCGCTCTGCCGAGCCTGACCCAGGCGCAGACCACGGTGGTGCCCGACCCCCCCGACCCATGCACCTTTGGCACCCGCGGCGCCGACTACGGCACCATCCCCAGCTGTCACCGCATCGACGACACTCGACACCTGGGCGGATGGCAAACGCTGGGGTGGGCCTATTATTGTCCTGACAATGTGCCGTTTCTGGCCAATTGGCGGCACACCGGCGACGGCGTGTCGGTGACTTACGATCCCATCTCCAGTCATCCCGGCAGCAAGGGTGAGGGCGCCAAGGTCGACCTCACTTTCACGAACTGGGACCCGTTCGCCAGCTTGCCCGAAAAGGTGGCTATCGCCTGCTCGCCAATGCCCACCAACACCACCTACGATGTGGGGAACCCGGTGCCGGCGCCGCTGATTGACAGCATTACGCCGTTGCCGGGCGGCTACGAGAAGCTGTGCTCACACGACAGGGACATCAGCGCATGCACCTATGCCGAGGCGTTCTACGCCAGAGAGGGAGGCAACTACGAGCTGTACTACCGCGTGACCGTGGAAGGCCCGGCAGTACCGCGAGTTACCTGGTATCACATTGGCACCTATCCGGTGCCGTAGGGGAGAAGGCGGGTCGGGAGTGCCGATAGTGCGCACGCCACTCACTGGGCGCCAGGCCGGTAAGCTGCCGGAATCGGCTGGAAAAGTGCGCCGATGAACTGAACCCAAGATCGATGGCAAGATGGGTGAGTGATACCTGAGAGGCCTGCAGCCGGCGTTTGGCGTGTTCGATGCGGCAGTGCGTGATCATCTGGTGCGGCGTATAGCCGGTGCTGACGCGAAACGCGCGACTGAAGTGGTCGATCGACAGACCGGCCAGTCGTGCCAGCTGGCTGGGCGTGGTGTCCGGTGCTTGTTGAATTCTGGCCAGTACGGCTTGCAGTCGATCGGCGGTCAGTTCGGCCGCGGCGGGACGCTCGGAGACAGATGGCTCGCGCAGCAGCAAGTCGAGCAGACGACGCCATTCGCCCAGGGCTGCCTCGTCGCGAGCGCTGCTCGTCTGGCTGGCGGGCGCAGTCAGGTTCCAAAGCCGGGCGGCCGAACGGGTGAGCAGCGGAATATGCAGTGGCTGGCGCGCGAGGTGCTGCCATTGCTCAGCCAGCTGATCATGTTCCAGACGCAGCCAGTGCGCGACGTGTTGTGGCGAGACGCTGAGGTGGAGCACGGTGGGCTCGCTGTCGAATTGCCAAAAGCTGCGACAGCCTGGGGGCGTAACAAGCACCTTGCCGGCCTCATCGGCAAAGCGCTGGAGGCCGCGGCCGACATCCCGTACCACCGGCACGTCGGCCGATCGCCAGACCACGCTGACGATGAGATCATCGACTGCGGGGTACTCGATGCCCCGTGTGGGCGCATGCTGCACCTTGGCCAGCGTGGCGCCGGTATGGCCTGAGCCACGCACATCGGCACGTTGACACGGCAGCGACCGCTGCTTCAGGTAGTGGGCGAACCCGGTTGACGGTAACGAGAGCTGGCTCACGAGCAATGGCTCCGCAGAGATAGCTGGGGGTGCAAGCGCAGGGCGGCCGCGCTCGCCCGTCATGGCTCGCAATGTGGCGGGCCAATAGCACGTTCAGACGCTCGGATCGGCGTCGGCCCGGCTCTGCAGCTGCTGCAGCATGGCGACATCCATAAGGTACATCGTCTGGTCGTTGTCGTCGATGAAGGCCGAGGGCCCCTGGCAGACCATCAGCAGCTCGGTGTCTTCGGGGAAGTGCAGGGCGTCGTGCACGGCATCCTTATGCTCCGAGACGTAATCGCCGGGTTGGAACGCGCCCGTCTGGCGATGCTCGCCGGCGCCTTTGAAAATGTAGATTTCGGCAGAGTCGAGATGTTTGTGTCGGGGTAGTACGCCGCCGGCTTCAGCTCGAATCATCACGCTGAAAGCACCGGTCTCGGGCTCGGTCTTGATGATCTTGACGTAAACCTTGGGAGCCAAAGGCAGCCAGGGCAGTTGGCTGCAGGAAATGGTGGTGCCGCCGTTCGAGGTCATGTCGTGTCTCCTTTGCAAGGCCAGCGAATCTCCGTCTGCTGGCGTGGTCCTTCCGGTAGAGACGATGCTACGACGTGGCCGCGTTCGTGGCTTTCAGATTTCCGCGGTGGATGACGTGGGTGTGGAGATCCCGGATCGACGCCTTTGGCGTCGTCCGGGATGACGTGGGCGATGAAGCGTCGCCCGGGGTGATCGGGGGAGATCCCGGGTCGCTGCGCGCCCGGGATGACGGTAAGGGCCGAGCGGCCCTTACCGTCAGTAGGACCGGGGCAGACCGAGGGTGTGTTCTGCTACGTGGGCGAGGATGAGGTTGGTGGAGACGGGCGCTACCTGCGATACGCGCACTTCGCGCCAGATGCGCTCCACGTCGTACTCGCAGGCAAAACCGAAACCGCCGTGCGTTTGCAGGCAGGCTTCGCCGGCATGCCAAGCTGTCTCGGAGGCCAGCAATTTGGCGATGTTGGCATCCTCGCCGCAGGGCAGGCCGGCGGCAAACAGGGCGCTGGCCTTGCGCAGCACCATGTCGGCAGCCACGTACTCGGTATAGGCACGGGCGATGGGAAACTGCACACCCTGGTTCTGGCCAATGGGGCGGTTGAACACGCGGCGCTCGCGGGCGTAGTTGGTGGCGGTTTGAATGAACCAGCGGGCGTAGCCCAGCATTTCGGAGGCGGCAATGATGCGCTCGGCGTTCATGCCGTCGAGAATGTATTTGAAGCCACGACCTTCTTCGCCGATGCGGTTCTCCACCGGCACTTTGAGGCCGTCGATGAAGATCTCGGTGGTGTTGTGGTTCACCATGGTGCGCAGCGGCTGGATGTCCAGGCCGTTGCCACGGGCTTCGCGCAGGTCCACCATGAGTACCGACAGCCCCTGGGTTTTCTTTTCCACCTTGTCGGCCGGTGTGGTGCGTACCAGCAGCATCATCAGGTCGGAATGCAGTGCGCGCGAGATAAAAACCTTTTGTCCGGTCACGCGGTAGTGATCGCCGGCCGGGTCGCGCACCAGCTCGGCCCGGGTCTTGAGCTGAGTGGTATCGGAGCCGGTGGTGGGCTCGGTGATGCCGAAGGCCTGCAGTCGCAGCGAGCCGTCGGCAATGCTGGGCAGCCAGCGCTGCTTCTGTTCGTCGCTGCCGTGCCGCAGCAGGGTGCCCATGGTGTACATCTGGGCATGACAGGCCCCGGCGTTGCAGCCGCTGGCGTGGATCTCTTCGAGGATCACCGAGGCGGCGCGCAGCGGCAGCCCGGCGCCGCCGTATTCTTCAGGGATCAAGACCGACAGGTAGCCGGCTTCGGTGAGTGCCTTAACAAAGGCATCGGGGTAGGCGCGACGTTCGTCGAGATCCTGCCAGTAGCTCCCGGGAAAGTCGGCACAAATGCGGCGCACGCTTTCGCGGATTTCGGGGTAGTCGTCGCCCATCGGAACATCGATGGCCTGGTGGGCCGAGCGTGTGGTGGTCATCACGTTTCCTTGCGGTAGGGTTTGAGCAGGTCGGCGTCGGCATCGAGTGTCGGCGGCGCCTTGCGAATGGGCGGGCGCTCACCATTGAAGCGGATCGGCAGACCGAGAAAGGTCATGGCCGACTCGGGCACGTTCTGGACGATGCCGAGCGCTTGCGTTTGTGGATGATCCAGCGCCTGCGCAATGTTCTGTACGGGTGCGTTGGGCACCCCGGCCCCTTCGAGCCTTTCGGCCCATTCAGCAGTGGGTCGGGTGGCAATGATGCCGCCGATCAGCGCATCGAGGACTTCGCGGTTGGCAACTCGCTCCGGGTTGGCGGTAAAGCGCGGATCCTGCGGCCATTCGGGGTGGTCGAGCAGCCGCGAGAGCCGCTCGAACAGGGTGTTGTTGCCGGCGGCCACCACGATGTGGCCATCGGCCGTGGCGTAGGCGCGATAGGGCGCGATCGACGAGGCGCCCGAACCGTAACGTCCGGGGATCTCGCCACAGCTCTGGTAGTGGGCGGCGGCCACGGTCATCCAGGCCAGGGCGGTTTCGTAAAGCGAGACGTCGATCTGGCAGCCTTCGCCGGTGCGCTCGCGGCGCAGCAAGGCGGCGAGGATGGCGTTGCCGGCCCACATGCCGGTGCCGGCGTCGACCACGGAATAGCCCGTGCGAACGGGCGCCTGGCCGGCTTCGCCGGTGACGCTCATCAGCCCGGCAAAGGCTTGCATGAGGGGGTCGTAGCCCGGGTGTTTGGACAAGGGCCCGACGCTGCCGAAAGCGCCCAGATCGCACCAGATCAGCCCGGGCTTTTGCTCGCGCAATTCGGTGCTGCTCAGGCCCTGGCTGGCCAGCAGGCCAGGGCGCATGCTCTGAATCACCACGTCCACTTCTTCCAGAATGAACTGGCGCAGGGCAGCCACATCCTCGGCATCGCGAAAGTTCACCGCCACCGAATGCTTGTTGCGGTTCATGGCCTGAAACATCACTGCGGCGCCCTCCCAGAACGGAGGCCCCCAGGCACGGGCGTCATCGCCGCGCGGTTTTTCGACCTTGATCACGCGCGCGCCCATGTCGGCCAGCAATTGGGCGGCCGAAGGCGCGGCCACGTTCTGGCCAATCTCGACAAGCGTGATGCCGGCCAGTGGCGCAGTGGCGGAGGAGGCTGGAGTGGTCATGTGGGACGGATTCCTTGCAAGTGTGGCCGACGGCCGGAGATCAACGCTGGATCTGGATATCCTGCTCTTCGATCATGGTTTTGAAAAACTCGACATCGCGATGCATGCGGGCTTCGAAGGCTTCCGGTGTGCTGGTGATCACCTGCAAGCCCATGTTGGAGACGGTCTGCTTCACTTCGGGCTGTTGCAACGTGGCCACGAGCTGCTCGTTGATGGCGCGAGTGAGCTCGGGATCGATCCCGGCCGGGCCCATGAAGCCCATCCAGGTGTCGGGCATCACGTAGCCTTCCACCGATTCGCCGATGGTGGGAATCTCGGGCGCAGCTTCAGCGCGCTCGTCTTCCACCAGACCCAGAATGCGCAGGCGCCCTTCGCGATGGTGGGGCAGCGTGGCGGCGAGCGAAGCCACCACCATGGGGATGTGCCCGCCCATGACGTCGATGATCGACTGGCCCGAACCCTTGTAGGCAGCCGCGCTGAAGCGATTGTCGGCCCAGGCGTTCAATGCCTCGCCCGCAAGGTGGTGCGGGCTGCCAATGCCGGGCACGCCGAACATGACTTCGCCGGGCTCCTTTTCGCGTTTGGCCCATTCGATGAGCTCGGCCACGTCTTGTGCCGGCACCTCGGGATGTACGGCCACGACCATGGGCATCATCACGGCCGGCGTGATCGGTGTGAAGTCGGTAAAGGGGTCGAACGGCGAGCCGTCGGAGAACAGTTGCGACAGGCCATGGGAGCCATTGGTGGCCAGCTGCAGGGTGTAGCCGTCGGGCGCAGCGCGCGCCACGCTGGCAGAGCCGGCCCAGCCGCTGCCGCCGGGCTTGTTTTCGACAATAACGGCCTGGCCCGTGGCGGTGCCCAGCCGTTGCGCCACCTCGCGCGTGATCATGTCGGCTGAGCCGCCCGGGCTGTAAGGCACGATGATACGCACCGTCTCGGTGGGCCATGGCACGGCTGCCTCGTTGCTATCCTCGGCGGCGGCTGTCAGCGGCACGGCAATGAGGGCGCTGACTGCCAGACCGGCCAGGGGCAGGTGGCGAACTTGCAAAAACGACATGGAAACTCCTCCGAAATTCTTGATACCGGCCAAAAGGGCCGGTTGGGGGGGATTCTATTTTTTTGACGCCCGGCCGCGGTCGATAGTGTTCCGCAATTTGGACTCACGGCGTTGCCGGTGGCGACCCTCAGCCCGCCAGGCCGGCGCCGGCATGCGTGGCGAGACGGCGTGCGATGGCGGTGGTTTCGCGACGCAGCAAGGGCACGAGCATGTCGAGCCGATCGCGAATGCGATAAGTGAGGGCCGAGATCGAGACGGCCATTTGCGGCCGCCCGACGGCGTCGCAGACGGCCATCGACAACGACAGGATCTCCTGCATGTCGAGAGGGTGCTTGAGCGCGTAGCCGTCTTGTCGAACCTGCTCCAGCCGCTGCATGAGTGCGGCCGGCGAGTCTTCGCCCATGGCTTCGAGCCGCACGGCGTTGTATTGCAGGATGCGCTCGGCTTCGCCGGCCGGCAGCTGGGCCAGCATGGCCAGGCTGCCGGCCGCAGTGCCCAGCGGGCGGCGTCGCCCCACCGAAAGCAACAGCGCCTTGACCGGGTAATTGCCCTCGCGACGATCGATGCAGACAATGTCGTACGACGCTGCCACGAAGGCAAACACGGTATCGCCCGAGTGTTGCGCGAGGGTTTCGAGTGAGGGCTCCCAACAGGCCTGAAGGGCGGCGGGGGGGTCTACCACCAGGCCCAGCTCGTAGATCAGTGGCCCCAGGCGGTAGGTACGCGTGCGGGCATCCTGCTGAACCAGCCGCTCTTCGACCAGGCGGCGCAGGATGCGGTGTACGGTGGGGCGTTCCATTTGCAGGTAGCGGGCCAGGTCGGCCAGGCGGTAGCCCGACTGGCCGTGCGTGGCGAGGGCCCGCAGCAGGGCGGCGGCCCGCGCAATGGCCTGGGTACCCGAGGTGGCTGACGTGGGGGCGATGGGGGAAGGCTTGGTCATGAAAGTCCAGAATACGGAACGAATCGCGGCCATTGTGCCTCAGACTTTGCGATGATGTCGATCATCCCCTTTCGATCGTCTACCCAGGGTTTTCGTCATGTCCCAATGGATCGGCAACGGCTATGCCGACTGGCCCGCAGAGATTCTGCAGCGCTCCTTCAACACGATACTGGTCGATGAGCCGCGGCCCCGCGTGCTGCGCGTCACCTTCAATCGGCCCCAGGCCTCCAATGCCTTCACCACCGAATCGGCGCATGAGCTGTATGCCGTGTTCGGGCCGCTCGAGGTCGTCCGCAATCACTTCCGGGCCGTGGTGCTCACAGGGGCTGGCGAGAAGGCCTTCTGTGCCGGCGGCGATCTGAAGGAGCGGCGCACGCTCACCGAAGAAGAGTGGGTGCTGCAGCACGAACTGATGGAGCGCACCATCCGCGCCATCGCCAATTGCCCGATCCCGGTGCTGGCGGCCGCCAATGGTGCGGCCTTTGGCGGTGGGCTCGAACTCTTGCTGCAGTGCGATTTTGCCTATGCGGCCGATAGCGCCAGATTCGCGCTTACCGAAACCTCGCTGGGCATCATGCCCGGTGCCGGCGGCACTCAAACGCTGGCGCGTGCCGTGGGCGAGCGCCGTGCCAAGGAGCTCATCCTCGGCGCGGTGCCCTTCAGCGCGGCCGAGGCTCTCGAGTGGGGCGTGGTCAATCGCGTATTTGCGGCTGAGGCGTTGATGGAACAAACGCTTGCCATGGCAGAGCGCATGGCGGCCAACGCCCCCATTGCCGTGCGTCAGGCCAAGCATGCCATCCACTATGGGCTGCAGAGCGACTTCGCCACCGGCATGATGTTCGAGCTCGAGGCCTACCAGCGCATGGTCAAGACCCACGACCGCGTGGAAGGCGTCACGGCATTCAACGAGAAGCGCAAACCGAGATTCGAGGGGCGGTAAGGTGTCAACGCCCCAAGGAGGCCAGTCACCCATGTCAAACTCCCAACCTGCCCAGCCGCAGATGGCCCACGCTGCGTCGGCCTCAAAGCCTGACATCGTGGTGCGAGAAGTGGGTCTGCGCGACGGCCTGCAGCTCGTGCCCTATACGGTAGCCACCGACGTCAAGCTGGCCTGGCTCAGGGCCGAGGCGGCGACCGGCGTGCGTCACTTCGAGGTCAGCTCCTTCGTGTCGAAACGCGTCATGCCGCAGTTTGCCGATGCCGAGATCGTGGCTGCCGAGGCGGTGAAGCTGCCTGGTATCGACGCCGGCACGCTGGCACTCAACGGCCGTGGCGCCGAGCGCGCCATGGAAGCCGGTGTGCACACCCTCATCTACGTCATCTCGGCCAGCCAGACACACAGCGGCGGCAATGCCGGACGCACCACCGACCAGGCCCTGAACGAGTTCCGCCAGATCATGGCGCAAGTACGGCAGCGCCCGGCCAACCAGCGGCCGCAGGTGTTGGCGGGCGTGGCCACGGCCTTCGGCTGCACGCTCGAGGGCCGCATCGAGCCGGCCCGAGTGCGCGAACTGATGTTGGCGTTGGCGGCAGAAGGCCCCGACACCATGGCCCTGGCAGACACCGTCGGTTACGCCCATCCCTCGCAGGTGCGGCAGCTGTGTCGCGACGTGATGACCGACATCGGCCCGTTGCCGTTGGGCGTGCATTTGCACGATACCCGCGGTCTGGGATTGGCCAACGCCTACGCGGCACTCGAGGCCGGAGTCACCGCCTTCGATGCGGCGCTGGGCGGGTTGGGCGGCTGCCCTTTCGCCCCGGGCGCCAGTGGCAATATCGCCACCGAAGATCTCGTGCACCTGTTGCATGCCGAAGGCCTGAGCACCGGTATCGACCTCGAGCATCTGCTCGATGTGCGTCGTCGGCTGCCGCAGTGGTTGCCCGACGTGGATCTGCGCGGCGCGCTGGCGTTGGCCGGCCCGCCGAACATGGCGCCAGCCGCGGGTACTGCGCACGCCTGAGGCTATAGTTCGCTCTCCAATCAGTGGTCGCTGCCCGGGCCAGATCCCCTGACCGTGGCAGCGGCTTGCCGCATGGCACCCAGGGAGACGCACAGCATGGCCACATCGGGCTTCGCCCCATCCATCCACTACCAGCGCCAGGGCAAGGGCGAGACGCTGGTGCTGCTGCACGGCTTCGCCTCGTCGGGTGATTTCTGGCAGGGGCTGATGCCCCAGCTCGCCGCCAACTTCGATGTTGTCGCCATCGACTGGCCGGGGTTTGGCCGTAGCCACGAGGCGCCGCCGTGTGCGTCGCTCGAATCGTTTGCCGAGCTCCTGCTCGAGGGTCTTGGCGCGCTCGGGGTGCGACGGTTTCACGTCGTGGGGTTTTCGATGAGTGGCTTCGTGGTGCAGCAGTTGCTGGCCCATCACGCCGATCGCCTGTTGTCGGCGGTGCTGTACGGCGCTGGCGCCTATCTCGACAAAGCCCGGCGTTTCGAGCCCATGGCGCGCACGATCGAGCGACTGCGTGACGAAGGGCCGCAGGCCACGGCGGCGCGCGTGCTGCCGCATTGGTTTGCGCGGGAGCCTTCGCGGGCTGTGATGGCCGCCTGTGAGGCGGCGGCCCGCGGCATGAGCACTGAAGCCGGGGTGGCGGCCATGCAGGCGATGGCGACGGCCGATTTTCGGGGCAAGCTGGCACAAGCGTTGGTGCCGACGCTGGTGATTACCGGCGACGGTGATCACACTCACCCGCCACGATCGGCGCTCGAATTGTGGCAGGAGCTGGCGCAGGGGCAACTGGCCATACTGCCGGGTTGCGGCCATGCGGCGCATCTGGAGTCGCCGGAGCCCTTTGCGCAAACCCTCACACGTTTCCTGCTCGGGGTTCGGTCGTAGTCGGCCAAACGCACACCGACCACACCCAGCTTACGGCCGGCAAGCGCAGGCGCCTGGTGAGACGTGCCCGCGCCGCCCCGGCAGCCCGGGCCTCGTGCTGCGCGCGGGGCTGCCGGGCGGGCGGTTATCCGCCGAACTGCTGACGCAGCAGGTTCTTCTGCACCTTGCCCATCGTGTTGCGCGGCAGATCGGGCACGAGGTGCACGGCTTTGGGCACCTTGAAGCCCGCCAGCTCGGCCTTGACGGCGGCCTGAACGGCCGCGGGGTCGGGCGTCTGGCCCGGTGCCGGCACCACCACGGCGGTCACGGCTTCGCCAAAATCCGGGTGCGGTACGCCGATCACGGCTGATTCGGCCACGGCGGGCAGGGCGTCGATCACCGCTTCGATCTCTTTCGGATACACGTTGAGCCCACCCGAGATGATCATGTCCTTGCTGCGCCCCACGATGCTGAGGTAGCCATCGTCACTGAACACGCCAAGATCGCCGGTGCGAAAGTAACCGTCGGAGGTGTGTTCTTCGGCTGTCTTGTCGGGCAACTGCCAGTAGCCGGCAAACACGTTGGGGCCTTTCACTTGAATGCCGCCCACGCTGCCCGCAGGCACGGGGCGGTCGCCGGCGTCGGCCACGCGCAGTGACACGCCCGGCAACGCCTGGCCCACGGTGCCGCAGCGGCGCTCACCCTCGTAGGGATTGGAGGCAAACATGCCACCTTCGGTCATGCCGTAGCGCTCGAGAATGGTGTGACCTGTGCGCTGCTCGAATTGCCGGAAGGTGTCTGGCAGAAGGGGCGCCGAGCCCGAGATGAACAGGCGCATGCCGCGGCATGCCTCGGGCGTGAGGCCGTTTTCGGCCAGCAGCCTGACGTAATAGGTGGGAACGCCCATGAACACGGTACTTTGTGGCAGCAACTCAAGCACGCGCGCGGCATCGAAGCGAGGTTCGAACCTTATGGCGCTGCCGTTCCAGAGTGCGCAATGCAGGGCCACGAAAAGGCCGTGGATGTGGAAAATGGGCAACACGTGCAGCAGCACGTCGCCGGGCTGAAATTGCCAGAATTGGTGCAGCACCTCGACGCCGGCGCGCAGATTGCCATGGGTGAGCATGGCTCCCTTGGGCTTGCCGGTGGTGCCCGAGGTGTAGAGGATGGCCGCGAGATCGGTCGGGCCGCGGGCCACAGTGGCAAAGCTGTCGGGCTGGCCTGTCGCCAGGTCGGCCAGGGTGCCATCGCTGGCGCTGCCGAGGGTCATGAGGCGCGGGATGCCTGCTGTCTCGGCCAGGGGCCGGGCCTGCGGCTCGGCGTCTGGGGCCACCACGAACACGTGAGGGCGCGCGTCGCCCAGCAGATGAGCCACCTCGGCGTCGCGATAGGCCGTGTTCATGGGCAAGAACACGCCGCCGGCCTGCAGGGTGGCCAGGTACAGCGCCACGCCGTCCACGGATTTCTCGATCTGGGCGGCCACGCGATCGCCCGGCGCCAGCCCGATCTCGCGCAGGGCATTGGCGAAGCGAGCCACGCGGTGTTCGAGTTGATCGTAGCCTACCGTGTTGCCATCGGGCAGCCGAAACGCCACTTGCCCGCGCGGAAAACGCTGCGCGAAAAGACCGTAAAGATTGGCATCGTTCATGCCAGGGCCTGTCGGATCTGTTCGGCAATGCGCTCGATCTCGGCACGATCACCCATGTCGCGGGCGTGCATTTTCAGTTGCTCGCCCTGCCGGCGCGGGATGATGTGAAAGTGCACGTGCGGAACGGTTTGGCCGGCTGCAGCGCCGTTGAACTGGCCCACGAAGATGCCTTCGGGTTGCAGGGCGGCACGCACGGCATGGGCGATGCGGTGGGTGGTGCGCATGCAGGCGGCGGCGCCCTCGGGGGTCATGTCGAACAGGGTTTCGGCCGGCTCTTTGGTGAGAATGAGGCAGTGACCCGGGCTCTGAGGCATGATGTCCATCATGGCCAGCGTGTGCTCGTCTTCGTAGAGGCGGATGGCAGGGGCTTCGTTGCGCAGAATCTTGGCAAATATATTGTCGGGGTTGTATGGCATGGCGGAAAATCCGTGAGGTTTCGGCGAGTGCCGGGTGAGTTAAAGTAGAACATTATCCATCGTGGCGCGCAGCCGCAAGGCGCAGGTCACGGGTGTCATTTCGGGGGTGCGTCGCTCATGGTTTGGGTCAAGCGGCTGTTGATCGCGCTGGTGGTATTGGTCGTGGTCGTGGCGCTGGGCGTTGCCGCGTTGTTTGCGCTGGTCGACCCCAACGACTACAAGCCCACGCTGCAACGGGCCGTGCAAGAGCAGTATCAGCGAACCCTGGCCATCGATGGCGATATCCGTCTGTCGATTTTCCCTCGGCTGGCGCTCGAGATTTCGGGGGTCTCGTTGTCCGAGCCCGATTCTCCGCAATCGTTCGCGGCCATGGATACCGCCCGAGTGGCGGTGGCCTGGTGGCCACTGCTGTCGCGCGATCTGGTCATCGAGCATGTGTCGGTCACTGGTCTCAAAGCCAATATTGTGCGCAACGAGGCCGGGCAGTTCAATTTTCGCGACCTTGTCGAAGGCGCACCCGACGTCATTGACGATGGCGGTACGCCGCAGCCACAGGCGGCCGAAACGGAGCGCGGCGAGCCGCGTCTCGACTGGAACATCGCCGGCGTGTCGATCGAGGGTGGCGAGCTGGCCGTCACCGATGCGGCTGCGGGTACCACGATGCGCGTCGAAGGCCTCAGCGCCCAGGCGCAGGGCATCCAGCTTGGGCAGCCCTTCAACTTCAGCGCATCGGGGCGGGTGCTGGGCCAGAACCCTCGCGCCGATGCCAATTTGCAAGTGCAGGCCCAGATGCGCATCGGGCCGCATGCCGAGCAGTTTGCCTTCAGTCAACTACAGCTTCGCATGGATGGCGTGCTGCCGTCGCTCAAGGCCAAGCAGCTGGCGCTTTCCGGCGCCGGGCAACTCGATCTGCCCGGCTCACGCCTGCAACTGCAGGATGTCGCCCTCGCCCTCCAGGGGGATGTCGCGCTTGCCACGCCGCTCAACGGTCTGGATCTGCAGCTCGAGGTTCCCGAGGCATCCGTCGGCTGGGCCGACGGTGAGCTTGCCCTGCATGGTGTGTCGGGCAAGGCCCAGGGCCTGCTCGATCAGCAGCCCTTCACGGCCACCCTCGAGGCCCCGCAAGTGGCCACCACCGGCGGCAGCGAACCCATCGCTATCCGGTTGCGACGCACCGGTGAGCAGGCGCTCGACGTGACCCTGCAGGTGGCGGGGCTGGAGCGCCACGAACAGGGTTGGCAGGCGCAACGCGTGCAGGCCGACGGCAACATGGCGCTACCCGACGACCGCCGCGTGCAGTTTGCCTTGCAATCGGCGCTCGTGCTTCACGCCGAGCCGGTGCGCTGGCAGCTGCCCGATCTCGCCGGCCAGATCGAACTGACCGGCGCCGGGCTGCCCGAAGCCGGGCTCCCGTTGCCCTTGTCGGCAAACGTGCAATATGCCCCGGAGGCAGGCACCCTCGACGCCGGCGGGCAGCTGGCCCTCGATGGTGAAACGTTGCAATGGCAGGTGGCGGGCAGGCAGATGACCACCATGCCGGCCTGGCAGGTGGATCTCAACGGGGGCCGGGTCGATCTCGATCGGTGGTGGCCAAGCCCGCCGCCACGCGTGCCCGACGCCCCTTCGGCGCCCGACACCTCTGGCGGCGGTTCCAGCAGGGCTGCGGCGCTGTGGGATCCCGCCAGCTTTGCCAACCTCGACCTTTCGGCCAGCCTGCGGCTCGCCCAGTTGCAGGGGCGAGGTGTGTCGGCAAGCGATGTGCGGGCCGATCTTCGCCTGGCCGACGGCAGAGCCGAGCTCAGCGAGCTTCGGGCCCAGGTGTTCGGGGGCAGTGTGCGGGCGTCGGGTCATGCCACGCCCGAGCAACAGGTGGCGCTCAAGGTCAATGCGTCACAAGTTGCGATCGAGCCTCTGCTGGTGGCGCTGGCCGACAGCAGGCGGCTGTCGGGGCGGGGGGATGTCGCATTCGATCTGCAAAGTCGGGGCCTCACCGAAACCGAATTGCGACGGGCCCTGAACGGCTCGCTGCAGTTGCACATTCGTGACGGCGCTGTGCGCGGCATCAATGTGGCCCAAACGCTGCGCGAGTTCCGCTCGATGCTGGGTACCGACAGCGACGCCACTGAGGCGTCCGACCAGAACCGTACCACCGACTTCACCGAACTGCGTGCCACCGCGCGGGTCACGGATGGTGTCGCCAAGGTGTCCGAATTGCTGCTGGCCGCCCCGTTGGTGCGGCTGACGCAGGGCGAGCCGGCGCGCATCGATCTGGTCAACGACCGCTTCGATCTCGTGCTCGAGGCCAATGTGGTCAATACCTCGACCGGGCAGGAAGGCAAGGCGCTCGAGCAGTTGCGCGGCGTTGCCATTCCGGTGCACGTGCAGGGGCCATTCGCCGAGCCCGAGTATCGCGTGCTCTGGAGCTCGGTGAGCAGTGCAGCGCTCCAGCAAGTGTTGCAGAACGAAGCCGGGCGGCAGATCGACCGCTTGCTCGAGGGGCAGTCCGAGAACGATCCCGGCCGTGCGCTGGGCGAGGCACTCAAGGGTTTCCTGGGGCGCTGAGGAGGCGCGATGCAGGTCGAACTGATCGAGGTCCGCGAGCATCTGGCGCGGCATGCTCCTTTCGATGCCCTGCCCGACAACGTGCTCGACGAGCTCGCGGGCCAGGTCGAAGTGGCCTATTTTCAGGCCGGCAGCCAGATCCTCGAGCCCGGCGGGCCGATTGCCGATCTGCATTATGTACGCAGCGGCGCCGTCGATCTCTTCCGGCGCGACGGCCAGCTGCACAACCGCCTCACCGAAGGCGAGTTGTTTGGTCAATCCAGCCTGCTGCGCGGGGGCAAGGTTCGCCTGCCAGCCAGGGCTTTCGAAGATTCGCTCATCTATTTCATTCCCGGCGCCCTGTTCTATCGTCTGTGCGACGAATACGACAGCTTTGCCGATTTCGTCGAGGCCGAGGGGCAACCGCGCCTCAAGGCGGTGCTCGACCACGAGAGCCAGGCCAACGAGTTGCGCAGCATCAAGCTGCGCAAGTTGATCAGCCGTACGCCCGTCACGGTGGCCCCCGATACCTCGGTGCGAGAGGCGGCCAGGGTGATGACCGAAGAGGGGGTGTCGTCGCTGCTGGTGATACAGCCCGGGCCGGTGGCCGAAGCGCGCGATGCGCAGTCCGACCCCAATGCTCCGCAAAGCCTGTTGGGCATTCTCACCGATCGTGACCTCCGATCGCGGGTACTTGCTGCCGACCTGCCGGCCAGCACCGCCGTGCGCGAGGTGATGTCCCGGCACCCGGTGGCGCTGGCCGCCCAGGATTCCGTGTTCGATGCCATGCTGGCCATGTTGCGGCACAAGGTGCATCACTTGCCGGTGGTGCATCGGCGGCGCCCGGTGGGTGTGGTGAATCTGGCCGACATCGTGCGCTTCGAGTCGCGCAGCAGTCTGTACCTGGTCAACAGCATTTTTCATCGCAGCTCGTTCGACGAACTGCACGAGCTGTTGCCCGAATTGCGTGCCACGTTCGTGCGCATGGTGGCCGATCAGGCTACCGCCCACATGGTGGGGCAGGCCATGTCGAGCATCGGGCGAGCCTACTGCCAGCGCTTGTGCGAGCTGGCCGAAAAACAGCTGGGGCCTCCCCCCGTGCCTTACTGCTTCCTGGTGGCCGGCTCGATGGCGCGCGACGAGCAGCTCATGGTCACCGATCAAGACAACGGTCTGATCCTCGACGATGCCTTTGACCCGGCCATTCACGACGAGTATTTCGTGCAGTTGGCCCGGTTCGTCAGTGATGGCCTGGCCGCCTGCGGTTATCACTATTGCAAGGGCGACATCATGGCCACCAACTCGCGCTGGCGGCAGCCGTTGCGCGTGTGGCGCAAGATGTTCCTCGACTGGATCGATCGCCCCAACCCCGAGACGCTGCTGCACAGCAGCGTGTTCTTCGATCTCGACGGCGTGCACGGCGATGTGGCCATGGTCGACGAACTGCGCGATCTGATCGCCACCCATGCCAGCCAGGATGCCCCATTTCTTGGGGCCATGGCCCGCAATGCCCTCAACCGCACCCCGCCACTGGGCGTGTTTCGCACGTTCGTGATGGAAAAGAGCGGTGAGCAGAAGAACATCATCAATCTCAAGGGCCGCGGCACGGCGCCCCTCACCGACCTGATCCGGGTGCATGCGCTGGCCATGGGTACCATGGCCCAAAGCTCGATCGAACGCCTCAAGGCCATGGAAGATCAACGGTTTCTGCCGGCCTCGGCCGTGGAGCGCTTGCGCTATGCCTTCGAGTTTCTTACGCTGGTACGCATCCGCCATCAGGCACAAGACATCGAGCGGGGTCGCGAGCCCGACAACTACATCGAGCCCGATCGCTTCAGTGACACGGAGCGCCAGCATCTGAAAGATGCCTTCCAGATTCTCAGCCATGCGCAGAATTTTCTGCGCTTGCGCTATCCGTCGCAGCCACCGGGGCGGTTTCGTCGATGAGGCGTCTGTTGCCCCGCCGGCCGCCGGCCGACGACTGGCCGCGCCGTTGGCAGGCGCTGGCCACGCAATCTGCTCAAGCCGCGCCGGCGCTGCAGCGCTACTACCAAACAGACCTCCCCGATCCCGCCATGGTGCTGGCCGACGTTCCGCTGGTGGCCCTGGATCTCGAAACGACCGGCCTTGATCCGCAACGCGACGCCATCGTCAGCGTGGGTATGATGCCCTTCGATCTGCAGCGGGTACGTTGCGGGCAAGCGCGGTACTGGGTCGTCAAACCCGATACCGAACTGGTTGCCCAATCGGTCACCTTTCATCGCATCACGCACAGCGACGTGGCCAGCGCGCCACCCTTGTCGCAGATTCTGGCCGAACTGCTGGAAGCCATGGCCGGTAAAGTGGCCGTGGTGCATTACCGCCCCATCGAGCGCGAGTTTCTGGATCGTGCCGCCCGGCGTTCGCTGGGCGCGTCGTTGAGCTTTCCCGTGCTCGACACGATGCAGATCGAAGCCCAGGTGCAGCGCACCTCGGAAGCGCGCTGGCTGAGTTGGCTGCGCGGTGAGCGTCATGTGTCGTTGCGCCTGGCCGATTGCCGTAGCCGCTACCATCTGCCGGTGTATGGCGCACATCATGCGCTGATGGATGCGCTGGCCACGGCCGAGCTGCTGCAGGCGCAAGCGGCGCATCATCGCCTGCGCGAGAAAGCGCTGGCCTCACTCTGGTGCTAGGCTGGGTTGGCTGGCCCGAGGGGCTCGGGTGCCGGCTCCTCAGGTGTGTGCTGCGGGCTGCACCGCGTTTCGCCTGTGCCAGGCGGAACGCGGTTGCCATGATCAGCGGGGCTCGGACATCAAGCCCTTCACAATGGCAAAGCAGCCGGCCAGCAGAACCAGCGTGAACGGCAGGCCGGTAGACACGGCCATGGCCTGCAGGGCAACCAGACCACCGCCCAGCAGCAGGGCGATGGCGATCACCCCTTCGATGATGGCCCAGAACACGCGCTGCGGTACCGGCGCGTTGACCTTGCCGCCTGCCGTGATGGTGTCGATCACCAGCGAGCCGGAGTCGGACGACGTGATGAAGAACACCACCACCAGCACGATACCGATAAACGACGTGATGGAGGCGAGCGGCAGGTCGCCCAGCATGACGAACAGCTGAAGGTCGAGGTCGGCGTTCTGCACGTTGGTGATGCCTTCGTTGACGAGCCCGGAGATGGCCGTGCCGCCAAAAGCCGTCATCCACAGCACCGACACCAGCGCGGGCACCAGCAGCACGGCGATGAGGAATTCGCGTACCGTGCGGCCGCGGCTCACGCGGGCGATGAACATGCCCACGAAAGGCGACCAGCTGATCCACCAGGCCCAATAGAAGGCCGTCCACCCCTGGCTGAAGTTGACGTCATCGCGCCCTACCGGATTCGACAGCGCCGGAAAATACTCGACATAGGCGAACAGGTTCGTGAAGAAGCCGGTGATGATGGCCAGCGTGGGCCCTGCGATAATGACGAACAGCAGCAGCAGCACGGCCAGGGTGAGGTTGATTTCGGAGAGCCGGCGCACGCCCTTGTCTAGCCCGGCCAGTACCGAGAGCAGGGCGATGGCCGTGATCACCACGATCAGGAGCACTTTGCTGGTGTCGGTGTCGGGCACGCCGAACAGGTACTCCATGCCGGCAGACGCCTGCTCGGCGCCCAGGCCAAGCGACGTCACCAGGCCAAACAGAGTGGCAAATACCGCCAGGATATCGATCACATGGCCGGGCCAGCCCCACACCCGCTCACCCAACAAGGGATAAAAGATGGAGCGGATGCTGAGCGGCAAGCCCTTGTTGAACGAAAACAGCGCCAGCGCCAGCGCCACAATGGCGTAGATGGCCCAAGGGTGCAGACCCCAGTGATAGATGGTGGCGGCCATGCCCAGGCGAGCTGCCTCGGTGGCATCGCCAGCCGCGCCGCCCAGAGGTGCCCAATCGGTGCGAACGCCATCCGCACCGATCGTGACGCCATCCATCGCGGCCGTAAAGTGCGACATCGGTTCGGCCACGCCATAGAACATCAGCCCGATACCCATGCCAGCGGCAAACAGCATCGAGAACCAGCCCGCATAGTTGAAATCGGGCACCGCATCGCGTCCGCCCAGGCGAACCCGACCCAATGGCGACAGGATCAGGCCGATACACACCAAAACGAAGATGTTGCCGGCCAGAATGAAGAACCAGGCCATGTGCTCCGTGAGCCAATCGCGCAACCCGCTGAATAGCGGCTCCACCTGATCCTGCAGCGCCAATGCCAGCACCACGAACAACACGGCGACCAGCGCCGAAATGATGAACACCTTGCCGTGGATGTCGAAGGGGAAGAGGATCTTGCGACGGATGTTGTCCTGGCCGATGACGTAGTCGGTGTCGATCAGGTTGGCGGGACCACTCGGTGGCGGAATGCCGTTGGGGTCTTCCTGGGGTGCGTGGGGATCCTCGGGCGCTTTGGCCATGCGGAGACTCCTCGATCATTGCCACGGCGCCGGCAGCTCGCCCGCGAGTGCCGGAGTTGCGCTCGTGACTTGTGGTTTGTCTTGGGGAGCGGGCGCAGGGGTGTGAGGATACGTGATGTATCCGTGATTGCCCAATGAGGTGTTGCACCGATGCCAAAGGCTGCTTACACCGACAACCGCCCGCGCCGTTGGCGAGTGCAGTGAAGAATCAGCGTGCCGCGCGACTGGCGCGTTCGGCAAGAATCGTGTGGGCTTCATCGCCCAATACCTCAAGTGCCCGACAAAACGATGCATATTCCGTCTCGCTCAACCGTTGACGCAGGCGGCGCTCGCGCTCAAGTGAGGCCGGGATGCCACGCGCAAGACACTCCAGAGCGGCCGGGGTCAATGTCAGGATCTGTTTTCGTCGGTCGATGGCGTCAGGGGCCTGGATCAGAAGTTCTTTCTTCATCAGCTCTTGTGCCACGCGGCTTACCTGACTTTGATCGAAATTGGCCATGCGGGCCACATCCCCGGAGGTAGCGGAACCCAGACGGTTCAGCACGACCAACACACGCCATTGGCGGCTGGTCAGATCCAGATCCTCCCTCACAGACGCATCGATGGTTCGTGACAAAAGCTGCGCTAGCACGGAGACGCGAAAAGTGATCAAGTGTTCGGGCTCGTGTGTCGCGACTTGCTCCGGAGAAGATCGAGGTGGGGCGACGGTTCGCGAATTATCTGTCATGGCAAAAGTTGACGTAGCATGTAAATTCGAAATAGGATAGCCCCACTATCACACCAAGGGGGGTCTGCAATGTATTCCGTTTTTCATCATAAGTGTCTCGCTGCCTTGTCGAGTTTGATGCTTGTCGGGGCGCCGGCTGCTTTCGCTGCCGATTGGCCCGAGCGACCAGTCACACTGGTCGTTCCGCAGGGAACCGGCTCGGGCAGCGACATCATTTCGCGCCTGCTTGCCAATCATATGGCGCCAAGTCTTGGCCAGCCTGTGGTCGTTGCCAATCGTCCCGGGGCAGGGGGCATCGTCGGCCATCAGTCGGTCCTTCAGGACGACCCCGATGGGTACACCATGCTCTTCTCCTCGACAGCGCCGCTACTGATTATTCCTGAACTGAATGACTCGGCTCAGTACTCGATCGATGACTTTCTCCCGGTGGCGCCGGTACTGAACGCCCCGTTCGTCCTGCTGGTCGACGATGACGAAGACTCACCGAATTCTGTAGCGGAACTCGTGGAGCGCCTGAAATCCGGTGAAGAAGCTTTTGCCTCCACCGGTCTGGGCGCAATGACACATCTGGGGTCCGAGATGTTCTTGCAGCGCGCAGGTGTGGAAGCCACCCATGTGCCGTATCGGGGCAGCAGTGCTGCGATCACAGATTTGATGGCTGGGCGCGTGCTGTTCGCCATTGATTCGCTCACGGCCTCCACGCGTCATATTCAACCTGGTCAGTTGCGCGCTTTGGCCGTGACGGGCGATGAAAGGGTGGACTCCCTGCCGGATGTACCCACGTTGGCTGAAGCGGGATATCCAGGGGTGCCTATCGGTGTTCTGGGAGGGATCTTTGCACGAAATGACGTCCCCACCGAGGCCGTTGCCGCGGTGCAGTCGGCGGTCGCGGATGCGCTGGCGGACCCCGACCTGATCCAGCGATTCGAAGAGCTTCAGACACATATCCTGCAAATGTCGAGCGACGAGTTTGCCGAGTCATTCAAGGCACAAGCTCCAGTCTGGAAAGACACCATCCAGCAGTTGGATATTCAGGTGCAATGATGCCGGACGGCCAACACGATAGGCAGGAGTCGCGAGCTGTTACAAACGCCCCGCGACCGGGCGGACCATTGCGAGGCATTCATGTGCTGGACATGTCCCGGCTGGTGGCTGGCAACATGCTGTCATTGCAGTTGGCCGACTTCGGTGCTGATGTCATCAAGGTGGAGTCGCTTCGAGGTGGCGATACGCTGCGTCATTGGCGCGATTCGCTTGATGATGGCGAGACCCTTGACGCCTGGTGGCAGGTATACGGGCGGAACAAGCGAAGTCTTGCCGTCGACTTTCGAAAGCCGGAATCTCTGCCGCTGATAAAGCGGCTGGCCGGCAAGGCCGACGTGTTGATCGAAAGCTTTCGCCCGGGAACGCTGGAAACGATGGGTTTGGCTCCGGAGGAGTTGCATGCTGTGAATCCGCGGCTCGTCATCGTGCGACTTTCGGGCTGGGGCCAGTCGGGCCCCTACCGAGACCTCCCTGGCTTCGGTAGCTTGATCGAGGGCTTCTCCGGCTTTGCTCACAAGCATACGCAGGGAGGAACGCCGGTGTTGCCCAACATGGCACTGGCCGACATGGTGGCCGGATTGACCGGAGCATTCGCCACGTTGGCAGCGGTACGCGAAGTGGAATCGGGAGACGGGAAGGGACAGGTGATCGATCTGTCACTGCTCGAACCCATGCTGGCCATTATGGGGCCCGATGCCACTCTACATGCGGCGACAGGACGTTTGCCTGATCCCACCGCAAAGATCGCTTCGCCACGAGGGGTATTCCGTTGTCGGGATGGTCGTTGGGTTGCCCTGTCGGGTTCCACCGACTCGATGGCACGCAAAGTGTTCGAAGTGATAGGGCACCCGGAATTGCTCGATGATCCAGAGTACGCAACCAACTCGGGGCGACTTGATCGCGACGATGAGCTCACCCGACTTATCGCCGATGTCATATGTGAGATGGATCTCGACGTCTGTTTGGAGCGATTCCGTAGCCACGGTGTAACCATCGGGCCCGTGTACGATCCCGCACAATTGTTGCGTGATTCGCATGTCCGCGAGCGAGGGTGCTACGTCAGCCCGGAGCGATCACAAGGTCCCCTCATGCATGCCGTGACCCCTCGACTGGATCGAACCCCAGGCGAAATCTGCCGGACGGCGCCCGCAATCGGCGAACAGACGGCATCAATCTTGCAGGAGCTCGGCTTCACTCAGAAGCAAATTGTTGAGCTGCAGAGTGAAGGGGTTATCCGATGTGGTTGAACCGCGTTCGGTCCATGTTGTTCGTGCCTGTGCTCGCCGACCGGTTGCTCGCAAAAGCCTCGACGCGGCGTGCCGACGCGCTTGTGCTCGACCTCGAAGACTCCATCGCACCTGACCGAAAGGATGAGGCGCGCAAAGCGCTGAATGGGGCTGTTGAAATGGTCGGTGCAGACTCCCGTGTGCTGGTTCGGATCAATGCCGAGCCGGAAGCGCTGATACAGGATGTGGCATCACTGCCGCTGAGCCGGATTCAGGGCCTGTTGTTGCCCAAGGTCGAATCGGCAGGAGCCGTGTTGGCGTTGGCTGAGGCCGTGAGACGGCATGCGGGCCCGAGTGCCGACCCCATTGACATCGTCGCCTTGATCGAGACGCCACTCGCCTTGTTGCGACTCGAATCCATTGCCACTGCTCACCCCTGGTTGGCAGGTCTGGGTTTTGGTGCCGAAGATTACGCAACCGCCATGGGCGTCGATCCGGAGCCACCCGGCATGCTGTGGGCGGCACAGAATGTTGCCAATGCGGCGCGCGCGTTCGATTTGGCCTGCTTTGGCTTGCCGGGCAGCGTTGCCGACCTCGATGATATGCAGCGCTTCGCGAGTCTGGCCAGGTTGGCGCAAAGCATCGGCTTCACGGGCAGTGTTTGCGTGCATCCCCGCCAGGTGGCGGAAATAAACCAGGCGTTCTCGCCAAGTGAGGCTGCTCTGTCCTGGGCTCGCCAGGTTGTGGAGGCTGCCGACACGGCATCGGCTCAAGGGCTCGGTGCTGTGCGACTGCACGGTCGTATGATCGATGCGCCAGTCATTGAACGTGCTCGGCGCTTGCTGGCACGCGAGTGATTACACCGACAACCGTCCGCGCCGTTGACGTGGCGCCGCGGCGCCGGGCTCACCCAGTTGCTGTCCCAGCCGCTGCGTGAGCGGTGCGCTGTGGGCGTGGCAGATGGCGCAGGCCAGGGCGTCGGCGGCATCGGCCGCGGGGGCGCCGCTGAGCCGAAGCAGGTATTGCACCATTTCCTGAATCTGCGGTTTGGCGGCGCGGCCGGTGCCGGCCACGGCCTTCTTGATCTGCAGGGCGGTGTATTCGTGCACCGCCAGGCCGCCATCGGCCAGGCCGCACAGGGCCGCGCCGCGAGCCTGCCCAAGCAGCAGGGTGGATTGCGGGTTGACGTTGACGAACACCTTCTCGAGGGCCGCGACGGTGGGTTGCGATTGCCGGATGATCTGGCGCAGCCCGTCGAAGATGATCTTCAGGCGAGCCGGCAGGGGCTGGTCGGCGGGCGCTGCGATGGTGCCGCTCGCTACGTACTGCAGCTGCACCCCCTGCACGTCGATCAGTCCAAAGCCGGTGCGGCGCAGCCCTGGGTCGACGCCGAGGATGCGCAAGCGCGGCGTGGGTGTGGCGGCCTTCGGGTTGGCGTTCAATGGCGGAAGTGGCGCATGCCGGTAAAGGCCATGGTGAGGCCACGCTCGTTGGCCGCGGCGATCACTTCGTCGTCGCGGATGCTGCCGCCCGGCTGAATGATGGCCGTGGCGCCAGCCTCGGCCACCACGTCGAGGCCATCGCGGAAGGGGAAGAAGGCGTCGGATGCCACCGCCGATTCCTGCAGCGACAGGCCGGCGTTCTCGGCCTTGATGCTGGCGATGCGGGCGGAGTCGATACGGCTCATCTGCCCGGCGCCGACGCCGAGGGTCATGTGATCACCGACGAATACGATGGCGTTCGACTTGACGTACTTGGCGACCTTCCAGGCAAACAGCAGATCGGCCAGTTGCGCTTCGGTGGGCTTGCGTTCGGTGACCACCTTGAGGTCGCGCACCGAGAGGTTGCCCCCGTCGGGCTCCTGCACCAGCCAGCCGCCTCCCACGCGCTTGACGTCGAACGCGTTGGCTCCCTGGCCATACGGCACTTCGAGGGCGCGCACGTTCTTCTTGCCGGCCAGAACTTCAAGTGCACCCCCATCGTAGGCGGGCGCCAGCAGCACTTCGAGAAACTGTTGCTCGACGATGGCCTGGGCCGTGGCGGCATCCACCGGACGATTGAAGGCAATGATGCCGCCAAAGGCGGAGGTGGGGTCGGTCTTGAAGGCTTTCCGGTAGGCCTCGAGGGCACTGATGCCAAGCGCCACACCGCAGGGGTTGGCGTGCTTCACGATCACGCAGGCGGGCGATTCGAAGGTGCGCACGCACTCCCAGGCGGCATCGGCATCGGCGATATTGTTGTACGACAGCTCTTTGCCCTGTAGCTGACGATAGTTGGCCAGCAACCCGGCCGGCGTGCCTGAGTCGGTATAGAACGCGGCCGACTGGTGAGGATTCTCACCGTAGCGCATGGTTTGATGGCGCCGCATCTGCAGGGTGAGGGTTTGCGGCCAGGTGTCGCGCGTGGGCACCGCGTCGGGCGCGGGCGCCTGCGCAATCGCGCTGAGATAGTTGGCAATGGCACCGTCGTAGGCCGCGGTATGGCCATACACCTTGGCCGCCAGCTCCAGCCGCAGCCCATACGAGGGCATGCCGTGCTGGTCGATCTCTTGCAGTACGCGGTGGTAGTCGGCCGGGTCGATCACCACGGTCACGCCACCGACCTCGGTGCCGTGATTCTTGGCGGCAGCGCGCAGCATGGCCGGGCCGCCGATGTCGATGTTCTCAACCGCATCGGCAAAAGTGCAATCCGGTTTGGCGATGGTCTGCCGAAACGGGTACAGGTTGACCACCAGCAGGTCGATGCGGCCAATGCCGTGGTCTTCGAGAGTTTGCAGGTGCTCGGCCGAGTCGCGGCGCGCCAGCAGGCCGCCATGCACCTTGGGATGGAGCGTTTTGACGCGGCCGTCGAGGATTTCGGGCGAACCGGTGTAGTCGGCCACCTCTTGTACGTTGAGGCCGGAGTCGGCCAGCAGGCGGGCCGTGCCGCCGGTCGACAGCAGTTGCACGCCGCGGGCGGCGAGAGCACGGGCAAAGTCGACGATGCCGGCTTTGTCGGAAACGGAAATCAGGGCGCGTTGCACAGACATGGGGGGCTCGCAAAAATGGAAAGGTGACTGGCGACAGGCTCAGTGACCCGCACCGGGTGGGTGGGGGTCGACGCCGTGCTGCTCGATCTTCTTGCGCAGGGTATTGCGATTGATGCCCAGCATTTCGGCGGCACGCGACTGGTTGCCGCCCGTGCGTTGCAAGATGGCTTCGAGCATGGGTCGTTCGACGGCGGCGATCACCATGTGCCAGATACCGGCGGCAGTTTCGCCGTCGAGATCTTCAAAGTAGCGGTCCAGTTGAGCGTGGACGCATTCTTCGAGGGAAGTGGGTTGTTTGTTCATGCGGTCAGGCGGCCAGCGGGCCGGCATCCTGCGCCTGGTCGAACCATTGCGCGATGGCCTGCCATTGGGCCCGGGTTGTTTGAATGTGATTGATATGGGCGCACAGGCTGGCGCCGCCGGGCAGTTTGCCCAGGTACCAGCCAATGTGTTTGCGGGCGCTGCGCACGCCGGTGTGTTCACCGTAAAAGCGGTAGTGATCGTCGAGGTGCGCCAGCAGAAGGTCGCGCAACTCGGCCCATTCGGGCGGGGGCAGATGATCGCCGGTGTTCAGATAGTGCACGATTTCGCGGAAGATCCACGGCCGTCCTTGTGCTGCCCGACCGATCATCACGGCATCCGCACCGGTGAACTCGAGCACCGCCCGGGCTTTCTCGGGGGAGTCGATGTCGCCGTTGGCGATGACCGGGATTTGCAGCGCGGCCTTGACCTCGCGAATGGTGTCGTATTCGGCCTCGCCGGTGTAGAGATCGGCGCGTGTGCGACCGTGCAGTGCGAGCGCGGCGATGCCAATGCTTTCGGCACGGCGGGCCACCCGCAGCACGTTGCGGTGTTCGCGATCCCAGCCGGTGCGTGTCTTGAGGGTGACGGGCACCCCCAGGGGCCTGCAGGCCTCGACCACCGCTTCGAGGATGCGCGCCACGAGATCTTCGTGACGCAACAGGGCAGAGCCGGCGGCGGCGTTGCACACCTTCTTGGCCGGACAGCCCATATTGATATCGATGATGCGTGCCCCCTTGGCCACATTGAAACGGGCGGCTTCGGCCATCATGTCGGGGTCGGAGCCGGCAATCTGCACCGCCACCGGCTCGCTTTCGCCCTCGTGATCGAGGCGCCGCGAGGTTTTGACGCTCTGCCACAGCTTGGGATTGCTGGCGGCCATTTCGGACACGGCATGACCCGCACCCAGGCGCCGGCAGAGTTGTCGGAACGGGCGATCGGTGACGCCGGCCATGGGCGCGACGAACACGGGGTTGGGCAATTGCCAGGGGCCGATGTTCATGGGTAGGAAAGACGACAACCCGCCCCGCCTATGTGGCGGTTGCGGGTGTTTCAAGGGGATCGCCGGGGATTGTACCCCCGCCGCTGTCAGCTGCGCAGTCCGAGCATCAGATGGCGAGCCAGCGGGCGACGCAGCCCGGGCAGGGTGTCGAGGGCGAGCAGGGCCAGGCCGCAGGCGTGCTCCACGGGGGGAAAGCCGGTGGCGAAGATGCGGGGCAACAGATCGGTGACGGCGATGGTCAGGCGCCGATCGCTGCGCCGCCGCTCGACGAATCGGCGTAACAGAGGGTCGGGCGAGGTGTCGGGTTGCGCCAGCCAGGGACCGAGGGCATGGGCCAGCTGGGCGGCATCGCGCAGCCCGAGGTTGAGCCCCTGGCCTGCCACCGGGTGCAGCGTTTGCGCCGCATTGCCGATCGCCAGCCGGCGTCCCTGCAGTACCGAAGCTTGCCAGCGCAGGGTGAGGGCTTGCTGCTGGCGAGGGCCGGCGGGGGCGAGCCATCCGAGGCGGTGACCGAATGTGGCATTGAGCTGGCGGGCGAATTCGGCGTCGTTGGCCTCGCACAAGGCAGCCGCGGTGTCGGGTCGGCAGCACCACACCAGGCTGTAGGTGGCCGGCATGCTGCCGGGCGAACCGCCGGTGTGTACCGGCAGCAAGGCCAGCGGCCCTTCGCGCGTGAAGCGCTCCCAGGCCCAGCCGGGTTGTGGCAAGTCTGCCGTAACGGTAGCCAGCACGGCCGCTTGCGGGTAGGGGCGTTCACGACGATTCGCCGCCGGGCCTTCGACGCGACCGTCGGCCTGGATCACCACGCGGCTCCGCCAGGTGAGGTTGCCCTGCGCCAGAACTACATGATCGTCGTGCTCGGCGACCACCACCGCCTTGTCGCCGCGTTGCCAGGTGATGCCACTTTTGGCCAGTGGCGGCTCCTGCGCCGCCAGCACCTGCTGCCAGGGGTGCACGGTGCCGAGCTCGGGTACGTCGAAATCTTCGTGGCGGATCACCGTGCGACCCAGTCGGCCTCGCTGCGACACGTGGATGGTGTGGATCGCCGCGCCCTGGGCGGGCCAGGCCCCCAGGGGTTCGAGCAGGGTACGGCTGCCATGGTTGAGCGCGATCGTGCGCATCACGCGGTGCGTATCGCTCTGGTCGGCCGGTTGTGGGGGCGCGGCCTGCTGGCACAGGCGAAGGCGGGCCGGTTCGGGGCTCGCTCGCGCCAGCAGCAGCGCCAGGGCGCCGGCCACCGGGCCGCTACCCAGAATGGTGATGTCCGTGTCGGGAGGAGCGGCGGTCATGGCGGCGAGGCTGAGAGGGGCGCGAAGGCGGCTCAACGCCCGTCGCGCATGATGGCTTCGATCTCATCGGCGGCGACGGGAACGTCGCGCGTGATCAGGTCGCAGCCGTCGGGGGTTATCACGGCATCGTCTTCGGTGCGAATGCCGATGTTCCAGAAGGCTCGGGGTACGTCGTCGGCGGGACGCACGTAGATCCCCGGTTCGATGGTGAGCACCATGCCCGGTTGCAAGGCACGCCAGCGCCGCTGGCCGTCGGTGTCGCGGCGCCGGTAGTCGCCCACGTCGTGCACGTCCAGTCCCAGCCAGTGGCCGGTGCGGTGCATGTAGAAGCGGGCGTAGTCGCCCGACTCCAGCACGCCATCGAGGCTGCCCTTGAGCAGTTTTTCGTCGAGCATGCCCTGGGCCAGCACGCGCACGGCGGCTTCATGCGGCGCGTTCCACGACTGACCCGGACGGGTTTCAGCGATGGCTGCCTCCTGGGCGGCCACGGTGAGGTCGTACAGCGCGCGTTGCGGCCCGGTATAGCGGCCATTGACCGGGAAGGTGCGGGTGATGTCGCCGGCATAGCTGTCGTATTCGCAACCGGCGTCGATCAGCAGAAGGTCGCCATCGCGCAGCTCGGTGTCGCCGGCGCGGTAGTGCAGCACGCAGGCGTTGGCGCCGGTGGCCACGATCGAGTTGTAGGCCACCGCCTGAGCGCCTTGCCAGCGAAACTCGTGCAGCAATTCGGCTTCGATGTGGTACTCGCGCAGCCCCGGTCGGGCGCAGCGCATGGCCCGCCGATGACCCGCGGCCGAGATCTCGCCCGCCCGGCGCAGCAAGGCAAGCTCATGCTCGTCTTTGATCAGTCGCATTTCGGCCAGGAGTGCCAGCAGATCGATGCTGCGCTCGGGCACGGTTTGCCCGGCCCGGGCCAGGCGACGGGTGGCCTCGAGCCAGCCACGCAGGCGTGCGTCGAAGCTCGCGTTGTCGGCCAGGGGCACAAACAGTTGGGATTGATTGGCGATCCACTCGGGCAGGCGCACGTCGAGCTCTTCGACCGGCCAGGCTTCGTCGAAGCCGAAAGCCTCGGCGGCGGCTTCGGGGCCAAAGCGGTAGCCGTCCCAGATCTCGCGAGCGATATCCTTGTTGCGACAGAACAGAATGCTGCGCGCAGTGTCGTCGTTGGCCACCAGCACCAGCCAGGCGTCGGGCTCGGCAAAGCCGGTGAGGTAATAGAAGTGGCTGTCGTGCCGGTAGGGGTAGTCGGCGTCGCGGTTGCGCATGGCCTGGGGCGCCGTGGGCAGAATGGCGATGCCGCCACCCAGATCGCGCATTTGCTGCAGCAGACGCTCCCGGCGTTGACGAAAGGGCGTGATGTCGTGGGCGGGGATAGGCATGTTGGCTGAAGAAAGACGTCGGTATCCCGAGGGGACGGGAGAGTGGCGGAAAGCGTACCACGGCGGCTGATCGGTGCTGTTGCCGATCCGGGGCGTGGGCGACGCACCGCCTGGCCCGGCATATCACGCCAGGGCATGAGCTCATGGCTCGCTTGCCTGTGCAGCCCTTGGCACAGCAGGCATAATCAGTCGTTTTTCAGGGCCGGTCGATGCGCTGCCGGCTCTTTGCCCATTGCCAGGAGACATCCGATGAAGCTCGAAACCCTTGCCGTGCACGCCGGCTACACACCCGAACCCACCACCCATGCGGTGGCCGTGCCTGTGTACCAGACCGTTGCCTACTCGTTCGACAGTGCCCAGCACGGCGCCGACCTGTTCGATCTCAAGGTGCCGGGCAATATCTATTCGCGCATCATGAACCCGACCAACGACGTGCTCGAGAAGCGCGTGGCGGCCATGGAGGGCGGCATCGCCGGGCTGGCCGTGGCCTCGGGCATGTCGGCCATCCTGTATGCCATCCAGGCCATTGCCGAGGTGGGCGACAACATCGTGTCGTCGAGTACGCTCTATGGCGGCACCTATAACCTGTTTGCCCACACCTTGCCGCAGATGGGCATCGAAACCCGTTTTGCCGACCCTTCCGACCCCGAGTCGTTCGGCCGCCTGATCGACGATCGCACCAAGGCCGTGTTCTGCGAATCCATCGGCAATCCGTTGGGCAACGTCACCGACTTGGCCAAGCTGGCCGAAATCGCTCACGCAAAAGGTGTGCCCCTCATCGTGGACAACACGGTGCCCAGTCCGTATTTGTGCCGGCCGATCGAGCATGGCGCCGACATCGTGGTGCATTCGCTCACCAAATACATGGGCGGACATGGCACCACCGTGGCGGGCGTGATTGTCGACAGCGGCAAGTTTCCGTGGGCCGAACACAAAGAGCGCTTCAAGCGTCTCAACGAGCCCGATGTGTCGTACCACGGCGTGGTGTACACCGAGGCGTTGGGCGCGGCGGCGTTCATCGGGCGCGCTCGTGTGGTGCCATTGCGCAACACGGGCGCCGCGCTGTCGCCGTTCAACGCCTTTCTCATCCTGCAGGGCATCGAGACGCTGGCGCTGCGCATGGACCGCATCTGCGAAAACACCCTGGTGGTGGCGCAGCACCTGCGCGATCACCCCAAGGTGGGTTGGGTGAACTACGCCGGATTGCCCGATCATCCCGATCATGCGCTGGTGCAGCGCTACATGAACGGCAAGGCGTCGGGCATCCTGTCCTTTGGCCTGAAGGAAGGGGGGCGGGAGGCAGGCGCTCGCTTCCTCGATGCCCTGGAGCTCTTCACGCGATTGGTCAACATCGGTGACGCGAAGTCGCTGGCCACGCATCCGGCCTCCACCACGCATCGCCAACTGGATGCCGATGAGCTGAAGAAGGCCGGCGTGAGCGAAGACATGGTGCGGCTGTCGCTCGGTATCGAGCACATCGACGACCTCCTCGCCGATCTCGACCGCGCCCTCGCCGCCGTGTAACTGCCCCGTCATCCCGGATACCGCCGGGCGCCCCGCGCCCCATCGAGCGACGTCATCCGGATACCGCCGGGCGCTTCGCGCCCGGACGGTATCCGGGACCTCCATGCCCTACCTGAGCGCAACTACCTCACCCCGCGCACCTCCGCCTCCAACGCCCGAAGACGCTCCGGCGTCCCCACATCCACCCACTGCCCGTGGTGCCGGCTGCCGATCACCCTATTGCGAGCCATGGCCTGGCGCAACAGGGGCGCCAACGGGGCGCTGGCGTCGGCCGGGAGGCCGGTGAACAGTTCCGGTTGATACACGCCAATGCCGGCAAAGGTGAGGCGTGGCAAGGGGGCCGCCGCCGACGTGGGTGGTGCCGCGTGCACGGCGTCATCCTGATTCAGCCAGAAATCGCCCTCCGGGTGGTGCGGTGGATTGTCCACCAGCAGCAGCCAGGCCTGAGAAGCGGAATCGCGGGTGAGGGCTGGCGCCTGGCGCGGGTGCCAGTCGCACCAGATGTCGCCGTTCATCACCAGAAACGGATCCGGCCCCAGCAAGGGCAGGGCGCGAGCGATGCCGCCGGCGGTTTCCAGGCCACCGGCGGGCTCGGCCGACCAATGAATGCGCAGGCTCCAGCGCTCGCCATGGCCCAGCGCGGTTTCCAATTGTTCGCCCAGCCATGCGTGGTTGATCACGACGTCGTGAATGCCCGCCTCGGCCAGGCGCTCCAGATGCCATTCGATCAACGGTTTGTCGGCCACCGGCAGCAGCGGTTTGGGTGTGTGATCGGTGAGAGGCCGCATGCGCTGGCCGCGGCCAGCGGCGAGAATCATGGCCCTCATGAACGGGCCAGGCCCATGGCGGCGCGCGCCGCGGTCTCGGCATTCGGGGGCGCGAGGCGATCGAGCAGCTTCAATAGCGGCCGGAAACGGTCGTCGTGCCCCGCCGACTGGTACACATAGCCGAGCACGCGCGGCATGTGCGCGAGATACTGCGGCTTGCCGTCGCGGTGATTCAGACGGGCAAACACACCCAGAATCCGCAGATTGCGCTGCAGGCCCATCCACTCCCAGTCGGCATGGAAGGTGGCAATGTCGTCTGGCACGGGCAGGCCGGCCTTGCGTGCGGCCTCCCAATAGCGGATGCCCCAATCGAGTTGCTGAGCTTCGTCCCAGGTGGTGCGGGCGTCCATCAGCAGGCTGGCCAGGTCGTAGGTGATCGGGCCGCGCACGGCATCCTGAAAATCGAGCACGCCCGGGCGCGGGTCGTCGCCCAGCGGCACCATGAGGTTGGGCGAATGAAAATCGCGGTGCACGAGCACGCGAGGCTGGGCTGCAAGCCGGGTGGCCAGTTGATCGAACGTTTGGCGCAGCATCTGGCGCTCGCCCTCGCTGAGGGTGTGGCCGCAATGCCGCTCGATGTACCACTGGGGAAACAGTTCGAGTTCCGCCAGCATGCGTTCGGTGTCGTACTCCGGCAACGGCTCGCAGCGGGCCTCGCGCTGCATGCGGATCAGGCTGTCGAGAGTGGCCATATACCAGCCATGGACCTGGGCGTCGCTGGGACGCGGGTCGACCTGCAGGGCGTCGTAGAAGCTCTGTGGCCCCAGATCAGTGAGCACGAGAAAGCCCTGCTCGGGTTCGCTGGCCAGGATCTCGGGCACGCGCAGCCCGGCCGAGTGCAGGCAGCGGGCCATTTGCTCGAACGCCTGGGTGGACTCCTGAGGCGGTGGGGCGTCCATGATCACCCGGCTGCCATGGGCCGTATCGATGCGGAAATACCGACGGAAGCTCGCGTCGGCCGAGGCCGGGCGCAAGGAGGAGAGATCGGCCTGCAGCGCGTCTTGCTGAGTGGCGAGCCATTCGCGCAGGGCAGGGAGGCGGGGGTCGGCAACGGTCATCGGGCAAATTCCGGGCGATGGGTAAAAACGGGGAGCGACGCGCCGTCGGCCCACGGGTGTCCGGCGCGAGCGCCTATGATAATCTTCCGCATCGCCCATCGTGGCTGCCGGCCCGACGCCCTGCCGTCGGGCGTTTCATTTTTTGTTGTTCACACGCCTCGTGCCCGAGTTTCTCCAGAACGTTCTCGCGGCGGCGCTGCTCGCCGGCGTTGTTGTGCCGTCCGCTCACGGACAGGCGCGCGACGACGCATCTGCGCCGATCAGCACGTTGCGCGAGTCGTCGCGCCTGCAGTTGCATCCCGAGGTCGACGCCAACCGGTTGCCCGTGTTTACGCGCAGCCGTTCGCTTCAGGGCGACCCCGACGACCGCGTGCTGCTCGAAGGCGAGGCCGAGGTGCGGCGCAACGACGTCATTCTCAAAGGCAGCCGCATCGATTACGACCGGGTCACCGAGGTGCTCGACGCCAGTGGCAATGTGCGCCTGCTGCGCGCCGGGAGCGTGGTCACAGGGCCGTCGTTGCGCCTGGATCTCGGCGACGAATCCGGGTTTTTCGACAATCCCGATTTCTACGTGGCCGCCACGGGCGGCAGTGGCCAGGCCGAGCGGGCCGAATTCGTCAGCCGCACCGAAACCCGGTTGTACGGCGTGCGCTACACGGGGTGCCCCTGTCCCGATCCTGCCTGGTATCTGCAGGCGGATCAAATCGATCTCGATTTCGACGCCGATCAGGGGGTGGCTCGCAACAGCGTGGTGTATTTCAAGGGGGTGCCCATTCTCGGGTCGCCCTATCTGTCGTTTCCGCTGAGCGAAGCCCGCAAGTCGGGATTCCTGCCGCCCACGTTCGGCGTGACCAGCCGCAGCGGGGTGCAATTCACACTGCCGTATTACTTCAACCTGGCCCCCAACTACGACGCCACACTGTATCCCTCGGTCTATGCGCGTCGTGGTGTGCAACTGGGCGCCGAATTCCGCTATCTGCGGCCCACTTTCCAGGGGCAGCTCAATGGCACCTGGATGCCGCACGATCGCGAACGCGAAGACGGCGGTCGCTGGTTCTACAGCGCGCGACACCAGCAGGTGCTGCCGGGCGGTTTCGGGCTGGGCTGGGATCTGCAGCGCGCCTCGGACGACGATTATTTCCGGGATTTTTCGGCGGTGGCCCTCGATCGCGCCGCCACCGTGACCCTGCCGCAGTCGGTCACGCTGTCGTGGGCCAACCCGTGGTTTCGCGCTCAGCTCAACCCGGTGCAGTATCAAACGCTGCAGGATCCCGACCAGCCGATCACGCCGCCCTACGATATGCTGCCGCGCTTTACCTTTGCCGGTAATCGCTACGACTGGAACGGCATCGATCTCAATTTGCGCGGCGAATTCACCCGCTTTCGCCGGGCGCAGTGGCTCACCGGCTCGCAGAGCCTGCCACGCGAAGAAGGCAGCCGGTTCTCGATTTATCCCTCGATTTCGTGGCCGATACTTCGGCCGGGCTGGTTCATTACCCCCAAAGTGGGGGTGCACGCCTCGAGCTATCGTACCGACTTCAATCGATCGCTCTATTACGATTCCGATTCGCCGGTGGGTGGGCTCACGGAGTACAACATTGGCAGTGCCAATCGGGTCTTGCCCATCGTGTCGCTCGATACCGGCTTGATCTTCGAGCGCCACGACACTCTCTTCGGCCGGGCCATGACGCAAACGCTCGAACCGAGGCTGTACTACCTGTATGTTCCCTACAAGGATCAATCCACCATTCCGGTGTACGACACGGCACTTGCCGATTTCGGCTTCAGCCAGTTGTTCTCCGAAAACCTGTTCTCGGGTGGCTGGGATCGCATCGCCAACGCCAATCAACTGACGGCAGCGATCACCTCCCGCTGGATCGACGCCGAGAGCGGCGTGGAGCGGGCGCGGGTGTCGGCCGCCCAGCGACTGTATTTCACCGACCAGCGCGTCACCCTGCCAGGGGAGGCGCCGCGCAGCAACGAGAACTCCGACTTCCTGTTCGAGGTGGCGGGCTCGCTCACCAATGATCTCAGTGGCCAGATCACCCTGCAATACAACCCGTATATCAACCGACTCGAACAAACGTCGTTCAGTGCCCGCTGGGACGCCGCTCGTCTGGCGACCGTGTATGGCGGCTATCGTTACATTCGTCGGTCGTTCCAGCAGCGCGGTCAGGAGCAGGTGAGCCTGGCCGTGCAGTGGCCGTTCACACGCAACTGGTACGGTGTGGGTCGGGTGGACTACTCCATGCGCGACAGCCGGTTCACCCAATTGCTGGGGGGCGTGGAATACACTGGTGATTGCTGCTGGACGGCCCGGGTCGTGGCTCAGCGTTATGCGGTATCGAGCGAGTCGTCCAATACCGCGTTATTCTTTCAGCTTGAGCTCAACGGCTTGGGCAGCCTCGGTACCGACCCGCTCGAAACCTTGCGGCGCAACATCCCGGGCTATCAGCCCGTGTCCCAGCCCATTCGGCCAGGCACGCCGTTCGAACGTTATGAATGATTCGGCGCCAGGCCTGCCCCGCCTGGCATCCATGGAGCGATTCCGCATGCAGTTCCCCCGTATTCCGCGCCAGTCTCTCATCGTGCTGCTGAGCAGTCTGTGCCTGGGCGGCGCCGTGCAGGCGCAAGCGCCCGCCAATGATCCCGCCTCGCCCGATTCCGTGCTGACCCCCGGCGCTCAGCCCGGGGATTCGATCGTGGCGGTGGTCAACGACGACATCATCACCTGGCGCGAACTCAACGCCGAAGTGGCGCAGGCACGCAACGAGCTTGCCGAGCAGAACATCGAACTCCCCCCCGAAAGCGCCATGCGCCCGCAGTTGCTGGAGCGCATCATTACCGATCGCGTGCTCGAGCAGGAAGCCGATCGGGCCGGCATCCGGGTGTCCGACGATCAGGTCGATGCCGCCATTGGTCGTATCGCCGAAGAAAACGACCTCACGGTCGAGCAATTGCGCGAAGCCGTGGAGCAGACCATGACCTGGTCCACCTACCGCAGCGAGCTGCACCGCCAGATCCGCATCAATCGCCTGCGCGAAGAAGAAGTCGACGCCTCCATCGTGGTCACCGAAGGCGAAATCGACGCCTTTCTGGCCGAACAGGACGCTCAGGGTTCGGCGGGGCCGGCCAACGCCAATGCCATGCTGCAGCTCGCCCAGATCCTGGTGCGGGTGCCCGAAGGCTCCGGTCCCGACACCATCGCGCAGTTGCGCGCGCGGGCCGAAGACCTCCGCCGCCAGGTGGCGGGTGGGGCCGATTTTGCCCAGGTGGCGGCCGCGGCTTCCGATGGCGATGCCGCGTTGCGCGGGGGTGACCTCGGTGCGCGGCCAACAGGTGGCTGGCCCGAGCTGTTCGTTGAGGCCACGCGCGGCCTGGGGGCCGGACAAATCAGTCAGGTGGTGCAGAGCGGCGCCGGCTTTCACGTGCTCCTGGTGGTCGACCGTGAGCAGCCCGAGACGCAAAGTGGCGACAATGCCCAGGCCTTGCCCGACACCGGGCCGGTCAGCGTGACACAAAGCCAGGTGCGGCATATTCTCATCCGTCCCACCGCCATCACCTCCGATCAAGCTGCACAGCAGCAATTGGCCGAGATCCGCCAGCGCATCCGGCAAGGCGAAGACTTCGCCACGCTGGCCCGCGAATACTCCGAAGACGCCTCGGCGCCGCAGGGCGGCTCCATCGGGTGGGTATCGCCTGGCGACACCGTGCCGGCATTCGAGGCGACGGTGAACGCGCTGGAGCCGGGTGAGGTGAGCGAGCCCATCGAATCGCAATTCGGTTGGCACCTGATTCTGGTTGAAGATCGCCGCGTGCAGGACATCACCGAACGTACGCGTCGTCAGCAGGCCCGTCAGCTGCTGTTCCAACGCCGGCTCGAGCCAGCCTGGGAAGAGTGGGTGAGCATGGTGCGCGCGCGGGCCTTTGTCGACAACCGCTTGCAAGATGACAGTGCAGCCAGCAACTGAACCGGAGCCAGAGGGCAGGGCTCGTTCGGCATCCGCCGCGGCCGTATCGACGGTGGTGTGTCTCACCACGGGCGAACCCGCCGGCATCGGCCCCGAGCTGGCCGTGCGGGCCGCCGAGCGTTTTGCGCGCCAGCGTCAGCGCTCGCAACGGCTGGTTTTGGTGGGCAACGCCGATTGGCTGGCACAGGAAGCCGGGCGACTGGCCATTGCCGATCTGCGGCAATTGCCGGGTGTTGACGTACTCGACACGCCCTTGGCCAACCCCGTGGTCCCCGGCCGGCTCGATCCTGCCAATGCGCTCCATGTGGTGCAAACCTTGCAGCATGCGGCCGACCGGGCACTGGCCGGTCAGGCGCAAGCCATCGTCACGGCGCCGGTGCACAAGGGTGTGATCAACGATGCCGGCGTGCCTTTCACCGGTCACACCGAATTCTTTCAAGAGCATGCCGGGCGCGATCGCGTGGTCATGATGCTGGCCGGTGGCGGTTTGCGTGTGGCACTGGCCACCACGCACCTGGCGCTGCGCGACGTGCCGGCTGCCCTCACTGCCGCGCGCCTTGACCAGGTGCTGCGCATTCTGCACGCTGCCCTGCAATCCGATTTTGGTCTGCCGCAGCCGCGTATCGCGGTGTGCGGCCTCAATCCGCATGCCGGCGAAGGCGGGCATCTGGGGCGCGAAGAGATCGATGTGATCCAGCCGGTGCTCGAACGACTGCGAGCCGAGGGCATGGCCCTCGACGGCCCGCTGCCGGCCGATACCCTCTTCGTGCCGGCTCGGGTGGCGCCTTACGCTGCCGTACTGGCCATGTATCACGATCAAGGTCTGCCGGTGCTCAAGCATGCCAGCTTCGGTCACGGGGTGAACATCACGCTGGGCTTGCCGTACGTGCGCACGTCGGTCGATCACGGCACGGCGCTGGATCTCGCCGGCCAGGGCGTGGCCGACCCGCAAAGCCTCTACGAAGCGGTTGATCTGGCGTTCTCGTTGGCGGCGCGACGTTCGGTCGACGCAGCGAGTGGCCTCGTGCTTGCCGCGCGCGATCCCGCGGCATAGTATCGCTGCCGGGGGCGCGCTGGGCGCCCGGGAGGCAGATCATGCGGCACACACGGGTTTCTCGAGGGATGGTGGCGAGCCTTGTCGGCTTGCTGGCTTGGCTGACGGCGCCGGTGCTGGCAGCCGAACTGGTGGTGGGCTTGGGCGCCGATCACACGGAGCGTCACACCACCGAGGCCTTGCTGGCGCGTTCCGATGTGGCTGATGTGGCGCTGGTTGGCGACCCGGCCTATCCTCAGGCCATGACGTACCGCGCCGTGCCGCTGGCCGCGCTGCTCGCCGGCGTGCCGCCCGACGCGACCGTACAGGTCACCGCGCTCGATGGCTTCGTGGCCGAGTTGCCGGCCGAACCCCTGTTGCAGAGCCACCCTGGCGGTGCGCGCGCCTGGCTCGCGATTGAAGATCCGGCAGCGCCATGGCCGCCGTTGGGCGCCGACCGGCCCAGCGCGGGGCCCTTCTATGTGATCTGGACCGAGCCCGAGGCCGACAACATCAAGCCCGAGCAATGGCCGTACCAGGCCGCAGAGATTCGCGTTACCGCCTCGCTGGCCGAGCGGTTTCCGGCCATGCTGCCGGGCAACGACGCCGATGCCCGGGTGCTGGCCGGATGGCAGCAGTTTCAGGTGAACTGCGTGGTGTGTCACACCATCAACGGCCAGGGTGCCGCCCGTAAGGGGCCCGACCTCAACACCCCCCACAACCCCACCGAATATTTCGCCGCCGGATTTCTGCGCCAATACATCCGCGACCCCGACAGCCTGCGCCACTGGCCGCAAGGCCAGATGCCGGCGTTTCCGGCCGATGTGCTGAGCGACGGCGAGCTCGACGACCTGCTTGCCTATCTGCGTCACATGGCAGAACGCAAGGTGCCATAGCGGGCGCGGTAGTCGAGAATGGCAGCGCGGTGCGCTGCCACGGCGCCGGCGTCGTCGGATTCGGCCAGCGCCAGAATGTCGTCGAGCGAGGCAATGCTGATCACGGGCATGCCGTAGCGCTCGGTCACTTCCTGCACGGCCGACACCGGCGCGAGCTGGCCATCCTGGCCGGCGCGTTCCATGCGGTCGAGCGCAATCAGTACGGCGGCCGGTTCGGCGCCGGCCGCGCGGATGATATCCACGGACTCGCGCACCGAGGTGCCGGCCGTGATCACGTCATCGATGATCACCACGCGACCTTGCAGCGGCGCGCCCACCAGGCTGCCGCCTTCGCCGTGATCCTTGGCTTCCTTGCGATTGAAGGCGAAGGGCACATCGCGCCCTCGCCGGGCCAGCGCCACGGCGGTGGCCGTGGCCAGCGGGATCCCCTTGTAAGCGGGGCCGAACAGCATGTCGAACGACACACCACTGGCCAGCAGGGTGTCGGCATAGAAGCCGGCCAGGCGGTCGACCGTGCCGCCAGTGTTGAACAGACCGGCATTGAAGAAGTAAGGACTGGTGCGGCCGGATTTGGTGACGAAGCTGCCAAAGCGCAGCACGCCCTGATCGATGGTGTAGCGGACGAATTCCGTGCGGAGCAGGGTGGCGTCGGTCATGAAACGGGTTCCTCGTGATGCCGGTTGGCGGGCAAGGGCCGATTGTAGAGGCGTTGATCGGGGTGCAGGTGTTCGGCCGGTCGGGAGAGGCGGTGCTTGCTATCATCGGCCGGTCTTTCGATCCCTGTTCCCAAGGAGCTGCCGGTGCTGCGCATCATTTCACTCAATCTCAACGGTATCCGGTCGGCGGTGCGCAAAGGGGTACTGCCCTGGATTGCCGCGCAGGATGCCGAGTTCATCTGCCTGCAGGAGCTCAAGGCCCAGGCCGCCGACCTGACCGACGAGATGCGGCAGCCAGCCGGTATGCAGGGCTATTTTCACTACGCCGAGAAGAAGGGCTATAGCGGGGTGGGTATCTACGCCCGCCGCGAGCCCCGCGACGTGATCGAAGGCCTGGGCGTGCCCGAGATCGACGCCGAAGGCCGGTACATCGAGCTGGTGTACGACGCATTCTCGGTCATTTCGGTGTACCTGCCTTCGGGTTCGAGTGGCGACCATCGTCAGGCGGCCAAGTATGTATTCATGGAACATTTCTTCGCGCATCTGGCCGACTTGGCGCGACGCGGTCGCGACGTGGTGCTATGCGGCGACTGGAACATCGCGCACCAGGAGATCGACCTGAAAAACTGGAAGGGCAACCGCAAGAACAGCGGCTTCCTGCCCGAAGAGCGGGCCTGGCTCACCCGGGTTTTCGAGGAGCTGGGCTGGGTCGACGTGTATCGTCGCCTGTACCCCGAAGCCACGGGCGAGGGCTATACCTGGTGGAGCAATCGCGGCCAGGCCTGGGCCAAGAACGTGGGGTGGCGAATCGACTACCAGATTGCCACGCCCGCCATCGCCGCCAACGCCCGCGAGGCCCGCATCTACAAAGACGAACGCTTCAGCGATCACGCCCCACTCACCGTGGATTACGACCACACCTTCTGAAGGACGTCGTCATCTCACCCCGGCAACACCCCTTGCCACTATCATGACCCTTTTCCCGTCTCGATTTCGCACCCATCATGCCGAAATTCTCCGCCAACCTCGGCCTGCTCTATCCTGACCTGCCCCTGCTGGAGCGCCTTGCCGCTGCCGCCGCCGATGGCTTTCGTGCCGTTGAGCTCTGGTACCCCTACGACATTCCTGCGACACAACTGGCTGAACATCTCGAACAGCATGGCCTTATTTGTACCAACATAAATGCCTGGCCTGGGAATGCATCTGCCGGCGACTTCGGCCTGGCGGCGGACGCCACGCGCCGCGACGAGTTTCTGGCCACCGTGCGTCAGGCGGTGGATTACGCCGCTGCGGTGGGTCGACCCCGGGTGCATGTGCTGGCCGGTGTGCCGGCTGCAGGGTGCAGCCTCGACAACGCCTGGCAGTCGTATGAAGAAAGCCTGCAACAGGCCTGCGGCCTGGCGCACGAGCAGGGCCTGGAAGTCCTCATCGAGCCGCTCAACCCGTTCGACCGGCCCGGCTATCTGCTCACTCGCCAGGCGCAGGCTGTGGCACTGATTCAAAGGCTGGCATGCCCCAATCTGCGGCTGATGATGGATGTCTATCACGTGCAGCGCAGTGAGGGCGATCTGGTGCGCCAGCTGCACGAGCATTTGCCCTGGATAGGCCACATTCAGATCGCCGACGTTCCTGGTCGACGCGAGCCGGGCACCGGCGAGATTCGATACGATTTTGTGCTGCGCGCCATCGACGACAGCGGCTACCAGGGCTGGGTCGGCTGTGAATATCAGCCCTCCAGCGGCCGTGGCGCCAACCTCGAATGGCTCGGCGGGCGCGTGCCTGCCATCTGACGCCAACCTCACCCGGCGCCACGCCGGGTGCAAGGCGATCCCCGCCACGGAGTTTCGCGATGACCTCTCCCCCCATTCTCTATTCGTTTCGACGCTGCCCGTTTGCGATGCGGGCGCGTCTGGCCCTGGCGGCGAGCCAAACCGAAGTGGAGCTGCGCGAGGTCGTGCTGCGCCACAAGCCCGCGGAAATGCTGGAAGCCTCGCCAAAAGGCACGGTGCCGGTTCTGCTGGCCGGCGACGCGGTGATCGATCAGAGCCTGGACATCATGCACTGGGCCTTGAGTCGCAACGACCCCCAATCGTGGCTTGTTCCCGAGCGCGAGTCGCTCGACGCCATGCTGGCCACCATCGCCATGTTCGACGGCGATTTCAAGGTGCATCTCGACCGCTATAAGTATCCGGAGCGCTATCCCGGCGAAGACCCTCTTGGACATCGATCGGCCGCATGCCAATGGCTGGAGCCATTCAACCAGCGTCTGTCCCGTGGCGCCTGGCTGTTCGGCAGCCGTCCAGCACTGGCGGATTTTGCCATTGCCCCCTTTGTGCGGCAGTTTGCGCACGTCGATAAAGACTGGTTTGCCGCGCAACCCTGGCCGCATCTGCAAGCATGGCTCGATGCCTTCTTGCAGTCGCCGCTGTTCGCCAGCGTGATGACCAAGTATCCGCGCTGGGAATCGGTTTCACCGGGGGTGCGGTTTCCCGACGTGGCGCCGGTCTGATCACAGGTTCGAACGACATTGCTGCCTTGCGTTCTTCACTGCCACCCGACGTTGGCTGACGGGCGGCGTTGAGCATCTTCGCGTGGCGAAGGCCGGCGTGCTTGCGTGCGCGCATTTTGCGGAATATCATTCTGCTAAAGCAGAACGGTGTTCTATTCACGGAGTCGCAATGTCTGAGCGTGACCATGAGGTTGAGGTATTGATTGTCGGTGCCGGCCCGACCGGGCTGGCCATGGCGGCGGATCTGTCCACTCGGGGCGTCACGTCCATGGTGGTGGAATCGCGAACGGAAGTGACGGCCCATCCCCGAGCAACGCTGCTGGGCTCGCGCTCGATGGAGCTGTATCGGCGCCTGGGCCTGGACGACGATATTCTCGAGGCTGGCTTGCCCACACAGCATGGCTATGAGGTGGTTTTCACCACATCCCTCTCGGGTCAGGCTTTTTTCAAGCACCGCTCGCCGTCGCCGGACGAGTATCGCGCGCATCATCGCGAGATGCGTACCGAGTTGCCCGAGTCGGCATGGACGCCTTACTTCAAGGTGCAGATCGGGCAGCAGGCGCTGGAACCTGTGGTGCGCCGCTGGCTGGAAGCGCGCGACGTGGCCGCTTTGCGCTATGGCCACGAGTTCGAGTCGTTCGAGCAGGACGCCGAGGGCGTGTCGGCCGTGATTCGGGATCTGCAGTCGGGGCAGCGCAGCAACGTGCGGGCGAAATATCTGGTGGGCGCCGATGGCGGTCGTAGCCGGATTCGATCAGCGCTGGGCATCGACTACACGGGCCGTGGCGCCATGCGACGCAACGTGAGTTTCCTGTTTCACAGCCCGGAGTTCTCGCAACACGCCACGGTGGGGCGCTTCAACCTGTGCTTCATGTTCAAGCCCGGCGCTTTCGGTGTGTTTACCAACATCAACGGCGGCGATCTCTGGAACTACCAGCATTATTTGCTGGATCCCGACGAAGACCCTGCGAACCTGGATCCGCACGACGAGATCCGCAAGGCCATGGGTCACGATTTTCCGTTCGAGATCCGGCAAGTCATGCATTGGGCCCATCATCAATCCGTGGTCGATCGATTTCGCGACCGACGCGTGTTTCTGGCCGGCGACTCTGCCCACCTGTTCTGCCCCACGGGCGGTGTGGGCATGAATACCGGCATCGGCGATGCCTTCGATCTGGGCTGGAAGCTCACCGCGGCCTTGCGGGGCTGGGGTGGCGAAGCGCTGCTGGAAAGCTACGAATGGGAGCGTCGCCCCATTGCCTTTCGCAACACGATCCAGGCAGCCTCGAATGCAGACCGCATCGACGCCATGATGAAGGTCACCACGGTCGAGCTCGAAGAGCCCGGCCCGCAGGGTGACGCGGCGCGCGAACGCTTCGCCCGGCTGATGCGCTGGCTGGCCAAGCAGTTCAATTCGGCAGGTACTCATCTGGGCTATCGCTATGCCGACTCCGACGTGATCGTGCCGGACGGCAGCCCCGAGCCACCAGATGACCCGCGGATCGTCACCCAATCCACCTGGCCGGGATGCCGCGCGCCGCACATCTGGCTGGAGCCGGGTCGGTCCACCCTCGACTGGTACGACGGCAGCGGTTTCGTGCTGGTGGATACCTCGGCCGGCGATCCCGACGCCGTGGTGCCCCTGCAGCAAGCGGCCGAACAGCTTGGTATTCCGTTGCGCGTGCAAACCTCGGATGATCCCCGCGTGGCGGCGCTCTACGAGCGGCCCTACGTGTTGGTGCGCCCTGATGGCCATGTGGCCTGGCGCGGTGCCGATCTGCCAGACGATGTCGACGCCGTGCTGCGTCGTGTGACGGGCCAGGCCGCCTGAAGCGCCTTGATGCCCCATCCAAACCCATTTCGAACCCAAGCCATTATTCCTGAATCCCATGAAAATCGCCCGTTTCAATGAAGGCAAGATCGGCATCGTCGCAGACGATCGCATTCACGACATCACGGCTCTGGTCGGCGAACAAGCCGACGAATGGCCGCCCATGGGCATCGTTCGCCTGATTCGCGATTTTCCGGAGCGCCGCGCCGCGCTAAAGCAGTTTCTTCAGCAGGATGCCGGTATTGCGCTCGATCAGGTCAGGCTCGAAACCCCGGTGCCATGGCCCAACAAACTCATCGCCTATCCGGTGAATTATGTGGATCATGCGACCGAGATGAAATCTACCGGCTTTGCCAACGTGAAAGGCTTCTTTCTCAAGGCCAATTCCTCGTTGGTTGGCCCGCACGATGCCATCGAGCTGCCCGACCTGCCCGAGCGAGCCGTTCACCACGAATGTGAGCTCGCCATCATCGTGGGTCGGCAGGGTCGCGAGATCGCCGAAGCGGATGCCTGGGATCACATTTTCGGCTATGCCTGCCTGCTGGACATCACCGTGCGCGGCCAGGAAGAGCGTGTCATGCGTAAATCCTACGACTCTTTCACCGTCGTGGGACCGTGGATCGTAACGGCGGACGAAGTGGCAGATGCTGCCAATACCGACATGCGTCTTTGGGTGAACTCCGAGTTGCGGCAGGCGGCCAATACCCGAGACCTGATCGTCGACATCCCCAAGATGATTTCGCTGGCATCGTCGGCGGCCACGCTGTATCCCGGCGACATCATTGCCACTGGCACGCCGGCCGGTGTAGGACCGATTGTGGCGGGGGATGCCGTCACCATCGATATCGATCACGTGGGTCGTATGAGCGTGCCCGTGGTGCAGGGCAAGCGCGGGCGCAACTTCGTGTTCGCCAAGTAAGTTCATTGCCACACTGCCTCACCCCGCAAGGATGTCTGCCATGACTGCCACCTATCGCAATCTAGAAGAGCTCTATCCGGTGCTCAATGCACGCCGCTTCACTGCGGGTTGGCACAAAGCGCGTCCGTCGCTGTGGCCGGAGCCTCACACGCCTTTTGCTGCGCTGCACTGGCGCTACGAGGAAGCCACGGAGTATCTCGACCGGGCAGGCGACTGGATCGGGACGGATTTGGCAGAGCGTCGGAATCTGTTGATGTTCAACCCGGTGGGCGATAACGACTACGCCAGTTTGCCGACATTGGTGGCGGCCTACCAGATGATCAAGCCGGGCGAGGCGGCCAGGGCACATCGTCACAGCCCGAACGCCTTGCGGCTGATTCTTGATGCGGAGCCCGGTGCCGCCACGGTGGTTGACGGTGTGCAATTGCCCATGGAGCGAGGCGATATTCTCCTTACGCCGGGGTGGACCTGGCACAGCCACTTCAACGAAACCCAGGCGAACGCCTATTGGATCGATGTGCTGGATGTGCCGCTGGTTCACCGCCTGGAGTCGATGTTCTTCGAGCCGCATCCCGACGAGCATCAACCGGTGTACACCCGCCCGGCCACCTCTCCCTGGCGCTTCACCTTGCACGATCAGGCGCAGCTCCTGGCGGAAGAGCCGTGGCGTGCCACAGACCATCGTGCCGTGACCCTCGACACGCCGGACATGAAGACCATGCAGTTGCGAGTGCATGAGTTCAAGGTGCACGGCCGCTTGCCAGACGAGCGCGTGGTCGAGAACCGCGTGTTTGCCGTGATCGAGGGCGCCGGCGAGGTACAGGTGGGCGACACCCGTCATCGCTGGCAGCGGGGTGACGTCTTCGTGGTGCCCATGTGGCGCTGGCACCGCCTGGAAGCCACGTCGCATGCGCGTCTGCTCGAAGTCTCGGATGCGCCCGTGCACCACATGCTCGGCTTGTTCCGAAGGGAGGAGCGGGTCGGCCAATCTTGATGTTCGCGTTCCGACGCGAGCCGTCGAGACCAAGTGGCGGCATCTCGCCGCGACTTGTTCACCCTGTCGAGGGATTCCCTCGAAAAACCAAGAAGCAAGGAGACAGATTCATGAAGATGTCCAAACCAATGGTCTCGGCTACCGCCGGTGTGGTGATGGGATTTGCTGCGCTCGGTAGTGCCCACGCGGCCTACCCCGACCACACGATTCGGGTCGTGGTACCTTTCCCGGCCGGCGGTGGTACCGACATTGTGGGTCGAGCGGTGCTGAACCGGATGGCCCAGGATCTTGGCCAGGCCATCATCGTCGAGAATCGTGCCGGAGCGGGCACGCAGATTGGTACGCAGGCTGTTGCCGATGCGGACGCCGATGGCTATACCTTGCTCTACACGTCAACGGCCTACTCGGTCAATCCCAGCCTGGTGGACACGGCCCAGTACGACCCCATCGACTCCTTTCAACCGGTCGGCCTGGCCACCTTCCATCCGTTCGTGCTTCTCACCCATCCCGATACCGGGATCGAAAGCGTGGGCGAGCTGATCGAGCAGGCAAAAGCAAACCCCGGCGAGTTGAGTTATGCCTCGGTTGGTGTAGGGAGCTCACAGCATTTGGGCATGGAGTTGTTCAAGCGGATGTCGGGGGTGGATATCCTACACGTGCCTTATGGCGGGAGTTCTCCTGCCATGCAAGATCTCCTGGGTGGGCAAGTCGACATGATGTTCAATGGGATCTCGCCCACCATCGGTCATATTCGTTCAGGACGACTCAATGTTCTGGCGACTGACAGCACCCAACGGGTACCGCTTCTACCTGACGTACCCACGGTCGACGAATCGGGCCTTGAAGGATTCGCCATAACCACCTGGTCCGGATTGCTGGCGCCAGCGGGGGTTCCCGATGAGGTGACTCAAGCGCTTGGCGAAGCGATGCACAAGGCGTTGACAGATCCCGATCTGATCAAGGAACTGCAAGGTCGTGGACTCATCGTTGCGGATCTTGACGCCGCAGAGTTCGGTGACTTTCTCAAGACCGATGTGGCCGAGTGGAAGCGGTTGATTGATGAGGCCGGAGCGCGTCAGGCCGTCAACCCCGATTGAGGTCAAGTTCCGGGGCAGGCCTTGCTCCGGGCAGGGGCGCCAATCGCGCAGACGATTTCCGAAGGCGCATGGTGCTTGCCGCAGTCTGTCAAAATGGCCATGTAACGCAACAGGGAAATCGTGATGCAAGAACGTGGCGTGGCTACGCTTGAACGGGCGCTGACCATTCTGGCAGCCTTTACCCCGGCCGAACCGCAGTTGTCTCTCGCGGAGTTGTCCCGGCGAACCGGGCTCTACAAAAGCACCTTGCTGCGCTTGCTGGCCACACTCGAACGGTTCGAGTATATCGGCCAGCAGGCCGATGGCAGCTATCACGTGGGCCCGGGCGCGTTTTACCTGGGTACGCTCTATCAGCGCTGGGTACAGCCGCCCAACCTCATCTTGCCGGTCCTGCAGCAACTGGTGGATCAAACCGGCGAGAGCGCTTCGTTCAACATCGCGCGTGGCGAGGTGCGGGTATGCGTCTATCGGGTCGATTCGCAGCACACCATTCGGGATCACATTCGGGTGGGCGATGTGTTGCCCATGGCTCAGGGCGCAGTCGGGCGAGTCCTCACGGCGTTTGCCCATCCCGAGGCGACATCGGCCACATCGCAAGGCGATTGTCTTCAGGACGAATGCAGCGTCTTGACGCGTGGTGAAATTGCGGCCGACATGGCCGCTGTGGCGGTGCCGGTATTTGGCGCCGGCCCCACGCTGGCAGGCTGCCTGGCGATCACGGGGCCTACCTCACGCTTCACCAGCGAGTCGGTGCCGGGCATGCGCGCCCAGTTGCTGCGCGCTGCGGCCGACTTGAGCCATCGGCTTGGCGGCCGACATGCGCCGCTCGAAAAAGCGGCGGCCCGGGCCGAAAGCGGGGTGGCCGAAGGCGTCTGAACCCGACGCGTCAATCACGCTTGCAGCTTCTGCTGCTGACGTCTGCCCGAAGGGGGACCTGGCTCACACGACACCCGGGCGGCCAGCCACCCGGGTGTTCTTCCATCAGGCTTGCCGCAGAGGCGCGATGGCATCGCGCGTGGCTTTGGCAAACAGCGTGACGTCGTTGCTGACCATCACGAAGTTGAACCCGCGGTCACGGGCCCTGGCCGCTGCCGCCGCATCGCCAACGGCCGTGCCACACGGGATCCCGCGTGCCTTGGCAGCATCCAGCACTTTCTGCACCAGCACGTCGTTGTCGGGATGGTTGGGCGGCTTGCCGCTGGTGAGCGCCAGATCGCCGAGACCGATGAAAATGGCATTGACTCCCGGAACATCCATGATCTTCTCGCAATCACGCAGCGCTTCGGGATCTTCCAGCTGAGGAATGCGGGCCACCTTGTCGTTGCCGCGACCCACATATTCATCTTTGCTCGCCAGGCCCCAGCGTCCCGCCCGGGAGGTGATGCCCAGACCGCGCGAGCCTTCAGGGCTGAAGATCATGCCGTCGGTGACCCGACGCGCCTCATCCTCGTTGCGCACGCGCGGGATCAAGACCCCATCCGCACCGCTGTCGAGCACGCGTTGCACGCTGTCGCTCACCTGATCGGGCAAACGCACCAGCGCGCGCATGCCCATACCCTGTGCCGCAACGATGGCCCGATAGGTGGTGGCGAAGGTGTGGGGAGCATGTTCGGTGTCGATCACGACGAAGTCGAACCCGGCCTGGGCCGTCATCTCCAGCACTTCGAGAGAGTCCAGCTTGTTCCAGGTGCCGATCAGGCAGGTGTCGCCCGTTTCGAAGGCTTCCAGAAAGGTTTGCATGTGTCCTCCGTGCCAGGATCAGCTGGCCTGAGCGAGCCGCTGCTTGAGCGCTTCGGGCAGCGGATATTCGTCGGCATTGCAAACCAGGTTGGGCTTGCTCGAGAAATCCTCGCGAGGCGGCGAGAAAATATCGACAATCTGGAAGGGGCCGTCACCCACGGACTGCGAGGTGTGAATCGAGCGCGGCGGGATCACGATGAGTGACGGCGAGCCAACAGGGACGTGCTCGTCTTCGCGCCAGGCGCTCATATCAGGGCCCCAGGGATAGCGCAAATGGTGCACAAACTCACCCTGGATGATCAGCGAACCCTGCTCGAAGTCGTCGTGCGCGTGCGGGCTGAGCTTGGTGATGTCGCGCGGGCGCGGTGATACATCGAACGGATTGATCATCAGGCAGCGCGTGCGGAAGATCCGCCCGAACACGCCCGGCACGCCCTGCCGGCTGTAGTCGGCCAGGGGATAGACGCGCAGGCGATAGCCGTCAACCGGTTCCGGCCAATCCACCAACGGCGCCACTTGCGGCGCGCCATCTTCGTATTCGGCGGCATTGGGGGCCACATCGAGCCAATCCTGGGCGCGACGGGTGAACACGCGATAAATCATGCCGTCGTTGCGCGCTACGACACGACTGGCGCCCGGCGGCAGGATCGCCAGGGTGTCGCCATCGGAATCCACACTTTGATCGCCAGCCTCGAAACGGGCGCCCACGCCTTGCGGCAACAGGGTGAAGTACTCGTCTTCCTGCGAGTCACGGACCAGTGTCGTGCCGGCCTTGACCTCGCTCACCACCACCACGAAGTTGGCGCCACGGGCCACCCAGTGCCGGGTGCCATCGTCGCCTGTCGAGCTGGGGTCGTGTTCCAGGAAGTTGGTATGCCAGGAATGGCGCAGGGTTTGTGCACTCATTGAATGTCCTCCTTGACGATTTTCGGTGCGAAGTGGTTGTTGGTGGACTATACACAATAAACATGCAGTGGAACAGCTGTTCCATTAAAAGAAAAAACCCGGTATCATTCGATCCAATCGCTCACGACGCACTGCGCGTCCAGGCACGTCATCGACAACGCAAGTCAGGGGAATTTCATGGGTATTCGTACAGGCAAGGAGTACTTGGAGTCGCTGCGCGACGGGCGCCGCATCTCGATCGAGGGGGAATGGGTCAGCGACGTCACGCGCGATCCGCGATTTGCCGGCGCGGCCCACACCATTGCCGAACTTCTCGACATGCAGCACGCCGACGCCACGCGCGACACGCTCACCTTTACCTCACCCACCACCGGTGACCGCGTCGGCAAGAGCTTCATGGAGCCGCGCACCCTCGACGACCTGAAGGATCGCCGCGCCGCGCTCAAGTGCTGGGCCGATGCCACCTACGGCATGATGGGTCGCAGCCCCGACTTCATGAACGTGATGATCACCGCAGCGGCCAGCGCACATGGCTACTTTGAAGAGTCGCGCGAGGGTTGTGGCACCGCCATTCGGGCCTACTACGAGCGTTGCCGCGAGTCGGACAAGGTGATGACCCACGTACTGGTCAACCCGCAGGTCGACCGCTCGCGCCCGGTCGAAAAGCAGGAGAAAGACCTGGCGGCCAAGGTCGTGAAAGAAACCGACGCCGGCATCTACATCTCGGGTGCCCGGGTCGTGTCCACCCTGGCGGCGTTCTCCAACGAAGTGCTGGTGTTCCCGTCGAGCTATATCTCGCCGTCGCCCGAGGCGGCCGACTACGCCTTCGGTTGCGGTATCCCCGTCAACACGCCCGGGGTGACGTGGATTTCCCGGCCCACCGTTCTGCCCCACAGCCGGGCCTCGCTGGTGGACAACCCGCTGGCCAATCGTTTTGACGAATCCGATGCTGTCGTGGTGTTCGAGAACGCCTTCGTGCCCTGGGAGCGAGTGTTTCTGTATCGCGATCCCGCCGCCTGCAACGCCATGTACCCGCGCACGTCGGCGGGTCAGCATTCCGGTACCCAGTCGGCGGTGCGTGCGCTGGCCAAGGCCGAGTTCATGCTGGGCCTGGCCATCACCATGAGCAAATCCGCCAAAACCAACGAGTATCTTCACGTGCAGGGCATGATCGCCGAGATGATCGTGTTCGTGGAAACGCTCAAGGCCGTGATCAACGCCAGCGAACAGAACGCGAAAGAAAGCCCCTGGGGCACCCTGGTGCCCGATTCCAACCCGCTCTGGGTGGTTCGCCTGGGCTTCCCCAAGATGTTCGTGCGCATGCAGGAGATCATCCAGCTGTTGGGCGCCAGCAGCCTGGTGGGGGTGCCTTCCTACAAGGAACTCCAGGGCGACGCTGCCGAGTTGGTACACACCTATTTCCAGTCGGCCAACAGCGATGCCGAGCATCGGATCAAATTGTTCCGCCTGGCCTTCGACGCGTCGATGTCGTCGTTTGCCGGTCGTCAGCAGCTGTACGAGCGCTATTACACGGGCGATCCCGTGCGTCTGGGCGGCACGCTCTTCAATATCTACGACAAGAAACCCTTCGAAGCCCGGATCGATTCGATCCTGGAAGACATCGTGGCTCGCGACGATGTTTGGGATCAGGGTGTCTTCGGTCGCGAACTGGAAAAGGTGGCCTGAATGTCAGCACAGCCGCAAGCGGTACTGGCGGCGTCGGAGGCTACGCCCTCCCGCCCGCTGTCACTCGATGACTCTCCTGCCATGTCGGACATCACGCCGCTCGAGCTTCGGCGCGCGCTGGGCCGGTTCGCCACCGGGGTGACCGTGATCACCACGCGTGATGCCAGCGGCAAGCCGATCGGCCTGACGGCGAACTCCTTCACGTCGGTGTCGATGGACCCGCCACTCGTGCTGTGGTGCCTGGCGTCGCGCTCGGCCAACCGCAAGGCATTCGAGCAGGCGAGTTCATTTGCCATCAATGTACTCTCGCGCTCGCAAGAGGGGCTGTGTCGGCAGTTCAGCGATCCGAAGGTGGTGGATCGCTTCGCCGGCGTGGCATGGCATCCCGGCGCCAGCGGTGCGCCGCTGCTCGAAGAGTCGCTGGTGCAGATGGAATGCGTGCCCTGGGATCTGCGGGAAGCTGGCGATCATCTCATCATGATCGGGCGGGTCAATGCATTGCAAGCCGGCGGCGGAGAACCGCTGGTTTTCAGTACCGGAAAACTGGGTGGCTTTGCTGCCGCCTGAGCGGCGAGCCCTCATCGGTCTGTCCGTTTTCCGTATTTATTTCAGTCACTGATAGTCAATTCCAAAGGAGGAATTCATGATTCAAGATCTTTCAAAATTCTTGCGGGCCACGGCCGCCGGCGTGGCCGGCAGCCTGGTCCTGTCGGGCGCGGCGCTGGCGGCCGACACCGATGTTGAAAACTACCCCCAGCGGCCCGTCGAACTGCTGCTGCCATTCCCCGCGGGTGGCGTGACCGACGCGACCATGCGCAAGATCGCCGAGCGCTTCCAGGTCATCACGGGTCAGGCCATGATCATCCAGAATCGTCCGGGCCGTACCAACGCCTTGTCGTACATGGTCAACTCGGATCCCGACGGCTACACGCTCAGCCTGGTGGGTCGCTCGCAGATGATCACGCACTGGATGCTGGGCGACGACATGCCTTTTCACCCCATCGAAGACGTCACCTGGATCGATACGCTGGTCACCTCCTGGTTCGGTCTGTTCGTGTCCGAAGACAGCCCCTACGAAACGGTCGAAGACCTGCTCGAGGCGGCTCGTGAGGACGAGGGTGGCGTGAGCTACGGTACGGCATTTGGCGTGGGCGGCCTTACCCACGCGCCGATGCACCGCTTTGCCGAAGCCAACGAGGTCGACATGCTGTACGTGCCTTACAAGGGCGATGCCGAGTCGATCCGGGCCGTGATTGCGGGTGATGTCGACGCCATTGTGGCTGCCGGTTCGGCCATGCCCTACGTGGATGGCGGTCGGTTGCGTCATCTGGGTTGGCTCAGCACCGAAACGCACCCCGATTATCCCGAGGTGAAGACGCTGACCGACCAGGGTCACGACGTGGTGGCCTACTCCATCGTTGGCCTGGGTGGCCCGGCCGGCATGAAGCCCGAGCTGGCCGAAAAGATCAGCGGCATCTTCCAGACCATCCTCGGCGAACCGGAAACTCGTGAGTATCTGTTGGGTGTGTTCCAGCGCCCCGAAACGAGCTCGCCTGCCGAGTTCCGCGCCTGGGCTGATCAGCAGCTCGACAAAGAGCGTGTGAACCTTGAAACGTTTGGTCTGCTGGCCGATCAGCAGAAGTAAGGGCTCAGTCCCGGGACGCGCGTTGCCCGCGGGTCCCGGGATGCGGAGAACGTCACGATGAAGAACCACGAAGCCGCGCTCGCTGCGCTTGGCCCCAGGGCCGAGCTGCGTGAGCAGGTGCGTTACACCAGGGCGATAGCCGATCGCGGCTATCGCCTCAATCGTCTGATCTCCGGTCTGACACAGATCGAGCGGCGTGAGCGCTTCCGGGCAGACCCCGAGGCGTACATGAAGGCCGAAGGCCTGCCGCATGATGAGATGCAATTGATGCTCAACAAGGATTGCATGGGCTTGTTCGATCACGGCGTCAACATCTATGCCGTGGCCAAGGCAGGAACGATTCTGGGGGTGCCGCTCCCCGAGATCGGTGCGGCCATGAAGCAGCGCGGTGCCCGGCAAGCGGGGGACGCCGCCAACCCATCGGAAGGACAGCAACCATGAGCGAGATCATCGGGGGGCTCGGCACCTCACACGCGCCGTCGATTGCGGCGGCACACGATGGCGGCAAGCAGGCCGATCCGCCATGGCGGACTGTGTTCGACGGCTTCGTGCCTGCGCGCGACTGGCTGGCGAGATCGCAGCCAGACACCGTGATCCTGGCCTACAACGACCACCTCAACCGGTTCCGTTTCGACACCTATCCCACTTTCGCGCTGGGCCTGAGCCCCGAACATGCCATTGCCGACGAAGGGCGTGGACCTCGTCCGTTTCCGCCGGTGCCGGGCGACCCCGAGCTGGCCTGGCACGTGGCTGAGAGTGTGGTGGCGCAGAATTTTGATCTTACCTTGTGCCAGGAAATGACGCTGGACCACGGCATCATGTCGGTGCTGCCGTTGCTGTTTCCCGTGCCGTGGCCGGTGCGTGTGATCCCGCTGGCCGTCAACGCGATCCTGTACCCGCTGCCCACACCTCAGCGTTGCTACGACCTCGGTGTGGCCATCGCCCGAGCGGTAGCCTCGCATCAAGGATCAAGCCGGGTGCTGATGATGGCCAGTGGTGGATTGTCCCACCAATTGCACGGGCCCGACTTCGGCTTTGTCAATCCCGAGTGGGACCAACGGTTTCTCGACCTGATCGAGAGCGACCCCGACGTGCTGGCCCGGGCCAGCCACGAAGACTTCGCCAGTCGTGGTGGCGCCGAGTCGGTAGAAATGATGCTGTGGCTCGTGATGCGCGGCGCCCTGGCGCACACCGCCCCAGCCTGGCAGCGTGTGCATCGCAGCTATGCAGCGCCCGGTATCACCGGTTGCGGTGTGCTCGCCCTAGAGGCAATGAACAAGAGACAACCCCAATGAGACTTATCACCTACACGAGCGGCAACGGCAACGCCATTGGCGCCTGGTTCGACGACGATCGTCAGATCGTGGATTTGCGATCGGCCGAGCGCCTGCTTGCCGGCACCGAGAATCCCGCGTTTGCCAGCATGCAGGCGCTGATTGAAGCCGGCCAGGGGGGCCTGGAAAGGGCCAATCAATTGCTGGAGGCCAGGCCTGCAGAAGCGGTGGTGGCCACGAGCGAGGTTCGGGTGCTGGCGCCGGTGCCGGTGCCTACCCAGATGCGCGACTGCGTGGCGTTCGAGCTTCACATCCGGCAGGCCAAACGGGCCTCGGCCATGATGCGCCTGAAGGGGCACCCCGACCCTGAGGGCGAGCTCGCGCGGCAAGAGGCCGCCGGCACGCTGGCGGTGCCGCAGGTGTGGTACGACAGGCCCATCTATTACAAGCAGAACCGCTTTTCCGTGATCGGTACCGGGCAGGACGTGCAATGGCCCGACTACGCCAACGTGCTGGATTACGAGCTGGAATTCGGCATCTTTCTGGGCAAGGGCGGCAAGAACATTCCCGTGGAGCGGGCGCGCGAGCACATCTTTGGCTACACCGTCTTCAATGATGTTTCGGCGCGCGACACCCAGGCGGCCGAATCGCTCGGCATGATGGGGCCGGCCAAGGGCAAGGATTTCGATACCGGCAATATTCTTGGCCCCTGTATCGTCACCACAGACGAGCTCACTGACCCCTACAACCTGCGCATGCGCGCCTGGGTCAATGGCGAGTTGTGGTCCGAAGGCAACTCGGGCACCATGCACCATCGATTCGAAGACATCATCGCCTACGTCTCGCGCTCCGAAACCCTGCATGCCGGGGAGTTTCTTGGCTCGGGCACCGTGGGCAACGGTTGCGGCTTCGAGCTGCAGCGCTTTCCACAGCCCGGCGACGTCGTGGAACTGTCGATAGACGGCATCGGTACCTTGAGCAATCGCTACGTGCGCGCCAGCGCGTAGCTGGCGCTAGCGGATCAGGTCTGCCCGAGCCGGATGCCATCCCACGCGAGGGAGCCTAGCGCCACCGACATGGTGCGGGCGCACTCCTGAACCTTCAGGATGAGCGCCCGGTCGGGTTCGACGGGAATGGTGTAGGGCGAACCCACGATCCCCACGGAGCCGGCGATATAGCCCTGCTCGTCGAACACCGGCGCCGCCAGAGTGGAAATTCCATACTCGTTCTCGTTGACCGCGACCTCGTAATAGCGCTGGCGAATGATTTCCAACCGTTGGCGCACGCGCTCGCCATCGGTCAGCGACGCATCGGTGTAGGCGGTGAGCTTGCCGCCGATCACTTCCTCCTGCAGTGCCGGGTCGGCAAATGCCAGTACCACTCGGCTCAGCGCCGATGCGCTGGCGGTGAGCGTGACCCCGTGCTTCACCAGAATGGCGATGCGATTACCGCTCAACGCCGACGTGAGCACCAGCGCTTCCCGGTTGGCCGGAATCGCGAACACGGTGGTGTGACGCGTGGCATCGCGCAAATAGCCGATGTGCTCTTCCGCGATCCGACGAATGCCGAAGCTCTCGTTTGCCGCCGAACCCAGCTGAAAAATCTTCCAGCCCAGGCCGTAGCGCTCGGTGATCGGCTGCTGACTCACCAGTCCCAGCGCTCGCAGCGTGCTCAGGTGCCGATGGATCCTGCCCTTGGACTCGTCGAGCCGGCGAGCCAGTTCGGAGACGCCGATCGGCTCGCCCTGAGCGGCCAGCGTGTCGAGAATCTTCACCGACATGGCCACCGACTGATTGGCGAGGCCGTTGTCTTCGGCAGGGCTCGGTGCGGCAGGGGCTTTTCGGGGGCGACCTACGCGCGAGGTTTTCTTGGCGGGCGGCATGGTAGCTCGGGTGGTCATGGGCCTTTGATCAAGCGAGGATGATTGCGAAGTGTAGTCCCAGAGAGCTTTTAAGCTTGCCCCCTACCCGAACCGCTCCGCCCGATACGGTGCCGGATCCACAAACGGCGTCTCGCCATTGATCATTTCTGTCATCAGCCGGCCACTCACCGGCCCCAGCGTGAAGCCCTGATGGGCATGACCGAAGTTGAACCACAGCCCCGGGTGACGCGGTGCCGGACCGATCACCGGGAGCAAGTCTGCGGTGCAGGGTCGCGCACCGCGCCACGGGTCGGTTTCTACCGGGTCGCCGAGGTCGATCAGTTCGCGGGTGTAGCGTTCGGACCGCTGCAGTTGAACCGGCGTGCTGGGGGCGTCGAGCGGTGCCAATTCGGCACCGGTGGTAATGCGAACACCCTGCTGCATGGGCACCACCACGCAGCTGCGGTCGGCATCCAGAAAGGGCAGCCGGGGTGGCGCCGGGCTGCGGTAGTGGCGATGGTAGCCGCGCTTCACGAACAGCGGGTAGCGATAGCCGAGTGACCGCAGAAACCCATCGGACCAAGGCCCCAACGCCACCACCGCGTGTTCGCCCGTGAGGCGCCCCTGTTCCGTTTGCACGCTCCAGCCCGAGCCTTCGGCCTTGAGCGTGTCGGCATCACCGACCACGAGCTTGCCGCCGCTCGCCTCGAACAGCGCCGCGTAACGAGCCACCAGTTCGCCGGGATTGTTGATGGCCCAGGCGTCTTGCCAGTGAATCGCACCGGCGACACCGCGACGCAGGGCCGGCTCGGCCTCGTGCAGGGCGGCACCGTCGAGTTCACGACATTGCAGACCATGTTCGCCAGCCAGTCGACGGCTTTGCGCGATAGCGTCGCGATAGGTGTCGCGGCTGCGGTAGAGGTGGTAGTAACCATCGCGCGAAACGAGGTCGTCGGCGTTGGCTTCTGCGATGAGCGGGGCATGCTCGTCGATGCTGTGCTCGATGAGCTTGCCGTAGGCGCGGGCCAGCGGCGCGTAGTGAGGTAGTCTCGAATTGCGCCGGTATTGGCAGATGGCAGACGCGGCCGCCGGCAGCACGGCAGGGTGATAGTTCACCGCGTTCTCGGCCTTGAGCGCGGCGCGCAGCAGAAAGCCCAGGCCTTCAGGGAAGGGATACGGCTCCATGGCCTCGCGCTGGATCATGCCCGCATTGCCGTACGAGGTTTCGCGACCGGGCGAGCGGCGATCGATGAGGGTGACGTCGTGACCGCGCCGGACGAGGTGCAGGGCAGTGCAGGTGCCGATCATGCCGGCGCCGAGAACAAGGATCTGGGACATGTTGCGAGGCCTGGGGAAGGAAGTGCAGCGGAGTGGCTGACAAATTATGTCATTCGTGTCTGCGCGGGCCAAGGGCATGACGCGCTTTTTGCGTGACGCCAAGGCTGCCAGCATGCGTCGCGAGGTTCCTTCAAGGTGCTCTTGACGCGCGTCGCAACCGCGACGCATGATGGCCGCTCGAACTGCAACACGCGACCCGCGTGTGTTGCATCCCGCAAGGAGGTTGTGATGTCCCATCTCTTTTCCCGCATCGACCCCAAGCGCACCGCCATGATCGTGGTCGACATGCAGAATGATTTTGTGGCCAATGGCGCCGCGCTGCAGTCGCGCCAGGCGCACGACATGGTGCCCAGGCTGGCCGAAACCCTGAAGTTTTGCCGCGAGCAAGGCATGCCGGTGATCTACACCGCTCACGTGCATCGTCGTGGTGGTTGCGACATGGGGCGGTTCCGTGATCTGTATCCGCCCATTGCCAATTCGGCCTCATTGGTTGACGACACCGATGGCGCAGACATCTACCCTGACTTGAAGCCGCAGGCCGGCGAGATTGTCGTGAAGAAGCACCGTTACAGCGGCTTCTTCGGCACCGATCTCAACATCATTCTGCAGGGCTATGGCGTGGATTCGGTAGTGGTCACCGGTACCACCACCGAGAACTGCTGCCACGCCACCGCGCGCGATGCCATGTTCCACAACTATCGCGTGGCGTTCTTGTCGGATGCCACCGGCACCTTTGATTACCCCGACATGGGCTACGGTGCGATGAGCGCCGAAGACGTCCATCGGGCCACACTGCGCATTCTGGCATTCTCGACGGCGCATGTGATGACGGCGGCCGAGTTCAAGGATCTGGTGGTCAAGGGCGGTTCGCAGGCCAAGGCGGCTTGAAGCGTAGCCGTTCGCGTGTAACCGGCCGCAGCCTGCACTGACGAGCTATTCGGGTCTTGCGCCGCCACTGAGGCCGAGTCGTCGACGGATGCGGCTCAGGGCGATGGCTGTGATACCCAGATAGCGGGCCGTGTCGGCCTGCGACAGGCGGCGAGCCAGCTCTGGCTCGTCCGCCAGAAAGGCCTCGTAGCGCTCTTGCGCTGAAAGACACAGCAAATGATATTCACGCAGCTCTTTCTTCAAGCTGGTTTGCTCGGTCAGGTTGAACAACCAGGCCATGCGCTGAGCGTTGGTCATCAGCGCTTGCCGAAACGGGTCGTAGTCGGCCACGAGCAGTTGCGTTGATTCCAGGCAAACGGCGGCAAACGGGCTGCCCTGCCGATATACCTGACTGATACGTGAGCCGAACAGCTCGCCATCGGTCACGAAACTCTTGATGCGCTCGTTGCCATCGACAGTAACGTAATAAAGTTTGACCAGTCCCTTTTCCACCAGGAAGACGTCGCGCGTCACCTCCCCCTGGCGCCAGACGTGTTTGCCGCGCGCGACCTCACGGCGGCGCAGGTGGGCAGCCAGATCCGGTTCGTTCAGCAGCTTGCCCATCATGACCTTGTGATCGGGTGCCATGGCAGGATCCTTGGGCTGGCATAAACCTGGGTTAATGCCGGCAATCGGCGAGTGAAGAACACTTGGGCCATCGTCTTCCTTCGTGCCCAAGTCTCATGTTATCTCGCGTTCAATCCATCGTCATTACGGGTGGCACCTCCGGCATAGGCCGGTGCCTGACCCAACAGCTTCATGCCGCCGGACATCACGTGAGTGTGCTCGCCCGCTCGCGCGCGCGACTCGACCAACTGGAGTCCGAGTCTCCCGGCGTCATGACGGCCGAGGTCGACCTCAGGTGCGCCGACTCGATCGATACCGCGTGGGCTTCGCTGGTGATGCAGATGGGTAAGGACCGTCTCCCGACCTTCTTGATCAATGGCGCGGCCATCCAGCTCGAGCCTCGCTTCACCGATACTAATTTCGAGCCCGACCGTATGGCCGAGGAGGTGGCGGTCAACCTGCTGGCGCCGATGCGATTGTCGTGGCACGCCCTGCAGATCTGGCGTGACTCCACCGAGGAGCGGGGCATCGTGAATCTGTCGTCGGGGCTCGCCTATGCGCCGAAGATCAACTCTGCGGTTTATTGTGCCACCAAATCGGCACTGCACAGCTTCAGTCAGAGTCTCCGATATCAGACGGCCGGCAGCAACGTTCGTGTGATGGAGGTCGTGCTGCCGCTGGTCGATACCCCCATGACGGCGGGGCGGGGTGGACACAAACTCTCCGCCGACCAGGCGGCACGCCAGATCGTGAAAGGCGTGGGTCACCGCCTCCCCGACATTTGGGTGGGCAAGACGCGCTGGCTGCCCGGTCTGATGCGGCTTTCGCCCAGTCTTGTTCGCCGCATGATGCGGGGCGCCTGAACTCAAGCTGCCTGGAGCACCGTCATGAAAGAACTGTTGAAGTTGGGACTCGCCCTCGCGCTGGCCTTTGCCAGCACCTTTCTCTTGCTGCGCGGCGCCGGTCTGCTCGACGTCGACGATATTCGCCGAGCGATCGAGCGGGCCGCCGAAGGGCCGGCACTCTGGGTTGCGGCGGTCATTCTCCTCTTGCTGATGGCCGACCTCATCATCGCCGTCCCCACCATGACGCTCTGCATCCTGGCAGGGCATTTTCTGGGCGCCACGTGGGGCGCGCTCACTGCCACGGCCGGCATGATGCTAGCGGGCGTGGGCGGCTATGTCATCAGCCGCCGGTTGGGCTGGCGTCTGCTGCAGCGCCTGGCGCCGAATCCCGTCCGTCTCGCCGAGATTCAACGCCTGTTCGCGACCCACGGGGTACTGGTTCTGATCGTTTGTCGTGCAGCGCCTATTGTTCCGGAAGTGTCGTGTTGTCTCGCGGGTGCCACGCGTATGCCATTCGGGCGCTTCCTGGGGTCGTACGCGCTCGGGACGATGCCTTACGCCGTGCTCACTGCTTATGCGGGCTCGGTCAGTTCATGGCAGCAGCCCTTGCCGGCAATCTCGATGGCCGTGGCGCTCACCGCCACGCTCGCTCTGGTGTGGTGGTGGCTGATTCGGCGTACTCGGCTGCAGCACACACGGTGACCTCATCCTCAAGTGGCTGTGAATGCTGCGCCTCGGTGTACACAAGTTTGCCGCTCAGAAGCTGGGGTACAGCGCAGGGCTGGTGGCGTGGTGTCGGAAATCACTAGAATGGGAGACAACTCGACTTTCGGCCTATCCCATCACTCATGACTTCCGGCGCACACCGAACCTCCATCCCTCCGTCCCTCGCCTGGGAATCCCACGGCACCGGGTCTCCCATCGTCTTCGTGCATGGCGTGGGCGGCAATCGCAGCAACTGGCAGGATCAGATCGATGGGCTGGCCAAGTGGCATCACGTGGTCACGCTGGATCTGCGCGGATACGGCGATAGCGACCCCATCCCGGGCAAACTCGCTTTTCCGGATTTTGCGCAGGATGTGCTCACGGTGATGGACGAAGCCGGTCTGAGTGAGGCCCATCTGGTGGGTCTGTCCATGGGTGGGCTGGTGGTGCAGGCGGTATACGCTCGTGCGCCGGAGCGCGTGCGCTCGTTGGTGCTGGCCGCCTGCCGACCCGGCGACGCGCCGGTGGCGGAGGGTGAGAAGTTTGCCCGCGACCGCCTGGGCCCGCTCGAGTCGCCCCGTCCGCTCGAGGCGCTGGCCGAGAGTCTGCTACCCAAGCTGATGGGGCCCGCCACGCCGCCACCGATGGTGGCGCGCTTGCGCGACAGCCTGCTGCGCTTGCGCATCGACGACTACCGCAAGATCGTGGCGGAGCGCACCTCTATGGCGCCGCTGCTGAACCTCACCGACATCCGCGTGCCCACCCTGGTGCTGGGTGGACGGGACGACAAGCTGGCACCGCCTGCGCAGATGCAGGCGCTGGCGCAAGGCATTGCCGGCAGCCAGCTCGAGATTTATCAAAACTGCGGACATTTCCTCAACATCGAACGGGCGAAATCCTTCAACGAGGACCTGCTCAAGTTCTTTGCCAAAGTAGAAAGCCGCTGATTTCTGTGGTGGCCTGTTTCTCATCCGTGCCACTCTCATGCTCGGGCAATTGCCCCCCATTGATCTGCAGGAGACAACTCATGCCCCGTTTCACACCGCGCCTTCCGTTCGCCGCCACCACACTGGCCCTGGCTGCCGGGGCTGCCGTGCCCCTGGGCGCTGTGGCGCAAGACAACGCCGGCGATTATCCCGACCAAACCGTGCACCTGTTCGTGCCGTACCCGGCTGGTGGCGCCATGGATTTTGTCGGCCGTCTGTTCGCGCGCACCATGGCCGACCTTACCGGCGAACCCGTGGTGGTCGAGAACCGTCCCGGCGCAGGTACCGCCATTGCGGCCAATGCCCTTGCCGATGCCGAACCCGATGGTTACACCCTCATGCTGGCACCCAACGCCACCCTCACCATCACCTCGCAGCTCTACGAAACCGCGCCCTTCGATCCCAGCCGGCTCGACCCGCTCGCCGTGGTGGGCACCAACCAGATGGTGCTGTCGGCCAGCGGTCAGAGCGGTATTACCGACCTCGACGAACTGCTGGAAGAGGCCCGTGCCAACCCCGAAAGCGTCAGTTACGGTTCGTTCGGCAACGGCAACATCACCCATCTGCTGGGCGCCCTGCTCAGCGACGCCGCCGGCGCCCCCATGCTTCACGTGCCCTTCCAGGGGGCCGCGCCGGCCATGAACGCCCTGCTGGGCGGCAACATTACCGCCACGTTCGATACCATTACCAACGCCGAGCCGCAGATCAAGGCCGGCAAGATCGCCGGCCTGGCCGTCACCGGTACCGAACGCAGCCCTCTGCTGCCGGAAGTTCCCACCTTCGAAGAGCTGGGCTACCCGGAACTGGCCAGCTACACCTGGGTCGGCATGGTGGCCCCGTTGGGCCTGGAGCCGGCACTCAAGCAACGCATCCAGTCATGGATCGGCGACGTGCTCGCCAACGAGGATTTTCGCGAGCAGATGAATGCGCGCGGCTTCGACGTGCCCGCGATGGATGCCGATGGCCTGGCCGACATGGTGGCGGCCGAGCGTGAGACGTATCGCGGCGTGATCGAAAGCGCGGGGATCCGGCTGGATTGAGGGTAATGCCGGTTGGCGGGCACCTGTTCGAATGGGTGTCCGCTGGCTGACTGGGTGAAGTGTGCGCTTTTTGTGGCACGAACGGCTCATGTGAAGTGTGTGGGATTACGCTTCGAGGGTGTAGCAACCACCCGCTTGTTTACCGAATACCGGTAAACGGTATATGATTCATGGCAATCCTCGGATTCAAGTGTGAAGAAACGCGACGACTCTATACAACGGGTCGGTCTGTCAAGTTTCGCCAGTTTGAACGAACGGCAACTCGCAAGCTGGCACAGCTTGATGCGGCCCAAACGCTGGCCTTCTTGCAAAGTCCCCCCGGAAACCGTTTTGAGCGCTTGAGCGGAGATCGGGCAGGCAGCTACAACATTCGGGTCAATGACCAGTGGCGGCTCTGCTTCGTGTGGACCGAGGACGGCCCTGTCGATGTCGAGATCATCGATTACCACTGAAGCCCGGAGAACTCCTTCATCCGTTTCTCATTCAGGATTCTGTCATGTTCAAGAGTGGTATGCGTCCGGTCCACCCCGGCGAAGTACTGCGCGAAGACTATCTGATTCCGTTGGCCATGAGCGCCAACGCCTTGGCCCGGCACCTGCAGGTGCCGGCCTCGCGAATCAACGACATTGTGCTGGAGCGACGCGGCATCACCGCTGATACCGCGTTGCGTCTCAGCCGCTTTTTTGGCGGCGATGCGGGCTCCTGGCTTCGACTACAAATGCAGTACGACCTGCGCAAGGCCGAGAATGATCCGGCCTTGCAGCAGGTGTTGCAGTCACTGGAACCTATGGCGCAGGCTTCCGGCGCCGCCTAAGAGCAGGTATAACTCCCTGCCTGATTCGGATCCCCCTGGGTGTAGGTGGCCTTCAGCGGATACACGCACAGCGGGCGACTCTTGGCAGGTTCGTCGGCGGTGGCGATCAGCGTGCCGGGGGCTTCGCCGTTCTCCACCCAGGCGGTGAGCGCTGCGTACAGCTGCTCGTTGCTGGGCAGTGGCGGATTGGCGTCCGGATTGCTGGTGCCGTTGCCAAAGCCATGATCCATGGCGGGCACGAGGTAGAAGCGATAGAAGTTCTGGATGGCATCGAAGCCGCCCAGTCGTTCAGCCACGCGGTGGTAATACTGCACGGTACCTTGGGGCATGATCAATGTATCGCTCAGGCCGTGATACATCAGCATCTTGCCGTCACTGTCACGAAACGCCGCCAGGTTGGGGTCATCGGTGTTGATATGGGCGTATTGCGGTTGACGTTCCACGCCGATATCCCACGCGTCGGCCAGCTGGGCAAAGCTCAGATCGCGCCAGCCGTCGGCGCCAGTGCCCAGGGTGTCGTTGGCAAATGGCGTGCCGCGTGACACCGGCAAGCCAATGGTGAAGTCGTCCATCTCCAACGCCACCATGTCGGCGGAAATCGGGAACGGCGATTCTCCCGCCAGGCGCACGAGTGAGGTACCCCGCGCGAGGCCATACCACTTGTGGTCCTGGTCGAGCTGTACCTTCCAGCTGTTGTCCGCAGCCGGAGCGGGGGCGCTGCCGTCAACCGTCTGACCGTACCAGATCTTGTTCACGGCTTGCGCTTCGGCCAGGTTTACGCACGCGGCCGTGGTGTTGGTGCCGGTGATGCCACCGTTGCCGGGCTCGCCGGCGCACAGCACACTGGCGTCGAGCGTGGGGTCGTAGGTGCAGCTGGCCGGGTCGGCGATGTAGCCCAGGTGCTGGCCGCCCACCACGTCGCAGGCCTGAATCGCAGCGTTCGACACCAGGTTGAGCTGGTCGCCGGAGAGCGGGCCGCCCAGATCGCGTTGCATCACGATTTGTGGGTACAGTTCGTTGGTGATGAACTTGGTCCAGTTGAAGGCAGGTGCGCCGGCCAGAATGCCGTCGAAGTCGTCCGGGTGGGCTTGTGCCAGCTTGTGGCCCTGGCGACCACCAGTGGAAAAGCCGTTGAAATACGAATACGCGGCCGGTCGACCATAGTAGGCCTCGGTCAGCGCCTTGGTCTTTACGGCCATCTCGTGCAGGCTGCGTTCACTGAAGTCGCGCCAGAGGGCCTCGCTGACCGAGCCATCGGGGTTCACCGTAAAGGCGCCGTTCATGACGGTGTGGCCGGTGTCCGTGGAAGCCGATACCGCCCCTTCCACCATGGCTGTGGTGGCGGGGGAGCCCGAGCTGCTACCGCCCACGCCCGCCAGGGCCGTGGTGCTGCCCTGCACGCCGCCGGCCCAGCCGCCGCCGCCCTTCACATGGATGCGGTCGTTCCAGTTCTCGCCCGTGGGCAGCCATACCTCGATGCCGATACCGGCCGAGGTGGACGGCGCGTCCGCCGGTCCCGGGTTGCCTGGGCCCACGTTCAGCTTCACCACGCAGACATCCGCCGTGGCCACGCGGGCGTCATCTTGGGGATTGCTATCGAGCGAAAGCGGTTCGCCAGTTTTGAACTCGCGTACCAGCAGCAGCTCGGTGAGGGGATCGCCGGCCAAGGCGTCGCCCAGCGATTCGTTGCAGGCCGTGGTCGGCTCGTTGGCGTTGGAGTCGCCGCCGCAAGCCGCCAGCGTGATGACGCTGGTGCCGGCGAGCAGGCCGAGGGCAATTTGCCGGCTCCAGGGTGTGAGGGAAAGGGTAGACATCAGGATCTCCTCCGTTGGAATGGGTTGTGGTCATGTGGATCAAGGCATGACGATAGAAATGTAATATGAAGCATGTTATCGATGTCATTGGCATTAACCCGCACCCGATCCCCGTAAATGTCGACCGTTTTATGCACTAAAGTGCATTCTCTTTCATGAATATTGAAAGGAACGTTGGGCGACAATACGAAGTGGTTCACTCCTCGCGCGAGCGTGTCGCCGCATGGCCAAGCTGTCCCCTCGTTCGTCCACTTCCGGTCCTCAACGATCACGCACCGTCACCATGCGCGACGTGGCGCGTGTGGCCGGGGTGTCGGCCATCACCGTGTCGCGCGCCCTGACCGCGCCGCACAAGGTGTCGGCCGTCACGGCCCAACGCGTCAAGGAGGCCGTGGCTGCCACCGGTTACGTGCCCAACCTGGCGGCGGGCACCTTGCGATCGGCGCGCAGCGGCCTGGTGGTGGTGCTGGTGCCCACGATCAAGGGTTTCTTCACGCACATGATCGATGCGCTCAACCGCAGTGTCACGGCGCGCGGTTTGCAGCTCGTGCTGGCGCAGAGTGGTTACGACGCCACGCGCGAGGCCGACCTGGTGCGCACGCTCATCGGCCGCCGGCCCGACGCGATCGTGCTGACCGGTGTCAAGCACGCCAGCGAAATCCGCGCCCTGTTGCAGACCTCAGGCATCCCGGTGGTGGAGACCTGGGACATCACTCCCGAGCCGATCGACATGCTGGTGAGCCTGTCGCATGAAAAGATCAGCCGGCAGGTAGCGCGACATTTCATCGGCCAAGGCCGTCGCCATCTTGCCGTGATCAGCGGCAACGACGAGCGTGCCATCCGACGCAACCGGGTGTTCACGGACACTGTGCGCCGGGCCGGCCTGAGGCCTCCCGCCATCGTCACTGTGCCTGCACCCACCACGCACGCGGCGGGTCGGGCTGCCCTGCGGCAGTTGCGGGAACAGGCCGCCGACACCGACGCCGTATTCTGCAGCTCCGACGATCTCGCCCTGGGTGTGCTTACCGAAGCCGGCGTGTTGGGCGTGGCGATCCCGCGCGACCTGGCCGTGGTGGGCGCCGGCGACAGCGATCTGGGGGCCAGTGTGGTGCCCAGCCTCACCACCGTGGGCATCGACGGTGCGGCCATGGGCCGTGCGGTGGCCGAGATGATCTTCGCGCGCGTGGAAGGCGGCGAGCCGGCCGAGCGGGTGGTGCATCTGGAGTTTGGCCTGGTGAGGCGGGAGAGCGGGTGACCGCAGCCGATCTAAACCGCCGCGAGCGGGTTTGGGGCGGTGGAGACAGTGGCACTTAGTCACTCTGGCGTCGAGAATTCATGGTTTGTCGCCCGCGAGATCAGCGCTGTGCAAAACCCTGGTGGCGACGATGATTTTGTGCATGAGTTCATGCAAATGGCCACGATGACCACTGCGGGCTGCCGAGGCGCTGTTGTCTGATGTCATGACGACCGTCAGTCCCAGCCGCGGCACCACATAGAGCATCTGCCCACCGTAGCCCCAGCCATAACGCACGGTTTCGTCGGCCATGTCGGTAAGGAACCAACCATACCCGTGGCCATCTCCGGTCCAGGGCGATTGTGTGCGCCGCAGCCACGATGCGTCGATCCATTCTTGCGAAAGCAGCCGATCACCAGAGCGAGTGATTCCGCCCTGGCGATACAGCTCCCCGAAGGCCAGCAGAGATCGCGCGCTCATGGCCATCTGATTGCCCCCGAGGTAGATGCCTTGTGGGTCTCGCGTCCATGCCGTGATCGCAAACCCGTCGAGCGGGCCGAGCCAGTCGCGTGCCAGTTGCAGAGTCGGGCGACCTGTTTGATGAGTGAGGATGGCCGAGAGCAGGTGGGTGGAACCTGTGGAGTAAATCATCCGCCCGCCAGGCTCATCCTCGAAAGGCCGGGCCAGCGCGGCACGCACCCAGTTGCGGCTGCTCACCCAGCGGCCGTACTGGGCGCCGGAGGTCGACGCCAGTCCGGCTTGCATTGACAATAGATGACCAATGTTCAGCCGCTGCATGCGGGGATCGGGTTCGGCAGGCAGATCGCGGTTCAGCAGCGGAGCCACAGCCTGGTCTGTGCCATCGAGTACGCCTTTGTCGATTGCGATGCCAACCAGGGCCGAGACGACCAGCTTCGAGGCTGACTTGATGTTGGTGGCCGCCGTAACCGTGTGACCTCGATAGCCGCGCTCCGCCACGATTTGTCCTTGATGGGCCACGACAACAGTCTGTAACGGAGTCAGCGATTCGGCTTTATCGAGCAGGCCGTCGAGGATGTCGACGAAGCTCTCGGCTGCGGCTGCGGAGTCGGTGGCAATGTGTTGTACAGGGGCAGCATCAGGCGTCTTCCGCGCCAATGGCGTAGACGTCCAGACCAGTGACAGCGTCAGGAGGAACAAGGTGATTACCGCTGATTGGTTTCGTTGCTTGTGCATCGCTTGTGCTCTCTCTGGCAAGCCGCAAGTGTGACACTTCGGTATCATCTGACCGGTTTCCCCGTCACTCAAAGGGTCTGCTCGCCGCATGGCCATCAACACCCGAATTTTCTTTTACATCCGGCAGGTCGAGCAACTGGTTAGCCAGTGCGTGGAGGATGTGCTCAAACCCCACGACATCACGCCTGGCCAATATATGGTGCTCAGCCTGGTGGCGCACCATGAGCCAGTGTCATCGGCCGAGCTCGCCCGCCTGGTGCGCAAGACCGCGCAATACATCGGCGAATACGTGAAAGCCCTGGAAACACGGGGGTGGATCGAGCGTCGCGACGACCCCACCAATCGTCGCATCATCCTGGTCACCACCTCGCCCAAGGGGCGGGCACTGCTGATGCGGTGTGAGGCGGCCATCGACGAGGCCGAGCGCGAGTTTTTCAGTTGCCTGGAGCCCGAAGAGCGGGCCACGCTGCGGCATGCGCTATCACGCTTGCGCAACGCGGCCATTCAAAGGGGCAAGCAGACCGAGTAGGCGAATGCCGAGGCGTGGCGTGCGGGTAGCCGGGGCCGTGCCGCGTCAGATCAGGTGATCTTCGATGGCAAGCAGGCCGTCGTTGCCACCCTCGGCTCGCTCGCACAAGGCCCAAACGCATGGCACCTGCCGTTGCATCCAGACCTGAGCCAGGGCTCGCTTGGTGCGGGCGAAGTCGTCGTCCGCTCCGTCCCCCGCAGACGGCAGTGCCGCGATCATGCGCAGCCAGTTCCAGCCCACGTACATGATGCCGATGGCCGTGAGCCAATCGTAGGCACCGGCAGCCGCTTGTTGTGAGCGGTGACCGAAGCGGCTTTGCAGGTGCTGCAGGCTTTGGTCGAGGCGGGCGACGGCGTCTCCCCAGGGGCGGACAAGCGTGGCCAGCGCCGGGTCTTTCTGACTTTGTTGGGCCGTTTCGTGAAAGAGTTCAAGCAAGGCCTGGCCGGCACGGCCCTCGCGAGCGGCGAGCTTGCGCTGGATGAGGTCCATGGCCTGCACCCCGTTGGCGCCCTCGTAGAGTTGCCCGATACGAGCGTTGCGCACCCATTGCTCGATGCCGTGATCCTTGATGTAGCCATGGCCACCGTACACCTGCTGGCAGGCCACCGTCGCTTCGAAGCCGCGATCGGTGAAGAAGGCTTTCATCACCGGCGTGAGCACGTCGAGCAGGTCGCCGGCGCGTTGGCGGCACTCGGCATCGGCTGCCAACGTTGCTTCGCTTTGCCACAGCGCGGCCTGAAGAGCGCCGGCCCGCGCGCCTTCGGTAAAGGCGCGGGATTCGAGCAGCAGGCGGCGGACATCGGCATGCGCCACGATCGGGTCGGCCACTTCGCCATCGCCGAGGGCCGCGCGTCCCGAGCGTCCGGAGCGGCGTTCGCGTGCGTGTGCCGCGGCGTTCTGCCGGGCGAGGTCGGCATAGGCCACGCCCGACATCGCCGTACCCACCCTGGCATAGTTCATCAACAGGAACATGGGAGCCATATTGGCGGCGGTGCCGCCTTGTTTTTCGTCCAGAATCTGCCAGCCGATGGCATGGTCGAACTGAAGCTCGCACGTGGCGCTGCCTTCGATGCCCATCTTGTGTTCCAGGCCGCGAACCGCGACACCGTTTGGTGCCCCCGGGGCGCCGGTGCCAGGGTCGATGTGACGCTTGGGCACCATGAAAACACCCACGGCCTCGAGCCCGGCACGCTCGCCGCCGGGTGTGGCCGGATCCACGATCTTCGCCAGCACCAGATGAATGATGTTGTCGGTGAGGTCGTGGTCGCCGCCCGAGATGAAGATCTTGACGCCGTGCAGCGCCCAACTGCCGTCGGGTTGCAGGATGGCGCGGGTGGTGAGCTGGCGCAGGTCGGTACCGGCTTGTGGCTCGGTCATGCACATGGTGGCTGTCCAGTCGCCGGCCACCAGGCGTGGCATCACGTGCGCCTTGATCCATTCAGGTGCCAGCGCGGCCAGCATGGTGGCGGCTGGCGCGCAGAAGGCGCTGTACATCGAGAAGGAATGCCCGGTGGCCGCCCGCAGCTCGGTGATGGGAACCGCCAGCACCGGCGGCAGGCCATAGCCCCCCAGATCGCTGGCCACACTCAAGCGGTGCCAGCCGGCCTCACGATATTGTTGCCACGCCTCGACAAATCCCCGGGGTGTGCTGACCCTGCCCGCCTCGCATCTGGCCCCTTCGCGATCGGCTGCCAGGTTCATGGGGTGCAGCAGGCTCTCGTGAAAGCGAGCCGCCGCCTGGAGCAGGGGAGCGGTGAAGGCGGCATCGAGCTCGGTGAACCCCGGCAGTGCCTGCTCCTGAATCTTGAGCACGTCGTGCAGCAGGAATTGCCAGTCGGAAAGAGGAGCGGAGTAGGTTGGCATGAAGGCTCAGAATCAGCGAAGAGAACACGGACCGGTGCCCGGCGAGGAACCGAACGGGCAGGCCGTCATCATATAAGGTGAGTTTATATAGATAATTTGGTGTTTTCCCTATATAAAAACGAAATACTTGGATGTAAGCTTACCTTATCGTGTAGAAAGCTCACTCAGGTTGTTCATGGCCATTCAGTCCGCCGCGCTGTCGGCGTATCCCTATCTGTCATTGCCATTTCTCCGGCGAGACATCGAGTGCCGGGAGCACGATAACGGCGTGCTGTATCTGCGCAGCCGCGTGCCATTGGGCGAACTGGCACCGCATTTGCCGGCGGTATTCCGGCAGCGTGCTGCCGAGAATCCCGATCGGGTCTGGCTTGCCGCCAGAACCCCGGACCGCACGGCCTGGCAGACGCTCACCTGGGGCCAGGCGGGACAGCAGGTGGATGCCGTGACGCAATGGCTGCTCAACCTGCAAAAGCCCGGCCGCAGCGTCATGGTTCTCAGCGGCAACTCCGTTGAGCATGGCGTGCTGGCGCTGGCGGCCATGCAGGCACGCATGCCCTGTGTGCCGGTCACGCCGGCGTATTCCCTGCTGGCGCAAGACTTCGGCCGCTTGCGGGCCTTGCCCTTGCAGGATGTTCGGGTCGTTTGCGTTGACGCCATGCCCGAGCACATTCCCGCAGTGCATTGGTCCAGCTTGCTGAACACCGAGCCTTCGGCGGAGCTTCAGTACTCGTTGGCTGCCATCACGCCCGATACCGTAGCCAAGTATCTGTTCACCTCGGGCTCCACGGGCGTGCCCAAGGTGGTGCCCGTCACCCAACGCATGTTGTGTGCCAGCATGGCCATGCACGCCCACACCGTGGCCTACGATCCCGACGAACCTGCCGTGCTGCTCGAGTGGCTTCCCTGGAGCCACGTGGCCGGCGGCACCGCCATCTTCAACAGCGTGATCGACGAAGGCGGCACCATGTATCTCGACGAAGGTCGGCCGGTGCCCGGTGAGTTCGACCGCACGCTGCATAACCTGAAAGACATCGCGCCCACGCGCTTCAGCAGCGTGCCCAGCGGCTACGCCATGCTCGCTGATGCCCTGGAGGCCGACGACGATCTGGCGGTGCGGTTCTTTTCCCGCCTCAAGCGCCTCACCTCTTCGGGGGCCAAACTGCCAGAGTCCATTCATCACCGTCTGCAGGCGCTGGCGGTCAAGCACCTGGGCGCACAGGTGCCTTTCGTGGCGGGCTATGGCGCGACCGAAACCTGCGCCGCCACCATGGTCGTGCACTGGCCCGAGGCACAACCGGGGCTGGTGGGCTTGCCGCAACCCGGTGTGGATATCAAGTTGCTCCCACTCGAGTCCGATCGCCTCGAGATCCGGGTCAAGGCGCCGTCGGTGATGTCCGGCTACGTCGATCAGCCCGAGCTCACGCGTGCCGCGTTCGACGACGAGGGCTATTACTGTCTGGGCGATGCCGTGTCGTTCGTTGATCGTTCACAGCCCGAAGAAGGCCTGATGTTTGCCGGTCGCGTGGCCGAAGAGTTCAAACTCCTGTCGGGCATCTACGTGCGCACCGGAGCACTGAGGGTTGAAGTGATCAACGCGGCAGCACCACTCGTGTCGGATGCCGTCATCGCGGGGGCCGATCGTGCCTGCGTGTCGGTTCTGCTCTGGCTCAATGGGCACGCCGTTCGGCAGCGCTTTGGCGAACCGGCAGCGCTCTCGCCCGGCCATCACCCCGAGCTGCGTGCCGCCCTGTGCCAGGCACTGCAGCAACACAATCGTCAACATTCCGGCAGCAGCATGCGCATCACGCGGGCTCTCGTCTTGACCGAGCCGCCTTCGCTGGATGCCGGCGAGATCACCGACAAGGGCTATGTCAATCAGCGAGCTGTGCTGGTGCGTCGGGCGACCGAAGTCGAAAGGCTCTACGCCGGCGAGCCGGATGCCGACGTGATTCAGGTGGCGCCGTGATGAGGCAGCGTGCACTCGTGCGCCTTGCCCGCGCGGCTGGTTGTTGTGCATGCCCCCCATCTTTCGCACAACACGAACGCAGGAGAGAGAAGCATGTTGTCAGAGCAGGATAACGCGTTGCTCACGCAGGTGTGTGGCAACGCCCCCATGGGCCGCATGTTGCGGCAGCACTGGTGGGTTCCCGCCGCCTTGTCCGACAAGCTCGAGGCGGATGGCGCGCCGCTGCGCATTCAGCTGTTCGGCAAGCGGTATGTGGCGTTTCGGGCCACCGATGGTCGCGTGGGGTTCTTCAACGAAGCCTGCCCGCACCGCGGCGCCTCTCTTGCCATCGCGCGCAACGAAGACAACGCCCTGCGCTGCATCTATCACGGCTGGAAGTTCCGGGTGGATGGCGTGACGGTCGAGGTGCCCACGCAACCCAACAACGCGGCCGAATACGCCCGCCACGTCCCCTTGAAGCACTATCCGGTGCGCGAAGAGGGCGGCATGGTGTGGGTCTGGCTGGGCGAGGGCAACGAGCCGCCACCGTTCCCCGATTTGCCATTTGTCGGCCTGCCACGCGAGAACTTCGTGATCTTCCGACAGAAGGTCAACGCCAACTGGCTCCAGGCCGTGGAAACCACCATGGATTCGGCCCACCTCGGTGTGTTGCACCAAAGCTGGCTGAAGGATTTCGGCGACATCGAACTCTCGTCGGCCAACCAGGCGCCGGTGTACCACCTCGTGCAAAAGGCATACGGCTTTCGTTATGCCGCGGTTCGCACGCTGAAAGACGACGGCGCCTACGTTCGCACCAACAGCTTCGTCATGCCCTGGTTCGGCTTTGTCTCGCCCAATAGCGCAGCGGTGAAGGGCGGCAGCCTGTTCTTCTCGATTCCCGTTGACGACGAGAACATCCACTACTGGCAGATGACGTATCGCACCGAAGAGCCCCTGGTGCCCAATAAAACCCATCATTACGACGACCCCGACTCTTGGCCGCCCCTGCCTCCCGGCAGCCCAGACGACAACTGGGGCCAGGATCGCCAGGCCATGAAGAACGGGCACTTCACCGGCTTCACCCAGATGCTCGGTACCGAAGACTTCGCCGTCATCATGAGCATGGGGCCGATCGTCGACCGCACCGAGGAGTACCTCGGCGCCGGCGACGGCGCCGTGCTGGCCGTGCGCCGCTGTCTGCTCAAGGCGGTACGCCAGTTCCAGAATGGAGAAACCCCCGACTTCGCCCGCCACGACACCATCGACTACGCGTCGACCGCACCGAAATCGATGGTGACCGAGCCGGGCGGCGACTGGAAATCCCTGCTGTAACCCCGGATTCGCCGGATGCCTTGGCCCGGCGAGCCCATCGTTCCAACCGCTTGTTCTTTGCCCACCACAACCCTGCGCCAGTGGATACGCTGGCCCTGGAGGAGACCCTCATGAAAATCAAGCGCCGTGGCTTTGTTCAACTGATGACGTCGGTTGCCGCCCTCACCATGACCACCGGCATGGCAACGGCTCAGGCCGACTACGACCAGGCTCGCATCCTGGTCGGTTATCCGCCGGGCGGCTTCACCGACGCTACTGCCCGCATCCTGGCCGATGCCCTGCAGCCCGACTATGCCGACACGATCCTGGTCGAGAACCGTCCGGGTGCCGGCGGCCGCATGGCGCTCAACGAATTGCAGCGCAGCCCGGCATCGGGCAACAACATGCTGCTGCAGATCGAATCCATCCTCACCCTGGTGCCGCTGGTAGACGATAGCGTTACCGTTACGCTGGCCGATGTTCAGCCGGTCACGCCGGTGGCCACCATCCGCCACGCCTTCGCGGTGGGGCCGGCCGTGCCCGACAACGTGCAGACGCTCGACGATTTCGTGGCCTGGGCCAAGGCCAACCCCGATAAGGCCAACTTCGGCACTCCGGGCGTGAACACCTCCAACCGGCTGTTCATGACCGAACTGGCCGCTGAAGCCGGCGTGGCGCTCACCCATATTCCCTACAAGGGGTCGGCGCAGGGCATCGTGGACTTGCTCGGCGGGCGCATTGCCGGCATGTCCTCACCCATAGGCGACTACCTGCCCTACATCAGCGACGGCCGGTTGCGTGTGCTGGGTCTGGCCAGCGCCACGCGCTCGCCGCTGGCTCCGGATGTGCCAACCTTTGCCGAGCTCGGCTATCCCGGCATCGAGGCCGACGAAACCGCCGGCATCTTCGTGCTGAACGGCACCAGCGCTGAAGAAGTGGCAGCGGCGGCTGACGCCATCGGCGAGGTGCTGCAGCGGCCCAAGGTCATCGAAGCGCTGGCCCGCATTGGCCTTGAGGCCTTGAGCGGCGACCCCGAATCTTATGACCGCCATTTGCAGGACAACAGCGCGATGTGGCAAGAGCGGGTGGATGCTTCGGGGTTCAAGGCGGAGTGATCCTGCGGTAGGTTGGCTAGAGGGGAAGGCCGGGCATCGGTCCTCCCCGGGATGTCATTTTGCGAGGCCCATATCCTGCAATAGCGGCAAGGTAAGTTCGCGCTCCTCGCTCACTCTCTCAGCCAAAGCTTCTGCGCTGCTCGTCATCGGGATCATGCCGAAAAAGTCGAACTGTTCGCGGATCTCCGGTTGTGCCAGCACCGTTTCAAGGTCAGTTCGAATCTGATCGATCACTTCGGTTGGCGTGCCTACCGGTGCCATCAGGCTGAACCAGGGCTCGAAGTTGAAGCCCTCCAGGCCGGACTCGGCCAGTGTAGGAGTGTCGGGCAAGATGGGCAGGCGGTCGGGGCTGGTAATGGCAATGGCGCGCAGGTGTCCGGAATCCAGCATGCCTTTGGCGCTGGAAGGCGCGTCGAGCGCAATGTCGAGGTCACCGTTGATCAACTCAGCCTGCACCTGGGAGCCTGAGTTGGCTGCCACATATAGGCCGTCGATACCGGCCTGCCGTCGTGCGAGCTCCCAGGTAAGGTGGAAGGCAGAGCCGGCGGGATAAGAGCCCACGTCGACATCCTTCTCTTTCGCCAGTGCCACAAAATCGGCCCAGTCTTTCACAGGGCTGTCGCTGGCTACGACAAAGATGAAAGGCGTGCGCGCCACGAGCGAGATCGGGGCAAAATCGGTAACCGGGTCGTAGGGCATCGATTCCATGATGAATGGCAGAACGGCGACCGCCGACTGCACCACGAGGCCAAGGGTGTGGCCGTCGGGCTCGGCCCGCGCGAGCTGGTTGCCTGCCACAATGCCCGCCCCGGCGGGGCGATTTTCCACCAGCACCGGTTGATCCCACCGCTTGGCCAGAGCCTCGGCCAATACCCGGGTGACCACGTCTACCGGTCCGCCGGCACCGTTCGGCACAATGATGCTGACGGGGCGATCAGGGTAGGCGCCGGCACCGGCACCAAACAGCATTCCGGCCATGGCCAGGCTCAGGGCAATGAGGGGCTTACGCATGTGAAGGGTCTCCGCTTGATGAGTGTTGGGGATTTTCCGAAGGGCAGTGCAACAGGTCGGTCTTGCGATCGATGCGTAGCGAAACGGGCGACTGCGTGGCATGCCAGGCCGGCCAAACTGGCAGGGTCGAATCGTTGGGCGAGCCGATTCGGGCAAATTGGTTCACTCGGGCCTGAAATGCCTGGCTGAGGCTGTCAAGCTCGGCCCGCGGGGCCGTATTGACCATGCCCGAATCGCTCCAGTCATTGAAATTGCCGAAAAGAAACGGCAGCTCGATGCAATGACAGGCGCCGAGGCCGTCAGTCGGGCTCTGCCAGTCGAAGCGGTAAAGATAGGCCGCCGCGCCGCGGTAGGCGCGGTGCTGAGCGGCCGCGCGCGTGGGTGCGGCAAAGAGCGACTCCGTGTAGAGGTCGCACAGGAGGCTCAACGAATCGCCGGGCGCTCGCTCAACCTTGGCGCGCCGGAGCGCGTCTGGCCATTGCTTGCCATGAAGCTCGCGCAAGCGCTCCTCCACCAAGGCAGGCGCGGCCTTTGCCAATGCCTCGTTGCCAGCGTAGAAGGCCGCCATCTCTTCGCGCGTGTAGCCGATGATCAGGGCGCAATCGTGACCCTCGCCGGCCACCAGGCGCTGACAAGGGTCGGCAACGATGAGATCGCCATCGATGACAGGCACGAAAGGTGGCGAGACATCGGGCGACACCATTGCCCACTGGCGTACCAGCTGCCCCTGCGCCTGCATCAGTGTCTCGATAGGGACATCGCGCAGCCCTGCCGCCTGTGAGGGGCTGAACTGCAACGCCGCGAGCACGTCATGGCCGCGCGCGAGCGTCTGCTCGACCGAGGGCAAAGGCAAACCCAGCGGCGCGCTCATCACAATGGCGCGCGAGAACAGGCCTCGCGCACGCTCGAGCGCCAACAGCACCGCAATCGAATACCCGCCTGCCGACTGTCCGGCCAACGTCACCTGCTCGGGATCGCCGCCAAACGCAAGAATGTTCTGCCGAATCCACTCGAGGGCCGTTATCTGATCGTGCAGACCCAGGTTGGCCGGGGATACGCCTTCGATAGGAAGGAAGCCCAGCATGCCCAGGCGATAGCTGATGTTCACCACCACCAGACCGGTTTGTCGAGCCAGGTGTTCGCCCCGATACATGGGCAACGAGCCGCCGCCGGTCATGAACGCGCCGCCATGAATGAAGACCAGAACGGGCGCTGGCTTCTGTGCGTCTGCCCCCTCTGGTGCCCAGACATCCACATGTAGGCAATCCTCATCCTGCGTCACAGGAGGGTCGCCCATCACGCGGGACAGGCGGGAGGTGAGTTGCGGAGGGATCGGGCCAGGCTGGGTGGCGTCGCGCTCGCCCGCCCAGGATTCGAGCTTCTCCGGCAGTGCGAAGCGCCGTGCCCCGATGGGTGGATGGGCATAGGGCACGCGAAGATACTGGTTCACGCCATCGATTCGAATGCCACGCACTGCACCGCACGGTGTGCGACAAACCACAGAGTGGGATGAGGTCACCTTGGCTCCTTCCAGGGTTGAGACGTCTTGTTCCAGAATTCGATGCTAGCATCGTGGCCATCGACATTTCGTTCCGTCTATGGAACGATAAAGTTCAAGCAATGGAATGATATGGAAGGCCTCGACAATCTCCTTTTGTTCCGGCACGTGGTGGAGCACGGTGGCATCTCGGCCGCGGCGCGGGCCTTGGGTCAGCCCAAATCCAGCGTGGCCAGGCACATCCAGGCTCTGGAGCAGCAGTTGCGTACGCCGCTCTTTCATCGCGGCGGCAGGAGCCTGGTGCTCACCGGGTTTGGTCGCGAGTGCTATCAGCAGAGTCTGCGCGTCGTGCGCGAAGCAGAGAAGGTGTTTGACATGGCCGATCGCATGGCGGCCTCGCCCAGCGGCTCATTGCGTGTGGCGTGGCCGCCCATGCTGGGGCAGCTCGCCTTCGAATCGCTCGCCATGGAGTATCTTGCGGCCGCCCCGGATGTCACCTTGCACCTGGAAGAAACCAACGACATTCTTGATCCGCGCAGCATTGCGGCCGATTTTGTGCTGCACGCCAGCTTCCAACCCCTGTCGAACGTCGACGCGGTGGCTCGGCGCGTGCTCAAGAGCCCCTTTGTTCTGGTGGCGGCGCCGGCCGTGATCGAGGCGCATGGCCGACCCTTGCAGGTGGATCAGCTGCAGCAGTTCCCTGGCATCGGCTTCGGTAACAAGTCGACTTCGTGGCGCTGGCAGTTGCGTCGTGGTCGGGAAAGGGCAAGCGTGCCGTTCTCGCCCCGAATGACCACCACGCAACTCTCCGCCTTGATGGCTGGAGCGAGTGCGGGACTGGGCGTGGCAGCCGTGCCGGCCGCGCTGTGTGGCGAGCATTTCCGTGAAGGCAGTTTGATTGCCTTGTTGCCGGACTGGCATCCGCCGCCGGTGGAAGTGTATGCAATCTACCCCGCCGGGAAGACGCTGAGCCGAGCCGCACGGGAGTTTATGGCGTTGATCGAGCGGCGGTTGCCGCAGATGTTGCAGCAGGTTGTCTGAGTGAAGTGGGTGCGGTCGCTGGTGTGGATGGTTTCAAACCTTGACGTTCATGGTCCTGCCCGGTCACGCGATTCGACTGACTGGACACGTCAAGGTTTGAGTAATAACGGCCCCACCCGATCCCGCGACTCCAAGGCCTCATGGGCGTGCGCCGCTTCTGCCAGGGAGAAGGCCCGTCCGGCCTGCACGCTCAGTACGCCTTGCTGGATCATCTCGAACAGGTCTTGAGCCATCGCTTCCAGTGAGGCACGCTGGGCGGTGTAGGCAAACAGCACGGGCCGTGTGAGGCTGTTGGATTTCTGCGCCAGCATGGCCACCTGGAAAGGTTCGACGCTGCCCGATGATTGCCCGAAATTGACCAGATGGCCCCGCATTGCCAGGCACTCGAGCGAGCCAGCAAACGTATCCCTGCCAACCGAGTCGTAGGCGACATCCACCCCCTGGCTGTGAGTGATCTCGCGCACCCGGTCGACGAAGTTTTCTTCACGGTACAGGATCGTATGTGCGCATCCTGCTGCTCGCGCCGACTCCGCTTTTTCGGCATTGCCGACGGTTCCAATGACGGTCGCGCCCAGGTGATGGGCCCATTGGCAAAGCAGTTGTCCCACGCCACCGGTGGCGGCATGCACAAGGATGGTGTCACCGGCTTGTACGCGGCAGACCTGCCGCACCAGCATCTGGGCCGTCAGGCCTTTCAGCAGAGCGGATGCAGCAATATCGGCATCAATCCCGGCCGGCAAGCGTATGGCCAGCGATGCTGGCAACAGGCGGTCCGAGGCATAGGCGCCATATTGCGAGGTAATGTAGGCAACGGGGTCCCCCAGAGTGAAGCCCGAGACATCAGGCCCGATCGCCTCGACGACACCCGCCGCTTCAATGCCCGGAATGCCGGGCAAAGTCAGAGTCTGATAAAGGCCCGAGCGCACGTACACGTCGTGAAAGTTCACGCCGATCGCGGTTTGCCGGATGCGGAGTTCGCCGGGGCCGGGGTCGCCTACCTCGACAGGCTCGATTCGTAACGACTGGGGTCCGCCGTGTTCACGCAAAACGATCGCTGTGGGCATGGGTCTCTCTCTCCGACAAACTTGTTGTGCTTGTACATGGGGCTGATTGCATAGTGTAGGCCACACCCGGGAGATCCAGGATTCGCTGGTGTGTCAGGAGGTGGAGAATGCCTTGCGGCTGCTGGCGGGCGAGCGCCTGAGGTATGTGAGCAATCCCGAGGTCTGGGAGTCGTGAGCGTCACGGCAGCCGATGTCATCGCCCATAACCGCAGTGAGACATGTATTGGTTGCGGCTCCGGCAACGTCAATCGCCCGACACAGGCTCACCCGGCGCTCCAATCAACCACGAGACGTGCGCTGCCGTCTTGCGCAGCCGATCGATCTGTGGGCTTTTTGCTGACATATCGATGCGTTCGGATGGCGCAGTGAGCGTGAGCGCCAGGTTCACTTCGCCGTTCTCATCAACGATCGGAACACTGATGGCGCTATAGCCTGGCAGGGCATCGAGCGTGACGGCGGCATACCCTTGCTTTTGAACTGCCTGTCGAATGCCTTTGAGTGTTTGACGCCAGGCCTCTGCATCTTGATGCGTTGTCGCTGGCCCCGCGGCGTTGAGCGCCACCGCCAGCGTCTCCTCGAGAGGCTTGTGCGCAATGAAGATCTGTCCGCCGCCGGTACCGGTGAGGCTGACCAGTCCGTTGCGCAGGGCGAAAACCTGACCGCGAACTTGTGCCTTGTTGAACAGAATAATGGGACCTTGAGGGCTCCAGCCAAGGATGGCCGTGCCCAACCCGGTCTGTTCACTCAAATCGACGGCGTGTTCCCGAACCAGATCGAAGTGATCAACCGAACGAAACGCACTCATTCCCAGCGCAGCGAGGCTGGGGCCCAGTTGATAGGAGCCGCGTGCATTGGAGCGCACCATGCCCGTGCGCAAGAAGCTGGTGAGATAGTTGTGTGCTGCGCTGGCCGAGAGCTCAGCGCGTTCGGCAATTCGGGTCAGGGATGCCTCGCCGCCGAGTTGCTGGATGGCGGTGAGAACACGAAATCCGACCTCGATCGATTGGATGCCCTTGGCGGCCTTGCGAGGTTGCATGGTTCTCCGTGCCTGGTCGTGGGTTGGCGGCGGGGGTGAACGGGAGAAAACGTCGGCAAGATTGACCCTGCTTTCGACACTCCCTATACTTTATCCAACAATAGTAAAAAGTTCAACAATAGTAAATATGATCGATTCGAATGTTTATCGTCATGCCATGCGAGAGGTTGCGGCCTCGGTGGCGATCGTCAGTGCGAATCGAGCGAAGGTGCGCTGTGGGCTCACGGCCACCGCTGTCACCAGCGTCAGCGCGGAGCCCCCCCAGTTGCTGGTTTGTATTGAACGAGCTGGTCGCGCGCACGATGTCGTTCGAGATGCGGGGGCCTTCGCCATCAATTTCCTGAAGGCTGAACAACGCGAACTGGCCAACCGATTTGCCGATCGATCGCTGGATGCCGAAGAGAAATACGCTGAGGGAGTTTGGGTGCAGGGGCGGCTTGGCATGCCGCGCTTGGCCTCTGCGTTGGTGACATTCGAGTGTCGGATCGTCGATGTTGTCCGGGGCGGCACCCATTCGATCTTCATCGGGTCCGTCGAAAGCGTGACTCAGCAGTCGGGCATGCCTCTCATCTATCGTGCCGGCCAATTTCTTGCGCCAGAGCTAAACCCTGCGGCGCTCGCGTCGTAATGCGCGTCACGTCAGCCATCAACCAGGACCTTTCATGCCCCAAGCCCTGCAGTTCGGCATCTTTGATCACCTCGATCGTGGTACCCAGTCTCTCGGCGACCAGTATCGCGATCGTCTGGCGCTGACCCGTGCCTACGACGAGGCTGGCTTCCATGCTTATCATCTGGCCGAACACCATTTCACCCCATTGGGTATTGCGCCGTCGCCCAGCGTGTTTCTTTCTGCGGTGGCGCAACACACGCAGCGTTTGCGGCTTGGCGCGCTCGTCTACACCCTCAGCATGCATCATCCCTTGCGAGTGGCTGAAGAGATCTGCATGCTCGACCAGCTCAGCGGGGGGCGGCTCGAGCTGGGGTTCGGGCGAGGCGTATCTCCGTATGAGGTGGGCTACTACGGCGTAGACCCCGAACAAGCGCAGTCGATGTATCACGAGTCTTATCAAGTCATCATGCAGGCGCTGCGCCACGGGCATGTCGACTTCACCGGCCAGCACTTTACCTTTCGGGATGTGCCGTTCGTCATGGAGTGCGCCCAGGCCCCTTGCCCCCCCTTGTGGTACGGCGTGGGCCGCCCCGAAGGTGCAGACTGGGCCGCCAGCAATGCGGTGAATATCGTCTGCAATGGGCCGCCTGACCGCGTGCGCCAGGTCACTGATCGTTATCGAGACCAATGGCAGCACCTGAACGGGCTCGCCGAGCCGCTCCCGCTCATGGGGGTCAACCGACATGTGGTTATCGCCCCTACCGAAGCAGAAGCCCTTGCGGCAGCCCGGCGCGCCTATGTGCTATGGCGTGAGCGACTCTTCTCGCTATGGGTGAAGCACAACGATTCACCGGCGACGCTGGCGTTTCCGGAAACATTCGACGAAGCGCAGGAGCTGGGGCTGGGCATTGCCAGCACGGCGGAGGGGGTTCGACAGTGGGTGGAGGACCACGCTCAACGCACTGGTATCAATTACCTGGTCTGTCGGTTTGCCTTTGGCGATCTGACGCGCGACGAATCCCTCGAAAGCGTGCGTCAATTCCAGCAGGCAGTGATGTGCCCCTCGAATGTGCATGCCTGAGCACAGATACCTTTATCGCAGTACCCAATCACAACTCGGAGGAAAGACACATGATGAATCGTTCCCGCTCGGCGCTGCTGAGCGTTGCCGCGGCCTGCTTGATGGCCGCCAGCCCTGCCGCCATGGCATGGCCCGACCAGCCAGTGACCATGGTGTTGCCAGGCCCCCCTGGGAGCAGCCCAGACCGCCTCACTCGTCTCATCGCCGACAAATTGAGCCAGAAATGGGGGCAGCCGGTACTCATCGAAAACCGTCCGGGTGCCTCCACCCGGCTGGGTGCCACGATCGTGGCCCAGGCGGAGCCTGATGGGCACACCCTGCTGTCTACCTTTGGCACGCATTCGATGCTCAAGGCACTGTATCCCGATACCGACTTCGACCCGCTCGAGGATTTCATACCGATCACCCAGTATGCGGTACCGGAGATTGTGCTGTCCGTCCATCCCGACTCCCCTTACGACTCGCTGGAAGAACTGGTCGAAGGCGTCAAGGCCCGTGGTGAACCTCTGGAATACGCCCACTTCGGAACGGGTTCGAGCTTTCACTTCTACGGACTGATGCTCGGACGCGACGCCGGCATCGACGTCTTGCCCGTACCCTACAAAGGTGAAGCGCTCCAGATCACCGATCTGATGGGAGGGCACGTCGAAGCCAGTTTTAATTCCGTTGGTACCGCAATGCCACATGCCCGTTCCGGGCGCGTCAAGCCGTTGGCGGTGATTGCCGAAGGGCAGTCGGCGGCATTGCCCGATGTGCCAACGTTTGAAGCACTGGGGTATCCCGAGTTCGGTACGCGCGGAGGTTGGTTCGGCTTTCTCGCGCCTGGCGGCACACCCGAAGCGGTGGTGGCCCAGATCGAAACCGATGTGCGGGAAGTGCTCAATCAGCCGGATGTCGCGAAGATCATGCGGGATCAGGGCATAGAGCCGGTGGGCTCGCGCCGCCAGGATTTTGCCGCCACGATGCAGGAAGAGGCGGCCAAATGGCAACGGCTGATGAAGGAGTTTGATGTGTCGGTGCAGTGAAGGCCGGGAAGGCCGTTGGTGGCGGCAGTCGCAGTAAGGTCTGTCGCCGTTTTCCTCTCTTTCGGTGAGCACGATATGACTTCCTCCACCGCTTCCACCCACACCGATGCCCCGCGCGGCGCTGTGATTCGCATGACCGAACTGCAGGGTTACAGCCCGGCCAACCATCACGGCACCCTCAACAAGCGTTTGATCGGGCCCGAGCTCGGCGCCCGCCACATGGAGATGGTTTACGGCGAGATTCAGGCCGGCGGCAACGCCTTGCCACATGCCCACCCCGGCCTGGAGCAGGCGGTTTACGTGCTGGAAGGCACCGCCGTGGCCGGCATCGATGGCCAGTTCTACAACGTCGGTCCGGGCGACGTGATGTTCTTTCCCGAGGGCGTGTTTCACTCGATCGAAGTGAAGAGCGACGTGCTCAAGCTGCTGGTGGTGTACGCGCCGCCGTACAACGAGAATCCGGATCAGGTCGTGCGTTGAGAGGGCGTTGAAGGACATTCGAGGGGCTTGACCCCTTGATCTCCAAGGTATAAGCTGGCGCCATACACATTACCCCTCAAGGCATTGTCCCTCTATGCCTCGCTCCGCTCAAACGCCACGCACGGCCGTCGACCTCACCGATCGCGCTTACTGGAACGGCATCATCAAGATGAGCCTGTCCAAGTTCTTCATCCTGCGCGTGCTGCACGATAAACCCATGCATGGATATGAGGTCGCCCGCGCGGTGGCGCTCACGACCAACGGGTGTTGTTCGCCCACCGAGGGCACGATCTATCCCGTGCTGCGCGACTTCGAGCAAGGCGGCTACGTCACCTCCACCTCCGAAGTCGTCGCCGGGCGAGAGCGCAAGGTGTACACGCTCACCGAGCGGGGGCGTGAGGCGTTTCAGGTTGCCATTGGCGCCTGGGTGGAAGCCACGCGCTGTTTGATGGATGTGCAAACCCATGGGGTGCCGCCTGCCGCCGGCACATGCTGCACACCCGTCGTGGAGGGGGCCGACTCTCTTGCTCGAAGGAACCCATCATGAGGCTGCGCCCGCTCGCCAACCCGGATCATCTCCCTGCCCTCGACCTGCGTTATGTTTCGCGCCACCCGGCGCGTGGTCTGGCGCCCGATTGGGAGCGGCCACCGCGGATCCTGCTGCTCTATGGCTCCCTGCGCGAGCGCTCGTACTCGCGCCTGGTGGCCGAAGAAGCGGCTCGTCTGGTGCGGTTCTTTGGCGGCGAACCCCGCATTTTCGATCCGTCGGATCTGCCCTTGCCCGATCAGGTGCCGGGCGACGACCATCCCGCCGTCCACGAGCTGCGCCAACTGGCCTTGTGGTCGGAAGGGCAGATATGGTGCAGCCCGGAGCGCCATGGCCAGGTCAGCGGCATCATGAAGGCGCAGATCGATCACTTGCCGTTGGCGATGGCCGGTTTGCGCCCCACTCAGGGCCGAACCCTGGCGGTCATGCAGGTGTCTGGAGGGTCGCAATCGTTCAATGCGGTCAACACCTTGCGGTTGCTCGGCCGCTGGATGCGCATGTTCACCATTCCCAATCAATCGAGCGTGGCCAAGGCGTGGCAGGAGTTCGACGACGACGGCCGCATGCGGGCCTCAAGCTACTACGATCGCATTGTCGATGTGGTGGAAGAACTCGTACGGTTTACCGTGCTGCTGCGCCCGCAGGTTGAGCAACTTACCGATCGCTATTCGGAGCGCAAGGCGGCCGAGCTGGCGCCGCCCGACCCGGCCACGGATCTCTCCACGTTGGCCTTGCAGGAGTAAACCTCAGGGGTTCGAGCGGGCTCTGGTGTGTGGAACAAATGTTGAGATTTCTGGCGGTTTGTGCTAAATGTTCGCGCAAACCAGCCAGACCTGCTGCGGCCTCGCTGGGCTCTACTTCCTGTTTGAAGCCGCGAGGTCGTTGTGAATCTCTTTCATCCCCATCCTGGCTGGCGTCGGCTGGCCGCACCCCTGGCAATCGCGTCGGCTCTGGCTGCCTGTGGCAGCGACAACGATCCGGCTCCGCCTCCCAGGGCGGAAACACCCAATATCCTGTTCATCGTGCTCGATGATCTGGGCGTGGATCAGCTCACGTCCTACGGCTATGGCGGGGCGGTGCCACCCAACACCCCAGTGCTCAACACCATCGCGCAGGCCGGTGTGCAGTTTCGCCACATGTGGGCCATGCCCACGTGCACACCCACTCGAGCGGCCTACTTTACGGGGCGTTATCCCTCCAGTTCCAACGTTCTCAACGCGGTGGTGTCCACCGATCTGGCCAATTCGGAGATCTCGCCCTAAGAGCTCACCGTGCCCAAACTGCTCAAGCGCGCGGGGTACAACAATGCCCTGATCGGCAAGATGCACCTGACTGGCACCGATCTGGGCACGGCGGCCAATCTGCCGTACGGTCACCAGACCATGTGGAAGTTGGGCTGGGATTACTTCGATGGCTACCTCGACGGCGCGCCCTATCCCATCGACACTCGCGCCGGTCGTACCAGCGTGGCCGAAGGCACCTATGCGTGCGGATTCGTGCCCAACACATCGATGGACCCTGCCCAGGGTGCCGACGCCGGCGCCTGCTACTACACCACAGGGGCTTGCGAGGCGTTGAGCCGTAACGAGGGCATCCCGGTGCCAGGCCGCACCTGCATGGAGCGTGGGGGCATCTTCGACCCCAACGCGTCATGTCAGGCCAGCACGCCGGGGTACGTGGATTTTGAAGAGCAGAACGGCTACTACACCGGGGAATTCATCCGCAGCTTTGCCGACGGCACCACCAGCAAGATCTCTGCCAGCCACCCCGCCGCGCGCGGCTATCGCACCACGATGGAAACCGATCGCGCGATCGCCTGGGCCAGTCAGCAGCCCGACGACCAGCCCTGGATGCTGTCGCTCGGCTTTTCTGCCATTCATGCCCCGCTGCAGCAGCCGCCAGTCTCGCTGATTGCCGAAGACACCCCCGGGCGCAACGACCCCTTGATCGTCTGCTCGCCGGCGGTGGATATCGAAGGTGCGCCGTCGCAGATTGCCGACGTGGCCGACAGCCATCTGATCACCAACCTCATGATCGAGGCCATCGACACCGAAATCGGTCGCCTGTTGGTCGAGCTGGGTCTGGCCACGCGCAATCCGGATGGCACGCTGCACTACGAACCCGAACAGACCAACACCATGGTTGTGGTCACGGGCGACAACGGCACCTACGTGAACAGCGTGAAGTTCACGCAGCCAGGCCGCTTCGACCCCACGCGGGCCAAGGGCTTTCCCTACCAGACCGGCGCCTGGGTACCATTGATGGTGGCCGGCCCTCTGGTCAACCAGCCAGGCCGCGAGCTCGACTTCAGCAAGATGGCCAACGCCACCGACCTCTATCGCCTGTTTGGCGAAATCGCCGGGGTGGATGTCGACGCCGAAGTGCCCGCCGAGCGTCCGGTCGACGCTCAGCCGCTGCTGGCGTATCTCACGAACCCCGAGCAGCCTCCCATTCGAGAGCTCAACTTCTCCGAAATGGGTACCAACTTCGGCAATCCGCAAAGCACCATTCACCCTCAGCCCTGCGTGGTGGAGGCGGCCGACACCTGCTTCGTGATATTCCCCAACAAGGCCTTGTGCGACGACCAGGGTGGCGTGTGGTACGGCGCGGGGTCGGGTCTCACCGACGTACCGGAAGCCGGTTTCGACAACTGCGGCCAGGTGATGTCGTATCGACAGGCGCAAAACCCCAACGACTCTGTGGATGTCTTGCCCGTGTCGCAAAAGGCCGTGACCGATGGCGAACACAAGTTGGTGCGCCTCGATCGCAAGCGCTACACCCTGAACCTCAACGATCCGGCCAGCGTGCCCGAAACCGACATCACCGTACAAACCGACGAGCTCTACAGCATCAGTTGGGCTACCCCCAATCCCCGGATCGACCGCAGCGGCACCGCCTTGGCAGCAGGAGAAGCGCCACTCAACGGCCTCCCCGGCGAGCAGCAAATGGTCTACGACACACTCAGGGCCGAGATGGATCATCGCGACGCCGTGGCCAGCTACAACTGGCACTACGACACCCTGCATTGCCCCGGCGATGGCAACCGCGACCTCGTGGTCGACCAGGCCGACCTCGACAACTGGGCCGAACTCAGCCAGCTCAATCTCTACGAAGGGGTGGCCCAGTCGAGCTGGTACGACATCAACCACGATGGCCTCACCGATGAGGCCGATCGCCGGATCATTCAGAGCAATCTGGGGATGCAGTGTGAGGCGATGCCGGGGTAACGCGGGGGTCTAGCGCTGCTGCAGCGTCACCCGCGGCTCAGTGTCCTCAAACGTACAGGAGGCCGTGAAATCCACCTTCATCCCCAGCCCGTTCTTGGCCGACAGATTTCGGTGGATGCGAAGCGACCCGCCGGGCCCATCGCGATCGAACTCACGACCGGTGCGCTCGAAATCCACCGTGCCGGGGTGGTTTGCCAGGGCAAGGATGGCTTCGTCGCAGCGATTGTTCTGCTCGGAGGTGGGCGCGCCTTCCGGCGAACCGCAGGCGGCAAGGAGAAGGGCGGCGCCGAACGTGGTGGCGTAGCGCACGGCGGGGCGGGCGGAGGACTGGTTCTGCATGGAGCGGAATTCTAACCAACCTCGCTAAGCGCTGTCTGGTGAGCCTTCCGCGCTGCCAAGCAACGGCGGCAGCGGACAATCCAACGATTCACCGATGGCTCGCAACAGCTCGGCCTGGGTCACCGTCACCACCCCATCATGCTCCACCGCTCTTGCCAGTGCCTGCATGAGAGAGCGCTTGTTGGCGGGTGAAACGTGGCACAAACGGATGACCGCAGAATCCAGTGCCGCGGTCGATACGGCTTCTTGTGGCAGCAGCTCGATGTTCGTGAATGGCAGCATGGCGGCGGCGGCGTCGAAGGCGGTGCGCGCCTGAAGCTCGTCCGTCGAGCCGGCATACACCAACGCCGATAACAGAGCCTGGCATTCGTTGCGCAACTTGCCCAGCGCGGCGATCTTCGGGTTGCGGGGCGGTGGCTCCGTGTTGTGAACCACAATGCGGTATAGCGCCCATTCGGTCATGCTGACCTGCTGGTCGGCCATGATCAGGTGATCGAGGCAAGTCTTGAAGATGGCGTATTGCTTGCTCGACAATTGCTTGAGCGCGGGTAGCGCCAGCGCCACCAAGGGCAGGCGCGAGCGTGGGTCCAAGGCTGCGATCTTGGCGGCCAGTTGGGTCACATGTCGATAGGTGTCGGGTTCGGCATGCTGTTTCAGTGCCTGCCATTGCCTGGCGCCAACTGACTCGGATGTGCTCAGTAACAGGCCATAGATCAGCGCCCTTGCTGAATAAATGTCGTGGGCGGCTTCACGCAAGTCGGGATCGAGCGCCGCGAGGGTTTGCCGGGCATAGGCAACATGGCTGGCGCTGGGTTGGCCGATGGCGTTGATCGCGTCTTGCGAGGCGGTGGCCGGCAATGCCGTTTGCCCGGCTGGCGAGCGGCCGCCCGCCAGTGCTCCAGCCGTTGCCGCGCCCAGCACATCCCAAACGGCGCTCGAACGGTCTGTTTCCTGGCGGTTATCCACGCCAGGCTGGCTGGCATCGGCGGCAGGCTCGGGTTGCGACGTGGTGAAGCTGCCGTCCCAATCCCGTTGAATGCGGCGAATGCGCTCCTCCAGCGGCGGGTGGGTGGCCATCAAGGAGCTGAAGTGGCTGCCTACCGCCCGGCTGAAAAACATATGGCTGAATTCCGACGCATTGGCCGCCTGCAGCCGCGATCCGGAGGCGTTGCTTCCGATCTTCTTGAGCGCGTTGGCAATGCCCGAGGGGTTTCGCGTGAATTGCACGGATGAGGCATCGGCCAGGAACTCACGTTGTCGGCTGACCGCAGACTTGATGAGATTGCCGAAAAACGTGCCGGCAAAGCCCACCACAATCAACAACAAGCCGATAGCCAGCATGATGATGGCCGAGTTGTCTTTGGAGTTGCCGCGCCGAAACGGGGCGCTGCGCAGCAGGATGTAACCGACCAGACCAATCAACAGAATCCCGTTCAGCGTGGCCACCAATTGCGTGTTCAGTCGCATGTCGCCATGAAAAATGTGGCTGAACTCATGGGCGACAACACCCTGGAGTTCGTCGCGAGTGAGCAATCGGATGCAGCCCCGGGTGACACCGATGACCGCATCTTGCGGCGTATGGCCTGCCGCGAACGCGTTGATGCCTTCGTCTTCGAGCACGTACACGGGCGGAACCGGGATGCCCGATGCAATCGCCATCTCTTCGACCACGTTCAGAATCTTGCGCTCCTCGAGCTTGGTCGTGCCCGGGTCGATGAGCCGGCCGCCAAGCGACTCGGCCACCGCCTTGCCACCACTGCGTAGCTGAAAGCGCTTGAAAAGGGTGCCTGCCACCACCACCCCGATGACCAGCAGCGCGATGGTGCCCACCAGATGCCAGTCGAGCAGCGCAAGCATGTCGGTAAGCCAGCGTTCTCCGATCAGGGGAACGTCGGGGTCGCGCGGGCCAAGCAGAGCGAGAATGGCGGCCACGGCCACGGACGAGATCGCCACGAGACTGATCACTGCCAGCCCCATCAGTACGATCAGCTTGCCGGTATTGCGCTTGGCGCGCTCCTGCTGCTCGAAAAAGTTCATGGTGCCTTCGTCGAGAACGAGACTTCTGGCGCGGCTTGAATTTGCTCGCTGTCTTCAAACTCGAGCAGCGCAGCATCGTTGCCGTGGCCCACGGCGCCTGCCACCAGAACGGGGGGGAAGCTCTGCTTGTAGGTGTTGTAGGCCATCACCGCATCATTGAACGCCTGACGGGCAAAAGCCACCTTGTTCTCGGTGCTGGTGAGCTCTTCCGACAGCTGTTGCATGTTCTGCGAGGCTTTCAGGTCGGGGTAGGCTTCCATGACGACGTTGAGTCGGCCCAGCGCGCCGCTCAAGGCCCCTTCCGAGCCGGCCAGCTGCCCCATGGCCGCGGCGTTGCCGGGGTCGGCCGCAGCCGCCTCCAGGCCCTTGGCCGCCGTGTTGCGGGCTGCAACCACCGCTTCGAGCGTTTCGCGCTCATGCGTCAAATAGCCCTTGGCGGTTTCCACCAGATTCGGGATGAGGTCGTAGCGCCGCTTCAGTTGCACCTCGATCTGCGCAAAACTGTTCTTGTAGCGGTTTCGGAGCGAAACGAGGCGGTTGTAGATACCAATGCCATAGAAGACCACGATGGCCAGTATGACGAGAACAACAATCAAGGTAATGCTCATGGTGTTTCCCGGGGTTGGCGCCAAATGAAATCGACGAGTCCGCGTGGTTGCGGCCTGCTGCCCAACGTGCGATGACGATGCGTTGTGGCATTGCGCAAACTATCACACGTTGTGGCGTGTGAGTCACTCCCGTTGTGGTTGTGGCGGGTAGTCGGGGCAAACAGGGCGCCGGTATGTCGTGTCAGCGCTGGGGCTCGTCGAGAGACTCGAGGTTGTGATGGATCTGTACCAACGCCTCTTTCAACCAGCGGATATCGTCGGCGCTGAAGGTCTGGGTGCCCACTTGCTCGAAATGGGAAGCCACCGGCATCAATTGGTCGACGAGGTGTTCGCCGTCTTCGGTCAGGGCGATGCTCACGGTTCTCCCGTTGTGTTCGGGTCGCGTGCGTGAGACCAACCCGCGGCGTTTCATGGTCGTGATCAGCCGTGAAAGCGTCGACAGCTCCACCGCGATCATGGCGCTCAGATCGCTCAGCCGTTGCGGGCCCTCCTGTCGCAGTACCGCCATCGCTCGATACATCGGCAGGGTGAGGTCGTGCTGCGCCAGTCGACGCGAGAAGAGCTCGCCCATGCGGACCCCGACCCGATTGAGGAGGTACGGAAACGAAGTGGTGAAGCGGTAGCTCATGCGAGAAAAGGTATCGGCAGCGGTGGAAGCAAGCGCGACATTATCCCGCGCTGCAGGATTATGCAACGCCGAAGCAAGAGTTGCTCATTGAAGTGTTGCATTGACAAATGTTGAGGATGGCGACAAAGTGATGAAAAACGGCGAACGAGCCGCATGCTTTCTCCCGTCATCTCATCAGAGCCGGGCATCGAGGGCGGCGCCGCACCGGCGCCAATAATTCATCTGGAGGAGTCCATGTTGCAGATCAAAATGTTGAGCGCGCTCGCGCTCGCACTGGGGGTCGGCCTGACGGCGTCCGCGCAGTCGACCACGCTCAAGGTGTCGTCGCCAACCAACAACGATGTCATCCTGAAATGGATGGAGAATTTCAAGGAGGGGGTGGAGCGCCGCACCGAGGGCGACATCAATGTCGAGTTGTATCCCGCCAATCAGTTGGGTCAGATCCCCGCCACGGTCGAAGGGGTGATGTTTGGCACCATCGAAGTCACCGCGCCGGCAACGGGTTTCTTCGTCAAGGTGGATCCCAGATTCGAGGTCTTCGACGTGCCGGGTCTGTTCGACGATCTGGAGCATGCGCAGCGCGTTCTGGCGGATCCGGAGGTGCTCGATCACATCGGGTCATATGGGTCCGACAGCGGTGTGAGAACCATCGCCGCGTTTCCTCATGGGCCGTTGGGGCTGCTGAGTGTGAACGAAGTCCGTACGCTGGAGGATCTCAAGGGTCAGAAGATTCGGGTAGTCGGCCCGACGCCGCTGCATGTGGCCCCCTATCGCGAGCTGGGCGCGGCTCCCAACGCCATGCCATTGGGTGAGGTGCTGCCGGCAATGCAGACTCGAGCGGTGGACGGCCTCCTGGCCGGGGTGCCCGTGTTCACGACGGGCAAGTTCTACGACGTGGCCAAACCCATGACAGTGCTGCCCCAAAGCTATCTCACGGTTGCCGCCGTGGCGAGTCAGGCGTTTCTGGACGGCTTGCCGGACGACCAGGCCGAGGCTGTGCTCGCGGCAGCGCGCGACGCCTTGTCGCCCGCCAACGCCTGGAATCAGGGCGCTGTCGACGGAGCCTTCGACATCTGGCGCGAGAACGATGGCGAAGTCATCGAATTGAGTGAGGCCGACCAGCAGGCGTATCTCGACACGATCGAGCAGGTCATGCCTGCGGTTCTCGAGGCCAATCCGGCACTGAGCGGAGAACTGCAGTTCATGCGTGACGCCGCGCAACGTCACCGCCGCTGACCACGGGCCAGGCGCTGCCTCATCTCTCAAGTTGAGGCGGCGCCCAGCCGCCGTCTCCTGTCGCCTTTCCGGCGGTCGCGCATTGGGCGCGATCGTCTTCTTTCCCGATTGTCATGAACCGACGAATCCTGCAGATCAGCACGGCGCTGCGACGAGCGCTCGGCGTGCTTCTGATCGCTGCGGTGCTTTTGAACTGTCTCAACATTGCAACCCGCTATTTCTTCGACTTCAGCATCCTGAGTGCCGACGAGTTGCAGGTGTTTGCCATGGTGGCGATCGCTTTCCTGGGCACGATCTGCGTGAGCGCCGAGCGCCAGCACCTGCGCATGGACGTGCTGCGACAAGCGGTCGGTCCGCGCTTTCGTCGAGTGCTCGACGTGCTGGAGTCGTTGGTGACCGTCGCCATCTGCGGGCTGATGGGATGGGTGTCGTGGCAGTTCGTCGCGCGCGTCTATCGGCTGGGACAACGTAGCGGCATGGCGGATTTGCCCATGTGGATACCCCATGCCACGGTCACTCTGGCGTTTACCGCCACCGCACTGTTGGCCTTGATGCGGCTGGTTCACCTTTGCCGGCGCGACACGGGAGACGACGCATGATCTACGCGCTTGGCGTACTCCCGGTGGTGTTGCTGGCGCTGGGCTTTCCCGTATTTCTGGTGCTGTTGACCGCATCGGCGCTGGCGCTGATGCTGTTCATGAACGTGCCTCTGGTGGCCATGCAGCAGACGCTGTTTGCGTCGGTCAACGTTTATGCCTTGCTGGCGCTGCCATTCTTTCTGTTTGCCGGCGAAATGATGGATCGGGGTCGGATCGCCGAGCGACTCATCGAACTCGTGCGGGCGTCGATCGGTCGTGTACCTGGCAAGATCCCTCTCACGGCGGTGGGTACCGGCGCCATATTTGGTGCCATCAGCGGCGTGGGTGCGGCTTCGGTCGCGACGGTAGGCAAGATCATGTACCCGGCGATGACCCGCGCCGGATACTCGCAGTCGTTCTCGTCGGGTCTGTTGGTGTCGGTCGGCGCGGTGGGTGTGATCCTGCCTCCTTCGATCCCGATGATCGTCTACGCCGCTGCCGCAGACGAGTCGCTCCCGCGGCTGTACGCCGCAGGGATCGGTCCGGGCTTGCTGATCATCGGCATGCTGGCAGTCCTGTGCATTGGCATGGGTCGACGGCAAACGGGTGATCAGGCATCTCCCGTCGTCTGGAAGACGCTGTTGCACGCCTTGCGTCGGGGTATCTGGGCGCTGGGAGTGCCGGTGGTTGTACTTGGCGGCATCTATGGGGGTGTCTTCTCGCCGACCGAGGCGGCGGCGGTCGCCTGCCTGTACGCGGGATTGGTCACCACGCTGGTCATGCGGGTGCTGGGCTGGCGGGAAATCCTCGAGGCGGCGATGGGCACGGTACGTTTCACGGCCCAGATTCTCATCATCGTGGCATGTGCCGGAGTGTTCTCCTGGGTGATCACGGTCAACCAGGTACCTGCACAGCTGATTCAGTGGATCACGGCCGCTGACGTGTCGATCGTGACCCTCTTGCTGGTGATCAACCTCATGTTGCTGCTGATCGGCTGCGTGCTGGATCCGCTGTCGGCCATTCTCTTGCTGACACCCTTGCTGGTGCCCGTCATGACGGCGGCTGGCGTCGACCCCGTGCATTTCGGGATGATTCTCACGGTCAATCTTGCGATCGGTCTGTTCACGCCCCCATTCGGCATCAACATCTTCGTCATGCAATCCCTTTTCAAGACGCCATTGGGTGCCATTTATCGTGGCGTGGTGCCGTTTTTCCTGGTCTATCTGGTGGCGCTTGCCCTGGTGACATATGTGCCAGCAATTTCCCGTTTCGGGGTTTGGCTGCTCCTATGACTTGCATTGACAACACTTGCAGATGCAATTATGGTGAGTCCAGGAGACGATGGAGAAGAGCCCTCATGAATCCGTTCCAGCGAGCCCTTGAGTGCGCGGCGCCAGCCCCCTCTGCCATGGCCGTGCGCGATCGATTTCTCGATGTCATGCGCCGCTTCCCCGCCACTGTCACGGTGGTGACCAGCGGTTTGCCCGAAGGCGAGCATGGCATGACAGTGACAGCAGTGACCTCGGTGTCGATGGAGCCGCCGGCACTGGCGATTTGCTTGAACAGCACCTCGTGGCTGCACGAGATCTTGCTGAAACAACCGGAGTTTGCGGTCAACGTCCTTGCCGCAGGGCAGCAGGAGGTGGCCAGCGCCTTTGCCGGCAAGGTTCCGCCGGCCGAGCGCTTCCAGCACCCCGACTGGACCCATCACACCACCGGGGTTCGGGTTCTCCAGGGCGCGCATGCTCGTATCGTGTGCCGACGTGTGGCGGCGGTGCCATTCGGTACCCACACCCTCTTTATCGGTGAGGTTCTCGACGCCACCCACAATGAAGGCACTGAACCCCTGCTCTACGAGAACGCGCGCTACTGCGTATCCCGACCGGCCGCCTGACCGGACGCCGGAGGATCATCCCATTCAAGAAAAGGAGACACTCATGACTTCGGCAGTTATCGACCGGCCCCAGAGCCAGCCAACGCAGGCACACTCATTGAAGGATCGGGTGCAACCGCTCTGCGAGGCATTCCGGGCGTCCGCTCTCGACACCGAGCGCGAACGTCGCGTGCCGGCCAGTCATATCGACGCATTGCGATCCGTGGGCTATTTCGACGCGGTGCGACCGCAGGAGTATGGGGGTGCCGAGCGGCCATTCGCCGAGTTGGTGGATGCCACGCTCGAGCTCGCCGGCGCCTGTGCCTCCACCGGCTGGGTGGCCGGTCTGCTGTCCGCCCACCAATGGTTGTTGGCCATGTTTCCACCGCAAGCGCAGGAGGACGTCTGGCGCGCCAACCCTGACGCCTTGTTGTGCGGATCATACGCGCCCACCCTGGTGGCGGAACGCGTCAGTGATGGCTATCGGTTGAATGGCTTGTGGGCATTTGCCAGTGGCTGCGACAACGCCCAGTGGTCATTGTGCGCAGCCATCCTGCCGCCCGAAGGCGAGGGGAAATCCGTGCCCGCCTTTCTGCTCGTGCCTGCCAGCGATTACACCATCGTCGACACCTGGCACGTTGTGGGTCTGGCGGGAACGGGTTCCAAAACCTTGCGCCTGGACAACGTGTTCGTACCGGCGCACCGGGTTCTCACGTTTCCACAAGCCACCAGTGGTCGCACGCCGGGAGCGGCCCGATATGTTGGCCGAAGCCTTTTTCAAATGCCCTTGCTCACAGGGATTCCCTCGTGCCTGGCGGCCACCGCCGTGGGCGCCGCCACCGGAGCGTTGACAAGCTATGTCGACAGCGTCCGTGGCCGTGTCACGCGGGGTGCCGTGGCGGGTGGCAACCAGCGGATGGCCGAGTTCCCGACGATCCAGCTACGGGTCGCCGAGGCGGCAGCCAGTGTGGATGCCGCACGCGAGATCTTGTTGCGCGATGTCTCGGCAGCCCAGGCGATGGCAGCCCGAGCCGAAGCCTTTGAGCTTGATCAGCGTTTGGCAAGCCGGCGCGGTCAGGCCTTCGCCGTCAATCTGGCTCTGCGAGCGGTAGAGGCGTTGAACGCTTCCACCGGAGGTCTCGGCCTGGATCTCGAGAATCCCGTGCAGCGAGCCTGGCGCGACGCCAATGCCGTAGGCCGCCACATCAGCATGAACTGGGACGCCGTGGGAACCATGGCAGGTCAACACCTGCTCGGCTTGACGCCCAAGGGGCAATACTGACGGCGCTGGCCGGGCGTGCGCCAATCCGCAACCGATACGACTTCAGCGACTCAACAGGGAGACACACCATGCAAGGCAAGATAGCCCTCGAAGAACACTTCGCCATCCCCGACACCCTCATGGATTCTGCCGGTTTCGTGCCGGACGACTACTGGTCGGAGTTGCAGGCGCGCCTCCTGGATATTCAGGGTCGGCGCCTCGAGCTGATGGACCGCCACGGGATCGAAACCATGATTCTGTCGCTCAACGCACCGGCGGTGCAGGCCATCGGCCACGTGCCCACGGCGGTGGAAGTGGCGCGCAAGGCCAATGACTTCCTGGCGGAAGAATGCGCCAAGCGGCCAGATCGTTTCCGCGGCTTTGCCGCCTTGCCCATGCAGGACCCGGAGGCTGCCGCGGCCGAACTCGAACGCTGTATGAAAGAGCTGGGTTTTGTGGGGGCGCTGGTCAACGGCTTCAGTCAGCGTGACGACACCGACGATCTGCTGTACTACGATTTGCCCCAGTACGACGCGTTCTGGGCCACCTGCGAGCAACTGCAGGCACCGTTCTACCTCCATCCTCGCAATCCCTTGCCGCAGGACAGCCGCATTTACGCAGATCACCCGTGGTTGATGGGACCGACCTGGGCGTTTGCCCAGGAGACGGCAGTGCATGCCTTGCGCCTGATGGGTTCGGGGGTGTTCGATCGGTATCCCGGCTTGCGGATCGTGCTGGGTCATTTGGGCGAAGGGTTGCCCTACATGATGTGGCGCATCGATCACCGCAATGCCTGGGTGAAGACGACGCCAAAGTATCCGGCCAAGCGCAAGATCGTGGACTACTTCAATGAGAACTTCTACCTCACCACATCCGGTAACTTTCGCACGCAAAGCCTGATTGACGCCATGCTGGAGATCGGCGCCGACCGCATCCTGTTTTCCACGGATTGGCCCTTCGAGAATATCGATCACGCGGCCGATTGGTTCGACGTTGCCACCATCGCCGAGGCCGATCGCTTGAAGATTGGCCGCACCAACGCCAAGACATTGTTCGGTCTGTAGGCCAGGCTTTCACACGAAGGGGCGGCCTCACGGCGCCGGTTTGCGCCGCAAAATCGATGTTGCCGGGGTGTTACCGCCCCTGCAACCACTGCCGAATCGCTGTCCAGGCGGCCTCCGAGTCGACGAGGTCGAGATGTCCGGCCTCGGAAATGAGGCGAATCTCACCCTCGGGGGCCGCCTCGGTCATGAGCGGCGCGTAGGCGTCAGGCAAGAAGGCCTCGTCGTCGCTGCCCACCAGCAGCAGCCACGGGGGCAGGGCAGCGAGGTCGGACGCCAGGTCGGCGCGCGGCGCGTAGCTGATCATCATGCGGTACGAGTAGGCCGGGGTGGCGGTCTGGCCCAGCGGCCCGTCGAGCACCTCGCGCGGGAAGGCAAACTGCAGCACAGTGCGGTCGTTGAGGTCTTCGATGCCGAACTGGTTGAAGATGCTGAGCCCGATGATTCGCCGCACCAGTGGCTGCGCCCAACCGCCGGAATCGGGGCGCGTGGTGGGCGCGTCGTGACCGAGATAGGGTGCGAGCAGGATCACGCCGTCGAGCAGTTCGCCGTGAGGGCCGCCAGCCATGCGCACCACGAGTCCGCCACCTGAAGAATGTCCCAATAAATAGACCGGTTGCGCGGGCTCCCGTTGCTGGGTGATAAGGTCGGCAAGGTCGTCTTCCAGCTGGCCGATGTAGTCTACGTCGCCGCGTCGCTCAGGGTTGGGGCCATGGCCGCGGAGGTCGGGCACCAGTACGTTCACGCCCACGGATTCAGCCAGATGCGTGGCCAGCCGATGGTGCTGCAGACCATGCCAGCCCGAGCCATGCACGAGGATCAGCAAGGGAGCGTCCGGGCGTTCGGTGGGGTAGCGGCGTACGTTCAGCGCTTTGCCATCGCGAGTGGGGTAGGGCTCGAGCGGCGGCGCGTCGGGCGCGGGCGGGATGACGCTGAAGTCGAAATCGGTATTCTCGCCGCCAGGCACGGGGCCGGGGGGCTGGGTGAGAATCAGCACCAGGGCCACCAGCATGGTCACGAAGAAGCCGATGGCGGCGGCCACGGCGAGCAGGCGGAGCAGACGAAGCATGAAGAACTCTCGATCGGCGCCACAGCGTGAGGCAGGCTGTGCGAGGCAGTGCCCGTGACCTGTGACGGGAAGCGCAATGTGCCGCGCGAAACGGCGTTATGCACGACTTGCTGACATCAGCTTAACAGGCCAATGTGACCGTCGGCGTTACCATGGCTTCATTGGTGAAGTCCGTTCGGCCTCGTGCGTCGTTGGCCCAGGAGAGTTGGCATGACCCCCATTCCGCTGTTTCCCTTGCAGCAGGTGTTGTTTCCCGATGGCATCCTGCACCTGCAGATCTTTGAGGTGCGTTATTTGCACATGATTCGGCGGTGCATCGAAGAAGAGGCCGGCTTTGGGGTGGTGGGCCTGCTGTCGGGGCACGAGGTGCGCAAGCCCGATGCGGAGGAATCGCTGGCGGGCATGGGTACGCTGGCTCGTGTGGAATCTTCGGAGACGATCATGCCGGGGCTCATGCGGGTGCAGTGTCGCGGCACCAGCCGGTTTCTGCTCGAAAACCCGCACGTGGGGCAATTCGGCTTATGGATGGGCGAGGTCGACTTGCTGGCTGCCGATCCTGAGCTGCCGGTGCCCGATGCGTTGCAGCGCAGCGCCGATGTGCTGGGCAGCACCATTGCCGACATGCAGAAGCGCGGAATGTCGCCAATGCCGCTGGCACCGCCGTTTCGGCTGGATGAATGCGCCTGGGTGGCCAATCGGCTCGCCGAGCTCCTGCCGCTGGCGGTGGTGCAGAAGGCCGATCTGCTCGGCATGCCCGACCCGCAGCGTCGCCTGGCGTGGATCGATCGCTGGCTCGAGGAGCGCGGTGCCTGGGATTAGTGGGGCTCCGCAGGGGTGTGCGCATGCCGCGCGCCATACAGGCGTTCCGCCTCGTCCCGGTACGGGTCGGTGGTGCCATTGAACAAGGTACGCAGCTGTTCGCGCAACCAGCGATGTGCGGCACTCCTGTGCGTGCGACGGTGCCAGTACTGGTGAATGGTGAAGTGCGGTGGATCGAAGGGCAGTGGCAATACGTTCACCGAATGACTTCGGGCGAAGTCGAGGGCCGTGCCCAGTGGCACGGTGGCGATGAGGTCGGTGGCGGAAACAATGGCAGCCAGGCTCAGGTGATGCGGCGTGCTGAAATGGATCGAGCGGTGCAGGCGATGGCGAGTCAGGGCCTGTTCGAGCAAGGCGGTGGAGCGCGCGGGATTCGCGACGACGGCATGGCCCAGCGATTCGTACGTGCGGCGATCGAGCGGTTGCCCAGGGCGCGCCCGGGGGTGGTCGCGACGCACCATACAGGCATAGGTGTGCTGGGTCATCGCCTGGCGGAAGTAGGCATCGCGCTCAAGGCCCGGGAGATAGCCGATGGCCAGGTCGACCGAGCCGTTGGCGAGGGCCTCGCGCAAGTCGATGGTGCCGGTGGACACCACATGAATCCGGATCTTTGGCGCGGCCGTGGTGAGATGTCGCAACAGTGGCGGCACAAACACCACTTCGGCGACGTCGGACATCGCCAGGCGAAAGTCCTGATCGGCGGCGGAGGCATCGAATGCGGTGCTGCCGAGGATGTCGGTGTCGACCTGCTGCAGGATGTGCCGGGCCGACTCAACCATCGTCCGGGCCCGCGGTGTGGGTTGCATGCCTCCGCCAACCCGCACGAAGAGATCGTCGCCCAGGTTCGCGCGCAATCGTTGCAGAGCGGTGCTGAAGCCTGACTGGCTCATGCCCAGAGCCTCTGCGGCCCTGCCCACATGGCGCGTTTGATCCAGGGCTGCCAACACACGGAGCAAATTGAGGTCGAAATCTTTCATCGCTCACAACGATAATACAAAACCGATGAATCCGATTGAGTGGAAAGAGATGGCCGGGTAGCCTGCAGCTTGTTTCCGGGCAAATGGAGCGAGCCGTGAGTCATGACCCCTCGTCAGAATCGAACCCACGACAAAAAGCCAATGAGGCACTGCGGCGCGCGGTGCCGTTGTCGCGCATGCTCGACTATGGCGTACCCGAACGCGACGCCATGGCGTGGACGCAAGCGATCACGGCGTCGCCCGAGCAAGAATGGTCGCAGGCCGCAGAACCCCTGGCGACACGCCGGCAAACGCAGGCGCTGGCGGCGCAACAACGCGACGACAGGGTTGGGGCACGAACAGCGTGGCTGGCTCGTGCCGCGCTTCTGCAATGCGCGCAACTGGGCTTTCACCAGGACGAACCGCGCAAGCGCGAGTTGTATGAAGCGGCCTGGGACGCCTTTCGTCAGGCAATGGCGCTTGAGCCCCACGCTCGGGAGCTGACGGTCAGTGTGCCGGGTGGTTTTATGCATGGTTGGGGGGTATTGCCCGACGCAAAACCGGAAGGCGCTGTGGTGTTGGTGGGCGGTTTGAGTGGCTGGGGCTCGGTGTACTACCGCATGGCGCAGACACTGGTGGAGCGCGGCATCGCCACCATTCTGGCCGAAGGCCCCGGGCAGGGTCTGACGCGCTTGCGGCACGGTATCACCCTGACGGAAGCGAGACTGGACTTGTTCACGCAGTTCCTCGACGAGGCGCAAGCGCTGGGCGCGCGTCATCTGGGGGTCTGGGGCAACAGTTTTGGCGGCCTGTTTGCCGCGCACATGGCGGTTCGCGACGCGCGTGTCGCCGCGGTGTGTATCAACGGCGCACCGATGCGACCGGTCGTGCCGGAGTTTCGCACGGCGCAGGCGCAGATGGCGGCGCTCACTGGCCGTCATCGACCGCAGGACTTATCGGAAGCCATATCGGCTCTGGGGCTGGATCCCGCTCACCACCGCACTGATGCCGCCATGTTGGTGCTTGAAGGTGGGGCCGATCCGCTGGTGCCAGCCGGTAGCCAGAGCGAGTTCTTTCAGCTCACGTCAAACCCCGTGAAGGACCTTATGCAATGGGAAGACGGCGAGCACACCATCTACAACCATGCGGCTGACCGCAACGCGCGAGTGGCCGACTGGTTTGCGCAACAGCTTCGGGCCTGTGGCGCCTGATTCACAACCCATCGTTGTACCGAGGAGACAAGACATGGAACGTTCGATTCCCGAGATATTCGACGTGGTGGTGGTGGGCTATGGGCCTACAGGCCTCACGCTCGCTGCGCTGTTGGGCGCCCAAGGCCATCAAGTGGCCGTCGTGGAACGTTGGCCATCGCTGTACGGCAAGCCGCGCCTCACCCATATCGACGGCGAAACGGCCCGGTTGATCTCTCAGGTAGCGGATGCCGATCAGGCCTTGCGGGATTCCTGGACGACCCCGCATTACTTCTGGGTGAACGGCAAGCAACAATTGTTGATGGATGTGGCGGGCAACACGCGCAAGATGCTATGGGATGACCATATTTCCGTTCACCAGCCGCATATCGAAGATGCCATTCATGAGCGCATTCAGGCCATGCCCAATGTGCACCTGTTTCGCGGATATCGTGTCAGCCAGCTCGAGTCATCCCCTGACCTCGTGTCGCTCAGCGCCGAGCCTTGGGGGCGTGACGACGGCGTAGAGGCAAGGCCGGGATCCGGGAAGCTTCACCTCCAAGGTCGGTATCTGGTGGGTTGTGACGGCGCCAAGAGCTTCGTGCGCGAGGCGCTGGGTATCGAGAGGCAGGATTTCGGCTTCAATGAGCGTTGGCTGTGCGTGGATACCGAGCGCCTGCGCGCCCTGCCACCCAAGTTCAACGAGAACGCTGTGCAGGTATGCGATCCGAAGCGGGGCTACATGTTCATGCCTATCGGCAAACAGCGTCAGCGCTTCGAGTTTGCCCTGTTGCCAGATGAAAGCACCGACGTGATGAGCCGAGAGGGTGCGGCCTGGTCGTTGCTCAAGGCTTACCACGGTTTGGGGTCTGACGACCTCGAACTGATCCGCCATCTCGTCTATACCTTCGAGTGCCGTCTGGCTCGCCAGTGGCGCAAGGGCCGGGTGTTTCTTGCCGGCGATGCTGCGCACACCAACCCTCCTTACCTCGGGCAGGGCGCGTGCTCGGGCATGCGCGACGCGGCCAATCTGGCCTGGAAGTTCAACCTCGTGTTGCGCGACCAGGCTGACGATTTGCTGCTCGACACCTACTACGAGGAGCGAATGCCGCATGCGCGCAAACTGATGCTCGATTCGCGTGCCCTGGGGCTTGTTGCCAACACGTCCAATCCGATCAAGGCATTCGTGCGGGATCGCATCTTTCGCTGGAAGCTCGCGCCCGTGCCCAAGTGGCCCACGCTGGAGGGTGGCGTGTTGGCACGCGACGCCAACGGCAAGTTGCCGGTGCAGGTGGGAAGTGTGCCCGGCCAGGGACGCGTCGCGCTGGACGGCGAACCCTTGCGATTTGACCAGGCAGTCGGGTTTCACTTCGTCTGGTTGAGTCGCACCGACATATGGCCCGATCTGCCGGCTGACCTGCGTAAGCGCCTCACGGCGCTGGACGTGAAGTTGCTCTGCCTGTCAGCCGCAGTGCCCGGCTCCCAAAGCCAGGCGATAGGCGACGTGGATGGTGTCTACGGGCGTCTGCTGGATTCTCTGCAGGCCGACGGGGTGCTGCTGCGGCCGGATTTTGTTCTGTATGGTCATGCCAAACAGGAAGGTGCAGAGGCGATGCTGCGTGATTTCGTGCAGCAGGTAACCGCGTCGATCGCGCAGGCATAGTGCGAATGAGGGTCGGGTTCGCCCCCCCTCACCCCAACTCGAAGGTTGTGATCCCGTAGGTGCGATCGATCGAAATCTCGGGCGCCGGGCCGGTGTACATGCGTGCAGTTTCAAACACCGGTTGCATGCGTCAATTCCGGCAACAAGGCTTCTTCGTCGAGATCGAAGTCCGCCTGCGCCAGGGTGAACTCGTGTCATCCGGTGGTAATCACCTGGCCAGCACTCCTGGTGGCCGGACGAACATTTAGTGAACCTCACTCCAGTCAATCAAAATCTACATATAACTCAGGCGCTTGCGGCGGCAGGCGCAGGTCGCCCAGCCAGGGATCGAAGGAATAGCGAAGGTACAGCATGAAGCGACTGGGGGCGAAATCCTCTCCGTGTTGCAGGGTCATGGTGGCTCCCGCTAACCAATGCGAACCAAGGCGCCGCTCGACCGCACCTTGCAGGCTGTAGCCCCACGACCGGCTGTTGCCACCGGCAACTTGATTGGCCTGCAGGAAGCCATTTTGGGTAACGCCCAGCGTGGTCAAATCCTGCAGTGGTCCGGCCACTGCACCAGGGAGCGGGTAGGCATCGGTGTCCGAGGTTCGCGTCCAGGCGTGGGAGATCGCGCCACGTATGGCGAACGACCAGTTGGGGGTGCGGCGTGCATAGGATAGGGGAAATGATACCGATGTGTAGCGTTGCGGGCTGTAGTAGCCGCCGTGCCCCACGGTGTACTCGCTCAGGTTTCGCCGGTATCGCCAATGCATGAGGTTCACTCCGACCGAGAGCTCCTGGTTGGGCGCCGAGAGTAGCCGGCGATAGTATCCGCCCATCAACCGGCTGCGCCAGTTGTCGGCCACGTATTTGCCCGACAACTTGTGATGATCCATGTTGAGCCAGATGCCATCGCGCTCGCCTTGATCCCAACTAAGTGCAACACCGCCGCCGGTGGCGACCACTCCACCCCAGATCAATCCCGTTCTAGGATCCTGCATTCCGGCGTACGAAAGCACTGAGCTGGCCACAGGTCGACGCGACAGCCGCAAGCGCCATCCCCATGTGCCGATGTCCCCATCGACGCTGGCGCCCCCTACCCAATTGCTCACGGGAAAGCTGGCGGGGGTACGACCAATGTCAAAGGCGAATCGCTCGTTTTGCCAACCGAATGCAAATGTCTGGCCCTTTGCCTTTGTCGATCCGCCCGGCGCAGTACACCCGGCCAATGATTGCAAATCCCCGTTTGTGTCAAATCCCGAGAATTCGCATGTGCCCACATTGGTGTCGATCTCGCCATTCGGGTTGGTTCCGTATCTGCCGGCATCAAGGGACGAGTGCTCAGCTCGCACGAAGGCTCGTCCGTCAGCCAGGGGATACTCCAGCTGCGCAATGCTCGTACTGGCGTTCAAGCGCGACAGCCCGGGCGTGCCATCTCGGCGGAGCCAGATATCGGTACTGACCGTGATGCTCGGATTACGTCGTTGATACAAGGTGCTGGCGTCGCGGCGGAGACTACTTGCCAACCAATCCTCTGGCTCATCGGGAGTGCGCAGGGCACGGGTGAACCTCTCGGCCTTCGCAGGTTCGCTCGGCGTGGTGGAAAGGAGTCCTGCATCTCGCAGACCCAGGGTATACCAACCCAAAGCGGCGTCAACGTCTTGCTCGGCCACGACTCGTGCAAGGTCGCGATACAGCCATGGTTCCGGCCCTTCGGCATTGTCCACAGCATCCTGGAGAATCTGTATGGCCTTGTCGGAGGCGCCGGTCGCTGCCCAGATCATGCCCAGGCGGCGTTGGGCAGCAATGTCGGTGTCGGGTACGGACGGTGGCTTGTGATGGAGTTGATCGCTTACGGCATCGGTCTCGCCCAGAGCCAACCTTGCCTCGAGGATGCCAAGCATGGCATTGACGTCGGTCGGAGACTCCTGCAGGACCGATTGATAATGCTGCAACGCTTGTATCGGGCTGTCGTAGAGCAGATACCAGTCCGCGAGTTGCGTCTTGATCAGACGGGTGGGTTTGATGCTCTTCAGATAAGCCATGCCGGCTTCGGGATTCTCCGTTGCCATGCGGCGGGTCGCTTCGGCGATGTGCAAACGATCCGCAAGTCTTTGGTCGAGTTCCTCCATCGCTTCCGTCCACTCATCGCGCTTTACATGGCGCAGAGACACTCGTCCTTGTTGCCAGGCATCCACGGACTCCAGCAGCAAGGCGTGGGCGTGGCGACTTTCCCCCTCTGTCGGATGCCGGCGCAAATGATGCTCGAATGCCGTGATGCCGTCGATGGCGTGGCCGTCTTCGCGCATTGCGACGGCCAGGCGATAGCTGAGCCAGGGATCGTCCGGGTCCAGTGTCTGAGCTTCAGCAAGCCAGGTGACAGCCGCCGTCCATTGCCCTTTGGCAATAGCCTGGTCAGCCTGTACTGAAAGTTCGGCTATGCGAAATCGCCGACGGAGCGTTTGCAGATGAGTTTGCTGGCCGGGCGAGAAGGTATCCAGCATCGTCAACGCTTTTGCGGGGGCGAGCGTTAGAAGGTAGCGTTCTACAGCCCGTTGGCTCATCTCGTCTTGGGGGGCGATTTGAAATGCCTGACGATATCGATGCCAGGCGGTTTCGTCGTCGCCTGCACTCAAAGCAGTGTCGCCGAGGCCTATCAAGGCGAGAAGGTTGGAGGGGTCTTGGCGATAGGCTTGTGTATAGAGCCGATTTGCCTTCTCCAGGTCGCCAGCGTCGTAGGCCTCGGCAGCGCGCTCCAGAAGCATCCAGTAGCGCGTGGATTCAATCAAGCTTACCCAGGCCGACGCTCGGTCGACACGCTCGGCACTGTCTCTCGCCTTTTGAAACCAGAACAGGGCTTTGTCTCTTTCTCCTGTTCGGAGGAAGGCCAAGCCGAGCCCGCCCATGAAGTCGGCGTCGTTGGGATAGGCTTGCACGGCGCGTTGCAGCGCGCGCAGTGCCTCGGCGCCACGGCCCGCCTCGATACTGCGCAGCGCGGCTTGACCGTTGCGCCAGACGGGATCGTCGAGCAGCTCGCGGTGTTCCTGCCATGCGTCGCGGGCCTTTGCATGCACTGCAGTATCCGGATAGGCAGAGAGAAAGTCCTGAAACCGACTTGCCGTTATTTCATTAGGGGGTAGTGTGCCTAGATATTCGAGCTCTCGTGCGGCGGCTTCGTCGGCTCTTCCGGGCAAGCGGCCAAGCCGACGAAGTAGTGATACAGCCACCTCGGGTTGGTCGCGAGAGAAATGACCGTTGGCCACTGCAGTCAGAAATCCGGCATGTTTCGGGTAGCGATCGAGCCAGGCTTGCAATTCGGCAAATGAGCGCTCCGCCTGCCCATCCTGCCGGCCCCGCAGTTGCCAGTACTCCAGGGCGAGGTCCGCCGTCGGCACGATGCCCTGAAGGAGTGCGTCATAGGCCTCACGAGATTCTTCGATCCGGCCCACCGCAGCCAGAAGCCGGGCTTCGGCCAAGGCCGATTCATTCGCCGGCACAGCAAGCTCAATCCATTTCTTGCCACGAAGTACGTACGGGCTGTGTGGCGGCTGTGTACTCGTCAGCTCGGCGAGCCAGCTTCGCGCCAGTCGCAGATTGCCCTGGCGAACCGCCAGATAGAGCTTGGCGAATAAGGCTTCCGGCGCATCAGGTGCCAATCGCTGCAGGCGCTCGGCAGCATCATTCAGCAAATCGTCACGATATATGGTTTCGGCATGCCAAATCTGTTCGACGAGCTGGTGGTACGCGGTATCGGTGGGCGGCTTCCAGTCGCGAGCTTGAGCCCCACCGAATACGGCTAGGAGGCTCACGGCCAGAAGGGCATGTCGAAAGGTATTCATGAGCAGCTCAACCAGGCAGGAACGAGGCGGCCTACGGCATCAAACCGGAATCGGCGTTCCGCCCAGCCCTGGCCGAAGAGCCAAAGCATCTGACTGTAATAGCCCTGGTCGGCGAAATTGCTGCGCGCGAGGCTGGTCCGGAGTCGTTCGCCAGTTCCGGTGTTGTCGAACAGAGGTAGCAAGGCCGCCGAGAACCCGGGCGGGCCGACACCCCAATGATGTTGCGCGTCGGTCTCTATGTGTTCCGCCACGCTGCCGTGGGCGTCGACGAAATTCTGAACGGTCCTGAAGTGAGCCTGCAACTGATCGGCCAGCTCCGCGTTGGGGGACAGCATGCCCACCCACAGATACACTCTGATGGCATCGTAGCTGCCTTCCTGCTCGTCGGGTCGCAGTGCCTGCAATTGGTTGTCGCGCCACGATATCCAGTCGGGCGCGATCCCGGCAGGCGAAGCGTCCATCAGAAATTCGGGCGTATCGCGAGCGAGCGATTGCCAAGGCTCGCGTGGCAGGGTGTGGGCCACTCGCGTCACAAGCTGCGGCGGGAGATAGCTCGGGTTCAGTCGCCAGGTCCCGTCGTGAACGAAGCCGAATGGGGCGGGCAGCAACAAGGTGCCCAGACCGGGCAGTTGCTCCACTTCCTGGCGAGCCATGTTGTGCAGAATCGCGTGCGCCAGCCGGGTGTATTCGAATTCATGCCAGAGTCGACCGGCTTCAAGCAGGGTGTACGCGATCCAGAGATCGGAATCGGCAGCGGAGTTCTGATCGAGTACGCCCCATTGGTTGTGCGATTGCCGACCCCACAGCCAAGCGGGCAGTTGGCGATCCAGTGCGCCCGCTGCCAGATGGGCTTCGGTCCATTGCAGCAGCGTGCGAAAAAGCTTTGGCTCGTTGTTGACCAGGGCCATGAACAGCGCGTAGCTCTGACCTTCCGATGTTGTGATCAGCTTCGGGTCGGAGTGGTCAACCACCCTACCGTTGTCTTTGATCAACGCTGCTTTGGCAAGTTGCCATTCCTGCCAGGGCGCCTCGCTCTCGCAAGTGGAGGCGGCCGTGACCGAGCCGGCGACAATCGAGCACAGCAGTGTAGTGAGAACTCTAAGCATCGAGATTCAGGCGTCGCCGCGCGACCCTGCCGAGAATGATCCAGAGCATGACGCCGATGGCGAGAACTACCCCCGTGGCCACGATCGCCAACAGCCAAGGCTTGTCGGACAAGTGATACCAGATACGTTGCCACCAGCTCAGATCACCGACGAAGTATCGAGGCCCCACATATTCTCCCGATACGCCCGAGGAGCGAATTGTGACCACCGAACCTTTCATGGCGGAACGTTTGCCCGAATCCTGCAGTGCTCCTTGCAGCATTTCGACGTCGCTCGGGGTACTGGCAAGCAGGCCCACCATGCTTCTACCAGGATGCCAGGGTGATGCCATCCCCACGATGGCGGCGATGGGCGCAACGCCGCGCATGTCCAGGCGCCAGGCCTCGTCCTTGAGGTCCTCGGCTCCTCTTCCGGGCAGATACGGAACGGCTGGCGGGTGCCAGAGCCCGCGATCGGGGCGCAGGGGTAGCGTCACCCGGGTCTGCGTGTGATTCAGCAACAGGTTGGCGTCCGGCCGCTCGCGGAACGCTTCGGGCGTTTCGCCGATCCAGAGAACATCTTTGTCTCGCTGGCGCGCTTCCTGCCAATCGCTGATGACCTCGAAACGGTACGCGGGGTAACCGGTTTGAGCGCCGAACATCGCCAGCGATTGGAGCAGCAGAGCAATCTCATGCGTTGAAGGCTCGGCAGGCGTCACCACCACCGTATCGGAAAGGTCGGCCATGCGGCTGAACGGGAAGCCACTGCTGCCAAAGACATGAAGATTGGGCATCTCGATGTAGTGCGCATATCCCGAGAAATCCACACTGGAGCGCTCATCGATCACGGCGCGGGTGTCCACGGGAAGCGTGGTGCGGCAGGTATTGGCGCTGGCATTGCCTACGGTGGTGGCAAAAGAGAAATCCATCTTCAACTCGTTGCGGCCACCAACCAGCAAGGCCGGGACTCGCAACGATGCCATGTCTGCGACATCGCTGCCTACTACGTCGAGACGAACCTTCGTGAGGGCGCTGCGTTCTCCAATAGGCTCCAGCGGATAACCGGCGACGAAGCGGTCGTTCAGGCTGATGGTGAGTCTGGACTCGTCCCGATCGATTGGAGGGGTATAGCGATAGAGCAGATCCAGAGGGATGCCCTTGCTGCGCCACACGAAGAGATCGGGCGGCACTTGCAACGGCAATCGAATGCTCGGCGGTCGCAAGCCGGAAACCTGCAGCTGCCCCGGGTATTGAGCCAACTCGGCAAAGTATACGGGTCGATTGGTGGGGGTCCAGTTGGGTGCGTCGTAGGGTTTGCGCGGCTCCAGTGGTTGCAAGGTGCTCACCGACACACTGGCACCGCGCAGTACCGGTTCGCCCATGGCCAAGGCACTTGTGGCCACTTTGAGATCATCGGAGTGTCTTCCGAGAACGAGCAGGAGCTTGTAATACGGTGCCTCGGGATGATCCACCATGGCGACCACGGGTGCCTCAACTGGCGGAATGTCTGCCAGGAAATCGGGGCGAACTTTGTTGGTTGCCATCACGATGGCGTGTGCCGCGGGTAGGCTATCGACGTGCGCTGCAATCTTAAGGTCTCGCCAGTCGGCCTCGGTGCCAAGATAGGAGGCGAGAATGCCTGCCGCCTCCTGGGTGACGGTATCGGGGCGCTCGGCAAAAACGAACGGCACAATCTGACCAAACATATCGTTCTGGTCGAAAAATGGCTCCGGGAAGAAAGCCAGGTCGTTGGCCAGCGGCAGCATCTCTTCCACTATCTCGACCTGGGTATTCTGGCCAAGATCCAGCCACAACGCCGTGTTCGCGAGATCCTCGCAGATCTCGGTGTAGTGACCTACGAACTCTATGCGTAGCCGGTTGTAGGTGGATAGATAGGAAACGTCGAGCGGCAAAGTGAAGCTCTGACGCTGCCCCGGGGGATCTGTATTGATGGGTACGGTGCCCATCATTTCTTCATTGAGGAAGACCCGCATGTGCGAGACCGTGGGAAGCAATGCGGGAGAAGGCGTGAAGTGCAACCGCAAACTAGCATCAGGAACCCGTTGGTCTCGACGGATGGTGAACTCGAGTTCTTTGGTATTGCGAATGCCATACAGCATGCCGTCCTGCCCTTGCTGCATGCGATTGAAGGGGAACGTGCGAATGCGTGTTGGCGGGAGTGCTTTCTCGACGATCATACCTTCGTCGAGGTCCTCCGTTGAGCTGGGGTCGAGGGCGGTATTGTCGTTCACCGCCAGTCCGGTCCCGTCCGCGTCGGCGGCTTCGGCTCCCTTCTTTGGGGGCGCTTCGGTTGCGTGGCCGTAGAACTCTGGCCATCCGAGTGTCAGCAGCACACTCATAAAACCGAAAAGCGCGAGAAGGCGGAATTTATGGCACATGGAAGGATCTCTTCAGCCTGGTGGCGAGTTGGATCGCGGTTGATGGACCGGTAATAACGAGGCAATCCATCCGACAACGGAAGTACCGAACTGGACCAACAGATTCAACGGAAAAGGCAGGTGTTGTGCCAGCCGTCGATAGCCTCGCCAACTGGTCTTCATGACTTCAGCCAGGCTTTGCATAGGTCGGTCTGCCTCGACCTTGTGCTGGTCTACCAGCCAGGAGTCGGCGCGTGCGAAGGTGCACTGCACGAGATCGATCTGCTCTCGCTGAGACAGGGGGTCGAACCGAACGCCGATGTTCGAGCCTGAGCTTCGCATGACACGAATCGGAAAAGCATGTTGACGGTTGCCGCGCATGAGTATCAGCTGCAACGAGGTGTCCGAGGTCAGTTCGAGCGGGGCTGCGAGAACCAGGGCGGCTCCGCATTCTGAGAAGTCGGCGAGCGTGGCAGGGCAGGTGTGACCGTTTTTTAGCCTGACGAGTGCTGGCAGGGCCGATGGCACCCGGTGCGCCTCTCTAACTTGCCGGGTTTCTGCTGCAACCGCAATGGCGCACCCCAATATGGTGAGATTGTAGAAAGTCCAGAGCATGGCGAGCCCCACGGCAAACTGTTCATGCTCGGGGCCTGCCACGAGTCGCCAGGCTCCGAACAGCATGCCGATGATGTTGGCCAGGGCCAGCAGAACGAAAGGGTGGGAGATCTTCCAGTCGAAGTATTCTTTCTTGATCAGGCCTCCCTTGGCGGTGACATTGAAGTTTCCCAGATGCGGAGCGAACAGGGCAATCGTGGTAGGACGAGCGATGTACCAAGCCAGGACGGTTTCGTAAACCTCTCCCCAAAATGTTCGGCGGTACGAGCCTTGCATTCTCGAATTAGTGATAGTGGCATGCGCCAGATGTGGTAACACGTACAGCACGATGGCGATCGTGGTGGTGTACAGGATATAGGAATGAAAGATGAGAAATGCCAAGGGAATGGTGAGGTAAACGAGCCTTGGCAGACCGGCAAGGAAATGCAACATCGCGTTCGTATAGCAGAGCCGCTGCCACAACGAAAGGCCGCGACCGAATAACGGATTGTCGAGCCGGAAGATCTGCGCCATGCCTCTCGCCCAGCGGATGCGCTGACCAATATGGGCTGACAAGCTTTCGGTGGCGAGACCGGCTGCCTGGGGCACTCGAATGTACGCAGAACGCCAGCCGTTGCGATGCAACCGGAGTGCTGTATGGGCATCCTCCGTCACGGTGTCCGTCGCGATTCCGCCGATACTTTCGAGCGCAGTCCTTCTCATGATGGCGCAAGATCCGCAGAAGAATGCAGAGTTCCAGAGATCGTTGCCATCTTGCACAAGCCCATAGAAGAGCGCCCCTTCGTTGGGCGTTTTACGAAAATGTCCGAGATTTCGTTCGAAGGGGTCGGGGGAGAAGAAGTGGTGGGGTGTTTGGACCAGCGCCATCCGTGGGTCGTTGATCAGCCAGCCTGCTGTCAGCTGCAGAAAAGAGCGAGTGGGGATGTGATCACAATCGAAGATGGCAACGAATTCGCCGTCAGTCTGGGCCAGTGCGTTGTTCAGGTTTCCTGCCTTGGCTTTCCGATTGTCGGTGCGGGTTATGTAGTTGATTCCGGCTTCCCGGGCGAACACCTTGAAGTCTTCGCGTCGGCCATCATCCAGCAAATGAATCCGCAATTTCTCGTGCGGCCAATCCAAGCCCAGGGCGGCATACACCGTGGGCCTGACAACCCGAAGATCTTCGTTGTAGGTCGGTATGAAAACGTCGACTGTGGGCCAGGTATCGGGGTCGCCGGGCATGGGGGCAACTGGTCGCTTGAGCGGCCGGGCGGTTTGTACATAGCCCAACAGCAACACAAACCATGAATAGGTCTCGGCCATCAACAAGACGATGCCGAAGAAGGCATCGGATGGATTGTCGAGGTTGAGTGTGGACGTGTAACGCCACCAGATATAACGCGCCGACACAAGCACTGAAAGTACGATCAGCATCAGCGTGAAGAAATGGGATGGCAGTCGCCGCACGGCAAGAGCCAGAAGCCACAAGACCGCCACGAAGATGATCTGGGCCGTCAGCGAGAAGGGTTGCGTGGTAACCAGCAACAGGGGCGGAAGGATCAGAAGCGCTGCAAGCGCCAGCATCCATGGTCGCCCACCGTTCGCTAGTTCAAGCATCCGCCGTCGCAACCTCAAGGCAGCGGGGTGCTCTGGCCGCTGTATCCGGGCAGCAAGTTGCTGCCCGATCAAGCGGCAGCGAGTGTGTATGCGGGGAACGATCCGGCGGTTTCGGGGAGGTGAAGGTTTCTCGTGCGGCGGACTGACAAACACGATCCATAACGTCTGTAGTGCGTACCGTAAGGAATCGCCAGGTCGCCACCGGCGCATTGTCAAATGCACAAACCATGGGCGCCACTGTTGCAGAACCTGTTGCCAGGCCGGGCCTTCAAGGCGGAGGTAGAGCCATGCGACACTGCAACCCACGACATACAGGCGAGCGCCGACGAAACCCATGCCACGCAGCTTTCGAGCTGCTTCAGTGCGGGTCTGGAGCCGGGTGCCTGCCTGGGGCGAGAGGAACAGGGCGAGCAAAGTCATGCGGGCCGCCCCTTGAACCCTTGCGCCAGCAACCAAGTGGCCAACGAGTGCATATTGGCCGTGGCCGATGAGGCCGGGAACATTCGGGTTGCCGTGCTTTTGGTGGCAAATGCCTCGTGTACGCTTTCGTCGGCGCTTATCATCACGGGCCACATGCTGTTGCCTGTCTGGTACTGCCATTCGCTGACCAATTCGGAAGCGAGCTTTCGCGACGGGTCGAATTGGGTCACCAGGAAATGAGTGCGAGGATCGGTTGGGCGCTCGATCCACCGCAGGTGACATCCGACGTCGGGTGCCAGTACCGTAACCTTGAGAGTGACCCTTTGGTGCAGGTTTGGTAGCTGAGCAGTAGTGGGGCCCGGCGGAAGGTCGAACAGAATCCAGTCGAAGGTATTCTGCAATTCCTTGATGAGTTCAGCACAGAAGGCATCAATCTGCTGGACATTGGACGAAGCACGTCCGTGCGGCAACAAGAAAAGATTCTGAGTGACTTCGAATGCTGCCTCTCTCCAATCTCCTTTGGCTTGCAGCGAATGCGCCCAGCCACGCTGGTCAGCATATGCGATATTGAACATCAGTCTGAGGGCGTTGCTCGGCGTCAGGTCCACCAGCAGAACTTTGCCCCCCTGCTGATTAAGGGCGTCCCCCAGCATCGCGATGACACTTGAGTTGCCAACGCCTTCGCGTATGCCCTGAAATACGATCATGTGACTCATGGATCGGCTTTTGCCTCATTGGCTGGGTCGACGGATTCGGATGCCGGGTCTCGGCCTTTCCCGAGCTCGTTGAGTTCGCGCAGCAGTGGCCACTGCCGCATGGTTTCCTTGTGTTGCCGAATGACGCTGATGTCGATGTACGGAAACTGCAGGTTCGGGAGATGCCCGCGCAGTGACTGGATGTCATCGGCGGGGGTCAATCCAGCAGCTGGGTGTCGCTGTTGAGCATCACTCATTGCGGATACCTCACCCAATTGCGCTCGCCCATCCTGACGAATGGCGTGCCGCCATACTGGAGGAAGACACTGCCTTCGTTTTCGGAAACAGGCGCTGTTTGAGGGAGGTCTGCCGCCAAGGTATGCCAGTCGATCGACTCAGCATTGAACAGATTGCCGGCCATGACTCTTGCAATCAGGTCTGACAAGGCGAGGAAGCTGGTGGGCACATTCACGAGAATTGGCGAACTGGGCGGTGCAGCCTCGGCGTTTATCAGCTTTATTGCCACCGGAACGCGCGTTATGCTGGGCGTAGGAACTTCGCGCATGCCGGGAATCTGCATGCGGTCGCCATGCAGTGCGGCCCCATGCTCGGGAACGAGAATCAAGAGCACCCGTCGGTTGCCGCGCTCGAGTAGAGCAACGAACTCAAACAGGTCGTCTAAGAGCGTTCGTGCCCGCTCAATGAACGGGGCTGGTCGACCTCCTCCGTCGCGTGTAGCCTCGCGATTGCCGTCATGTAACGTGATGGTGTTGTAGAGCAGGGCGGTACGCTCGGCGTCGCTCTGCCCCCGCTGTGCCCACCAGCCGGCCAGCGTGGAATAGTCATTCCAGATGGGAGCGCCGTCGAAAGCCGTCAACGTCGGTCGTTCGGTGACCGGGATATACGGCGCGGGCAGGCCACCCTCCTGGCGCAGCTCACTGAGAAACCCTTGAAACTCTCCGTCGTGATTCAGCGCGGCGGCAGACTCGAATCCTAGTTCTTGCAGGCTTTGCATCAGGCTGCACTCGGCCGAGCCCGGCTCGTAGAGTGAAGAGTGCGGTTGCTGTCCGCACTTGGCCCGCAACAGACGTAATACGGCTGGGCCACTGTAAGAAGTTGCACTGTTGAAATCTTCCAGAATGATGTCCATCTCGGCAAGGAGTGGATGATTCCGGAGGCCCGCGTCATCAAGGTCGGACCAGGATAAGGAACAGACGCTGACCATGAGAATATCGATTGGAAGGCTTTCCTCGGGTTCGCTGAACGACACCACCCGTTCGGCTTCTGCCTGATGGAAAGCGCCCAGCGCGCGATTGAGCGCATCGTCGTCCGGTGGCTCGGTGATGACGTTGGCTGTTGGCAGGAGCCAAGCGGGGTCGGAGGGCAGCGGCGCGGCCATTGCGGCACCGGATTCCGGGCGTGGGGACATGACATCCGATTCGGACAACTGAGTACGTGTCACCACGGCGGGGCTCGAGTTTGCTCGCCACTCCAGCAGTGGCGTTGCGATCCGCGGTCCGATCGCCAGCAGCGTAAAGGCAGTCATGGTGATCGCGGTGAACCGAAGCCACTGCGACAGGAACCGGTATGCCACGATCAGAAAGAATGCCGCTCCGATCCATTCCCAGTGGATCAGACGTGCTGCCAGTTCAAGGAAGTAAATCGGCGAGAAATCCAGAAGCTCGGGGCTTGCCAGAAGGCGGCGGAAGGGAGGGAACCATGATTCGTGGTACAGCAGCGCAATGGCGATCGGGATTCCCGCGAGGTGTCGCAGTCGATTCAACCAGGACCAGGGCGCTGGCACCACGAGAAACGCGATGAAGACGAAGTTCCAGAGCAAACTTGGCTGCAGATAGTTGCCTGCGTACAGCAGCAGCTTTGCCAGAAAATACAGGTTCCAGTTGCCCAGGCCGTGCCATGCAAAAGGAGAGGAAGGAGGGGCTGCCGACGACCTGGCTTTTGGCGGCCCTGCAGGGCCGTCAACCATCGGGTGTCTCCGAGGGGAGCGGGGTGTGTGCTGATCGCCGGGCGGCGCGGCTGATAGCTCGATCAGGCGGGCATGCTGTCAGGTACCTTGCTGGCAGGAGGCGATGGTCGACCCAACGCCAAAGGGCGTTGAACAGGGGGTTGGCCAGCCAGCCCAGCACCACTCCGATCAGGACGATGCCAAATAGCGCCACCAAGGGGAGTGAAGAGAGCACGGCCACTACGACAGGGCCTCGCCACTTAGGCGAGCGGGCAATGGGTGAAACTCCTGCGCGAATCCTGGCGGCCCGGCCGGCTCGATCTGGTGATGTTTCATATTGACGGAACCGGCCGGCCCCGAGGATTGGTCGCTCCGCGCTTCTGCCAGCGCAGCCGCGTGCATCAGCTCGCTATGCGCCTGGATACTTTTGGTGTCGGGGTATACCGTGTGGGTTGCAAAGATATCTCTGAAAGGCACGACAAAGAGTCGGTCCAGGACCGAGTTGACGAGAGCTCGTGGGCAGTCACTCAGAAAGATGTAGACCTGCGCATGGAATATACAAGCCGTATCGTCCGTGCGTCGGAGCTGAAGTTGAGAGGCCACTTGTGCGGCAGTGATCCCGGTGGCAGGATCGAGTTCAATCAAGCTTCCTATCGAGACATTGTTGCCTGCGGCTGTACAGAGCGCCAGCATTCTGGCGAAAAACTGCTCACCCGACAAAAGAAAATCTTCTGTGGCAATGCGATTGGGCGGGACCGTTCGGTACGGCAAGGGTAGCTGCTCGATTGAGGCCGGGAGAATGGCACTGCGGAGTTGTTGTAGCTGCCGCATGAGGCGGGGGCCGCGAATGGTTGACGAGATGATCCAGCTGGCACCGCGCTCAGCCAGATACCGTTCGTCGACATGGCGGAGCGTGGTGCCGATTTCGATCACGATCAGTTTGAGTGGTGAGCCCCGCTCTCGGCGAAGGTTCTCGAGCCTTGCGGCCAGACTCTCGAGCTGTTCGATTCGCTTCAGAGCGAAAACGATCGTGGCGCGTGTCTCGAGGCGAGCTTGTTGATAGAGCCTATCCACATCCTCAAATATGTGCCAATCTTCCTGTTGCAAACCATCGAGCGAAATCAGCACGGTACTTTCGAGGTACAGGGGCTCGTCCTCGGCTCCTTGCTTGCGCGTCGCGCCTGGCGCTGCGGGAGCCCCCTCGAGATGCCCATGGTCATCCCTGGTCAGGTAGTGTCGCGATGGCCCCGAGACATGCCTATCCGTGCGCCAGAATGCGGTGTCCCACACCACGCCGTCGAATTCTTTTGGGGCCGAGGCGTAAACCAACCCCGCCAGAAGATCATTTTGGTGAGTCAGTTGCCACGTCAGGTTGGTACCCGGAGTGGCGCTTTGCAATACCCACACCAGAGTGCACCCGTTGAGCCGCTGCCATTTCTGCCATTCGCCGAGATAGTGTCGGTTCGATGAAAGATCGGCGTCGAATCGCCCTTCTGTGGCCAGCAGCAGAATGGTTCTGTGGCGCGGCCTCAACGCGCGCTCGAGGTCTTTGTGCAAAGCCTTGTAGGCTTTGGTTGTGATGTTGTTGAGATGAAACACGCGGAGATCGTGCTTCGGTAAGCCATCCTCAATGCTGCCAGGCGTGTTGGGACTGCCGTCTGCCAGTATGAGAACTCCTCGCGATTGGAGTGTTGCACTCAACAGTATTTGCCGGGTGACCTGGCTGGCCACGTCTGCTCGCTCACAGATCAGGAAATAGGAGCCCTCTTGTCTGAGAGTGCGGAGCTCCAGCGGCAGCCCCGGAATATCGACTTGATATTGGGCTTGGGCGTTGGTGCTTGAGTGGGCGAAATCCCCTGGAGTGGGATGTGGAGTGATGGAATGTGTGCTGCCCTGTTGCCACATGGGTAGTGTGCTCGACGTTTCCAGGCGGAGCCACGGGTTTCCGGCCCGTGTTCTTGACGCATAACCTGGACTATGGGTGCACGTGTTCTGTTTATTGTGCAGCCGGTTTCTGAATGTAGCAGACGAGACAGCTTTGACTCAAGTTCACATGCCCGGCGACGCTCACGCTTTGGACTTCGCCATCCGCTTGCTCAGGCCGTGGTCGAATGCCCGCTCGCCAATGCCTGCTCAATCTCTTGCGCCGTTGCCCGCGCCGAGCGCATCACACCCACCAGTGTGGCGGAGGCAAACCCGGTCCAGTCGCCGTAGCCCACCAGCCAAAGGGCCGGCTCCTTCACGCTTCGGGTGCCATCGACTTCCACGCGACCGTCGGCCTCGACAATACCCAGGTTGAGCAGAGCATTCAAAGCAGGCCGAAAGCCGGTACACCAGATAACGGAGTCGACGTCGGTGTGGCTGCCGTCGGGCCAGACCACGCCGGTGTCGGTAAAGCGTTCGAACGGCCGGACTGCCTGAAGGTGGCCTCGCTCCCGCGCATAGGCCACGGAGGGCACCATCACGATATCGCCGAATCCGCCCACATCCGGCGGCGGCGGCAGGCCCTTCTGCATCGCCTGCCAGCGCGCCGTGGCGCGCTCGAACAGCACGCGGCCGTCCACATCGTCGGGCAGGAACACGGGCTCGTGGGTGGTCACCCACCGGGTATGAGCTACCGGCGCCACCTCGGCCATGATCTGCGCGCCCGAGTTGCCGCCGCCGATCACCAGCACTCGCTCATCCGCGAAGTCGTCGGGGCGATGGTAGTTCGCGGAGTGAACTTGCCTCCCTCGGAATCGGGCTTGCTCCGGGTAGTCGGGGATATGGGGGTGGCGCCAGGTGCCGGTGGCGCTGACCACGCAGCGCGCGCGCCAGTGTCGGTGGTCGGCGGCCTTCACGGTGAACCCGGACGGATTTCGGTCAACCGTTTTGATATGCACGGGGCGCTCCACGGGCATCTCGTAGCGGGCCTCGTAGCGTGTCAGATAGTCGATGACTTGCCCGCGTGAAGGGTAGCCAGCGGTGGGCGGCATGGGCCAGCCAGGCAAGGAACTCCATTGGGCAGGGGAGAACAGGGTGAGCGAGTCCCATCCGTGGCGCCAGGCGGCGCCCGGGCCGTCTTCCGCATCGAGCAGTACGAACGAGAGCTGCGTGCGGCGCAGAAAGTAGGCCGTAGCCAGTGCCGACTGGCCGCCACCCAGGATTGCGACGTCGACATCTTGCATGCCCTGCCTCACCCCAACTCGAAGGTCGTGATCCCGTAGGTGCGATCGATCGAAATCTCGGGCGCCGGGCCGGTGTACATGCGTGCAGTTTCAAACACCGGTTGCATGCGATGCCGACCTGCCAGCGCCAATGCGCCGGGATTGACCTCCGGGACATCGAGGTAGAAGGCGTCTCCTTGTGTCTCTGCAGCCAGAGCGTGAATCAACACGGCCGCATCATCGAGCGAGTCGGCAAACAAGGGGCCGATCTTCCAGCCCGACCGGCAGGGCCGCATGACGCCGTAGCCCAGCAGCCGAGTGCCATCGAGCAGGCCCAGGGCCACATGATCGGGCGCGCTGATCCAATGCTGCAGGAAGACGCTGCGGTCGGCCGGAAAGAAGGTGCGGTCGTAGGCGGTGAGCGTGGCCAGCGGCAGGCTGGCAAGCGGAGTGATCTGGCGGCTTGCGCTTGACGCGGCAGCCGGGGCTGGCAGGGCCGGGTCGGTCTTGCCTTCGAACCGGATGTTGCGGTGGGCCAGGACAAACCCCGAGCGTTCGTAGTTGGCTTGTTGCGCCGGGACGCCATCGAGCCCTACGAGGCGCCCCGCCAGTTGTTGCATGGCAGCTTGCCAGATGGCGTAACCATGACCCTGCCCGCGGTGAGCCGGGTCGACGATGTAAAAACCCACAAAACCGAAGTTGGGTTCGTAACGCACGGCCGAGATCACGGCCAACGGCGAGCCATCGAGCTCACCAATCAGAAATCCGCCGGGGTCGGCGGCATGAAAGGCCGCCGCATCCTGGAGGCCGGGATTCCAGCCTTCGCGCGCGGCCCAGTCGACGAGAAGATCGAGATCGGCGCGCTGCATCGGGCGGATGTGCAAAGCGGAGGCTGAAGGCATGGAGTTCGCTCCTGGCTCGAACACGCCATTCTCGCCGGGCGCGAGCCGCATCGCAATGGGGCGGGTCTTGTGCTCTTTCCCGCAGGGGTGAATGGGCGGCGTGCGCGATTTCCGAATGTCCGCTGCTTGGGGTTTCCCCCGGTTTTGACGGAAGATGGTGACTACACTGTGACATCGGTTTGCCGCCACGCTTCATGCTCCTACAATGGATGGTCAGGTAACCTGTCCGTCATGCAAATCACCCCTCGAGAACCTATGCGCGAATTCACCTACACCGGTTTGCCCGCCCGCGTGCGCTTCGGGCGTGGCCTCGTCAACGAATTGGCGGCCGAGACCCAGCGCCTGAACATTTCGCGCGCACTGATCATTTCCACGCCGAATCAGCGCGCAGACGCCGAGCGTCTGGTACAGGCTCTTGGCAGTACGGCCGTAGCCATGTTTGACGGCGCCGCCATGCATACTCCCGTCCACGTCACCGAACAGGCCATGGCGGTGGTGGCCGAGCACGAGATCGATGGCCTGGTGGCCGTGGGTGGCGGCTCCACCACGGGTCTGGCCAAGGCGTTGGCGTTGCGCACGGATCTGCCGCAGATCGTCTTCCCCACCACGTTTGCCGGTTCAGAAATGACGCCGATCCTTGGTCAGACCGAGAATCAGCAAAAAACCACCCTGCGCAGCGACAAGGTGTTGCCCGAAACCGTGATCTACGACGTGGATCTCACGCTGGGTTTGCCCGTGAACATTGCCACGGTCAGCGGCCTTAACGCCATGGCGCATGCGGTCGAGGCGCTGTACGCGCCCGATGGCAACCCGGTGATCGACCTCATGGCGGCCGAAGGCCTCGCCGCCCTGGCACGTGCACTACCGCGCATCGTGGCCGAGCCCGACGCCATCGAACCCCGTTCCGAAGGTTTGTATGGTGCGTGGCTGTGCGGTATCTGCCTGGGGTCGGTGGGCATGGCGCTGCACCACAAGCTGTGCCATACCTTGGGCGGCATGTTCGATTTGCCGCACGCCGAAACCCACGCCATCTTGCTGCCTCATGCCATGCGCTACAACGCCCAGGCCGCTCCGATTGCGGCCCGTCGCGTGGCCGACGCGTTGGGCGGCCACGACGCCGCCACGGCTCTGCAGGAACTGGCACGCACCATCGGAGCGCCCTTGGCACTGCGGGATATCGGTATGCCCGAAGACGGCGTGGCCCGCGCCGCCAAGGCCGCCAGTGGCAACCCCTACCCCAATCCTGCGCCTCTTACCGAAGAGGGCATACACGCCTTGCTGCTGGCCGCGTACGAAGGCCGGCCCGCCTGAACGCTTGGCAAACGACACCATGAAGGGCGTGCGCTCCGTTCCCGTGTCGCAGCTCGCGCAAACCTCGCTGACCATTGCCACACGGGGTCGCGGGTTTACCGAGCTCACCGCCGACGCTGGCGAATTCGTCAGTGCGAGCGGGCTCAGCACCGGCATGTTCACCGCCTTCGTACGGCACACCAGTTGCTCGTTGCTGATCACCGAGAACGCCGATGCCGACGTGCGGCGCGACCTCGAGGCCTGGATGGCACGCCAGGTAAAGGATGGCGATCCGATCTTTCGCCATCGTGCCGAAGGGCCAGACGACATGTCGGCTCATATTCGGAGCGTGCTCACCGCCACCTCGGTGTCGATCCCGGTGGTAAACGGTCGTTTGGCGGTGGGTACCTGGCAGGGGCTCTATTTGTGGGAACATCGGCGCAACGCCCATCAGCGTGAGGTGTTATTCACGGTGACGGGGTCGTGATGCGCGGGCCGCCGAGTGCCGTGTTACCGCGAGGCGATCGCCAACGACTTCAATGGTGGCGATTGCCGTCGGCCAGCATGTTGGCGGCCGCGTAGGCATCGGGTGGAGAGGAGCGGCAGATGGCCAGGGTCAGCAGCAGGAGTCGAGAGCTGAGCGGTTGGCGTCACGCCTGGCCCAGGCTGATTGGCCCCATTGTGTTCGGTTTGGCCACGGCAGCACAGGCATCTCCTGTGGTGGTGGGTGATTTTGCCGGCGCGACAGGCGGCATCCCGGAACCCTGGCAGATCGTGCGCATCGATGACTCCATTCCGGCCACGCAATATCGTATACGTCGGTGGGATGGGCTTGCGGCGGTCGAGGCTCAGGCCGATGGCAGCATGGCTCTGCTGGCCCGGCCGATTCGCGTCGATCTTTTGCAGACTCCCGTGCTCTGCTGGCGATGGCGCGTTGACAACGTGGTCGCTTCGGCGGATCTCGAGACCAGGGCGGGTGACGACTATGCGGCTCGGGTGTACGTGGCCTTTCAGATCCCACCCGAGCACTTGTCGCTGGGCCTGCGAATGAAGCTGGCGCTGGGGCGCAGCCTGTTCGGCGATATGTTGCCCGACGCTGCGCTGAACTACGTGTGGGATAACCGTCATCCGGTGGGTACCCGGCGGTTCAGTGCCTACACCGATCGCGCCCAACTCGTCGTGCAGCGGTCGGGCGAGAGTGATGCCGGACAATGGGTTGAAGAGCGCGTCAACGTTCTTGAAGACGCGCGAGCTGCGTATGGCGATGTGCCGTTTCAGCCAGGGTTGCTGGCCGTCGCGGCGGATACCGACAACACCGGTGAGTCGGTGCGGGCGGGGTTTGCCGACCTTCGGTTTGTGGCGGCGGATGCTTCGTGTGGGTTTGGAGCGGCGCCGGGTTGACCGGCTATGGCCGGAGTCTGCACGTGTGCAGATCGGCGGCGCCGGCGGGAGTGGGTTGTGGCCCATCTTCAGCCGGTAGTCTGAAATTGACTCAATCTTGCCTTGAGCTTCTCCCGGAATCGTTGCGCGGCGGGCGACAGCCCATGACCGCTACGATGGAAAAGCCCCACTGTGCGGTCGGGGTACGGACGGCCCATGCGGCGAGCCACCAGCCCGGTCATGTTCAACTCACTCAGGGCGATTTCGGGGATGAATGTGAGGCCGAAGCCCGAGCGCACCATGCTGAGCGCGGTGACGCTGTTCAAGGTTTGGTAATCCGCGTGTTTGCCCAGGGCGAGGCGCTGCAAGGTTTGACGCACCATCAGATTGGTTTGCGAGGTGGCAGCCACGAGAATGATCGGCTCGTCGGCAAGTTGGGTCCAGGCAATGCGCTGTCGCTTTGCCAGCCGATGCGTATCGGGAAGGATACAAACGAGCTCGTCGCGAAACAGCGGCTCAAAGTCGACGGCGGCGGGGAAAGGCATGTCTGATCCCACGGCGAGTTCCACTTTGCCGGCACTGAGCTGTTCGAGAATCTGGCGGTTGTGGTCCTCGTAGAGTCGGATCGATACGCCGGGGTGGTCTGATCGATATTGCGAGAGTACGTCCATCACGAGGCCGCACGCCAGCGATGGCAGCACCCCTACGGCCAGCTCGCCCTGATCGAGACTGGCGATGGCACGCGCATCGCGCCAGGCGTCTTCCAGACTGTCGAGGCCGCGTCGGAAATGGTGCTGGAGCCGCTGGCCTGCGTCGGACAGTTCCACGCGCCGTGTGGTGCGAACGAACAGCTGCAGCTCGAGCGCCTGCTCCATCTCGCGGATCATCTGCGAGAAGGCCGGTTGCGTCATGTGCAGCAATTCTGCGGCACGAGAAAACGACAGCGTGCTGGCAAGCGCCAGAAATCCTTCCACCTGCCGTAACCGGAATTTCATACGCGCTACCTATAAATAAGCAAGTAAATAGTATTTCCCATGATATATCCACTCTGCCAAGATCCAGCCTGAAACGGTCATCGAAGCAAGGAGTCGCTGGTGAAGGGTTGGATCGATGTGCATCACCATATTCTGCCGGCCTCTTATGTCGAGCAGGTGGGGCCGGTCAAGATCGGCGCTCAGGGCTCGTCGGGCAAATGCCCGTATTGGAGCGAGGAGGATGCGCTCGAGCGAATGGATGCCGCTGGTATTGCCACAGCGATCACCTCGATCAGCGCCCCGGGACTCGACGTTGCCGCCCCGGAGCAGGAGCGACAACTGGCGCGCGAGTGCAACGAGATTGCCGCGCGTCTGGGCAAGCGTCATCCGGGCCGCTTCGGCTACTTCGCTGCATTGCCCTGGCTGACTCCGGGGGCCGCCGAAGCTGAAGCTCTTCATGCGTTTGAAAGTTTGCAGGCGGACGGCGTATGCCTGCTGTCGAATCATCGTGGTCGCTACCTGGGCGACGCCATGTATCTGCCGTTGTACGAATGGCTCAATCAGCGCGAGGGTGTGGTGTTCGTGCACCCGACCTCGCCCGAGGTGCCGGTCGATATTGCGGGGCTTTCCGCGTCCATGCTGGATTTCACCTTCGATACTGCACGTGCAATTGTGTCGCTGGTATTTCAAGGTGTTCTGCAGCGATATCCCCATGTGCGCTTCATCTTTTCCCATATGGGTGGCGCCTTGCCGTATATCGCTCAGCGCATCGAGGTGCTTGCGCGCAACAATCCTGCGCTTCAGGCCTACATTCCTGACGGCATCGGCGTGGAGCTCTCGAAATGCTATTTCGATACGGCTCTTTCGGCCAACCGCACCACGCTGGCGGCCATGCGCGAACTCACCTCGGTCGATCGAATGCTGTTTGGTACGGATTATCCCTTTGGCCCCAAGGATCAGATGCAGTCGGCGAGCGAGAGTCTCGAGGCGCTGCCACTGCTCGAGACTGAGCGTCATGCGGTGGGACGGGGCACTGCCGAAGCGCTGTTCCCGCGGTTCCGATCATCATGAACGGCCCCGGTCGCCGAGGCATGGCGTGTTGCATTTGTCCGGAGGTTACCCCATGACATCTTCCAACCTCGATCTTGCCCTGCAGGCCACGGGTGACACCCTGGCCTGGCCTGACCCCCCGAGTTTCGACGATCCGGAGCGGGAGCGGCGACACCGCAAGGAGCGGCTCGCGCTGGCTTTCAGGGTGTTCGCCCACTACGGCTTCGACTGGGGCATCGGCGGTCATATCACGTGCCGGGACCCGATTGTCACTGACCACTTCTGGGTCAACCCGGTGGCAGTGCACTTTGGTCGCATGCGAGTTTCCGACCTGGTGCGGGTAGACGCCGATGGCCATGTGGTTGAGGGCCACCGCCCCACCAATGCCGCCGCCTACGCCATTCATTCGCGCATTCATCGTGCGCGTCCGGACATCATCGCGGCCTGCCATGCCCACTCGCGCTTTGGGGTCACGTTTTCTACCCTGGGAGAACGTTTGAAGCCGATCTCTCAAGAGACCTGCACCTTCTATGACGATCACGGCCTTTACGAAGACTACGGCGGCGTGGCGGCGATCGTTTCCGAGGGCGACGGTATTGCCCGGGCGCTGGGTAACGGCAAGGCAGTGATCTGCCGCAATCACGGGCCCATCACGGTAGGGACGTCGGTCGACGAAGCGGCGTGGTGGTTCATTCGATTCGAGCGGGCGTGCGAGCAAACGTTGTTGGCGCGCGCCGCGGGCATACCGCATGAGATACATCCCGACACGGCCCGCCTGGCTGCTCGCCAGCTGGGTTCGCACAAGGCGGGCTGGTTCAGCATTCAACCCATCATGGAGAAGATGCTGAGCGAAGCACCCGACGTACTGGAATGACGACACAACTCGGAGGAGAAATCATGTCTTCAATACACATCAAGATGGCCTTGGCCGCAGGGGGTCTGGCGCTGACCACCGGCATGGGGTCTGCCGCTGCGCAATCTGGCAACTACCCCGACAAGACCGTGACCGTGGTGGTGCCATACGCACCAGGTGGCGCCACCGACCGTCTCGGCCGTGTGGTGGCGCAAGGTCTGGGCAACATCTGGGACGTTCCCGTGGTGGTGGAGAACCGCGGAGGTGCCGGCGGCAACGTGGGCGCCGAGTATGTAGCGCGGGCCGAGGACGACGGCTATACCCTGCTGTTTACCGCCAGCAACGTATTTACGGTCACGCCGCACATGATGCAGGCGTCGTTCGATCCGTTCGAAGATTTTGCACCAGTCAGCATGGCGGCCCACGAGATGTTTGCCGTCGTTGTACCGGCGGCGCTGCCGGTAGACAACTTGCAGGAATTGCTGGACATGGCACGGGAGAATCCGGGTGAACTGACTTATGGCTCACCCGGGGTCGGCTCCCCACACAACCTGGGGAATGAATACCTGAAGTCCATGGCCGATCTCGACATTCGTCATGTGCCTTACAAAGGGGCGGCGCCCGCCATGCCCGATCTTCTGGCGGGCCGTATCGACATGTGGATGGGTGGGATCATCAGTGTCCTGCCGCACATCAAGGAAGGCACCCTCAAAGCCCTGGCCGTCACCGGCGGTGAACGCAGTGATGTCCTGCCGGACGTTCCTACGGTTGACGAAGCCGGCGTGGACGGCTATGAGCTGTTGAGCTCGTTCGCGCTGGTGGCACCGGCCGATACGGATCCGGCCATCATCGAGAAGATCAACCATGCCATGGTGGAACTGTTGGGACGGGAGTCGATTCGCTCCGCCTTGGCGAAAGAAGGTATCGATGCTGTGTCGAGCTCTCCCGAAGCGCTGGCGCAAATGATGCGCGACGACTCCGAGCGTTGGGGCAAGATCATTCGTGATGCTGGCTTGCGGGCTGAATGAGTCACCAAGTGATGGGGTCGAAGGGCCTGGTGTGGATCGTGCGCGACGTCGTGCACGACCCACTGTTGGCGCAAATCAGTGCCGACCTGAGCGCTGCAGGCGCTACGGTACAGCGAGGCGCCTTCGCCGATGTGCCGCCAGAGCAACGCGATTTCGTGAAGGTGCTGCTCACGACCATTCGTCACCCCGTCGGGCCGACCGAGTTTGATCTTATGCCGGCGCTACAGGGCGTCGTCGTGCCCACCTCGGGGCTGGAATCGGTAGATACCGAGTCGGCCCGCCAGCGCAGTATCGAGGTGGCAAGTGGCACGCCCGGGCCCAGTGCAGTGAGCATGGCCGAAGCCACCATCATGTTGGTGCTGGCTGGCCTCTACCGCCTGCTACCGGCGGTGGATGCCATGCGGCACCTTCAACCGGTCGAGCCTTTTTCGGCTCACATGCTGCAAGGACGTACCGTGGGGCTGGTGGGTTGGGGCCGTATTGCACATGCCATGGTGCCGCGCCTGGCGGCGTTTGACGTGAACATCCTGGTGTCGTCGTCTCGCCACGCAGTCTCCGTCGAGGCGCCGGCGGCCCAGGTTTCGCTCGACGAACTGTTGTCACGTAGCGATGTGGTTTGCCTCACCGCGGCACTGCGTGCCGACACGCGTCATTTGCTGGCGCATGAGCAACTTCAGGCCATGAAGCCGGGCAGCATCCTGGTCAATACGGCCCGTGGGGCATTGGTTGATGAAGCCGCCTTGCTGACTGCGCTGCAAGAAGGGCCCATGGCGGCGGCGCTTCTGGATACCTTCGAAAACGAGCCGTTGCCGGCCGACCACCCCTTGCGGAGGCTTGCCAACGTAGTACTCACACCCCATTGCATCGGTCATATGCAGGAAACGGCGCAAGCCCTGCGCGTGGCCGCTGTGGACAATGTGTTGCGGATCCTGCACCGTTCACGCCCGAAAAAGTCTTGAAGGAACACTTGGGCTGTTGGCCCTCACCAGGGCAGTTTCGGCGCCGGCAAACGCTCCCGAGCTTTGGGCACCGGCCCGAAACGGGGGGTCTCTGCCTCCCAGTCGGCCTGCGCCGCTTTCACCGCTGCGCGCGAGTGCCCCACGAAATTCCACCACATGGTCACGGCTTGCGGCCAGGGTGTGCCGCCAATCAGAATCAGCCGGGTGTCGGCGGCCAACTGAAGTTCGACGGTGTGGCGTTCGGCGGCGATCCAGGCCAGATCCTGTGGCGTGTACGGCAGGTGATCGTCGTCGATCACCACCTGGCCGGTCAGGGGCAGCACACCGTGCTCGAAGGCTGGCAAAAGCGGCATGGTGAGGCGGGCGCCGGCCGGTGCGTAAACATCCAGCGCCATGGCCGCAGCGTGCAGCCGTGTGGGAGCCGCAAAGTCGGCGTGGCTGCCGGCGAGCAAGGTGAGCTGGCAACCTTGTTCTTGCCACTGGGGCAGGTCGGCGTAGTGGTGAAACGCTGGCGGGATATCGGCCTGAGCCTCGGGCAGCGCAATCCAGAGTTGCACGGCATGCAGCCTGCGGCTGGTCTCGAGGCTGTCTTCGGTATGGGCGATGCCATGGCCGGCGGTCATCAGATTCACCTGACCGGGCCGGATCACCTGTTCCGTGCCCAGGCTGTCGCGGTGCATCACCTCACCCTCGATCATCCAGGTAAACGTTTGCAGGCAAGTGTGGGGGTGTTCGCCCACATGCATGCCGGCATGCTCTGGCCCGAGGTTCACGGGGCCGAGATGGTCGAGGAAACACCACGGGCCTACCATGCGGCGCTCGCGCGTTGGCAGGGCACGGCCCACGGGGAAGCCGGGGGAGAGCTCGGCGGCTTTCACCGGCAGGCGCTGCAGGGTGTGCGGGTCAGGGCTCATGGGGCGTTCCTGGAGCTGTGGGGTCAACGAGCGGGTTGCGGTGAGGTCGCACGATTCGGCGATGGACGACTCTGGGCCTCCCAGCCCAGGGTGGCGGCCACCAAATGACGCAACCAGACACTGGCGGGATCCTGATGGTAGCGCCGATGCCAGAACTGGTACACGGAAATCGTGGGTGCCGGCAATGGCACGTCTCGCATCACGAGTTTGCCGTAGGCCACGCACACCATGGCGAGATCTCGTGGCACGGTGGCGATGAGATCTGAAGACTCGATCAATGGCAACAGGCTCATGAAGTGCGACACCTCCAGTAGCACTCGGCGTTGAATGCCTTGTTTTTGCATGAATTGCTCGAATACGTGCTCTCGGCCGTCTGGCCGCACTACGGCGTGCGGTAGGTCGAGATAGCGCTCTCGTGTGAGTGGGCGGCTCGCGGCAGGGTGATCGGCAGAAAGCAGGCAGACGTGTGGATTGTCGAACAGCTTTTGTTGGTAGAAGCCGGCTCGTTGCAAATCAGGGAAGTAACCAAGGGCGAGATCTGCCCCGCCCGATGCCAGCGTCGGAGCTGCAGCGTCCCGCGGTTGGGCAATGGCGTGCAGCGAAGCGCCGGGCGCGTCCTGGCGCAAGCGTTGAAGCAGGCGTGGCAGGAAATTGACTTCACCGATGTCGGGCGTGACGAGGGTGAAGACGCGATCGGTGGTGCCTGGATCGAAGCCGGAGCGCGGCAGAATGTCGTCGCGCAATGTGGACATCACGCGTTGTACTGGCTCAGCCAGTTCCTCTCCTCTTGGCGTAGGTTGCATGGTGGAACCTGCGCGCACAAAGAGCGGATCGCCAAACAGTTGGCGGAGGCGGCCGAGCGCGGCGCTCATGGCGGGCTGGCTCAGACCGATGGCGTCGGCAGCCCGGGTAACGCTGCGCAGCCTAAGCATGGCATCCAGCGCGACCAGCAGATTGAGATCTATGTCTCGAATATCCATGGCTTGAATGAAGTCTATCCACGTTATTGCATTGATGGATAGTATTCCAGTCCCTAGACTGCGTCACTCCATTCCCCAAACGAGTGAAAGCAGCAATGAGTTCTCCCTGGATAGCCGGCCTGCGCAGCGTCGAGCTCACCGTTCCCGATCTGGCTCGCGCCCGCGCGTTCTATACCGCTACCTGGCGGTTGTCCGTGGCTGCAGAATCGGAGCATGCCGTGTTCCTGCGTGGTACCGGGACTGATCCTTATCTGTTGGGTCTGCAGGCGGGGGCGCATTTGGCCATTATTGCCGTGACCTTGCGGGCCCGAACCCGGGAAGCGCTGGCTGAGATCATGGCGGCCACCTCCGGTGCGGGAGGCGAGGTGGTGGCCGGCCCGCAAGCGGCCAGCGATCCGTTCGGCGGCGTTGAAGTTGTCCTGAAAGACCCGCACGGCCGCATCTATCGCGTGGTGCATGGTGATGCGCAGGGCCTGGCCGCAGAGGCGAGCGGCCACTCAGACAGTCCGATTCGTCTCGCGCACGCGGTGCTCAACAGCCATGACGTGCCAAAGGCGCAGGACTTTCTGGAAAAGGCCCTGGGATTCAAGCTGGCTGACCGCACCCGGATCATGGCTTTCATGAACTGTGCGACCGACCATCACTCGCTGGCGATTGGCGATACCGACAATGACGCGCTCAATCACATCGCCTTTCTGATGCCGGACCTCGATTCGGTGATGCGTGGTGGGGGGCGCATGCGCGACGCCGGTTATGCCATCCAGTGGGGCCCCGGCCGCCACGGGCCGGGCAACAACGCCTTCAATTATTTCATCGGCCCTTTCGGCGAAGTGATCGAATACACCGCGGATGTCGAACAGGTCGATGACAGGTATCAGGCAGGCCAGCCTTCTGACTGGAGCTGGCCTCCTGGCCGGGTCGATCAGTGGGGAATCGGGGTGGGGCCCACCGAAGCGCTCAAGCAGGCTCAGCGTGAGGTTCGATTTCTGCCGGCCAAGTGGCTACAGGAAATGCTGGGAGGCTTGAAATGATCCCGCATTACGACGTGGCTGTGGTTGGCTTCGGGCCGACGGGCGTGGTGGCCGCGGCGCTTCTGTCGCAACACGGATTGCGTGTCTACGCCTGCGATCGGTTGCCCGATGTGTACGAGATTCCTCGCGCCATTTCGCTCGACCACGAAATCCAGCGGATTTTTCAGCAAATCGGCGTGCTCGACAAGGTGGCTGCACACTGCGAGCCGTTCACGCCTTCGGAGTACTACGGCGTTGAGGGTCAGCTCATTCGCCGGATGACGATGCTCCCGCCACCTTGGCCATTGGGCCATGTGCCATCAGTGGTGTTCAGTCAGCCGCCGGTGGAGCGGGCGCTTCGTGCGCATGTGGCCTCGGAAGATCGGGTGACGGTGGAACTGGGCGTCACGGCCACGCGTGTGATGCAGGACGACGACGGCGTGTTGCTGGAACTGAGCGGCTCGACTGCCGAGCCTCGTGTTCGTGCGAAATACGTCATCGCTTGTGATGGCGGCGCCAGTGGCACGCGTGCGCAGATCGGCATCGAGCTCGAGGATCTCGATTTTGATGAGCCCTGGCTGGTGGTGGATGTCCTTGTCAATGAGCAGGGGTTGTCGAAGTTGCCCAGGGTGAGCATGCAGTACTGCGAGCCCGAGCGACCCAGCACCCTGGTGATCGGGCCAGGCAACCATCGGCGCTGGGAGATTTCGTTAAATGACGGTGAAGATCCTCAGGTCATGGCCACGCCCGAGCGCACTTGGGAACTGCTCGCCCGCTGGCTGCAACCCGACGATGGCGACTTGTGGCGTCAAGCCAGCTATCGATTCCATGCCCTGGTGGCTGAGCGTTGGCGTGTCGGGCGGGTGTTCGTGGCCGGCGACGCCGCGCACATGCAGCCGCCGTTCCTGGGGCAAGGCATGTGCCAGGGGATGCGTGATGTGGCCAATCTGTCGTGGAAGTTGGCGGCTGTGATCAACGGCGAGGTGCGGGGTCCGGCCGCCAGTGCCTTGATGAACAGCTACGGTGATGAACGCAAGGCGCACGTGCGCGAGCTCACCAGTCGAATCAAGGGTGTGGGCGCGGTCATTTGCGAGCGCGATCCCGTGCAGGCACGAGCACGCGATGCTCGATTGTTGGCCGAGAGCGATGGTGTCGTGCGTGATACCCCAAGGCAGGACATTTTGCCGCGACTGGAGACGGGTTGTCTGGCCGAAGTCGATCATCCGGCCCGGGGCACGCTCTTTCCCCAACCCTGGTTGCGACAAGCCGACGGCACTTACCTTCTGATGGACGACACGTTTGGTTGCGGGTGGCGTCTTGTGGGCTTGGAGGAGCCGTCGGGGGAAGTGATCTTGCCGCCCGAATCCGCATTGCGGTTGATCGTTGCTGCGCGGGTTCAAGAGCGCGATGGCGTTTTAGTCGATTGGTTCGCACGACAAGACTTGCGTTGGGTCCTGGTGCGCCCTGATCACTATGTCTATGGCGTGGCACGCGACATCCCGCAATTGCGGTCCCTCTTGAACGATTGGCACCGCCGTGTTCCGGTGGTGACCGCGCTGGCCTTCACTTGAGTTTCGCCTGCTCGATCGGGGTTGATCGGGGGCGCTTTCGGCGAGCGGGCTTTTCCCGCCGTCAGTATCACAACGTTTGATGGAGACACCAGTCATGCAACGTCGTCGCTTTACGCAATGGGCCACTGCCGCCACTCTTGTTTTGGCGGGAGGTCTGACCGCCCCGTTGTCGGCCCAGGCCGCCGATTGGCCCGAGCGTGCCATTACTTTTGTGTTGTCGCAGCCTCCGGGATCGGGCCCCGATACCGTGGCACGCTTGCTCGCAGACCAGCTCGGCAAGCAGTTGAAGCAGCCGGTGGTGGTCGAGAACAAGCCGGGCGGGCAGAACACGATCGGCGCCCTGGCCGCCGCCAATGCCAAACCTGACGGCTACACCTATTACTTCGGCACCACGGCGGCGCTGGTAACCAACGGGTTTCTGTTCAAGTCATTGGCCTACGATCCCCAGGCAGATTTCACGCCAGTCGCCTTCGTGTCGCGCAGTCCGTTTGCCTTCTTCGTGAGGGAGGGCAGCCCGGTGGACTCGATTGAGGCGTTGGTCGTTACGGCGCAGGAAGAGGCCGGCGACTTCTCGCTGGGGAATGAGGGACCACGTACCTTTGGCGGTATGATCTCTCGCCTGTTCAATGAGCGTACCGAGGCGCAGGCCAATCTGGTCTCATACGCTGCCGTCGGCAACGGCGTGACTGATCTGTTGGGGGGACACGTCGACGCCCTGGTCACCGGACTAGCCTCGGCGTCCGAGCTGGCCAAACAGGGGCGTTTGCGTGTGCTCGCGATCACGGGCGGCGAGCGGGTCAAGGGCTGGGAGGATGTTCCGGCTCTGGTGGAAACCATGCCCGGGTTCCAGATGGAAGGCTGGCAGATTCTGGTGGCTCCGGAAGGCACGCCGGCAGACACGGTGACTGCCATGAATGCTGCGGTGCGCGAAGCCCTTGCCACATCGATTGTCAGTGTTCGACTCGAGACCCTGGGTCAAATCCCCGGTCCCGATTGGACGGCCGCCGAAGTGGGTGCATTTTTGGACGACGAGCGCACCAAGTGGAGCAAAGTTACCCAGGAAATCGGTATTTTGCCGGAGTAAACCATGACGGCTTCCCTGACTTTCGCGTCGGCCCAGAAAATTGCCGACGCAGCTCTCGCCGAAGCCCGCCGGGCCGGCTATCGTCCGATGGGCCTGGCCGTGTTGGATGCGGCGGGCGATTTGGTGCTGTATGCCCGCGAAGACGGTGCCAGCATGTTCCGCTTCGACATCGCTCGGGCCAAGGCCTGGGGTGCTGTCGGCATGGGAGTGTCGAGCCGTATCCTGGCTGAACGCGCGGCCGGCAATCCCAACTTCTTCGTGTCGCTGAGCGCCACGTCGCAGGGGCGCTTCTTGCCGCAGACCGGCGCCGTGGTCATCAAGGATGAGGGGGGCGCCGCGATCGGTGCGGTCGGAGCCAGCGGCGGTAGTGGGGATGAAGATGAGGCGATCTGCCGGGCTGGCGTGGCCGCAGCGGGACTGTTCTGTGACTGACGACTGACGTTGGCTCTGGGCTCGTCGGTGCCATCACTCTGAGGGCAAAACCGGAGTGAACCGGGGAATCCGGCTGAAGACCTCGGCACTCGTTCCGTCCTCGTCGTAGACTGCGGGCTTTATCCGATTCGGCGTCGTGCCGGCTGCTTGTGCCCGACACGACGCCGCCGCCGCCAGGAGCCCGCCATTCGTCCCGCCTATACGCTCTATACCAATCGTCGCGTTGCGCCGTTGCTGGCCCTGGGTTTTGCCAGCGGCCTGCCGCTGGCGCTCAGTGGCGGCACGCTGCAAGCCTGGGCCACGGTCGAGATGGTGTCGTTGCAGGCCATCGGCTTCCTGACTCTGGTGGGTTCGGCCTACACGCTCAAGTTTCTGTGGGCGCCGTTGATCGATCGCTATGTGCCGCCTTTCCTGGGGCGGCGGCGCGGGTGGATGCTGGTGACGCAGCTGGCGCTGGCCGCGAGTATTGCGACCATGGGCTTTTTCCCGCCGTCGCAGGCCTTGCTGGTGCTGGCCTTGCTGGCGGTGGTGGTGGCGTTCTGTTCGGCCAGTCAGGACATTGCCTTTGATGCCTATCGTACCGATGTGCTTCGACCGGAGGAGCGCGGTGCCGGGGCGGCCGTATCGGTACTGGGCTATCGGCTGGCCATGCTGGTGTCGGGCGGGTTGGCGCTGGTGATTGCCGACGCGTGGATCGGCTGGGGCAATATGTATTTCCTCATGGGCGGGTTGATGGCGCTGGCGGGCATCGTGACGGTGCTGGCGCCCGAACCCGAGAACCGGCCGGTGCCGCCGCGCACGTTGCAGGAGGCGGTGAGCGGGCCCTTGGTGGAGTTCTTTTCCCGCAAGGGGGCGATCACTCTGCTGGTGCTGGTGGTGCTCTACAAGCTGGGCGACGCCTTTGCGGGGGCGCTGTCCACCACGTTCCTGATCCGCGGCGCTGGCTATACCGCCACCGAAGTGGGCATGGTCAACAAGGTCATGGGGCTTGCGGCCACCATTGTGGGTGCGCTGGTGGGCGGCACCTTGCTGGCGCGCATGGGGCTCTACCGCTCGCTCATGTTCTTCGGTGTGTTGCAGGCGGTGTCGAACCTGGCCTATTGGCTGATTGCCGTGGCGCCCAATCACATCGTGTTGATGGCATTTGGCGTGGCGCTCGAGAATCTTTGTGGCGGCATGGGTACGGCGGCTTTTGTGGCGTTGCTCATGGCCTTCTGTAATGCGCGCTTCACGGCCACGCAATTTGCGCTGCTATCGGCGCTGTCGGCTGTGGGCCGAACGTATCTGGCCGGGCCGCTGTCGCCGCCGCTGGTGGAGGCCTATGGCTGGCCGGTGTTCTTCTTGGTCACGGTGGTTATTGCCGTGCCCGGGTTGGTGCTGTTGTGGTGGTTGCGGGAGGGTATTCGCAAGCTGGATGAGCCGGTGGCCGAAGCCGAGCCGCAGGCGACGCAGGGTTAGGGCTCAAGCCTCCCGAAACAGTTGCGCCACGATGCCGCGCAGCCACTGGTTGGCCGGGTCGTACTGAAAGCGGGCATGCCAGTGCTGCTTGATGGCGAAGCTGGGCAATGCCAACGGGGGCGGCAGTGCCTTGACCCGCGCAATGCCCACCAGCATTTGCGCCACCCGGTCGGGCACGGTGGCCACCAGGTGGGTGCGCGCCAGGAGGTTGCCCACGCCGGGCAGGGTGGGGAGCGACAGCGCCACCTGACGTTCGATGCGCTGCTTGACCAGCGCTTGCTCCACCAGCTGATGGCCGGTACCCGGTGCGGTGATCGACACATGCAATTCCTGCCGGTACTGGCGCTCGCTCAGATGCTGCCCGATGCGTGGATGATCGCGCTGCATCACGCAGGCAAATGATTGGTCGAACAGCGTCTGCTGATAGAAGCCGGCTTCCAGCTCAGGCATGAAGCCCACGGCCAGATCGGCCTCGCCCGCCTCGAGCTCGCGGGGCGTGTCGGGCGTGATGCGCAGCACGTCGAGGCGCACGTTGGGCGCCTGCTGCACCACGCGGTTCATCAGCGACGGCAGGAACTCGAGGTGGCTGATGTCGGTCATGGCCAGCCGAAAGTGTCGGGTGGAGGTCGCCGGATCGAACAGCACCCGCTGTTGGGTGGCCTCGCGCAACAATTCGAGGGCCTGGCGCAGGGTGGGCACCAGGGCCAGGGCGTGCGGTGTGGGCATCATGCCACTGCCGGTGCGCACGAACAGCGGGTCGTTGAACTGGCGCCGCAGGCGCGCCAGCGCCAGGCTCACCGAGGTTTGTGCCATGTCGAGATGTTCGGCCGCGCGCGACACGCTGCGGGTTTTGTAGATCTCGTCGAAGACGGCGAGCAGGCGCATGTCCATTATTAAGAATTCCGCTGGAAAGTATTTAGCTTGTAGCGTAGACGTAATGATGCGCGAGGGGTAGTCTTTCGGCAATTCCACGCTGTCGAGTGCATTGCCTCATGTCTTCGCAAGAACCTGACCCCAGCGGCCGGCCGCTGCGCGCGTTCACCGATTCCACCTATCAACCGCTGTGTCGTGATCTCTCCGAGGTTCGCGCCAACATCGACCGGCTCGACGACGAGCTCGTGCGCCTCATCGCCGAGCGCGCCATGTACGTGAAAGACGCGGCGCGCTTCAAGCGCGATGCCTATCAGGTGTCCGCGCCGGCCCGCCAGGCAGAAGTGTTCAACAAGGTGCAGGCTTTGGCCCAGAAGCACAATCGCGGATTCCACAACCTTGAGGCGGTGGTCGACGCCACCTGGCGTGCCATGGTGGCGGCGTTCATCGCCAACGAGCAGCACTATTTCAACCACATGAAAAACGTAGAGGAAAACCCATGAAGCTATCTGCCTGGATGCGTTCCGCACCGATTCGTGCCGCCATTGCCTGCGCGGCCGTTGTACCCATGGGCGTGGCCCAAGCCGCCTGGCCCGACGACAAACCCCTGCGCGTGGTGGTGCCGTTCGGTGCGGGTTCCAGCCCCGACCAGGCCGCCCGCGTGGTGGGTGACCGTCTGGCCGGCATTCTCGACCAGACCGTCATCATCGAAAACCGCCCCGGCGCTGGCGGCAACATCGGTACGCATGCCATTGCCTCGGCCGACCCCGATGGCTACACCTTTGGCGTATCCATCACCGGGCCCATGGTCAACAACACGGTGTTGTTCGACAACCTGCCCTACGATCCCTTCACCGAGATCGCGCCGCTCACGCTGGCCGTGCATCAGCCCAACGTGCTGGTGGTTCCAGCCGATTCCGACATCGAAACCATCGACGATCTGCTCGCAGCGCTCGAAGCAAACCCCGACACCTACAACTTCCCGTCGCCCGGGGCCGGCACGGTGTCGCACCTGGCCGTCGAGCTGATGCTGCAGCGTCTGGGCAGCACCGCGGTGCACGTGCCTTATCCGTCGTCGCCCGCCGCGCTCACCTCGGTGATCGCCGGCGACACGCACTTCGCCGCCTTGCCGCCGATCGCCGTGATGCCCATGGTCAACGATGGTCGCCTGCGCGCGCTGGCCGTCACCTCGCGTGAGCGCTCGCCGCTGTTGCCCGAGATTCCCACGCTGGCCGAGGTGGGTGTGGAAGGCATCGAGGGTTCGGCCTGGATCGGCTTCGTCATCTCCAGCCAGGTGGATGAAGACATCCGCAATCAGCTGAGCGATGCCCTGATCGAGGCGCTGCAAGACGAAACCGTCGTCAACAAGCTGGCCGCCAGCCACATGCAGGCGGTGGGCAACACCCCTGAGGAGTTCCGGGTCTATATGGACGCCGAGCTCGAGCGCTGGGGTCCGCTCATCGAGAGCCTGGGCATTACCGCCAACAAGAACTGATCCCTGCCCACGGTCCGCAGGGGCCGTTCGCGGGTGCGGCCGCGTATCGGTCGGGAGACTCCCGGCGGTGCGCGGCCGCTTGTTTTTCGGAATCGGGAGAATCGGATGACACAAGTCGTTCATGAGGCCGCACGGCAGACGCCGGTGCACGGTGAGTACGACGTCGTGGTTCTGGGCGGCGGCCCGGCCGGCATGATGGCTGCGGCGACGGCGGCGCGACGCGGCGCCAGCGTGCTGCTGGTGGAGCGTTACGGATTTCTGGGCGGCATGGGCACGGCAGCGGGCGTGTCCAATTTCTGCGGTCTTTACGCCAACGTGTACGGCGAGCAGCGTCAGGTGGTGCAGGGCCTCACCCGCGAGCTGCTCGAGCGCATGACCGCTCTCGACGGGCTCAACGAACCGCACATGATCCTGGGCAAGGTGTTTGCCCAGGCCTATGACATGTCGGCTTTCAAGCTGGCGTCGGATCAATTGGTGCAGGGCAGTGGCGTCGAGGTGCTGTTTCATGCCCTGGCGTGCGGCGTGGTGTCGGACGACGGCCGCGTGCAGGCCTTGCTGCTGGAAACCAAGTCGGGCCGGCTGGCGGTGCGCGCCCGGGTGTTCATCGACGCCTCCGGCGACGCCGATCTGGCCACCTGGGCGGGCGTGGGTTTCGACAAGGGTGATGAGGTCGGCCATCTGCTGTATCCCACGCTGATGTTCAAGGTGGGTAACGTCAATGCCGACAAGGCTCGCGATGCCTGGCGCACCATCCCGCAACTGATGGATGCCGCCGAGCAGGCAGGCGATTTTCACTTCCCGCGCCGCGGCGCGATCGTGCGGCCTCAGAAGCATCCTTACGAGTGGCGCGTGAACGTGACGCAGCTGGCCAACCCCGATGGCAGCGCTGCCGACGGCACCGACGTGGCCTCGCTCACCACCGGCGAGCTCGAGGGTCGTCGTCAGATCGTCGATTATCTGAAGTTTCTGCGCGCCCGCGTGCCGGGCTTCGAGAACGCCTATGTGCTCGACATCGCCACCCAGCTTGGCATTCGCGAGACCCGTCGCATTCAGGGCCAGGCGACGCTGACCCGGGAGCACGTGCTGGAGTGCGCCGATTTCGACGACAGTATCGGCGTGAACGGTTGGCCACTGGAGCTGCATGTGGCCGGCGACGTGCAGTGGCACTGGCCGCCCATTCCCGAGTCACGCGGCTTCAATCAGCTGCCGCTGGGCATGATCGTGCCGCACGAGCGGCACGGTGTGGCCAACGTGCTGGTGGTGGGGCGTTGTGCCTCGATGACCCATGAAGGTCAGTCGGCCGCGCGGGTGTCGGGTAGTTGTTTTGCGATGGGCGAAGCCGCCGGCGTGCTGGCTGCGCTCGCCGTGCGAGCCGAAGGCGATGCCGCCGCCGCGCCGACGCGCATCGCCGCCTCGGCGGTGCAGGCGCAGCTGCGGGAGCAGGGGGCGTTTCTGGGTGACGCAATGGCGTGAGGCCGGTCGGCACGCCCGGTCACTTTTTGCTAAGGTTGAACGCTTGCCTGCGGTCACACCCTCGCGCTGTCGACCGCATCCGTTCTTTCGTGCCGCCATCACCTCTGCTGTGGCGGCCCCCTTGAGTCGTCTGCTACATGAATCCCCTCGAGAATCAACTGCAATATCCCCTGGGCGACACCCTGCCGGCCTTCGGCACGGCCATCGAGCTGCAGCCGGGTCTGCGCTGGGTGCGCATGCCGCTGCCTTTTGCACTGGACCACATCAATCTGTGGTTGCTGCGCGATCATTTCGAGGGGCGTGACGGTTGGGCCATCATCGATTGCGGCGTGGCCAACGCCGACATCCGCGGCTACTGGGAGCAGGTGTTCGAGAGCGCGCTCGATGGCTTGCCCGTGCTGCGCGTGATCGTGACTCACATGCACCCCGATCATGTGGGCCTGGCGGCCTGGTTGTGTGAGCGCTTCGATGTGCCGCTGCACATGACCATGGCCGAATACACCACCGCGCGCTTGTTGTCGGGCGGCGATCTGCAGGGCGATGTGAACGGTGGTGAGCGTGCGGTGGAGTATTTTCGGGCGCACGGGGTTACCGACCCGGCCGCGCTCGACAAGATTCGTGCCCGGCGTTCGTATTACGGCTCGATGGTGCCCGAGGTGCCGCAGGAGTTTGCCCGCATCATCGATGGCGAGGTATTGCGCATCGGCAACGACGACTGGCGGGTGATCGTGGGTTACGGCCATGCGCCCGAGCACATGTCGTTGTTCTGCGAGGCGCGCAACGTGCTGATTTCGGGCGATATGGTGCTGCCGCGCATTTCCACCAATATCAGCGTGCACGATTTCGAGCCCTGGGCCAACCCGCTGCAGCAGTATCTCGATTCGCTGGGCGACTACGCACCGCTGCCCGACGATACCCTGGTGCTGCCGTCACACGGTCGGCCATTTCAGGGCTTGCATGTGCGCATCGCGCAGCAACGTGAGCATCATGCCGCCCGGCTGGCCGAGGTGCTCCACGCCTGTGCCGAACCCCACTCGGCAGCCGACATCGTGCCCATCATGTTCAACCGCGCGCTGGATCTTCACCAACTAAGCTTTGCGTTGGGCGAGGCGCTGGCGCATCTGCAGTATCTTCAGCGTCGGGGCGAGCTGCGTCGGTTTGTCGACGATCAGGGGGTGACCCGTTTTGTGACAACTGGCTGATGGCCATGGCCTCGGTGCCCACGAAGGCATCCTTGGGCAGGCGATGCAGCAGGCCATCGCGACGGAAGGCAACTTCCAGTTGCTGCTTGAGCGACGTGAAGTAGATCTTGATGCCGCGATCGCGCAGATCGGCGATCAGGTTGTTGAGGACATCGAGGCCGGTGGTGTCCACGTCGTTGATCGGGCCGCAGTGCAGCAGCACGCGACGCAACTGCGGCTCGTGCCGAATACGCTCCTGGATGAAATACTCCAGGCGCGGCGCTGTCACGAAATTGAGCGAAGAATCCATGCGCACGGCCAGCAGATCGGGCGCCAGGCGTGGCAGCTCGAAGCGGGCGCGATCGCGCAGAGTGCCGTCTTCGTGCGCCGCCACTTCGATGATGCGCGGTCGCGCGCGCTGATACAGATAATGCGTGAGGCCCATCAACAGCCCGGCCAGAATGCCCCATTGCAGCTGCGGGGCGGCCACCAGCGTGGCCACGAAAGTGGCTGCCGCAATCAACGCCTCGGTGGGTGAGTTCTGCCACAGCACGAAAAACCAGCGCGGCCGAATGAGATTGAGCACCGACACCACGATCACCGCCGCCAGAAAGGCCACCGGCACCCAGCTCAGGGCCGGCGTGAGAAACAGCAGGCTGGCCACCACGCACAGGGCGGTGAACAGCGACGACCAGCCGCTGACCGCGCCGGCATACAGGTACAGCGCCGAGCGGGAGAACGACGCACTGACCGGGAAGGCACCGCTCACGGCAGATGCCATTTTGGCCAGGCCCTGGCCCACCAGCTCCTGATTCTCGCGCCAGCGCGTGCGTTTCTGGCGTGAAATCACGCGCGCGCTGCTGACGGCCTCAATGAAGCTCACCAGGCCGATCACGGCGGCCATGGGCAGCAACTGGCGCAGCTCGTTCCAGGTGGGCACCTCGGGCAGGCCGAGCGAAGGCAGGCCGGAGGGCAGATCGCCCACGATGCTGCCGCCGCTCTGGGCAAAGGGCGTGAGCCAGCTGAGCAGCGTGCATATGATGCCGGCGATGAGGATCAGCGGCCAGCGCCGGCTGAAGCGCTTGAGTAGCAACAGGAAGGCCACGGTGCCGACGCCGAAGGCCAGCGCGCCCCAGTGAATCGAGGCCAGCATGGCGGAAGGGTCGAGCGTATGCAGGCCAGCCGTCCAGGCGGCGCGATCGATGCCGAACATCGACGCAAGCTGCGACCACAGAATGAGCACGGCTGCCGCCTGGGTGAACGCCCCGATCACCGGCACCGAGAGAAAGTTGACGATGGTGCCGAGACGAAAGAGCCCCAGCAGCAATTGGAAGGCGCCTGCCAGGAGCGCCAGCCAGATGGCCAGCTGCACCCAGTGCGGTGAGGCCACGGCCGCCATCCCGGCCAGCGAGCCGGCAACCAGCATGGAAGTGAGCGCGGTGGGCCCGGCCCCCAGCAAATTGCATGAACCCCACAATACGCCGATCACGGCCGGCAGCAGGGCAGCATAGAGCCCGGTGATGGGCGGCATTCCGGCCAATACGGCGTAGGCCACGGCCTGAGGCACCAGCACCAGGCCGACGGCAATCCCCGCGCGGGCATCGGCGCCCAGATCGCCCCAGGTGGGGCGAGACCAGGCAAGAAACGGGAACCAGCGGATCAATTGCGGCGACATGGCGAATTCTGGGCGGGGTTATGATCGACGGCGAATCTTCGTTTGCCATCGACGTTCCAAGGGGCGCATTTTCTCATGAGTCGTCAACTCGACACCCAATTGCTGCACACGGGCAGCCCGGCCTTCGACCCCGACACCGGCGTGGCGCCGGTGAATGTGCCCACGGTGCGCACCAGCACCGTGCGTTTTGCCAACACGCGTGCCTTTCACGACGTGATGCAGCGCAAGCGTCAGGGCGAGCGCATCCCCAGTTATGGCCGCCAGGGAATGGCCACCCATCATGCGCTCGAAGATGCCATCAATCTGCTCGAAGGTGGCAGCCATTGCTTTCTCGCCCCCTCCGGCGTCGCCGCCATTTCCCTGGTGTTTCTGGCGCTGCTCGAGCCGGGCGACCACGTGCTGGTGCCCGACAGCGTCTACGGCCCGGTGCGCAAGCTGCACCAGAGCGTGCTGCAGCGCCTGGGTATCGAGGTGGAGTACTACCCGCCCGACACCGGTGCGGCCGAAGCCCGGCTGCGGGCGAACACGCGCTTGCTCTATGTGGAGTCGCCCGGCTCCCTGCTGTTCGAAATGCAGGATCTGCCGGCGCTGGCGGCCGCCGCGCACGAGCGCGGCATCCTGGTTGCGGCCGACAACACCTGGGGTTCGGGCTATCTGTACCGGCCCCTGGAGCTGGGCGTCGACATTTCCATCGTGGCTGCCACCAAATACATCGCTGGCCATTCCGATGTGATGATGGGCGCCGTGATCGTGCGCGACGACGCTCTGGCGCATCGCCTGCACGACACCCATTACGCCCTGGGGCAGACCGTGGGGGCTGATGATGCTTCGCTGGCCTTGCGTGGGGTACGGACCATGCCCATTCGGCTGGCGCAGCATGAGCGCAACCTGCATGTCGTGCTCGACTATCTTGCCGATCATCCCGCCGTGCAGCGCCTGTGGTGCCCAGCCTGGCCCCAGGATCCGGGTCATGCCTTGTGGCGGCGTGATTGCCATGGGGCCAATGGTCTGCTGTCGATCTCGCTGGCCACGCAGAGCATGGCCGAGGCCGAACGTTTCGTCGATGCTCTCGAGCTGTTCGGCATCGGCTTCTCGTGGGGCGGCTACGAAAGTCTGGTGCAGCTGATCGCGCCGCAGGATCTCGCTTCGCATTCGGCGTTCACCGAGCCGCGGCCAGTGGCGCGCCTGCACATCGGTCTCGAAGACCCGGCCGATCTCATCGCCGATCTGGGACAGGCCTTCGCGGCCGCGGGTTTGGGCTGACCCTTTACACCCGAGAGCCAGCACTCACGGCGCCGTCGGCCGCACGCCCCAACGGTGCGCCAGCAAGTGATCGATCGATAGCCAGCCCGGCCCGCGCGCCATCAGGTAGAGCAGAACTGCTGCCCAGGTGCCGTGCGTGGCGTAGGCGCCGGGATACACGAAGATCTCGATCACCAGCGTCATGATCAGGAGTGCCAGGCACGAGAAGCGGGTGGCCAGCCCCAGCAGGATCAACACCGGAAACAGATGCTCGCTGATGGTGGCGGCGTAAGCGGCCAGCACGGGTGAAATCAACGGCAAGTTGTATTCGTGCGTGAACAGCGGGATGGTGGCGGGAGCCAGATGGGGCCAGCCCCACTCGAACCGACCCTCCACGATATTGAGCGCAAAACCCTCGATCTTGGTTTGGCCGGACAGCCAGAACACCGCGGCAATCGAAAAGCGGCCGAGGAACGCGATGAAGCTGTGCGGAATCCGGTTGAAGACAGAGATCGCACGGCTTATCGGTGGGGACAGTCGACTCGCAAAGGCTGCATGGCTAGGGGTGGTCATGGTGTGGCTCCAGGCGCAACAGGGGTAGGAATGATCTCGATGCCGACGAACAGCCCGCGACGAAGGTTGTCGGCCAGGGCCGCGCCGGCATCGAACGTCGAATCGCAAGTGCAGCCCTCGCCCGTGGCTTCTCCTAGTGTGTAGCCGGCCTGGAGCGCCTGCAGAAAGCGAGCCTCGGCGAGCGCTATGGGGGCCATCGCCACGCGCCAGCCGTCGCGCCACAGCACCACGGTCTCGGCATGATTCAGGTCAATGTCTGCCAATCGACCCTTGCCGTGATGCGCCTGCCAGATCGATAGGGCAGCGTATCGCAGCGGCAGGCACTGTACCGCCGGGTGCAGGGTAAGGTGGACATCGCCGGTAGAGTCCTGCCCGTCCAGCGCGGCAGCCATCTGGCTCGTCGTCAAAGGGGCGGCGTCGGCTGCATGCCACGCTTGCACCCGGGCGTACTCGAGGCGGGCGACGTCGCCCAGGTACGGCAGGGAGGCTGCAGGCGGGAAGCGCTCGAGAAAATCGGCAAGCGTGTCACCGTATCGGGTGAGGATCGGTGTGCGAGGCAAATGCTGCCGCACGTACTCGGCAGCCATGGCCCGAAAGAACTCGTCGCCGACCAGCTGTACCGCCACGGGAAAAGTGGCAGCCAGTGCGTCGGTCAACGAGTGCAGAATGTTGTTGCGATAGACATTGAAGCGGCGGACGGTGTCGCCACCATGCCAAGCCTTGATGTCGCCTGGCGGCCGAACGTTTGGATCGAGCAGGCTGTGCGGCCAGTTGGCCTGCTCTTCGCTTGTCGCCGTAGCGCTCATGACGCCTGCCCGACATGCAGCAGGGCGTCGGCGTGCTGGGCTTCAGCCAGCAGTTGGGGCCAGGGTGGCAGCTTGCCGTCGCGCTCGATCAGAGTGGGGCGTGCCCCGATGGTGTCAATAACGTGGCGAAACAGTTGCCAGACGGCGTCGGCCACTGCGGCGTCATGGCTGTCGATCAGCAGCGGTGCGCCGATGTCATCGAAATCGGCGTGGTGTCCGGCCAGATGAATTTCCTCCGTGGCGGCAAGCGGCAACGCGGCCAGATAAGCCAACGGGTCGCGATGATGGTTCACGCAGCTTACATATACGTTGTTGACGTCCAGCAGCAGCCCGCAGCCGGTGCGTCGAACGACCGAATCGACAAACGCCGGCTCGTCGAGGGTGGACGTGGCGAACTCGACGTAAGTGGCAGGGTTTTCGAGCCAGAGCCGCCGACCCAGGCGTTCCTGTACGCGATCGACGTGGTCGCAAACGCGTTGTAGCGATGCGGGGGTGTAGCTCAGAGGCAGCAGGTCGTTGAGATAGTGGCCGCTGTGTCCCGACCAGGCGAGGTGCTCGGAGAACGCCTGCGGCTCATAGCGCTCCAGTGAGCGCGCAAGTCGGTCGAGATGGTTTTCGTCGAGGGGCGACTCGCCACCGATCGATAGGCCCACTCCGTGCAATGAGAGGGCGTAGTCGCGCCGGAGGCGATCGAGCATACGGGGCAGGGGCCCTCCCGCCATCATGGTGTTCTCGGCGTGAACTTCGAAGAAACCGAGATTAGGCGGCGACTCGATGATGGCCGGAAAATAGCCCAATTTGAAGCTCACGCCGGCCCGTGCAGGGAGCTGTGAGCCCGGGCCGTCTGGGGGCAGGCGATGTGGCATCGCGGACCGACCGGACGCCGCCGCCGGTCGCGTTGCTCGGTGGGGCGCTCCCTGCACACGCATGGCGATGACTCCCGGCCGTCGTGGCTCAGCTCTTGCCGGAATCTTTGGCGGTCTCTTCGAACGCGGAGAGCTGGCCATGGCCGGTGGGCGACGTTTTGGACACCATCTCTTCGCACGTTCCCTTGGGCACGAGCTTCCAGGCGTTGCCCTGGTAGTCGCGGCTCGACGTGCCGGCGCAGCTGGTACCGGGCCCCGCGGCGCAATCATTCTCGCCTGCCATGGCTACGCCGTAGCATTTCTCCATGTCGTCTTTGGCGTGAGCCGTGGTGGGGACCGACATGACAGAGCCCACGGCAAAGGCCAGGGCGGCGGAGGGGAGAACATAAGAAAGTGTTTTGTGCATGATGTCGACTCCTGGAGGCAGTGGCGGCAGCGAAGCTGCCGAGGTTGAACGCCCGCTTGCGGCAAGTGGCTGTCGCTGGTGCGAGCGTACCGGTGAAGTCGCCGGCATAAGGTTGGCGATTACACCTTCTCGGGAGTTTTGTGTATCCATTTCTTTCCCGCTCGGAGACGCCTGGGGGTAAACCCCGATGCTTGCAGGGCTTCGCGAAACCCTGCAGCTCGTCATAATATGTGTACATAGTTTGGCAGCAGGCTCTGGCGCGATGCCTGTTGGGCCCCGGATTGAAGCGCCTCTCATCACGGAGTTGCCATGGCTGTCGAGTTCGGCGTCATCGACCATCTCGATCGACAATCTTGCGAGATCTTTGAAACGTACGACAGCCGTCTGGATCTCATTCAGCGCTACGATGCGGCGGGCTTCACCACCTTCTTGCTCACCGAGCACCACTTCACGCCGCTGGGGTTGGCCCCTTCGCCGCTCATGTTTCTGTCGGCGGCGGCCCGGCTCACGCAGCGCATTCGCCTGGCGCCCCTGGTGTTGATATTGCCGCTCTACCACCCGCTCCGGGTGGCCGGCGAGATCTGCATGCTCGATCACCTGAGCCATGGCCGGCTGGATATCGGGCTGGGCCGGGGCATATCGCCGTACGAGCTGGCGTACTACAACATCAATCATCTGGAGTCGCGCGACATCTTCAACGAGGCGCGTGAGGTGTTGATGCAGGCTCTCACGCAAGACGTACTCAACTTCAAGGGGGAACATTTCAAGTTCTTCAACGTGCCGATCGAGCTGAAGCCTTTTCAGAAACCGCTGCCGCCCACGTGGTTTCCGTGCAGCTCCCCCGAGAGCGCGGCCATGGCAGCCAGGCAGGGCATGAACACCTGCTTTCTTGCGCCGGCCTCGCGTGCCCGGGCCATGGTGCAGAGCTACCGCGACACCTGGCAGGCATCGGACCGTGCGGCCGAACCCATGCCCAAGGTGGCCATTACGCGCCATCTGTATCTGGCCGATACGGATGCCGAAGCGCGCGAGGTCGGCATTGCCGCGCATCGCCAGTGGTACGAGCGCTTCGGCCACCTCTGGGCGCGGTTCGATCCGCGCATGCCGGCCGAATACGATGCCGAGCGCCACATGGCTTCCGGCACGCTCATCTTCGGCACACCGCAAACCGTGAAGGAACGCATCGCCGAAGAGCTCGAGACCACCGGCGCCAATTATTTCGTCACCCGTTTTGCCTTCGGCAACCTCACGCATGAGCAAAGCTGCCGCTCGCTCGAGCGCTTTGTGCACGAGGTGATGCCGCACTTCACGGAGGCGTAGTGGATCCCTCGGTATTCACGCCGCTCTACGACATGCCGGCGCATCTGTTGCGCCGGGCAGCGCAGCGCGTCACCAGCGTGTTCGAAGCCGAAATGGGGTACCTGGGCCTCACCGCCAGTCAGCTGGGCCTGCTGATTGCCGTGCACCTGAAACCTGGCCTCGAGCAGCGCGAAATCGCCGAAGCCACGCACTTCGATGCCGCCACGCTGGGTGGCGTGATCCGGCGACTCGAGGCGCAGGGCATGATCGAGCGTCGGCCCAGTGCGCGCTCCACGCGCGGCCAGGCCGTCTATCTCAGCGCGCGGGGCGAGGCGCTGTATCAACAGATCGAGCCGCACGTGAGTCGTATTCAGCAAACCCTGCTCAGCCCGTTGTCCGGCGATGAGAGTCGCGTGTTCATGACGCTGCTGAGCAAGCTTCTGGGTGTGAACAACACCCACTGCCCCGGCGATACGCAGGCCGCCAACGGCCTGCCGCCACCCCATAGCCGAGTCACATCGGATTCAGAGAGGAGATCATCATGACCCCATCCGCATGGCAGCACCGCACCTGGCTGGCCGCGCTGGCGTTTGCCCTGGGCGGCACCGCCCACGCCCAAACCACGTTGCGCATGAGTGATTTGTTTCCCACGGCCTACCCGTTCGGCGAGCTCACTGCCGAGTTTGCCGAAGACGTGGCCGAGCGTACTCAAGGGCAGGTGAAGATCGAGGTGTTTCCCGCCGGCTCTCTCACGCCGCCACAACAGTGTTTCGAGGGCGTGTTGCAAGGGCTTTCGGACATCTGCCAGGCCGTTCTGGCGTACACGCCCGGGCGCTTCCCCCTGATGGAAGTGGTGGATCTGCCGGGCTACCCGGCCAGCGGCATGGTCACCACCATGGTGGCCAACGACATCTACCAGCAATTCACGCCCAAGGAGCTTGAGCAGGTGAAGGTGCTCTACGTGCACGCCCACCCGCCGGGCTCGATCATGACGGTCGACAAGCCCGTGCGCACACTCGACGACCTGCGCGGCATGAAGATCCGCTCTACCGGCCTGTCGGCCCGCATTCTGGAAGCGCTGGGCGCGTCGCCCGTGAGCATGCCCATCACCCAGGCCTACGATCCGCTCAAGCGCGGCGTGGTCGAGGGCACCGATGGCACCTTCAACAGCTTGCGTTATTACCGGTTTGCCGAAGTCACCGATTACACCACCCTGTCGAGCGATGTCGGCTATGTCTCCACATTTGCCGTGGTGATGAATCGCTCGAAATGGGATGCCCTGCCGGAGGATGTTCAGGCCGCGCTCGAAACGCTCGCCGACGAGTACATGATCAAGGCCGGCGAACTGTGGGACCGCATCGAACAGGAAGGCCTGGACTTTGGCAAGGAACAGGGACACACCTTCATTCCCCTGGCCGACGACGAAGCGCAGCGCTGGCGCGATGCGGTTCTCGAGCCGCTGCATTCGAGCTATGTGGAGCGGGCCAACAAGGCCGGCTTGCCAGGGCAGGAGATTCTCGACGCCCGCCAGGCCGCCATCGAGAAGCACGCCGAAGTGTATCCGCCGATCGAGCCGCCGGTCGGCAAGTGATCTCGTGACAGGACCCTGCCGATGACCGCTTCCTGGTTCGACCGGATCGTCCTGGGTGCCAGCCAGGCGTGCTTCGTGGTGGCCCGCCTGGCCATCGCCGCCATGGCGCTGCTGGTGACGCTGGATGTGATCCTGCGCATGGGTTGGCGCGCACCCATCCCCGGCGCCTATGAGCTCGTGGGCATGTTTGGCGCGCTGGCCGTGGCCGGCGCCCTGCCGCACATTCAGCGCACCGGCTCGGCCATTGTCATCGGCTTTCTGGTCGAGATGCTGTCGCCCGTCGCGCAGCGGCGCATCGGCAAGGTTACCCTGTTGATCGAGGCGGCTTTCTTCGCAGTCCTCACGCATCAATTCCGCATTGCCACGCAGGGCGCCTACGTGTCGGGTCAGGTCAGCGACATCCTCAATTGGCCGCTGTGGTGGGTCTATGCGCTCAGCACCATGGGCTTTGGCGTGGTCACCCTGGTGGCCCTGTGGCAACTGGCCGGTCGTCAGGCGGTCGTCGCGGAGCGCCCCTCATGACGGCAGAATGGGCCGGCCTCACCGGCGTGCTCGTGGCATTGTTGATCATGTTCCTCGGGGTGGGCGTGGCCGTGGCCATGGCCCTGGTGGGCATGATCGGCATCAGTCTGTGGTTGGGGTCTTCAGTGGGCTTCGACAGCCTGGCGCCCACCATCTACGCGCGCATCGCCAGCTATGATCTCGCAGTGTTGCCCCTGTTCATTCTCATGGGGCAGTTTCTGTTTCTGGGCGGTGGCGGCGAGCGTCTTTACCGGGCCGCCCGGGCCTGGCTGGGGCATCTGTCGGGTGGCCTGGCCGTCGCCACGGTGGCGGCGTGCGCGGGCTTTGCCGCCATCTCGGGATCCGCCATCGCCACGGCGGCCACCATCGGGGCTTTTGCCCTCCCCGAAATGCAGCGCGCCCGCTACCCCATGGCGCTGGCCGGCGCCACGGTGGCGGCCGGCGGCACGTTGGGCATCCTCATTCCGCCCAGCGTCACCTTCATCATCTACGGCATTCTGGTGAACGAAAGCATCGGCCATCTGTTCATCGCCGGTATTGCGCCCGGCCTGATCCTGGCGCTGGGTTTCATCGCTGTCGTGACCCTGATGGAGAAGCGGCGCCAACTCGGCGCGGCCCCCCTGGCACCCGCGCCATGGGCCGAACGCTGGCGTAGTTTGCTGGGCTTGATCGAGCCGTTGGCGCTGCTGGTGCTGGTGATCGGCGGCATGTTTGCCGGCTTCTTCACGCCGAGCGAGGCTGGCGCCATCGGCGCCGTGGGCGCCCTGTTGCTGGGCATGCTGCGGCGCGCCCTGGGCTGGCGCAAGATCAACCAGGCGCTGGCCGAAACTGCCGTGACCTCGGCCGTGATCGTTTTCATCATCGCGGCCTCGGCCGTGATGAGCACGTTTCTTACCGTCACCCGTATCCCCTTCACGCTGGCCGACACCATCATGTTGTCCGAGCTTTCCGACATTGCCATCCTGCTGCTGATTGCCCTGGGCTTTCTCGTGGCCGGCATGGTGATGGAAATCCTGCCGGTCATCATCATCACCGTGCCCATCTTTGCGCCCATCATCACCCAGATGGGCTACGACCTGATCTGGTTTGGCGTGTTCATCGTGGTGCTGGGGCAAATGGGCATGATCACCCCGCCGGTGGGCGTGAACATCTTCGTGGTGAAGCGCATGCTGCCCGACGTGCGCATCGGTCAGTTGTTTCGCGCCACCTTGCCTTTCGTGGGCGTGATGTTTGCCCTGGTCGTGGTGATGATCCTGTGGAAGGACGGCATCAACGTGTTTCTCAACCTGTTTGGCTAGACCCCCGGAGAACGAACCATGAGCGGATTGAGCGAGGTACTGGCCGGCCGGCGCGCCTTGCTGGTGGTCGATATGCAGCGCGAGTACTGCGTGCCCGAAGGCGTGATCGGTCAGCTGGGGTTCGACACGTCGCACTTCCCTGCGGTGGGCGAGCGCTTTCGCGACTTCATCGACCAATGGCGCCCCGCGTTTGATCTCGTGGTCTTCGTGCGCACCGAACTGCCACCCTGGCCGCGGTCGCGCGCCATGCGCCTGCATTATGGGCGCAATGCCCTCGATCGCGTGCCCGATGCCTCGCTGGCCGACTGGTTCAAGGTGGCACCCGAAGGCGACGACGTGGTGATCACCAAACGCCGCTATTCGGCCTTTCGTGACACCGAACTCGACGCCGTGCTGCGCGCCAGCCGCATCGATACCCTGGTGGTGGGTGGCGCCACCACCGACGTGTGTGTCGACACGTCCGTGCGCGATGCCTTCATGCGCGATTACAGTGTGGTGGTGATGTCCGACTGCTGTGGTGCCTCGACTCCCGAGCGCCATCATCACGCACTTGATATCCTTGATGGTTTCTTCGCCCGGGTGCACGCCTCGCACGAGGTGGCTCAGGCCCTCGGCGCCCGCTGAACCGCTTGCCACGACCGACTGCTCCCCGAATGACACAAGCCCCCACTCGCATCCCCGCTGCCATCCCCGCCGGTATCCATGAGCGACTGCGCCTCATCGGTCGCGTCATCGATCCCGAAGCCACGTCTCCGCTGTACAACATGCTGCACCGGCCCGAACTGCCGCCAGCCGCCGCGCGCGACGTGGCATATGGCCCAGACGCGCGCCACAAGCTCGATGTGTTCACGCCCGCGGCCGCACCTGTCGACGACGCCGAGGGTGAGCCCTTGCCGCGTCCGGTGTTCGTCTTCGTGCACGGTGGCGGCTTTGTGGGTGGCAACAAGTGCACGCCCGGCTCGCCGTACTACGACAACGTCATGGTGTGGGCCAGCGAAAGCGGGCTGGTGGGAGTGAACGTGACGTATCGCCTCGCGCCCGACCACCCCTGGCCCGTCGCCCAGCAAGACCTGCAGGCCGCGCTACGCTGGGTTCGCGAGAACATTGCCGAACACGGTGGTGATCCCGAACGCGTCATCCTGGTCGGGCATTCGGCCGGCGCCGCTCACGTGGCGCAGTACCTCGCCCACCCCGAGTTCCACGACATCCCTGGCGGCGGCGTGGCGGGTGCCATCCTGCTCTCGGGCCTGTTCGACCCCGCCACGTGCGAGCCCACGCCCCGACTCGAAGCCTACTTTGGCACCGACACCCACCTGTATGCCGAGCGCTCGGCGCTGCCCGGCCTGGCCGCCCTCGACCTGCCGCTGCTGATTGCCATTGCGGAGTGGGACCCTGAAGACTTTCACCGCCAATCCGGTCTGCTCTACGAGCACATCACAGGTCACGGCGGCAGCCACGCCTGGTTCTACCAGCTCGATGGCCACAACCATTTGTCCGAGGTGTATGCCGTGGGCACGGCAGATGAAGCGCTCGAGGCGTTGCTGGGGAGCTTTGTTCGTGGCGTGGTGGGGGAGTGATGTCGACGCGCTCAGTGCAGGGGTGCACGCCCGCCTGATCCGACACCCAGGCTCGCCAGGCGCCGCGCAAGCTCCACGCGGTTGGCCACGCCGAGCTTGCGGTAGATGTGCCCCAGATGCGTGCGCACCGTGGTGAACGAGATGCCGAGCTCGCGGGCAATCTGCTTGTCGGGGAGGCCCAGCGCCACCTGCCGTGCGACATCGATCTCGCGTTGGCTCAAGCCGTTGCCGTTGCCCTGGCGCGAGGCGGGTGCCACGATCGAGTACACGGCTGATGGCAGTGCATTGCCTCGGGTGCTCAGGGCGGGTTCGCGCCGGCACCGACGCAGTGCGGCACAGAGCGCGGGCTGCAGCAGGCCCAACAGGTGCAAGGCTTCGTCGTCAAAGGCCGGTCGGTGAGGTTCGCGCCAGATCCGGATGTCGCCCAGCTCCAGCTGCGGATCGCGGAGATACAGGTTGATGCCCGAAGTCATTTGCTCGAGGCGCAGGAACTCATTGAAAAAAGTGCTCGATCGGAGTGTGCCCGCGCCGACCTCGCGCTCGACGATGGCCGGGCGGTTCAGTCGCTCCATGACGGGAGTGACGCAGTCGTATGCCACGTAGTAGCTGTTGTAGGCGCGTAGCGTGGATTCGGACATGGTGTGGGACAGGTCGTCGGCGTAGCATTGTCGAGCCGGATCCCACACATACGATACATAGTGGTCGGCTCGCAGCAGCTCGAGAATGGGCGCACCGATTTCGCGCCGCAACTCCGTGGCGTCGGTGAACTCCTGTAGTGATCCCAGCAAGCGGGAGAGCGTTTCCCTTCGCGACTGGTTCAAGTACATGCGAACTCCAGGGAATCGAATCGTGGTGTGGTTGCTGTATGCCGAAGGCATGTTTCGTGCCAAGCTGGGATGTCTACCATGGGGTCAGGCTTCTCAGCAATTCGGTGATTCCCGGCCCCGCATAGGGCTCACGTCGCCGATAGGGCCGGGATCATCAATCTTGAGGATGGTCTCACGAGTCGTGGCGACGCAAAATGCACGAATTGCAACCGGACACGATTCGCACTCCAAGCCGTCGAGTGGATGTCGCGCGGTGCCGGTTGCACCGTCATTTCGTCATCGGAACCGACATGAACCTGATTTCTCTCAGTCTGCTCGAGGTTCGCCAGGGGCTCGCCAGCCGAAGCTTTTCGGCGCAAGAATATTGTGAGCACTTGGTCGCCCACATAGCCAATCACGACGGCCTGGGAGCCTGGGCCGAACGGGATCCCGAGCGCTTGCTGATCGACGCACGGGAGGTGGATCGCCTGGGCTGGGCTGGCGACGACGACCGGCCGCTGGCAGGAGTGCCGATCGCCCTCAAGGACAATATCGATGCCGTGGGCTATGCCTGCACAGCGGGCACCGGAGCCCTGCAATCCCGCCGCCCTGCGACCAACGCTGCGGTTGTGGATGCATTGTTGCAGGCGGGTGCGCTGGTGGCCGGCAAGACCCGCATGCATGAACTCGCAATGGGCATCACTTCAAACAATGCTGTCTCGGGACCGGCTCGCAACCCCTATGATCCCGAGCGATCGCCAGGTGGGAGCAGCGGCGGCTCGGGCACTGCGGTGGGCGCCCGCATGGCACCCGCGGCTCTGGGCACCGACACCGGAGGCTCTGTGCGGGTCCCGGCTGCGCTGTGTGGCCTGGTGGGGCTGCGGCCCACCATCGGACGCTACTCCGGCGCAGGCATCGTGCCCTTGTGTCGCACCCGCGATACCGCGGGCCCCATGGCCAGGACCATGGCCGATGTCGAGCTGCTGGATGCCGTTCTGGCCGACGACGATCGCTCGCTGGAAGTGGCCCTGGGCGATTTGCGAGTGGGTGTGCCGCGTGCCACGCTGGCGAGCGACCTCGAACCCGGTGTGGCGAAGCGCTTCGAAGAGGCTCTGCAATTGATGTCGCGCCTGGGGGTCAGCCTGGTGGAAACCGACCTCCCCGAGCGCGATGCCATCAATGCGGCGACCGGCTTTCCGCTGGTGCTATTTGAGCTGGAGCGGGATCTGCCGGCATTTTTGAGGCAAGAGGGCATCCACCTGTCGCTGGCAGATATTCGAGCCGGCATTGGCAGTCCGGACGTCGCCGCGATTGTCGCCCAACAGCTGGGACCCGATGCGGTTACCTCTGCGCTGCATGCCACGGCCTTGCAGCGTCGCGCGCGTCTGCAGGGGCTTTACGCCGAACATTTCCGGCGGCACCGGCTCGATGCCATTGTGGCGCCAACCTGCCCGCTCACCGCACCGTTGCTGGGCGACGGCGAGACCGTCGTGCTCAACGGGCGAAATGTGCCTACCTTTCTAACCTACATCCGGGCTACCGACCCCGGCAGCGTGGCCGGCTTGCCCGGCCTGAGTATACCGATGGGGCTGAGCGATGGCTTGCCGGTTGGCCTTCACCTCGAAGGAGCACCGCATGCCGACAAGTTCTTGCTGGCGTTTGGTCGGGCACTGGCGCGCGAGCTGCCCGACACGCCGCCGCCCAGGTTTCTGACGGCTGCGGGTTAGGCCCGTAGCTCCATTCATCAAGTGCGCCCGGGCCGCAAGGCCGGTCGCCTTGTTCTCTGCAGGGAGTCTGTGATGAAACGTCGTCAAGTCATTCAAGCCGGAGCGGCCAGTTTGCTGGGTGGGCCGTTGCTGTCGCGTCTCGCGAGGGCGAGTTCGCCGCTCAAGGTGGGCATGTTGATTCCTCAAACCGGGCCAGCGGGCCTGTTCGGACCGTCTAGCGAGAATTGCACGGCGCTTGGCGTAGAAGACCTCAATGCGCGCGGCGGCGTGTTGGGCCGACAGGTAGAAATCCTGTATGCCGATGGCGGTCTGCCGCCGGCACAGGCTGCTCAGGCCGCGTTGCGCTTGTGGCGCGGCCGTGGCATCGAGGTGCTGATCGGCCAGCATGATTCTGCGGTTCGCGAAGCGGTTGTCAGTATGCTCGGCGGACAAATTCCCTATATCTACACGCCAACAACGGAAGGGGGTGGCTGCGCTCCAGCTACCTATGTCATTGGCGAAACCCCTCAGCAGCAGTTGCTGCCCGTGGTGCCCTGGCTGGCGCAGAACCGCGGCGCGAGCAAGTGGTATCTCATCGGCAATGATTACATCTGGCCGCGCGAGAGCAATGCCGTGGGCAAAGAGGCCATTCTTGCCAGTGGCGGCGAAGTGGTGGGCGAGGAGTACCTTCCGTTCAGCGTCGATAACTTCGATGCCAGCCTGGGACGCATCCGCGAAAGCGGTGCCGATGCGATTCTGGTCACCTTGGTGGGCGGCCCCTCGGTGGGGTTCAATCGTGCCTTCGCCAGCTTTGGTCTGCCTTCGCAGGCGCTGCGGCTTTGCACCTTGCTGGAAGAGAACACCTTGCTCGGCATCGGCGAGCAGAATGCCGAGAAGCTATATTCGTCGGCCGGCTACTTCGCCTCTCTACCCAGCGGTGCCGCGCGAGAATTCGCCGATCGCTACCGCGGTCAGTTCGACAACGCAGCCGCCCCCCTCAACGGTCTCGCCGAGTCCTGCTACGAGGGTTTGCTCCTGCTCGAAGCCATGGCCAAGAAGGCGGGCAGCCTCGATCCGAAAGAAACCGATGCGGTGGCCGAGGGGCTGTCGTACACCGGGCCGCGGGGCAAGATCGAGCTCGTGTCGCGTTACGCCGCCAAAAACATCTACCTGGCCCAGGCCGACGGCACCGAGTTCAAGGTGGTGGAAACCTTCGAGAACGTGCCTCCGGGCCAAAGTTGTTCCAGCTGATCTCGAGACAGGGCAATGACCGAAATCCTCAACCTCGTGTATCACTGCCTGGTGCTGGCCTTGGTGGTGCTGGGCCTGGCCGTGGTGTTCGGCATGCTGGGCGTGATGAACATGGCGCATGGCGAGTTCCTCATGCTGGGCGCCTACAGTGCCGTCACGGCCCAGCTCATGGGCTTGTCGGTGGTGTGGGGCGTTGTCATCGCCATTGTCGTTTGCGCCATCTTCGGCTGGTTGATGGAGCATCTCTTCATTCGTCATCTTTACCGAAGGCCGTTTGACACCTTGTTGGCCACCTGGGGCCTGAGCATCCTGATTCGCGAACTGATCGAGCTGGTGTTCGGGCGCGGCTACCAGAATGTGGAAGAGCCCCTGTCTGGCGGACTGGATGTGCTGGGCACGTCTTACCCGGCCTACCGCGTGGTGCTGATCGTGGCCATCGCCTTGTTCTTTGTCGGCTTGGCCCTCTGGTATCGACGCAGCTCGGCGGGGGCACGCGTGCGTGCCATGGTGGGCAATCCCGTGCTGGCGCAAGCAGTGGGCATTCCCACTGCACGGCTGGCCAACCGCGCCTTCGTGTTTGGCGTGGTCACGGCCGGTGTGGCGGGGGCCTTGCTCGCGCCCCTGGTGCGGGTGGAGCCTGCCATGGGTCTTGATTACCTGCTGAGCAGCTTCTTCGTGCTGGTGGTGGGCGGCCTGGGCAGCCTTGCCGGTCTGGCTGTTGGCACCGGTGTGATCGGTGGCACCGAAGTGGTCGTGTCCAACGTCTTTGATCAAACCTCGGGCTACCTCGCCGTGTTGGCGGTGTCTCTTGTTTTCCTCTGGTTGAAACCCAATGGCCTCATCGCACGCCGCTGATCCCCTCGTTGCGCGCCCTCGACTGATCACGGCGTTTGATGCCACCACCTGGCTGGGTCTGGCGGTGGTGTTGTTCGTGGTGCCACGCGTGGGGGGCGATTTCTTTGCCTACGAGCTGGCTCTCTACCTCATGTATGGCATGGTGGCGCAGGGTATCGCGCTCACCTGGGGCGTGGCGGGCTTTCTGTCGCTGGGTCAGGCTTTGTTCTTCGGGCTGGGCGCCTATGTGGCCGGTCATGTGCTGCGGCAAGACGGGTTGGCGTGGGGCAGCGTGTGGTTCTTGCCCATCAGTATTCTTGTGCCTGCCCTCTTCGCCTACGTGGTGGGTCGGCTGGTGTTCGCCAAACGCCACGAAAGTGGCCCCTACTTTGCGCTCATCACCCTGGCGCTGGTGATGTTCGGTTATCAGCTGGCCAACCAGTGGAGCAGCGTGACGGGCGGTTTCAACGGCTTGAGCGGGGTGGCCACGCCTTTTGGCCTCGATCGCTACAGCAATTACTACTACGCCGTGGTGGTGGCCTGCTTGCTGAGTACGGCGCTGGTGGCATGGCTGATTCGTACGCCGCTGGGCACGCTTTGGTCGGCCATTGCGCAGAACGAGAACCGGTTGCAGTTTCTGGGGTTTCGTACCGATCATCTCAAGTCGCTGGCGTTTGCCATCAGTGCTGGCCTGGGCGGGCTGGCCGGTGCCCTGTTCGCCGGCCATCAGGGCATCGTCACGCCGCAGGCCACCAGCGTGGTGCTGTCGGCCGAGTTGTTGATCTGGACGGCAGTGGGAGGCCGACGCAGCCCCTACGGCGCGTTGCTCGGCGCCGTGGTGATCGGCATGCTGTCCACCGAATTGCGAGATCATTTTGCCTACTGGGAAGTGATCATCGCCGTCATCTTCATCGCCGTCGTCATGCGGTTTCCGGATGGCATACTTGGCGGCCTGCAATGGGGCTGGCAGCGCCTGCAATCCATGGCAGGCGCCGCGGGGCGCCACCCGAAGGTCGAGGGGGTCGCGTTGCCGGCCCGCAGCGCGGAGCGACTCGCCCCCCCGCCCCGCCACCGCTTGTCGTCCATCGAGCCGTCGCTCACGTTCGATCAGGTGCAGGTTCGTCACGGCAGCGTGCAGATTCTCAACGGCCTGAGCTTTTCTCTGCGCGGTGCGGGCATCCATTGCGTGATCGGGCCCAATGGCGCCGGCAAGACATCCAGTTTCAATGTGCTCACCGGCCGGCTACCGTTATCGGCGGGCCACATCGAATTTCTCGGGCGCCGCGTCGATGGCTGGCGTGCCGACGCCATGACCCGTATGGGCATCGGGCGCAAGTTTCAGATTCCGTCGGTGTTTGCCGGATTGAGTGTGGCCGAGAACCTCTCGCTCGCCCTATGGGCCAACCGGACACGCTTTGGTGATCTGCTCGGCAATCGCATTCGCTACTGGCAAACCGACATGCAGCACGAGTTGCTGCGTGAGTTTCCCATGCTGCTGGAAGTGGCACACCTGCCGGCCGGGCAGATTTCTCAGGGGCAAAGGCAGATGCTCGAGTTTGCCATGACCGCCTCGGCGGAGCCTCTGTTGTTTCTCCTCGATGAGCCCTGTGCAGGCCTCTCGGTCGCAGAAACCCATCACTTGAGTCGAGTCATGAAGCTAGCGATTCGGCGCCTGAAGGCGGCCGCGCTGGTGGTGGAGCACGACATGTCGGCGGTTGAAGCGCTGGCCGACGAAGTGCTGGTGTTTCATCAAGGGCGCCTGCTCAAGCAAGGGTCGTACAGCGCCGTTCGCGACGACCCTGCCGTGCAAGCCGTTTACGCCGGAGGGCACAAATGAGTGGCACGTCTGTCGACGCATCCGCCATGGGTGACGCACTGCTGAAGTTCGACGATCTGCGGGGCGGCTACGGTGACACCGCCGTACTGAAGGGTGTGAGCGGCGGCGTGGGCCGCGGCGAGTGTCTGGCGGTGGTGGGCCGAAACGGTGTGGGCAAGACCACGCTGGTGAGGCTGCTCATGGGGTACCTCGCACCGTTCGCGGGCACCATCGACTGGCAGAGCCAATCGCTGGCCAGGGTGGCCACGTTTCAAAGAAGTCAGATGGGGATGTCGTACGCGCCGCAAGAGTCGGTGGTGTTCGACGAACTCAGCGTGGAAGAGAACCTCGTGCTGCATCGTCACGACCGAGGCCTGGCACCTTACGACACCTGCTTCGAACGTTTCCCGCGACTGCGCGAACGCCTCGCGCAGCGCGCCGGCACCTTGAGCGGCGGCGAGAAGAAGCTGCTGTCGTTCAGCCGGGTTTGGGCAGAATCCTCGCCCCTGGCCATTCTCGATGAGCCCACGGAGGGCGTGCAGAAAGAGAACATCGATCACATGGCCGCCCTCGTGCGCGAGCAGAAGGCTGCAGGGCGGGCATTCCTGATCGTGGAGCAGAACATCGACTTTCTCGAGTCGATTGCCGATCGGGTGCTGGTGCTCGATCATGGTGAGGTGGTGGCCAGTGGGGCGTATCAGGAGTTCAGTCGCGAGCGACTGGGGGAGTTCTTGACGGTGTAGGGGGTGAGCGGTACAGGGTCCGCGGGCTCGCATCCGCCGTCGGTGCCGGTCTCACTACCGTCGCCGCCACTCCGTAGGGTTGATCCAGTGTGCGGCAAACCTCGCCCTTCAGGGTGAGGAAGGATAGCGCGGACGCCGCAGGCGTCCATCCGGCACTAATGCGGCGTGCGCTGCTGTTCGATGTGCTGCCGGATGACTTCAAAGCGCGCACTGCCGCAGCCACCGGCAGAAAATCCAACTATGCTATCGCCATGAAACGCCTCCAAGCCTTCAAATACGAACTGCGGCCAGACGGCCAGCAAGCGCGCCAGATGGCGCGTTTTGCGGG
>JAWLHC010000009.1:0-182862 GCA_041690575.1 Verticiella sp.
CGGGCGAGAATTGAGTCGATTGCGGTGGCGATTGGCAGTGCAGTCGCGCGGCTCGTTGCGCCTCAGTGACTCTGAAATGAAAATTTCAGGGACGACGAAGTCGATCGCGGCCGCCGCAGGCTCGCACACCAGATGGGGTGTGAGGGTGGCCACACCGGGCGGCGCGCCGGTGCCTGGCGCTGCCGTACCTGACCCCGGCACATGAACCAGGGGGGCAAAACCGCCCCAATGAAAGCGCTTCATGTCAAGCATGCCCTCGGGGCAGGCACCTTGCAAACGGGGGTCGGCCATGACAGCCGCATTGATGCGATCGCGCTCGGCCCGGTCAGCGTAAGTGATCCACGCAAAGATCACTGCCTCGTCGTCAGCCGCCGCCATACGATCCCGAAACGACACCATGCCGTCGTGGGCCATATCGTCTTCCACGGTTTCGACATAGTCGAGCGCACCATGCTCACGCCAGATCTCGCCGGCCTTTTGCGACATCTCGCGGTAGTCGCTCAACCGCGCACGCGGCACAATCAGAAGGAAGCCATCAACATAAGGATCCATGAGGAGTTCTCCGTAAATCGTTGTGATAGGCGGAAGCGTAGATCCGTGCCAGGCTTGCGAGTCACCGCAAAATGCGGCATCTTCTCGGGCGAAATGCGACATACTGATTGGCGGAGATGCGTCATCGGCTTGGCGCGCACACGACGGCGGATGCCGCCGCCCTCTCATCCTGTCGGACGTCCTCATGTTGCGAGTGGCATTGCTGGTGCCCGAAGGCACCCTTCTTACCGGGCTCGAACAGGCGCGCCAGGGCCTGCTGGCCGCCAACCGATATTTGCTGGAACACGGTCGGTCGCCCGCCTTCGACCTGATTTGCCTGGGTCGCACCCCCCTGGTGGCCCTCGACGATGGCCGGCTGCAACTGCGGGTGGACGCCACCTTCGAACAAGCGCCGCGCGTCGACCTCGCGCTGGTGCCTCCCTTGCAGCACCCGCACCTGCATCCCTTGCCCGGCAATGCCGATGTGATGGCGTGGCTGCAGCAGCATTGTGCCCAGGGCGGCGCAGCCGGCAGTCTGTGCGTGGGCGCCATGCTGTTGGCCCAAGCCGGTCTGCTCGATGGCCGCGAGGCCGTGGTGCATTGGGCCGCCCACGGGCTCTGCCAGCAACGTTACCCGGGAGTGGCGTGGCGCAGTGACGCCATCCTGCTCGAAGGTGACGGCATACTCACCAGCGGAGGTGCCACCTCGGCCGCCCACCTCGTGCTGCGCCTGATCGAACGCCACGCCGGTCGCGACGTGGCGATCTGGTGCGCCAAGGTTTTCCAGCTCGACTGGAACCGCCAAAGCCAATTGCCGTTTGCCCTGTTCGCCGGCCAGAAAGACCATGCCGACCCGCTGATCCGCCAGATCCAGGACCACATCGAAAGCTGCTATGCCGAACGACTCACGGTCGACGCCCTGGCATCGCGCTGCGCCCTCTCGCGGCGCAGCCTGGAGCGCCGCTTCCGGCAGGCCACCGGGCTGAGCCCGCTCACCTACCTGCAACGCGTGCGCATCGAAGCGGCCAAGCAGCGGCTGGAATCCACGCGACAGCAGGTGGCCGAAGTGATGATGGCCGTGGGATACGTGGACGACAAGGCGTTTCGGGAGATCTTTCGGCGCCACTGCGGGATGTCTCCTGCCGCGTACCGGGAGCGCTACGCGGCAGCTTGAGCTCCAGAAACCCAACAACGGCAAGGCCCGGTCGACGTCATGCGATCGTGCTATCGTCTTGCGCCGCCTGCCGTTGCCGATCGACACATCGGGCAAAACCCCGACGATTCGCACGGCACCTCCCATGTCGAATTGTCTCTTCTACCGAGCCCATCCTGCCATGCAAGGCATCAAGCGCCGCGTCATTTACGTTTCCCTGTACGAATTCATCGCCATCGTGCTGGTCAGTGCGGCCCTGATCGTGCTGGGGCACGACCCGCTGGCTTCCGGCAGTCTGTCGGTCGCCGCGTCCACCATTGCGGTGGCGTGGAACTGGATCTGGAACAGTCTGTTCGAGCGCTGGGAGTCGCGCCAGGTGACGCGCGGGCGCAGCGTGAAGCGGCGGATCGCGCACGCCATCGGATTTGAGGGCGGGCTGGCCATTCTCCTGGTACCGGTGTTTGCCTGGTGGCTGAAGGTTTCGCTGTGGGAAGCCGTTGTGCTTGATGCCAGCCTGCTGCTCTTTTTCCTCGTATACACCTTCGTGTACAACTGGGGGTTCGACAAGATCTTCGGCCTGCCGCGTTCGGCCATGCCGGCACCCTGAGCGATGGTGTGGCCTGCGGCGCTGGCTGCGCCTGCCACGGCGGCGGCGCTCGAACCGTCATCTCATTCTTCACGGAGTATTTTTCATGCCTGCCCAAGCTTCGACTCTCCGCGCCGAACGTCGCGCCAAGGCCCAACGGTTCGCACAGGGGCGCGCAAGCGCTGCCTTGCGATTGGCACCAGTCGCCACGCCAGTTGCCGCTTTCGCCACACTGTTTGCCGGGGCACTGGCGGCAGTACCGATGGCAGTGGCACAACCCCAGGCGAGCCTCGAAACCTTCGTGTACCCGGCGGACGAGGGTAGCCAGGCGCAAACCTTGTATTGTGGCCGTCAGCCCGTGACCGCCCAGATGCTGGGTCAGTGGATGGCCATCACCCTGAACGATGACACCCGCATGTTGATGCCAGTGCGGGCTGCCTCAGGCGCCCGTTACCAGACGGTGGGCGACTCCGATACCGAATTCTGGGGCAAGGGCGACCTCGCCACTCTCACCTGGTCGGGCAACGCCTTGCCCACCTGTGCGCCCCAAAACGCTCTGGTGCTGCCGTTTCAGGCCCAGGGTAACGAGCCGTTCTGGCAGGTGAGCTTCGACGGCTGGGAGATCGCGCTCCGGCAACCCGGCGAACCCGCAACCACCATGGATGGTGCCATCACGCAACGCACCGATTCGGGCCTCACCTTGCAAGGCACTCGCGGCAACGCACGCCTGCAGCTCGAGGTCAAGGCCATGTCGTGTGTCGACTCCATGACCGGCATGCCCTACCCGCAAAGCGCCACGCTCACGTATGGCGAGCTCTCGGGCTCGGGCTGTGCCGGTGACCCGGCGCGACTTCTGCAAGGAGGCGAGTGGCTGCTCACTCGCATCGGCGACGCCGCGCTCGACGCGGCCACACCCACCTTGAGCTTTCTCGACGACGGCCGGGTGGCCGGCATGGCCTCCTGCAATCGCATGATGGGGAGCTACCGCCTCACCGGAGAGAGCCTGCAGGTGCGCGAACTGGCCACGACGTCGATGTTCTGTTCTGAAGCCCAGATGATGCAGGAGCAACAGGTGTTGCGTGCCCTGGAAAGCGTGCGCGGATTCCGGCTCGACGGCAGCGACGGCGTGATCTTTGCCTCGGATCACGGCGACATTCATGCCAGCTGGCGCGCGGCAACCCCCTGATCACACTGCGGAGGCCGACGCCGCGGGTGTGCGCAACCCGATCAGATTCATGGCGCGCATGCTTGCCACCACCTCGCCATCTTGATTGATACCTTCCAGGATTGAAATCACGATGCCGCGGTCGGGCTTGGAGCGCGAGACGCGTTTCGACACGGTCGTGACGCGCAGACGCAAGGCGTCGCCCGGCCGCACCGGCCGGGTCCACCGCAGCTCATCCACGCCCGGCGAAGTCAAACTGGCAGCGCCCGGCAGATAGCCTTCGACAAAAAGCCGCATGAGCAGGCTCACGGTATGCCAACCGCTGGCAATCAACCCGCCGAACGGGCCCGTGGCCGCCCATTGCGCGTCGACATGCATGGCCTGCGGATCGTAGCGCGTGGCAAAGGTCACGAGCTCGTCCTCGTCCACCACGACCGGGCCAAACTCGTAAACCGCACCCGGGTCATAATCTTCGAACGTGCGATCGGCAGTAGGTGTGAGAAACTCGGACAGATTCATGAACCAGGCTCCTGAAGTTGCTGTGCGGCCAAGCGGCCGCAACTTTCGGTCCCGATCGTAATGCATTTGTCGCCGCCGCCCCCATCCGCCATGTCTGCCCCTGCTCCCTCCGCCACCCCCGCCACCCTCCAGGCGCTGTTCCGTTACCCGGTCAAGGGGCTGTCGCCCGAGCGCCTGAGTGAGGTGACGTTGCGCGAGGGCCAGGCGCTGCCACGCGATCGCGCCTTTGCCATCACCAATGGCAGCTGGGCGTTCGACCCCAGCCAGTATCAACCTCGCCCCAAGGGCGACTTCCTGATGCTGCGCGACCACCCTGCCCTGGCCCGGCTCGATGCGCGCCTGAATGACGTCACCAACACCCTCGTGGTGCGCGACCGCGACGGCAGCATGGCTCAGGCAGCTCTCCACGACGAAGATGCCTTGCAGCGCCTGGCCGGCTTTGTGGGGGATCGTTGTGGCAAACCGCTGTCGGGTGCCCCGCGTTTTGTGAGCGCACCCGATATCCGCTTTACCGACGCGGCCGCCCACTCGGCGGTATTGATGAACGCAGTCTCGATGATCAATCTCGCCTCGCTGCGCGAGCTCGAGCGAGTCATGGGCGTATCGCTCGACCCCAGACGGTTCCGCGCCAATCTCTATTTCGATGGCGCCGAGCCCTGGGCCGAACACGACTGGCTCGATCAGGTGATCTCGGTGGGCGGAGTCCAAGTGCGGCCCCTCAAGCGCATCCGGCGCTGCGCCGCGGTCAACGTCAACCTCGACACCGGCGAGCGCGACCAGGGCGTCCCGCAGGCGCTGCTCAAGCATTTTGGCCACTTGGATCTGGGGGTGTACGTGGAGGTGCTGAGCGATGGCGTGGTGACATTGGGCGATTCGTTGCAAGGAGCCGTCGAATCATGAGCCGCTCTGTGGATGATGACCGCTTTGATATGGATCGCAACCTCACTTATCACGTGGTGGGGTTGGCGGGCAGTTTGAACCGATCGGCCGGTCGTGCGTTTCAACGCGGTGCTGGGCTCACGACGCCCGAATGGCGCATCCTGGCCATACTCGGCAATCACGACGACCTGCGTTTCAACCATCTGGTCGAGGTGCTCGACGTGGACAAAGGCTGGGTGAGCCGCACCCTCGTCAAGCTGGAGCGCGATGGTCTGGCGCAGCGGTTTCCCGATCCGGACGACGGCCGCCAGTTTCGTCTGCGCATCACCCGCAAAGGCCAGGAGGTACGACGTCGGGGCGCCGTGGTGTCGCAGCAGCGGCAAAGGCAGTTGGAATCACATTTTTCGGCCGAGGAGCTCGATCAGCTCTACCATTTGCTGCAACGATTGCGGCTAGCGGTCAATGATCTGGAGCCCGAAAAGGCACTCTCACCGGATGCCGACCGGCTTGCCCGCCACTCCTCCCTCATTCGCTGATGCGCACCAGCCGCTCGCCGCTGTCTTGCCGATAATCGGCGCACACCACCCGATTTCGGCCAGCATTCTTGGCCCCATACAGTAGCCGATCGGCAAACTTCAGGCCGTTGGCCACCGGCACACTGCCTGCCATCACCGCGACGCCGACACTGACGGTACAGCGTATCGACTGCCCTTCGACCCGAAACTTGTGGCGCTCGAAATCCGTCCGCAGACGTTCGGCCGCCTCGTGGGCCTCGACCAGTCCGGCGCCGGGCATGACCAGGGCAAACTCCTCTCCTCCCACGCGGGCCGCGATGTCGTGGCGTCGCGTGCCATCCTGAATCAGACGAGCGGCGTCGCGCAGCACGGAGTCTCCAGCGGCATGGCCGTGAGTGTCATTGACCGCCTTGAAATGATCGATATCCACGGCCAACAGGGCATAGTGGGACTCGCGCCGCAACATCTTGCGCAACGATTGGGCGAACCCACGCCGATTGAGCAAGCCCGTGAGGACATCGCATTGACTGGCGCGCTGCTCTTCTGCGATACGCCGCCCGGCGTGTGATGCCAGCAGCGACATCCCCAACACCAGCGAGAAGGCGTAGATCGTGAGCTGCGTCACGACCCAGTAAGCTCCGGTATCGAAACCATATTCCGTGGCCGGACGCTGCACCGCCAGGGCGACTCGCAATAATGCGCTGGCACAAAACAGCATGAACCCCCACCAAAGCACGCGATCGCTGAAACTGCCGTGTCGAAGACTGCGTGCCAGCCAGCTGGCTTGGGCCAGAAGCACGAACACACCCGCCTGCAAGACCACCGAGCGAATGACATTGTTGGCGTCGAGCACCGAGAAATAGCCGCGCACCCCAATGACGGTCACGACAATACCCAGTGTTGCGCCGAGGAACAGCTTGCGATCGGCGAGAGCCACGATCCCCCAGCACAAGCCCACCACGGCCGTCATGTATAAACCGCCCGTGATCAACACATTGAGGGCTAGCGCATCCGGCCACAAGGCTGTTTGCAGTGTCACGCCGGCGCCATAGGCCGCGTACCCCACCCCGAATGCCCGCAAATAGGATGGCCGCCCGGGATCATTGCGCCACACGATCAGCAGCATGAGGGCGAGAAGGAAAATCACCAGCGGATGCCCATAAGCCATCGCGTTTGCCGGTTCTGACGGAAACGCCATCGTGATACATCCGACAAAAAAGAGACGATCTTACCGGAAATGGTGGCATTCGCTACCGCATCGCTTGACGCAAATCACCCGCCGAGCCCCGCCAGCGCCCCCAACGGATGATGGTGCTGCGCCACCGACAGCATGGCCACAAAACACAGCAACGCGATCACGTAGAAACCCAGGCGTTGCAAGGGTAGGTAGCGCGGCTGAAACGCCTGGTGGCCCAGCACGATGTACACCACGAGCAGGCCAAGCTTGGTCCACATCCAGGGCATGCCCAACGGCACGAACTGCAGGATGACCAACAGTACAAGTGCGGCGAGCAGCAGGCCGCTGTCGATCAGAATACTGATACGACGCAGCGCAATGTGACGGGCGGCATTGGGCCAAAACACCGCCACCAAGCCGCGCAGGGCAAACACGGTGACGCTGAGAAACACCAGGGCAACGTGGATGCCCTTGACGATGGCGTAGGCGCTGGACATGGCTTGGAAGTTAGCAGGATGGCGGACAGAAACCGAAGACTACCACCCTCGTCACGAGACCATTTAGTTGATTAATTCAACTAGATAAACGATAATGAGGGATCCTTCCTGTCTCTCTGCCCTATTACCCTGCCCCATGCCGCTCCGCACCCGTATCACCGACCTCCTGCAGATTCGCTACCCCATCATTCAGGCCGGCATGAGCTGGGCCTCGTCTGACGCCGAGCTACCGGCGGCGGTATCGGCCGCAGGTGGCCTGGGCGTGATTGCCGCCGGGCCGATGTATCCGGAGGATCTGCGGCAGGCCATTCAGGGGGTGCGTGCGCGAACTTCGGCACCATTTGCCGTGAACGTGGCGCTGTACAACAAGCGCGCGGCCGAGCATCTCGAGGTGATCTTCGACGAAAAGGTCCCCATCATCGTCGCCTCGCAAGGCAGCCCCCGAGCGCACCTGGCGCGAGCCAGGGCGGCCGGCATCACGTGGGTGCATGTCACGGCCAACCCGATTCATGCCGTCAAGGCCGAAGCGGCTGGCGTAGACGCGGTGGTGGCCGTGGGCTTTGAAGCCGGCGGTCACCCCGGCCCGGACGAAATCGGCACGGCCGCCCTGGTGCGGGCCACGGTGAAGGCCGTGAAGGTGCCTGTGATCGCCGCCGGTGGCATTGCCGATGGTGCCGGCATTGCTGCCATGCTGTGCCTCGGCGCCGAAGCCGTGCAGCTAGGCACACGTTTTCTGCTCACGCCGGAGGCCAATCTGCACGTTGCCTATAAAGAGGCGGTGTTGCGTGCTCCCCTGCACGGCACCACCCTGGTCGGGCGAGGGCGATCGCCGATCCGGATGTTGCGCAACGCCTTTGCCGAAGCCTACGGCGAGGCGGAGCGCATCGGCAGCAACGCCGATCTCGATACGCTGTTCGCCAGCCGCTCACTGAAACAGGCGGCGCTGGAAGGCGATGTGGAACAGGGCAAGGTGGAGGCTGGCCAGAGCGCCGGCCTGATCGACTCGCTGGCGCCAGCGGCCGAGGTCGTTGAGCGCCTGGTCGACGAAACGCTGCAGGCTCTCACACGCAGCGCACGCCTGCTCGATTGACATCCGAGGGGAGCGCCCAACAGGGGCCGGAGCGTCCGCTCAGGCCCCTGGGGCTTATTCGGCCTTGAGCCCGGCCGCTTCCACGATGGGCTCCACCACGCCACGATCGGCCTCGACAAAAGTTCTGGCTTCGGCCGGCGTCATGCTCCAGAGCTCCACACCTTTCTCCTGCATGTCGGCGATGTAGTCTTCCTGCTGGTTGACCTCGTTCACCGCGGCGTTCAGACGCTCGATCACCGCTTGCGGCGTACCCGCGGGGGCCACCAGGCTGTACCACGACGCGCTCTCGGCATCGGCAATGCCCACTTCCGCCAGTGTGGGCACGTCGGGCAACAGCGGCGAACGTTCTTCGGCCGCGTAGGCCAGCGCTTTCAAGCGGCCATCCTGGATGAACGGCAGGCTGGCCGAGAGATTGAGCAATGCCATTTCTACCTGCCCGCCCACCACATCGGTAATGGCGGGAGCCGCGCCCTTGTACGGGATGTGGGTGATGTCGATCCCGGCACGCTGGGCAAACAGCTCGCCGCCCAGATGCGGCGAGGTGCCAGGGCCGGCCGAGGCATAGTTGATGCTGCCGGGGTTGGCCTTGGCCATCTCGACCAGCGCCATGGCCGAATCCACATCGACCTCGGGGTTGACCACCAGCATGTTGGGCTGGTTGCCCACAATGGAAATGAATTCGAAGTCGTCGATGCCATCGTAGTTGACCGCGGTCATGAGCGGCGTAACGACATGGGCGGCGGCCGTGCCCAACAGCAGCGTATAGCCATCGGGCTCGGCGCGTGACACATACGAGGCGCCGATCGAGGCGCCGCCGCCCGGGCGGTTTTCGACCACCACAGTGCCATCGAGCACCTTGGCCAGACGCTCGGCCAGCGCCCGGCCCAGGGTATCGGCCGGGCCGCCTGCGGCATAGGGATTGACCAAGGTGATGGGCCGCTCGGGGTAATCGGCCACGGCGGCACCGGAAAGGCACAAGGTCAGAGCCGCGAACAAAGGCTTGGTTGCAAAACGCATGGGTTGTCTCCTCACAGGGGTATGGTCATCAGGGGTGCTGCGGGTTAAATCACGCCCTGCTCGCGCAGGGTCTGCAATTGGTCGGCATCCAGGCCGAGCCGCTCGCTCAGCACGGTGTCGGTGTGCTCGCCCAGCAGCGGGGGACGCTCCAGACGCGGATCGTCGTAACCCCGGAAGCGATACGGCACACGAACCGCCCGGAAGCGATCCACTTGGGGATGGTCAAACTCGGCCACCATGTTGCGTGCCTGCACCTGCTCGTTCTGCAGGACTTCGCTGACATCGAGAATGGGGCCGGCAGGTACACCCACCTCATCGCAACGCCGGCAGAGTTCGTCGCGATCGAGTTGCCGAATAGCGGCGGCCAGGCCCTGCATGACCTCGTCGCGACGCGCCACACGAACCGCATTGCGCGCCAGCTCGGGATCGTCGGCCCAGGCCTCGAGCCCCAACAACCGACAGAGCGGCGCCCAGTGCTGATCGCTACCGGTAATCTGTGCCCATTTGCCGTCGCGGCACACGAAGGCTGCCGACGGCACACGGCCCGGGTGCTCGGTGCCCAGCCTGGGCGGCACCTCGCCCAAGGCGAACCAGCGCGCGGCAGCCAGCGACAGCAGGCCAACCTGGCCGTCGAGCATCGAGAAATCCACGTGGCAGCCGCCACCCTGGCGCTCGCGACCAAACAGGGCCGAGAGCACCGCAATGGCCGCCCAAAGGCCCGACGTGAGATCGGCAATCGGCAGACCCGGCTTCACGGGCCCGCCATCGCGCTCACCGGTGAGGCTCATGATGCCGCCCATGGCTTGAAAGACCGTGTCGTATCCCTTGCGATGAGCGTAGGGTCCGGTCTGGCCAAAGCCCGTGCAGGAGAGATAAATGAGATCGGGGTGATCGGGCGCGATGTGATCGGCATCCAGGCCGTAGCGCGCCAGCGTACCCACCGGAAAATTCTCGATCACGACATCGGCCTGCGCGGCGAGCTGGCGCACCAGCGCTTGCCCTTCGGCTTTGCGAAAGTTGATGGTGACCGACTGCTTGCTGCGATTGAAGGCCATGTAATAGGCCGACTCGCTGCCGCCGCTGCCGCTCACACGCGGCTCGAACTGGCGGGTTTCATCGCCCGTGCCGGGCTGCTCCACCTTGATCACTGTGGCACCCAGCTCGGCCAGGATCATCGAGGCAAACGGGCAGGCCAGCACCCGCGATAGATCGAGAATGGTGACACCGTCGAGTGGTCGCATCAGGCCCCCTGCTGCCGAAAGTTGCGCATGATCACGTTGGCGTCGCGGCCCACGCCCAGCGCCTCTTCCAGAGCCAGATCGGCCGTGCGATGAAATGCCCGTTTGGTGAGTGTCATGGCGGCCGGCGACCAGCCGGCCATGCGGTGTGCCATGGCCAAGGCCTCGTCGAACACGGCCTCGGCCGACACCACCCGGTTGGCCAGGCCCAGCTCGAGGGCACGTGCGCCGTTGATCGGCTCGGCCATGGCGACCAATTCGAAGGCATGCTTGCGGCCCAACTGCCGCACCAGATTGGCCATGACGACGGCAGCCACGATGCCGTGCTTGAGTTCGGGATAACCGAAGCGCACATCACTGGCCATGACGGTGAGATCGGTGGCAATGGCCAGACCGGCGCCGCCACCCAGCGCATTGCCGTGCACTGCCGCCACCACCGGGGTGTTCATGCGCGAAAACACCAGATGCAACGCCGTGGTGAGATCGCCACGCTGCATCACCGCCTCGGGCTGTTCCTCGGTAAGGCCGGCAAACTCGGTGGTATCGGCACCGGCACAGAACGATTTGCCATGACCCACCAGCACCACGGCCCGCACGGCGGGATCGGCATCCGCCGCTTGCAGCCCCTCGAGCAAGGCACGGGTGAGCGCGGTGTTGAGCGCGTTGTGCTTTTCGGGACGGTTGAGCCGCAACACGCGCACCGCGTCATGGTTTTCGATCAACAGCTCTGGCATGACAACTCCGGAAAGGCGGACGGCCCCCAAGAACGCACAGGCCCCGGCTGACGCCCGCCGTCATTGGCGGCAATGGGAGGGTTCGTTGAGATGGATGATATTATCCACTATCCAGTTGATTTCATCAACTATCAGACCGACAAAAGTGGGGGATCGAGCCTGACGGAGTTCAGCGGGGTCCGGCGCGACGACCGCGGCGCGGTCGGGCCAGGGCCTGCGATTGGGTAAAGACCTCGAGCGCCCGCGCGGTCAGACGATTCAGCATGTCGTCGAATTGCGCGTTTTCTGCGGGCGTGAGCACCTGGAGCAGTTGATCATTGCGCGCGATGGCAGCGGGAAACATCGTGGCGTACAAGGCGAGCCCTTCATCAGTGAGCTCGAGGCTGACTCCTCGGCCATCCTGGGCATCGGCCTGGCGTGCCACCAGCCCGCGTTCGATCAATTGGGCCACGCTGCGACTGGCCTGGCTCTTGTCGATATTGGCCGACCGAGCCACGTCGTTGAGCGACATGGGGGCGTCGGCCGCCAGCAACGCCAGAATGCGCCAGTCGCGCGGCCCCACGCCGTATTGGGTCTGGTTGGTATCGGCGGCAATCCGACTCCAGAGGTAGGCCAGACGATTGAGCCGATACGACGGCAAATCCTGCAGACGTTGCGGCGCCCGGCGCGAGCCGGCGCTGGAGCGAACGGAAGAAATCCGGGACATGAAAGGTGGACGCTCAGGTGGAGGGAGCCGGCGCTCCGGCGATCAGCGGATTGTACCCACTGCCCACCAGCCGGCCGTGCAGACGGCGTGCCAACAGAGTCTCGGCGCGACGGGCAAGTTCGAGCACTGCACCCAGATCCAGACCGGTGGCGACACCCTGCGACTCGAACAGATTCACCAGATCTTCGGTACACACGTTGCCGGTGTGCCCCCCGCCATACTGCACCTTGGCCGGATGCCCTCCTACGCCGCCCAGGGCGCTGTCGAAATGCGTGACGCCAGCCTCCAGGGCAGCGAGGCAGTTCACCAGCCCGGTCCCCCGAGTGTCGTGAAAGTGGGCGATCGGCACCACCTGCGGCACCTCTTGCCGGAGGCGTCGACACAGCGATTGGACGCTCGCGGGCGTGGCCATGCCGGTGGTGTCACCCAAGGCCACATGATGTACACCCAGTTCGGCGAAGCGCTCCACGTCGGCCACCACCACATCGGTCGACACTGCCCCCTCGAACGGGCAGCCGAAGGCCACCGATACGGTGCCGATCAGGCGAAAGCGCTGACCGGCAGCCGCCGCCATGCTGACAATGTTCTGCCATTGCTCCTCGCGACTGCGACGCAGATTGCGCTGCGAGTGCGATTCGCTGGCCGATGTGAGCAGGCTGATCTCATTGGCGCCGAAGCCGGCCTCGAGATCAACCAAGGCCCGCTCCACGGCGCGAACGTTGGCGCAGGTGGCCTTGTAATACACACCCCCGCGCCGCGGCAGCGCCGCCAGCAGTTCGCTGGCATCGGCAAACTGCGGCACCACTTTCGGGTTGGAATACGACGTGGCCTCCACCCGCGAGAATCCGGCACGGGCGCAGGTATCGATCATGGCGACCTTGTCTGACGTGGGCACGAAATCGGGCTCGTGCTGCAGGCCGTCGCGGGCGAAACATTCGCAAATCACCACATCGCTCATGTCTGCCCCTCCGTCAGGCCGAAGCGCTGCAGCGCATGCGCCCGCAGTTTGTTCTTTTGCACTTTGGAGCTTCCCGTCATGCCGATGGATTCGAAGGAATCGACCACGGCCAGAAAGCGAGGCACCTTGAAATTGGCCATACGTTCACGACACCAGGCGTGCAGTGCGTCGGTATCGAGGGATTGGCCCTCGCGCGGCACGACGAATGCCGCCACCACTTCGCCCAGACGCGCATCCGGCACACCCACCACCTGCGCCAGCGTGATGGCCGGATGCGACAACAACACCTCCTCCACCTCGGCAGGCGCCACGTTCTCGCCGCCCACCCGCAACATGTCCTTGAGCCGCCCCACCATGCGGATTCGACCCTGATCATCCTGCTCGCCCAGGTCGCCAGTGCGTAGCCAGCCATCCGGGGTAAATGCCTTGGCCGTGGCCTCGGGCAAGTTGTAATACCCCTTCATCACGTTCCAGCCGCGCACCTGAATCTCGCCGCGCGCCAGAGGGGGGCAGCGCTCTCCGGTGTCGGGGTCCACCACCCGCACCTCGGTGCCTGGATGAGGATGGCTCCAGCCAGCGGCGCGCAGCTCGAAGGGATCGTCCCGGGCGGTCATCGTGACGTTGGGTGACGCTTCCGATTGCCCGTAGGCATTGCACATGGCGTGCACCCCCATTTCGTCACGAATGCGGGTCATCACTTCGACACCGGCGGCCGCCCAGCCACCACGCAAATGCAGCCGTTCACGACGAAACTCGGGATGGCCCATGAGCATCAGGAAGATCGTGTCGTTGCCTGAAGTCAGCGTGCAGCGCTCGTCGTCGAGCATTTGCAACGCCTGGGCCACGTCGAAGCGAGGCAGCGTGAGCAGGCAGCAACCGCTGACCACACTGACCAGAATGGACAGGGTGGTGCCGGCCACATGAAAGTATGGTCGAATGCTGAAATAGCGATCTTCGGCTCGCACACCGATGCGCTGCGCCACGGCCCAGGCGTCGGTCACCATGTTGGCGTGCGTCAGCATCACGCCTTTCGGGAATGACGTGGTCCCGGAGGTGTACTGAATCAGCAATACATCATCTGGCGATACCGCTTGCCGACGATCGGCGATGGCGGCATCCCCAACGGCCTCGCCACGCGCCAGAAACGACGACAGGCCAACGGCTCCCGGGGGCAGCGCGGGCTCGCCATCCGCAGGCACCACCACCACTTCACGCAAACCGGGCAAGGCGCTGCCCGGCAGCCCTTGCTGCAAGGCCGGTTCCACGCCAGCCAGCATGGAGAGGAAATCGATATCGAGAAAACGATCGGCCATGATCAATCGACTGACATCGGCCTGCCGCAGACACCACGCCAGCTCATCGGCCTTGAACCGGGTGTTCACCGGCACCGTCACGGCCCCCACCATGGCGCAACCAAAGAACGCCGACAGCCAGCGCGCGCCGTTACCCAGCAGCACACCGATGTGATCACCCGGCGCCACGCCGCTCGCGTGCAGGGCACGTGCCACGGCATCGGCCTCGTGCCACAACTGCTGCCAGGTGCGCCGCTCGCCCGGCGCCACAAAGGCTTCGGCCAGGTTGCGTTGCTGTACCGTGGCCTGCAGTGCCTGACCCAGGGTGACCGGATGGCCGATCATGCGGACTCCCCCTTGCGGTCGCCAAAACCGGCAATGGCGCGCCGCCAGTCGGACGCTCGCAGGTTCTCTTCGATTGCCATCAACTCCACGGCCATGGCGCCTTCCCGCGTGGTGGCCAGACCCTGATCGATGCAGTGCTTGGTGAGCCGCACGCACAGTGGCGCGGCCTGCGCGATGCGTGAGGCCATCGCCCGAGCCTCGGTCCACAAGGTATCGGCGGTGTAGATCTGGTTCACCAGCCCCAACTCGCGGGCTTCGCGCGCATCGAACTTGCGGCCGGTAAACAGGAGCTCCTTGGCCATGCGCGGACCCACGATGCGGGGCAGCCGTTGGGTGGCACCCACCGTGCCCCAACCCACTTCGGGATAGCAGAACACGGCCGCATCAGCCGCCAGGATGAAGTCGGCCGCCGCCGCGATCTCGCAACCGGAGCCGAAGGCCGCACCATGCACCACCGCAATCACGGGTTGCGGCAGACGCTCGATGGCATGGTAGGCCGAGAATCCCTTGACCCGACGCGCCGTCAGTTCTTCGGTCGACATGGTCTTGCGTTCTTTCAGGTCGGCGCCGGCGCAAAACGCCGGACCGTTGGCGCCGATCAACACCACGCGCACCGACTCCGTGGCGGCGACCTCTGTCATCACCGCCACCAGCTCGTTGCACATTTCGGTGTTGAGGGCGTTGCGACTGTCGGGACGATCGAGCATGACGGTGGCTACGCCATCCTCGAGCTGATATTGCAAGGTGGAAAACGTGTGACTCATGCAGGCTCCGGCGAAAGGCATCCCCTGTGCGGCATTCACATCTCCGGGGACGATCGATCGGAACGGTACCGCATTTGGTTGATTTCATCAACCAAATGGTGGTGAACGTGACTCACCTCGGCTGGCTGTCAACCGCACAACGACCCGCGATGTCGCTGCCGGGCGGCAAGGGCAAGGCCTCAGGCCCCACGCACAAGAACTCGGCCACATTGGCCAGGCCCTGAGGCCAGGCCTGCACACCGTGACCCGCCTGCGGCAGCACCACCAATGTGCCCCCAGGCGCCAGCGCCAGCTGCCGTTCGGTTTCGCTCAAAGGAGTGGACAAATCCCGGCCACCGGCCATGAGCAATGTGGGCACGTCAGGCAGCGGGCCACGGCGCACCAGAGCCGCAGGCGCTATGGGCGGCCAGTGTCGGCAGTTTTCGAGGGTGCCCAGGGCGACGATGGTGTCGAGCGAGAACGGGGCATAGTGCGATGCCAGATCGGAATCGAGAAATTGCGTGAGCCAGGCCTCCCGCTCGGCCAGTGGCGTGAGCGCATCACCCCATGGCGCCGTCTGGTCGGCGCAGAGCGTGGTCACATGCAAGCCCTGACTCAGTTGTTGCGCCGTGGCCGCGCCATCCTCCGCAGCTTGAGCCAGCAACGCGTTCAGGCGCTGATCGTCGCCTCTGGCGGCTTCGGCCAGCGCCTGGGGCACTGCCTGAAACCAGGGGTCGAACACCGAGGTCGCCACCAGCCAGTTGAAAATCTCGACATCGTCGGCACGGCGCTCGAGCGTGAGGCGAAGATCCGACAGGGGATCCGTGGTGCAACCCTGCTCCTGGCACACATCGGCCAGCACACGCGGCAGCGCGTCGACCACCGGCTGCATGGTGAGGTCGAGCCCGGTGTGAGGCACCACCGAATCGAGCACAAGGCCTTGCACATGCTCGGGGTGGGCCAGGGCGTACTGGCTCGCGACATAGGTGCCATACGACACACCATTGAGCGTCCAGCGTTCCACGCCCAATGCACGCCGCAAGGCATCGAGATCAGCCACCGTGGCATCGGAGCCATAAAAGCTGCGCACATCGCTCAGCCTGGCCGCACACTGCTCCACCTCGCTGGCCGGTGCCGGCAGGAGATCGGAGCTGCCGATTCGCTCCTGAAGCGCCGGGCAATCGAGCGCTTGCGCCCCAGTACCCCGCTGATCGAGCGCCACCCACTGCACGGCATGAAAGAGATCCTCGGGAAAATCCCGGGAAATATGGGGCGGATAAAAATCGACCGCCGGCTGGCCGGGGCCGCCGGCCAGCATCAGCACGGTGCCATGTGGCGCGTCGGGGCGGTCGGTATACGCCACCGCCAATGCCAGCCGAGGCCCTTCCGGCTCTGCCGGGTCGAGCGGCACTTCGAGCGTGCCGCAGAGAAAACCCGGTGCCTCCTGACAGGGTGCCACATCCGTCAGCCGGGGCTCCGACGGCGAAGGCGAGACGGCATCGTCGCCGCCGCACGCCGCCAGAAAAAGCGTCACAAGGGCCGACAACGCCGCACGACCCGCGCGGCGGGGGAAGAATGAACGATTCAAGGGGCGCCTCCTGTGGCGGCCGAGGGGGCCGGAGCGTGACCGACAAACGACGACGCCTGGTCAACGGCGCGCGCGATGCGTTGCGAAGCCAGCGCTGCGGCATGCGTGACACGTTCGGCCAGATCCGCCTCGGCCATGGCGTCGAACCGCTGTCGCAAACCCACCAGGGTCACGCTGCCAAACACGCGGCCGGTCTCGTCGAAGATCGGCGCCGCCAGCCCCACCTTGCCTTCGTCGAGCTCGCCGTGCGACACACAATAACCCGCTTGCCGCACCTGCCGCATCTGACGCGAGAACGTTTGCCAGTCGTGCGCCTGCGGCCCCAGATCCGGATCGTGCCGATGGCTGTCGTAGTAACGGCGCAGAGGACGAGCCCCCAGATGCGCCAGAATGATCCGGGCCGTGGCGCCCCGATGCATGGGCATGACACTACCTCGCCCGAAGTTCAGTGCCTCGGCATCCAGGCCGAACTCCTGATGAATGTTGATCACCTTGTCGTCGTAGCGCTCGCTGAGCAAGGCATTCAGGCCGGTTTGTGCCACCAGCTCGCGCAGAAGGTCGCGACAATGCGTGAGCAAGGGATCGCTCTCGCGCATCTGCAGATCGAGCTCGATGATGCGCGGGCCGAGCGCATAGCCACCGGGAAGGCGCACCAGCAGACCCACCCGGGTAAGTTCTCTCACGTAGCGATAGGCGCTGGCTGGCGCATACCCCAGCGCGCGGCAGATGTGTTCGACATCCACCGTCGACTGTTCACGGGTCACGAGCTCCAGCACGTCGAGCATTCGGCGCAGACTGTTCATGGCGCAAATTTTGCCTGAAAGCTTCGGCTGCACACCCGAAGGCAGAATCGCCCGGGCACGAGTCCTTGAGATGCCGGCTTCCCCGGCCACATGACGTGCTCACTCGGGGATTTCCTGCATCGGGAAAGTATTGCAGTTTTATCCGATTGCGATAATACTGCAGACAGATCGCCCGAGCGGCAATTCGCGCCGTTCGATTCCGGCCTTTTGCCCCTTCGCGTTTGAAGCGCGTTCAAACCATCGTCCCAACCTGAGGATTTCGTCATGTCTTCTACCGCTACCCGCCTGCCCCACTGGTTACCCCTGGCTGCCGCCGGCCTGCTGGCCGTCGCCAGCGTGCCGGCATCCGCCGCCGACATCACCCTGCGTTACGCGTTCGCCTCGCCGGCCAGTACCTTTCCTGCCAAGCAGATGGAATACTGGGCGAGCGAAGTCGAGAAACGCACCAACGGCAAGGTCGAGGTGCAAACCTATCCCGGCGGCACCCTGCTGGGTGAGCGCGAAATGTGGGATGGCGTGCCCATGGGCATCGCCGACGTCGGCCTGGCCTCGCCGTCTTACGACCCGGGCCGCTTCCCGCTCACCTCCGGCATGTCGCTGCCGTATGGCCTGCCCGACTCCACCACCGCCAGTCGCATCCTGTGGGAAGTGACCCAGGAATTCGATCCCAAGGAATTCGAGAAGTATCAGCTCGTGGCCATGTTCACGACCGAGCCGGGCCACTTGATGACGCGCAGGCCGATACGCAACTCGGCCGACCTCGACGGTATGCGGGTGCGCGCCACCGGCAGTGGCGTCCCGGTCATCGATGCGCTTGGCGGCGAAGCCGTGGGCATGGCCATGCCTGAAGTGCCGCAAGCCGTACAGACCGGCGTGATCGACGGCGTGATGACCTCGCGCGAGATCCTGCAGGATTTCAAGCTGGCCGAGAACCTCAAGTTCGTCACCGAGTACCCCACCGTGGTCACGGCCTTCGCCGCCTTCATGGACAAGAACCGCTTTGCCCAGTTGCCAGACGACGTGCAGCAGGTGATTCTCGAACTGGCCGATGAAATCCCCGGCTGGACGGGCAACTACCACGACAACGAGAACGTGCAGAAGGCGCTCGACTGGTCGATGGCCGAGGAAGATCTCGACATCATCGAACTGTCTCCCGAGGTCAAGGCCGACTGGGATTCGCGCCTGCAGCCGCTGGTCGGCAACTGGGTGGAGAGCACCGCGGCCAAGGGTCTGCCGGCTCAGGCCTATGTCGATCGCATCGAGGCGCTGCGCGACGAATAACCCGGCTCGCTTCTGGTGCATCGCCCGCCGACCGCGGGCGACAATGGCGCATGGCGCACCCGTGAGGTGCGCCATGCGCGTTTTGGGCGCCCCGTTTCAGTGTTGGCACAAAGATTGCAAGTTGTTCTCCCGACGCCCGCCGCGCATCCGCGCGCGCCGTCCATTCTCGGAGAGGAACGAACATGCAACGACGCACTCTGCTCAAGCTGGCTTCCCTGGGTGGCGCAGCCGCGCTGACCACGCATATGTCGCTGGCGCTTGCCCAAACGCCCGAGCCCATCAAGGTGGGCATCCTCCATTCCCTGTCCGGCACCATGGCGATCTCCGAAACATCGCTGCGCGACATGGCGCTGATGACGATCGAACAGATCAACGCCGACGGTGGCGTGCTCGGCCGACCGATCGAAGCCGTGGTGGTCGATCCCGCCTCCGACTGGCCGCTGTTTGCCGAACGTGCCCGTCAGCTGCTCACGCAGGATGAGGTGGCAGCCGTATTTGGTACCTGGACGTCGGTATCGCGCAAATCGGTTCTGCCGGTGTTCGAAGAACTCAACGGCCTGCTCTTCTATCCCGTGCAGTACGAAGGCGAGGAGATGTCGGCCAATGTGTTCTACACCGGTGCCGCCCCCAATCAGCAGGCCATACCGGCCGTCGAGTACCTTCTGTCGGACGAAGGGGGCGGCGCCAAGCGCTTCTTCCTGCTCGGTACCGACTACGTGTATCCGCGCACCACCAACCAGATTTTGCGCGCTTTCCTCAATGCCCAGGGCATCCCCGACTCCGACATCGAAGAGGTGTATACCCCCTTCGGCCACAGCGATTATCAAACCATCGTGGCCGACATCAAGCGTTTCGCGCAGGGCGGCCCGACCGCCGTGGTGTCGACCATCAACGGCGACTCCAACGTGCCTTTCTACAAGGAGCTCGGCAACCAGGGCATCAGCGCCTTCGATATCCCGGTGGTGGCGTTCTCGGTCGGCGAAGAGGAACTGCGCGGCATCGATACCACACCGCTCGAGGGGCACCTGGCGGCCTGGAACTACTTCATGTCGGTCGACAATCCGGGCAATGAGGCTTTCGTGTCGGCCTGGCAAGACTACGTGGCGGCCAACGACCTGCCCGGCGGCGACAGCCGCGTGACCAACGACCCCATGGAAGCCACCTGGGTGGGCATCAACCTGTGGAAGCAGGCGGTCGAGAAAGCCGGCACCACCGACGTCGACGCGGTGCGCGAGGCCATCATTGGTGAGAGCGTCGAGGCGCCCTCGGGCTTCACGCTGACCATGGATGGCAACCACCACCTGCACAAGCCGGTGATGATCGGCGAGATTCGCGGCGACGGTCAGTTCGATGTGGTCTGGAGCACCCCGGAAACCGTGCGCGCCCAGCCCTGGAGCCCGTATATCGAGGGCAATGAATCGAAGCCCGACGTCGTCACCCCCTAAGCCACGGTCCTTCTACGCCTCCTTCCCGATTCTGGAGAACGCATGATGCGCAGCCTTGCATCGCCATGGCTCAGCTGGTGCCGGCTGTGTCTGTTCCTGGTGTTGTCCCTGGCATCCACAACGAGCCAGGCCATGTCGCAGGACATCATGGATCGGCTCACCAGCCGCGACTTTGCCACGCGGAGCACCGCCATCGAAGAGGTGGTGGCAACTGCCGCGACCGGCGACGAAGCGGCTCGTGAGCTGCTGCAAGGCTTGCGCGAGAATCGGGTGGAGGGCGTGCGTCTCAACAACGCCCTGCGTCGCCAGGTGGCCGAAGCCACCTCGGTCGTCGCGTTGACGGCGCCCGAGGTGGCTCAGCGCCAGGCGGCCGTCGACACGTTGCTGCGTTCACCGCCGTCGGCCGAACTGCTTCCGGTGGTTGAGCAGGCGATTGCCGACGAAAGCCATGAACCGCTGCGTCGGCAGCTGCAATTGCTGATGGCCATGATGACCCTGCAGGGCACCGACGAACTCGCCAAGGTGGCTGCCATCGAGCGGATTGCCGCGACCGGTGAACCGCGTTATCGGTCGATGCTGCGGCCGCTCGCGGCGGACACTGCGGTCGCAGAGGATGCCGGCTCGGACGCCACCCGTGCGGCGATTCGCGATGCCGCCACCATCGCCATCCGGCGACTCGACATCGCCGAGCAACGCGCCGAGGCCGTTGGCACCTTGTTTGCCGGCCTCAGCCTGGGCAGCATCCTGCTGCTGGCTGCGCTCGGCCTGGCCATCACCTATGGCCTGATGGGCGTGATCAATCTGGCGCACGGCGAGTTCCTGATGATCGGGGCCTACGCCACCTATGTCGTTCAGAATCTCTTCCGCCAGTACCTGCCCGGCGCCTTCGACTGGTACCCGCTGGCCGCCCTGCCAGTGGCTTTCCTGAGCGCCGCGCTGATCGGCGTGGTGCTCGAGCGGTTGATCATTCGCCACCTCTATGGCCGGCCGCTGGAAACCCTGTTGACGACCTTCGGCATCAGTCTCCTGCTGATGCAATCGGTCCGCATGATCTTTGGAGCGCAGAACGTGGAGGTGATGAACCCCTCGTGGATGAGCGGCAGCGTGGCGCTGATGCCGGGGCTGCTGTTGCCCTGGAGTCGCCTGGCCATCATTCTGTTCGCGCTGATCGTGATACTGGCCACCTGGCTCGTGCTGAACCGCACCCGGCTTGGCCTGTTCGTGCGCGCTGCCACACAGAACCGCACCATGGCAGCTTGCGCCGGCGTGCCCACGGCCAGTGTCGACACGCGTGCCTTTGCCTTCGGCGCCGGCGTTGCCGGCCTGGGTGGCTGCGCGCTCTCGCAAATCGGCAACGTCGGCCCAGACCTGGGCCAGGCGTACATCATCGATTCCTTCCTGGTCGTGGTGCTGGGCGGCGTCGGTCAGCTTGCCGGCGCCCTGGTGGGCGCTTTCGGCCTGGGGATCCTCGCCAAGGTGCTGGAACCGTTCTGGGGCGCCGTACTCGCCAAGATTGCCGTACTGGCCATCATCATCCTGTTCATCCAGAAGCGACCCCAGGGCCTGTTTGCCCTGAAAGGTCGCAGTGTCGAGGCGTGAGCCCATGACTACGATCTCGCAACGTTCTCCTGCGCCCGCCATGTCCCCCGGCAACGCCACAGTGTCCGGTCGCGGCATCCACCGCTGGCCGGTCGGCCTCACGCTGATACTTGCCGCCCTGCTCGGCCTGATCCTGGTGCCCGTGGCCGCCCTGCTGGTGCCGCCCGGCCACCCGCTGCATCTTTCCGACTACGCCCTCACCCTCTCGGGCAAGATCCTGTGCTACGCCGTGGCCGGCCTGGCTCTGGGCATCGTCTGGGGTTACTGCGGCATCCTCAGTCTGGGCCATGCGCTCTTCTTTGCCCTCGGCGGTTACGCGTTCGGCATGTACCTGATGCGCGAAGCTGCGGGCGATGGCCTGCCAGCGTTCATGAGCTATCTGAGCTGGACCGAACTGCCCTGGTACTGGACCGGCTCCGACAGCTTTATCTGGGCGATTCTGATGGCCATGCTGGTGCCGGGGGTCGTGGCCTTCATCTTCGGTTACTTCGCTTTTCGTTCGCGGGTCAAAGGGGTGTATCTGTCGATCATCACGCAGGCACTCACCTTCGCCGCCATGCTGCTGTTCTTCCGCAACGAAACCGGATTCGGCGGCAACAACGGCTTCACCGGCTTTCAAACGATCCTCGGCTTTCCATTGGCCAACAGCGGTACCCGGGTGGTGCTGTGGCTCGCCAGTTTCGGCCTGCTCCTGCTGGCCATCGCACTATGTCGATGGTTGGTGCAATCGCGCTACGGCCAGGTACTTACCGCCATACGCGATGCCGAAACCCGGACCATGTTCGTTGGCTACCGACCGCTCGGCTACAAGCTGTCGGCCTGGGTTTTCTCGGCGGTGCTGTGCGGCCTGGCCGGCGCCCTGTATGTGCCGCAGGTGGGCATCATCAACCCCGGCGAGATGGCTCCGGTCAACTCCATCGAGATGGCCATCTGGGTGGCTCTGGGCGGACGCGGCACCATTCTCGGTCCCGTGATCGGTGCCATCAGCGTGAACGGCGCCAAGACATTCTTCACCGTGGCCTTTGCCGATTACTGGCTGCTGTTTCTGGGTGCGATCTTCGTCCTCGCGCCGTTGCTGTTGCCACGCGGCATCGTCGGCCTGTTCCAGCGGAGTTCGCGATGACTCACACGACCGCCCCGTTGTCCGGTCAGCCGGCAGACGACCTGCAGGCGCACACGGAACCCGAAACCTCCTACGCGCATCGCTATCGACGCGGCGAGATCGACGTCACCCATGGTCAGATTCTTTATCTCGAAGATGTTCATGTCAGCTTCGATGGTTTCAAGGCGATCAATGGCCTGAACCTGATGATGGCCGATGGCGAGTTGCGTTGCGTGATCGGCCCCAATGGCGCCGGCAAGACCACCATGATGGACGTCATTACCGGCAAGACCCGCCCTGATAGCGGCACGGTGTTTCTCGGCCAGACGCTCGACCTCACCGAGATGGACGAAGCGGCCATCGCCAACGTCGGCATCGGCCGCAAGTTCCAGAAGCCGACGGTCTTCGAGAACCACACCGTGACGCAGAATCTCGACCTGGCGCGAGCCACCGACAAGCGCTGGTTTCGTGCCCTCACGGCCCGCACCGACGCGGCCGCGCGGGCCCGGATCGAAGACGTCATGCTTCAGGTCGCCCTGGAAGACGTGGCCTTTCGGCCGGCCGGGGAACTGTCGCACGGCCAGAAACAACGTCTGGAGATCGGCATGTTGCTGATGCAGCAGCCCCGCCTGCTGTTGCTCGACGAGCCCGCCGCCGGCATCAGTGACGACGAGACGGCGCAACTGGCCGAACTGCTCGATGGTCTGCGCGGCACTTGCTCGATGATGGTGGTGGAACACGACATGGCCTTCGTGGCGGCACTGGCCGGCGAGCGCGGCACGGTGACCGTACTCGCCGAGGGCAGCGTTCTGGCCGAAGGCACGCTGGCCAGCGTGCAGCGCGACGAGCGCGTGATCGAATCCTATCTGGGACGCTGAAGATGCTTGAAATCCGTCATCTCGATCAGTACTACGGTGGCAGCCATATCCTGCGTGACGTCGATCTGACCGTTCCGCCGGGTGAGCTGACCGTGCTCCTCGGACGCAACGGCGTGGGCAAGACCACCCTGCTCAAGTGCCTGATGGGCGTGGTGCCCATACGCCATGGCGAGATACTCTGGAATGGTCGGCCACTGCAAAACCTGGCGCCGCACAAGCGGGTAGCCGCCGGGCTGAGCTATGTGCCGCAGGGCCGCGAGATCTTTCCGCGACTTACCGTGGAGGAGAACTTGCTGGTGGGTGCGGCATCGCGCAAGCCGCCCCGTTCGATTCCCGAGCACATCTATGCACTGTTCCCCGTGTTGAGCGACATGCGTCGGCGTCGCGGCGGCGACCTGTCCGGCGGCCAGCAACAGCAACTGGCCATCGGCCGCGCCCTGATGAGCGAGCCCGCCGTGCTGATACTCGACGAGCCCACCGAGGGGATCCAGCCGTCGATCATCAGCGAGATCGGTCGCACCCTGCGCCGGCTGGTGCGCGAATATGGCATGACGGTCTTGCTGGTTGAGCAGTTCTACGACTTTGCCGAAGAACTGGCCGATTATTACGCCGTGATGGACCGGGGTGTGGTGGTCGCCCACGGCACCGGGCGGGCCATGGCCGACGATGGCGTACGCCAGATGATCGCCGTGTGATGCGAGCGGGACAAGCCGACGGCGCCAGCCGCCGGGGGCATTGGCCACCCGCCCCGGAGGCAGCAGATGGCGCCTGCGCCGGAGCCGCAGGCCCTCTCAGGCGTCGAGCAGACCGCGGGCGCGAATGAAGTCGGCGATGGTCTCCAGGCCGATGCCTTGACGCATGTCGGTCAATACGAAGGGCAGCTCGCCGCGCATGCGCCGGGCGTCATCTGCCATGACCTCCACCGACGCCCCCACCAGAGGCGCCAGATCCACCTTGTTGATCACCAGCAGGTCCGACTTGGTGATGCCCGGCCCCCCCTTGCGCGGGATCTTCTCGCCGCCGGCGACGTCGATGACATAAAGGGTGAGATCCGACAGTTCGGGGCTGAAGGTGGCGGCCAGGTTGTCGCCGCCAGACTCGATGAATACCACGTCGGCATCAGGAAACCGTTCGAGCATGCGATCCACCGCATCCAGATTGATCGAAGCGTCTTCGCGGATTGCCGTATGAGGACAACCGCCCGTTTCCACGCCCATGATGCGCTCGGCCGGCAAAGCGCCGGCCACCGTCAGTAGCCGCTGATCCTCTTTGGTATAGATGTCGTTGGTGATGACGACAAGGTCGTAGGCATCACGCATGTGCTTGCACAGCATCTCCAGCAAGGTCGTCTTGCCCGAGCCTACCGGGCCACCGACGCCGACCCGAAGCGGCGGGTTCTTGCGCGTTCTTGCACTCATTTCAAGGTCTCCTCGATCCACGATATCAACAGAAACAACACGTCGTTGGCACGACCGGATGGCCCGGCCTCACGAACGAAACAGACGGCAATACTGCGTTTCATGCCGCGCCGACAGCACGGCCAGCATGGGCGAGCAGGAATGAATGTCGTCGAGGGCAAGGTCGAGCGCCTGCCCCGCGGCGAGCGTCACGGATTCACGCAAGCCGAGCAGCAGGCGTTGCCCGGCCGACTGTCCCAGCGGGACTGCCTTGACCACGACAGCCACCTGATTCTCCAGCCAGGAAAACAACCAGCCCAGCACGGTCGACGCCTCGACGATCCGCAGATGGTGGGCGACATACCCATACGCCACCGGCAAGGACAAAGGCGCCAGCTCGCGCAGCTGCGCACGGGATAGCGAGCTGCCCAGATCGAGCTCCCGCACCCAACGTGCCAGCGAGGCCCCCATCTGTTCGCACTCGAGCCGCAACTCGGCCGACTCGCGCGTGGCCATGGCAAACTCGTTGATTCGGCGGAGCTCACGCAGATCGGCGGCTTGCCAGGCACGCTGACTCAACACCACCAGGGCGGCATCGCACTGCGCCTGAACCGTGAGCCCGGCCAACATCCAGCTCTGCGCACTGGTTTCGTCGGTCACGTTTCCCGCGGCGATTGCCGCCTCCAGCGCCTGCGAGTAGCTGAATCCACCAATCGGCAAGCTGGGCGAGGCGAGCTGCAGCAGGCCCAGCAGCCCGTTGGCGTCAGTGCTGATGGTGGCCATGGTGGTGCTCGAAAGCGGCCTGCGCCAGGGCATGGTCGTCGGCAAAGGATTCGTCGTGACCGTGCCGGTGGCCGCCGCCATACGCACCCGCCTCCGGATCGAACGGCGCTTCGACCGCCCGGACCTCAACGCCCAGACGAACCAGCATGTCGTGCAGCACCGGATCGGGCTCGAGTTGCAGGCTGGTCACGGCCACCTGCACCGGGATGTGACGATTGCCCAGGTGATAGGCCGCGCGCAGCAACATCAAGGGGTCCTCCGCGCTCACACGCAGCACGGCCTGCGCCGCCGCCACAACGCGAATTCGCGTGCCATCCGTGGCCTCGAGCCAGTCGCCATCGCGCAAGATCGTGCCCCGCGGCAGGAACAGGGCGGCCTCGCGACCATCGTCGAGGCGCACGGCCTGACGCGATCGGCACCGCCTGTCGTAAGTCAGGCTGAGGTGAACCGCCGGGGTGGGCTGGTCGGCCAGGCCACCGGGCAGGCAGTGTTCGATTCTCATCATGCAGGGTTCCCCGACAAGGCTTAGAACAGAAAGTAGCGCTGTGCCATCGGCAACAGCTCGGCCGGTTCGCAGGCAAGCAAGACGCCATCGGCCGTGACCTGGTAGGTTTCCGGATCGACCTGAATATCGGGCGTGGCGTCGTTGAGGATCATGTCGTGCTTGCGCAGCTGCCGGATATTGCCGACGGCGACCAATCGACGCTGCAGGCCCAGACGCTCCTCCAGGCCATGCTGCAGACTGGCCTGCGACACAAAGGTAAGCGAATTGCGTTGCACCGCGGCACCCAGCGCACCGAACATGGGCCGATAGTGCACCGGCTGCGGCGTGGGGATCGACCCATTGGGGTCGCCCATGCGAGCCATGACGATCTGCCCGCCCTTCAAGATGAGATCGGGCTTGACGCCAAAGAAAGCCGGATCCCAAAGCACCAGATCGGCCCATTTGCCGGCTGTCACCGAGCCGATTTCGTGCGCCACGCCGTGAGCCAGAGCCGGGTTGATGGTGTACTTGGCCACGTAGCGGCGTACGCGGAAATTGTCGGCCGGGCCCTCGCCCGTCAAACGTCCGCGCTGCAGCTTCATCTTGTGCGCCGTCTGCCAGGTTCGGAGGATGGTTTCGCCCACCCGGCCCATGGCCTGCGAATCACTGGCAATCATCGACAGCGCCCCGAGGTCGTGCAGGATGTCCTCGGCGGCAATGGTTTCGCGCCGGATGCGTGATTCGGCAAACGCGATATCTTCCGCGATCGCGGCATCGAGGTGATGACACACCATCAACATGTCGAGGTGTTCGTCGATGGTATTGACCGTGAACGGTCGGGTCGGATTGGTGGACGACGGCAGCACATTGGCCAGCCCGGCCACTTTCATGATGTCCGGGGCATGGCCACCGCCTGCGCCTTCGGTGTGGTAAGTATGAATCGTGCGGTCACGAAAAGCCGCCACCGTGGCCTCCACAAACCCACTTTCGTTCAGCGTATCGGTGTGAATGGCCACCTGCACGTCGGTCTCGTCGGCCACGCCCAGACAACAGTCGATGGCCGCGGACGTGGTTCCCCAGTCTTCGTGCAGCTTAAGGCCGATGGCACCCGCCCCAACCTGCTCACGCAGGGGTTCAGGCGTGCTGCCGTTGCCCTTGCCGAGCAGGCCCACATTCACTGGCAGGTCGGCCATCGCCAGCAGCATTTGCTCGATATGCCAGGGCCCGGGCGTGCATGTGGTGGCGTTGGATCCCGTCGCCGGGCCGGTGCCACCACCGATCAGGGTGGTGATGCCGGCACCGAGTGCCTCGTCGGCCAGCTGCGGACAGATGAAATGGACATGGGCATCGATGCCGCCTGCGGTCAGAATCTTGCCTTCTCCCGCAATGACTTCGGTGCCCGGGCCGATCACGATCGACACGCCCGGCTGGATATCCGGATTGCCCGCCTTGCCGATGGCCTGGATGCGTCCGTGCTTGAGCCCGACGTCGGCCTTGACCACGCCCCAGTGATCCAGGATCACCACGTTGGTAATGACGGTATCCACCACATCGGCGCTGAGGCGTTGCGATTGGCCCATGCCATCGCGAATGACCTTGCCACCGCCAAACTTCACCTCTTCGCCATATACCGTGTGGTCGTGCTCGATCTCGATCCAGAGTTCGGTGTCAGCCAGCCGGACCTGATCGCCGGTGGTTGGGCCGTACATTTCGGCATAGGCGCGCCGCGCCATTCGAGTGGCCATCACAAGCTCCCCATGATGCGCCCGGCAAAGCCGAACACCTTGCGTTCACCGGCCAGCGCCACCAGCCGGACTTCCCTGACCTCACCGGGCTCGAATCGCACGGCAGTCCCCGCTGCAATGTCGAGCCGAAAACCCCGCGCCATCGGTCGGTTGAACGCGAGGGCATCATTGACTTCGAAGAAATGGTAGTGCGAGCCCACCTGCACCGGCCGGTCGCCGGTATTGGCCACTTTCACGACCACGGTGTCGCGGCCCGGGTTGAGCGTGACATCCCCCTCGGGGGTGCGGATTTCTCCGGGAATCATGACCGTCTCCTGTTCGTCAGCCCGCCAGCAGCATGGCGCCATAGCCGGCAATGCCCAGCCCGCCCAAACGTGCCGGCCAGCGCTGCGTACCCGCAGCCAGGGCACCCGCACCGGCACCTGCCACGTGCAGGAGTGCTGTGGCCAGCAGGAAGCCAAGCAGATACGCGGCGGCCCCGACCGTCGCCGGCATCTCCGCACCATGTGCCGCGCCATGAAAGACGGCAAAGACGGCGGCCAGCACCACGATTGCCGTTTCGGGCAGACGCGCCAGCGAGGCGAGCAGCAAGCCGATCACCAGCAGCGAGGCTGCGATCATCGGCTCCACACCGGGGACCGGAAGCTGTAGCATGCCGAATCCGGCACCCAGCGCCATCACACCCAGGAACACCAGCGGTGGCAGCCACCACCGTCGGGTCACCATGGCGGCCCACAAACCCAGCGCGAGCATGGCCAGCAAGTGATCGAGACCACTGAAGGGATGGCTGAAGCCGAGCCAGAGGCTGCCGCCGGCACCGATCGCAGCACCGACCTGTTCGTGACCGGGATGTGCCGCGGCACCGGCGGTCAATCCCGCCAACGTTGCGCCCACCAGCCACTGAGTGCCTGTCGCGCCCCGACTGCCGGTGACCCGGCCGGATCGCCGGCAGGCCGACCCACGAGACCTCCATACACTGCCAGATTCACCTTGCCACATGACACGCTCCTTGAAGTTTCAGGAAATGGGGTGATGCACCGTAATCAGTTTGGTGCCATCCGGAAACGTGGCTTCCACCTGCACATCGGAAATCATTTCCGGCACGCCATCCATGACATCTTCGCGGGTGAGCAACGTTGTGCCGAAGCTCATCAGTTCCGCCACCGAGCAACCGTCGCGGGCCCCTTCCATGAGGGCCGCGCTGATATAAGCCACTGCCTCGGGATGATTCAGGCGCAGTCCGCGCGCCAGGCGCCGTTCGGCAAGCAGCGCAGCCGTGAAGATCAGCAGCTTGTCCTTTTCGCGGGGAGTCAGATTCATGAATAGCCTCGTCTCAGGTGGACCACAGGCGCAAGGGCTGGCCCTCGACACCCATCACGACACGGCGCAACGACAGCCACAGGCGATAGAACAGGTCACGAATCGCCTCACACTCCTGCGCCACGGCGCGCACCAGCAATACACCGTCCGGCAGCGCTGTCGCGCCAGCGCGAATCTCGTCATCGAAGGGGAGGTCCGACGCCAGTGCGTGGGCCAGAGCGGGCTGGCACTCAGCCGCGAGCGCCCACAAGGTGCCGAACACCGGATAACCGGCGAGGCCTTGCGGCGATTGCAGCGAGGGACTGTCACTGTGCAGACGCTGCTGCTCATGCCATAGCGGTTGGCCATGCGCCGTCAGGAGGCGCTGTCGGGTCTGCAGCCGGGCATGACGCCAGCGTTCACCGCTGGCTCTGCGGCCAAGCAAATGAATATCCCAACCGATCGCCCGGGCGCCCGCCTCTGCCACCAGGGTGAAGTCCTGCCGGCTGTGACTGCGGTCGAAGTAGATATTCTCCTGCGGCAACCATTCGAGCCGGCTACCCGGCTCCAGATGGAGCGTGGAGAACTGCCCGGCGAAGCGAGGGGCGTCTGGAGGGTCGCCCGGGCCCGGCGGGCACGATTTGTACCATTTGGTCGCCGCCGGCGTGCTCAGCACCGCGTGCGCCCCGCGCCTGACCCGAACATCGAGATGCAGGGTGTCGCCTGTGGCAAGGGCACCCGGAGGGTGCAGGATGACACTGTGACAAATGCCCTCGCCTTCGGGATACAGGGGTTTTTGCACGCGAAGCGGGCCGCGGTGCGCGCGACGCTCCAGCCGGGTGCAGTCGCCCTGTCGCGCAAATTCCAGCTCGAGCTCACCACGCCAATCGCCAAGACCGACGGCTTTGCCGCCCGCGATGGGAACAACAGCCGCCGTCCCGACCCGCGAGCGGGGCTCACGGGACGTAGCGGGTACAGCAGCGGCAAGGCGGATATCGGGCACGTCAATCTCTCGAACGATCGGCCGGGCGGCCGGACTACGTCGGTCGAGAGCAATACGTGCAAGAGTTGTGCCAGCGTCGGCGGAAGCGCCCGCCATCAGGCGGAAGTCGATCCGGCGAGGCACCGGACTGGTGCCAGAGTGTCAAACCAGTGCCACAGGCACCATGGTTGGGCATACGGCGGTCAGCCGAGCTCCACCGTGTTGCGCAGCACGCCCACACCGCTCACTTCCACCTCGACCGTATCGCCGGGTTTCAGGTAGCGCTTGGGGTCACGCGCCATGCCCACGCCGCCCGGCGTGCCGGTAACGATGACATCGCCTGGCTCCAGCGGCACCAGCGTGGAGCAATAGGCAATCAATTCGGGAATCTTGAACAACATGAGATCGGTGTTGCTCTGCTGCAGGACATCGCCGTTGACCCGCGTGGTGAGTTCCAACGGCTTGCCGGCCACATCGAGCTCATCGGCCGTGACCAGCCACGGCCCGAACGCGCCGGTGCCGGCGAAGTTCTTGCCGGGCCCCCACTGCGTGCTGTGGAATTGCCAGTCGCGAACCGACGCATCGTTGTAGCAGGCATAGCCAGCAATGTGGTTCCAGGCGTCCTCGGCCTGGATGCGCCGGCCGCCTCGGCCGATCACCAACGCCACTTCGCCTTCGTAGTCGAACGATCCATCGCTTTCTTCCGGCAGGATCAGCGGCTGCTGGTGCCCGGTTTGCGAGGCGGCAAATCGCATGAAGACTGTGGGATGATCAGCCTTGCGGCTTTTGGTTTCTTCGCGGTGATCGGCATAGTTCACGCCGATACAGAAGATCTTGTCCGGATTGGGAATGACCGGCAGAAACTCGAGCGCCTCGATCGGCATGGTGCCCTCGACCTTCTGCAGGCACTCGGCCGCTGCCGCCAGGCCGTCAGGCGCGGCCAGCAGGCTTTTCAGGTCGGGAAATCGATCGATCAGCAGCGAGCGAAGCTCTACCACGCCGTCGCCATGCAGCGCGCCGTAGGTGGGTCCGCGGTCGGACATCATGGAAACCAGTTTCATGTAAACCCCTTGGTACATTGGCAGTTTGGCAGGAAGCGACACTAGCACAACTTGCCAACCCTGCCAGCAGGGGATACCTCGCACCGATCGGCTTGCCGGCCCCACTGCCTGCCCTCGGCCCTGATCGCCACGTCTCGGAGAGCACAACACAATGACCACTCCAGCGCCTCGTCAAGCTCACATCGTCATCGTGGGTGGTGGTGTCGCCGGCATCGAAATGGCCACACAGCTGGCACGCCGGCATCGTCACAGCCCAACGCGACACAACGTCACGCTCATCGATCGCGACACGACCCACGTCTGGAAACCCATGCTGCACACCATTGCCGCCGGCACTCGCGACGTCGGCCAGCAGCAAACGTCATTTGCCGCACAAGCGCGCGTGGCGGGGTTTCAATATCAACCGGGTGAGCTCTGCGGCCTCGACCGACAACAGCGAGAGGTGATGCTGGCACCCATGCGGGCCAACGATGGTCGCGAACTGGTGCCGGCGCGCCGCCTGGCCTACGACGCCCTGGTGATAGCGGTGGGCAGCACGGCCAACGATTTCGGCACGCCCGGCGTGCGCGAGCACTGCGTGATGATCGACTCCCTGCCACAGGCACAGGCCTTCAACGAAGAAGTGCGCACCCGCATGTTCGAATGCATGGGACAAAACCGCGACCTGAACATCAATATCGTGGGCGGTGGCGCGACGGGGGTGGAATTGGCCGCCGAACTCGTGCAGCTGGCCGACGAGGCCGAAGCCTATGGCGCTGCCGGTTTGAGAGATCGCGTTCGGATCACGCTGGTCGAAGCGGCCGACCGCATGCTGGGGGCGTTTCCGGAGCAGGTATCGCAACTCGCCACCCGGCGCCTGGAATCTCTGGGCATCGACGTTCGCCTCGGCACCGCGGTCAAGGCCGCTCGAGGCGACGGCCTCGAACTGGACGACGGCAACTTCCTGCCCGGCACCATGAACGTGTGGGCCGCTGGCGTCAAGGCGCCGGACGTCCTGGCCGAGCTCGATGGCCTGGAAACCACTCGCAACCATACGCTGGTCACAACCCCCACTCTGCAAACCACGCGCGACCCCGCCATCTTTGCCGTGGGCGATTGCGCCAGCCTCACCCTGCCCGGCCACGAGCACCCGCTCCCCCCGACGGCCCAGGTCGCCCATCAGCAGGCGCGCTATCTGATTCGTCGCCTGCCCGCCATCATCGCCGGGCAGTCGGTACCGCCGTTCGCCTATCGCGATTTCGGCGCCCTGGTCTCGCTGGCAGACTACGACGCCTATGGCTCCCTCGGCAAGTTCGGCCTGTTTCGGGGCGGCTTCATCCGCGGCCGCGTCGCCGCGCTGAGTCACATGATGTTGTATCGCACGCACCAGGCCAGAGTGCATGGCTTCTGGCGCGGGGGGCTGTTATGGCTGGTCGACGTGATCAATGCCCGGGTGAAGCCCCCCGTGCGGCTGGACTAACTCCGCAATGAGTCGGCGCCCGCGAGCATCCAGGCTCGCGGATTGTGCTCGAAGCCCAACGCCGGGTAGTAATCGTTGGCATCCGGCGCGGCGAGCAGCACGATGCGGCATTCTGGTCCCAGGTGAGCGCGCGTGTGTTCGATCAATTGCTTGCCAATGCCGCGCCGCTGCCAGGCTTCGTCCACGGCCAGGTCGGCCAGATACGCCACATAAGAGAAATCGGTGAGGGTTCGGGCCAACCCCACCAGTTGCCGATCATCCCAGGCAGTCACCAGCACATCGGCGTGGCGGATCATGTCGGCGAAGATGTCTGGCCGATCCACCGGCCGGCGCCGGCCCAGTGTGGAACGCTGAAACACGTCGATGACCTGGTCGACGGATACGGAAGCCGTGTGAGAATACAGAATTGGCATGGCAACCTCCCGCTGCCGTGATGAATACAGGCTGGCGGTGTGGTGTGCCCATGCATCCAACCTTCGACCCGTGCAAACCTCATGATAACCATCGACCGCGCCCAGGCGAACGACTACGCTGCCTTGCTGCGAGTGTTTCAGGATAGTGTCCATGGGCTGGCGTGCGCGGATTATCGGCCGGATCAGCTGGCCGCCTGGGCACCTCGTCAACTGATCGAGCACGACAGTCGCCTCTGGTGTGAACGACTGCGCGAGCTCCAGCCCTGGGTGGCACGCCGCCAGGGCATCATCGCAGGCTACGCCGACTGTCAGCCAGACGGACACATTCACCATTTCTTTGTCCACCCCGATCTTGCCCGGCAGGGTGTGGGATCGGCGCTGATGCAACATATCGTGGCGCACGCCACGGGCTCGTCCGAACCGCTGACCCTCACCGCCCATGTGAGCCTCACGGCTCAGCCACTTTTCCTGCGGTTTGGCTTCGAGATCGTGGCGGTGCGCCGGCCGGTCGTGCTCGGGGTCCCGCTCGAGAACGCCCTGATGCGACGGCCATCCGCGAGCCCGCTGCCCGCAATGCCTGACGCATCATGTTCGTCAAACGGACAATCCCCCGGCAAGTCACTCGACCCAGCCTAATCTGCGCGCCATGATCCCGCATCGGGGATCTCACGCGCAGGAGGCTTCGCATGCTCGTCGAGCAACGCACTTACACCACACATCCCGGCAAATGGCGAGATTACCTCGCGCTCTACGAGGCCGAAGGCCTGCCGGTGCAGCAACGCATTCTGGGTCGGCTGGTGGGTTACTACACCAGCGAAATCGGCGAGCTCAACCAGATCGTGCACCTGTGGGCCTACGAGAGTCTGGATGAACGCGCCGAACGCCGTGCGCGCCTCATGGCCGACCCGCAATGGCAAGCCTACGTGAAACAAATGCTGCCATTGTTGGTACGACAGGAAAGCCGCATCCTGCTGCCCACTGCCTTCTTTCGCCCGCAATGGCAAGAACTGCCCGACGCGCCCTGAGCGCCAACTGGCAGCACGTTGCACCCCTTCTCAACCTCAGGAGACACCCCATGAAGCGCACCCTCACCGCCCTGCTCGGGCTGGGTACCAGCCTCGCCCTGTTGACCCCGGCCATGGCCGACTACCCTGAACGCACCATCACCCTCACGCACGGGTTTGGCGCCGGTGGCAACGCCGACTCCGTCGCGCGGCTGATGGCCGCCGAACTCGAAGCCGCGCTGGGCCAACCGGTGGTGGTGGAATCACGCACCGGAGCCGGCGGCACCATTGCGTCGGCCCATGTCGCCAAGCTCGAGCCGGATGGCTACCAGCTCATCATGCTCACCGGCGGGCACACGGCATCGGCAGCCATGCGCGAGTCCCTGCCCTACGATCCGGTCGAAGACTTCACCATGATCACCACGGTCACGCAGTTTCCCTTTGTCATCGCCGTGGGCAAGGACAACCCCATCCAGTCGTTGGCCGAACTGATCGATCACGCGAAGAATCAGCAAGACGCCATCACCTTCTCGTCGGTGGGCGTGGGTTCTACCCAACACCTCACGGGCGAATTGCTGGCTTCGGCCGCCGAGGTCGACATGTTGCACGTCCCCTACCGCGGCGGCGGCGCCCCCGTTCTGGCGGTGATGGGTGGCGACGTCGATGTGCTGGTCGATACCGCGACCGTCTCCGGGCCCTACATTCGCTCGGGCGACCTCCGTGCACTGGCAGTTACCAGTGCCGAAACCTGGCCCGAACTGGCCGATGTGCCCGTGGCCGCCGAGGTGCTTCCCGGTTTCGAGGTGATGTCGTGGCTCGGTATCGCGGGCCCCCCCAACATGCCTGACGACGTCGTGGCCACGCTCAACCAGACGCTGGCCGACATCCTTGAAGATGACGAAGTTCGCGCCAAGCTCGCCACCATGGGCAGCGCCACTGCCCACGTCGAGCCGCAGGCGATGCGCGAGCGCATCGCGCGCGATATCGGCCAGTGGCAAACTGTGGTCACGGAAGCCGGCATCCCGTTGCAATAAGTCATCGTCTTCATCACTCTCACTCATTTCGGACATTCTGCTTCATGAAACTCGCTTCACTTCGCGCCGGGCGCGACGGCCGTTTGCTGGTGGTCAGTCGTGATCTCCGGCGCGCTGTGGCGGTGCCGCACATCGCGCACACGCTGCAACAGGCGCTCGACGACTGGGCCAACCACCAAGCCGGCCTGGAGGCCGTGTACCGGCAACTCAACGACGACACCGTGCCCGACGCCTTTGCGCTCGAGCTCGAGCAACTGGCTGCCCCGCTGCCCCGCGCCTATCAGTTTCTCGATGGCGCCAGCTACCTCAGTCATATCGCCCGCAATCGCGGCGCGCGCGGCGAGAGCCTGCCCGACGACCTGGCCGAAAAGCCCCTGATGTACCAGGGCATCTCGCACGGCTTCATGGCCTGGAACGACGACATCGTCGCGCCACACGAGGATCTCGGCATCGACCTCGAGGGCGAGATTGCCGCGATCACCGATGATGTCCCGGCGGGCGTTTCGGCCGACAACGCCCTGGCGCACATTCGGCTTTTTGTGCTGCTCAACGATATTTCGCTGCGCGCGCTGATTCCGGCGGAGCTCAAACGGACTTTCGGCTTTCTCACGGGCAAGCCGGCCTCGAGCCTGGGGCCCATCGCGGTGACCCCGGACGAACTCGGCGATCTCTGGCAGCACGGCCTGGTGGCCGGCACGCTGCACTGCGAGGTCGATGGTCGCACCATTGGCAAGCTCGAAACCGGCATCGACACGCCCTTTCACTATGGCCACCTGATCGCCCATGCTGCGCAGACCCGTACCCTGGAGCCGGGCACGCTGGTGGGTCTGGGTACCGTATCGAACGAAGACCCCGCCGCGGGCTGCGCCTGTCTTGGCGAGATCCGCGCCCTCGAAACCATGGCGCAGGGCGAGGCGCGCACGCCGTGGCTGAGCGTCGGCAGCCGCGTTCGGGTCGAACACTTCGACCGTGCCGGCCACAGTGTGTTTGGCGCCATCGATCAAACCGTGCGCGCCGCCACCGGGCCAACCACCTGACCTTCGGAGATCGACATGCTTTGCAAAGGACTGCATCACGCGGCCTTCCGCTGCCGCGACGCCCGCGAAACCGTGGACTTCTACACGCAAGTTCTGGGCCTCAAGTTCATCCACGCCATGGGCGAGGATCACGTACCGTCCACGGGCAAATACAGCCCGCACATTCACATCTTCTTCGAGATGGAAGACGGCAGCTGCATTGCCTTCTTCGAGCTGCCGCAGGATACGGGCTCACCCTCTGGCCGGGATGCCGAAACACCCGACTGGGTGCAACATTTCGCGTTTCGGGTGGCCGACGAAGCCACCTTGCTGCGTGCCAAGGCCGAACTCGAGGCCCGAGGCATTGCCGTGGTTGGCCCCACCAATCACGACGACTTTCTGCTGTCCATCTACTTCTTCGACCCCTCCGGCCATCGCCTCGAACTGAGCGCTCACATCGCCACAGCCGAACAAGAGCAGCAGTTTCGGGACGAAGCCGTGAGCGTGCTCGAGGTGTGGGAGAAAACTCACGATTGGTCCCAGCGCGCTCAGGTGTTTGGCGCCGGCACCGGCTACCAACGTCAGGCCTGAACGCCGCATGTCGCTGCGTCACCCGCCCTCCAGCGTCGCCGAAGTCGGCCCGCTGCCTCGGGCCATGCATGTGCTGCGCCTGCTGGCCACGGCCGGCCGGCGCGGCCTGGGTCTCACCGAGCTGGCGCAACGCACCGGTCTGCCCCATTCGTCCGTGCATCGTCTGCTGCGCCAGCTGGCCGCCGAACGCATGGTCACGCAGAACGAAGACTCGCGGCGCTACCGCCTGGGCAGACTGGCGTTTGAACTGGGTCTGGCGGCCACCGCCATGTACGACCTTCGCGACGCCTGTCGCCAGCCGCTGCGCGCGCTCGCCGAAGACGTCGGAGACACGGTCTACCTCACCGTGCGCAGCGGTCTCGAATCCGTGTGCGAAGATCGCCACGAGGGGCCCTCACCCATCCGTGTGTTCACCCTCGACATCGGCAGTCGACGCCCGCTCGGGCAAGGCGCCGGCGGGCTGGCCATTCTGGCGTTCTTGCCGGACGATGAGCGCGCGAGCGTCCTGGATGCCGTGGTGGCGCGCGTCACGACCGAAGGCGTCATGGCCGGGAGCACGTTGCGCCAGGCCGTGCAGCAATGTCGGCAGCAGGGCCATGCCTGGATACGCGACCGCGTCACGCTCGGCGTCAGTGCCGTGGGCGTGCCGTTGATCGATTCGCTCGATCGGCCCATTGCCGCCATCAGCGTTGCCGCGGTAAACGACCGCATGACGCCCGCCATGGTGCCGCGCCTGGCCGATACCCTGCACCGCAAGGCGCGCGACATCCGCCAGGCGCTACTGCAACTAGGCTGACCCCCCTTTCACGATTCGCCCCCTTGAAACACCAGGCCACGGCCGAACAGGGTGCGAATCGGCAGACGAACGGTCTCGGCCATGGCCTTGCGACGCAAGCGGCTCAGCACCACATCCACACGGTGCAGATCGGTGTCTTCGGTGTTGCCGAACAGAACCTCGTGCAACTCCTGCTTGGCGATCACTTCGCCCGGTCGTTGCAACAGGGCAGCCAGAAGCGTGTTTTCCTGCGGGGTCAACGGCAATGACTTGCCTTGCGGCGTGAACAGGCAGGGGCCGGCGGCATCCAACCGCCACGCCGGCTCCGGGTTGCCGCTTGCCGCGCCGCCGACGGGACCTCGCCCCTCGGCGCTGCCACCCGTGACATCGCGTCTCAATCGACTCCAAAGCGCCTGTATCTGGCCAGCCAGTTCAAGAAAATTCACCGGTTTCACCAGAAAATGATCGGCACCCAGCGCCAGGCCATGCAGTTTGTCGTCGAGCCCACCACGGGCCGTGAGAATGATGAGACCGTAACGCCCCAGTTCGCGCAGATAGCTGGCCACACTGAAGCCATCTTCACCCGGCAGGCCGATATCGATCAACACAATGTCCACCGGGCGTGCATGCAACATGCGCCAGAAGGATTCGGCATCGGCCGCAGTCCACACCGAAAACCCCTGTGCTGCCAGAAACACCTGCAGCTCTTCGCGCAGATCGGCGTGGTCTTCGATCAGGGCCAGGCGCGGTTGAGCCTCAAGGGCCATGGGCTGCCTCTTGGGGTAAAGGATCCACGGCAACGGTGAGCTCGAAACTGCTGCCGTTGGCACTGGTCGCCAACACGTGCAGGTCACCGCCGTGGGCACGGGCAATCTGCCTGGCCACGAAGAGGCCCAAACCCCAGCCGGCAGGCCCTGGCGCGACGTTGGCCGTGCCGGCCTGAGCGTAGCGTTCGAAGATCTGCGCAAGTTGACTCTGCGGTATGCCCGGCCCGGCGTCGCTCACCGTCACGCTGACGAGAGCATCTTTCTGTTCAACCGCCAGCCGGATTGGTGTGCCCGCGGGCGAGAACTTCACGGCGTTGTCGAGCAGATTGGAAATGGCAATGCGCAGCAGGGCCGCATCGACGCACACGGGGGCTTCGGTTGGCTCGTCGAGCCCACCCCGACGCTCCGTGCCCTGCCAGACCAGCGTCAATCGTCGATCGTCCACCAGGTCCACCAGACTGGCGGCGTCTTTGACCACATCGAACAGGCGCACTGCTTGCCGATCCACGTACAAGGTGCCGGCCGAGAGCCGGGCATCGGCCAGGCAGTTGTCGGTCAGTTGGATCAGCCGTTGATTGGCGCGCTCGATCTTGTCGTAGCGTCGTGCAGCAAACGCATCGGGCGCGCCCAGGGCCCGCAAATTCTGAATCGCACCGGAAATGACGGCGAGCGGGGTGCGAAACTCGTGCGAAATCATGCCCATGAATTGTCGTTGCTGAAAGCGTGCCTCGCGTTCCACCCGCAGATCGTGCGCCAACTGCTCGCCCTGCAGATGCATTTGCTGATCGCGACGGATCCGAAACACGCCCAGCACGAGCACCAGCAGCACGGTGAGCATCAAGTGCACCAGCACGCTGTACTTCCACATCTGGTAAATCCAGGGATCATAAGGGATCAAGGCCGTGACGGTGAATTCGGCCATCATGCCGCCCAACACATACGCCAGGGGAACCAGGGCAAACACCAGATTGAACAGATCGAGGCGAGAGCGCCACCACAGCACCACCGAGCACACCAGGATCAGCGGTGCGGTCAGCGCCACCAGGAGCGTGACGAACTCCACTGCCGCGCCGTAGAACCCCAGGGGCATGCTGAGCGGCATCAGCAGGCCCACCACAATCCCGGCCAGGGTGAGCCGATACACACGCGGAAAGTGGCGGCGCAGCTCCAGCACTTCGGCAAACAGCCAGAGCAACGTGGGATAGGCCCACAGCGCCAGCAAGCCGGTGAGACCATGTTGCAGCGTCATTCGCCAGGCCGAGCCGCCCCAACCCACAAAGCCCTCAAGGCATGCCACCAGCAGGAAGCTCAGCGAAAACGGCAACACCGACCACAGCAGTCGGCTGCGCAGGGTGGCCGCCAGCAGGAGGGCCACAAACGACGCCAGCACGCTCATGCCGAAGTAAAAGCTCCAGAAGGCCGCGCTGCCGGCCGCATAGGCGGCAAACGCGTCGGGCGTCCAGAACGACGGCTCGAGCATGATCGAACTGGTGGACCGCACTCGCAGCACAAACTCGTAGCCCGGGCTTGCGACCGGTGGCGGCGGGATCCGCACTACCGGCAGCCGGAAATCGATGTCGGTGTCGTGCGGGCGAGTGGCGTCGCGATCGCCCACCGCGCGCTGGTGCCAGACGCCATCCACCCCTAGCGGCCGCCAGAAAATCTGCACGTGATCCACAAACACCGGCTGAATCTCGAACCACAACTCGCCTTCGTCGAAAGCCTGGGCCGGTGCCACAAACCGCAGCCAATACGTGGCATCACTGAAGCCTTCGGCCAGCGGGCGATCGTGCCACTGCAAGGCCGTGTCGGGCAACGAGAGGAATGATTCGAGCGTGAGCCGGTGATCGGCGTCCTGTACCCAGCCGAACGGGAGATCGACTCCGACCTCGTGGGTAGCACGATGATGGATCGGCCCGATCACTTGCAGGGCCGCCCAGAGCAACACACAGGCCAGAAGGATGAGCCAACGGATGGGGCGCGACACCCCCTCGCTGGCTGTCATCGTCACGCTGCCATGTCGATCACCACCCGGCCTTGCGTGCGCCGGGCCAGCATGGCCTCGCAAGTGGCGGGCAGCGCATCGAAGCCAATCACGTTGGCCAACAGATGGAAGTCGCGCAGCCGGTAGTCGTGGCAGACCTTGTGCCACACAGTGCGACGCAGCGGCTCCGAACTGTTGCCATTGATACCCAGCAGTTTCACGCCGCGCAGAATGAACGGCAGGATTGACGACTGGAAATCATTGCCGCCGGCATTGCCAAAGGCGGCCACCACGCCGTTGCGGCAGGTTTGCGCCAGGATCCCCGATAGCACCTCGGCCCCCACGGTGTCGACGGCACCGGCCCAGATGGCGTGCTCCAGCGGCTTCTGCGGCGCACGTGCCGGTGCCACCACTTGCGCGGCCCCCAGCTGGCGCAGGAAGTCGTGCGCTGCGGGTTTGCCCGACATCGCATGCACCTCATAGCCGCGCGCCGCCAGCATGGCCACGGCAAAACTGCCCGAGCCGCCCGAGGCGCCGCTCACCACCACCGGGCCCTGATCGGGACTCAGGCCATCATGCTCCATATGGTGCAGGGCCAACGCTGAGGTATACCCGGCCACACCCACCACGGCAGCCTCGAACAGCGACAGCCCTTCGGGCAGTGGCATGACCCAATCGGCGGGCACACGCGCCACCTGGGTGTGGCCACCATCGTGCGACACGCCAATGCCGAAACCATAGACCACCACCGGATCGCCCGGCTTGAAGCGCTCGTCAGCCGATTCGATCACCTCGCCGGTGTAATCCACCCCGCCGATGCGCGGATACTCACGCACAATGCGATTGCGCCCGGCGGTCATCAGCGCGTCCTTGTAATTGATGCTCGAATACGCAACGCGAATCACCACGTTGCCGGGCGACAAATCGTCGACCGAGAGCGTTTCGCGTCGCAGATCAGGCTTTTCGGTGCCCCGGGGTTCGTGCAGGCGATACGCCTCAAAACGTTGCATGGTGTCTCCTTGCCATGATGTGGAATGTCGCAGGGCACATGCAGCGGATGAACGACGCTGCAAGGTCTGTGCTCGCAACAAGGCGTTCGGCATCATAACCAATGCCCGGCAGGGGGTCGCAAGCACCCCGTGACCGCATGATGGAATCCACGGAACGATTTGACGCATCGCCGAGCCATGCGAAGATGCAGGCAAGCAGACGGTGGGTTCGTCGATGAGGTGCTTTCAAACAGGAGACAAGCGTGCTGCCTTTATTGGGCTTGTGGGTGGTGCTGAGTATCGCGGTGGCCATGTTGGCCTACAGCCGGGGCCGTGACCGCGTCACGTGGCTTTTGATCTCGTTGCTGATATCGCCGCTCCTGGCGACGGCCCTGCTGCTGTCCACTCGCGATCTTGCGGCCTTGGGCGCCGTGCCGCCCAGGCCAGCCGGCTCACGCCTCGTGTGGCGGATCGTGACCAACCTCGTGATGGCGGCGGCCGTGATCGCCATCCTGGCCTCGTTGATGACCCGCGGCGGCATGAAGCCCGTGCGGCTCAGCCAGGATCAGTCGATTGCCATGTTGTGCCAGCCACTCGAACCGGCAGCCCGAGTGGCGTCGGCATCCGGCCCTGAACTCATCGACCCCGCACGGCACCCTTCCCCGAGGGTTTGCGACCGTGCACCGCACTGGCCTGCTTGATGCCGGCATTCGTGCCCTGGGTTGGCCATCCCGGAGCCGCTGGGGTGGCGGCGGGTGGGGTGGGCTTTGCCTTTTTGGGCGCTTTACCTTGCTTGTCCATATCGACCTCCATGGGTCAATCGGTGTCCGCAGCGAAGTTGCTGCAGCCTAGCCCGACAGCATAAGCCAGTTGCCCGGACGACGCCCGAATTATCTTGCTCGCGCCCTCACAAGATCGCACCTGCCGGCGCGCCACGACGCAACGCTGGCACCAGAAACGCAAAACGCCACCCTGAAAGGTGGCGTTTGCCCTTGATGAACAAGGAAATTCTGGTGGCGCATCAGGGACTCGAACCCCGGACCTGCGGATTATGATTCCGTCGCTCTAACCAACTGAGCTAATGCGCCAAGACCGCTATGATAACACGGTTTACGTGCAATCAACAAGGCCCCGCTAGGGGCTACTCCCTACTTGACGGTGTGCGGCAAACTTCCGATGATTTCGTTACGCCCAATGTCGGTACAGAAGCGGTTCAGGGGCCCGATCCCGGCCAGCTGCAGGCTACCGGCGTCGGTTGCCTCTCACCCCACAAAAGGCTAGTCATGTCAGAAGTCTCCTCTGTTGCCGATCCCGATCTCGACGGCGCTCCCCGCGGTACCGGTACCGTGAAATGGTTCAACGATGCCAAGGGGTTCGGTTTCATCACCCCAGACGACGGCGGCGAAGACCTCTTCGCGCATTTTTCCTCCATCCAGATGACCGGCTTCAAGACCCTGAAGGAAGGTCAGCGGGTGGCCTACGAAGTGATCCAGGGCCCCAAGGGCAAACAGGCACTCAACATCACGGCCAGCGTATGACGCCCCACCTCTGCGGTCCGGCCCTCGGCTCGGGGCGCCGGCGCAAGGGTGGGTGGTGGTGTCTGACATTTCTGACGGCCTGGCTTCTGGCCGGTGTGGCGGGGTCGGTTTCGGCTCAGCAAGCGTTGCCCACGGTCACGCTGTCGGCCGGCCTGTACGTGATCGAAGCCGAGGTGGCCAGCACCCCCGCACACACCCAGCGCGGGCTCATGTTTCGCGAATCGCTCGGGCCGCGACACGGCATGCTGTTTGTCTTCGATCAGCAAACGCAGCACTGCATGTGGATGGTCAATACCCTCATCCCGTTGTCGGTGGCCTTCTTGCGCGACGACGGCACCATCACCAACATCGAGCACATGACGCCGCAAACGCGCACGAGCCATTGCGCCGACGAGCCCGTGAGTCTGGCACTCGAGATGGCGCAAGGCTGGTTCGAGGAGCGAGGCATCGAAGCGGGCGACCGCATCCGTGGGCTACCGCAGGTCACACCGTAGGCCGCAGGTGGGTTCTACGGCCGGGTTTTCTGCACGCTCACTTGCGCCGCCCCATCGGCCAGGTCGAGCCGCAGGGGCTGCCCTGGCTGCAGGGGAGCTGCCTGCCGAATCACGCCACCCTGCGCATCGCGCACGATGGCGTAGCCGCGCGCCAGCGTCTGCTCAGGACCGAGCGCCGTCAGTCGCGCCGCCAGCGTGTCGACCCGCTGGCGTTGGCCAACCATCGAACGAAGCTGTGCCTCGTGCAAGCGTTCGGCCAGACGGTCGGTATCGACGCGCTGCTGACGCAAGGCCCGTGCCGGGCTCAATCGATGCAGATCGATGCGAGCCAGTCGTTGCATCGCCTGAGTGAGGTGCCAGTGCTGGGCCCGGCGTAGTCGCTGCGCGAGATTTTGCAACCGCTCCTGCTGACGGCGCACCCGCTCGACTGGCGACACCAGGCGCAAGGCGGCACGATCGAGACGCTGGGCCAGGCGCTCGAGCTGGCGCTCGTGGCCCGCCTGCAGGCCGAGGCCGGCGCGTTGTACTTGCTGCCAGAGGTCGTCGCGGGCCACACACGCCATCTCGGCGGCGGCAGTCGGCGTGGGCGCACGCACGTCGGCCACCAGATCGGCAATCGTGAAATCGCTTTCGTGACCCACGCCGCAGATCACGGGCAAGGGGCTGGCGGCGATGGCGCGCGCCAGACCCTCGTGATTGAAGGCCCAGAGATCCTCGATGCTGCCGCCGCCACGCACCAGCAGCACCACATCCGCCACGCCGGGCCGATTGGCGGCGGTCAGGGCAGCCTGCAACTGAGCCGGGGCATCGGCCCCCTGAACGGCTGCCGGACACACCACCACCGGAATGTGTGGCGCACGCCGTGCCAGGCTCGACAGCACGTCGCGCAACGCAGCGGCACGCAAGGAAGTGACGACGGCGATGGCCCGCGGCAGCGCGGGCGGCACGCGTTTGCGCTCCAGCGCCAGCAAGCCTTCGTCGGTGAGCTGCTGTTTGAGTCGCAGAAACGCCTCGAAGAGATTGCCCTGCCCGGCCCGGCGCATCTGTTGCACCTGCAACTGGAAGTCACCCCGGGGTTCGTAGAGCGACACCCGCGCCCGCACTTCGACCTGATCACCCACCTTGGGCACGAACCCCACCTGGCTGGCGCGACCGCGAAACATCACCGCGCGCACGGCAGCGGCGTCGTCTTTGAGCGAGAAGTACCAATGACCGGAGGCTGCCCGCACGAAGTTCGACACCTCGCCCCGCACCCAAAGCAGGCCGAAAGCATGCTCCAGCACCTCGGCCACGGCGCGATTCAGCTGTCGCACTTCGAGCACGGCCTCGGCGCCTTGCGACGCGTCGGAATCCCTCAGGGAAGCCATGCAGCCGCCTCCCGGACAGACACCTGTCCACAAGAATGACAATAGGATGTCAAGTCACCCTCAAGGATGACACGCTTCTGAAACGAAGAAATTTCGTCGTATCTCATTGATTTTTAACGATAAAACCGAAATCAGAAAATTGCCTCAAAAATTGGCAGGCGCCGTACGAGCCGCAAATAGCAAGGAAATGCCGATTTGCACACAGAGTTATCCACAGAAAATGTGGATAGCAGTCTGCCAACCACAAAGGCTACACTTCGGGCTTCGCTTACAGGCTCGCACCATGCTCGACATTATCCATGACGCCGGCTGGCCGATCTGGCCGTTGCTGGCAACCTCGATTCTGGCCCTGGCCCTCGTGATCGAGCGAGGCCTGAGTTTGCGGCGCAGTCGCGTGATGCCGCCAGAGCTGCTGAGTGAAGCGCAGGCGCTGGCCCGTCGCCCCGAGCTGGGGGTCGATCTGCTGCAGCGTCTGGAGCAACACTCGCCCTTGGGTCAGATTCTGGCCGCCGGCCTGCGTCACCGCCATCAGCCCCGGGCCGACATCGCGGTCGCCCTGGAAGATGCCGGTCGCCGCGTGGCGCACGAGCTGCAACGCTACCTCGGCGGCCTTGGCACCATTGCCGCCGTCGCGCCACTGATGGGCCTGTTCGGTACCGTCATCGGCATGATCGAAATTTTCGCCGCCTGGTCGCCCACTGGCAGTGATCCAGCGCAATTGGCTCGCGGCATTTCGATCGCACTCTACAACACCGCTCTGGGCATCCTGGTGGCCATTCCGGCCGTGATCTTCCAGCGCTGGTACCGCGCCCGAGTCAACGATTACATTCTGGAGATGGAAAGCGTGGCCGGCCGCCTGCTCACGACAATGGCAGCCCCCCGCGGCCGCCTTGCCGAGGAATCCGCGTAATGCGTTTTACCCGCCGCACCGAGCTCGAAGAGCCCGAGATCAACCTGATACCGTTGATCGACGTGTTGCTGGTGATGCTGATCTTCCTCACCGCCACCACCACATTCACCCGCGTCAGTGCGCTGGCCGTGCAGTTGCCGGCCAGCGCCAGCGCCGAGGCCACACCCGTGTCCGAGCTGGCCATCGAGGTCGACGCCCAGGGCCAGGTGGCAGTGGCCGGGCGACCGCTGGCGGGCAGCACCACCTCGCTCGATGCGGCCCTCAAGCTGGCGTTGACGCAATTCAACGAAACGCCGCTGGTGGTGATCTACGCCGATGCCCAGGCGCAGCACCAGGCCGTGATCGACGTCATGCAGGCGGCCCGGCGGGTAGGTCTCGAACGCCTCAGCTTTGCGGCCCGCCAGCCGGGCAACTGAGGTCGGCGCGCATCGTGTCCCGTTCTCCGTCCACTCCCCTCAAGGCTCGCCTCACACAATGGCTGCACCGGCAATGGCAGCGGCGCGGGGCTGTCAGCACGGCGTTGCTGCCTCTGGCCTGGCTGCACGGCAGGGCGCAGGCCATGCGGCGCGCCGCCTATCGGCGGCGATGGTGCCGCACATCCTGGGCGCCAGTGCCCGTGGTGGTCATTGGCAATCTGTACGTGGGCGGGACCGGCAAAACTCCCAGCCTCATTGCCCTGGTGCAGGCCCTGAGCCAACGGGGCTGGCACCCCGGAGTCATCAGCCGGGGGTACGGCAGCCCACAAACACGTCACCAGGCGCCCCGAGTGGGTCGAGGCGATATCGCCGCCGAGCAGTTCGGCGACGAGCCCGCCCTGATCGCTCTGGCCACGGGCGCTCCCGTGGCAGTCCATCCCCGGCGCGCCGACGCCGCGTCGGCCTTGTGCGCGGCCTATCCCGAGGTCGACGTGATCCTGGCCGACGATGGCCTGCAGCATCTGGCGCTGGGCCGACATGTCGACATCGTGGTGCAGGACGAACGCGGAACGGGCAACGGACGGCTGCTGCCGGCAGGCCCGTTGCGCGAACCGGCGTCCCGGCTGCGAAAGGTGGCCGCCATCGTGCAGCACCACACCGGCAAGGGTGGCGCCATCGCCACTCCCGCACCCCCGGGGGTGCGGCTGGTGGGCATGCATCTCGAGCCAGGCCTGGCCGTGCGGCTGCACGACGGCATTCAGGCCGAGTTGACCGCCCTGCCGGCCGCGCCAGACCGTATCGTTGCCGTGGCGGGCATTGGTCGCCCCGAGCGCTTCTTCGACATGCTGCGAACTTCCGGTGTGAACCTGGCGTTTGCCGCCGCCCTGCCGGATCACGCGCCGATCAACGCACACTGGCTCGCCAATCTCGACGCCGACGTGATTCTGATCACCGACAAAGACGCCGTAAAATGCCGGGATCTGCACGACACACGTCTCTGGCGCGTCCCGGTCGCCGCCCAGTTCGACGACCCCACTTTCATAGCCTGGCTGGATGACCGCGTGCGCGCCTGTCCGCCTGCTTCTTCACCGCCGGTGCCCCATGGATCCTCGCTTGCTTGACCTTCTCGTCTGCCCGCTCTGCAAAGGCAAATTGCATTTCGACCGCGAACACCAGGAGCTGATCTGTCGGGTCGACCACCTGGCCTATCCGGTGCGCGATGGCATTCCCGTCATGCTCGAGTCGGCCGCCCGCGAGCTCGACGGCACGGTGTCGACCGACCCCGCGCCGACGGCAGCGCCACGGTGACTCAACACGCCGGCACGACCTGGCGGGTGCTGATTCCGGCCAGAGCGGCGTCCAGCCGTTTGCCCAACAAGGCACTGGCCGACCTCGCCGGCCGACCCATGGTGGTTCGAGTGGCCGAACAGGCCCAGGCCAGCGGTGCCGCCGAAGTCTGTGTGGCCACCGACAGTCCTGCCATCGCCGAGGCCGTCCGGGCCCATGGCTTTTCGGCAGAACTCACGCACGCCAGCCACCCCAGCGGCACCGACCGGCTGGCCGAGGTTTGCGCCCGACGCCCATGGCCCGACCACGACATCGTTGTCAACGTGCAGGGCGACGAGCCGCTCGTCGAACCGGCGCTGATCGCGGCGGTGGCCGATTGCCTGCAGCGCCACCCGGCCGCCACCGTTGCCACGGCCGCCTGTGCCATCCACGAGGCCGACACCCTGTTCGACCCGGCCGCCGTCAAAGTGGTGTGTGACGCCAGCGGCCGGGCACTGTACTTTTCGCGGGCACCCATCCCCTGGGCGCGCGATCACCTGGCGCAACAGCCTCATACCCTGGCACCGGGGCTGGGCGCCAGGCTGCACGTTGGCTTGTATGCCTATCGGGCCGGCTTCTTGCGGCAATTTCCGCAATTGCCGGCCGGTCGTCTCGAGTCGCTGGAATCGCTCGAACAACTGCGTGTGCTGGAAAACGGCCACACCATCATGGTGTTCGACAGCCCCTGGCCACCGGCCCGCGGCGTCGATACCCCTGCCGATCTCAAACGCGTGCGGGCCGTATTCCAGCAGCGGGAGTGAGCGATGCCTACTGTCATACCCAACTCAGGGCGCATTTGACCGACCCGCCAGCCTCGTGCAATGCTTACAGGTTTGAACGAATTTCGAATCTGGGTCGAATCGGCGTGCCGGGGGTGAGCAGACGCGGCTGCACACCCTCCCCGTCAGGGCCGACATTCCAACCAAACCCGCGTATCAGGATTTCCACATGCGTCTCATCCTCCTTGGCGCTCCGGGCGCCGGCAAAGGCACCCAGGCTGCATTTCTGCGCGAACGCTTCAACATCCCGCAGATTTCCACCGGCGACATGCTGCGCGCCGCCGTCAAGGCCGGCACCCCGCTCGGCCAGCAGGCCAAACAGGTCATGGACGCCGGCGGCCTGATGCCCGACGACATCATCATCGGTCTGGTTCGCGATCGCCTGCAACAACCCGATTGCGCCAACGGCTACCTGTTCGACGGCTTTCCGCGCACCATCCCGCAGGCTGACGCGCTGCGTGAGGCCGGTGTCGGGCTCGACTACGTCATCGAGGTCGACGTGCCCGAAGACGAAATCATCGACCGCATGAGCGGCCGTCGGGTGCATCCGGCCAGCGGTCGCACCTACCACGTCACCCACAATCCGCCCAAGGTTGAAGGCACCGACGACGTCACCGGCGAGCCGCTGGTGCAACGCGACGACGACCGCGAAGAGACGGTGCGCAAGCGCCTTCAGGTGTATCGCGAACAAACCCGTCCGCTGATCGACTACTACCGCGACTGGGCCGAGGCCGAACCCAACCAGGCACCACGCTATCGCCGCATCGAAGGCGTGGGCTCGGTCGACGACATCAAGGCCCGCCTGTTCGCTGCCCTCGACTGATCAACCGTCATTTGCCACACCACCAGGAAACCTCATGGAAATCACCAACAAGGTATTCATCGTCACCGGCGGCGCATCCGGCCTCGGCGCCGGCACCGTGCGCATGCTCACCGAGCAGGGTGCCAAGGTAGTCATTGCCGACGTACAGGATTCGCTTGGCCAGGCGCTGGCCAGCGAACTCAAACAGACCTTCGTGCATTGCGACGTCACCTCCGAAACCGACGCCCAGGCTGCCGTGGCCAAGGCGCGTGAGCTGGGCTCGCTGTTCGGGCTGGTCAACTGCGCCGGCATCGCCACGGCCCATCGCACCGTCGGCAAGAATGGCCCCCACCCCTTCGACCTCTTCCAGAAAACCATCATGGTGAATCTGGTCGGCACGTTCAACATGATTCGCCTGGCCTCGGCGGCCATGGGCGAGAACGAACCCGAACCTACCGGTGAACGCGGCGTGCTCGTGAACACCGCCTCCGTGGCCGCCTACGACGGTCAGATCGGTCAGGCAGCCTACTCGGCCTCCAAGGGTGGCGTGGTGGGCATGACCCTGCCCATCGCCCGCGACCTCGCCAAGGTGGGCATTCGCTGCGTCACCATCGCGCCCGGCATTTTCCGCACCCCCATGATGGACAGCATGCCGCAAGAGGTGCAGGATTCGCTGGCCGCCAGCATCCCATTCCCGTCACGCCTCGGCACGCCACAGGATTACGCCAAACTGGTGAACCAGATCATCACCAACGAGATGCTCAACGGCGAAACCATCCGGCTCGATGGCGCCATCCGCATGGCGCCGAAGTAAGCTCATGCCGACCCCAGGCCGCGTCAGCGCGGCCGGCGAGGCCCAGGCTCCCCGCGTGGCCAGGCTTTGCGGTAAATCCCCTCCGTCGTCATGAGCCTGCTGCGATCCTCGGCCACCATCAGTGGCCTTACCCTGCTGTCGCGCATCACGGGTCTGGTGCGCGACATTCTCATTGCCCGCGCCTTTGGCGCCGGCCCGCTCACCGACGCCTTCTGGGTCGCGTTTCGCATTCCCAACCTGTTGCGACGCCTGTTTGCCGAAGGCGCGTTTGCTCAGGCCTTCGTGCCCATTCTTGGCGCTGCCCGCCACGAGCATGGCGACGAGGGCGTACGGCCCTTGCTGGATCGCGTGGCCCTGCTGCTCACACTGGCACTGATGGCCGTGGCCGCCATCGGCATCTTCGCGGCACCGCTGGTGGTTACCCTGGTCGGCAGTGGCCTGCGCGACAGCGCGCGCGCCGACGACTTTGCTGCCGCCGTGTGGATGACACGCATGATGTTTCCCTACATCGTGTGCATGTCGCTCATTGCCTTCGCCTCGGGCGTACTCAACACCTGGCAGCGCTTTGCCGTGCCGGCCTTCACCCCGGTCTTGCTGAACCTGGCGATGATCGGCGCCAGCATCGGCCTGGTGTCGTATTTCGAGCCGCCCATCTACGCCCTGGCGGTGGGCGTGATGATCGGTGGCATCGCCCAGCTGGCCGTGCAATGGGCCGCCCTCAAGCGCATGGGTCTGACGCCACGCTGGAGCCTGCAGGTGGGCACTGCCTGGCGCGACGCCACGGTGCAACGCGTGCTGCGCCAGATGATTCCCGCCACCCTGGGTGTCTCGGTGGCGCAGATTTCCATCATCATCAACACCAACATTGCCACCTGGCTCACGCCCGGCAGTGTGACGTGGCTGTCGTTTGCCGATCGCCTGATGGAGTTTCCGACCGCCCTGCTCGGAGTGGCCCTGGGCACCGTGCTGCTGCCCAGTCTGTCGCGCGCCTTCGCCGCGGAAGACACGGCCGGCTACAGCCAGCTGCTCGACTGGGGCCTGCGCCTGATGCTGCTCACCGGGTTGCCCGCAGCCCTGGGCCTGGCCCTGCTGGCCGACGGCCTGGTGGCCACGCTGTTTCATTATGGGGCCTTTGGTGCTGCCGACGTCCTGGCCACCCGCACAGCTGTCATGGCCTATGCCGTGGGCCTGGTGGGCCTGTTGAGCGTGAAGATTCTGGCCCCGGGTTTCTATGGCCGCCAGGACATCCGTACCCCGGTGCGCATCGCCATCGGCGTGCTGGTGGTCACGCAATGCCTCAACCTGCTCTTCGTGCCATGGCTCGGCCACACCGGGCTGGCGTTGTCGATCGGGCTGGCGGCAGGCATCAATGCCCTCTTGCTGCTGCGCGGTTTGCTGCAGCGCCGCATCTATCAACCGGGCTCCGGCTGGGCGGCATTTGCCTGTCGGCTGGCGTTGGGCCTGGTGGTGATGGGTGCCGCGCTTGCATGGCTGGATGGCCGCATCGACTGGCTGGCCCTGCAATCGAACCCGCTGGAGCGCGGCGCTCTGTTGCTGGGTGTAGTGGCCGCTGCCGCTACCTTGTATTTTGCAACGCTGGCAGCCTCAGGCTTGCGGCCCCGTCATCTGCGGCGCCAGCGCTGACGCAGCGGCCCCTGGCGGCGGCGCTGCCTCGTGGCGCAGCGCACGCTGCAATTCTGCGGCAAATCGGCGGCGCCCACGCGGCGTCAGAAAACACCCCACCCGCACGGCGTGATGGCCATGGCGCAGCCAGAGCACATCACGCCGCCTGCCCCGCCATTCGAGCCGCGTGAAGGTGGCCGGAAACCGGTATTGCGTAACACGATCGGCGCGCACCACGTCGACCCGCAAATGGCCATCGTGCAGCCACACGCATTCACGATCGAGCGCGTGGCGGGCATACACCAGCAGCGCCACGGCGAGCAGGACATTCTCGACCAGCGTGAAGGGCAGCACCAGCCAAAGCCCGCGAGCGGCAAACCACAACGCGATGGCAAAGGCCACGATCGTGAGCGAGAGGTAGAAGTACAGCACCTGGCGCGGGGTAAACGAACAATTCTTGCGCAACACCCAATGCTGCACGCTCGGTGCCGCCGCAACGGAATCCGGCTGAGTCATGGACGACCTTTGTCAAGGGAGAATCGTCGGGAAGTTCCTCACTGGCAGTATATCGCCCCAGCCCTGCCGCCAACCGCCTGTCCTGACCGCTCGCGCCGCGGCCGTCGACCCCGTGGACGACGCCAACACACGGTTATGATGCGGGGCAACATGGCCGCTCTCGCGCCACCCAGAATTCCATGCCATTGCCGGAGACCCCCATGCCTCTCGACCCCAACCTCGACCAGCACGCCGATACCGATCGCGCCCTGCGCGAAGACATTCGCTGGCTCGGGCGCTTGCTCGGCGAAGTGATACACGCCCACGAAGGCGAAGCCATGTTCGACACCATCGAGTCGATTCGGCAGAACGCCGTGGCGTTTCGGCGCGACAACGATCCGGCGGCGGCCAGGGCACTGGCCCAAACGCTCGAGAACCTGCCGCAGGAGCAGGTCAACCTGGTGGTCCGGGCCTTTACCTACTTCCTGCATTTGTCGAACATTGCCGAAGACCACGATCAGCATCGCCAGCGACGCCAACGTCAGCTGGCCGACCCGACCCCGGAGCGCGGCACGCTGCGCCACACGCTCACCGCGCTGGCCGATCGCGGCCATGCCAGCGAAGCCGTGCGCGAACTGCTGAGCGACGCCTGCCTCATGCCGGTGCTCACCGCGCACCCCACCGAGGTTCAACGCAAGAGCACGCTCGATAACCACCATGCCATCGCACGCCTGCTGCCACGGCGCGATCAACCGCTCACCGCCGAAGAGCAGCGCCAACTGCAACGCGCGCTGCTCGGCCGCATCACCACCCTGTGGCAAACGCGCTTGCTGCGCAACACGCGGTTACAGGTGGCCGACGAGATCGAGAACGCCCTCGCGTTCTATCGTCAGACCTTTCTGCGTGAAATCCCGGCGCTGTATGCCGACATGGCCGAATGGTTGCATTCCGAACCCGACGCCTCGCCTTTTGCACCGCCACCTGCGCCACTGCCCACCTTTCTGCGCATGGGCAGCTGGATTGGCGGCGACCGCGACGGCAACCCCAATGTGGACCAGCACACGCTGGATCATGCAGCCCGCCAGCAGGCGATCACGGCGTTCGAACACTATCTGGGCGAAGTCCACGACCTGGGCGCCGAACTGTCGTTGAGCGCCCTGCTCGGGCCCACGCCGACCGACCTGCGCGAACTGGCGGCGCGTTCGCCCGATACCTCGCCTCACCGGGTGGACGAACCCTATCGCCGCGCCCTCATCGGAATCTACGCACGGTTGGCCGCCACGGCCACCACCGTGCTGGGCCACAACCCGGGGCCGCGGCCGGCGGCGCCCGCTGAACCCTATACCGATGCGCAGGCGCTGGCCGACGATCTGCAGATCGTCGCACGCGCCCTGGTCGACCAGAAGGCCACCCCCATCCTGCGCCTGCGGTTGGCCGGGCTGCAGCGGGCGGTGGCCGTCTTCGGCTTTCACCTCGCCACCATCGACCTGCGTCAGAGCTCCGATGTGCACGAGCGCGTGCTCACCGAATTGCTGGCGGTCGCCGGGGTCACGCCCGACTACGCGGCGCTGTCGGAAGAGCAGCGACTCGAACTGCTGCGTACCGAGCTGCGTCAGCCCCGCCCCCTGCTCTCGCCCTGGCTCGACTACTCGGCCGAAACCACGCGCGAACTGGCCATTCTGCAAACCGCCCACCGACTGCGCGAACGTTTCGGCGCCGATCTGGTACGCCAGACCGTGGTGTCGCACACCGAAACCCTCTCCGATCTTCTCGAAGTGCTGGTGCTGCAGAAAGAATCCGGACTGATTCGACCGGGCAGCACGCCCTCGCCCAACGAGGGTCTGATGGTCGTGCCATTGTTCGAAACCATCGAAGATCTCGAGAACGGCCCCGACATCATGACGCGCTGGCTGGACCTGCCCGAAGTGCAGGAGCGCGTGCGAGTGAGCCAGAACGGGCAGCAGGAGGTGATGCTGGGCTACTCCGACAGCAACAAGGATGGCGGCATCCTCACCTCGAGCTGGGCGCTTTACCAGTGCGAGCGCGAGCTGGTGGCCGTGTTTGGCGATCGTGGCATCACGCTGCGCCTGTTCCATGGCCGCGGAGGCACGGTAGGCCGTGGTGGTGGTTCGAGCTACGACGCCATTCTGGCGCAGCCGCCGGCCACCGTGGCCGGCCAGCTGCGTCTCACCGAGCAGGGCGAAGTCATCTACAGCAAGTACAACGAAGCTCAAACCGGCCGCTGGCACCTCGAACTGCTGGTGTCGGCCACCCTGCAGGCCAGCCTGTCGGCCGCCAGCGTGGCCGATGAAGACGTGGCCCTGCAACAATATGGCGAGCTGCTGCAGCAGCTATCGGCCCATGCGCGCGCAGCCTACCGCGCACTGATCTACGACACACCGGATTTTGCCCAGTATTTCTTCGAATCCACGCCCATCAACGAGATCGCCGCGCTGAACATCGGCTCGCGCCCGGCATCCCGCAAGAAAGGGGCCCGCATCGAAGATCTCCGCGCCATTCCCTGGAGTTTCTCGTGGGCCCAATGCCGCCTGTTGCTGCCCGGCTGGTATGGCGTGGGCACGGCCATCACCACCTGGCTCGATCAGGATCCGGCGCAACGCGAAGCGCGCCTGGCCGAGCTGCGCCAGATGGCCGCCGACTGGCCCTTCTTCCGGAATCTGGTGTCCAACCTGGAGATGGTGCTGGCCAAAACCGACCTGGCCATTGCCTCGCGCTACGCCAGCCTGGTGGCCGACGTCGAATTGCGGCAAAACATCTTCGGCCAGATTCGTCAGGAATGGGAACGCACGGTTGCCGTGGTGCGCGAAATCACCGACCAGCGCTACCTGCTCGAGCGGCAGCCGCACCTGGCCCGTTCGATTCGCAATCGCACTGCCTACCTCGACCCCCTCAATCACCTGCAAATCGAACTGTTGCGCCGGCATCGCCAGAGCCTGGACGCGGGCGAAGAGCCCGAGGTACGGGAGCGCAATGGCCTGCACATGACGATCAATGGCGTGGCGGCCGGTCTGCGCAATACCGGCTGAGCCAGAACGAACGGCGGTGCCTGCCGCGCCCTGGTGGTGGGGGCAGGCACCGCCGCAGGCGCAGAATCAGACCACCCGACGCAGCGCCGGGGCCGCGGGCACCTCGGGCAGGAGGCAGGCGTGCGACGTTTGCAGACCGTTGTCGCGACCGAAATCGACCACGAACTTCCAGGCGAGCGGCTCGATCTCGCGTAGCCGCTCGTCGATCACCACGCATTTCACGCCGTCGATCACGGTGGGCACGCAATAGGGCGAATAGGTGTACGGACTGGCCCGGCTCCCCGGAGGCCGGAACCGGGACATCACGCCGGCAAGACGCTCGGCCCAGTCGGACGGACGAAATCGCGCACCCGACTCGGTGATGCCATGGAGGATGAACTGCTGAACCGGTGTGGTCATGACTGTGATGGCGCCAACGTGAGGCTGGCAACGGGCGGTGCAAGCCGCCCTGCGTGCGGTGCCCGCCCCGGAGACAACGAGGCCGGTCGACACCGGCAACCTGTGTGCGCAGACCACATTCTAGTGCACGCCTACCGGGCGAGCCCAGGGCAATCTCAAGTATCATTGCATTTTGCGGTCGGAATCGTGTCGCACCCCGATACACGGGTGAGGCGCCGTCATCCGGCCGTCGCTGTCTCTGCCCCTCACGCCTGTTCCCTGCGCTGGAGTCGCTCGCATGTCCTCGGTTCTGTCCAACATCTTCGCCCGTTTGCCGGTCGCTTTCTCCCATGGCGAGGGAGTCTGGTTGTGGGATACCGAAGGCAAGCGATACCTCGACGCCCTATCGGGCATTGGCGTCTCCGGGCTTGGCCATGCCCACCCGCGGCTCGTCCAGGCCATCGCCGAGCAGGCCGCGCAGGTGCTGCACGTGTCCAACCTCTACGAAATCCCGCAGCAGGCCGCACTGGCCGAGCGCCTCGTCGAGCTCTCGGGCATGCAGGAGGTGGCTTTCACGTCGTCCGGCTCCGAGGCCAACGAAACCGCCATCAAGCTCGCTCGCCTCTACGGTCATCAACACGGCAACCCCGAGGCGCACATCATCACCATGGAGTCGTCCTGGCATGGCCGCACCCTGGCCACACTGGCAGCCACCGGCAGCCTCAAGGCGCGCGAGGGCTTCACGCCCATGCCCAGCGGTTTTCTCCAGGTGGCTTTCAACAGCATCGATGCCATCCGTGAGGCGGCCGACGCCGAACCCCGCGTCAATACCGTCATGCTCGAAACCCTTCAGGGCGAAGGCGGCATCCGGCCCGCCGATCTCGACTACCTTCGTGCCGTGCGCCAGCTCTGCGACGAACGCGGCTGGCTGCTGATCATCGACGAAGTGCAGTCGGGCATCGGTCGCACCGGCAAATGGTTTGCCCATCAGTGGGCCGACATCAAGCCGGATGTGATGACACTGGCCAAGGGCCTGGGTGGCGGTGTGCCCATCGGCGCCACCGTGATGGCCGGGCGTGCCGCCAATGTCTTCACCCCGGGCAGTCATGGCACCACCTTCGGCGGCAACCCGCTGGTGTGCCGCGCCGCACTCACCGTGCTGCAAACCATGGCCGACGACCAGCTGCTGCAAAACGCCCAAACCATGGGCGCCCATCTCAAGCAGCAGCTCGAGCAGACGCTGGCCGGCACACCCGGCGTGGTCGAGATTCGCGGCCGCGGCCTCATGCTCGGCGTGGAGCTCGATCGTCCGTGCCCGGCCATTCCGCGGCTCGCGCTCGAGGCCGGGCTGCTGGTCAACGTGACGCGCGAGCGCACCGTGCGCATGCTGCCGCCGTTGATCCTGCAACAGGCCGAGGCCGACGAACTCGTGGCCCGTCTCGTACCCGTGATTCAACGCTTCCTCGATGGCAGCGCCTGAGCCCCGCCATTGCCGGAGAACCTCATGACCACCTCACCGCCTGGCCCCTTGCGGCATTTCCTGCAGTTTCGTGATTTCAATCGCAAAGAGGTGCTCTACCTCCTTGAGCGCGCTCGCCTCATCAAAGACCGCTTCAAGCGTTACGAACCTCACCATACGCTGCACGACCGCACCCTGGCCATGGTGTTCGAAAAGGCCAGCACCCGCACCCGCGTGTCGTTCGAGGCCGGCATGTATCAGATGGGCGGATCGGTCATTCACCTCACCACCACCGACAGCCAGCTGGGTCGCAGCGAACCCATCGAAGACACCGCTCGCGTCGTGTCGCGCATGGTCGATCTGGTGATGATCCGTACCTTCGAGCAGACCCGGCTCGAGCGCTTTGCCTCGCACTCGCGCGTGCCGGTGATCAACGGCCTCACCAACGAATTTCACCCTTGCCAGATTCTGGCCGACATCTTCACCTGGATCGAACACCGGGGCAGCATCGAGGGCCGCACCGTGGCCTGGATCGGCGACGCCAACAACATGGCCTACACCTGGCTGCAGGCGGCCGAGCTGCTCGACTTCGTGGTGCACGTCTCGGCCCCCGAGGGCTACACCCTCGAGGCCGACCGCATCCGCGACATCAGCCCGCGACACCTCAAGGTGTTCGACGACCCGCTCGAAGCCTGCCGCGGCGCCGACCTCGTCACCACCGACGTCTGGACCAGCATGGGCTACGAGGCCGAAAACGAAGCCCGCCGCAAGGCCTTCGCCAACTGGTGCGTGGATATCAACATGATGGACATGGCCGCCCCCAACGCCCTCTTCATGCACTGCCTGCCCGCGCACCGCGGCGAAGAAGTCACCGCCGACGTCATCGACGGCCCGCAAAGCGTCGTCTGGGACGAAGCCGAAAACCGCCTGCACGTGCAAAAGGCCCTGATGGAATTCCTCATCCTCGGCCCGCAATAACCCACAGGCAGGAAGAGATCATCACTAGGCCAGCATGGCGGCAACGAAGAGCACGTCATCCCGGCCGAGACCCCGGCCCCGCATCAAGCCCGGGGTGACGTTCCGCGGTGTAACGCCCCCATCACAGCCACGAAGAAAGCGTCATCCCGGGCAAGACTGGCGCGAAGCGCCAGCGTGACCCGGGACCAGCGTTACAATCGCCTCCAACATTTTTGTCCGTGTCGCTGCTCGACAAGACCGGCACCCCTGCGATCCCTCATTTCAACGGAACCTCCCATGAGTGAAGTCAAGAAGGTCGTCCTCGCGTATTCCGGCGGGCTCGACACCTCGGTCATCCTGAAATGGCTGCAAGATACATACCAGTGCGACGTGGTCACGTTCACCGCCGATATCGGCCAGGGCGACGAACTCGAGCCGGCACGCACCAAGGCGCTCAAGTTCGGCATCAAGCCCGAGCACATATTCATCGACGACCTGCGCGAAGAATTCGTGCGCGACTTCGTGTTCCCGATGTTCCGCGCCAACACCATCTACGAAGGTGAGTACCTGCTCGGCACGTCGATTGCCCGGCCCCTCATTGCCAAGCGTCAAATCGAGATCGCCCGCCAGGTGGGTGCCGATGCCGTGTCGCATGGTGCCACCGGCAAGGGCAACGACCAGGTACGCTTCGAACTGGGCTATTACGGCCTCGAGCCCGGCATCAAGGTGATCGCCCCCTGGCGCGAGTGGGATCTGCTCTCGCGCGAGAAGCTGCTCGCCTACGCGGAAGCGGCCGGCATCGACATCGACATGAAGCACAAGCAGGGTGGCGCGCCCTACTCCATGGATGCCAACCTGCTGCACATCAGCTACGAGGGCCGGCACCTCGAAGACCCCAAAGCCGAAGCCGAAGAAGCCATGTGGCGCTGGACGGTCTCGCCCGAAGCCGCCCCCGATTCGCCCGAGTACATTGATCTCACCTACGAGAAAGGCGACATCGTGGCGATCAACGGTGAGGCCATGAGCCCAGCCCAGGTGCTCACCCGCCTCAACGAGCTCGGTGGCAAGCACGGCATCGGTCGGCTGGATCTGGTGGAAAACCGCTATGTGGGCATGAAGTCGCGTGGCTGTTACGAAACGCCCGGAGGCACCATCATGCTGCGCGGCCATCGCGCCATCGAATCGATCACACTGGATCGCGAAGTGGCACACCTCAAAGACGACCTCATGCCCCGCTACGCCACCCTGATCTACAACGGTTATTGGTGGAGCCCGGAGCGTGAGGCGCTGCAGGTGCTGATCGACCACACCCAGACCATGGTCAATGGCTGGGTACGCCTCAAGCTCTACAAGGGCAATGTGTATACGGTGGCACGGGATTCGGCCAACAGCCTCTTCGACCAGAATATCGCCACGTTCGACGACGACGGTGGTGCGTACGATCAGGCCGATGCCGGCGGCTTCATCAAGCTCAATGCCCTGCGCATGCGTATCGCCGAGAACGCCCGCCGTCAGCGCGGCAGTTAAGCCGATCGCCCGACAGGCCAGACACCCAGCCCCGCCAGCCTCGCTGCGCGGGGCTTTTTTTACGCCAATCGTGCGTGGAAAAACCGCCACGCTCCCAGGAAAATATCCGAAATCATGGAAATCTAGGGTTTACCCCATGAAATGGCTTGCATTCGACTAGGGTTTTCCCTATAATTCGGGTTAACCCTAGTGATTGAACAGATTTTCCAAGGAGCACATACCATGGCCAACACCGTACTGAACGCTGATTTCCGCTTGACCGACGCCACCGAGCGCCAGTTGTTGCGCCAGATGGTTGCCGAGCAGCAAGCCCGCTTTCATCCCGTAGCATTGTTGGTGAACTATGTGGTCGACAAGGCTCGCGCCCTCGGCGCCACCTGGGACGCCACCGTAGAAACGATGGATGACGTGTCGCGCCGCTACCCCAGCGTGACCCAGCACTACATCTGATCGGCGCTCCGGGTAAAAAAAATGCCCGGCAGTTCAGGAAGTGTTCCCTGCCCTGCCGGGCGCCGCCCGAGTGGCCCGCGACGCTAGCCGAGCAACAAGGCGTCGTCGGCCAACGTTTCGCCGCGAACCTTCTCGAACATCTTCAACAGATCGGGCACATCGAGCCCCTTGCGCTCGTCTCCCGAGACATCCAGCACCACCTTCCCCTGATGCAACATCACCGTGCGATCGCCCACATCCAGGGCCTGTCGCATGCTGTGCGTGACCATCATGGTGGTGAGCTGCTTCTCGGCCACGATCCGTGCCGTGAGATCGAGCACGAACGCTGCCGTTCGGGGATCGAGCGCAGCCGTATGTTCGTCGAGCAACAGGATGCGTGACGGCTGCAACGCCGCCATCAACAAGCTGACCGCCTGGCGTTGACCGCCAGACAGCAGGCCGATGCGGTCGTTCAATCGATTTTCCAGCCCGAGCCCGAGAATCTCCACCCGCTCGCGAAACTGCTCGCGCAGCTCGCCGTTGAGCGACGACCGGAATCCCCGCTTCTGACCCCGCGACCACGCCAGCGACATGTTCTCTTCGATGGTGAGGTCTTCACAGGTGCCCGCGAGGGGATCCTGGAACACCCGCGCCACCAGGTTGGCGCGCTCCCAGACCGGCTTGCGCGTGACATCCACACCATTGATCTCGACCGTGCCGGAATCGACCGCGAGATCGCCCGACACGGCGTTGAGAAACGTGGATTTGCCGGCACCGTTGGAACCGATGACGGTGACGAATTGCCCGGTCGGGATTTCGAGACTCATGCCGCGCAAGGCGCGAGTTTCGATGGGCGTGCCAGGATTGAAGGTGATGGCAAGGTTATTGGCGCGCAGCATCTCAGGACTCCTTGACGGCCGCCTTGGCCCGTTTGAACTTGCGTTTGATCAGCGGCAACACCAAAGCGATGGTCACCAGCACGGCAGTGACCAGGTTCAGATCCTGGGCATGCAGACCGATGAAATCGCTGTTGAGCGCCAACGCGATGAAAAAGCGATACAGAATGGCGCCGAGTATCACCGACAAGGTGATGATCACCATACGACGCGAGGGCATGATGCTCTCGCCCACGATCACGGCGGCCAGGCCGATCACGATGGTGCCGATGCCCATGGAGATGTCGGCACCACCCTGCGTTTGGGCAAACAGTGCCCCCGCCAGCGCCACCAGGGCGTTGGACAACGCCATGCCCCCCAGAATCGAACGCCCCGTGGCCACGCCTTGTGAGCGCGCCATGCGCGGATTCGACCCCGTGGCCCGCATGGCCAGGCCACTGCGGGTGGCAAAATACCAATCCAGCACGAGTTTGGCCACGATCACCACCAGCACCAGCAATAGCGGCCGCTCGATGTAATCGGGGAACCAGCCCGGCAGGCTCAGGGAGAACACCGTGGGCTCCATGATGAGCGGGATGTTGGGCCGCCCCATGATGCGCAGGTTGATCGAATAGAGAGCGATCATCATCAGGATACTGGCGAGCAGATCCATGATGCGCAGGCTCACATTGAGCCAACCGGTGATGAACCCAGCCACGGCACCGGCCAGCATGGCAACGAAGGTGGCCGTGAAGGGATCGAAACCGTTGATGATGAGCACGGCTGCCACCGCAGCACCCAGCGGGAAGCTGCCGTCCACCGTGAGATCGGGAAAGCGCAAGACACGAAACGAGATGAGAACGCCAAGAGCAACCAGGCCAAAAATGAGCCCGATCTCCAGAGCGCCCATCATTGAGAACAGAGACATGGCAGGAATCCGTTGGGGGCGCACGACGTCGACGGCCCGGATTGACCGGGCCGTGACTCATGGCAATAACCAGGGAAGAAGTGCGGCGCCGGCCGGCAAGCTCCTGACGAAAGTGCTTGCCATCGAATGATTGCCGGCTGACGCCATGGGCCACATGGGAGCGACCGAGAGTCCGACCCGCGGCCCTGTCCGAATTACTGGATCACCTCGGCGGCATCATCAATGACAGCCTGTGGCACTTCGACACCCTGAGCTTCGGCAGCCTTCAGATTGACGAAGAGATCGAGATTGTCGCTGCGCTGCGAGGCAATGTCGCCGGGGGCTTCGCCCTCGAAGATTCGCAGCACGATCTTGCCCGTTTGCCGGCCGATGTCGTAGTAGTTGAGGCCAAGAGCCGCGATGGCGCCACGCTTGACGCTGTCGGTATCGGCAGCGATGAGCGGCGTATTGGTGTCGTTGCCCATCTTCACGAGTGACTCGTAGGCCGACACCACATTGTTGTCGGTACTGGTATAGATGACGTCGACATTGCCGGCAAGGCGCCCGGCCGCGGAGCTGACATCCACCGTGCGCGGCGCAGCCGCCTCAACCAGCTCCATGCCGTGCTTGGGCAGGAGCTCTTTCATGCGCTCAACGACCACGGCCGAATTGGCTTCGCCCGGGTTGTAGACCATGCCCACCCGCTTGGCATCGGGCAGGATGCGCTTGATGAGGTTGATCTGCTCTTCGAGAGCGAGTTCGTCGGACACGCCGGTGACGTTGGTGCCCGAGGGCTCGAAACTGGGGACCAGCTGGGCCACCACGGGGTCGGTGACGGCGGTGTAAACCACCGGGAGATCCTTGGTGGCGGCCACCACCGCCTGCGACGTTGGCGTGGCGATGCCCACGATCACGTCGGGACGGGCCCCCACATATTGGCGAGCGATCTGGGCAGCGGTACCCACATTGCCTTGCGCGCTCTGGTACTCCCACTTGAGGTTTTTGCCTTCGACATAACCGGCATCGGCCAGCTCATCTTTCACGCCATCACGCACGGAATCCAGCGCCGGGTGCTCGACGATTGCCAGCACCGACACGGCCTTCTCTTCTTGTGCCTGCGCCGGCAGCAGAGCGGCTGCGCCAAGCAGGGCAGCACCGACCACGGCACTGATCTTCGCGGGTTGAAGCAACATGGAATGTCTCCTGAAAAACCGGATGAAAACGGGATGATGTTGTGGCGTGGCCAAATGCAACATCATATGGAGCGCTAGTCTACCCAAGAAATTCGCTGCCGACACCGGGAATGACACCTAGCTTTCCCGTTTTCCGCAGGGCTGGGCTGTGCGCCACACGCAAGGTCGCCAGAGACGCCATGTGGCCGCCACCGACATCCCCGACTTGCTAAGATCAATCTGCAATCACCCGGCAACCTGCAAAAGGAGATGTGCATGACTGCCAAGCGCCCTCTCGGACGTTCCGACCTTCAGGTGGCGCCGCTCGCCTTCGGCGGCAATGTATTTGGCTGGACAGTCGACGAAGCCACCACGTTCGAACTGCTCGACGCCTTTGTCGACGCCGGCTTCAACCTGATCGACACGGCCGACGTCTATTCGCGCTGGGTCCCGGGCAATACCGGGGGCGAGTCCGAAACGCTCATCGGTCGTTGGCTCGCACGCAGCGGCAAGCGCAATCAGGTCGTGCTGGCCACCAAGGTGGGCAAGGATATGGGTGACGGTCGGGTGGGCTTGCAACCGGCCTACATCCGACAGGCCGTGGAAGCGTCGTTGCGGCGCCTGCAAACCGATGTGATCGACCTCTATCAATCGCACGACGACGATCCCGATGTGCCGATGGCCGACATCCTGGGCACCTATCAGGAGCTGATGCAGGCGGGCAAGGTACGTGCCATCGGGGCGTCCAACTTCACCGCACCCCGACTGGCCGAAGCCCTCGAAACCAGTGCGCGACAGAATCTGCCCCGCTACGACACCCTGCAGCCCGAATACAACCTCTACGCTCGTGCAGGCTATGAGCGCGAACTCGAGCCACTTTGCCGGGGCAATGAGATCGGCGTGATCACCTATTACCCTCTGGCCAGCGGCTTTCTCACCGGCAAATACCGCAGTGCCGACGACGCCGGCAAGAGCAAGCGTGGCGCCAACATCTGCAAGAAGTACCTGAACCCGCGCGGACTGCGCATCCTCGGCGCGCTCGACGAAGTGAGCGAACGGCTTGGCGCCACCCCGGCTCAGGTCGCGCTGGCCTGGCAACTCTCGCGCCCCGGCATCACGGCACCACTGGCCAGCGCCACCAGCCGCCACCAGCTCAACGACCTGACCGGCGCGGCCAGGCTGCAACTCGACCAACACGCCCTTGAGCGACTCGATGACGCCAGCCGTGAAGACGCCGAGCCGGCGTCTTGAAAGAACGCCAGGCCGCGCAGACCTCAGGTGTTGCGCTTACGCCGCGAGTCTTTCCGGACCGGGCGCGACTTGCGGGCCGACTTGCCTGCCGCGCGGTCGCTCGTGTCTTTGGCAGGTGTTGCCTCGGCGGGAGGTGCTCCCGACCCCGAAGCCAGCGCGGCACGCGCAGCGGATGCCGAAGGCTTCAACAGCGCGCCAGGGCCACTGCCTTTTGCCGCACCTGGCTTGGGTTTACCACCCTTGCGCTGCGGCGCCGGCGGCATGGGTGGCAACGCCACGGCCTGGCCCTCTGGTGCGGCTGTGGGTTCAGAGGCCCGCCGGCCACCGCCTTCCGATTTCTTGGGGGTGTCGGCAAGGCGGAATTCGATGCGACGCGAATCGAGATCGACGCGCGCCACCTGCACCGTGACCGGGGTGGTAAGACCGTAGCGCTGACCGGTGCGTTCGCCCCGCAACTCGTGCGTGGCTTCGATGTACTGGAAGTAGTCGCTGCCCAGCTCGGACACGTGCACCATGCCCTCCACGAAGAGCTCGTTGAGCGTGATGAAGATACCAAAACTGGCCACGCCCGTGACCGTGCCCTCAAACGTGGAACCCACATGCTCACGCATGTACCAGCATTTGAGCCAGGCCTCGACATCGCGTGAGGCCTCGTCGGCGCGTCGCTCGCGCGAGGAGCACCACATGCCCAACTCCTCCCAGGCCGCCAGTTCGCTGTCGTCGGTGGTGGGCTGGCCGCGCGGCACGGCACGATCGGGGCGTTGCGGCCGATAGCGCTTGCCCTGCAACAGCGCCTTGATCGCGCGGTGCGTGAGCAGATCGGGATAGCGCCGGATGGGTGATGTGAAGTGGGCGTAGGCCGGATAGGCCAGACCGAAATGGCCGAGATTGTCGGGGCTGTACACCGCAGCCTGCATGGATCGCAGACACATCGTTTGTATGAGTGGCAGATCGGGACGGTCGGCCGCAGCCTGCAGCACCTTGCCGTAATCGGCCGCCTGCGGCGTATCGCCCCCTTCCAGCACAAGCCCGACCGTCTTGAGGTAATCGCGAAGCTTCTGCAGACGCTCTTCGGTAGGACCGTCGTGCACCCGGAACAGGGTGGGATGCTTGCTGCGCAGCAGGAAATCGGCCGCACAGGTATTGGCGGCCAGCATGCATTCTTCGATCAGGCGATGCGCATCATTGCGGCGCGAGGGTTCGATGCGCTCGATGCGACCGTTGTCGTCGCACACGATGCGGGTTTCGACGGTGTCGAAATCAATCGCACCCCGTTTGCGTCGGGCCGAGGCCAGCAGCTGAAAAAGCTCGTACAGATGCTGCAGTGGCGGATGAATCGACTCGGGCAACGCCGGCATGCCCGAAGGTTCGCCGGACAGCACCTCCCACACCTGATCGTAGGTGGTGCGGGCATGAGAGTGAATGACGGCGTTGTAGAACTGATAGGCCGTTACCTGCCCGGCCCGGGCTCCGGAGGCCGGAATGACCATGTCGCAAACCAGCACCAGTCGATCGACCTGCGGATTGAGCGAACACAAGCCGTTCGACAGCGACTCGGGCAGCATCGGAATCACCCGACGCGGAAAGTACACGCTGGTGGCGCGCTCCAGGGCATCGTCGTCGAGCGGTTCGCCTGGCTTGACGTAATGACTGACGTCGGCAATGGCCACCAGCAGGCGCCAGCCGCGTCGTGAACGCGTGCCATTGCCCAGTTCCACCGGCTCGCAGTACACCGCGTCGTCGAAATCGCGGGCGTCGGCACCATCGATGGTCACCAGAGGCACATCACGCAGATCGAAACGGCCCTTGAGGTCGTCGCGCACCACTTCTTCAGGCAGACGGCGCGCCGCGGCCTCGGCTGCTGGCGAGAATTCGTGCGGCACGTCGAACTTGCGCACGGCAATCTCGATTTCCATGCCCGGGTCGTCGTAGTCGCCCAGGATCTCGAGCACCTTGCCCTGGGGCTGCTGATGCCGGCTGGGCTGGCTGAGCAGCTCGACCGTGACCACCTGCCCCACACGGGCTTCGCCTTCGTCGCCCGGGGCCACCAGCACGTCGTGCCGAACCCGCTGGTCTTCCGGCGCCACGAAGAGCAAGCCGCGCTCGCGCCGCAAGCGGCCAACCAGGTGCTGCGTGCCGCGCTCGAGCACCTCGACGATCTGGCCATCGGGCTTGCCGCGGTACTCGCCGCTGATGCGGGCCAGCACGCGATCGCCATGCAGCACCTTGAGCATCTCGCGCGGAGCCAGGAACAGATCAGGGCCGCCGTCGTCGCGGATGAGAAAGCCGAAACCGTCACGATGCCCCTGCACCCGGCCCGGCACGAAATCCAGCCGCGAAGCCAGCAGCAGCACGCCCTTGCGGTTGGGCATCAACTGGCCGTCGCGCTCCATGGCCGCCAGTCGTCGATCGAAACCCACCCAGGTCGGTTGCCGCACCACGCCCAGGCGCTCGGCCAGCGCTTCGGGCGACAAGGGTTCGTCGGCTTCACGCAGGGCCTGCAGAATACGCTCCCGAGTGGGAACATCCGGATCGAAATCAGGGGGTTGCGACGGGCTGAGGGGTTTTGACTTTGGTGTTCGAGTTGCCAAAATGTTTTTTTCTCTCTATAATTCGGTTCTTTCGCGAAGCGACCCTCGCAAGAGGGTAGCAAACAACGCAGCAGTGCTCCTCAAATTTTGATTTGGCGGCTGCACTGCCAAGGCGAAGCTTAACAGAGCTGAACCAGGTTTTTTGCTACAATGCAGCCCGCTTCAAGCGAAATGCCCAGATGGCGGAATTGGTAGACGCACTAGTTTCAGGTACTAGCGCCGAGAGGCGTGGAGGTTCGAGTCCTCTTCTGGGCACCAAAGTTCTTTCATGTCAGCCCTGCCGGGGTGGCATTCAGTCAAGGCCCGGTCTTACCGGGCTTTTTCTCGCACATCAGTCTGCCAGCTTGCCAGTATCCTGCCCGGCAAGATAAACTTGCTGGCTTTGCACCAACTGCACTACATCAACCGGATATTCATGGCCAACTCTGCACAAGCTCGCAAGCGCGCCCGTCAGGCCGCAGCGCTCAACCAGCACAACTCCAGCCTGCGCTCGATGTATCGCACGTCGATTCGCCGGGTTCGCGAAGCCATCCAGGCCGGCGATCAAACCGCTGCCACCGAGGTGTATCGCAAGGCCAGCGGCGTGATTGATCGCGTGGCGGATAAGAACATCATCCACAAGAACAAGGCGGCTCGCCACAAGAGCCGTCTGGCTGCCGCCATCAAATCCATGGCGTAATCGCGCTTCGAGGCCATGGCCTCGAGCGTCGCACGACCGCCCGCCTCCGACCCACGTCGGATCATGTCGGTCGTCCGTCAGGGCCGGCGGAAGCCCGCCTCGCCTTTGCCTGAGCATGTCGGTCCACAGACCGAATGACAGGCGTTGATGGACCATCAGGCAACCTCTGTTGCTCAGCCCAAGCCCCACGGCGCCAGTCGCCCTGGGGCTTTGTTGCGTCTGCCCTCCGCCTCTATCGGTGATCCGCAAGAGCCAAGGCCGACGGTCGGGACATGCACCTGATGGCTTTCAAATAGCTGTCGCCAAACTGTCGTCAAGCTTGCATCGGACAAGGGTTTTTCTGACGACAAATGTAGGGACTTTTCCACACCGATCCGGCAGACATTCTTCTATGATTGCGCACCTTCCGAACTGACGATCCCGGTGGGATCGCCCGGCCGCCTGCGGCACGCCAACCTGGAGCCTCGCGAAGGGAACGTGTCTTTCAGGAGCGCATGGCATCATGGAGATCAAGTCCGGCAAGGACTTTCGGTCAGGGGCGATGTTCGTCGCCATCGGTCTGGCCTTCGCGTGGCTTGCCACGTCTTACCCCATGGGAACGGCGGCCCGCATGGGCCCCGGTTGGTTCCCGTTCTGGCTCGGCATACTTCTGGCGTTGCTGGGGGCGCTCATCACCATCGCCAGCATGCTGCCAAACGCCGAGCGCAACCGCATGATGCCCTTCGATTGGCGCACCATCATCCTGGTGCTGGGCAGTGTGGTGCTGTTCGGGCTGCTGATGAAGCCTCTGGGTCTGTATCTGGCCCTGGTGGTTCTTGTTGTGGTGAGCAGTGCGGCCAGTTACCAGTTCGGCTGGAAAGCCACACTGGCCAACGCCCTCTTCCTGGTGATCTTTGCCCATCTGGCCTTCATCAAGGGCCTGGGCCTGATCTTCCCGCTCTATCCCTCGCTCATCGACTGAGGCCCTGCCACCATGGAACTCCTGGACAACATTCTGCTCGGCTTGTCGGTGGCCGTCAGCCCCGAGAATCTGTTCTATGCCTTTCTGGGCGCCCTGCTGGGCACCCTGATCGGCGTGCTGCCCGGCATCGGCCCGCTTGCCACCATTGCCATGCTGCTGCCCATTACCTATGTTCTACCGCCAATCGCCGGCCTGATCATGCTCGCTGGCATCTACTACGGCTCGCAGTATGGCGGCTCCACCACCGCCATTCTGGTGAACCTGCCCGGCGAAATTTCGGCAGTCGTCACCGCCATCGACGGGCATCAGATGGCCCGCCGGGGCCGTGCCGGTGCGGCCTTGTCGATTGCCGCCATTGGCTCCTTCTTTGCCGGATCCGTGGCCACGTTCCTGATCGCCGGCTTTGCCCCACCGTTGGCTGAGGTGGCATTCGAGTTCGGCCCTGCCGAGTACTTCTCGCTGATGGTGCTGGGCCTGATCGGCGCCGTGGTGCTGGCCTCCGGCGCTCTGCTCAAAGCCATCTGCATGGTGCTGCTGGGTCTGCTTCTGGGCATGGTAGGCACCGATGTCAACAGTGGTTTGTCGCGCTACTCGTTCGGCGTGCCCGAGTTGCAGGACGGCATCAACTTTGCCGCCGTGGCACTGGGCGTATTCGGCTTTACGGAAGTCATGCGCAATCTCGAGCTTCGCGGCATGCGTCAGGAGATCTCAGCCAAAATCGGATCGCTGTACCCCAGTCGACAGGAGATCCGCGAAAGCGTACCCGCTGTGTTGCGGGGCACGGCCATCGGATCCGTGCTGGGTATCTTGCCGGGCGGGGGCGCCGTACTCGCGTCGTTTGCCTCCTATACCCTCGAAAAGAAACTGGCCAAGGATGGCAGCCGCTTCGGCCACGGCCACCCCGCCGGCGTGGCGGGCCCCGAGTCGGCCAACAACGCGGGCGCACAGATGTCGTTCATCCCGCTCCTGACGCTGGGCATCCCGAGTAACGCCGTCATGGCGCTGATGGTCGGTGCCATGATGATCCACAACATCCAGCCAGGCCCGCAAGTGATCACCTCGCATCCCGAGCTATTCTGGGGACTGATCGCGTCGATGTGGATCGGCAACGCCATGCTCGTGATCCTGAATCTTCCCCTGGTAGGACTTTGGGTGAAGCTGCTGCAGATTCCCTATCGGCTGCTCTACCCCATGATCCTCACGTTCTGCGCCATCGGGGTCTACTCGCTCAACTACAACGTATTCGACATCTTCGTCACGGTGCTGTTCGGCCTGCTCGGCTATCTGTGGGCAAAACTCGATTGTGAAGGCGCGCCCCTGCTGCTCGGCCTGGTCCTGGGGCCCATGATGGAAGAGAACTTTCGACGGGCGTTGTTGCTGTCGCGCGGCGACTTCGTCACCTTTGTCGATCGGCCCCTGTCGGCTTCCTTGTTGGCACTGGCTTTGGCGCTAGTGATCGTGGTGACGCTCCCCGCCATCCGCAAGAAACGCGAGGCGACCTTCGTGGAAGACAATTGATCACCAGCCAGCAAGTCAGCCTTGCCCGCCGGGGCGTGGCGGCCGCCTCAACCGACCTCGGAGGGCGGTGACGCCATTGGCACCACAAGCCCGCATGAAAAAAGGCCGCCCGACAGAATCGGACGGCCTTCTTTTCATGGCGCGGGTGGATGCCTGCCGGCGGCATTCGACTGCCGACTCAGGCGCCCGGCGCGAAATGGTTGAGAACCAGCCAGGCCACGATGCCGAGGATGGCCAGCAGGCCCATCAACTGCAGCAGGCTCAGACCGAGAACACGGTGCTTGGCGGTTTTCATGATGCGATCAGCCCAGCACGTCTTTCACAAGCTTGCCCATCTCGGACGGGTTGCGCGTGGTCTTGATGCCGCACTCTTCCATGACTGCCAGCTTGGCATCGGCCGTGTCGGCACCGCCCGAGATGAGCGCACCGGCATGACCCATGCGTTTGCCCGGAGGCGCCGTGACGCCAGCGATGAAGCCGACCACGGGTTTGGTCATGTTGTCTTTGGCCCAGCGTGCGGCCTCGACTTCGTCGGGGCCGCCGATCTCGCCGATCATGATCACGGCATCGGTATCGGGGTCGTCGTTGAACATCTTGAGCACGTCGATGTGCTTGAGGCCATTGATGGGGTCGCCACCGATGCCAACCGCGCTGGACTGGCCCATGCCGAGGTCGCTGACCTGTGCCACGGCCTCATAGGTGAGCGTGCCCGAACGGCTGACGACACCAATGCGGCCTTTGCGATGGATATGACCGGGCATGATGCCGATCTTGATTTCGTCGGGCGTGATCAGGCCGGGGCAGTTGGGGCCCAGCAGCAAGGTCTTGCTGCCGATGGCACGCATGCGGTTGCGCACTTCGAGCATGTCACGCACCGGGATGCCCTCGGTGATGCAGATGGCCAGATCGAGCTCGGCTTCGACGGCTTCCCAGATGGCGGCGGCAGCGCCGGCAGGCGGCACATAAATGACCGAAACCGTGGCGCCGGTGGCTTTCTTGGCGTCGGCTACGGTGCCGTAGATGGGCACGCCTTCGAAATCCTCGCCGGCGCGCTTGGGATTGACGCCGGCCACGAAGGCTTCGCGACCATTGGCGTATTCGCGGCACATGCGAGTGTGAAATTGTCCGGTTTTACCGGTGATGCCCTGCGTAATGACTTTGGTATCTTTGTTGATCAGAATCGACATTTTGGCGAATCCCCTGGATGTTTACTTGGCGGCTTCGACGACGCGCGTGGCCGCTTCGGCCATGGTGTCGGCGCTGATGATGGGCAGACCGGATTGAGCCAGCAGCTGCTTGCCCAGTTCCTCGTTGGTGCCCTTCATGCGAACCACCAGCGGCACCTGCAGGTTGACCGCCTTGCAAGCGGCGATCACGCCTTCGGCGATGACGTCGCAACGCATGATGCCGCCAAAGATGTTCACCAGGATGGCCTTGACATCCGGGTTCTTGAGCATGATCTTGAAGGCTTCGGTCACCTTCTCGGCCGTGGCGCCGCCGCCAACGTCGAGAAAGTTGGCCGGTTCACCGCCAAACAGCTTGATGGTGTCCATGGTGGCCATGGCCAGGCCGGCGCCGTTCACCAGGCAACCAATGTTGCCCTCGAGCTGGATGTAGGCCAGATCGTATTTGCTGGCTTCGATTTCGGCCGGGTCTTCTTCCTCGAGATCGCGGTATTCCACAATGTCGGCATGACGGAACAAGGCGTTGGAGTCGAAGTTGAACTTGGCGTCGAGCGCGATGATGTCGCCGCTACCGGTGAGGATGAGCGGGTTGATTTCGGCCAGCTCGCAGTCCGTTTCGCGGTAGGCGGTGTAAAGCTTCTGAAACTGATCGGCTGCCTTGGCTACCGAGGCGTCGGGAACTCCAATGCCACGCGCGAGGCCTTCGGCCTCTTCCTGGGTGAGACCTTTGGCGGGGTCCACGAAAACCTTGAGGATCTTCTCGGGCGTTGCCTGCGCCACTTCCTCGATTTCCATGCCGCCTTCGCTCGAGGCCATCACGCACACGCGCTGAGTGCCACGATCGGTGACGATGCCGACGTAGTATTCCTTCTTGATGTCGGCGCCTTCTTCGATGAGCAGGCGATTGACCTTCTGGCCGTCGGCACCGGTTTGATGCGTGATGAGCTGCATGCCGAGAATTTCGGAGGCCAGCTGGCGCACTTCGTCGATCGATTTGGCGAGCTTCACGCCACCGCCCTTGCCCCGGCCGCCGGCATGAATCTGGGCCTTGACCACCCAAACCGGGCCGCCCAGTTCTTCAGCGGCCTTGACCGCCTCGTCGACCGAAAACACGGGAATGCCGCGCGGCACCGTGACGCCAAATTTTTTCAGGAGCGCCTTGCCCTGATACTCGTGAATTTTCATGCGTAACCTTAAGAGTCGCTTGAAGTAGAGGAAGATGTTGCGGAGCCCGGGTTGGAGTCGGATGCGTCCGGCTCCGGATGCGGCAATCCGCCCTTGGGCACGCCATACCAGCGCGGATAAAACTCTTTGACCACCGGCCCGTCGTTGCGCTGCGCATGACAGCCATCGATCGGAAAGGGCCGGACATTGGGGTCGGCCGCTCTGGCGTTGAGCCGCTGGCGGGCCATGGACTGAATGGCCACCGTGGGCAGGACCGTTGCCAGCTCACTGACGTGCGTACAGCCCTGGGTGCGACCAAATCGCTCGCGCACCTGATGCCGGAAACCGCGCATCAGATTCATGCCGACAAGATCTCGGTACTGCACGTCGATCTCGCTGCAGTTCTCGCCGAACGGTGCCGCATCGAACACCGCTTCGGCATCGACGATATCGAGATTGCCATTGATGGTGACGCGCAGCCACATGTGATGCACCGGCTTGCCGGCAGGATGCACGCCGCCGCGCTTCTGGAAGTCGTACCCCTTGATATCGAGCAGCTCGGCTTCGATATCGATCAGGCCGTCGTCACGCAGGAACGACCTGGCCCGGATCGAGCGGTCGTGCAGGGGTTCGCGAGACACGGAGGGTGCAGAAAGGGGCATGCGCAACAATGGCGTCCAGAGCTTAACTGAACGAGTATAACGCAGGCCACACGATCCTTGCTGCGGTGATCGCCGGCATGGGATAAAATGCGCGGTTTACTCAATCGTCCTCTTTCAATCATTCGGGAGTCATCATGGCCGAACGCAAACGCATCCGTCGCAACACCCTAGAGCGCCGCTGCCTGGGCAAGTCTTTCAAGCGCCTGTTCCAGAACGCCCCCAAGGGCGTCTTCAAGATGCTCGAGAAAGTCAAGCGCATGTAAGCCGGCGTCGCGCCCATGCCAGTCACCGAGCCAGAAACCGGTACCGCATCGATTCAGTCGGTTGCGGTGGCGTTCGAGATCCTCGAAGAGCTGTCACGCAGCCCCGGCGCTGTGGGGGTCACCGAGCTCTCCCGACGCCTCGGACAAACCAAGGCGCGCGTCCATCGGCACCTCACCAACTTGCGACAATTGGGTTTTGTGTCGCAAGACAGCAGCAACGAACGCTACCAGCTGGGCTGGAAAATCTACCGCCTGGGCATGTCGGTGGCCGAAAATTTCGGCCTGCGCCGCCTGGCCAGGCCGCACCTGCAGCATCTGGTCGACGCCACCGGCGAGACCGCCCTGCTCGCCATGCCGGCCGGGCGTGATGTGATCGTGGTCGATGCCGCCCAGAGTCGCGGCGCCAACATCGTCATCACGGTGCGGCCCGGCACCATCATCCCGGCGGCCACCTCGGCCCTGGGGCGGGCCATTGTGGCGTTTCTTCCCGACACCGAGCAGCAGGGCATCCTCAGCGGCCCCATCAACCCGCTCACCGACCGCACCGTCACCGATCGCGATCGTCTGCAGCAGCAACTGCTCGAGGTTCGCCGCGATCGCTTTGCCGTCGCCGTCGCCGAGCGGCTCATGGGCATCTCGGCCCTGGCCGCCCCCATCTTCGACGACCGCCACCACGTGGTGGGCTCGGTGGGCCTCATCACGTCTCAGTCGGTGATCACCGACCCCCCCGCCCCCAAACACGTCAAGGCCGTGCAGCACGCCGCCGCCGCGATCTCCACCGAACTCCACGGCGACTTCTGGCGCGGCCCCGGCCACTTGGCGGGGTAAAACGGTCCTGGTCCCGGGTCACGCAGGCCTTGCAGGCCTGTCTCGCCCGGGATGACGCTTTCTTCGTGGCCAGGGGACGTCGCGCAGCTACAAAGTGAACGTCATCCCCGATTCTCGAAATGAACGTCATCCGAACGGTTTCGCCTCGAAATGAACGTCATCCCGGACGGTTTCGCCTCGAAATGAATGCCATCCGAACGGTTTCGCCTCGAAATGAACGTCATCCCGGACGGTTTCGCCTCGAAGTGAACGTCATCCGAACGGCTTCGGCTCGAAGTGAACGTCATCCCGGACGGCTCGGCTACGCCGAGCCGAGCCGGGACCCCGTCGCATGACCTGAGCCGCCATCACCTCACTTGCTCATAGTCTCAACTACCGTTACGATGTTTCGCTCACCAAACCAGAGGAGAAGCATCAAATGAACAACCCTTGGATTCGCCACTCGACGGTCTTGTCCGCCGCACTGGCCCTCAGCATGGGCGGCCTGACGGCTACCGCTACCGCCGACGAAGCGGCCGATTACCCCAACAAGCCTGTACGCGTCATCGTGGCCTACGCTCCGGGCGGCGCCAACGACATCATCGCCCGTCTTTACGCCCAGGAGCTGTCCGAACATTTCGGTGAAACCTTCGTGGTGGAAAACCGCGCGGGCGCCAGCGGCATCACCGGGACCGACGCCGCAGCACGCGCCGACGCCGACGGCTACACGCTGTTGCTGGGCGCAGGCGGCACCATGACGATGAACCCGGCCCTGTTCGAGAGCCTGCCCTACGACCCCGAAACCAGTTTCGACCCTGTCGGCCAGCTCGCCCGCTCGCCGCTGGTCCTGGTGGTTCCAACCGACTCGCCAGCCAACAATGTGGAAGAGTTGCTCGCGCATGCCCGCGAGCAGGATCAACCGCTCACCTTCGCCTCACCGGGCACGGGGACACCGCTCCATCTGGCCGGTGAACTCTTCGCGCGATCGGCCGACATCGAGCTGCTGCACATTCCTTACAAAGGCAGCACGCCAGCGCTCAACGACCTGATGGCAGGCCGCACCGACATGATGTTCGACGTGATGGGAAGCTCCATGGAATTCGTGCGCGGCGGCAAGCTGCGCGCTCTCGGCGTGACCAGCCTGGAGCGCAGCCCGCAACTGCCCGACGTACCCAGCGTAGCCGAACAGGGTATCGATGGCTTTGACGTCACCTCGTGGTTCGGATTTTTCGCACCCGAGGGCACACCCCGCCCCATCATCGACAAGCTCAATGTCGCGTTGCAGCAGGCGGTCAACTCCGATGCCGTCGCCGAGCGCCTTACGCCCATGGGCATGGTGCCAGTGGCCAGCACCCCCGACGAGCTGGGCAAACACGTGGCGCGTGAGAAAGAGAAGTGGAGCACGATCGCCAAGGAAGCCGGTCTCGAACCGCAATAAAGGGAGGCCCAGCGGCGAAGCCCGCTGGGTGTCGTCCTGGACGAGACGGGCGCGTAACGCCAGCGTGATGGGCAACGCGCCCGCGTGATGGCGTCACCCCGGGCTTGACCCGGGGCGGGGACTTCGTGGCCGCACCTTGTTGTTTGGGTTCTTCGTTGCGCTCAGGTCGTGCAACGGGGTCCCGGCTCACGCTGGCGCTGCGCGCCAGTCTTGGCCGGGATGACGGTCTCTTCGTGGCTGCGTTTGGCCGGGATGACGGTCTCTTCGTGGCTGCGCTTGGCCGGGATGACGGTCTCTTTGTGGCAGCGTTTTGCCTATTCCGCCATGCCCGGGACTACGGTCGAAAACCCGGCATCCACATGGGTGATCTCGCCGGTGACGCCTGCGGCTAGGTCGGAAAGGAGGAAGGCAGCCACGTTGCCGACATCGTCGATCGACACGTTACGCCGCAGCGGCGCGTTGGTTTCGACGAACTTGAGAATGCGCGAGAAATCCTTGATACCGCTGGCAGCCAAGGTCTTGATCGGTCCGGCCGAGATGCCGTTGACCCGTATGCCCTGTGGGCCGAGGTCGTTGGCCAGGTAGCGCACGCTCGCCTCGAGCGCGGCTTTGGCCAGGCCCATGGTGTTGTAGTTGGGCACGACTCGCTCGGCGCCCAGATAGCTGAGGGTCAGCGCCGCGGCCTGCCGGCCCTGCATCAGCGGCAGCACCGCCTTCACCAGCGCCGGAAAACTGTAGGCCGAGATATCGTGCGCCACCCGGAAAGCCTCGCGCGAGAGGCCGTCGAGAAACTGTCCGGCAATGGCCTCGCGCGGTGCGAAGCCGATGGCGTGCACGACGCCATCCAGACCATCCCAGTGTTCGCGCAGCCCCGGCGCCAAACCGTCGATCTGGGCATCCTCGGCCACGTCGCAGGGCAGTACGATCTGGCTGTCGAATTCGGCCGCGATGTCGCGCACCCGGCCCTCGAAACGCTCGCCCACATACGTAAACGCCAACTGCGCGCCCTGCTGGTGGCAGGCCTTGGCAATGCCGTAGGCAATGGAGCGGTTGGACAGCACGCCGGTGATCACAAGACGCTTGTTGGCGAGAAAACTCATACTTAACACATCCTGAAAAGGAATGACGGGGATGAAAAATGCAGAGCGAGCCGGCGCCGCGGCAGCCTAGCCGCGATGGCCCGGAACCTTGAGTTCCTGGCCTACCTGGAGTCGGGTATTGCGCAACTGATTGAGGTTGCGCAGCATCGCCACCGTGGTCTGGTAGCGGCGCGCGATCTGCGACAGGGTATCGCCCGGCTTCACCCGGTGAATCTGGGCTTGCCCCTCGGCCAGATCGAACGATGCCGCACGGCCGTCGCTCACGAGAGGGCCTTCGTGCGCCTCGAGATTGGCCAGGAACACATCCACCCGCCCCACTGGCAACAACAGCCGCCGGTCCTGACGGCCCATGATCACGCCACGCCGGAATCCCGGGTTGAGGGCCACGAAATCCTCGAGAGGCATGTCGGCCAGCTCGGCCGCCAGTTCCACGTCGATATCGCGCAGCTTGCGCACTTCGACGAAATACGGGCGGTTATCGAGCTCGGGCAATGCCACGCGATAACGGCGCGGCTGATTGATGATGTTCTTGAGCGCTTGCAGCTTGGGGTAGTACTGCCGGGTTTCTTTGGGCAGATCGAGCGACTGATAGTCGGTGGGCAGGCCTTCATTCTGGTTGCGCTTCATGGCGCGCTGCACCGAGCCCTCACCCCAGTTGTAAGAGGCCAGCGCCAGATGCCAGTCGCCCTGGAATTCGAACAGGTACTCGAGGTAATCGAGGGCTGCCTTGGTGGAGGCCACCGGATCGCGCCGCTCGTCGATCCATTCGTTCTGCCGCAACTTGAAGTGGCGCGCGGTACTGGGGATGAACTGCCACAGGCCGGCGGCCTGCGCCCGTGAAAAGGCAGAAGGATCCCAACCGCTTTCAATGAACGGAATCAACGCCAGTTCGGCCGGCAGACCCCGGCGGTCGATCTCGTCAATCACGTAGAAGAGATAGGGGCTGGCCTTTTCGGCCAGTTGCTGCAAGCGCTCGGGGTGAGAGGCGTAGTATTGCGTCCAGTAGTCGACTTCGTCGCCCTGCATGTTGGGAACGGCGAAGCCCAGCCGCATGCGTTTCCAGACGTCGGGCGCCGGCGCCACCAGATCCACCGTGGGGAACATCTGCGGCGCTGCGTAGCGATCCGACATCGACGCCGACTCACGCTCGGGACCGAAGCTGGAACAGCTGGCCAGTGAGAGAGCGGCGGCGACGGCAAGAATGCGGTTGTAGAGGGCACTATTCAACGAAAATCGTCCTTCCAGGTGCGCAAGGCACCAAAAGTTTCGACTCCCGGCGCTACCGGCCGGCCGACGTGTTGGGACGCAGCTGCCACCACATCCGGCTCGGCAGAGCGCAGGAAGGGGTTGACGGCGAGCTCGTGATCCAGACGCGTGGGCACGGTGCTGTCACCTCGCTCACGCAGTACCGCAGCCTGATCGTGCCAGGCGCTCAATGCGGCATTATTGGGTTCGACGGCACACGCCCAGCGCAGGTTGGCGAGGGTGTACTCGTGGGCGCAATATACCCGCGATTGGCCCGGCAAGGCCATCAATTTGGCCAGCGACCGGTGCATTTGTGCTGCGGTACCTTCAAACAAACGGCCACAGCCCGAGGCAAAAAGTGTGTCGCCACAAAACAACACGGGAGCCTGGTCCGCGGCCCTGCCATGATACGCGATATGGCCCGCGGTGTGCCCAGGCACGTCGAGCACGCCCAGCGAAAGGCCGAGATCGGGCAGCTCTACCCGATCTCCCTCTTGCAAGCGGACATCGCAATGCGGCAGGTTTTCGGACGCCGGACCATACACCTTCACCGGGCCCAACTCCCGCAGGGCCATGACCCCGCCGACGTGATCGCGATGGTGATGGGTGAGCAGAATGGTGGTGAGCTCGAGCTGTTGGCGCCGGATCACGTCGAGCACCGGCGCGGCTTCGCCGGGATCCACCAGAGCCAGCTTGCGCCCCTGACGGATGGCCCAGATGTAGTTGTCCTGAAAGGCCCGGATGCCGTGAATGCCGGCTGGCGTTGTATAGTCGATGTCCATTGCGCTGTTGCCTCCTTATGCGATCTGCAGAAACTGACCCCTGTCAGGCCATTGTAAAACTCGGTGCCTGGTTTCAGACCCCACCCGGTCAGTACGTGCAACAGTGGGAACAACGCCGACTCGATGCCCTGGTCGAAGATGCCTTCGGTTTTGTGGCCGTGCAGGCGGGTTTCCCCGAGTACGACGCGCTGCGCTGCAACCGGATCCCGTTTCACGTCTACCTGGGCCCTACGTGCCCCCAATCTGACCTGCGGGCGGCATGGCACAGCATCGGGCTGGCCGACGTTACCGCCTTGCCCCTGGCCAGCCAGAGCGTCGACCTGCTCGTGCTGCCCCACGTTCTCGAATACGCCGACGACCCTCACGCCGTGCTGCGCGAAGCCGAACGCGTGCTGATGCCCGAAGGACGGCTGGTGATCGTCGGTTTCAACCCCTGGAGCCTCTGGGGCGCCCGTCACCGCCTGGGGCGAGCCGGCTGGCTGCCCGAAACCGGCCGCTTCATTGCCCTGCCCCGCCTGAAAGACTGGCTCAAGTTGCTGTCGTTCGATCTCGATCGCGGTCACTTCGGGTGCTATGCCCTGCCCCTGTCCAGCCCGGGCGCCTTGCGCCGCAGCGCCTGGCTCGACAAAGCCGGCGACCGCTGGTGGCCGGTGGCCGGCGCCGTATATCTGGTGTCGGCGGTCAAGCGGGTGCATGGCGTGCGCCTGCTGGGCCCAGCCTGGAAGCACAAGCGCGCACCCGCCCGCGCTCAGGTGGCCATCAACCGCCATCCGCACGCCAAGACCCCAACTCGAAACCTGCAATCCCGTTCTCATGACTGACTCCGACGTACACATCTGGACCGACGGTGCCTGCAAGGGCAATCCCGGCCCGGGCGGCTGGGGCGTGCTGATGCGCGCCGGCGAACACGAAAAAACCCTGTTTGGCGGCGAAGCCCATACCACCAACAATCGCATGGAGCTCCTTGCCGTCATCGAAGCGCTGCGCCTGCTCAAGCGCCCCTGTCGCATCGTTATCCACACCGATTCGCAATACGTCCAGAAAGGCATCAGCGAATGGCTGGCCAACTGGAAACGGCGCGGCTGGCGCACCGCCGACCGCAAGCCAGTGAAGAACGCCGATCTCTGGCAAGCGCTCGACGCCGAGCGCCAGCGTCACGAGGTGCAATGGCGTTGGGTACGCGGTCATTCGGGCGATGCCGGCAACGAGCGCGCCGACGCCCTGGCCAATCAGGGCGTGGATCAGGTGCGGGCAGGCGGCTAAATCGTTACCTGGTGAACCATCCTCCGGCGATCGCGTCTATGATTCTGGCGTCATCGCGCTCGCCCTTCTGGCGCCTGGTTTTCTGCCGGCTACTCCATGTCCATTAGATTCACCCTGCTCTTTCTGATTGCCGCCCTTGCGGCAGGCGTGGCCGCCGGCTACTGGCTGCCGCAACACTTCCCGCAATGGTTGCCCGGCCCCAACGCCGAGGCGCCTGCCACCACGCCCGCCACCTCTTCGGCGGCGGCGCCCCAGGCGGGTGCTACACCGCCGCCCCGCCCGAGCACGGCAGTCGAGGTCGTCACGGTGCGGCGCGAAGCGCTCGAGAGTCGTCTCAACGCCGTGGGCACCCTGCTCTCGGATGAATCCGTGATGCTGCGCCCCGAGATCGCGGGCCGACTGCGCGAGATCCGGTTCAACGAAGGGCAACAGGTGGAGGCTGGCGAGCTGCTGTTTCGCCTCGACGACGACGTGGCGGCCGCCGAGTTGCAACAGGCGCGGGCCAACCTGGCGCTGGCCGAAAGCAAGTTTCGCCGATCCGTCCAATTGCAGCAGCAAGGCTTCATCAGCCAGCAGGCGCAAGACGAGGCCGCCAACGCCCTACAGGTAGAACGGGCCAACGTGGCGTTGGCACAGGCCAGGCTCGAGCGCACGCAAATCGTGGCGCCGTTCACCGGTCAGATCGGCTTGCGCAACGTGTCGACCGGCGACTACGTCACGGCTGGCCAGGACCTCGTCACGCTCCAGGCCATCGACGAACTCAAGGTGGATTTTCGGATCCCCGAAACCTACCTGCCCCGTCTGAGCGTGGGCCAGGCTCTGGACATCACCGTGGATGCCCTGCCGGGCGAGCGCTGGGAAGGCACCGTAGCCGCGATCAGTCCGCTGGTCGACGTGGCGGGCCGCGCGGCCTTGCTGCGTGCGCGCCTCGAAAACCAGGAGCGCAAGCTGCGTCCCGGCATGTTCGCCAGGGTGAACCTGGTGCTCGATACCACCCAGGCCATCATGGTGCCCGAGACGGCGCTGCTGCCCCGCGACGATCAACAGTTCGTGATGCGAGTGGCCAACGAGCAGGTCGACGAAGTGGTAGTCATCATCGGCCAGCGCCAAGGCGGACGGGTCGAGGTCGTGGAAGGGCTGGACGCCGGCGACCAGGTCATCGTGGCAGGACTGCAGAAGGTCAGCCAGGGTTCACGAGTCAACACCACCGTCGTGAATTACCCGTGAGCTCGCCAACCGGTCGCCCGTCATGATTCTTTCCGACACCTGCATCAAGCGGCCGGTTTTTGCCACCGTGCTGTCGCTCATCATCGTCATGGTGGGTCTGGTCTCGTTCGAGCGCCTCACCGTGCGCGAATACCCGGCCATCGAAGAACCCATCATTTCGGTGCGCACCAACTACCCCGGCGCCTCGGCCGAGGTGGTGGAGTCGCAGGTGACCAAGGTGCTCGAGGATTCCATCTCGGGGATCGAAGGGGTCGAACTGATGACCTCTCAGAGCCGGGCCGAACGCAGCAACATCAACGTCACCTTCGCCCTGTCGCGCGACCCCGACGCCGCCGCAGCCGAAGTGCGCGACAAGGTGTCACGTGTGCGCCAGCGCCTGCCGGACGAAGTGGACGAACCCGTGATCGCCAAGGCCGAAGCCGACTCCAGCCCGGTGATCTTCATTGCCGTGGAGGCCGGCAACCTCAGCCGTACCGAGGCCTCCGACTACCTCAACCGCTACATCAAGCCGCGCCTGTCGGTGCTGCCGGGCGCGGCCGAAGTTCGGGTATACGGCGAACGTCTGCCCGCCATGCGCATCGACCTCGACCGCGAGAAGCTGGCCGCCTTCGACCTGACCGTGCAGGATGTCGAAGCCGCCCTGCGCAACCAGAACGTCGAAATCCCCGCCGGTCGCATCGAGTCGCTCGATCGCGAATTCTCGGTCGTTGCCGAAACCGGCCTGCAAACCCCGGCCCAGTTCCGCGACGTGGTGGTGGCCAGCGTGAGCAATTATGCCGTGCGCCTGGGCGACGTGGCCAGCGTGAGTCTGGGCCCGGCCGACGAGCGCATCGTCTCGCGCTTCAATGGCGAACCCGCGCTCAACATTGGCTTGATCAAGCAGAGCACCGCCAACCCGCTCGATCTCTCGGCGGCCGCCCGCACCGAAATCGACGACATCAACCGCAACCTGCCGCCTGGTATGCGCCTTAACGTGGCCTACGATTCTTCGGTCTTCATCGAGGCGTCGATTCGGGCCGTGTTCGTGACCATTGCCGAAGCCGTCGTGCTGGTGGTGCTGGTGATCCTGTTTTTCCTGCGCAACGGCCGGGCCACGCTGATCCCGCTCGTTACCATTCCGGTGTCGCTGATCGGCGCCTGTGGCCTGATGTATGCCGCAGGCTTCTCGATCAACACGCTCACCCTGCTCGCCATGGTGCTGGCCATCGGCATGGTGGTGGATGACGCCATCGTCGTGCTCGAGAACGTGTACCGCCACCTCGAGATGGGCAAGAGTCGGTTACGCGCCGCCTTCGACGGCACCCGTGAGATCGCCTTCGCGGTGATCGCCATGACGCTCACGCTCATTACCGTGTATGCGCCACTGGCCTTTGCCACCGGCCGCACCGGACGGCTGTTCATCGAGTTTGCGCTCACGCTGGCATCGGCCGTGCTGTTCTCGGGGCTCATCGCCCTCACGCTCACGCCCATGATGTGTTCGCTGTTGCTGCGCGACGAACACCATGCCAGGCACGGCTGGCTGTATCGGGTGATCGAGAATGGCCTGCAAAAGTTGTTGCACGCCTACCGCGGCGCCCTTCGCCTGGCGTTGCGCCATAGCGTGGTGGTGGTAATGCTGGGGCTGCTGGCCGGTGGCGCCATGGTGCCGCTGTTTCAGCTGCTGCCCAGCGAACTGGCACCCACCGAGGATCGCGGCGTGATCTTCGCCCGCGTGCAGGCACCCAACGGCGCCACGGTGGATTACACCCTGCGCAACCTCGAGCGTGCCGAGGCGTTCTACGACGACATCCCCGAGCTCGAAGCCCATCAAGCCTTTGCCGGCTTCCCCACAGTGACGGACGGCACGGGCATTGTGCGCCTGAAACCCTGGGATCAGCGCGAACGTTCGCAACAGGAGATCGCCGAGCAGTTGCGCCCGCAATTCAACAGCCTGCCCGGCGTACGTGCCTTCGTCACCAACCCTGCCTCCCTGGGGCAATCGTCGCGTTCGTCGCCGATCGAATTTGTGCTGATGAGCCAGGTGCCCTACCCCGAGCTCGCGCGCTATGTCGACGCCTTCATGGCCGAAGTGGCCGAGTACCCCGGCGTGCAAAACCTCAATTCCGACCTTCGGCTCAACACGCCCGAGTTGCGCGTGCGAGTGGATCGCGAGCGGCTGGCCGACGTGAACGTCGACGTCTCCACCGTGGGCCGCACGCTGGAAACCATGCTCGGTGGCCGGCAAGTCACACGCTTTCAGGAGGATGGCGAACAGTACGACGTGATCGTAAGGGTTGGCGCCGGCGAACGCGCCACCCCGGCCGACATCGAGAACATCTACGTGCGCAGCCGCGATGGCGGCATGGTGTCGCTCGGCAGCCTGGTGACCGTGAACGAAGCCGTGGCGCCGCAATCGCTCAATCACTTCAACCGCCTGCGCGCCGCCGTGATTTCGGCACAGCTGGCGCCCGGCTACTCGCTGGGCGAAGCGCTGGACATCTTCGACGAGATCGCGGCCCGCACGCTGCCGCCCACCGTACAAACCGATCTTGCCGGCCAGTCGCGCGAGTATCGCGACGCTTCGGCCAGCATCTATTTCGTGTTTGGCATGGCCCTGGCCTTCATCTACCTGGTGCTGGCCGCGCAGTTCGAGAGCTGGCGCAACCCGCTGGTGATCATGGTGTCGGTACCGCTCTCGCTGGCCGGCGGCATGTTCGCCTTGTGGGTCACTGGCGGCAGCCTGTCGATCTACAGTCAGATCGGTCTGATCACCCTGCTGGGCCTGATCACCAAACACGGCATCCTGATCGTGGAGTTTGCCGACCAGTTGCGTGCCCAGGGCATGGCGCTCACCGATGCCGTGCTCGAGGCCAGCGCCCTGCGTCTGCGGCCCATTCTCATGACTACCGGCGCCATGGTGCTGGGGGCTTTCCCGCTGGCCCTGGCCACCGGTGCCGGCGCCGAATCCCGGCAGCAGATTGGCTGGGTGATTGTGGGCGGCATGAGTTTTGGTACGCTCATGACGCTGTTTGTGGTGCCCGTGGTGTACAACCTCATCGCCTCACGCAATGCGCATCGGGTGCGCGAGGTGGGCGACACCGACCCGGTGGGCGAACCGGGTACCCCGGCACCCACCGCCGATGCCAACGCAGCCCCTGTCCGTCCCGTTTGACCGGAGTTCGTGTGATGTTGCCTGTTGCCTTACGCCGCTGTCGCCTCTTGTTCACTGGCCTGGTGTCGGCGGTATGGCTGGCAGCCTGTGGTGGCGACTTGGCGCCCGACCCTGTCGGACCGACCCTCGAACAGAAAATCGGCCAGATGGTGATGATGGGCTTTGCCGGCACCACCACCGACGACCCCGGTGTGGCCGCCGTGCTCAAGCATCTGCGCGCCGAACGACTCGGCGGAGTGGTGTTTTACCGCTACAACATCGAGGATTCCGACCAGGTGCGGTCGCTCAATACGGCGCTGCGCGACGCCTCCGTGGGTCCGCTGCCACTCCTGCGCGCCATCGACCAGGAAGGTGGCCTGGTGCAGCGCCTGAACTCGCGCAACGGCTTTCACGACCACCCTTCGGCGCAAACCGTAGCGCAAACACAAACGCCTGCTGAAGCCTTCGACACCTACCTCGACCAGGCCCGCATGGTGCGCAACGCCGGATTCAACTTCAATCTGGCACCGGTGGTGGATCTATTCGGCCTCCCCGGCGACCCTTCCGGCGAACCCGGATCGCCCGTGATCGGTGGCCTGGGCCGGGCCTACGCCAGCGACCCGGCCGTGGTGGTGCAATATGCCAGCGCCGCCATCGAAGCACATCGCGAGGTCGGTGTGCTCACCTCGCTCAAGCACTACCCGGGCCACGGCCTGGCGCGCGGCGACAGCCATCAGGGCCTGGTGGACGTGACCAACGACTACCAACCGATCGAGCGCGAAACCTTCCGCAGCCTCATCGCTGCCGGCCTGGCCGACAGCGTGATGGGCGCGCATCTGGTCAACCGCAATGTCGACCCGGTGTATCCCGTGACGCTCTCCACCCGCTACCTCAACCCCTGGCTGCGCCAGGAAGACGGCCTGCAGCAAGGCGTGATCGTGACCGACGACCTCTTCATGGGCGCCATCCAGCAATATCACGACTTCGACGAGATCGTGATCCGGGCGATTCAGGCCGGCAACGACCTTCTGATATTCTCCAACAACCCCGCCGCAGCGCCCCAGATCGACGACTTCGAACCGCAGCACGACATCCCCCTGCAAGTGATCGACGTGGTTCTGGGCGCCATCGATCGCGGCGAGCTCACCGAAGCGCGCATCGAGGCCTCGTGGCAGCGCCTGCAAGCCCTGCGCGAGCGCGCGGTGCCCTGAGCGTGGCAACGTCCGCTTGCCACGCGGCAGCCAGCGGGCCTCGGCGGGCTTTCGCCCCCTCCACTCCCTGAAGGAAAGCCATTCATGCGTTACATCGTGCTCGATACCGAAACCACCGGCCTCGACCCCGTACAAGGCCATCGCGTGGTCGAGATCGGCTGCGTGGAGATCCACGGCCGTCAGCTCACCGGCCGCAACTACCACACCTACCTCAACCCTGATCGCGACATCGACCCCGGCGCCGAGGCCGTGCACGGTCTGTCGCGCGACTTCCTCGAGGGACACCCGCGCTTCGAGCACCAGGTAGACGATTTTCTCGACTTCGTGCGCGATGCCCGTGTGATCATCCACAACGCCGCCTTCGACGTGAAGTTTCTCGACGCCGAACTCGACCGGCTGGGGCGCCCGAGATTCACCGAGCATTGCATCGAAGTCGTCGACACCCTCGCCCAGGCGCGCGAAATGCACCCCGGCAAGCGCAACTCGCTCGACGCGCTATGCGACCGCTACAGCATCAGCAACGCCCATCGAACCCTGCACGGCGCCCTGCTCGACTCCGAACTCCTGGCCGAAGTGTGGCTCGCCATGACCCGCGGCCAGAATGCCCTGAGCATCGATGCCAACGATGACGACGATGTCAGCCAGGGCGGCATCCAGCGCGCCCGTAGCGGCCTGGGGCTGGAGTTGCCCGTGTGTCGTGCCAGCGACGAAGACCTCGCCGCGCACGACGCCTACCTGACGGCCCTCGACAAGGCGGCAAAAAGCGGCATCAGCGTTTGGCACAAGCTCGAAGCGCTGCCTGAAGGCGGCGATGCGGCGGGCGGCTCGGTGCCTGCGCCAGGCACGCCGTAGGCAGCCTCATTCGCACGTGCTCGTGGCCGGCCCGGGACACGGCTGCGAGCGCTCCCAGCACCGCCATCGATTTGCCTTGCATCAGAAGATTCTGCTATATTTGCGGTCTTCGCGCAGTGCGCTGATTTGACGGTTCGGCCTTCCTTGGCATGGCCCCAATCGATGAGTCAAGCACACCAGCCGGGCGGTTAACTCAGTGGTAGAGTGCCACCTTCACACGGTGGAAGTCACAAGTTCGAACCTTGTACCGCCCACCAGAATTCAAGAACGCCCGATCCCTCGCTGGGGTCGGGCGTTTTGTTTTTGGGGTGGTCGATCACTCGTCGTGATCAGACGACTGCCCGAGAGACTTCGTATTACTCAACGGTGATATTGGCCTCCTTGATCACCCGTTGCCACATCTCCGCCTCATCCTTCAGTAACTGATTGAATTTCTCGGGGCCAGAGGCCACAACCGCCATTCCCAACTCATCGATACGCTTGCGATCCTCCGGGTTCTTCAATGCGGTGTCAAAGGCATCGGCGATCTTGACGACAACGTCTTTAGGCGTGTCCTTTGGAGCCACCAACCCAAGGAATGTACTCACGTCGAATCCAGGATAAACCTCGGACACGGTGGGGATATCCGGTGCGCCCGGGAAGCGCTCTTCACTCAAAATGGCAATGAACTTGAGCCGGCCAGACTCCACCAACGGCGTCGCCGAAAGCAGCGGGTCGATCATCAGCGGCACGCGACCGCCCACAACGTCGGTATGAGCCGGAGCACTCCCCTTGTAGGCGATATGCAGAAGATCAATACCGGCCTCGCGATTGAGCAACTCTCCTGCCAGGTGTGAAGTGCCGCCGGCGCCCGGCGTTGCGTAAGAAAGGGTACCGGGGTTCTCTCTGGCGTAAGCAACCAACTCTTCGATGTTGTCGTATGGTGCGTCGACGTTGGCCACCATCACCAACGGAACGTAAACCATTTGGGTGATTCCCGTGAGCTGGTCGGGATGGTAGCCGATGTCTTCGCGTAGCAGCGAGTTGACGATGTAGGCACTGTTCACCACCCCAAAGGTGTATCCGTCGGGTTTGGAGCGAGCCACATGTGAAACACCAATCGCCGTGCCGGCACCCGGCTTGTATTCCACAATGACTGGCTCTGGCCAGTTGGACGTCACCCGCTCTGCCAGGATCCTCGCCAAGGTATCCGTCGGCCCACCCGGAGGATACGGAACCACCAGGTGCGTGGGCCGTGATGGAAACTCATCGGCGGCATTGCTTGCCCAACTCGCACCCGGCGCCACTCCGGCCGCGACGACGAGTGCCGACGATACCGCCAGCACTCCTGATTTCAATACAGTTCTTCTACTTGACATGATATGAACTCCTCCTTATGGGTTGGTGGGTAAAACACTAGCTGGCCAACAACCTGGCCCATTCTCGATACGCATCGTGAAAGCAGGTTTCGTCTCCCAGACTGCGAGGCCCTACTATCCAGTCCGAGTTTGCGACACCCAGATCCGTTCCTGGCATGGAGTCTCGGCTCTGCCCCCTATCACCCATGCCGCGCAAATAGCCAAAGGTCGTGCCAGCCAGTTCGGCGCCAAACCCGGATTGAGAGTGTTCGTAGATTACGTTGTCATCTGGCGTTGCCAAACCACTGGGATTGAAGAAATCTTCATAGTCGCGCAATCTCGCCTCTCGATCTTCATCCGACTCACCCACAGGCGCCAAACAATAGGTTCGCATTTCGGTGAAATCCACCGCTACGGGCCGTATGACTCGAAGCATCATCGAAGTGACGTTGTCAACCACTTGCATGTTGGGGAATATCGTGAGATTGCGACCGGTGTCGGACCACTTGAGCTGAGCTTCCGACATCCGTTGACGAAACGCATCATGCCGCTTGGCCAGAAGTGATTCGGATGCGCGAGAACGCGATCGCCACATCACGGCATGGCCGCGGCCAAAACTGAAGGTACCCTGCTCGCCGGCGTTGGCGCCGCTCGGTGGCGGTCCTCCCAAGGCAACGCTCGCTTCTCGTCGCCGCAGCAGCTCGACATAAGACACGTGCACATGATTGAAGTGATACATGTCGAGCGCGTTTTCGATCTGCAGCTTCCAGTTTGCACGGAAGGTGTAGGCGGCGCTCCCAGATACAAACTCCAAACCATGCGCTGCCTGATCCGAGAGTAGATCCAGAAATAGCCTGGATTCTCCCAGGTAGGTTTCCAGGTCGGGCACATCGGGATTCAGGCTCAAGAACAGGAAATCCCGATACCGGTCAAACCTGGCAACAGGCACCAGATCGTGACTCTGCTCATGAAAACAATCGGGATACTTACCGTCCTTGACTTCACTGACCCATTGATTGCGGCCGCTGCTATCGTATGCCCAGCCATGATAGCGACAGACATGAGCAGGTCGATTACCCGAACGGAGCGGCTGAACGATCATGCCGCGATGACGACAGGAGTTGAAGAATGCTTGAACAACCCCTTGCGCATTCGCCGCAACCAGTATGGGGTGGCGGCCAACCTGCAAGGTAATGAAATCATTTGGTTGGGCTAGCTGACTCGCCAACCCGACAAAAACCCAGGTTCCTTCAAAAATTTTTTGCTGCTCAAGATCAAATACGGTGGCATCTGTAAAAGCCTTGCGATGCACACCAAAAAAGCCTTCCTCGCGATTGTCGCTCAACAACTCCGAAGGGTCGATATTTTTTTCGGCCGCCATACTTGATCCTATACGCTATAAATATCCAATACGGTGGGAATCCTGTCATTCACCAGAGAGACAATCTTGCTTTTGATTCTGATATTGTCTTCGTTGCGTGCAAGCTGGTGCCGATAATGCCCGAAAAGTTGAATACTTTCGCAGGTTCTCGGATCGTAAATATGATTCACCCAAGGAGTGACCCAGGCATCGTCCTCGCCGTCAGTGGAGGCTGACCACACCGGGAACCCCAATACATGGCAGGTTCTCACCATCGGAGATGTGGTAATGGATTTTCCCTGCTCAATTCGTCGCACCCTTTCCTCCAGAGTACGCCTTGCTGTGGCATAAATGAAGGATATCTCCTTCTTCGGATCCTCGATCAGGTGATCCTCATCCCGCCATGTCGGAACCCAGAAAAAACAATCCGGATCATAAAGATCCAGCCAATCCTGCCAGTTTCTTTGATCCAGAAGCAAAGCCTCTCTTTGCAGAAACTGCGCGGCGGTATGAATATCGATATCCGTCATGTTGATTCCGTCGAATTAATCTCTCAAAGTGCTGGTTGCGCCAATATCGTCACAGAGCGCTCGAATCTCGTGGCCCATCGGCGGCAAAACTTCGGTCAGCAGGTAATCACGTGACAGCAGATGCGAGGGACCTCCACAGCTCACCGCGAAAAGGTCGCCATCCGGGGCTTGCAGCCAGGTAGCAATAGCATTGATTTCCGGGTTCCAATCACCGAACGAGGTACAAAACCCGAACTCGTCGAGCTCTTGCTGCGCCCGCTGAAGCTGTCGTACCAAGCTCGTGGGTTCAGCCTGTCCGCTCTGATAGAGGGTTTGCGCCACAGCATTGCGCTCTTCACTCGACAAGGCACACAGATAAGCCCGCCCCATCGCCGATGTGGCCAGACTCATGCGTGACCCCGCTCGCAAACGCGTGACCAACGTGGCCGCGCGCGGCTGCACCGTTTCGAGGAGCACCATATCGAGCCGATCACGCAACCCCAGGTGAGCGGCGGCACCGGCATGTTCGACCAAGGCGGGGAAACGACGTCGAAACTCATGGCGGACATCAAGCTTGTCGAGAAATGCACGCGTGAGATCCAGAATGCCCGGCCCCAACGCATACTGCTCACTTCGCAAGGGCTGCCGCAGGAGGCCGGACGCGACAAACCGGGTGGTGATACGGGACACCGTGGCCTTGGGTATGCCCGTGAGGCTCGCCAGCTCACGATTGCTCAGCGGCTCTGGCGCTTCTGCCACCGTTCGCAGGATCAACAGCGCTCGATTGAGCACACCCGAATCGTCGCTCACGACGGGTGTTCCGGTTTCGTTTGATGACATGGTTCGATATGAAATTTAAGATGCGAAAGCCGGCATAATCACCGTATATCGTTTCATTTTTAATGATACACCTATGCAAAACATGGAACAAGGGCCCAAGCGTACCCGACGACCCAGCAACGCCCGGCCCGACCGGAAAGGTGCAACCATGACGAAAGTGCCCTACCGAGAGCTCGCGCCCGGCATTGCCGCACCTCTGCGCAATCCGGGCGAGTCGATCGTGCCACCGTCTTTTCAACGACTGGCCGCCGAGCTTCAGCTGCGCCTGGCCGCACTGGAGAAAAACGACGTCTTGACATGGATGGGATATGCCAAACCCACTCCGGCGCTGCGCGCCCGTCTCGATCGCGTGCGCCGGGATCCGTGGCTGGGCCTGGGCAGCGGCGATTTCGACTTTTGTTACGACAGCCAGAGGTTTCTTCACCGCTTGTGCGGAGTGGCGGGATTGCCAAAGGGAGTCATCGAACCCGCTCTCGAAGAAGCGCAGCGGGTACGCCACTGGTTGCAGTTCGGTTTCAAACCACGGCTCACTGCCACCACGCCATTCCAAAAGCGCGGTCAGCCCGCCTTTGCCCTGGCAGCCATGAAGGCGCAGCGCGAGGTCAACGTGCCGACCGAGGTGGCCACCTGGCCCATCCACGATCAGCTCGGCTGGGCACAGCGTTGCATACTCGATCACATGCGAGAAACCGCTGGCGAGCTGCCCTTCTGGGGTGTGATTCAGGCGTATTGCTACCGACACGCCCCCGACGAGCACGTGTGGCTGTCGACGCAGGGCGAGATACTGCCCGAGACCGAGCGCCACGAAATTGAAGGCATATTTCCCGGAGCCACCAGCGTCTGGCGCTGATGCGGCGAAAAGCTGGCTCCCTGGGACTCATGGAGGTGGCCGCAGCAGCCCATCGACCTCACCGAACAGAGACCCCCATGCAAGATGATGAAGGGTTCAGGACAGAAATGCATCACAATCAAACGCGATACGATGGCATGCATCTTATGATGCAAAGGAGAAATGGTTGAAGTCACTGAGGATTGTCAACTGGAATTGCAACGGTGCACTGCGGAAAAAGTTCCCTCACCTTCTTGATCTTCAGGCCGACATCATCGTAGTTCAAGAGTGCGAAAACCCTGAACGGACCAGCGACCGCGAGTATCGCGATTTCGCGCTCAATCACCTATGGATCGGGCCCACCAAAAACAAGGGCATCGGAATTTTCGCAAGGCCAGAATTATTACTCGAACCCGTCGAACTCAACACTGGCAAACTCGAGCTTTTTCTTCCGGCAAGCATCAACAACGCAATTCCGTTGCTCGCCTGCTGGACTCGTTATGCCGATTCACCCAACTTCCGGTATATAGGGCAGCTTTGGAAGCTGCTTCAGATTGAGAGGAACTTCCTCAAGCATCCACGGGGGCTACTCATTGGAGATCTGAACAGTAACAAAATCTGGGATCAATGGGATCGTTGGTGGAATCACTCCGACGTTGTCCGGATTCTCGAAGACATTGGCCTGAATAGCCTCTACCACTGTCATTTCGGCGAAGACCAGGGAAAAGAATCCAACCCCACATTTTTCCTTCAAAGAAATGTGAAGAAGGCCTACCACATTGACTACGGCTTCGCAGGAAATGGATGGACAATACAATCCGTCGAAGTGGGTAAACCCGAACGATGGCTGGCGCTCAGCGACCACATGCCGTTGGTTTTCAATCTGCACTCTGCATGACCCGAATGTGACCGGTCGAGAACCATGCGAGCGATCCTTCAAAAGTCGTTGTCCAGCGGCATCCCGACAAACGGGTGGTCGGCTGGTGTAGCCACCACGTCGAAGGCGATCTTGTCGAGATCGCCTTGCAAACCCATGGCGGCGAGCAAGGCGGCATAGATGCCCAGGGTCACGTCGGGAGCCACACGAGTGACGGCCGACCTTGAGGGAGACAGAAGTCACGTGAGGAGAGTTGTCCACCCGCGTACCGCTCCGCACGGTATTTGGGTCATTCTATAAGTCATTTATCTTCATAACGTCTGGTTTACAAGACAATTTTGACATGAGCGACTACGGTCCCACGCTGTCATTCCAAACCCGCTCAGCTTTGCGCACTCTGGGCGAGCGGATTCGCACGGCACGCCTGCGTCGAGGCGATTCCGAAGCTCTGGCTGCCGAGCGAGCCGGCGTCTCTCGTGACACCTGGCGCCGGTTGGAGGCAGGCAAGCCTACGGTGTCTCTCGGCCTCTGCATCGAGGCGTTGGTGCTATACGGTTTCGCCGAGCAAGACTTTGATCTCGCCGACCCCGACCTCGATTCCGTCGGAATCTCGATGGACGCGGCCCGCAGACCCAAACGCGGGCGTTATCGCTCGACAAGCCGACAGCCTTCCTGTTAACCCAGCGCTCGATGCCCTGAAGACCGCAATCCCTGTCGGAGCTTGTCAACATGGCCACACGACCACAACGCAGCAGAAGAAAATTGGAACCGCATCTGCACGTGTACGTGGAAGTCGCCGGCCGTGCCCTTCACGCAGGCATACTCCACCTGGAGGGGTCGGGAGAGCGTGCTTTTCGACGCCGCCCCTGACGCCTGGGGCCGCACGATCATGGCCAGCGATGAGGGTATCTCGCCCGCTGCGCTGCCCGAAAGGGCCGTGCTGTTGAAGGGACGCGGTGGCGGTGTCGGCGCTGTGTGGTTTGCCGCACCGGTTGCTGGAACCAGTGGCCACTCCATCGGAACACCTCGGCCCGAGTTGCCCGGCCTTGGAGCCATTCCACAGCTGTATCAAACGATCTCGCGTATCGAGTCTGGAGCCGGCGTGGATGACGGCTTGCGCGCCATGCTCATGAGCTCATGGGACATGGGCGGTGCCCGACCCAAGGCAGTGATACGCGATGCCCGCGGCGTGGAATGGATCGTCAAGTTTCCGCGCCAGATCGACACTTGCATTATCTGAGTGCGGCTTCACTCATCAGTCCGCCGGCGTCGTTCGACAAGCGGCGGATGGACACCGCCTACGGCGCCTCCATCTTTTCTTACGCCAGGGTGGCCGATGGTGTCAGAGCCATCTCGGCAAATGTGTCGCACGACATTCTGGAGCTGTTCGCTCGCATGATTTTGAACATTCTGGTGCACAACACCGATGATCATCTCAAGAACACCGGCTTTCTGATGGAGTCTGCGAGTCCGGGCTTTCGGTATCGGCTGGCGCCATTGTTCGATGTCGTTACCCAGGAAGGGTCGCACAGGCACATGCTTCATCTGGGCCCCGGCAGCAAGGGCGAGAAAAGCGGGCGTGAAGGCTCGCTCCGCAATGCGAAGCTGGGCGCTGCGCAGTGGGGCCTGAAAGCGCACGCTGCCGAAACGATCATCGATCGGGTGCAAAGCGTTCTTGCCCGACGCCATCACTACTATCGCGATGCTGACATGGACGCACGTGAAATCCAGCAGGTGGAACGCTGGCTCAGTCCGGAAATTGCCAAACCTGCGGATCAGGCCTGATCCGCGCCCACCCACTCGGCCTTCAGATTGCCGAACGGCGATTCGGACATCGCCACCACCTTGAACCCCGCCTCGTGCGCCAACGCGTGCAGATCCTGCGGCCGGTACAGGCAAACCGGCGCCGAGATGCCGTGGCGGCTGGCCATGCCGCTGGCCAGCGGCGCAAATCGATCACGCACCGGGCGCGTGGCGTGCGGGTAGGCTTCGCCCAGTTCCGATTGCAGGCCCGACACCGAAACAAAGCACCGTACGTTGGAGTTACAGCAACCTCGCAATCGTCGCAACAGGCTCACCGCGTCGTCGAAGCGCAGGTAGTGCAGAAAGCGTTGCGAGTAGAGCAGCGTGACGTCATTCGGCAGATCGTCGTCGCGCAGTTCATGCACGTCCACCGACACATGATGCAAGGGCAGCAGCCCCGCCAACGCACTGCCATGCCAGCACACAGCCTCGGCGGGCAGTTGGTCGATCAGCGTGGTGGACAGGCCCAGGCTGGCAAAGCGCAGGGCCTGCATGCCGCTGCCACCGCCCAGGTCTATGGCATGGCCGGGCTCGCCCGATTCCACCCGCGCCAGCGCGTGCCGCAGCGCGGCAAGATCCAGGGCATCCAGGCGCTGGCGGGCGATATCGGCACCATGCTGGCCGGTGGTGGGCCATAATCGATCGCCGTAGCGATTGAAACTTTGACTGATCACGGATGAACCCTGACGACCTCGAATTGCTGGTGACCCGCACCATGCCGTACGGCAAGTATCGCGGGCGGCTCATTGCCGACTTGCCGGGCCCCTATTTGCATTGGTTCGCCCGCCAGGGCTTCCCGCCGGGTGAAATTGGCCGGCTGCTGGAGCTGATGCGCGAAATCGATCACAACGGTCTGAGCGATCTGCTCAAACCATTGCGGGCAAAACATGCCAACATGGTTAATTCCGGAGGTGGCCAGCGTTGAGCCGCCATCGCACGGCCGGATACGCACTCGCCGGGGCGGCCTCGCCATCATTTCTTGGCAACGCCACGCTCCGGCCGCACAAACAACCACCCGGCCCAAACCAGATACGCCAGGATCACCAAGAGCAGTATGGCCCGACCCGGATAGGGGTTGATCCGGTCCTCGCGGAGATTCACCTGCGGCATCAGGGCGGCGGCCCGCTGCAGGTGGGGATCGAGCGCGGCATGCCAGCCCAGATGACGGTTGATGGCCTCCACCGTGGCGTCGGTAAGGGCCCGGTTCTCGTCGAAGTAGGCGCTAGGCCCCTGCTGGCCCATCACTTGACGCTTGGGCGGGGCGGGACCAAACAACACCAGTTGGGTAGAGAGTGTGGCCACGCGATCGATGCCGGGGTAGACATCTGCCGAAATACGGGCTTCGCGCATCACGGGCAACATGAGCCGCGCCGAACTGTGCCACCAGGCATCGGCGTCGTCGAGCGTGAAATCGCCCGTGGCCAGGGCCTCTGCCACATCGGTGCGACCCGGCACGGCAAACACCAGCGCCACGTCGGCCGCATCGGCGCGCAAGGCCTCCGCGGCAATCTGGGCGCTGTCGTTGGCCAGCGGCACCAAGGCCACCTCGTGAGGCGATACCGCAGCAATGACGGCGCCCAAGGTGTGCGACGCCGAGCCCTCGGGGCCGGTGGCAATGCGCTCTGCATCGACCAGGCTCACAGGGCTGCCCGACGACGTTAGCGCGTGCAAGAAGGAGGAAGTGACCGCCGCCACCGCCTCGAGGCGATCGTCGCGCCGCACCTGACCATCTTGCAGTTCGAAGGCGGCCACGGCCGGCGCCAGGGCCAGACGGGCATTGCCCTGCAACAAACTTTGAACAGGCGTGACGCTCGCCTGCAGGCCGACATCTCTGCCGCGCAACGATTTGCGCACGGCACGCAAGGTTTCGATGCCGGCCTCGGTGCCCAGCGTCGGCGTTTCTACCGCAATATCGAGAACGGGCACCCGCTCACGCGGCGGCGTGGCCAGCAAGCCCAGATCGTAGAGGGCGCGATGGGCCACCCGGTTCACCGGGCGACCGTCCAGACTCACGGCCGCATTGAGCTGCTGCATCAGCTCGTTATCGATCTTGCCAGCCAGTGGCGCCAGCGCCTCGACGATCTCCGGCGAGCGCTCCACCGCTTGCCGAGAGGTGAGCGCTGCGGCCTGATACTCGGGGAAGAAGTCCGTGTGATCGGGCAATGCCACCAGGTCGTAGTCCACAATTTCGGGGTCGGTGGAAAGCCCCACGATGAGATCGACCTGCCGCTCGAGCAGCGCGTTGTAGAGGCCCTCTTGATCGGCATTGGCAAATACGTCGATACCATCGAAGCGCAGGCCGAAACGATCGAGGAAGGACTCCAGGCCGTCACGCGGGCGCTCGGCAAACGACTGGGTCACGCCAAGGCGAAGCTCGGTGGACGTTGACGTGAGGCTCGCTACGCTTTCCAGCGCATGGGTGCTGGCAATGGCCGGCCGGGTGAGCACGACATAGTTCGACTCGAATCCCAGGCGCTCGAGCAACAGCAACTGGTTGTCGGCCAGAGAGTCGCGCGCCAGCGCCCAGGCCTCCTCGGGATCCGTGACGCGCGGCGCGCCCATCATGGCCAGCGCCGTGCCGCTGTACTCGGGGTAGAGATCGATGCTGTCTTCCTGCAGCGCCTGATACACCACCTCGGTGCGCCCCAGCCCGGGCATACGTTTGACCTGACTGCCGTTCTCCTCGATCAGCAGCGCGAACATCTCGGCCAGAATCCGGCTCTCGGTGGTGTCTTTCGAACCCACGCGCACCGCCTCGGACGAACAACCGGCCAGCACCACGGCCATCAATACGGACAACCACCACTTCATGACGACACCTCCGCAACCGGTTGGGCCTTGCCCTCAGGCTTGCCGCGCGACGGATCGTTGCGAAGCTTGCGCAGGAAACTCACAACCTGCAGGACGAGAATGGCGGAAAAGGGAATGGCGCCGAGCGTGGACATGGCGCGCGCCACATCCACCGAACCGGCAAGCAGAGTGGCCGCCGTGATGACGGCCACCAACGTGCCCCACAACAGTTTGGCCGAGGCCGGCGGATTGAGATTGCCGTTGGTGGTCATCATCGAGAGAACAAACGTACCGCTGTCGGCCGAAGTGACCAGAAAGATCACGATGAGCACCAGCGACGCAATACCCAGTACCCAGGCAAACGGGAAGTAATCCAGGAAGGCAAAGAGCGCGGCGGCCACATCTTCGGAGATGATCGACGCCAGGCCACCTGGTCCATACATTTCCACGTAAATGCCGGCACCACCAAACACGGCAAACCACAGCACCGAAAACACCGTGGGAATCAGGATGACACCCGCACAGAACTCCCGAATGGTGCGGCCGCGCGAGATGCGGGCAATGAACACGCCCACGAACGGCCCCCACGCCAGCCACCAGATCAGGTAGGTGAGTGTCCAGTTGGCCGACCATTGCGTGAGATTTTCAAAGGGGAAAAGGCGGAACGACATGTCCACAAACTGCGACGCATAGGCGCCGAGCGTGGTGACGAAGGTTTCCATGATGAAGCCGGTGGGCCCGAAGATCAGGATGTAGGCCATGAGCCCCAGGCCCAACGCCATGTTGATGTCTGAAAGCAGCTTCATGCCCTTTTCCACCCCGGTGAGGGTAGACACCATATACATGACGAACAGCCCGGCCAGCACCACCATCGAGAGCCAATTGGTGGCCGGCAGGTCGAACAAGGCGCCCAGCCCGGAGCGCACTTGCAGCGCGCCCATGGCGAGCGAGCCGGCCAGGCCGAACACCACGGCCACCACGCCGAGCACATCGGCCGCCGTGGCGGCCCGATCGGCCGAACGGCCTGCGAACATGGACCTCAGTGGTGTGGAAATGAGGGGCGGTTTATCCAGCCGGAAAGTGAAATACGCAATGACCAGGGCACACACGCCGTAGATCGACCAGGCGTGCAGGCCCCAGTGCAGATTGGTGATTACCATGGCTTGACGCGCCGCCGCGGCCGAGCCGCCCTCGCCGCCAGGCGGATGGGCGAAGTGCGTGACCGGCTCGGCCACGCCCCAGAACAGCAAACCCGCGCCCATGCCGCCGGCAAACAGCATGGCGATCCACGACGAAAACGAAAACTCGGGCTTTTCGTCGTCTTTACCGAGACGAATCGAGCCATAGGGCCCCAGCGCCAGCACGGCGGCCAGCACCACGAACAGCGTGCACAGCAGCAACCACCACCAACTGGCGCCCACCATGAAATAGCCGGTAAAGCCCAGCACGTAGGCCGCCATGGTGTCGGGCGCAAGCACACCCCAGGCTCCGATCGGCAAACAGAGCAACAGCGAAATAACAACAACAGGATTGATGCGCACGGAACGACCTACCTGAGGCGGGCGTTTGGCAAATGGCGGAACAGGCCCGTCTCGTAAGCTGTGAAACAGAAGGAATCACAGATCACAACACAGGGAGGTTTTTGGTGTCAATTTGCAGGCCGGGAAATCAATTTTCTGCCAAGACCAATTCCCGAGCGCACTGTCACGGCTCCGACGTGGCCTCGCACCTTGACGGCACGCTTACCATGGAAGTTTTACCCTCAACGGGAGCTTTGCCATGGACACGCTCGACCCGGCCGACAGCCGGCATATCACCACCATCGACATCGAAGGCCACGCCACCGAAATCACCGAAGTGGATCTGGGCGACGGCCTCAGTCGCAAGCTCGTGGCTTCGGTGCCCACGCTGGGGGAATCGTTTGCCGTGGAATTTACCGTGCACGATCGCGAGGAGCACGACGAATCGAGCGGGCGTGATGGCGCCTTCAACGACGCGGTGATCGAACTGCTGCGCGAGCAGGTGCTCACGCGCCTGGATGCCGGCGCCTGAACAGACTCAGCCCTCGATCAGCTCAAACACCGGCACGCCCTCAAAAACCGCCTCGTGAGCGGCAGCCACGCGCAAATACCATTGCGCCACGGCGTCGTCGGCGGCCAACAGGCGCATCGGGCTCACGCACCGTGCCCACTGCAGCACGCTGAACACGCAATAATCGGCATAGAGCGGCGCCTCGCCCCCAAGAAAGGCCTGCTGACCCAGCACATGACGTACGGGGTTCAGCGTGGCACGCAAGGTGGGCAGGCGCGCCTCGCGGTCGCTGCAGAAGGCTTCCAGCGATTTGCCGAACCGCGCCTCGCGCGTTTTGCGGAAATCGCGTGCGCTGGCCTCATCCAGCAAGCCCTCGATGTCGATCATCACGAAGCTTGCCATCTGCGGTGCCAGCACGGTGTCGGTGTAGGCGTTGAAGAAACGCGTGAGTGCCAGCCCGGCGCCACCGCCGAACAGCGAAGGCGCCTGCGGATAGGTGGCCTCGAGGTATTCGGCAATCTGCCACGAGTCTTCCACCACACGCTCACCGTCGCGCAGAATCGGCACCTTGCCATGCTGCGAGAAGGCCAGCGTGTCTTTCTCGGCAAAGCGCCAGGGAATGGTGTCGAACGGCAGCTGCTTGTGGGCCAGCGCCAATTTGGCACGCCAGCAAAAGGGGCTGAAGCGGCGGTCGGCATCCGCTGCCGCCAGGTCGTAGAGAACGCGCTCGGTCATGCCGGCCTCCGTGGGTGAACAAGGCCTGCAGGCTACCAAAGCCGGCTCACGCCGCCAACAGACGCCCGGCCGACAGTTGAATCTGACGATGACAGCGCTCGGCCAGCGCCGGGTCGTGGGTGACGAGCACCAGCGTGGCGCCATGCTCCTGGTTGAGCTCGAACATGAGATCGATGATGGCCGCACCCGTGGCCGCATCAAGACTGCCGGTGGGCTCATCGGCAAACAGCACTGCCGGCTTCATCACAAACGCGCGAGCCAGCGACACGCGTTGCTGCTCGCCGCCCGACAGCGTGCGCGGGTAATGCTGCAGGCGTTCGCCCAGGCCCACGCGCTTGAGCATGGCCTCGGCCGCCGGGCGGGCCGGCTGCCCGGTGAGCTCGAGCGGCAGCATCACGTTTTCGAGCGCGGTGAGATGCGGCAACAACTGAAACGACTGAAACACGAAGCCCACCGAAGCCGAGCGCAAGCGCGCGCGCTCGTCTTCATCGAGCGAACCCAGGTCGCGCCCCAGCAGACACACCCGCCCGGCACTGGGCAGATCGAGCCCGGCCAGCAAACCCAGCAAGGTGGACTTGCCCGACCCGGAACTGCCCGTGATGGCCACAGTCTCACCCGGCGCGATCTGAAACTCGATGTCGTCGAGTATGGTGAGGGTGCCAGTGGCATCCTGCACCTGGCGCGACACGGCGGATACGTCGATTACCGGCTGAGCCGTCATGAATGTTTCCCTTCAGGAATGAACCAAAAAATGCTGCACTGGACACGAGGCGGCCAACACGCTGCTCACCCCCTGACACTCGCCCGACTGCTGGCCGCAGGCCTGGCCCTGTGGGCCATGGCATTGCTGCCGGCCCACGCTCAGACTGCCGGCGCGGGCAGCAGTTCCCCCACGGGCAGCACCGCCACCGCGCCTGCGGATGCCGCCCCGGCGCCGCGGATTCTGGTGGTGGGCGACAGCCTCTCGGCCGAATATGGCCTGGCGCGCGGCACCGGCTGGGTGGCCCTGCTCGAACAACGCCTGCAAGAGCAGCAAATACCCGCCACCCTGGTGAACGCCAGCGTGAGCGGCGACACCACCAGCGGCGGCGCCAGCCGCCTGCCCGCCCTGCTGCAGAACCACGAGCCAGACCTGGTGATCATCGAGCTGGGCGGCAACGACGCCCTGCGCGGCCTGCCGCTCAACCTCACCGCCGACAATCTGGCAAAGATGGTACAGCAGTCGCAACAGGCCGGCGCCGACGTGGTACTGGTGGGCATGCAGATTCCGCCCAACTACGGCCCGGCCTATTCACGCCAGTTTGCCGAGCTGTTTGGCGAGGTGGCGCAAGAGCACAATGCCGCGCTGGTGCCGTTCTTGCTGGAAGGCATCGCCACGGATGCCGCGAGTTTTCAGGATGATGGCATTCATCCCAATGAAGAGGCGCAGCCGGTGTTGCTGGAGAATGTGTGGCCGGTGTTGTCGGAGACGCTGGGGGTATCCTGACCAAGAGCGCAAGCCCCATCATGGTGCGGATAGTATGATCAGTCGTTACCCGCACCTGAAGTTCTCATGCCGCAACTCTCCCCCAGCAAACGACTTGAAAAACTCGATCGCCAGCGACTTCGCAATCTATCGATCGGCTTGGCCGCTCTTGGGGCGGCAACTTGGCTGTATTGGCAGCACCTGCAGGCTTCCCATGAAGACCTTCTTGCGCAAACCACGGAACAGACCGAGCAGCTGGCCGTGCAAGCTGCCCACGGCCTGGCATTGCAAGTCACCACACACCTGCGGAAGATCGATGCCCATCTGCACCTTCTGGCCGACCTCCGGAATAGCGGCTCAGTGGAAAGTTTTGAAGCGGTGGCTGCCAGCTTGTTGCGCAGCATTCCCGAACATGCCCCTGTTCTTATACAGCTAGTCGACGACGGCGAGGCACGCTTTGAGCGGCGGGCCGCACTTGCCGAACCCACCCCGCAGCCGGGTCGATTCAACCTCAACCGTCCCACCACCCACGAAGACTCGTTCGAAGCCCTCGGTTTCGTCGAGACAGAGACGGGGCTGCTGATCAGCCGCCCCACACTGGATCCCGTCACGGGCCAATGGGTCGTGCAATTCATCCGTCGACTGAATCCTGAAAGCACCCAAGATGGCTATGTTGCATTATGGATTGCAGCCAGCCACCTCGCGGATGCCATGCGCGACGTGTTTCCCGGGATGTCCGACGTCGCTGCCCTCGTGCGCAACGATGGCGTCTATCTCGCGCGCTCCGGCCACCAGGAGGACGTCATGGGGTTCAGCGTGCCTGCCACGCGCCCGTACGTCGTGCATCTGGATCAGGAGCACGGCAACTACGAAGCAAGGGCTGAGGTAGATGACACCGAGCGCTTCTACGGCTGGCACCGCACTCACTACTACCCGTTGGCGGTATTGGTCGGCATGGATCGCGAGAGAGCCCTGGCCATCACGAGAGAAGCGATCAAGGAAAGCAGGCGACAGAATCTGGCCGGCATTGGGTTGCTATGGCTGACCGCCCTGATCGTGGCGGCACTCTGGTGGCAGCGCGCGGGCCGCGTGCGCGCCATGCACGACATTACAGAACAGCTGACGCTAGCCATCGACGGAGGCTCGGTTGCCATCTGGGACTTCGATCTGATCGACCAGCGTTTGAAGGTCAGTGATCGGTGGCAACGGCTCTACGACCTCGCCGAGGCTGATGGGCTCTGCTCGGCAAACACACGCCTGCAACGTATTCACCCTGACGACCTGCCTATCGTAAAAAAAGCCTGGGATGCCCACCTGCGCGGGGCAGCTTCCCAATATCACGCCGAGTTTCGGCTTGTACTGCCAGACGGAACCACGCGGTACGTGGCAGAGCGGGGTCGCGTCATTGAACACGACAAACACCGGCACCCCAGCCATTTGGCGGGCACCTCGGTGGACATCACTCATCGCAAGCAAACGGACCTGGCGCGTCAGGCTGCTCAGGCACTGTTGCAGAATCTGGTGGCACAAATTCCTGGAGCGGTGTACCAATTTCAGACCAACCCCGATGGCACCTCTTCCTTCCCCTACGCCAGCCCTGGCATCAAGGAGATATACGGGGTGTGTGCCGAACGATTGATGCATTCGGCCGACGCGGCCTTTGCGGCCATCGAGCCGGCCGACCTGCCCCGAGTGCAACAAACCATCCAGGAGTCGCAGGAGCAACTCACTCCCTGGCGATGCGAATACCGTGTGCAACTCCCCAGCGGAGAAACCCGCTGGCTATCCGGTGCATCCAATCCCGAACGTCTGGACACCGGAGCGACCCTCTGGCACGGCTACATTCACGACATCACGCTCCATCGACAAGCCACCGAAGCACTCCGCCTCGAGAGATTTCGCCTCAGGGCCCTGTTGGAGCAGTTTCCCGAGGGGATACTGATGGCAGACGAGGAACGCCGCGTCGTTCTGGTCAACTCCCTGTTCTCGGAGCGTCTGGGCTTGCGTTGGCCAACCGACCAACTGGAACAACTGGAAGGCCAGAACGTGCTCGAGCTGCCCGACGTCAAGCCGTGGAGCGATTTGCTCGAAGCCGGGGGAGCACCACCATCAGGCTCGCCGATCAGCACCACGACATTGGCTCATGGCAATCAATTTCTCGAAATCACGGCCACAACCATCTATCAGGAACAACGCCCCATGGGCACCGTTTGGCTGGTACGCGACGTGACGGATCAGAAACGCCACGAGCAATCGCTGCACTCCCTGGCCAACACCGATAACCTCACACGACTGCCCAATCGCCGAGCCTTCCTGCATCACTTGCAAAAGAGCCGATCCCTGGCAGAAAACGCGTCAAACGACGTGCTGATCATGCTCGACATCGACCATTTCAAGCGCGTCAACGACACCTGGGGTCACAATGCCGGCGATCTTGTTCTTCAGCAACTGGCCGGCGTCATGGAAAGCGCCCTGCGCGATGGTGACGTAGCAGGCCGACTGGGCGGCGAAGAATTCGGCATTCTGCTGCATCAGATCGACATGGAAAGCGCCCGGGCCGTGGCCGAGCGCCTGCGCGTTGCCGTGGAACAAACTGCCATGCCAGTCGGCAACGAGGTTCTGCACATCACCATCAGTCTGGGGCTGACCGCCGTGACACCGGACGAACCCAGCGACATTCTGTCGCGAGCCGATGAGGCGCTATATCGCGCGAAGAACGCCGGGCGGAATCAGGTGCATTGCTGGCAAGGGGTCGGCGCGAGCGCTTGATCACCTTGACGCTGAATCGATGGGAGCGGCGACGATCTGTCCGGTGGTCGGTCCGCTAGCCGTCGATGATTGACGCGCGGCCCAAAGTGACACCGAATGCCCTGCATGGTCCGCGTTTCACTCCGGCTCGAACTCGCGCGCCAGCTCCGGATATTTGATGAGCAAACGCAGCAAACACAGCACCCCGCCCGGCGGCGAGAACCGACCCTGCTCCCAATCGCGCAGAGTGGCCACCGGCGTAGCGATCAGCTCGCAGAATTCGGTTTGCGTGATTTCGTCATGATCGCCTGCCTGGCGCACAACGCTCGACTCTGCTCGGGAGCGGTGACCCGACCGACATCACCCGCCTTGAACTCGGCAAGCGCCTGTCGCAAGTCGGGCCAGGACTCACCGGCATCATCTTCAACTGCCCTGGCGACGCATTCGATATCGAGTTTCTTGACTTCCATGGCAAGCCTCTTTGCGAATACCGGCTGAACATCACCCCGGCCAGATCACCCAGACATACCCCAGATACCCCAACACCAGCACCGCCCCTTCGGCCCGGGCAATACGCCTGCCCGTATAGGCAAACACTACCAGCGCCAGCGACACACCGATCATCACGAGGTTGTCGAAGCGCACGATGGTGCTGGGCACCGTGCTGGGCGCGATGAGGGCGGTGACGCCGCCAATACCCAGGATGTTGTAGATGTTGGAGCCCACGATGTTGCCGAAGGCCACGTCGCCCTGGCGCTTGAGGGCGGCCACCACGGAGGTGACGAGTTCGGGCATGGAGGTGCCCACGGCCACGATGGTGAGGCCGATCACCGTTTCGTCGATGCCCAGGGTGCGCGCCAGCTCGATGGCGGCGTTCACCAGCCAGTAGCCCCCCGCCACCACCAGCAGCAGTCCGCCGAGGGCCAGGGCGAGCGAGGGCAGCAGGCGAGCCTGGGCCGCTGGAGGCGGCACCGTGGCCGGGTCGGTGGCTTCCAGGGCGAGCCCTTTGTCGTAGGCGGCGCCGTGATCGGGCGAGGTGCCGGCCAGGGCCGCTTGCGTTACCTGCCCCCGTTCTTGCCGAAACGCGAGCACGATGTAGGCGGCCAATATCAAAACGAAGGCCACGCCAAAACCACGCCCCATGGGCCACAGGGCCGCGAGTGCGGCAAAGGCCACGGCCACGACGAGCATGAGGAGGCCGTCGCGCCGCAGGGCTGACGCCGCGACGGCAATGGGACGCAGCAGCGCGGCCACGCCAAGAATGAGCAGAATGTTGGCGATGTTGGAGCCAACGATGTTGCCGAAGGCAATTCCCGGCGAGCCTGCCAATGCGCCTTGCACCGAGGTAACCAACTCTGGCGTGGAGGTGCCAAAGCCCACCAGGGTGAGGCCGATGACCAGGGGCGAGACCCCCAGCCGGCTGGCCACCCGCACGGCACCGCGCACGAGCAGATCGCCGCCGGCCACGAGCAGCACCAGACCCAGAGCAAGAAAAGCCAGGTTCACCAGCATGCCGACCTCGCCACGGTACTGCGGTTGACAACAACCCTCGTCTGGAGGCTAGAACGGAATGTCGTCTTCCATGTCGGCGAAGTTGCTGGACGCCGGGTTGTTGCTGGCACCGCCACTGCCCGCAGCGGCAGGCGCGGGAGCCTGCTGCTGGCGCGGCTGCGACGGACGCTGGCTGCGCTCGCCGTAGCCACCACCGCCACCACCATCGCTGTCGCCATCGCCGCGGCCGCCCAGCATTTGCATCTGATCGGCCACGATTTCGGTGGTGTAGCGATCCTGACCGGATTCTTTATCCTGCCACTTGCGCGTTTTGAGTTTGCCTTCGACGTATACCGCCCGGCCCTTCTTGAGGTATTCGCCAGCAATCTCTGCCAGGCGGTTGAAGAACACCACGCGATGCCACTCGGTGTCTTCGCGGCGCTCGCCGGAGTTGCGGTCTTTCCAGACCGAGGTGGTGGCGATCGACACCGTGCAGATGGCCGAGCCCTCGGGGCTGTAGCGCACTTCGGGGTCGCGCCCCAGGTTGCCGACCAGGATGACCTTGTTGACCGATGCCATGAATGTACTCCCAGGAGAATTGGAAACTGCACGTTAAGCCGCCAACGGGCAATTGGCGGGGCAAGGCAAGCGTGCCGCAAAATCACACGGCTGGCGATACGCAATTGCACGCTGCGCGCTCGGCGTCGCCAAGGCTGGCGTGGCTCGCGGCGCCATGCCATTGCTGCCAACGCCGGCGCGCGTCGCTCAACACGCCAGGAACAACGAGATTACGTTCCTTCAGCCACGGCTGTCGAACGGGCACGTTGCCCCGGCGGTGGCAGCGGCCGCATGCGCCAGGCCAGCAGCAACCACACCACCACCAGCACGGCAGAGGCCACGAACACCGCATTCACACCTTGCGTGGCCGCAAGCCAGCCGCCCACGGCCCCACCGGCAAACAGGCCCAGCGCTTGCGCCGTATTGTAGAAGCCCAAGGCCAGTCCTTTGAACGCCGGCGGTGCCAGGCGCGACACGAGCGAAGGCTGCAGGGCTTCGAGAATATTGAACACGATGAAGAACGCCACCAGGGCTGCCACCAGGCCGGCAAAGCCGTGGCTGGCCCAGGGCAGCAGCCCCAGCGTAATGGCCAGGCCCAGCACACTGGCCAGCAAGGCCTGGCGATGCACGCCACGCCGCTCGGTGTAGAAGATGACCGGCACCATGCCCACAAACGACAGCAGGATCACCGGCAGGTACACCTTCCAGAGCTCGGCGGCACTGAGGCCACCCAGCTGAGCGAGCATGCCCGGCACCACCACGAACAACGCCACCTGCACCACATGCAGGGCGAACACGCCGAAATTGAAGCGCCACAGATCGGTTTGGCGCAGCACGGCGCCGGGCGGGGTACTGGCCATGGTGGCCTGGCCCCGGGCGGCGGGCACTGGTACCCACCACAGCGCCACGGCCAGCGCGCCAACCCCCAGCAGGGTGATGGCCCAGAACAGGCCCGACAAGCCGCCCAGGCCCACCAGCAGTGGCGCGGCCACGAGCGATACGGCAAAGGCCAGCCCGATGGAGGCACCGACCATGGCCATGGCCTTGGTGCGGACTTCGTCGCGGGTCACATCGGCGAGCCACGCGGTGATCGCCGCCGAAATGGCGCCGGCACCCTGAATGGCACGGCCCAGCGTGATCCAGAGGAGGTCGTCGGCCAACGCGCACATCACGCTGCCCACGATGAACATCACCAGCCCGATCAGCACGATGGGCTTGCGGCCCCAGCGATCTGACGCCAGGCCAAACGGAATTTGCAGCACGGCCTGCGTGAGGCCGTAGATGCCCAGCGCCAGGCCAACCCGGGCCGGGTCGTTGCCACCGGGCAGCCCTTGCACGGCCACGGCAAACACGGGCAGCAACAGAAACAGGCCCAGCATGCGGCAGGCAAACAGACCGGCAAGCGCCACACTGGCGCGCCGTTCGTCGGAGGTCATGCGGGCGGGATCGGGAGAAGACATCGATGAGGGAGCCGACAGCGGAAAGAGTGCAGCCCGCTATAGTACCAAGGCGTCTGGCCGACTGCTCCGGGCAGCGACCGGCGGCGCGGCGCCAGGCCCTTGCCCGACGGTCATGAGAGTGGTTCGCACCTGCCAGCCCTCCTCCTTATAATGGCCTGTTTGCACGAGCGAAACGAAGCATTCATGGCAGTGATCCGGATTCGGGGCGCCCGCACCCACAACCTCAAGAACATCTCGCTCGACCTCCCACGCGATCGGCTAACCGTTATCACCGGCTTGTCGGGTTCGGGCAAGTCGTCGCTGGCGTTCGACACGCTCTACGCTGAGGGCCAGCGCCGCTATGTCGAAAGCCTCTCGGCCTATGCGCGGCAGTTTCTGCAGCTCATGGACAAGCCCGACGTCGACCTGATCGAGGGTTTGTCGCCTGCCATCGCCATCGAGCAGAAGTCGGCGGGCCATAACCCCCGTTCCACGGTGGGCACGGTCACCGAGATTCACGACTACCTGCGTTTGCTCTACGCCCGCGTGGGCACGCCCTATTGCCCCGATCATCAGTTGCCCCTGCGCGCCCAGAGCGTGAGCCAGATGGTGGACGCCACGCTGGCCATGCCCGAAGGCACGCGCCTCGCCCTGCTGGCGCCGCTGGCGCGTGGTCGCAAGGGCAGCTTCGAGCACGAGCTGGCCGGCCTGCAGGCCCGCGGTTTCGTGCGGCTGCGCGTGGATGGCGAGCTGGTGGAACTGGATGCCCTGCCGCCGCTGCGCAAGAACGACAAGCACGACATCGACGTCGTCATCGACCGCCTGCGGGTGCGCCCCGGCATCGAGCAACGCCTGGCCGAGAGCCTGGAGGTGGCGCTCGAGCTGGGTGAAGGCCGCGCCCTGCTGCTCGAACTTGATGAGCACCGCGAGCATCTGTACTCCAGCCGCTATGCCTGCCCGGTGTGCAGCCACAGCCTGCCCGAGCTCGAGCCGCGTCTGTTCAGCTTCAACAACCCCATGGGAGCCTGCCCCACTTGCGACGGCATCGGCTCGGTGGGGTATTTCGACCCGCGACGGGTGGTGGCGTTTCCCGAGCTCAGCCTCTCGGCCGGCGCCATTCGCGGCTGGGACCAGCGCAACGCTTTCTACCACCAGATGCTGGGCAGCCTGGCGGCGTTCTACGACTTCGACCTCGACACCCCTTTCGAGGATCTGCCTGAATCGGTGCAACAGGCCGTGCTCTACGGCTCGGGCGAGACCGAGATCCCGTTCACCTATCTGGGTGAGAAGGGGCGCAGCACGGTGCGCAAGCATCCGTTCGAAGGCATCATCCCCAATCTCGAGCGCCGCTGGCACGACACCGAATCCACCGCGGTGCGCGAAGAGCTGGGCAAGTACCGGCACGTCAAGACGTGCCCCGACTGCCAGGGCTCGCGCTTGCGTGCCGAGGCACGCCATGTGCTCATCGGACCCGACGGCGCCGGCCACGACGACAGCCTGGCGATCTATCAGGTTGAGGCCATGCCGCTATCGGCCTGCCTGCAGTGGTTCGAGGCTTTGCACCTGTCGGGCGCGCGCGAAGAAATCGCCCTGCGCATCGTGCGCGAGATCGTGTCGCGCCTGGCCTTTCTCAATAATGTGGGCCTCAATTACCTGTCGCTCGATCGCAGCGCCGCCACCATTTCGGGCGGTGAAGCGCAACGCATTCGGCTGGCCAGCCAGATCGGTTCGGGCCTGACGGGCGTGATGTACGTGCTCGACGAACCCTCCATTGGCCTGCACCAACGCGACAACGACCGCCTGATTGCCACGCTGCAACACCTGCGCGATCTTGGCAACACGGTGATCGTGGTGGAGCACGATGAAGACATGATCCGTGCGGCCGATCACGTGGTGGATATGGGCCCCGGCGCCGGAGAGCACGGTGGCAAGGTGGTGGCCGAGGGCACACCCGACGACATCCTCGCGCATCCCGATTCCCTCACCGGCCAGTACCTCACGGGTGCACGCCAGCTGGCCGTGCCCCAGCGCCGCGAAGTGGGTCTACCGCCGGCCGTCGGCACTGAGGATGAGCCCACGGCAGAGAATGGACCCACGTCCTGGCTGCAGTTGCTGGGCTGCCGGGGCAACAACCTCAAGCAAGCCGATCTGCACCTGCCGGTCGGGCGCCTGGTGTGCGTGAGCGGCGTCTCAGGCTCCGGTAAATCCACCCTGATCAACGATACGCTTGCCACCCTGGCGGCGCGCGAGCTGCACCACAGCCACGCCGAGCCGGCGCCCTACCGCGAAGTCCATGGCCTGGAGCATGTCGACAAGATCATCAATGTCGACCAAAGCCCCATTGGCCGCACGCCGCGCAGCAATCCGGCCACCTATACCGGCCTGTTCACCCCCATTCGCGAACTGTTTGCCGGTGTGCCCGAATCCCGCGCCCGCGGCTACGACCCCGGTCGTTTCAGCTTCAATGTGAAGGGTGGACGCTGCGAGGCCTGCCAGGGCGATGGCGTGGTGAAGGTGGAGATGCACTTTCTGCCCGACATGTACGTGCCCTGCGACGTGTGCCACGGCCTGCGCTACAACCGCGAAACCCTCGAGATCCGTTACCGCGGCCGCAATGTGAGCGAGGTGCTCGACCTCACGGTGGACGAAGCCCTTGACGTGTTCAGTGCCGTGCCCACGCTCCAGCGCAAGCTCGCCACCCTGGCCGCCGTGGGTCTGGGTTACATCCGCTTGGGACAAAGCGCCACCACGCTCTCGGGCGGTGAAGCCCAGCGGGTGAAGCTGTCGCTCGAATTATCTCGGCGTGGCACCGGGCGCACGCTCTACATCCTGGATGAACCCACCACCGGCCTGCATTTCCACGACATCGCGCTGTTGCTGCACGTGCTCAATCAACTGGTGGATGCCGGCAATACCGTGGTGGTGATCGAGCACAACCTCGATGTGATCAAGACGGCCGACTGGGTGGTGGATATGGGCCCTGAAGGCGGTGGGGGTGGCGGTTATATCGTGGCCAGCGGCACGCCGGAACAGGTGGCGGCACACCCCGAGAGCCACACCGGTCGCTACCTGCGCCGGCTGCTGCACGCCCAAAGCGAAGCGGCCTGACGCACGCGCCCGACTGACGCCGGCAGGCCGCGGCAACCCTCAGTCGGCGGCAGTGGCGGGCGATGACTCGGCGTCGTCGAAGCTGCACACGGAGAACAGTGGCGTGCCGGTTTGGCGCACGGCATGAGCGCCGCCCAGATACGGCAGATCGATGATGGTGGCCGCTTCGATCACATTGGCCCCAAGGCGCTGCAAAAGCTTCATGGCGGCCACCATGGTGCCGCCCGTGGCGATGAGGTCGTCGATCAGCAGCACGCGCTGGCCAGGCCGCACGGCGTCGGCGTGCATCTCGACGGCAGCGCTGCCATACTCGAGCTGATATTCTTCGGCCAGTGTCATGTAGGGCAGCTTGCCTTTCTTGCGCACCGGCACGAAGCCTAAATTGAGTTCGTAGGCCAGCACACTGCCCACAATGAAGCCGCGGGCATCCACGCCGGCCACGAGATCCAGACGCCGATTCATGTAGCGGTACACGAGAAGGTCGATCAGCAGGCGAAAACTGCGTGGGTCCTGCAGCACCGGTGTGATGTCGCGAAACATCACCCCCGGCGACGGCCAGTCGGGTACGGTACGTATCCGTTCACGAATGAAATCGGCGTTGGGTTGCATGGTGGCAAATCCTGAGAAAATGGGCGCTCGCCGCGATCATAACCGGCATCGCCTTCCGCCGTCAGGCAACACCGGCCCGACCCGCCTCGCCCCTACGGGCGTGGCCAACCCGTCGATCGGCCCTCGGCTTCTCTCTCTTTGGCTCTCTCTCTTTCATTGCTTGCCCCGGATCCATGAGCGACGTTTCTTCCCCCTCTCAGGCGGCCCGACCCGACCTTGCCGCCATCGCCAGCGGTCAACGCACGCTGACCATCGAAGCCGATGCCATCCACGCCCTGGCCGCGCGCCTTGACGGCGCGTTTGCCGACGCCGTTGGCCGCTTGCTGGTCTGCCAGGGCCGCGTCGTGGTGTGCGGCATCGGCAAATCCGGGCATATCGGTCGCAAGATCGCCGCCACCCTGGCCTCGACCGGCACCCCGGCGTTCTTCGTGCATGCGGCCGAAGCCGTGCACGGTGATCTGGGCATGATCACCGCCAATGACGTGATCCTGGCCATCTCGCACTCGGGTACCACCGAAGAGCTGCTCACCATTCTGCCGCTGGCGCGCCGCCAGGGCGCGCAGATTCTGGGCATGACCGGCAACCCCGTCTCGCCGCTGGCGCAGCTCGCCGATGTCTTTCTGGATACCAGCGTGGCGCAGGAGGCCTGCCCGCTCAACCTGGCGCCCACCGCCAGCAGTACCGTGCAACTGGCGCTTGGCGACGCGCTGGCCGTGGCGTGCCTCGAGGCACGCGGCTTCGGGCCCGACGACTTCGCCCGCTCGCACCCGGGCGGCGCCCTGGGTCGACGCCTGCTCACGCGAGTGCGCGATGTCATGCGTACCGAGGCACGTTTGCCCAGCGTGGCGCCGCGCACCTCCCTCACCGACACGCTGGCGGAAATGTCGCGCAAAGGCATGGGCATGACCGCGGTGGTCGACGACGCCGGTCGGGTGGCAGGCATTTTTACCGACGGCGACCTGCGCCGGCTGATCGCCCGCGGCGGCGACTTGCGCCAGGCCAGCGTGGCCGACGGTATGAGCCCACAGCCGCGGCACATCGGCCCGGATGCCCTGGCGGCGGAAGCCGCGGCGCTGATGGATCGACACCGCCTCTCGCAATTGTTGGTGATCGACGAATCGCAGCGGCTCGTGGGCGCTCTGCATATGCACGACCTGATGGCAGCCAAGGTGGTATAACTGCCGCCATGCCGCACTCTCACCCTGCTCCCCTCGTTCCGCACCCGGCCGATGCGCTGGTCATCGCCCGCATTCCGCCTGCCGTGCGCGAGCGTGCTGCCGCGGTCCGCCTCATGGTATTCGACGTCGACGGCACCCTCACCGACGGCTCTCTTTGGTATGGCGAGCACGGCGAAGCCTTCAAGCGATTCCATGTGCTCGACGGTCAGGGCCTGCGACTGCTCGCCGCTGGCGGCGTCAAGGTGGCGTGGGTCACGGCCCGCGCCGGCCCGGCCGTCACCCGTCGCGCTGCCGACCTCGGCATCGCCGATTTGCAACAGGGCGTGCACCGCAAGGCCGACGCCCTGCAAGCCCTCATGCAGCGTCATGGCGTGTCGGGTGCCGAAGTGGGCTATATGGGCGACGACATCAACGACCTCCCCGCCATGCAGCTGGCCGGCCTGGCCGTCAGCGTGCCGGCTGCCCCGGCCTACGTGGCGCAGGTGGCTCACTGGATCACCGAACGACACGGCGGTCACGGTGCCGTGCGCGAGTGCTGCGACGTGGTGCTGGCCGCTCAGGGGCGGCTGGGCCAAATGATTGCCTCGGGCCTGCCGGCGGGTTCGCCGGGGAGCTCGCTGCAATAAGTTGCCATGCGCGAGCGCCTCACTTCATTCGTGGCCCTGGGCCTGCTGCTTGCCCTCGTGGCAGGCACCTGGTGGGCGGCCGACTACGCCCAACGCGCCGTTCCCGTCGATCCGCCGCGCCGCCTCACGCACGAGATGGATTCGTACATCGATCGCTTCGTAATGGTGCGTGTGGATGAGACCGGCGTGGCCAACGCCCGGCTCGAGGGGCCGCGTGCGGTGCACTATCCCGATGACGACTCGTACGACGTGGAGGATCCCCGCGCCATCAGCCAACGCCCCGATCGCTCCATCACCGAAGCCACCGCGCTGCGTGGCGTGCTCGACCAGAATGGCGAACGGGTGGTGCTCTCCGGCAACGTGCGGCTCGAGCGTCAGAACGCCGACGACACCCCCGACATGCTGATCGAAACCACCGAGCTCACCCTGCGACCCGACGACGACGTGGCCTTTACGCATGAGCCCGCCACCATCACACGCGAAGACGGTTCACGCATCACCGGCATCGGCATGCACTACGATAATCAAACGCGCCGACTGCGCGTCGATTCGAACACCCGTGTCACAATCATGCCTCGCGCCACCGCACCCGCGGGGCCCTGAGCTCCGCCCTCGCCTTTCGTCCTCGGCTTCAAAGAGTTCGCATGCAACCACATCTCACAAAACCGCTGTCGCCTGCCTCGCGTTGCGCTCCCTGGTTCCGGGCCGCAGCCTGCGCCCTGCTGCTGGGCGGGCTGTCGGGCCTGGCCAGTGCGGCCAGCCCCATCGATCAAGACGTTCCCACCCTGATCGACTCCGACACCCTCGAGTACGACGACGCACGCCAGGTGAGCGTATTCACCGGCAATGTGGTCCTCACCCGTGGCCTGCTCAGCCTGCGCTCCGAGCGGCTCGAACTGCGGCAGGATGACGACGGCGAGCAGTTTGCCGTGGCCACCGCGGGGGGCGGCGATCAGGTGTTCGTGCGGCAAGCCAGCGAAGACCACGTCGAAGTGGTCGAAGGCCACGCCGATCGCGCCGAATTCGACAGCCGCACCAACCTGCTCGAGTTCATTGGTCACGCCGTGGTCAGTCGCCTGGCCTGTGGCGAACTCATCGATCAGGTGCGCGGTGAGCGCATCCGCTACAACCAGGAAACCGAGGTATACAGCGCGGCCGGCGGCGCCCAGTCGGGCGGCCCCAACCAGCGCGTACGCACGGTGATCGGCTCACGCCAGCGCTCCGAAGAAGTCATCACGTCGTGCGAACCCGCCGCGGAGGGCGCGTCTTGAAGGATCACGGCCGGCTGCGAGCCATGGGTTTGCGCAAGACCTACGGCAAGCGCACCGTCGTGCGCGACGTCTCGCTCGAGGTGTCCAGTGGCGAGGTGGTGGGACTGCTTGGCCCCAATGGCGCCGGCAAGACCACCAGTTTCTACATGATCGTCGGTCTGGTGGCCGCCGATGCGGGCCGCATCGAAATCGACAACCGGGCCATCACTGCCATGCCCATTCATCAGCGGGCCCGCATGGGGTTGTCGTATTTGCCACAGGATGCCTCGGTGTTTCGGCGCCTCACGGTAGAACAGAACATCCGTGCCGTACTCGAATTGCGCCGAGACGCCGCCGGCAACCGGCTGAGCCGCACCGAGATCGAACAAGCCCTCGAAGACTTGCTCGACGAACTGCAGATCGGGCATATCCGCAGCAACGACGCCATCTCGCTATCCGGTGGCGAACGCCGGCGGGTGGAGATCGCCCGCGCCCTGGCGACCGACCCCCGCTTCATCTTGCTGGATGAACCCTTCGCCGGCGTCGACCCGATTGCCGTGATCGAGATCCAGCGCATCGTGGGCTTTTTGCGTGGCCGCAATATCGGCGTGCTGATTACCGATCACAACGTGCGCGAAACCCTCGGCATCTGCGACCGCGCCTACATCATCAGCGACGGCGCCGTGCTCACCTCGGGCCACCCCGACGACATCGTGGATGACCCCGCCGTGCGACGCGTGTATCTGGGCGAGCACTTTCGTATGTAAGCCCGCCTGCCGGGGGGATCCCACCCTCGCCTCGGGCCCCAACTCACCGGGGAATACCGCCTGGCGCAAGCCGGGAAAAACCCTCCCATGATACGTGTTTCGAGCGGCTTGCATTCGCCGGCCGACCCGCTACACTGAACTCGTGCCTGGCCCTTCAGGCCGGGCACGATTCTCATGGAGAGCCACACATGAACCTGAGCATCAGCGGTCATCAACTCGACATCACCCCGGCCATCCGGGAATATGTCACTCAGAAGCTGGCCCGAGTGCTACGGCACTTCGACCACATCATCGATACCCAGGTCATTCTGTCGGCAGCCAAGCTGCGCCACCGCGCCGAAATCACTGTCCACGTGCCCGGCAAGGATTTGCACTGCGAAGCCATCGACGAAAATCTCTACGCTGCTGTCGATGCCCTCATCGACAAACTCGATCGCCAGGTGATCAAGCACAAGGATCAACTGCGCAATCACACGGCGCCAGGTATCAAGCGTCAGCCGCTGCAGGAAGATGAAGCCCTTGATCTCGATACGGGCACGTAAGCTGCGACAAGCGTGGGCCCGCCCGGCTACCCGCTGAGGCATGGGCAACACTTGCGCCATGGCACCCCAAGGGGTGCCATGCTTCATTCTCCCGGCCTGAGCACCCGGCGTCTGCCGTGCCGGCCGGCCGTCAACCTACTGGCCAGATGTGGTCCGGATGCAGCAAAGTGCATGCGAGGGCATCAGCTTGGCCCTATAATGCGTATTTGCTGCAGTGAAGCATTTCAATTCATGAGTCTCATTTCCAGCATCCTGCCGGTCTCGAACATCGTTCTCGACCTGCCCGCCACCAGCAAGAAGCGCGCCTTCGAACACGCTGCCCTGTTGTTCGAGAACCACCACGGACTCGCTCGCCTCACAGTCTTCGACAGCCTGTTTGCCCGCGAGCGCCTGGGGTCCACGGCCCTGGGGCACGGCGTCGCCGTACCGCATGGCCGCATCAAGGGGCTCGACGAACCAGTGGCCACCTTCATTCGCCTGGCCCAGCCGGTGCCCTTCGACGCCCCGGATGGTCAGCCCGTGCGCGTGCTCATGTTCTTGCTGGTGCCCGAAGTGGCCACGCAAAAACACCTGGACATCCTCGCCGAGCTGGCGCACATGCTCTCGAGCAAAGAGATGCGCCAGAGCCTCAGCGACGCCACGGCACCGGAAGACATCCACGCCCTTCTGCGCGACTGGCAGCCCACCCCCGAATACTGACGCAACGCCGGCCTCGTGCCGGCGTCTTTTTGCAGGCTGCGGCATGCTATCCATCCAGACCCTGGCCGACGACAACGCCGAAAAGCTGGGCCTTACCTGGCTCGCCGGGCGTGCCGGCGGCGACCGCGCACTGGCCGACGACTATCTCGCGCCCTCCGATCGGGTGGGCCACCTCAACCTCATTCACCCCACCCGCATTCAGGTGTTTGGCCATCGCGAGATGACCTACTACCTGCGATTCGACGTCAACCGTCGGCTCCATCACTTCGAAGACCTGCTCTCGGGTGGCGTACCGGCCCTGGTGGTGGCTGAAGGCCTCGTGCCGCCCGACGATCTCATCCAGAACTGCAACACGCACAGCGTGCCACTGCTCGGATCTCCGCTCAACGCCGCCGAACTCATCGACATTCTTCGGTTATATGTTGGCAGAGCGCTAGCGCCACGGGTTACCATGCACGGCGTGTTCATGGATGTGCTCGGGCTGGGCGTGCTGCTGGCCGGAGAATCCGGCCTGGGTAAAAGTGAACTGGCCCTGGAACTCGTATCGCGGGGTCATGGCCTGGTGGCCGACGACGCCGTGGAATTTGCCCAGGTGGCGCCGGGCATCATCGACGGCCACTGCCCGCCCCTGCTGCAGAACATCCTCGAAGTACGCGGCCTGGGCCTGCTCGATATTCGCACCATCTTCGGCGAGAGTTCGGTACGTCGAAAAATGCGCCTGCGCCTCATCGTGCAGCTCGTGCGGGCGCTCTCTGAAGAGGCCCGACGCGAGCGCCTGCCCCTGCAAGACACCACCCAGGAAGTGCTCGGCCTGCCCGTCCGCAAGGTGATCTTGCCCGTGGCCGCCGGTCGCAACCTCGCCGTGCTGGTGGAGGCTGCGGTGCGCAACACCATTCTGCAGCTGCGTGGCATCGATACGCTGGCCGAGTTCATGGAACGGCAGATGCAGGCCATCCGGCAGAACGAGCGCTGAACGCTGAGCGCTGGGCTTCGTGGCGAGAGTCTACGCCGTGGTACACTGGCAACAGCTTGTCTCGTTGGAACAACAGCGATGTGGCGTGTTTGTGAGCCCATGGTTCACAAAGTGTCACGATGTCGGGGTTGGCACCACAAAACAAGCCCGGCAGGGTTCCGCCCGACGCCAAACCGCCACAGCGATTTGCGCGTTTCAGAATTCCTGCTATAATCTTTGTCTCTTCCCCGATAGCTCAGTCGGTAGAGCGACGGACTGTTAATCCGCAGGTCGCAGGTTCGAGCCCTGCTCGGGGAGCCAGATTTATCGAGCACTTACGCCAATCCTTCGGGGTTGGCGTTTTGCTTTGTGCAGGGCGAACGCCCGCCGTCAAAACTACCTGTACTTTGCCAACGGCAGGCCATGCTTTTCGACGAAAGCATTGGAGCTCTCGATAGCCTTCTGACTCCCGGCCTGCCAGCGCTCCGTCCGTTCTTGCGCGGTGGCGCGGTCAGCACCTGCCCCGCCAGCCTGCACCCGAGTCACCTGCGGTGGCAGCGACTCCCACGGCGGCACCGGGTGGGTCGCCTCACGGATCCAGCCAAGTACCGCTTCTACTGCCGCATTGCCCCGGCGGCTGCGCGGCACCAGGGCCTTGATCCAGAGATCAGGCACGGGGTAATCCGCCAGAACCTTCACCGCCAGGCCGCGCTCGATGCTGGGCAGGGCCACGTGCTCGGCCACGATGGCGATGCCCAGGTGGTTCTCTACCGCATTCATCAGCACATGGCTGTCGTTCACCAGCGTACGCGAAGAGACGTCGATCGTGATGAGCCCCTGGGCCGCGGCAAACTGCCAACGGCTGCCAGTGGCCAGAAAACTCAGACATTCATGATGCGCAAGATCGCGTGGGTGCTGCGGCACCTCGTGGGCGGCCAGATAGGCCGGCGAAGCCACGGTGATGCGCGGCATGGCGCATAGCGGAACGTCGTCCACATCGGAGTACGAACTGGGTAGCGCGCCGATGGCGAGATCGTAGCCTTCTTCGATGGGGTTTACCGAACGATCCACCAGCTGCAGCTCGAGGCGCACGCCGGGATAGGCCTGCTGAAATCCGGTGAGGATGTGGCCGAAGTACTGAATGGCCAGCGTGGTGGGGCACTTGATCCGCAGGCGTTCTTCGATGCGGTGGCTGGAGCTGGCCACATCCCGAAAGGCATCCTCCATGTCGCGAATGATGGCGGTGAAGCGGGGGTAGTAGCGCTTGCCCACTTCGGTGAGCTCGAGGGCGCGCGTACTGCGGTTGAACAGAACCACGTCGAGCTGATGCTCGAGCTGCTGGATGCGTTTGGACACCACCGACGGCACGGTATCCAGACTGCGCGCCGCCGCCGAAAAGCTGCCGGCACGCACCACGGCGAGAAAGGTTCGGATGTTGGTGAGGGTATCCACGAGCTGCCTCCTGAGCTTGCCTGCATGGTATCGATTCTTTCGTGAACTGCGAAAACTGTTGTCGTGACGTACCTCTTTTTACAAACGATGAGGCTGTTTAGACTGCGGCAAACGATCCCACAAATTTCAGGAGACACCGATGGCAGACCTGAGCACCGCCACCCGCATCGTGCGCCGCGACGGAGCCCCGCCTAGCCGCCGTCTCAAAGCCGATATCTGTGTGGTGGGAGCCGGCATCGCCGGCATGTCGGCGGCCCTGCAGGCGGCCAAGCTGGGGCGGCGCGTCGTTCTGGTCGACAGCCAGCCGGCGCTGGGCGGCCAGGCGGTCAACTCGATCATCGCCACGTTCTGCGGGCTGTTCTCCAACGGCACCCACGGCTATCAGTTCACCCACGGCATTGCCGACGACATCCTGAGCTTTCTCGAAGCACACGACCAGGCCATCTTCTACCGCCATGGTCCCAACACCACGGTGGTGTACTACGACGAAGTGGCGCTCGGCCGCTGGGCCGAGCAGAGTGTGCTGCAGGCCGATATCCAGCCGGTGCTGGGCGCCACGCTGATGCACGCTGAAGTGGCCGAGGGGCGCGTCACGCGCGCCGATTTCATGACGCGTTACGGCCCGGTGAGCATCGAGGCCGATGGTTTCGTCGATGCCAGCGGCGACGCGGCGTTGGTGTATCAGGCAGGATTCGACTGCCGCGAGCCCGCCGAGAAAGGCGTGTTCGGCAGCCAGATGGTGGTACTCGAGAACATCAACGAGGCGCAACAACCCACCAAGCAGGTCATCAGCGAGCGCATGAAGGAACGCGGTGATGCTTACGGTTTGCGGCGCCGCGAGGGCCTGGGCTTCACCATCCCCGGGCGCGGCATTGCCGCCATGAACATGACGCACGTCGAGACGCCACTCGATCCCGTCGAGGCTTCGATCAAGGCTCTGGAGGGCAAGGACCAGGCCGCCCGGGCAGTCAAATTTCTCCAGCAGGAGTTTCCCGAGTGCTTCGGCCAGGCCCGCATCCGCGCGTTCGGATTGCCGGGCATCCGTCAGACCCGCTGGATCGTCGGGCGCCATCACCTCACCGTCGAGGAGCTCACCTCCGGTCACCGGTTCGACGACGCCATCGGGCGAACGGCCTGGCCCATCGAGCTGCATGACCACGACGATGGTCACCACTGGATCACCTTCGACGAAGACCACGTGCATTACATCCCGCTGGGCAGCCTGGTGCCGGCCCAATGTCACAACGTCGTGGCCGCCGGTCGCTGTATCGATGCCGATTCGGCCGCGCTCTCGAGCGTGCGGGTCATGGGCCCGTGCATGGCCATGGGCATGGCAGCCGCGCACGCGCTCGATCTGGCCGGCAGCGGCAGCGTGCACGCCATCGATCTGGCGGCGATGCACGAGCGGGTGAAAGACAACGTCGAACAACAGCACTATCGCTGGAGCGAGGCCGACCTCGCCCAGAAAGTTCTGGCCTAGTGAACTGCCGGCAGCAGGAGACAACAGCATGCAATTGACCGATCACGAAAAGGCCATGCTCGATGGCGACCATGGGCCGGCCAGGGCGCGGGCCATGGATCTGCTCGTGCGCTATGGCCGAGCGATGGGCGCCGAACGACTGGTAGAAACCCGCAACGTGGCAGGTGCCTTCAACGCCTCCACACCGTCCGTGAGGCCCATCGCCGAGAAGGGCTTCGATGCCGTCTACTCCGAGCTCAATCTGGATAGCGACGAAGTGGTGGAAATCCCGCGCATGGCCGTCCAGACCACGCAGTTGATCACGGGCATTGACAACGACAACTGGCGTGTGCAAGGCGTTGAAGAATCGTTGGTGAAGATGCAACGGGCGTCCGAGCATTTCCTGGGCGAGCGCGGGGTCAATCCCTGCGCCACCTGCACGCCCTATCAGGTGGGCGTGGTGCCGGTGATGGGCGAGCACTGTGCCTGGATGGAATCTTCGGCAGTCATCTACTGCAACTCGGTGCTGGGCGCCCGCACCAATGTCGAAGGCAAGGAAAGCACCGGCGCTGCCGCACTCACTGGCCGCATTCCGTATTGGGGGTATCACCTCACCGAGAATCGCTTCGGCACCCATCGAGTGCACGTCGATATAGACGTCGACGACATGAAGGATTGGGGATTGTTGGGCTATTACATCGGCGAGATCGTTGAAGAAGACAAGCCCGTCCTCACCGGCAAGCTCGTGCATCCCAGCCTGATCAAGCTGAAGCATTTCGGTGCCGCCGCTGCCTCTTCCGGCGGCGTCGAGCTCTACCACATACCGGGTGTCACGCCCGAGGCCCGCACTCTGGAAGAGGCCTTCGGCCCGCATCAACCCGTGGCCACCTTGCGCTACGGCGCCGCCGAGCGGCGCGAGGCTTGGGAGAAGCTGCAAAGTGCCACCGACCGCAAGGTGGATTTCATCATGCTGGGCTGTCCGCACAATGCCATCGAGCAGGTCGAGCTGGTGGCCCATTTGCTGCGCGACCGCAAGATCCACCCCGATGTCGCGCTCTGGGTGCACACGCCCCGCGCGATCAAACAGATTGCCGATCGCGCCGGTTATGTCGAGATCATCGAGTCGGCTGGCGGTGTGGTCATGAGCGACACCTGCCCGGCGATTTCCCGACGGCTGCCCGAAGGCGTGCGCGTGATCGCCACCGACTCGGCCAAGCAGGCGCACTACCTGCCGGCCATCGCCAGGGTTCAGGGCTGGTTTGGTTCGGTGAGCGAGTGTGTCGATGCGGCACTCACGGGTGAATGGCGTGGAGGCCTCTGACATGTCGGTTGCAGAAGCACAGCAAGTGGTGATTCGCGGGCGTTGTGTGGTCGGCGGCAAGACCGCGGGCGAAGCCCTGGTCACGCAAGAGACCATCTCCGGCTGGGGCGGCATCAATGAACGTGATGGCAGCATCATCGAACGTCGTCACGAGCTGGTGGGCCAGTCGTTTGCCGGCAAGATTCTGGTCTTCCCGGGGGCCAAGGGGTCATCGGGCTGGTCGGCCTATTTCCACATGACCCGCCTGAACGGCGTGATGCCCAAGGCAATGATTTTCACGCGAATGACCTCCAAGATTGCGTTGGGCGCGGTAGTCACCCGCGTGCCAGCCATGACCGACTGCGACTCCAACCCGCTCGAAGTGATCGAGACGGGCGATTGGGTCGAGGTGGATGCCGATGCCGGCACCATCATTGTGACCAAACGGAAAGGAGCTGCAGCCAACCGAACTGAATAGGGGTTTTTTCTGGGCTCCCCCGCCCCTGCCAGATGGCGGCAAGTGGGGGTGACTAACGCATCCGGTATCCCGACAAGAGCTGAACCACAGCCATGAAGGTACCGACATCGATGGGAGTATGGAGAGATGACAACGACCACAAACAAGCGTGTTGCGCTGAACTGGGTGGCCGGTGGCGCCATGTGTGCCGGTCTGGTGATGGCCGGGGTTGGCCAGGTGGCTTATGCCGAAGCGAACTACGAATGGCCGCGCTACTTCAACATCATCACGCCGATCGTGGGCACGGCCAACCATTCGCTGGGCGTGGCCTGGGCCTCCGAATTCTCGGCCCAGACCGGCAGCCGCGCCCGAGTGGTGCCCGCGCCCAACGGCTATTCACGGGCATCGTGGCTCAATACCGGTGAGGGCCGGATCGCCATGTACCAGGCGTCGGACTACTTCGACCAGATGGATGCCAGCGAGGGCTATGCCACGCCCAACGGCGGGCCGGTGGACACCCGGCTGATCAACGTCAACATGATCACCCCCTGGGGTTATGTGGTGCGCGGCGACAACGCCATCGAGAGCTTCGACGACGTCGGCCCGGGCACGCGCCTCGCTTATGCGGCCAGCTCGTCGTTCCTGCTCTCGGGCATCGATGCCCTGCTCGCCTATCGCGGGATCGACCACGACGAGGTGGATCTGGTCGAGGTGGGCAACTACGGCGCCAACACGGCCATCATCCCCGAAGGGCGCGCTGATGTGGCCTTCACCTCACCCTATTCCGGGCCGAGCTACGAGGCCGAAGCCGGGCCCAATGGCATTCGCTGGCTGCCGCTGCCCGCCCGCGAAGACGACCCGGAGGCCTACGAGCGCTATCGCAACATGCAGCCCGGCTATGTGCCCCTCGAGGTGGTCGCCGGCGTGAAGTCGGCCTTGGGCCTCAACATGGACCACGCTTTCCAGACCAACCATGTGCTGGTTGATGAAGACCCCGAGTTCGTCTATCAGCTCATCAAGTGGATGGACGAACAGCACGACAGCTACAAGGACGACTTCACCTACGCCAACATGATGTCGATCGACAGCCTGGTGCGCTTCCTCGATAGCGGCGCGCTGCAGCCGCTGCACGAATCCACCATCCGCTACCTGAAAGAGAAAGATCTCTGGAAGGACGCCTACCAGGAACGCCAGGATGCTCTGGTGGCGATGGCCGAGGAGCGCGTGGCCCTCTATCAGAAGGCCATGGCCGAAGCCAAGGAGCGTGGCATCGCCATCGAACCCTCCAACGAAGAATGGGTGGAGCTCTGGCACGAGTATCGCGACAAGCAAAGCGGCGGCCAATCGTACGGCGCCATGGTGCTCGCGCTCGACTGATGCCTTGAGTCCGGGCCTGCTGCCGCCACGCCGGACGGCCGGCCCGGGCGTCCCTGACCCCACGCCGTGACGCCTGACGAGGCTTGCATCAAACCCCGCCAGGCGTCGTCGCCCCTGATACCGGGTGGAGCCTGCCCATCATGAATTCCCCGCAAGACCGCGAAACCGCTCCCGAGATACCCAGGGAGTTCGTTGATCTCTCGCTGCAGCGCTACTACAGCATGCCGGCGGCCGTACGCTTTTTGATGCTGGCCATGTCGCTGGGCGGCGTGGTTCTGGCGGTCGTGTACATCTTCGGGTTTGTCCCCCTGCTCGATATCACCTATTACTTCCTGCTGATGGCCATGTACCTGCCATTGGCCTATCTGCTTTTACCAGCCAGCAAGCGCGAGCAGAAAGTGACCTGGCTCAGCTACCTGCCGGCGCTGGCCGTGCTTGGCCTGCTGCTGTTTCTGGCCACACAGGGGCGCTCCATCGTGTACCAGACCTGGGTACCGGTAAGCCAGCCCTGGCAATTGTGGACCGCGGCGGCGCTGTTCGTGTTGATCCTCGAGGCCGCCCGCCGCTCGGGAGGGATGATCTTTCTGATCATCGTGGTGCTTCTGGGCCTGTACCCGATTTACGCCGACTACATGCCCGGCATGCTGTGGGGTCCGCCCACCAGCCTGGGGCGCACCATTGCCTTCAACATCTATTCAGGCGATGCCATGCTGGGCGTCGTCACTCGCGTGGTGGCCGAGACCATCATCGGCTTTCTCATCCTCGCGGCGCTGCTGGTGGCCACCGGCGCGGCCGACTTCTTCCTCAAGCTGGCGCTGGCCCTGATGGGGCGGGCGCGCGGCGGGCCGGCCAAGGTCAGCGTGGTGGCCAGCGGCTTCTTCGGCAGCCTCAGCGGCTCGATCTTCGGCAACGTGATCAGCACCGGCTCGGTCACCATCCCCAGCATGAAGCGCGCCGGATTCCCGGGCTACTATGCCGGCGCCCTGGAAGCCTGCGCCTCGACTGGCGGGATGCTGATGCCGCCGGTGATGGGGGCCGTGGCCTTCATCATGGCCGACTTCACCAACACCGAATATGGCGTGATCGTCATCGCGGCCATCATTCCCAGCCTGCTGTACTACTTTGGCCTGTACTGCCACGTGGACGGCTACGCCGCCAAGGCCAATATCCAGGGCTTGCCCAAGGTGGAGCTGCCCAGCCTGGGCGCCACCCTGAAGGAAGGCTGGCCCTTCCTGCTGGTGCTGGCATTCCTGGTGTGGGGTCTGGTGGTGATGCGCTGGGAGCGCCTCACGCCCTTCTATGCCTCGGGCCTGCTCATCGTGCTGACCTGCTTCAAGAAGGAGCTTGTGATCCGGCCCAGCCGCATCCCCGAAGTGCTGTTTCAAATCAGCAAGCTGCTGAGCCAGACCATGGCCCTGCTGCTGCCCACCAGCTTCATTCTGGGCGGCTTGATGGCCACCGGCGTGGCGCCGGCCATCGCCTCGGAGCTCGTGCGCATGGGCGGCGGCAGTATCATATTGGTGTTGGCCATCGGCGTGGGCGTGTGCATCATCTTCGGCATGCTGGGCATGATCGTGGCTGCGTATTTGATGCTGGCGCTTACCCTGGCTCCGGCACTGGAGCAGATTGCCGGCCTCAACATCCTGGCCATTCATCTGTTCATTGCCTACTACGCCACGTTGGCAGCCATTACCCCACCGGTTGCCCTGGCGGCCTTTCTCGCCTCACGAATCAGTGGATCCGACCCCATACAGACCAGCCTGCACGCCGCACGATTGGGAATTGTGCTGTACTTCATCCCCATCTTCTTCCTGTTCGAACCCGCGTTGATCTTCCAGGGGCCGCTGTACCTTACGGTGATCTGGTTCGTGTTGAACGTGCTGGCGATCATCCTCATCGCCGGCGGTTCCGAAGGCCGCCTGATGGGCTTCGGCGCCATACGCCCCTGGGCCCGCATCGTGCTCATCGTGGGTGGCCTGCTGATCGGCTTCCCCGAAAGCTACTCCACAGTGGCCGGCATAGTCATGGTGGCAGCCGTGCTGCTGCTCAGGCATTGGTCACGCAAAAACGAACCCCATCCTGGCGGCGCGACAGCCCATGGCGCGAGCCCCAACCCCATTGCACAGCCCGCCCAGGGCTCTCAGGCACAGGAGACATCCTCATGACACTCTCGATCAAGAAACTCCACCCCCTGTTTGTCGGTGAAGCCACCGGCGTCAAACTGAACGAACCGCTCAGCGAGCAGGCGATCGCCGACATCAACGCCGCCATGGACGAATACGGCGTGCTGGTGTTTCGCAACCAGCCGCTCACCCAGAGCCAGCAGATCGATCTCGCCAAATCGTTCGGACCGCTCGACATGGGCCTGAAGAAACTCAAGCTGCGCAAGGATCGCCTGGAGCATCCCGAGCTGGCCGACATCTCGAACGTGGCCGACAACGAAGGCAACCTGGCCGAGCGCACGCATCACAAGATCGTCGGCAACATCGCCAACCAGTTGTGGCACAGCGACTCGTCCTTTCAAAACCCCACTGCCCGCTACTCCATGCTGGCCGCGGTGCAAGTGCCCGACCAGGGCGGCCAGACCGAATTCGCCGACCTCCGCGCCGCCTACGATGCCCTGCCCGAGCACACCAAGGAGCAGATCGCCAACCTCGAAGCCGAACACTACGTACTGCATTCACGCTTCATGCTGGGCGATACCGAATACACCGAAGCGCAAAAACAGGAAATCCCGCCCGTCATGTGGCCGGTAGTCCGCACCCACGCCGGCTCCGGCCGCAAAGTGCTCTTCGTACCCATCCACGCCCGCCGCGTCGAGGGCATGACCCTGGCCGAAGGCCGCATGCTGCTCATGGACCTCCTCGAACACGCCACCCAGCGCGAATTCGTCTACCGCCACGAATGGCAACCCAACGACCTCGTCATCTGGGACAACCGCGCCACCCTCCACCGCGGCCGCAGCTTCGACCTCTCCAAGCCCCGCGAGCTGCGAAGGGCCACCACGCTAGACGTGTAATCGCGCAACCTCCAGCCGCCCGTCACGACCCTGTCGTTGCCAGCTTTTCAGGCGGGCGCCTCGGCGGTGCCGGATCGGGCGGGGCCGTCGGCGGGTGCTGTCTGAGCGCCGGTGCGCCCTGGCGCACCGGCGCGAGTTCACCCGCCGCCGCCCGAACCGGCACCGCCGAGGGCAGTCCGAAGGACCGCCCGCCGGCCCCGGGTCGTAGCCCGGGGTGACGGATCTCATGCCGAGCTGACGGGTGGCGGCACCGGGCCCTGTTCACCCTGCATAAAGGCACTGCACTCGCCTTAACTACCTCCAGTTATGTTCATATCATTTATCCATCGTTCCATTTATATAGCCCAATCCCTAGAATCGACGGCACATCAAATCCACTCACTGCACTTGGAATTTCATGAGCCGCCTCACGATTCACTCTGTCGATACCGCCCCTGAAGAAGCCCGCGATCGCCTGGCCACTGCCCAAAAGGCCAACGGCTTCCTGCCCAACCTCATCGGCGTGCTCGCCAACGCCCCCACCGCCCTCGAAACCTACCAGGTCGTGGGCGGCATCAATGCCCGCAGCGGCCTCAGCGCCGAAGAACGCGAAGTGGTTCAAATCACCGCCGCTACCCTCAACGGTTGCGGCTTCTGCGTGGCCGGCCACACCGCTCTGGCACGCAAAAAGCTCGCCATGCCCGAGCCGGTGATTCAGGCCCTGCGCGACACCCGCGCCCTCGACGACGCCAAACTCAACGCCCTCGCCCAGTTCACCATCGCTGTGATGGAAAACAAAGGCAACGTGGCCGACGACACCCTGCAGGCCTTCCTCGACGCCGGCTACACCCAGGCCAACGCCCTCGAAGCCGTGCTTGGCGTCAGCCTCGCCACGCTCTGCAACTACGCCAACAACCTGGCACGCACGCCCATCAACCCCGAACTTCAGCCGCACGCCTGAACGCCGCCGCGCCACTGCCGAGATCTCTCATGAGTCAATTCGCCCACCTCCTCGACACCATTGAGCGTCACGCCCGCACTCACCTGGCTCCCCTGGCCTGCGCCATCGACCAGGACGGGATGTATCCCGACGCCTATATGGCCGAGCTGGGCGAGCTGGGCGGTTTTGGCGCCAGCATTCCTGCCATTCATGGCGGGCTGGGCCTGAGCATGGCCGAACAGATTCAGGTGACCACGGCCGTGGCCGAGCAGTGCGGTTCCACCGGGTTTCTGGTGTGGTGCCAATCCACCTGCGCCTGGTATCTGCGCCACGCCGCCAATGCCGAGGTGCGCGACATCTTTCTGGCCGATGTGGCGCGCGGCAAGCGGCGCGCCGGCACCGGCATGTCGAACACGGTGAAGCACTTGGCCGGCATCGAGAAGATCAATCTGCGCGCCCAGCGTGAGGGCGACGGCTATGTGATCAACGGAGTACTGCCCTGGGTGTCGAACATCGCCGACGATCACCTCGCCGTCGTGGCCGCCCACGTCGAGGGCGAAGGTTATGTGATGTTCGCCGTGCCGTGCCAGCAGGCGGGGCTCACGCTCAACCCCTGCCCCGAGTTTTCGGGGATGGAAGGTACGCGCACCGTGCAACTGCGGTTCAAGCAGGTGGCGGTGCCAGGCGCCCACGTGCTGGCGCATCCCGAGCAGTTTCGATCGTTCATTCAGCGCATCAAGCCGGGATTCGTGCTGGGCCAGACCGGTATGGGGCTGGGCGTGATTCAGGGCAGCCTGCAAACCATCGCGCAGTGCAACACCACGCATGGCCACGTGAATCAGTTTCTCGACGAGCAGGGCGACGATCTCACCACCGAAGCCGGTGCGTTGCAGCAGCAGATCGAACATCTGGCCCGCCTGACCCGGCACGACAACCCGCCCGTGCTCGACGTGCTCAAGGCTCGCCTGGCAACCTCGGAGCTCACCCTGCGCGCCGCGCAATCGGCCGTGCTGCACGCCGGCGCCATGGGTTACGTGATGCGCCACCCCGCTCAGCGCCGTCTGCGCGAAGCGGTGTTCGTGGCCATCGTCACGCCCGCGCTCAAGCACCTGCGCAAAGAAATTCACGATCTCGAAGCGCAGGCCAGACAAGCCCAGGCTGCCTGAGCGTCTGATCACTCGCCGGTCGCCACCAGTCAACGGTGGCCTCACCGGCGCCTGCCGAAGCAGGCGCCGGTCGGTCCGCTATTCGCCCATTATCTGGCACACATTCTGCCCGCACCTTGCCCTCGGAGGCTCCATGTCGAATCCCGCCCCTCCTACCGACACCGTCTTGCAGGCTCAGGGTATCGAACTGGGCTACGCCCAGAAAGGCAAGCCGCGTCACGTGGTGCTGCGCGATTTTTCGCTCACGGTGCAGCGCGGCGAGATCATCGCCATTCTTGGCTCCAGCGGCGTGGGCAAATCCTCTCTGCTGCGCGTGCTGGCCGGTTTGCAGAAGGCCGATCGGGGCGACGTGCACCTTCACGGTGAGCGGCTCGACGGTCCGCACCCCCGCCTGGGCTTCGTGTTTCAGGACCCTACCCTGCTGCCCTGGCTCAACCTGGAGCAGAACGTCGGGTTCGGTCTGACCTTCAAGCATCAACCTCAGCTCGACGACTCCATCCGTCAGCGTCGCATCGACGACGCCATCGCCGAAGTGGGACTGAACGCTGCCCGCCAGCGCTGGCCGTCTGAACTCTCCGGTGGCATGGCCCAGCGCACGGCGCTGGCGCGATGTCTGGCCCGCGAGCCCGAAATGCTGCTGCTCGACGAGCCCTTCAGCGCGCTCGACGAAGTGACACGCACCGAAATGCAGGAGCTGCTGCGCAGCGTCAGCCGGCGCCATCATGCCGCTGCCGTGCTGGTGACCCACGACATCGATGAAGCCCTGCTGGTGGCCGATCGCATCGTGCTGATCGGCGACACGCCAGGTCGTTTGATCGGCGAGTGGTCAGTGCAAGCCGACCATCCGCGTGCCGACGCCATCGACCAACTGGCGCCGCTTCGTCTGGAGATCCTGCACGCCTTGCGCGACGCGCGGCAAATGCCCGCGACGCGCCAGGCCGCCTGAGCCCAAACCGCTTGAGCGCCCGCGCTGCCTGCTGCGGAAACTCCAGCCACACCGAATTCAACGTATTGCGAGATCACAAGCCATGAATGTCCCAACCATTACCTCTGCCGCCACCCTCGAGCGGCGCCGTCAGTTCCTGAAACTGGCCACCCTGTTCAGTGCCGCCGGTGCCCTGCCCCTGCTGGGCCAACAGCAACGCGCCTTCGCCGCCGAGCCCGACTCGCCCCTGCGCATCGGCTATTTGCCGATCACTGATGCCACACCGCTGCTCGTGGCACACAACAACGGCCTGTTCGAACAGCAAGGCATCGAGGTGGAAAAGCCCCGCATGTTTCGCAGCTGGGCCCAGCTGGTGGAGGCCTTCCTGAGCGGTCAAGTCAATGCCGTGCATCTGCTCTCGCCGATGACGGTGTGGGCCCGCTACGGCAGCGGCGCCAAGGCCAAGGTGGTGGCCTGGAACCATATGTCCGGTTCGGGCCTCACGGTGCAGAACGACATCGAGCGCATCGACCAGCTGGGTGGCACCACGGTGGCCATTCCGTTCTGGTACTCGCTGCACAATGTGGTGCTGCAGCACCTGCTGACCAACGCCGGGCTGGAATCGATTCTCGACGGCGAGCCCGACGAGCGTCAGGTGAAGCTGGTGGTGATGGCGCCCTCCGACATGCTGCCCGCGCTGGCCAACCGCCAGATTTCGGGCTACATCGTGGCCGAGCCGTTCAATGCCGCTGCCGAGCAACTTGGCGTGGGCAAGATTCTTCGCTTTACCGGCGATGTGTGGAAGGATCACGCTTGCTGCGTGGTGCTGATGCACGAACGCGATACCGAGGAGCGGCCGGTGTGGACGCAGAAAGTGGTCAACGGCATCGTGCAGGCGCAGGCCTGGATCCAGGACAATCGCGAAGAAACCGCGCGCATTCTGGCCAAGGATCACGACCAGCGCTACACCCCGCACACCTTCGAGACGCTGGCCGATGTGCTGGTGCCGGCACGGCTCGATCGCGCTCGCTACGAGGCCGACGGCGCCATCGTGAACACCGACTGGCAAGAAAAGCGTATCGACTTTCAGCCCTACCCCTTCCCCAGCTACACCGAGGAGCTGGTGCGGCGGCTGAAACAGACGCGCGTGTCGGGCCGTAACGCCTTTCTCGAGACGCTCGACCCCGCCTTCGCGGCGCAGGATCTGGTGAACGACCGCTTCGCCCGCGAGGCGATTCAATCGTTGGGCGGCCCCGAGGTGTTCGGTTTGCCCGCCGATTTTCGGCGCCAGGAAACCATCACAGGATAAGACAACGAACCCCGCCCGGAGCCGCCAGGCTCCGCGACGAGGTTCGGGAGATTCGTCATGACCCGTACCCTGCGTCTGTTGCAACCCGGCAAGCGCACCTTGCTCAGCCTGGCCGGGCTGTTGGCCCTGGTGGTGCTGTGGGGCCTGGGCACGCGCTGGCTCGAGCACTCGATCGGGCTGGCCAGCCTGCTGAGCCCGAGCGAAACCTTTCACAGCCTGTATGCCCTGCTGGTGGAGAACCAGCTCACCACCCACACCCTCACCAGCCTGAAACGGGTGATGGTGGGCCTGCTGGTGGCGCTGGCGGTGGGCATCCCCGTCGGTCTGGCGGTGGGCAGCTCACGAGCCCTGGAGAACAGCACCAGCAGCGCGTTTCAGTTCTTGCGCATGATTTCGCCGCTGTCGTGGATGCCGATTGCCGTGATGGTGTTCGGCATCGGCGACGCGCCGATCTACTTCCTGCTGTCGTTTGCCGCGGTATGGCCGGTGATTCTCAACACCTCGGCCGGGGTCAAGCAGCTCAACCCGCAATGGCTGATGCTGGCACGCAGCCTCAGTGCCACCCGCACCGAAGTGCTGTTTCGGATCGTGTTGCCCGGCATCGTGGGGCATATTCTCACCGGCGCACGGCTGGCCATCGGCATTATCTGGATCGTGCTGGTGCCCTGCGAAATGCTGGGCGTGAGTTCGGGCCTGGGCTACTTCATTCTCGACACCCGGGATCGGCTGGCCTACTCGGAGCTGATGGCGGTGATCGTACTGATCGGTGCGCTGGGTTTCGCCCTCGACGCCATGGCGCAAAAACTCTACCAGCGCTGGACCCATCAAGACTGAGCGCTCAGGGGCAAGCGGGCATGGGCCGGGAAGCGCACCTCGCGCCAGAGGCGGTCGCGTAGCGCGGCCTGCGACTCGGCATCCCAGCGACCCGCCAACACCCACTGCGCCAGCGAATCGGCGACGGCGGGGTAGCGCACGGGTTCGACCGGTGGCAACGCCAGCCACTGCGCCACGGCGTCCGCCTCAAGATCGTTCACCGCCGTGGCCAGTTGCAAGCGCTCCAGCGCCAGGGCATTGGAGGCCTGCTCGAACTGACCGCGAATGGGTTTGACCAGCAGCTTTCGGCCCAGCGCCAACGCTTCTGACGGCAGCTCGAAGCCGGCGTTGCAGATCACGCCGGTGGCCCGGGCGAGCGCGCGCTGAAATCCCGCCCGCGACAAACCCCGCCAGGCCACGGTGGCCTCGTCGTGATCGTGCGTGATGTCGGGGTGATAACAGACGAAGCGCTGTGCGGGAAACTGGCGCAACAGGCGCGCAATGGCCGCCAGCGACTCGAACGGCAAATACACCAATACTGCGGGATCGGCGTCGCCGGCCGAGTGCAGCTCCGCGCCACCGGCTTCACCTGAAGCGGGATCGCCCGCACCACTGGCGGTGTGGTTGGACTCGATCAAGGGTGGCAATACGGGTTGGCCAAAATGATGCCAGTGCAGCCCCATCGACCAGCGTGCAGGCGCATACCAGCGCATCAGCGCGCGTATGGCAGGATTGTGGCCCGCGCGCGGCACGTCGTGGGCAAACGCCGCCTGATGACTCAAGTGCAGCGAGGTCACGCCCGCGCGCCGGGCCGCCCAGGCCGTTACCGGCTCGAAATCGGTCACCACGAGATCGTAATGGGCCAGTCGCAACTGCCGCACATCCACCAGGAACCGACCGGCACGAACCTGGCGCACGGTGTCCCAACGCCGGATGCGCCCTTGTTCAACGACAAAGGTGATGCCGCGCCGCACCTCGTAACGGCCGAATGTCGTCATGTCGAAATAGCGGTCGGGATCACGGCCCGAGAACAGGAAATCCACCTCGGCGCCGTGCTTTTGCAGCGCCGGCCCCAGGGCCCGTGCCCGCGACACGTGGCCGTTTCCCGTTCCTTGCACGCCGTAGAGGATGCGCATGGCGACTACCAGGTGATGACCGAGACGGCCACCAGACTGCCCAGGGCTGCGCCGGCGCAGACATCTCCCGGAAAATGCACACCGAGGATGACACGCGACGCGCCCACCGCCATGGCCCAGGGCAGCAGAATCATGCCGAGCCAGCCCACATGCGCCAGAACCACCGTAGCCACGAGAAACGCCGCCGCCGTGTGGCCGGAGGGCAGGCTGAAGCGATCGGCCGGTTCAATGCTGGCCATGACTCTGGGCAAGGCCCGGGCGGGACGCTCGCGACGGCAGGCGCGCTTGAACACCAGATACAGCGGCAGCTCGATGGCGAATGCTGTGAGCAGATCCCAGGCAAATGCCACCAGGGTGGGCACGCCGCTCACCAGGCACAAGAGGCCGAATAGCGCGTACGGCGGCCCGTCACCACTCCGTGACAGGGCCAGCGCCCAGGGCTCGCTGCGCCGACGCCAGGCCAGCGTCTGACTGCGCAGGAAGAGGTGTTGATCGAGACGGGTCAGCGGATCGAACCACATGGCGAGCTCCAGGGGGATGAAACTCACCATAGCGAAGCCATATGACAGGACATGACATCGTGGCGCGGGCGCCACACCCGACTCACTCGCGAACCGTCGACCGACGGCCCGCCCTCACCCGGGTGTCATCCACCATGGCGCGAACCCCGCCGAGCCGGGTTACTTCACCACCAGCACCGCGCAATTCGCCCGATGCAACACACGATTGGTGACCGAACCCAGCACGGCGTCGGTGAGCGCGCCACGACCGTGCGCACCGAGCACGATCATGCGGGCGCCGATCTCATCGGCGTACTTGGCGATTTCGCTCGCAGCGTTGCCGGTGAGCGACTTGCTTTCGGCCACAATGCCCAACTGATGCAGCACTTCGAGCACCGGCTCGATGGCTTCGGCGGCCTCGGCCTTCTGCCAATCGGTCACGGCCTTGGTATCGAGCAGCAGCGCCGACCTGCCGGTGAGCGTGGGCGCCACGTGCAGTACGTGAACGACCGCATCTTCAGGAAGAATCGCGTTGTCGTGAAGGTAACGGGCAGCCTTGAGGCTGAAATCGGAGCCGTCGGTAGCCAGAACAAATGGGGTCATGGGAAGCCTCTTCTGTGCGCTCGGGAAGATCCCGGGGCCAAGCCGCCGGGAGACGTTTGCGACCATACCATGCGGGCCGGCCTGCTGGCCCGCGCCTTGTGCCCTGCGCCGACGTGCGCTCGCCGGAACCCGACACGGCGACCGGAGGGGCTTGTTTCAGGGACGCTGCGTGAGGCGACGGATCAGACCTTCCTGGGCCACCGACGCCAGCAACGTGCCATCTCGCCGGAACAGGCTGCCACGGCAAAAGCCGCGCGCATTGGCGGTAGCCGGAGAGTCGGACACATACAGAACCCAGTCGTCGAAGGGCGCCACGTGATGAAACCACATGGAATGATCGAGACTGGCCACCATGAGATCGGGCTGCCCCAGCTCCATGTCGTGATACAGCAGCGCGGTTTGCAGCAGATTGAAGTCGGAAATGTAGAGCAGCGCTGCCTGGTGCAGCAGCGGCTCGGCCGGCAGCTGGCCGCAGGGCCGCAGCCAGACGCAATGGCGAACCAGGCCATCAGGCCCGGGCGTGAGATCGGGGTGTACCTCGCGAATCTCGAACGGGCTGCGGCACTGGTAGGCCTCGCGCATGCGGGCATCGAGGCGCGCAAGCATGCGTTCCACCGAGCTGTCGTCGCTCAGCAGCGTTTCGGGCGCCGGCACCTCGGGCATGGTGGCCTGGTGCGCCACACCCGGCTCTTCGGCCTGAAACGAAATGGCCGCATTGAGGATCGGCCGACCATGCTGGATGGCCACCACCCGCCGTGTGGCGAACGTGCCGCCGTCGCGAATGCGCTCCACCTCGTACACCACCGGCGCCTTGACGTCGCCGGCGCGCAGAAAATACGCATGCAGCGAATGCGCCTGGCGGCCATCGACGGTACGCGCGGCTGCCACCAGCGCCTGGCTCAGCACCTGGCCACCAAAGATCTGGTCGCGGCCGATGTCGGCACTGACACCACGAAACCAGTTGAGCTCCAGGCGTTCGACCTGCAACACGTTGGCCAGCATCTGGATGGGATCCATCGGGCAATCTCCGCAATCAAGCTACGCGGCAGCCACAAGCTTGCCGCAAAACCCAAAATGATAGACCGGTTCGGATCACCCTGCTGCGTACGCCTGCCGCCCCGGGCCAGCCACCTTCGCCAGTCGCACGTTGCGGCTTCCATACCACGGTGCGCTTTTGCCCGGCCATGGCCCCCGCGTACACTGACATCCCCTTGTTGCCTTCCTTTCCCACATGCCCGAGTCTTCGCCGTCCTCACTCCCGTTCTGGCAGCGCATCGGCCCGCTGGCCCTGATGATCGACACCGTGATGCTGTGGCTCGACAAACGCGCCGGCAGCAAGGGCGCCGCGTTGGCGCTCTACATGATGTTCTCGCTGGCACCGATCCTGGTGTTGATTCTGGCGTTGTCGGGGTGGTTCTTCAGCGCCGAGGACGTGCGGCAGGAGATCCTGCGCTGGGTCACCGATTTCATCGGCACGCGCGGCGCCGAAGTGGTGAACACGGTGATGGCCAATGCGCACTACACCGACAGCGGTCAGCTCGCCACGCTCCTTTCGCTGGGCGTTCTGGCGTTCAGCTCGACCACCGCCTTTGCCGAACTCAAGAACAGCCTGGATGACATCTGGGACGCCAAACCTGATCGCGGCGGCTTTCGACAAACCGTGCAGAGCCGGCTCGTGGCCTTCACGGTGCTGCTGTCGCTCGCCGTTTTTCTGGCGTTCACCCTGGTGGTCGAGGCCACCCTCGCGCTCCTGCGCGAATACTGGCCAGTGGACCAGATCGGCGCCTATCCGGCCTGGCTCGACGGGCAGTTCCTGTCGCAGATTTTCTCGTTCGGCGCCTTTGTCATGCTGTTTGCCGCCGTGCTCAAGATGCTGCCTGCCATTCGTCTGCGCTGGCGCGACGTGCTGCCGGGGGCATTGTTTACCGCCATGCTGTTCCTGGCCGGCAAAGCCGGGATCGGGCTTTACCTGGGCAGCGGCACCCTGCTCACGGCCTATGGGGCCGCGGGTTCGCTGGTTGCCCTGCTGGCCTGGATCTATTTCTCGGCACTCATCTTCTATTTTGGCGCTGCCTTCACACGCTGCTACTACGAACGCTACATCTTGCCGACACTCCCGTCGGACGATAGCCACTGACAGAATCTCGCACGGTTCCTGGGCTAGTCGTCCCACACGATGCGGCCTTGCGTCAGCTCGTCCAACCGCGCTCGCCAGGCGGGCACGGCGTCGGCCGGCATGTCGTGAATCAGCACCACGGTGTGATCGTGCCGGCTTTCGATCAGTTCGAGACCGGCCTGGGCCAACTCACGCCGCACCAGCCCTTCAAACGCATACGGCACGCGGCAAACGACGCGGTGCTGCGTCACCTTCGGCACCTTGTGCGCTTGCAACAATGCCTGTGCCACCGCCTCGGTGTAGGCTCGCACCAGGCCGCCTGCTCCCAGCTTGACGCCCCCGAAATAGCGCACCACGGTGGCCAGCACGCCTTCGAGCTGCTGATGCCGCAACACCTCGAGCATGGGCCGCCCGGCCGTGCCGGCCGGCTCGCCGTCGTCGACCGCCGCCGACTGGCCACCAGCCAACAGCGCCCAGCAAACGTGAGTGGCGTCGGGATGTCGGGCGCGGAGTTGCGCGACCACGGCCTGCGCCTCTTCCCGGCCACTGACGGGTTGCACGCAAGCGATGAAACGGCTCTTGCGCACCACGTGCTCGGCCGTGACCGACGCCTCGAGAGTGAGCGTCATGACCGCTCAATCATTGCACATGCGGGCCTGGGTGATGCTGCTTTCGGCCGGCACATTTTGTGTGAGCCACACGTTGCCGCCAATGGTGGAGCGCCTACCAATCGTGACTCGACCGAGCACCGTGGCGCCAGCGTAGATCACCACATCGTCTTCCACAATGGGGTGGCGGGCGTCGCCCTTTTGCAGGCTGCCGTCTTCGTTGGCCACAAAGCGCTTGGCGCCCAGGGTCACGGCCTGATAGATGCGCACGCGCTCGCCGATGATGGCGGTTTCGCCGATGACCACACCGGTGCCATGGTCGATGAAGAAGCTGCGGCCAATGGTGGCGCCGGGGTGGATGTCGATGCCGGTGAGCGAGTGCGCGATTTCCGTCATGAGCCGGGGCAACAGCGGCATGCCCAGCCGGTAGAGCACGTTGGCCAGTCGGTAATAGGTAATGGCGAGGAAACCGGGGTAGCACAACACGATTTCCGAGATGCTGGTGGCCGCCGGGTCGCCCTGGTAGGCCGCGTGCAGATCGCTCACCAGCAAGGCACGCACGTCGGGCAGCGCATCGGCAAACTTGCGGGTGATCTCGGTGGCGCGATGCTCGAGCGTCTCGGCCGTCCACTGGTCTTCGTCGGCCAGAAACAGCAGGCCGCGCCGTACCTGGCCACGCAGCAGGTTGAGCGTGCGATTGAGCGTGTTGCCCACAAAGAAATCGATGCTCTCGTCGGTGAGATCGGTGTTGCCGTAATGCGTGGGGAACATGGCCGCCGCCAGGCCATTGAGAATCTCGGCCAGTACGGCTCGCGACGGCAGTTCGCGCAAGCGCCCACGATGGCGCACCTTGTGCGTATTCTCGCGAGATTCGCGCAGATCGGCCACCAGGCGGTCGAGCCCCCAGTCGGCCTGATACACAAAGCACAAGGCGGGCGGGTCGGTGCGGTCGGACATGGTGGGTTCACTCACGGAGACGAGATGCGATTTGGATGGCTGCCGGCGTCCCGGCAACACGCCGTTGCGAGCCAATGATTCTAGCGCCTGGCAGGAAACGTCACCAAACCCATACCCGAATTGCCGTCTGTTCGACGAATTGGCAGACGGCTGGCGCTGCTACGCTGCGACGACGTATCCCCGAACTTGCCACGCTGGCACCGCCGGCTTCCTGACCCATTACCGGAGTTATTCGTGACTACGCCCGACGACAGCGCAGAGCGCATTGCGCGCCACTACGACGAGCAACCTTATCAATCCAATGCGTTCTTCTATGCCGCACCCGGCCACATGCGTGCCACGGCCTGGCTGTATGGCGTGGATACCGCACCCCTGCCACGGGCACGCGTGCTGGAACTGGGCTGCGCCGCCGGCGGCAACCTGCTGCCGTTTGCTCTGGCCTACCCCGACGCCGACGTGGTGGGGGTGGATCTGTCGTCGGTGCAGATCGCGGCCGGGCAGCGGGCGGCCAAGGCGCTGGGCGTGACCAACCTCACGCTACACGCCATGAGCCTGACCGACATCGATGCCGGCTTTGGTCAGTTCGACTACATCATTGCGCATGGCGTGTTCAGCTGGGTGCCGCCCGAGGTGCGCGATGCCATGCTGCGCATCTGCCGCGAGAATCTTTCGCCCCAGGGCATGGCCTATCTCAGCTACAACACCTACCCCGGCTGGAAGGCCGGCGACATCGTGCGCGACGCCATGCTGCTGCACAGCCACGGCGCGGCCTCCGAAGCCGACAAGCTCAAGCGCGCCAAGTCGATGCTCACCTTGCTGTCCGATGGCCTGGCGCCCAGCAATCCGCTGGCGCCTTCGCTGCGCAGCGCGGTAAAAAATCTGCAGCGCTTCTCCGACTACTACATCACGCACGAATACCTCGAAACCTTCAACACGCCCTGCTACTTCGTGGAGTTCGTGAATGCGGCCCAGCAGGCCGGGCTCACCTACGTGGGCGATGCCGAGAGCCAGTCGGAGCTCTCGGCCACGTATGGCAACAACGTGCAGCTGCACCACAGCCTGGCTGCCATGGGCGAACCCAAGGCGCTGCGCCAGCAATACCTGGATTTCGCCACCGGCCGCAACTTTCGCAAGAGCCTGGTGATTGCCGCCGAGCGCGAGGCCGACATTCAGGCCACGCCGGATCTGCAGCGCCTGGCCGACCTGCACGTAGCCGGCCAGTTTCAGGAAATCGAGACCAACGAGCAAACGCCGGCCGGCGCCCGCAGCTTCAGCGATCGCAAGGGTCGTCAGCTGCATTCGCGCGACCCGGCCGTGATTGCCGTGATGAACACCTTGACGCAGCACTGGCCGCAGGCGCTGGACCTGGCCTCGCTCACCGCCGAGACGCGCGCACATACCGGTATGGCTGACGATGCCGAACACGAGCAGCAGGTGCGCAAGGCCGTGAAAACGCTCTATCAGATGGGCCGCCTGCATCTGACGCGCGAGCCCAACCCCGTGACGCAAGCCGGCGACACGCCGCGGTTGGCCCCCGGGTACGCCGCCCTTCTCACACTCACGGGGGCTACCATCGACGAATCCGGTGTGGTGATCGGGCAGTTCAATGTCTGGTACGAGGCGACCCATCTTCGCCTCACACCCGCCGAACACTGGCTGGTGGCACAGATGGCCGAAGGCACGATCAAGCCCACCGCCTTGCGCACCGCACTGCGCGATGCGTTGGGTCGCGGGCAGTTCCCAGGGCCCAAGGGCGAATCGCTGGCGGGTCAGCGCAATCTCGACGCCACGGCGCAGGGAATGGTGCAGCGGCTGCTCGATGCCCTGCGGCGCCATGGCCTGCTGATGGGCTAGCCTGTTGAGCGTGCCGGTTGCTTTTGCACTAAGATAGTAATCAATTACTTACTTTCGACAGCATGAGCGAACATCCCCGACACCTGCCCGCAGACGAACGGCGAGCGGCGACCGTGCAAGCGGTCGTCGACCTGGCGGCCGAGCAAAACCCGGGCGACATCACCACCAAAGCCATCGCACAGCGCATGGGCTTGACCCAAGGCGCCTTGTTCCGTCATTTTCCGACCAAGGATGCCATTCTCGAAGCCGTGATGCACTGGCTGACCGAGCGATTGCTCGAGCGGATCGACCGCGTGACGCAAGGCGCGACTTCGCCCGCGGCCGCCCTCGAGGCAGCGTTCATGGCGCACGTGCACTTCGTGACCGAGCACCCTGGCGTGCCCCGCATGTTCTTCGGCGAATTGCAACGACCCGGCAAGACGCTGCCGAAGCTGGTGGCACAAACCCTGATGCAGCGCTACCGGGAGCGCTTGCACGGTTTGCTCGAGGCCGGCAAGGCCAAGGGTGAACTCGATCGCCACCTGGATGTCGAGGCCGCCGCCGTGTCATTCATCGGCGCCCTCCAGGGCCTGGTCATGCAGGCCCTCATTGCCGGTGATGCCGACCGTATCTCGCGTGACGCGCCGGGTGTCTTTGCCATCTATCGCCGCGGCATCGGGAGCACGCCATGAGGTTTGCGCACTTGTCCCGACGCACGCTGGCACTGGTAGCCGTCATCGTAACGCTATTGGCGCTGTTCCTCTATGTGGCCGTGCGCTCCGGGCCGCTGGCGCCGGTGGCCGTCACTCTCAGCACCGTGGAAGCGCGCTCGATCACGCCTTCGCTGGCGGGTCTAGGCACCGTGCAGGCGCGCTTCGCCTACCGAATCGGCCCCACCCTGGCCGGGCGTGTCAAACACCTGGATGTGCAGGTGGGCGATCTCGTCGTCGCGGGCCAGGTGTTGGGCGAGATGGACGCCGTGGATCTGGAAGACCGCATCCGGGCGCAAGAGGCGGCGATCCGGAGTGCTGAAGCCCTGCTCCATCAAGCCACCACCCGGGAAACCTTTGCGCAAACTCAGGCCACCCGCTACGAAAAACTCCTGTCGGCCCGCGGCGCCAGCGTCGAAACCGTGGTCACCAAACAGCAAGAGCTGGCATTGGCAAGCGCGGCGCTGCTCGCGGCACAAGAAGACGTGGCGCGGGCACGTGCCGAACTGAATTCCCTGCAGGCACAACATCGGCATTTGCGATTGATCGCCCCCGCGAGTGGCCTCATCGTGGCGCGCGACGCCGACCCGGGCACCACCGTGGTGGCCGGGCAATCGGTCGTCGAGATGATCGACCCCACCCAGCTATGGGTCGACGCGCGATTCGATCAGATCAGCGCCGAAGGGCTGGCGGCCGGATTGCCTGCCGACATCGTCCTGCGATCGCGGCGATCGGCCGGTGAGGCGGGTCACGTGCTGCGCCTCGAACCCCGTGCCGACGAGGTGACCGAAGAAACCCTGGCCAAGATTGCATTCGAAGCGCTTCCTGCCCCATTGCCGCCACTGGGCGAGCTGGCAGAAGTGACCGTGCACCTGGGCGAGCTGCCCGCCGCTCCCACAATTGCCAACGCGGCCATCCGCACGGTTGACGGGCAACGCGGCGTGTGGACGCGGGTTGACGGAAATCTGACGTTCATCCCCATCGTGCTGGGTCGCGGCACGCTCGATGGTCTGGTGCAGGTCACGGAAGGCTTGCGCGAAGGCGATGAGATCGTGGTCTACAGCGAAAAGCCACTGCATGCCAACAGTCGCATTCATATCGTGGAGCGGCTGCCGGGAGCCATCCCGTGATCAGTCTGGCCGGGCGCGACATTCTTCATACCTGGGGAAAATTCGTATTCACCGGCATCGGGCTTGGTCTGCTGATCGGGGTGACGCTCACCATGACGGGTGTGTATCGCGGCATGGTGGACGACGCCAAGGTGCTGCTGGACAACAGTGGCGCCGACCTGTGGGTGGTTCAAAAAGATACGCTCGGCCCCTACGCCGAGCCATCCAGTCTGCCCGACGACACATGGCGCAGCATTCGAATCCTGCCCGGCGTGGCCGAAGCCGTGAACGTGACCTATCTGACCATGCAGGTTGGCAAAGGCGACGACGACGTGCGCGCCATGGTGGTGGGCCTGACTCCCGGCGCGCCAGGCACTTCGGGTTGGCCGCCGCAATTGATTGCCGGTCGGCATCTCACGCGCGGGCACTACGAGGCCGTGGTCGATGTGGCCACGGGCTTTCAGCTGGGCGATGAGGTGAAGATTCGTCGCAACCACTACACCGTGGTGGGCCTGACGCGCCGCATGGTGTCGTCTGGTGGCGACCCGATGGTGTTCATTTCGCTCAAGGATGCGCAGGAAGCGCAGTTTCTGAAGGACAACGACGCCATCCTGATGCAACGCCGCCGCACCGAAGCCAATCCGGCGTTCAACCGTCCGGGTGTGCCGGGCTTGCTCGACGCAATCAACGCCTCACAAACCAGCAATAGCTCGGTCAATGCCATACTGGTTCGCCTTCTGCCCCATGCCGATCCGGCAGAGGTGGCCGCGCCGATCCGGCGCTGGAAGCGACTCACGGTGTACGACCGCGCGCAAATGGAAGAGATTCTGGTGGGCAAACTCATCGCCACGTCGGCCAGGCAGATTGCGATGTTTCTGGTGATTCTGGCCGTGGTGAGTGCGGCCATCGTGGCCTTCATCATCTACACCCTCACCATGGACAAGATTCGCGAAATCGCGGTGCTCAAACTGATCGGCACGCGCAATCGCACCATCGCCGCGATGATCATGCAACAAGCTCTGGCCTTGGGCGTGATCGGTTTCGTGGTGGGCAAGATCACGGCAACGTTCGCCGCACCCTTATTCCCGAAATACGTGTTGCTGCTGCCCGGGGATGCCATCCTGAGCTTCTTCGCCGTGTTGGTGATCTGCGTCCTGGCCAGCGTGGTGGCCATCCGCATGGCCCTGAAGGTTGACCCTGCCGAAGCGATTGGAGGCTGATGTGGCGGCCAAAGGCATTCTGATCGAAGGCTTGAGCAAAAGGTTCGGCACGGGCGATACCGCCGTGTTCGCCTTGAAGGACGTCAACATGCGGGTGGCGCCGGGCGAGGTGGTGGGCCTGATTGGCCCATCCGGTTCTGGCAAGAGCACATTGCTCAAATGCCTGGGAGCCGTGATCGACCCCTCCGCCGGCCGCATGGTGTTGGGCGATGACGTCATATTTGAGGATCACTGGCGGGTTCGCGACCTGCGTGCCTTGCGTCGCGACAAGATCGGCTTCGTGTTTCAGGCCCCGTACCTGATTCCTTTCCTCGATGTGACAGACAACGTGGCGCTGTTGCCGATGCTGGCCGGCGTGACCAACTCGGAGGCCCGCCAGCGCGCGCTCGAGTTGCTCACCGCGCTGGATGTGCAGCACCGCGCCAAGGCCATGCCGTCGCAACTGTCGGGCGGTGAACAGCAGCGCGTGGCCATCGCACGCGGTCTCATCAATCACCCGCCGGTCATCCTCGCCGACGAACCCACCGCGCCCCTGGATTCGGAGCGTGCCATGGCCGTGATCCGTATTCTCAACGACATGGCACGACGTTACGAAACGGCGGTGATCGTCGTGACTCATGATGAAAAGATCCTGCCCACCTTCAAGCGCATCTATCATATTCGCGATGGCGTGACGCACGAAGAAGCGGGCGAAGGGCGAAGTTTCGACGGATGAGGCCGAGAGTGACCCCTGTCTGGCCGGTGCTGTCAGGTCTTCGGATAGTGACGGCGCGCGGCAAAATCGTGCAAGCCATCGAGCGTCTCGTGCGCAAGCGTGATCTCCCTCAAACTCAAGAAATACGCCATCTCACAGACAAACCGACATGTTGATCCAGCTTCAGGATGTGCTGTCCGCCGACACCGCCAAACAGTTTTGCGCCACGCTGCAGGACGACGAGGCCTGGACTGACGGTGCACTCACCGCCGCGGGCCAGGCCAGGCGCGTGAAGCACAACCGCCAGATCGGCGAACGCCACCCCAAGGGTCAGGAAATTCTGCGCACAGTGCGCCAGGCGCTCGAGCAGCACGCCATCTTCAAGGCTGCGGCCTGTCCGCGCCAACTGGTGCGCGTGATGCTCAGCCGTTACGACACCGGCATGGCCTACGGCACGCACATCGACGCGCCCGTGATCGACGGTGTGCGCACCGACCTTTCATTCACCCTGTTTCTCTCCGAGCCGCACACTTACGAGGGCGGCAGCCTCGACATCGACCTGGGCGGCAGCAAAGAGGTGGTGAAGCTGCCGGCCGGCAGCATGGTGCTGTACCCCACGCGCTATCTGCATCAGGTCACGCCCGTCACCTCGGGCACCCGACTGGCTGCGGTGGGCTGGGTGCGCAGCTATGTGCGCGATGAAAGCCGCCGCGACATCATCTTCAACCTGGAAATGGCCATGCGCGAACTTCAGGCGAACGTCGACTCGCCCGCCCTCGCCCGACTGCGCAGCGTACGCGCCAACCTGCTGCGGGAGTGGGTGGAAGACTGACGACACCCTGTGAGGCAACGGGAGCGGCCCCATCTGTGGCGCGGCGATTGCTGGTACGGCGCCCGTCGTACCGTGGTGGGCACGGTGAGCTACAAGTTCTGATCGGGCACGGCAACACCGGCCGCCACCAGCGCGCGCCGGTGTTGCTCACGCTCGTCGAACATGCGGGCCTGCAGCCGATGCAGCGCCACATAGTCGTCGCGCATGGCAATGGTGAAACCGGTCGCTTCGAACCGCGCCATGAGGGTGTTCACCTGCTCCAGCATCGCATCGAGCTCGGCCAGCAGACGCTGGCGATCGGCGAGCGGGATGGCGTCGGGGGAGATGGGCGCCGGTGGCGAAAAGCTGGTCATGCCGGCATTGTGGCACGGCGGTGAGTCGCCCGGACGGGATCCCGGCTCCCGTCCGGGCGCACAGCGCCCGGCGGGGCCGGGATCAGAACTCGTACTGCGCCCCGAGCCAGAAGCGGCGGCCGTCTTCTACATAACCGTAGTCGTCATAGACGATGGATTTGTCGAAGAGGTTGTAGATGCCGGCGTAGAGCGTGACGTCGCGGGTGGGCTGGTAGGAGCCGCCCAGATCCACCAGGGTGGACGATGGCGCGATCATCGTGCTGGACGACGGGCCCGTAGTGGGTTCGCTTTCCTGGCCGCGGAAGGTCACCTGCGCCCAGCCCCGCCATTGCGCGTTGGGCTCCCAATCCAGCTTGGCGTTGAACATATGCCGCGGCAACTGATTCAAGGGGCTGCCGGCGTACTCCCCCGACTTCTGCTCCGAATCGGTGTAGGTATAGCTCGACACCAGGGCCAGGGTATCGGTGAGGTCGGTGGAGAGCGACCATTCCACACCTTGCGTGATGGCGTTATCCACATTGGTGTAGGTGGTGGGATCACGCCCCCACTGGTTGGGCGGGCCGCACTCGGGGCAGGCCACGCGCGTGATTTTGTCGCGGAAGCGGTTGTGGAACACGGTGAGCGAGGTCAGCCCCCCGGTGGGCAGCGCGTACAGCACCCCGAGCTCGGTGTTCACCGATTTCTCCGGCTTGAGATTGGGATTGCCATACATGTTGCCGCCGCGGCTCACCGCCCCCCAGTCGGGAATGGTCTGTCGCAGCGACGGCGCGCGAAAGCCTGTAGAAACCCCGCCCTTCACCGTCCAGTCGGCCGCCGGCTCCCACACGCCGTACAGCCTCGGGCTCCAATTGGAGCCGGCCTTGCTGTCGTGATCGAAACGCAATCCCGTGGTGAGATTGAAGGTATCGGTGATGGCCCACTCATTCTCGGCATAGGCCGCGTACTGCGTGCGATCGGCCGTGCTCAGATCGCTGATGCGGTTGGTCGTGGTGTCGTCAAGATTCTGACGATTGAAATACACGCCCACCGTGGTGATGTGGTTCATGCCCAGCGGCATCACCAGGCTGGAATCGACCTCGGCGCTGCGGATGGTCATGTCGCGCGAGACGTTCTTCACCGAGTCGTACTGCAGCACAGTGTTCGAGGTACCGATACCCCAGCGCCCCTCGTGCGTGAGCGCGCCGTAGCTGCGATGAAAGTCGCGCTCGCTTTCTTCTTCGTCGGGCAACAGCGTGCCATCGGGCGTGGCCCGATACTTCTGGCGCGAGACCCCGCCCTCCACCAGAAAGGTGTGATCGACGTTGGGGGTAATCGCCAGGCGCGCCGACACACTGCCGTCGCGGTGGTCGTTGTAGCCATTGAGGATCTGATCTTCCCATCGGCGCGACCACTTGCCCTGCACGCTGAGGCCCAGCAGATCGTCCTTGATCGGACCGGCCAGATAGAAATTGGTGTTGAGCATGTCGCCGGAGTCACGGTGCTGCTGCAGCGTGCCATCCACCCGCACCGAACCACCCCACTCCTGCGGAATGCGACGCGTGATGATGTTGATCACCCCGCCGATGGCATCCGAGCCATACAACGACGACATTGGCCCGCGCACCACCTCGATGCGCTCGATGGCCCCCAGCGGCGGGATCCAGCTCTGGTCAGTGCCCGTACTGCCATTGGTTTGGGTTTCGCGCGTGGCAATGCGCTTGCCGTCGACCAGAATCAGCGTGTATTGCGCCGACATCCCGCGCAAGGAGATATCCACGGTGTTGTTGTCAGACGGCGTGAGAATCACGCCGGGCACATCGCGCAGGGCATCGGTGAGGTCGCGATAAGCGCCCTGCTCGAGTTCTTCGCGGGTGACCACCGAAATCGAGGCCGGCGCCTCGCGAATATCCTGCTCGAAGCCGGAGGCGGTGACCACCACGGATTGCAGGGTGGCCACAGGAGGGCCGGCCGTTTGTGCCAGCGCGCCGGCCGAAGCTGCCACGCCGCCGGCCACCGCCAGCCAACGCGCAACCTGGGGAGAAAGGGGGAGGTTGTGAGACATGAAGAGGGTTCCAACAAACAGCGCATATGGGAAGCGTGAAACGAGTGATAATCATTTTCACTTCGAATATTATAATAATGAATGGCTCACGTTGTGAAGCATCTTGTGGCAAATTGTTGGTGCGGGCGTAAAAAAACCGCCACCTTTCGGTGGCGGTTTTTTTGGTCGTGCTGCCCGGTGGCTGGCCGAAATCGGCCAGCGTGGGCACCGAGCGCCCTCGCCTCGATAAGACTCGAAGCGAAGGCCAGGGAGCGCCTGAGATCAGCCCTCGATCTCGCCTACGATCTTGAGCGCGAAGTCGCCGTTGTCGTAGCGATGCTGGTCGAACGCCACGGTGTCGGCATAGAGGTAGGTATCGCCATCGAAGTGGAACCAGACGACGCCGATGTCGTCGGGATCGGCTCCGGCCTCCGTGCTCCACCCCTCATCTTCGGCGATGACGCCATAGGCTTCAGCAGCCTCGGCAAACGCCTGCTGTAGCGTGGTGACTTCGTCATCGAAGATGATTTCGACATCACTCTCGAAGCCGCCCACTTCCACCTTCTCCTGGTCCGGGAAGGCCAGGGTGTCCATGCGACCGATGGAAGACGAGGAAGCCACCTCTCCATCGAACGACACGGTGGTGTTCACCAGGCTGAGGCCATCGCCCAGCAGCACGGTTTCGGCCACGTTCGAGGCCATGCCGTCGAGGACGAACTGACCGTCAAGGTGGAACGCGTCGATGGTGGAGAACTTGCCGGACGAATTGTCGTAGCCGGCCTGATCAATCACGACCTCCTCGTCGACATCCTCGCCGTCAACGATCTCCTCAACGTGGAAACTGCCCACGCTGCCCTCACCGGCCAGCAGCAGACCACCACCCGTGTCACCCACGGCGTCGGCATCCACGCTGAGCGTCGCCAGCGCATCCTCTTCGACGTCCAAAACCACGTTGGCCGCGGCATCGTGCAAAGTCAGATTGGCTTGATCATCGTCGGTGACCAGCAAGGCCTGGCCTTCCGCCAGGTTGTGAATATCAGCGGTAGTCGACACGACCGAGTTGGGCGCACCAAAGGCAAGAAGGTTGAAATCCGCCACCTGCGAGGCGTCGAGCTTGATAGCAGTATCGTCGTTGAAAAACGCCAGCGCTTCCACGTTCGTCATCTGGTTGATGGCGTCGTAGTCCTGCGTCTGGAAGGTGGCGCCACCCAGGGCGGCCACGTCCAGGCCCTCGCCGCCGTCGATCGACTGGAACAACGTGGGCGCCTCATCGAACACCAGAATGTCGTTGCCGGCGCCCAGCATGATGTCGCGCAGGTCGTCGGCCGTGCGCACCATCACGTCGCCCTGCGAGCCGCTGGCGTCCAGGCCGGTGAGGGCCACGGTGCTGTCTTCGTGGTTGTCCAGCGTCAGCAGATCCACATCCACGCCGGTATTCAGGGTGAAGGTTTCCACATCCAGACCGGCTTCGATGTGGAAATAGACTTCGTCGTCCTGCAGCGGACCGTTGATGTTGAGGGTGTTCAGCGCTTCGCCGGCAGCCATCAGGCGGCCATGGCTGTCGAGTCCGCCGTCGCCTTCCTCGGTTTCGACACCCTGCAACGCGATGGTGCCGGTTTCGTCGATAAACGTGGTGCCCAAGGTTTGGGAAGCAGAGACACTCGTCACTTCGCCCGCGACCGTGACATCGGCGAAGCCCACCGCCGTGTCGGCACCGGCCTGGGTCACATCCGTGGCCGCATCATGCTGCCAGAACGCCTCAACCCCTTCATAATGGCTGAGATCCGCCGATTCCAGCGTGACGCCATTGGCGCTTTGCACTCGCACCGCTTCCACATTGCTCACGGTGCCCTGCTGCACGGTGTTGGTGGTTTTTCCATCCACAAAGATATTGAGCGTGTCATACCCCGCCCCGCCATCGATGGTGTCGAACTGGTTGAGCGTGGTGGCGTTATCGCCCGTGGCCGGGTCGGTGGAGTAGGCGTTGAAGGTGTCGTTGTACGACGTGCCTTCAAAGGTATCGATGCCCGGGGTGAGGTCGAAGGTTTCACCATCCTGGCCGGTGGACTCATGCAGACGCCCCTGGGCCGCCACGACCGAAGCGTCGGTTTCATCCACGCCGATCATCACTTCGGCCGAGTCGTAGCGCAAGTCGTCGAGAATCGACGGGTTCGAGTTCTCCCATTGCGCGAACTCCACGGCCACGAACGTGCGATTACCCACGTAATCGGCATCACGCCCTTCGCCGTCCATGGCCGAGCGCACCAGAATGCCCACGAGTTCGGGGCGCTCGATGTTGCCCTCGGACAGCTGGTTGACCCAGTACTCGGCACCCGATTCATCCGGGGTGCGGCCCAGTACGTTCTCGTAAACGTAGTTGACGTACCACGCATCGGTGACCGTGGGGCCCTCAGGCACCTCGCCGTTGGTGGTGCCATCGGCATAAATTTGTGCCGACAATTGCTTGTAGGCATTGGCGTGTGCCGCCGGGTCGTCACCCTGCTCCTCGAGCAGATCGATGTAACGCTCGGCGTAATACTCCATGGCCTCGAACTCGGGCGCACGTTCAAAGTAAGAGAGAAAGATTGACGCAACGTCGTACTGAACTTCGATATTGGGGAGCGATGCCAAAACGGAGACCTCCTTGCGATGCGTGTGAGAAACCTGCCGCACGGGATCGCGCGCAGGACACGCCTCAGTGTAGTGCTGTGGAAATTACGGATACAAGCCCCGGGGATAACAGGATGTTTCCCGAGGGCGTGAATCACCGCCCGCCGATTGACGGGGATCGAACCGGCCTCGACCCGACCAAACTCAGGGCTCGCGCGCGGCTTGCGCCGCACTCGCCCTTGCCGCGGCGTCGCGCCGCCGCCACTGCGCGGCCCAGATCACGGCAAACAGCGCCAGCGCCGGAATCCACATCCACATCTTGTTCCAGCGATCCACCGGCGCCTGAATCTGCACGATGGTTTCGTCGAACACGAAGCCGAGCTTTTCGGCCGGACTGCCAAACGCCACGTGATCCACGATCACGTCGGTTCCGTCTTGCCAGAGCTCGAGCCCCAGGGCTTCCATGCGCGCCGGGCCCGTGTCGCCGTCGGGCACTGGCAGCAGCCGCCAGGTGGTCAACGGATTGCCAATGCCATCAAAGCCCTCGATCTGCAGGCGCAGCGTGCTGCCCTCTTCCACATTGCCCAGCGCCTGAACGAATTGAGCCGGTGGCACATCGCGATAGGGGTCGTGCAGACGGTCCATCCAGAAACCGGGGCGGAAGAGCGTAAACGCCACCAGCAGCAGCGCCACCGACTCGTACCAGCGGCTGCGCACCAGCATGTAGCCCTGGGTGGCCGCCGCAAAGATGAGCATGGCAATGGTGGCCACGATGAACACCAGAATCCCCTGCCACCAGGTCACGTCGATCAGCAGCAGATCGGTGTTGAAGATGAAGAGGAAGGGCAGCGCCACGGTGCGCAGGCTGTAGTAGAAGGCGTAGATGCCGGTACGGATGGGATCGCCACCCGACACCGCCGCCGCGGCAAACGAGGCCAGCCCCACCGGCGGGGTGACGTCGGCCATGATGCCGAAATAGAACACGAACAGGTGCACCGCAATGAGCGGCACCAGCAGGCCGTTCTGCTCGCCCAGCTGCACGATCACTGGCGCCAGCAGGGCCGATACTACGATGTAGTTGGCCGTGGTGGGCAGGCCCAGCCCAAGGATGAGACTGAGAAACGCCGTGAAGATGAGGATGAGCAGGAGGTGGCCCATGGCCAGGGTTTCGACCACATCGGCCAGCACCAGACCCACCCCGGTTTGCGACACCGCCCCCACGATGATGCCGGCGGTGGCCGTGGCAATGCCGATGCCGATCATGTTGCGCGCGCCGATCACACCGCCGTCCCAGACATCCCACAAGCCGGCCACAAACGGCGCCCGCAGTTGGCGCTGACCCTGAAACCAGGCCACCAGTGGCCGCTGCGTGAGCATGATCAGAATCATGAAGATCGTGGCCCAGTAGGCCGACAGGCCGGGCGAGAAGCGCTCGATCATGAGGCACCACACCAGCACGATCACCGGCAGCACGAAGTGCAGCCCGGCCAGCACGGTGGGGCCGACTGGCGGCAAGCGATACCCGGGCTGGCTCGGGTCTTCTTCCTTGAGATCGGGCTGGCGGGCGGCAAACCGCACCAGCACCAGATACACCACGGCCAGCACGGCGCCGGCCACCAACCCGGCCGCCTCGCCCAACGCTGGCTTGAGCCAGCCCAGGCCGTAGTACACCACCAGGCCGACGATCATGACCGACAGCAAACCACCGAGGAAGCCGAGTACGCGCTGCAGGGCGGGGCGCGTCGGGCCGGGCCGCTGCAGGCGCGGCATGTCGGCCTTGAGCGCTTCGAGGTGCACCAGATAGAACAGGGCAATGTAAGAGATCAGCGCTGGCAGGAAGGCGTGCTTGATCACTTCCACATAGGGTATGCCGACGTATTCCACCATGAGGAAGGCGGCCGCACCCATCACCGGGGGCATGATCTGGCCATTGACCGACGACGACACCTCGACCGCCCCCGCCTTGTCGGCCGAGAAGCCCACCCGCTTCATCATGGGGATGGTGAAGGTGCCGGTGGTGACCGTGTTGGCGATGGACGAGCCCGAAATGACGCCGGTAAGCCCCGAGGCCACCACGGCCGCCTTGGCCGGGCCGCCGCGATAATGACCTAGCAGCGAAAACGCCACCTGAATGAAGTAGTTACCTGCGCCGGCCTTGGCCAGCAAGGCGCCGAACAGCACGAACAGAAAGACGAAGCTGGTGGACACCCCCAGCGCAATGCCGAACACGCCCTGCGTGGTGAGCCACTGGTGGTTGATGAGCCCGGCCAGGCTTACGCCGCGGTGCGCCAGCACCCCCGGCATCCACGGCCCGGCCAGCGAATACAGGATGAAGAGCGAGGCGATGATCATCAGCGGCGGGCCGAGGGCACGACGGGTGGCCTCGAGCAGCACCAGCAAACCGATCGTGCCGATCACGACATCGTGCGTCAGCGGCGCCCCGGGCCGCAGCGCCAATTGATTCTGAAAGAGAAAAATGTAGAGGGCACAGAAGCCACCCACGACGGCCAGCAGCCAGTCGAGCACCGGCACCGAGTCGCGCGGTGCTCGGGCATGGGCGGGAAACGACAGAAAGACCAATGCCATGGCAAAGGTCAAGTGAATGGAGCGGGCTTCGGTGGCATTGAACACGCCGAAGCCCACGATGTAGGGCAAGGGTGAGGCAATCCAGAGCTGAAACAACGACCAGGCGGCCGCCAGGCCAATGAGCACGCGGCCCGACATCCCCAGAGGATGGCGGGCACTGGCATCGCCGGTGCCATGGCGTTGCCGCGCCTCTTCGGCGGCGCGCGCGCCCGCCTCCGCCTTGCCCGCGCCCAGCATCAGTCGATCCAGCCCTGTTCGCGGTAGTAGCGCTCGGCGCCCTCATGCAGCGGTGCCGACAGACCGGATGAAATCATGGTTTCGGGATCGAGATTGGCAAAGGCGGGATGCAGGCGCTTGAAGCGGTCGAAGTTCTCGAACACAGCCTTGACCGTTTCGTACACGACATCGTCGTCGACTTCGGCCGAGGTCACGAAGGTAGCCGCTACGCCGAAGGTATCGACGTCGTCGTCGTTGCCGCGATAGGTGCCGCCGGGAATGGTGGTCATGGCGTAGTAGGGATACTGCTCGATCAGGCCGTCGATGGCCTCGCCCGTGACCGGGATGACCCGGGCATCGGTGGTGGTGGTGGCTTCCTCGATGGAGCCGTTGGGGTGGCCCACCACATACACCATGGCGTCGATCTGGTTGTTGGCCAGGGCTGCGGCCTGCTCGGAGGCCTCGAGCTCGGACACCATGGCGAAGGTGTCTTCATCCCAACCCATGGCGTCCATCACTACCTGCATGGTGTTGCGCTGACCCGAACCGGGGTTGCCCAGGTTGACCCGCTTGCCGGGGAGGTCGGAGACATGCTCGATGCCGGAATCGGCACGGGCCACCAGCGTGAGCGGCTCACCGTGAATGGCGAACACGGCACGGAGGTCTTCAAAACGATCCCCCTCGAAATTGCCGGTGCCCTCGTAAGCCTGGTATTGCACGTCGGACTGGGACACGCCCATATCCAGCTCACCGGCCCGGATACCATTGATGTTGGCCACCGAGCCGCCCGTGGACGGCGCATTGCAGCGAATGCCGTGCTCGCTGTTGCCGCGATTGACCAGCCGGCACACCGACTGGCCCACCACGTAATACACGCCGGTTTGACCCCCGGTACCGATGGTGATGAACTGTTCCTGCTGAGCCAGCGCGGGCGATGCCGTTAGCGAGAAACCCGCAACGACACCGGCCAGTGCGGCCATCGAAAATGCATGGCGCTTCATGATGCTACCTCCATGGCATGATGGACAGAGACGCGGACGCATGCCGCTCCGCGCGTGAGCAAAACCATACCACCAGCCCGCACCAAAGCCCAGTAGGGAAAAAGCCCTCCCCTACGCCGCCGTCGCCTCGAACGGCAGGCGCCCCAGGATCTGATTGCTGATGAATTCCACCAGCGGGCCGTTGCGCTCGGTCTCGGCGCGCTTCTCCAGCCACTCGGCATCGGTGGCAAAGGCGTTCCACAGCCGTTCACGCTCGGCCAGGCTGTCCCATTGCAGAAGATAGATCAGATCGTGATTGTTGGCACCAATCTGCACGGTATAGAAACCGGCGTGTCGAATGCCATGGCGCTGCCAGATGCCCAGCGTGACCGTTTCGAAACGCCGGATGACATCCGGCAAACGGTTGGGCATGCAGCGATACTGTCGCAGTTCGTAGATCATCATGGTCTCCTTGGAGTTGCGGGAATTACAGGGGTGGCAGATCGTGATCGGGTGGCTTGGGCGCCACTTGCGGATAGCGCGCCCTGCCCTTCACCGCCGTGGCCGACACATTGGCGCCCGTGCGCACGAACTGTCGCGTCGGGTCGCGACGCGGCTCGTAATCCCAGGCGGGATGGCCCGCCTTGAGTCGAGCCGATTGAATCAACGCCCGTTCTGCGGCACTGCGTCGCATCGCCTCGGCCAGGGCGGGTTCATCCCAGTGCGCCTGGATGGCCGCATGCAGTTCGGCGAGCCGCTCGGCGTGCTCCGGCAACGCCGCCAGATTGCGTTGTTCGTCGGGATCATCGTTCAGCTGAAACAGCATGGGCGGATCGTCGGCGCAATGAATCAGCTTCCAGGGGCCATCGCGCACCATCAGACAGGGGTGATGCGCGCCATCGGCGTTCATTTCGGCAAAGACTCTGGCGCGGGCGGGATCCAGCGACTGTTGCCGCAAGGCCGGCACCAGGGTTCGCCCTTCCAGCGGAACGGCCGGCACCAGGCCGGCGTCCTCGGCGCCGCCAAGATCCACGAAGGTGGGCAAAAGATCCAGCAGCGACACCGGTTCCTGCACCACCCCGGGCTGCTGCCCAGGCGCCGCCACGATCAACGGCACGCGCACGGCGTTCTCCAGCAGCAGCCATTTGTACCAAAGACCGCGTTCGCCCAGCATGTCGCCGTGGTCCGAGGTAAACACCACCACGGTGTCGTCGCTCATGTCCATGCGCTCCAGAGCATCGAGTATCTCGCCCACGCGATCGTCGATGTAGCTCACCATGGCGTAATAGGCATGACGCGAGCGCATCACATCATCGTGCGTCACGTCGTATTCGTCGAACCGGAAGATGCGGCGCAAGCGCTGACTGTGCGGATCGAGCTCGTTGGTGGCCATGGCCGGCACACGCGGCGGATCGATCTCGTCGTTGTGGTAGCGCGACCAGTACTCCTCGGTGATCACATAGGGGTTGTGCGGATGAGTGAACGACACGGTGAGAAAGAACGGCCACTGTTCACGATCACGCCCGTAGTCGTAGATGCGTTGCACCGCGCGGGCAGCCACCTCATCGTCGTAATCGAGCTGCAGACTGCGCTGACACAGCCCCGACTCCACGACGCTGCGCAGATTGAGCCCGTTGGCCGCCACCGGGATCATCTTTTGCCAATCGGGGGTCCAGCCGAAATCCGAGGGATAGATGTCGGTGGTAAGCCGCTCCTGATAACCATGCAGCTGGTCAGGCCCGACGAAATGCATCTTGCCCGATAGGCAGGTGTGGTACCCCAGCGCGCTGAGGTAGTAGGGCAATGTGGGTGCGCTGGAGCGAAAGTCGCTGGCGTTGTCGTACACGCCCAGGCGGCTTGCCAGCTGGCCGGTGAGCAACGATGCCCGGGAGGGGGCGCACACCGGGAAATTGCAGTAGGTGTTGGCAAACACCGTGCCGCGCGCCGCCAAACGATCCAGGTGTGGGGTGCGGCATACCGGGTTGCCGTAGGCGCGCAAGGCCCGCGCCGTGAGCTGATCGGCCATGATGAAAACGATATTGGGCTGGCGAGCCATGACAACTCCGAAGCATCAAAAACGGCCCACGGGTTCGCGGGCCGCGAGAAAGGCGACGCCGCTCGAACGACCCACCAGGAGCCGACTTCGATGCGACGCCACCACCCGACAAGTCAGTTCGCGCTGGCGCCTGAATCGCGCACCACTTGCGACCACAAGTCGTACTCACGCTGCATGAAGTCGCCAAACTCGGCTTGGCCCATGCGGCGCGGCACGAACCCGGCGGTGGCCAACTGCTTCTGCACCGCATCGGAATCCAGCACCTCGAGCGTGGCGGCCTCCAGCCGGTCGAGAATGGTGTCGGGCGTGCCGGCCGGCGCCAGAAAGCCGAACCAGGCCGACACATCGAACGGCGCCACGCCCAATTCTTCCAGCGTGGGCAGATCCGGCATGGAGTCGACGCGATCGGCCGTGGTCACCGCCAGGGCATTGAGCTTGCCGGCCTGAATGTGCGGCAGCGCCACCGACATCCCGTTCAGCATGAAATCCACCTGGTCGCCCAGCAGTGCCACCGTGGCAGGCGCCGCGCCTTTGTAGGGCACATGGATCGCTGGCACGTCGGCAGCTGAACCGAACAGCACCGCCGCCATGTGATTGGCCGAGCCCACGCCGCCCGAGCCATAGCTCAGGCCGTTGGGCGCGGCCTGCGCCGCTTCGCGAAAACTCGCCAGTGAATCCACCTCGAGGCCGGGGCGCGTGACCAACACCAGGGGATTGCCGGCCAAAAAGGCAATGGGCGCCAGGTCGGTGAGCGGATCGTACGGGAGCTCGTCGAACAGTTCCGGGTTGATGGCCAGCGAGCCGATATAGCCCACCAGCAAGGTGTAGCCGTCCGGCTCGGCCTTGGCCACGTACGCCGTACCGATGTTGCCGCCCGCCCCCGGACGGTTCTCCACCACCACCGTAGCGTCGAGGGTCTCGGCCAGGCCCTGCGCCACGATCCGGCCCAGGCCGTCGGACGGCCCTCCCGCGGCAAATGGCACCACGATCTTGATGGGTTGGTCTGGCCAGTCGGCCGCAACAGCGGGGCTGGCAACCACCCCTACGGCTCCGAGAGCCAGGGCGGCGCGGACCAGCGTCGGTCGAATCGGCTTGAACATGACGGTCTCCTCCCCGTGTCCGGACGCGCCGGCACGGTAGTAAATGTGGGTATGAAAATCAGGGCGATCGACTGCAGCGAACAAACACAGTCTAGAAAGCTCGGCGATGTGCGTAAAATCAATCTTTGGCAAGCTTCGATATGCTTTTTGCAATCAACGAGCCCAAGGGGAGCCATCATGAGCGTGCCCGATTCGCGCTGGCTGCTGCAGAGCCGGCTCAAGATGCGCCAATTGCTGCTGCTCTCGGCGCTGGGTGAGCTGGGCAATCTGCGCGCCTCGGCGGCGCGGCTCGGCATGACCCAGCCCGCTGCCACCAAATTGCTGCACGACCTCGAAAACGCTCTCGATGTTCGACTGTTCGATCGATCCCGCTCGGGTATGCAACCCACGGTATACGGCGAAACCATGATTCGTGTTGCCCGCAACTTGCTGATGGACCTCGGCAGCGCGCGCGAAGAGCTCAGTGCCGTGGCCGATGGCGCTGTGGGGCGCATCACCGTGGGCGTCATGGCATCGTCGGTGTCCGAGTTGCTGCCGGCGGCACTGGCCACGCTCTGGACCGAACACCCCGGTATTCGGGTGTCCCTGATGGAAGGCACGCACGGCGTGCTCATCACCGCACTCAAACAGGGAGACATCGATCTGGTGCTGGGCCGCATCATGCCGGGCATGAGCTTCGACGACGTGGACATGCAGCTGCTCTATCATGACCACTTTCGCATCGTATGCGGGCCCGGCCACCCCTTGGCGCGGCAGACGGCGCTGACGTTCGACGATCTGGTGCAGCAGCGCTGGATCCTGCCGCACGCCACCACGGCCATCCGGCAGCGACTGGAGATCGCCCTGCTCGAGGCCACCGGCCGGCGCCCCGAGAGCGTGATGGAGTCGATGTCGTTGCTGATCAATCTGGCACTGCTGCGTCGGGCCAACGTGATCGCCGTGATGCCCGACGACGTGGCCGGCGAGTTTGCCCGCAGCGGCCAGCTGCACGTGCTTCCGGTCAACATCAACGACCTGGTCGCGCCCGTGGCCCTGATCACCCGCCACGGCCAGCGGCCCTCGCCGGTGCTGGAAACCTTCATGCAGCACTTGCGCTTCGCCACCACATCCTGAGAAAGCCATGATTCATCCCGAAGACCGCCGCTATCTGCAACGCTGCATAGAACTGGCCGCCGAGGCCCTGACCCAGGGCGACGAGCCGTTCGGCTCGGTACTGGTCGACCCCACCGGCAAGGTACTGTGGGAAGACCACAACCATGTCGCCGGCGGCGACGCCACGCAGCATCCGGAGTTTGCCATTGCCCGCTGGGCGGCCGAGCATCTCGACGCCGACACGCGCGCGCGCTGTACGGTTTACACCTCCGGCGAGCATTGCCCCATGTGCGCCGCGGCCCATGGCTGGGTGGGCCTGGGCCGCATCGTGTACGCCAGTTCGTCCGAACAGCTCACCACCTGGCTCGCCGAGTTTGGTGCTGCGCCTCCCCCGGTGCGGCCGCTGCCCATCGGACAGGTTGCACCCGGAGTGCCGGTGGCTGGCCCCGACCCGGAACTGGCCGAGGCGGTAAGGGAGCTGCACCGACGACGCTTTGTGGCCTGAGTCGATCGAGGCTGATCCCAGAAGGTTCAACCGCATTCGAGCAATGTTTGCCAGCCCCGACCACAACGATTCAACAGGCACCTGAATTAACGGTCACAAGAGATAAAAATCTAACATCCCAGGTAGATAATCGTTCATGACGATCTGCCGCTTCTGACGAATCAGCCAGCAGTTGCGAGTATCGTCACGCACGAACTTGTAGTGACTCTGGCCGAAAAAGCCATGATCACGGCGCTCGACCCAATCGTGACAAAACGTCTGAAAGGTCGCAATGGCCACCACCGAGCCATCGGGTTGCCGTTCTGCCAGCACGTTGCCCACCATGTGAGCGGTGCGCCTCGTCGGCGTCGAGGCAGGCGAACGCTGCGAGACCAAACGACGCACGCGTTCCTGCAGTCCATCGCGGCTATCACAGTAAATCAACGACAATTCAGAATTCGGGTCTTCCGTCAGTTTCATGCCGTCGCGCCAGGCCGGCACCCAATATTCAACCTTGGGATCGAACCGGGCCAACCAGGCATCCCACGCCTGCGCATCCAGATCCAGCAATTCTCCGTGGATCAAATGCGCCGCCAAATCGCGCGCAGCGATCGTCTGCTCGGAGGGTGCGTACGTCATGAGGTGTACCTCCTGATTGTAGGTCCAAGGAGGCGCTGCCATTCACGGTAGACCCCGTGGAAGCACGTTTCGTCGGCCAAGGCATAGTCACCGACCACCGACTCGATCGGCTCCAGGTCCAACGCCCGGGCGGCGTCATTGCTGCCCTCCTGACGAACGGACATTCCACGACCGTACCCTTGAAACCAATCTATCTGGCGAGCTTTGCCGCCTTGTTGGCAACGTTCGTAGACCGCCACGTCGTCAGGAGTGGCAAGTCCGCTGGGATTATAGAAATCTTCATACTGCCGAATCCGGGAGCGGCGCGTCGCAGCATCTTCGCCCGCAGGGGCGAGACAGTACCCTCGGACCTCGGTGAGGTCGTGACGTAAAGGAATGAGGATGCGCAGCTGCAGCGAGGCATTCTCCACGAGCTGAAGATTGGGAAAGATCACCAAGTTGCGTACCTTCAACATCCACTCCGCGCGCTGCGATCCGACTCGACGCACCAGTTCGTCAAAATGACGTGCCAAGGGACGCTCGGCGGCGTTGGGGTTGTCGCCCCAATACGCCACGTGGCCATAGGGGAAACTGAAAGTGCCGCGCTGTGCACCACGCTGGGCTGCCATATTCTCGTAGATTGAAGTGGGTAATTGACCGGAGCCCTCCTGGCGTCGCTGTTTGCGCTGACTCAACACTTGAATATACGAGGGATGGGTGGAGGTGAAGTGATAGAGATCGAGGGCGTTCTCGACCTGCAACTTCCAATTTCCACGATAGGTGTAGGAGATGTCACCTGGCACGCACTCCAGGCCGTCCGAACTTTGATCGATGGCCAAGTCGAGAAAACAGCGCGCATCTCCCAGATACTCCTCCAGTGACGGCACTTCGGCGGCAAGGCTTACGAATAGGAAGCCACGATAATTGCCCAGGTGCGCAACTTCCTCCAGGTTGTGATCTTCGGCATCAAACGCCGCGGCATAGGCACCTTGCTGACGATCCTTGACGTCGAGGCATTGCCCCTGAGAGTCGTAGGTCCAGCCATGATAGGGACATACATGGGTCCGCCGGTTGCCATGGGGCTGCGCCGTCAGGCGGGCGCCCCGGTGGCGACAACTATTGATGAACGCCCGGATTTGGCCATCGCCTCCCCGAGTGATAAGAACGGGAGCGCGACCCACGGTGACGGCCATATAGTCGTGAGCGGCGGGCACCTGGCTGGCCAGCCCGACGAAAACCCAGTGGGATTCGAAGATGCGCTCAATCTCGAGTTCGAATAGAGCAGGATCCTGCATGGCGGCGCGGCGTACCGAAAAATGCCCGGAGCCCACACGATCGTCGAGATAGCGCCCTTGCGAAGAAGTGAAAGTCATGTGCGGGCTCCGCCGGAAAGTTACTCGAGCGTGATCGTCGAGTTGGCAAAGAAATCGGTCCAGCGCTGGTTCTCGTGTTCGACAAACTCTTCGAACTCCGCCGGTGAATCCGCGACCAGCGCCACGCCGTTGACGCCAAAGCGGTCCAGCAGCTCCTGATCTTCCATGATCGCGCGCAACTCAGTCGCTATGCGCTCACGAACTTCAAGTGGCGTGCCGGCCGGCGCCGACACCCCCCACCAGGCCGACACTTCATAGTCGGGGAATCCCTCTTCGGCCATGGTAGGCACATCAGGCAGGTAGGGGAAACGTTCCGCGGTAGTAACGGCGCGCACCTTGAGCTTACCGGATTCCGCATGGGGCAGCGAAGACGTGCCGCCATCGAACATGAATTGCACGTTGTCGCTGAGCAGATCGACAACGGCGGGCGCGCTGCCCTTGTATGGAATATGAACGGTTTCCGTGCCGGCCTGCAGGTTGAACAGTTCAGCCGCTATGTGAGTTGACGACCCTGGCCCGATCGAGGCATAGCTCAGCATGCCAGGGTTGGCTCGGGCATAGTCGGCGACATCCTGAGCCGTTTCACCGGGAACACTAGGCGTCGTCACCAGCATCAGAGGCGCATAAAAAAGCCGGGAAACCGGTGCGAGATCTTGATCGACGTCGTAGGGAAGGTCCGGCACCGTCACCGGATTCAAGCTGAGGCTCGTAATGCTGCTTAGCAGCAACGTGTGGCCGTCGGCCGGCGCGTCCACGACGGCCATCGTGCCGATGATCTGCTTGCCGCCCGGGCGATTCTCGACAATGACCGGCTCTCCCAGGCGCTGCCCGAGGCGCTCGGTAATTGCCCGAGACAACGTATCGGCGATACCACCAGGCGGATAAGGCACGATGAAGCGAATCGGCTTGTCGGGAAAGGACTCGGCGAGCACCGTGGTCGGCAAGATGGCAGCCAGCAGTAGCGCGCTCAGGGAAGGCAAGGGTTTAAGCATGGAGAGTCTCCTCTTGGTTGAATGGCCCGTATAGGGCTCTTGGGTCCATCAGGTGGAAAAATCGGAATGCTGACGTTCAAGAAGTCGCATCAAAGCCGGCCAATCGCGTTCGGCAACCGGTGTGCGTCCGGGATTCTCGAATTGCGCGGCCACTTTGCGAGCCACGTCCTCCGATGGCAGCGTCGGCACCACGCCACCGGCCAAGGCATCGATCTGGATCTGGCAGGCCATCTCCAGAAAGTACATTCGCTCAAAGGCTTCACGAACCGTGACCCCCAATGTCAACAAGCCGTGATTGCGCAAGATGAGCGCGTTGTGACACCCGAGGTCACGCACGAGTCTGTCGCGTTCGGCCAGATCCAGCGCAATGCCTTCGTAGTCGTGATAGCCGATGGCATCGAAGAAACGCATCGCATGCTGGCTCAATGGCAGTAGCCCATGGGCTTGCGCGGCAACGGCGACGCCGGCCCTGGTATGGGTATGCATCACGCAACCAGCATCGTCTCGGGCACCGTGCAACGCACTATGAATGACAAAACCCGCGCGGTTGATGCCCAAGCCGGTGGGATCATGCAGGATGACCCCATCGAGATCGACTTTGACCAGCCATGAAGCCCGAACTTCGTCGTACAACGTGCCGTATGGGTTGAGCAAAATGACTTCGGTCCCCGGCACACGTGCAGAAATATGGGTATAAATCTGATCGCTCATCTTATAGTGCGAAGCCAGGCGATAACAGGCAGCGAGATCAACCCGAACCTGCCACTCCAGGGCAGTCACCGAATCGCGCAGCGAGATGTCAGACCAAGACGCATGCAAGTGAGACATGGCGGTTTCCACAGCAGTAGTTATCAGAATTCATTGACGAGATTAGCCACGCTGGCAATCGAGGACGAGTTTTCCCACGTGCTGAAGCGACTCGAAATGTTGATGCGCGGCCGCTGCCGCACCCAACGGAAAGACACGATCGACTCGTGGCAGGCAGGCGCCACGCTCCAGCAGCGGCCAGACTTGTTGTCGCAGAGCCTCGGCGAGCCTGGCTTTGTGCTCCACGGTGCACGGACGCAAGGTGCTCCCGGTGATCGTGGCCCGCTTGCGTAGAATGGGTACGACATTGATTGTGGCTTGGGGCCCATCCATGAACGCGATGAGAGCAATGCGGCCATCGACGGCCAAGACTTCGAGGTTGCGAGCCAGCGTAGGACCCGCCATCATGTCCAGAATCACGTCGGCGCCACGGCTATCGGTTAGCGCCAATGTGCTCGCCACGAAATCCTCGTTGCGATACTGGATCACTGCATCAGCACCCCACTGTCGGCAGGCCGCGGCCTTCTCGTCACTACCGGCCAGCGCAATCACGCGCACTCCCATGTGGCTGGCAAGCTGGACTGCGGTGGAACCTACACCGCCCGATGCCCCGTGCACCAACAGGGTTTCACCGGGCCTCAGTCGGGCGCGTTCAAAAAGATTGTCCCAGACGGTAAACAGGGCTTCTGGGAGCGCGGCTGCTTGCTCCAGAGTGCAACCCATTGGCACAGGCAAGCAATGCGAGGCAGGCGTCACACAATACTCGGCGTAGCCTCCCCCCGGAACCAGGGCACAGACAATTTCGCCCACCGTCCACTCTCGCACGCCCGCACCCAACGCCTGAATAGTGCCCGACACTTCGAGACCGAGAACAGGCGACGCACCCGGCGGCGGCGGGTAGCGCCCCATGCGCTGCCCACAATCGGGTCGGTTAATCCCAGCAAAAGCGACACGGATTACGACTTCGCCCGGACCAGCAACCGGATGCTCACCGTGCACCAAGCGTAGCGTCTCGGGTCCACCGCCCTCGCCGTGGTCGATGTACTTCATAGTCTCCGGCACCGTGCGCTCCCAAGGTCGTAAGTTGAAGAATGGAAGTCATTCTGGCCACGGGTCGGTACTTTCTCCACCTTTGAATTAATATTCTGAACATTGTTCAAAAAATTCAAACAAACGATAGTTGAAGATCATTTGATTTGGGGACGAGCCGCCGCACCGACCAGTCGCCGTCCCAGCCGGAATATCGGAGCAAATCTTCCTCAGCCGGCGCGATCTTGCAGCAATCAGGGGGCAAGTACTTGACGGCGCCGGCGTGCCGATAACTTCAATCGATCGTGAACGACATGTCCAGAGAACGTCCCATGGCCACCAGGCGAGGTCCGAGGTCGCGCTCGAGCTCATCGCCTTTGAGCTGGAAGGAGTGCACCACGCAATTGATGGCGATCACCATGCCATTGTTCCGGCTCTTCAACGCAATCGCCACGCCGCAGACATCGGATTGCAGATCGCCATAAGCGGTGCAGAAGCCGCGTTGAGGGAACGTCTCGATGTTTTTCATCAACGAGGCTTCGTGACGAGCCCAGACATCGGGAGTCTTGACGCGTATCTCATTGAGCAGCGCCTGACGTTCTTCGGGCGGACAGCCGACGATATAGGCGCGGCCGATGGCCGTGGCCGCAATGGGGTAGGTCAGACCCACGTCGGACAGGCGACTACTGAAAGCAGATTGGTGCCGGCTGGTTTCCACATACACCATGTTTAGGCGATCTCGAACGCCGATCGAGACCGACCCCCGGGCGTACTCCGCCAGTTCGTGCATCAAAGGGCGAGCCAGCAGGCGTATGCCCAGGTTGGCCAACAAGGGGTAGCCCAGAGAAAGTACCGCCGACCCCAGCATGAACTTCCCGGAACTGGCGTCCGTCTGCAGGTACCCGAGCCGGGCCAACGTATAGGTAAAGCGGGTAATGGTGGGCTTGGGCAAGCCCGTGAGTGCCGAGAGCTGCTTGTTGCTCAGCACGGGGCGGGAGGCGCTAAAGCACCGCAGAATCTCCAAGCCGCGCGCTAGCGTTATCGCAAACTGATGATCGCCCTTGAAAGCCTCGAGGATATCGGCCTCGCGAGACGGCAATGCGGTATGGGTAGCATTCATCACTTAATTCATATATTTAAAACAATGTTTAAATTTTTCAAACTCAGATGGAGATAAATAGGCATTTTTCGTAGATTACCAGCCAAACCGCTGTTAACACCAACCGCGGAAAGTTCGAGCCTGCTACGAGGAAATCATGCTGAGCCAAGAAGACAACCAGTTGCTCACCCGCACCGGCCGCGACACGCCCATGGGCCAATTGATGCGTCAATTCTGGGTGCCGGCCCTGCTCTCAGAGGAACTGCCAGAGCCTGGCGGCGCGCCGCGCAAACTTCGCGTCATGGGTGAAGATCTGCTGGCGTTCCGGGATGGCGACGGCCTGGTTGGCGTGATCGATCCTGTCTGCCCGCATCGCGGCGCCAATCTGTACTTCGGGCGAAATGAAGATGATGGCCTGCGGTGCGTCTACCACGGCTGGAAGTTCGATCGGCATGGCACTTGCCTGGAGATTCCCACGGCGCCCGCGGGATCTCGGTATCGGGAGCAGATCCGTCTGACGTCGTACCCCGCGCGAGAATGCGGCGACATCATCTGGATCTACATGGGACCCGATGCCGATCCGCCCCCGCTGCCGCAGTTGGAGTTTGCCCAGGTGCCGCCCGAGCATCGTTACGTGTCCAAAAAATGGCAGGACTGCAATTGGGCACAAGCCGCCGAGGGAGCCCTGGATACGGCCCACTTTTCGTTCCTGCACATGATATTCGAGAAGGATGAGGAGCAGGCATTGTCGATGTTGCAGCACGCTGCCATTGGTGCGCAGGGTGTACGCAACGACCGCATCCGTTGGGTCAAGGACGACACGACACCGCGCTTTGCAGTCAATGTTTTCGATGCTGGGCTGGTGATCGGCGGAGCTCGACGCGCGGACCACGGGCAGTCGTACTGGCGCATCACGCATTTTCTGATGCCCAATCATGCCTTCGCGCCCAGCGCCTTTCCCGGCGAGAACTACCATGGCCAGACTTGGGTGCCGCATACCGATCACGGCTGCTGGATCTATACGTATACCTGGAACCCCGAACGCCCGCTAACGCAGGACGAACGCGATCGATTTCGCAGGGGGCACACGGTGCATGCCGAAGTGGATGAGCACTACCGCCCGCTCCGGGGTCCGCACAACGAGTACCTGATCGATCGCAAGAAACAGAAAACTTCCAGCTTCACAGGCATCGACGGCGTCTCCGAACAGGACGCGGCGATTCAGGACAGCATGGGTGCCATCGTGGACCGATCCCGCGAGCACCTGGGCGCAACGGATATCGGTATTGTCCGTTTCCGTCAGTACATCCTGAAAGCTGCCCGCGAGTTACGCGACTCCGGACGCAAACCGGAAGCCATTCGACGACCAGAAGCTTATTGCGTGCGTTCCGGCGGATGGGTCTCCGATCGTGAAAAGACCTTGGGTGAGGTTATGACCGAGCGCTTCGGCGACGCCAACGGCATCGTCGCGGGGAGGTACCAAGCGTGAGCCAGGATATGAGCGACCAGCCACGTCAGGAACCCCAGTCGGCTTCTCTCGCCTGGAGGAGTCGCATACGTTCGCGGGAGCCCGTACTTGGTCTGTTCTGCTGTTCGTACTCAGTACAGAACGTGGAAGTCCTGGCCGGCAGCAGGCCCGATTTTCTGATCTTCGACCACGAGCACGGGCCATGGTCGTGGCCGGCATTTCACGCACAACTGGCGGCACTTTCGGGCACGGGTGTGGCTGCCATTGCCCGCATCGCAGAAGCCACACCAAGCAACTGTCGCATGTTGCTCGACCTGGGTGTGAATGCGCTGATGGTGGCCAACGTGGAAACCGCGACTCAGGCCGCCGATGCGGTGCGATGTGTGCACTACCCTCCCCGCGGCATACGTGGCATGGGCGGCAGTGTTCGTGTCACGGACTACGGGCGGAGGCGCCCGACGTCTGAAGAGGCCGCGGCAGGCACGTCAGTGTGGGTGCAGATCGAGAGTCGGCGAGCGCTGGGCAATGCCGTGGAGATTGCCGAGGTACCCGGGGTAGACGCCGTGTTCTTTGGGCCGCACGACCTCGCGGTCGACCTTGGTCATTTTGGCAATCCCCAGCACCCCGAGGTGGTCGCGGCCCTGCGACGCGGTATCGCCGCCGTGGTCGAAGCGAAGCAGGTGGCAGGACTTCTCACATCGCCCGACCAAGTAGAACGCTGGCGTGACGAGGGCGTCACTGTGATTGCCAGCGGTTCCGATCTGGGTTTGCTGGCGCAGGCCACCGATCAATGGGTCATGCGATGCCGTTCGCCAAAGAAGGCGCTGCCATGACCCGCGCCCACCCCCCATCGGACCCACCCACCTCGTCCTTCGCACCGATGCACGGACAGCAACCGGGCCACCATTCAGACTCACCTGAGTCAAAGCGCCGTTGGGCCGTGATCACAGCATCCAGCCAAGGGCTGGGTCTTGCCTGTGCCGAGGCCCTGGCTCGAGCCGGTGTCGCTGTCTGCCTGAACGGCCGCGACCTGAATCGATTGAAGGCGGCTGCGGCAACGCTGACCACCGTCGCGCCGGATGTTCCCATTCGATGGGTGGCCGGCGATTTGAGTGATCCGGCCACCCTCGGTCGTCTGGCCGAAACGGTGCCGGCGCCAGATATCCTGATCTTGAACGTCGGGGGTCCGGCGCCGCAGCCGGTGGCCGAGATGAGGGCCACCGATTGGCGTGCCGCATTCGACGCGCTGTACGTGCCCCCGGTGGAACTCTTGCGACAGTATCTCCCCGAGATGCGCCGTCGGCGGTGGGGGCGGGTGGTGGCCATCACGTCATCGGCGGTGCGAGCACCCCTGCCAGGATTGGCAGCATCCACCGTGAGTCGACTGGGGCTGAGCGGACTGCTGAGCAGTCTCGCGGCCGAAGCCGTGGCCGACGGCGTCACGCTGAACTGCATTCTGCCGGGCCGCATCCTCACCCCACGTCAGGAATCGGCGATCGCACGCGAGGCTGCGCGCGCCGGCATTCTCGAGGCCGAACAACTGGCCCGTTTCGAAGCCAGCATACCTGCCGGCCGGTTGGGCCGGCCCGACGAGGTGGGAGCGTTATGCGCTTTCCTCTGCAGCGCGCAAGCCGGCTACATCACCGCACAGCACATCGTGATCGACGGTGGCGCCTTACCTACCCTGTTTTGACGTCTTTGACGCATTTCGTCGTCCACGCTGGACGGCACAAGCCATTTCAACCTGATAGGTATCCTATGAATCAAGCTGTCTCGTTGCCTTTTGTGGCGACTCCCGCCGCCGACCTGGAGGCCCTGGCCACTCTGTATCGCATCAGGCTCCTGGAGGAGAAAATCACCGAGCTACGCAAACTGAAGGCCATACAAGGCTCGGTGCACTTATGCATAGGCCAGGAAGCCATTTATGCGGGTGCTTGCCAAGCCCTGCAACCGGGAGACCAGGTATTTTCGACCTACCGAGGCCATGGATGGGCTCATGCCATGGGTGTCCCGCTGGCCGGTATCCTCGCCGAACTTCTGGGGCGTGTGACCGGAGTGTGTCAAGGACGCGGTGGTTCCGCCTATTTCAGCGCACCCGAATGGGGCTTCTACGGCGAGAACTCGATCGTTGGCGCAGGCGCACCGATTGCTTGCGGTGCCGCCCTGCACAACCGACTGAGTGGCAACAATGCGGTGGCGCTAACTGCTTTCGGTGACGGCGCCATGAACCAGGGGGCCATTCACGAAGCGATGAACTTCGCCGCTTATCGCGATCTACCGGTCCTGTTCATTTGTGAGAACAATACCTACGCCGAACTCACGCCGTATCGTGACACCGTGGGTCAACCCGACCTCTACCGCAGGGCCGAGGCCTATGGAATCCCCGGCGTTCGGATCGATGGCAACGACTTGATCGAAGTCAGGAGCACAGTCGCCGAATTCGCCGCACGCGCGCGGGCGGGTCATGGGCCTGCATTGATCGAGATGACCGTCCAACGCCTGGTAGGTCACTACTACGGCGACATGCAGGGCTATCGACCCAAAGGGGAGCTAACTGCCGCTCGCGCTGCAGAACCCATTGGCCGCTGGCGTGACCACCTCTTGAAAAGCGGCGTGAATGACGCGGAACTTCAACACATTGAGCAGGATGCGCACGACGCCGTGGAGACGGCGGCGAATGAAGCGCTGGACGCGCCGTTGACCCCACTTGCCACCCTGCAGGAGCACCTCTATGCCTAACGCGACCCCCCACACATCTTCCCTTCCCGACAATCAGACAATGCGGGTTGAGTCGCTGAGCTACGCAAAAGCCATCAATGCGGCGCTTGCGCGGGCCTTGGAGCAATGGCCGGAAGCTCTACTCTATGGTGAGGATCTGGCCAAGCCCGGTGGCGTATTCGGCGTTACCAGGAAACTGCAGGAGCAGTTTGGCGCTGACCGAGTGTTTGATACCCCGATCAGCGAAACCGCCATGCTCGGTGCGGCCGTAGGCGCCGCGATCACGGGCTCGCGCCCCATCGTGGAGATCATGTGGATGGACTTCACGTTGGTGGCTACCGACCAGATTGTGAATCAGGCGGCCAACGTTCGCTACGTTTCGGCGGGGCGCCTCTCGGCGCCACTCGTGATACGCACGCAACAAGGTGCGCTACCCGGGTCTTGCGCCCAGCACTCACAAAACCTCGAAGCCTGGTTCGCGCACATTCCAGGATTACGCGTCGGGGTCCCCGCCACGCCTCAGGACGCTCACGATATGCTGCTTTCGGCTGTCGCGTGTGACGATCCGGTCATGATCATTGAACACAGAGGGCTGTATCACGGTGAGGCCGTGGACGTGGCTCTGGATCAGCCTATCGCGCCTGTCGGCGGTGCCCGCGTACGACGCGACGGCCAGCACCTCACGCTACTGAGCTGGGGCGCCATGACTGGCCGAGTCCTTGAGGCGGCGGCTTTGCTGGCCGATGAGGGCATTGAAGCGGAGGTGATAGACGCTCGGTGGGTCGCGCCCATGGATTGGGAGTCGGTGCTGGCTAGCGTGCGTCGTACCCGTCGCCTGCTGGTGGTTCACGAAGCCAACCTGACCGGCGGCCTGGGGGCGGAAGTGGCCGCGGTGGTGCAAGAGCGCCTGTTTGGCGAATTGGCCGCCCCGGTGCAACGTCTGGCAACACCCGACCTGCGAATTCCGGCCGCGCCCCACCTGCAGGACGCTGCCATCCCCGGGGTGGCGACGATCGTGGCATCCGCGCGGGAGATCACCGGCCGCTGAACTCCATACATCACCCGACGAAGATGGCGCTTCTCCCGTATCCTGAAAAAATCAACGGTCGGTGCGCGACGAAACCTTGATGTCGCGCATTCTTTCGCCCTGATTTGAATGGCAAACTGTCGGCATTGCCGCGGCGGTGGTCAGACACGCTGGCGCCGCGGCCCCGCATTCCACAGGAGCAAGCACCATGTCCGAGTTCGATAGCCACACGGTAGAAGCGTTTCGTCAGCGCCTGCAGGCTCGCGCCGCCGAGCTGCTGCAAGAGCTGGGTGCGGCCCAGGCCGAAACGCTCGCCAGCAACGACACCCATGGCCGCGAGGTGATCGATCAGAAAGACCTCGCAGAACGCGCCGAAGAAGCCTCGCTGCACGATGCCGAGGCGGCGCGCGATCACCAGGAGCTCGTGGCCGTGCGGGCCGCGTTGGCCCGCATCGAAGCCGGCACCTACGGCATCTGCGTCGATTGCGAAGAGCCCATTGCTCTGGCCCGCCTGGAGGCGTGGCCCTCGGCGGCTCGCTGCCTGCCCTGCCAGGAAGCCCACGAACAACACCTCTGACCCCGTTTGAGGTCATCCCTTTCGGAGCCATTTGCCATGAACGCCAAACACGACGCCAACGCCCTGGGCCGTCTCGAAGACCTGCCGCAAGACTACCGCGATTCGCTCACCGAGCAGAACCTGGTACCGCTGTGGCCCAGCCTGCGCGCCGTCTTGCCGCCAGGCATCCCCAGCCGCAACACACGGCCCATCCATTGGCAATACCACACCCTTCGGCCGTTGCTCATGAAAGCCGGCGAGCTCACGCCCATCGAAAAGGCCGAGCGTCGCGTACTGGTGCTGGCCAACCCCGGCCATGGCCTGGAAAACATGAAAGTGAGCCCGGCCATGTACCTGGGCATGCAGTTGCTGCTGCCCAAGGAGTGGGCGCCCAGCCACCGCCACACGCCCAATGCAGTGCGCATGATCGTGGAAGGCGAAGGGGCCTACACCACCGTCGACGGTGAAAAATGCCCCATGGCCCGCGGCGACCTGATCCTCACGCCCACCGGCATGTGGCACGAACACGAGCACGACGGCAAGGATCCCGTGATCTGGCTCGACGTGCTCGACCTTCCCCTCATCTATTACACCGAAACCTCGTACGTCATCGAAGGCGAGCGCCAAACGCCGGAAGACGGTCGCGGCGACCAGCTCTATGCCCACGGCGGCATTGTGCCGAGCCCCATGTTCGAGCGCGACCCCAAGCCCTACCCCATGCTGCGCTACCCCTGGGCCGAAGCCAAGGCCGCGCTGCACGCGCTGGCCGACACCCGGCCCGACGTCGAACAGGTTCTGGTCAACTACATCAACCCCGAAACCGGTCGTGATGCCCAGAACAATCTCGGCTTCTATGCACTGATGCTCAAGCCCGGGCAAAAGCTCACCTTGCCCAAGCGTTCGCCGTCACAGGTGTTTCATGTGATCGAAGGCCGCGCCAGCGCCGCCATGGCCGGCGAGAGCTTCACCCTGCAGCCCGCCGACACCTGCTGTGCCCCGGGCTACGAAGCCGTCACGCTCGAGAACCTGCAGAGCGATCAACCCACGTACCTGTTCATCGTGGATGAGGCGCCGCTGCACCGCAAGCTGGGGGTTTATGAGGTGCGCGAGGGCTGAGGCTCCTGAGCCTGCCAGAAATCCGACCACACTCGATCGCCTTGCACGAAGTCCATCGTGCGGCGGTCGAGCGCCTCCAGGGCCCGTCGCAGCTGCATCTCTTCCTGCTCCGACATCGACCTCACAATCGCTTCTTCGATGCGATTGATCGCCTCTTCAATCTCGTGATGCACGGTTTTGCCTCGCGCCGTTAACGTGAGACAGGTGCGTCGTCGATCCCGGCCATCCACGCCACGATTCACCAATCCTTTCGACACCAGTTGATCCACCGCACGCGACACGAAGAAGGCGTCGGTACTGGTGTGCACCGCCACTTCCTTGCCCGATAGCGGCGCATAACGTCCGATCACAGCCAACACACGCCAGTTTGTAAGGGTGAGCTCGTACTGCATCTCCAGCATGGGCGTGATGAAGCGCGCGATGCGGGTAGAAATCAAGGAACATCGATACGACAGACGCTCTTCGAGCGGATGGAAGGTCATGGCAATCCTGAGTGAATCTGCGGCCCTCGCCTCTGGAGGCAAGGCGAGTCGTGGCGACCAAATTTGAGAATACCACCCCCTTGACGTGACACTCTGGCGAGCTAATAATAGCACTTCGCAATAATAGCGAAATGCAATTAATTGGAGACAACATCATGAAACTGAACGCCATTCGTATCGCTGTTGCTGCCGTGCTGGCTCCTGCCACGCTCGCAATCACCCCGGCCACCGCCGCCGAGAAATTTCCCCAAAAGCCGATCCGGATCATCGTGCCCTTCCTGGCCGGGGGTGCCGTCGACACCACGGCACGCCTGCTGGCCCAGGGCCTGGACGACAAGCTGGGCGAGAGCATCATCGTCGAGAATCGGGCGGGTGCTGGCGGCACCATCGGCGCCGATGCCGTGGCCAAGGCTGATGCCGATGGGCACACCATGCTCTTTACCGCACAGGGGCCGCTGGTGATCAACCCGTTCCTGTTTGAAAACCTGCCCTACGACGCCCAGAACGACCTCGACCCGATCTCGATCGTGCTCGAAGCGCCCAATGTGCTGGCCGTGGCGCCCGAATCCGACATTCAGGAGCTGGCAGACCTGAAACAGGGACGCGACGGCAGCGATGCGCCACGCACCTACGCCACTCAGGGTCTGGGCACCACCGGTCATATCACCGGCGTGATGCTGGAAAATGCCAGCGGCTATCCGCTGCAACACATTCCCTACAAGGGCTTTGGCCCCGTGCTCACCGACGTGGTGGGTGGTCGGGTCGACATGCTGATTACCGACACCTTCAACATCGTTCCGCGCACGCGCAGCGGCGAATTGCGGGCCGTGGCGGTGGCTGCCGCCGAACGCAGCCCCGCGCTGCCCGACGTTCCCACCTTTGCCGAACAAGGCCAACCCGATGTAGTGGCAGGACCCTGGTTCGTGCTGGCCCTGCCCGCCGGGGTACCGAACGACGTGAAGCAAACCATCACCCAAGCCGTACACGAGGTGGCGCAATCGGGCGAACTGGCCGAACGCATTACCGACCTCGGTGCCGTCTCGCGCACCACGCCCAACCCCGACGATGCCGCCGAATTCGTGCGCTCCGAGTACACGCGCTGGGGCGACGCCATTCGGGAAGGCGGCGTGCAACCCGCCAATTGAGATCACCTTGACTGGATACTGCCATGACTGAAGTCTGCGAGCCGACCACGGAACTGTCGGCCTTTCCCTCCGCACAACCCTTCGAGATCGAAGCCTACGGGCCCACCATCGGCGCCGAGCTGCATCACATCGATCTGAGCGTGCCGCTGGACGACGCCACGTTCGCCCGGCTGGAAGCTGCGCTGATCAAGCACAAGGTCATCTTTGCTCGCGGCCAGAACCTCACATCCGAGCAACATGTGGCCCTGGGCAAGCGCTTTGGCAAACTGGAAGTTCACCCGTTTCGACCGCAAGGCGAAGCGGCCGAACTGATGGTGCTCGACAACCACAAGGACAACCCCGTGTTGTCGACCGACGTGTGGCACAGCGACACCACCTTTCGCGAATGCCCCACCCGCTATTCGATCCTGCGCTGCGACATCACGCCGCCCACGGGTGGCGACACCCTCTGGGCCGACATGTGTGCCGCCTACGAAGGCTTGAGCGCACCCATTCGCACCCTCGTTGATGGCCTGTCGGCGGTTCATGACTTCATGAACTTCCGACGCCTGTTCTCAACCCGCGAAGAGGATCAACGCAAGCTCCGCGAATTCGAGAAGCGCTACCCCAACCCGGTGCATCCCGTGGTGCGCACCGTGCCCGAAACCGGCAAACGCTCGCTCTACGTGAACGGCAATTTCACCAAATCGATCGTGGGGCTATCCGAAGAAGAAAGCCGGCTGCTGCTGGATTTCCTGTTCGGTCGGGTCAACCAGCCGGAGTATCAGTTCCGCCTTCGGTGGCAGCCGGGCACGATCGCCCTTTGGGATAATCGCTCGACGCAGCACTATGCCAACAACGACTACTACCCCAACCGTCGCCGGATGGAACGCGTAGCCGTGGTTGGCGACCGACCGGTCTGATCACCGCCCCTGCCACACCGGCTTGCGCTTCTCGAGAAACGCCGACACCCCCTCGGCGAAATCGTGCGAGCCGTAAACCTCCTCGATAAAGGCCTGCTCGCGCGCGGCGTCACCGCCGTCGCGCAGCAGATTGAGCGCGGTTTTGGTGGCACGAATGGTGAGCGGGGCATGGCCCGCAATCTGTCGCGCCATGGCCAAGGCGCGCGGCAAGGCCGGCGCGTCCAGCTCCACCACACGCTCATCCACGAAGCCATAGCGCTCGGCCTGCTCGGCATCCCACAGCTCGGCGGTGTAGAGCATGCGTTTGACGCGCGACGGCCCCACAAGCGACGCCAGCAAGCGGCATGAGGCCAGCGACAGGCAGTTGCCGGTGGTGCGCGCAATCGGCATGCCGATCCTGGCATTGGCCGCCGCCACGCGCAGATCGCACGCCGCCGCAATGGCCAGGCCGCCACCCACACAAGCGCCATCGATGGCGGCCAACGTGGGCAAGCGGCAATCCGCCAGCAAACCCATCAGTCGTGCGCCCCGCTTCTCGTACGCCATGGCCTGCTGCGGCGTGGTGATTTTCTGCAACTCGGCGAGATCCGTACCGCTGGCAAAAGCCTTGCCGCCAGCGCCGGTGAAGACCACCGCACGAATCGTCTCGTCGTTGGGCAGATCCTCCGTCAGCAAACGCTCCAGCTCGTCGTACATGACCTCAGTCATGGCGTTGCGCGCATGCGGCCGGTTGATGGTGATGACCAGCACGCCCTCGTCGTGATGAACGAGCAGGTCGGAAGCAGCGGAGGAAGATGCAGTCATTGGGCGGGAATTCGAGGGGGACATGACACGACGCCATAGAGCGAAACCCGCAGTGTAGGCGCCGCTCGAGACACGCAGGAAGTTCCAAATGACAATGGGGCCATCACTTCACGTGATGGCCCCACAAACTGCCAACCTCAAGGCGACAGCAGGATCAGGACATACCGCGCCCTGCCATGGCCGTGGTCACCTCGCACCGCTGCCCCAGATTCTCCTGGATGATGGCGCGATCCGCCTCATTGGTGAGGCCATCGTGATTGAAGTCGTACCAGCTGGAGCGACCATCGTTCAGCTCGCTGAAGAACTGCCAGTTGGAGAGGTCTTCCTGGTTCACCACGCCATCGCGGTTGCCATCGCCCGGGCAACTGATCTCGGTGGCCAACAGGGCGTCGAGCTGGCCGCGCAGCGTTTCGTAGTTCTGGTACGGCTCGGGCGCCAGATTGCCCTCGCCGTTGACCAGCAGGTTGCGATCGGCGGTGTCGAGCGCCGGAACGGGAGCATGCTCGTTGATGAGATACAGCTCGTCGGTCGTTTCGAAGCCACCGGTATCGCAGCTCTGGCGCTCCATGCGAACCAGCTTGTAGTTCTCGTTGCGCATTGCGGTTTGGGTGTGCGGGAAGATAGCCACCGTATCTTGCCCCTGCTCAGCCAGGTAGTCGTTCACGGCGCAACAACTGTCGAGACCATCGGGGCCGGCCACGCCGCCTGGGCCATACCATTCACCGCCCTGATCTTCACACACACCCTCTTGCGGGAACAACTGCAGGCAGGTGTTGGCACTGGGCACCACGCAAGGCGGCGGCGGTTCGGTGCCTTCGGCGCTGATATTGGTGCCCACCTGGGTGAAGTTGGTGTCGCGGATGGCGGGATGATCCGGCTGGGTGAGATACGGCAGCACCGATTCGGCATCCACCGTCCGGCTGGCCGGCACGACGGCATCGAGGTCGATCCCGGCCACTTCGGCAAACAGTCGGTACATATCGGTCGAGTTCACCATGTGGCCCACTTCCCGGTTGGGGTCGACCACTTGCGGCCCGGCCACCACCAGCGGCACCCACACCCCGGTTTGGTAAGGGGTGGCCTTGGAGCGCGTAGCGTCGAACGGTGCCTTCACGGTGGCCGCGAACGTACCGTTGTCGCCAATCAGCACCACCATCGTGTTGGTGTTTTCCGGCTCATACTGCAGCGAGCCATCGTTGCCATACGATGCCAGGCCAGCCTCTACCAGCAGGCGACCGAGTTCGTGATCCATCGCTTCGATGATCTGATTGGAAATGATGCGTTGCTGCGCCGTTGCCGTGCAATCGAAGCCACCGCCGTCTGGGCTGCCCGCAGGCAGCAACGCCTGTGGCGGCGGCTGCAGGGGGGTGTGAGCGGCGGAGTAGCCCACGCTCATCATCCAGGGTTGATCGGGCGCGCGATCCTTGATCCAGGCCACGGCGCGATCGGTCTCGAGTGTGGTGCGATAACCACGGGCGCCGGCGTTGTCGGGCGGCAGCCGATCGATCTCGCCATCGATGGTGTTGATGATCCAGTCGCCAGTGTAGTAGCCGTTCTGTGTGTCGAAATCGAGATTGGCGGGGCGCGAAGCCTGGCAAGAAGCGCCCGGATCGAAGATGCCGCCCTGCTCGAGACAGGTACGACCCGGTGAGGTCACATCCTGCGTGGTGACCTCACTGCACCCGCCGCCAGCCAGATAGCAGGCACCGGCGTCGGCACCATTCACCGGGTCTTGACGCGTATTGGGCACAAAGCCGCAGGTATAGGGCCCAGCGCCATCGCTTTCGCTGGCCACCCCGCCGGCGGTGGTGTCGATCGGGAAGGGCCCGCCATCGAGATAGCCTTCAAAATAATCCCAGCCGAGATCATGGATCACGTCGTCGCCAAGCGGATTGTTGGCCGGATTGACGTCGGAGCCCGAGATGTGCACCTTGCCAATCAACGCGTTCAGATACCCCTGCTCTTTCAGCAGCTTGGGTGTGGTGGGAGCAAACGGCGACACCTGTGAGTTGGCCAGATCGGTGGACACGATGGCGTTCATCACATCGGAGCGAAACGGATACTGGCCATCAAAAAACGTGGCTCGCGTCGGTGAACACGTGGGCATCGACCACGTATTGCGAAACCTCACGCCAGCCTGGGCAATGATGTCGATGTTGGGTGTGCTGGGCGGCGTGGCGCCGCCGTAGCCGAACGATCGGAGCTGGTCGACGCCGACGTCGTCCATCACCACGAACAGGATGTTGGGAGACTGAGCCTGCGGCGGCTCGGGCGGCGTATCAGAATCGGACGAGCAGGCCCAGAGCAAGGGAGCTGCCGCCGCAAGCGCGGCAAACCGAAGGCCACGGCGCGCCGGGGTCGGGGGGGTTGGTATTGTCATGATCTTCCCGAACAGTCGAGGGGGTGTTGGAGGTACTGATCCGACATGGTAGGTGCCTTCATGGGTACGCACAAGCCCATCGTGGCCCGCAATTGACTAGACTCTCTCACTTGACTTCCCATCACTACGCGAGATCACGCTGCCATGTCGTCCACCGCCACCACCGAATCCTCCTACGATCTGCTCAGCGGCATCACCTGGAATGCCGACCTGCCGTCGACCACCGTCACCTATTACTTCTTCGAAGCCGGCGAAACCCTGCTGATCCCGGAAGAACCCGACGATGATGATTTCGACGATGACGACGACGAAGACGATTACACCTCCGTGGGTTGGACCGACTACGAAGCGCAGCAATTGCAGCTCGCCATGACGCTCTATGCCAACGTCACCGGCCTCGAGTTCGTCGCCGTGGATTCGGCCGAAGAGGCGGTGCTGAAATTCGTGGCGGCCGACTTCGGCCCCGATTCCTATGGCAACCAGGGCCTGTTCCTGCCGCCCGACGAAGCCCTCGCCGGCCTGGGCATCTTCAATGTGACTGGGTTTGGCTGGGAACGGGAACTCGACACGGGTTCCATCTCGCAAGGCGGTTTGGGCTTCGATACCATCGTTCATGAGTTGGGCCATGGCCTGGGCCTGGCCCATCCGCACGACGATGGCGGCGACTCCACCGTATTCCCGGGCGTGGAGGATTCCGACGATCTGGGGGTGTACGACTTCAATCAGCAGATCTACACCGTCATGACCTACAACGATGGCTGGGTCACCTCGCCCTATGGCCTCACCCCCGACGAAGGCTTTGGCTGGGGCGGCACGCCCATGGCCATCGACATCGCCGCCCTGCAAGCCAAGTACGGCATCGACCCCGACCACAACGGCGACGACACGGTTTATGTGCTGCCACAAGAGAACGGAGTGGGCACGTACTACGGCTCCATCTGGGATACCGGCGGCATCGACACCATCGTGCACGAAGGCACCGGCAATTCCCGTATCGACCTGCGCCCGGCGTCGCTCGAATTCGAACCGGGCGGTGGCGGCCACGTGAGCTACGTGGATGGCATCTACGGCGGCTTCGTCATCGCGCACGGCGTGACCATCGAAAACGCCGTTGGCGGCAGTGGCAACGACTGGTTCGTTGGCAATGATGCCGACAACACGATCGACGGTGGCGCCGGGCTCGATCATATGGAGTATCACGCCACCCGCGACGCTCATACGGTGCAGGTATCGGACCAATCCGTGCTCATCGGCGGCGCCACCGGCACCGATACCCTGATCGATATCGAACGCGTTGTATTCACCGACGGCACCCTGGCGTTCGATGTCGACGACGCACCCGGCCAGGTGTTCCGCCTGTATCAGGCCGCGTTCGACCGCGAAGCCGATGCCGACGGCCTGGGCTACTGGATTGCCACCATGGAACAGCAAGGCCACGACCTCACCTGGGTGGCCGAAAACTTCGTGCAGTCGAACGAGTTTGCGACCACCTACGCGCCCATCGATACGCTCGACGCTGCCACTTACGTCGATCTGCTCTACCAGAACGTACTGGGCCGCAACGAAGACGCCGGCGGCGCCTCCTACTGGGAAGACCGCCTCGACGACGACATGTCGGCCGCCGCCGTGCTGGCGTCGTTTGCCGAGAGTGCGGAGAACGAGGCGAGAACGGCGGAACAGACAGCGGATGGGGTTTGGTTCGCCTGACCGAGGCGAAAGGTCAATACGCAACAAAACATCACAATGATCAACGGATCGTTTGCCCAGCGCCATGACTTCGCTTTCTGACAGCCAGCTCGCGCTGGCCGAAGCGTTGCCCAGCGTCATCTGGACGGCCACTGCCGATGGTGCCGTGGATTACGCCAATCCGGCGTTCGAGCGCTACACCGGGCGCTCGATCACGGCCTCCGGCGGCTGGCTGGCAGCCATCCATCCCGATGATCATGCGGGCACCCTGGCGATCTGGTCGCAGTGCGTAGCCACAGGTTCACCCTACAAGACCGAGTTCCGGGTGTATCACGCGGACAGTCAGAGTTTTCGCTGGCATCAGGTGTCGGCTTTGCCACACCGCGGGCCGGATGGCACGGTGGAAAGGTGGTTTGGTGTCACGCTCGATCTGCACGACAGCCGCGCCGACGAAGAACGCTTTCGGGCCATTGCCCAGGCCAGTGGCGACGTGCTCTGGGATTACAACGTCGAGCAGGACACCATCTGGTACAGCGAGGGCTTGCAGCGTATTTTTGGCCATGAGCCCGACGACCCTGCCGTAACGTCGGCCACGGCAGGCACGCGGCTCATCCACCCCGAAGACCGCCCGGCGGTGGTCAAACACATCATCGAGGCCACCGCCAAAGGCCGCCAGTGGCGCGCCGAGTATCGCTTTCGGCGTGCCGACGACAGCTACGCGCATGTGATCAACCGGGCGGTGGTGTTGAGCCACCCGAACGGAAGGCCACGTCGGGTGCTGGGCAGCATCACGGATGTGTCCGACCAGAAGCAGCTCGAAGCACAGTTGCAGCGCGCCCAGCGGCTCGAAGCCGTGGGCCAGCTCACCGGTGGCATCGCGCACGATTTCAACAACCTGCTCACCATCATTCTCGGCAATGCCGATCAGCTGGCCGAAGACCCCCTCAGCCACGACGAGCGGCGTCAGTTGGCCACCGAAATTCTGGGCGCGGCTCGCAAGGGTGCCGACGTCACCCGCAAGCTGTTGGCCTTTGCCCGCAAGCAAGTGCTGCAGGCGCAGGCGGTTGACCTGCACGCCCGCATCCGCGACCTGCAGCCCTTGCTCGGCAAGGCCCTGGGCGAGCGCACGCCGCTGCACCTCGAGCTGGCGCCGGGGCAGGCCGTGGCCCTGGTAGACCCCGGTCAGTTCGACAATGCCCTGCTGAATCTGGCGCTGAACGCCCGTGATGCGATGCCCAACGGCGGCACGCTCACGCTGCGTACCCGCACGCAGCACAGGCGGAATCCTTCAGACGCCGCCGAGGCCGATGCCGACGACATCCCGCCCGGCTACTACATTCACCTGAGCGTGATCGACACGGGTTGTGGCATGTCTGCGCACACGGCCGAGAAAGTGTTCGAGCCGTTCTTCACCACCAAGCCGGTGGGCGAAGGCAGCGGTCTGGGCTTGAGCATGGTGTATGGCTTCGTGAAGCAGTCGCAAGGTTTCGTGCGCTTCGAATCCACGCTCGGGCGGGGCACGGCAGTGCACCTGATGTTCCCCCGCCATGAGGCGGTGGCCACCGCAGACGCCACAACGGCGCGCGTGCCATTGCAGGCGGGCTCCGAGCACGTACTCATCGTGGAGGACGACCCGCTGGTGCAACAATACCTGGCCGGGCAATTCCAGCACCTGGGCTATGCCATCAGCGTGGCCGGCAACGCTCGCGAAGCCCTGCAGGCCCTCCACCAGCAACCTACCATCCGCCTGCTATTCACCGACATGATCATGCCCGGTACGTTGGACGGCTACGACCTGGCCCAGGAAGCCCGCCAACACTGGCCGCAGCTGCCCGTGATCCTCTCCTCCGGCTACGCTGAGCGCCTCAGCCGATTTGGCGAGCGTACCCAGGAAGGCTTTTGGGTGCTCCCCAAGCCGTTCCTCCGCGCCGAACTTGCCCGCAAGGTACGCCAGGCATTACAAGACAGCGGCCATTGACAGGCCCGAAGGGCTTCACCCGGTTCGCCATCCCGGGCACGGCAAGCCCAAAGGGCTTCACCCGGTTCGTCACCCCGGGCACGGCAAGCCCAAAGGGCTTCACCCGGTTCGTCATCCCGGGCAAGTCAGGCCCGAAGGGCCTGCGCGACCCGGGATCTCGCCCCACAAAAATCGTTGCGCACGGCGCACTTTCGGGGCAAACTGCGTCACCGAAACTGCCCCAGGGTGACCCCGATGTGCCGACAATGTGATCTGCGCGCGATCTCCGCCGAGCGCTCTTTCAGCACCACTACCCGCCGCCGCTTCCTGGGCGGCCTGGCCACCCTGCCGGCCATGGGGCTCGCGGCCACGAGCCTGCCCGCTGCAGCTGCCGAACCGCCTCGCCCGCAAAACGTGATGACGCCCGACGCTGCGCTCGAGCGCCTGCGCGAAGGCAACGAACGCTATCGCAACAACCAGAGCCGCAAGAACGACTTCGCCGCGGCACGGGCCTCCCTCACTTCCGGCCAGAACCCGTTTGCTGCCATCCTCAGCTGCGCCGACTCCCGCGTGAGCCCCGAGTTCTGCTTTGACGAAGAACGCGGCGACTTGTTCGTGACGCGAGTGGCCGGCAATTACCTCACGCCCGACCTGCTCGCCAGCCTGGAATTCGGCGCCGCCGTGTTGGGCACGCCGCTCATCATGGTGCTGGGACACACGAGCTGCGGTGCCATCAGCGCCGCCATCGACGCCGAGCAGAACGGCACCGACTATCCCGGCCACATCCAGACCATCACCACGGCCATTGCTCCGGCCGTGCGCGACGTGCTCGCCGCCGACCCCAAAACCGACGACATGCTCGACGCCGTGACCCGTGCCAACATTCGGCGCAACGTGGCCATGTTGCAAGATGCCACGCCCGTGCTGCGCGGGCGCGTGGCCGCAGGCCAGCTCAAAGTGGTGGGCGGCCTGTATCACCTCGACACCGGCGAGGTAGAAGTGCTCTGAGCGCGGTACTGCAGCTTCTGCGCCGCGGCAGGCTTCTCGACGCCGCACAAACGCCATGCCGTTTGTGCGGCGGATCCGTCAATTGATTCAGTAGTACCTGAAGCCGTCTGGCCTCGGTCGTCCGTCGTCCGGTAGCAGCAGGCCCTACTCCGCCACCTCGGGCCGGATCACCCCCTCGGTCACCGTGTGCGTTGGCAAGGTGGTGTGCGGCGTGCGATCAATATCAAAGCGGAAGATATCCGGGCGATCATAATGTCCGGCGCCATCGGCGAAATACTTCGCAAAGGCAATGCCCGACAGATCGAGATCGGCATACACCACCGCCTCGTCCGTGCGGTTGGGCTCACTCAGCCAGTTGCCGTTGGGCCCCATGAAGCCCGTAACACCGCCGCCCACGGTGGGCGCGTCCGGCCCCGGCGTGACGCCCAGTCGGTCGACGATCTCTTCAGAAATCCTCCCCTGCACCACAATCACATAGGTTTGTGCGCAGATCGCGTGCGCAGCGGCCAACGTGGTGGAATAGTGTTCGAAGTCACCCGCGTTGGGGTCGGCATGCGTGGCGCTGATGGCCGGCCACGCCGCCACGTGAATCTGCTCACCCATCGCCGCCAGCGCATGGCGTGCCAAGTCCATGGTGTGCTCGAAGCAGATCAAGCCACCCATGCGGGCGAAGCCGGTATCCACCACGAACAGATCGCGCCCATCGCCCTGCCCCCACACGGTACGTTCCGCATTGGTGGGGTGCAGCTTGCGGTGTCGCGCCACCAGGCGTCCGGCTGGCGAGAACCAAGCTTGCGTGTTGTAGATCGTGCCGCCATCGCGCTCGTTCACGCCCACGCAAACCCAAATGCCCGCGTCGCGCGCCGCCGCCGCAATGGCGTCGGACTGCGGGCTGGGCAGTTCGATGGCGTTGCGATACAGCTCGGCAAAGAACGGCGCCGCATACTTGGTGGTGTGCGACCAGATCCAATAGGGGTAACCCGGCAGCCAGGTTTCGGGGAATGCCACAAAGCGGGCACCGCCGGCCGCTGCCTCGTGGATGTATTCCACCGTGCGACGCACCCCGGCTTCGAGATCGAGAAACGGCGCCGCGGCGTGCACCGCGGCAACACGAACGGTATCGAAAGATGTGGTCATGAGGTAGACCTCCTGCAGAATGAAAACACCCTGGCCAGATTCCTGCCAGTCCTGCTGACCATTGTGCGTGGCGTGGTCGCCACCGGCTATCAGAACTCTTGCACCCTTTGACAGAAACCTTGCGTGGACCCGTGCCACACTTGCGCTCACTTGAATGCCCGAGCCTCCGCCGTATACATTGCCATTACCACCCGCCAGGTATAAGCCCATGCGCCGCCATCACCCAGCCCTCGCCTCTGCCGCTCGCACGCATGGCATTGCCCAGCGCCAGGAGATCACGCTCTTGCGCGACAGCACAACGCTTGGCTGGCATGGCCTCTACGCCTCCTATGTGCAGGAAGCGCCGTGGAGCGCCGAGCTCCCTACCACCGCGGCCCCCGGCATCGCCTTCTGCGTCAGCCAGGCCAGCCGGGTCTCGCGGCAGCTGGGCCGCCAGCACACCGAAAGCTGCCTGCAACCGCGGCAATTCAGCGTGCTGCCGGCGCAACACCCCAGCCGATGGACCATCGCCGGCCATCCGCGCGTGCTGCATCTGTACGTGCATGCCGACATCTTCGCCGACGTCGCCGACCAACTCTGCCACCGTCACGACATCGACAGCGTGCTGGCTCCCCGGCTGTGCGCACACGATCCCGTGATCGGCCATGTGGCCGACGCAGTTCTGGCACTGCTTCAAGAAGGCGCACCCGGGGGTTCTTATGTGGCCGACCACCTCGCCCACGTGCTGGCCGCCCGCCTGCTGAGCGCTCACGCGCTGCAGACAAGGCAAGGGCCGAAAGCGCCCGCAAGTTTGCCGCAACAACGATGGCAAAGGCTTCGCGACTACATCGACGCCCATCTGGACGAAAACCTCAGCCTGCAGACCCTCGCCGCCCTGATCGCGGTGCACCCCACCCAGGTGTGGCGGGTGTTCAAGAACGATCTGGGCATCAGCCCGCACCGCTACGTGCTGCAGCGCCGCCTCGAAAGCGCACGCCAACTGCTCGACAGCCAATCGGCCAGCATCGCCGACATCGCCGCCCAGACCGGCTTCTCGAGCCAGAGCCACCTGGGCATGCACTTTCGGCGGGAATATGGGGAGACGCCGGCCGCTTATCGGCAGGCGAAGCGGTAGGGGTCGAAGGCGGCGCAACCCTCACGCCTCCTCCTCGTATAGCTCATCCCGCAGCCATCGCCCGACTCGGCAGACATCCTGCTTTTCGAGGCGAACGAGCAGCAACTCTCGATTACCAGACGCCATATTCACCGTGTCGTCGGAACGCACCGTGCGCACGGTGGAGCGGGCCGGCGGAGTTGCGGCATCACGTTGACCGGTGAGCCCCTGGGGCCGCCCCGCAGAATCAGGGAATCGACGCATAAGGTGTTTCTCCTCAAATTCGAGGCGTCGTCGTCATCTGAGGCGCTCGACCGCCCAGGTCTACGAGCTTCCTGGCACTTTGCACCCTCACGAACGTGCGAAGCGCCTCGACAATCAACTCGCTCTCCGGCATTACCGGATCGGCAAGCTCAAGTGCCCGCTCGTAAAGTGCATCGTCGATCGTGACCGTGATCTTCATCTGCTTGCTTATTCCGCCCATTGAAGCAAAACTCCCAACAATGCAACACCAACTGTCATTGTTCGTCAAGCCTCAGGAGCCACCATGTTGGTGCTACGTGAGAATGTCCGCTCTGTGCAAAGTAAAAATGTCCGGTTGACATTTTTGCTGGCGGGGAACGGAGATGTTCACCATGAGCGAG
>JAWLHC010000010.1:0-180092 GCA_041690575.1 Verticiella sp.
CGCCGGTGGACAACCCTGCACTGGGGTAGACTCCTCGGTCACCAAAGCGGACATTTCTACTTTGGAGAAAACCGGACATTTCTATTTAGCGTTGACAGCTGACTGGGGGCGTTGTTGGTGCTACGTGAGAATGTCCGCTCTGTGCAAAGTAAAAATGTCCGGTTGACGGCGTTGCGGGCAGGGAATGGGGATGGTCACGATGAGCGAGAGAGAAGCGGGGCGGCTGTCGGTCCTAGTTGGCTTGGGGCCGCACACGCTGTGCATGAGACGTAGCGTCTCATGCTGTGAACCTCGCGTTGTCACGGCTCGTGGCGCGGCGTGAGGTCGAAGCCGCCGGCATGAAACACCAGGGGCATGGCGTCGGAGCGCCCGCAGCGTTCCACTTCGCCCACCAGGATCACGTGGTCGCCTTCGCGATAGTGGCTGCGGTTGAAGCATTCGAACCAGGCGGCCACGCCTTCGGTGAGCCGGGGCGTGCCGTAGGCGTTGGGTTCCCAGCCTACACCGGCGAACCGTTCGGCACCGGGTGCGGTGGCAAACTGGCGAGCGAGGCGGGCCTGGCCCGAGGCCAGGACGTGAATGGCATAGCGGTCGATGGTTTCGAAGAGGGGCAGGGCACGCGATCGGGTGGCCAGGCTCCATAGCACCAGCGGTGGATGCAGCGAGACGGAGTTGAACGAGCTGACGGTGAGCCCTACGGGGTCGCCTTCGGCGCTGCGTGCCGTCACGATGGTGACGCCAGTGGGGAAGCGGCCCAGGGCCGTGCGAAAGTCCACAGGCTCGAAGTCGGGTGGGCGCGCAGGGGGATGGGGGTGCGTCATCTTGCCGTCTCAGGGGGCCAGGCGTTGCAGCCGCCAGCCATTGCCATCGCGCTCATACGACAGTCGGTCGTGCAGGCGTGAGGGTCGGCCCTGCCAGAACTCGAAGCGCTGCGGTACCAGGCGGAATCCGCCCCAGAAGGGCGGCCGCGGTGGGTCTTCGCCCAGGCGCTCACGCGCGTCGGTTTCGAGTTGGTCGAGTTCGGTACGGCCGGCTATCACCTGACTCTGGGGGGAGGCCCAGGCGCCGATGCGGGAACCGAGCGGGCGGCTGCGGTAGTAGGCATCGGCTTCGTCGTCGGCCACGCGCTCGACGGCGCCCTCGATGCGGACCTGGCGTTCGAGTTGGGGCCAGAAGAACAGCAGGGCGGCTTTGGGGTGCCGTTCGAGCTCGTTGCCTTTGCGCGATGTGAAGTTGGTGTAGAACGTTGCGCCGCGTTCGTCAAAGCCCTTGAGCAGGACCGTGCGCGCGGACGGCTGGCCATCGTCGTTGACGGTGGCCAGTGTCATGGCATTGGTTTCGGGCACTTCGGCTGCCCGGGCTTCGGCAAACCAGCGCTCGAACTGCTCGAACGGTGACGCGGCCACGAGTTCTTCGGTGAGCTCGCCCCGGCTGTAATGTTGGCGCAGATCGGCTAGTGACATGGCATGTTCGTTCAAAATCGTTGCCGGAGGGCAGGTGCGGCCCCGCTGGCAGCGGCAGGTGGAGACGGAAGGTGGTTTGTCGAGATGATAACGCCGCGGCCCGAGTGACGTCGCCGGGGCCTTGCCGGCAATGAGGGTATCAATGCCGGGCGTGATCGGGATCGAGATGGCGCACCAGCGTTTCGAGACGTCGGTCGATGATGCCGTGTTGCCGCAAGGCGCGGGCGGTTTCGGCCACATATTCCACGCAATGGCCGTAGCTGCCTTCGCCATGGCGCACGATGTGCAGAATGCGGTCGTCGGGCAGGCGGCCGGCATAGCCGGAGCTGCCTCGGTCCATCACGAAGGCCAGCCCGGTGACCGGGCCCTGGGGGGTGTAGCAACTCAGCCAGCGTGGCTGATAGGCGCCCGAGGGCATTTCGCGTTCCCAGAGTTGCGGAAAGACGTCGGCCACGTGGTCGGCGCGCAACCGAAATGCCATGCCCTTGCAGGAGCCGCCGCGGTCGAGGCCGAACACGAGCCCGGGTCGCTCGGGTGTGCCTCGATTGATGCGCGACCACAGGCACAGCGAACGGTGGTATCCGCGAATGGTGGCGAGGCGGGCTTCGGCATGCTCGAATCCCGGCCGCCAGACCAGCGAGCCGTAGCCGAAGATCCAGAGGTCGTTCTGGCCGTCCCAGCCTTGTTGCAGTGTGTGCTGCATCGACGCCGCCTTTTCTTCCGGCGTGAGCAGGCGAAAGTGGGTGGCTGGGGGTGGCTGGGTCACAGGCATTCTCCGGCTGGGTTCAGGCGCTTCAGGATTCGGGCGCTTTAATATAGCGACTTTGCCGGGCTTGCGTTGCCCGGCCCGTTGTCTGGAACCTGCCACTGCCCATGCCACCCATCCTTCGTCTGCTTCGCCCGCACCAGTATGTCAAGAACGTCTTCGTGCTGGTGGGCGTGTTGTTTGCGCACCGCTGGGAGTGGATGATGCTGTGGCAGGCGCTGCTGGCGTTTGCCGCGTTCTGTAGTGCCTCCAGTGCCGTGTATGTGGTCAACGACCTGCACGATGTCGAGGCCGATCGGGCGCATCCGGTGAAGCGGCGTCGTCCGTTGGCCAGTGGCGCGGTGTCGCGTCGCGCAGCGATCGTCGCCGGCAGTGTGATGGCCGGGTTGGCGCTGGTGTTGGCGGCCACGGCTGGGCCGGTGGTGTTGGGGCTCATCGTGGCCTACGTCGTGCTGAATCTGCTCTACACCTGGCGCTTCAAGCAGGTGGTGATCCTCGATGTGTTCTTCATCGCGGCCGGCTTCATGTTGCGCATTCTGGCGGGCACCTGGGGCTTGGGCATCGAACCCTCGGCCTGGCTGCTGTTGTGCGGGTTGATGCTCACGCTGTTTCTGGGTTTCATCAAGCGTCGGGCCGAGCTGATCACGCAAGATGACGCTGCCGACGCGCTGGGCCAGGGTTCTTCCGCAGCCGGCCCGGCGAGCCGCAAGGTGCTGGCCGATTACAGCCCGGCATTGCTCGACCAGATCATTGCCATTGCCGCGGCCAGCGTCATTCTCAGTTATGGGCTGTACACCGTGTCGCCACAGACGGTGGCCGTGCATGGCACCGATCGCCTCATCTATACCCTGCCGTTCGTCGTTTACGGCATCTTGCGCTATCTGTATTTGCTGCACCGTCAATCGGGCGGCAACGACGCGGCGCAGGATGTGGTGTCGGATCCGCATCTCGTCGTCATTCTGGTGGGCTGGCTGGCCGTCACCATCTTTCTGCTGGCCTGAGCCGCGGGTTTGGGGTGTGGGCGCAATGGGTTGCGCTCGATATTTTGGTTTAATGGCGGGTTGGCGTGGCCTCATCTTCTTGCGAGTGACTGCATGTCTTCATCTTCTGCTCCCGGTGCGGCTGCGCGCCGGGAATCCCTGGATTTGCCGCGGGTTCGTCGTGCCTCCGGGCAGATCGAGCTGCCCGGTTCCAAAAGCATTTCCAACCGTGCCTTGCTGCTGGCGGCTCTGGCGGATGGGCGTACCGAGCTGCGGCGTGTGCTCGATTCCGACGATACCGACGTGATGCGCGCGGCGCTCGGTCGGTTGGGCCTGAATCTGACTCCCGGGGCCGAGCCTGACACCTGGCGGGTGGATGGCGGGCTACCCTGGTCGGTGCGGCAAGCCGAGCTGTTTCTGGGCAACGCCGGCACGGCCGTTCGCCCGCTCACCGCGGCGCTTGCGCTGCAAGGGGGCGATTACCGCTTGTCGGGCGTGGCGCGAATGCACGAGCGGCCGATCGGCGATCTGGTCGACGCCCTGCGTGCGTTGGGGGCGCATATCGAATACCTGGGTTTGCCGGGCTATCCGCCGCTGCAGATCGGTGACGCTTCGGCGCCGGATCTCACCCATCCGGTTCGTGTGGCCGGCACGGTTTCGAGCCAGTTCCTCACGGCGCTGCTCATGGCCGCGCCCATTGTCACGCAACGCAGTGGTCAGGATCTCGTGATCGAGGTGGAAGGCGAGCTCATCTCCCGACCCTACATCGCCATGACGCTCGCCCTGATGGCTCGCTTTGGTGTCACGGTGCAGCGCGACGGCTGGCAGCGCTTCGTGGTGCCGGCCCGCGCCAGCTATCAGAGCCCCGGCTCGCTGGCGGTGGAGGGCGACGCGTCGTCGGCCTCGTATTTTCTGGCCCTGGGCGCCATTGGCGGTGGCCCGGTCACGGTGCGAGGCGTGGGCCGTGACAGCATTCAGGGCGACATCGAGTTCGTCGATACCCTGCGGGCCATGGGCGCGCAGCTGGGGATGACCGATGATGCCGTGGAGGCCAGCGGCGTGTGCGTGGCCGACGGTCAAACGCTCAAGGCGTTCGACGCCGATTTCAATCACATCCCGGATGCGGCCATGACGGCCGCGGTGCTGGCGCTGTTTGCCGATGGCCCGTGTCGCTTGCGCGAGATCGGCAGCTGGCGGGTCAAGGAAACCGACCGTATCCACGCCATGCAGACCGAGTTGCAACGGGTGGGCGCCCGCGTTTCCGCGGGCCCCGACTGGCTCGAGGTGGTGCCGCCGGCGTTGGCGGGCGGCTGGCACGAGTCGGCCACCATTCATACCTACGACGATCACCGCATGGCCATGTGCTTTTCGCTGGCGGCCTTCGGGCCATGCCGCATCACGGTGCAAGACCCGGACTGTGTGCGCAAGACCTTCCCGCAATATTTCGAGGTGTGGCAGGAGCTGGTGGCATGACGGCAAACGGCTTGGGGCCAGAGCCTGCGGCGCCGGTCATCGCCATCGATGGCCCCACGGCGTCGGGCAAGGGCACGGTTGCCTTGCGTGTGGCCGAAACGCTCGGCTGGCATGTGCTCGACAGCGGTGCCTTGTATCGGCTGGCGGCGCTGGCTTGCCTGAACCATGGCGTGGATGCCTGCGACGAAGCCGCCGTGGCGGCGCAGGCGGCCCGGCTCGATGTGCGATTCGATCGTGAGATCTGGCTCGAGGGCCAGTGTGTCACTGAACGGATCCGGCACGAGAACGTGGGCAATCTGGCGTCGCAGATCGCCGCCTTGCCACCCCTGCGCGCGGCGTTGCTGGCCCGTCAGCGCGAGTTCCGCCAGCGGCCCGGGCTGGTGGCCGATGGCCGTGACATGGGCACCGTGGTGTTCCCGGATGCCGTGCTCAAGGTGTTTCTGGTGGCCAGTGCCGAGGCGCGTGCGGAACGTCGTTATAAACAGTTGATCGACAAAGGGATTTCGGCTAATATAGACGACCTTCTTCGAGATCTTCAGTTGCGCGATGCGCGCGATGCCGGCAGGTCGGCCTCACCGTTGGTGCCGGCCACTGATGCTTTCAGGCTCGATTCGTCGCAGCTCAGCATCGAGCAAACCGTGCAACAGGTTCTCGATTGGTATCGCAAGGGTGTTGTCTGATGTCGCCGCCAGGCGGCGTGCAGAAGCCCGCCGCCATGAGTGTGCTTGCCGGTCTTTCGGGCGGGCAGGTCTTCGTGGTTGAGGCAACGCCCCGCGCATCCGTTTCATTCCATGTGTCTTGCCCGGCATGCCCCGGCACGGCGCGTATTCTGGTTCCGGAGCCTGGCTCCGGGTGTGTATAACTCCACCGTTTCGGCAATCCCGCCGCAGGCGGTGTGCAACTGGCCAGTTGTGGCCTTGGATCCCATTTTAATGTCTTCGGTTTCCACCCAACACGACAACCTCGGCGGCGAAAGCTTTGCCGCGATGTTCGAAGAGAGCATCAAAGATCAGCAGATGAAGACCGGCGAAGTCATCAGCGCCGAAGTCCTTCGCATCGATCACAACTTCGTCGTCGTCAACGCCGGCCTCAAGTCCGAAGCGCTGATCCCCCTCGAAGAATTCCTCAACGATCAGGGCGAGCTTGAAGTCGAAGAGGGCGATTTCGTTTCGGTCGCCATCGATTCGCTCGAAAACGGCTACGGCGACACGGTTCTGTCGCGCGACCGCGCCAAGCGTCTGTCGGCCTGGCTCAACCTCGAGAATGCACTCGAGTCGGGCGAGCTGGTTGAAGGCACCATCACCGGCAAGGTCAAGGGTGGTCTCACCGTCATGACCAACGCCATTCGTGCCTTCCTGCCGGGTTCGCTGGTCGATCTCCGTCCGGTCAAGGACACCACGCCGTACGAGGGCAAGACGCTCGAGTTCAAGGTCATCAAGCTCGATCGCAAGCGCAACAACGTGGTGTTGTCGCGCCGCGCCGTGCTCGAAGCCAACATGGGCGAAGAGCGCGAGAAGCTGCTCGAAACCCTGCACGAGGGCGCCATTGTCAAGGGCATCGTCAAGAACATCACCGACTACGGTGCGTTCATCGACCTCGGCGGCATCGATGGTCTGCTGCACATCACCGACATGGCCTGGCGTCGTGTGCGTCACCCGACCGAAGTGCTGTCGGTGGGCGAGGAAGTCGAAGCCAAAGTGCTCAAGTTCGACCAGGAAAAGAATCGCGTCTCGCTGGGCGTCAAGCAACTCGGCGAAGATCCCTGGATCGGTCTTGCCCGTCGCTACCCGCAGGGCACGCGCCTGTTCGGCAAGGTCACCAACATCACCGACTACGGCGCCTTCGTTGAAGTCGAAGACGGCATCGAGGGTCTGGTGCACGTGTCCGAGATGGACTGGACCAACAAGAACGTGGATCCGCGCAAGGTCGTTACCCTGGGCGACGAAGTCGAAGTCATGGTGCTCGAGATCGACGAAGACCGTCGCCGCATCTCGCTGGGCATGAAGCAGTGCCGCGCCAACCCCTGGGAAGAGTTCTCGGCCAACCACAAGCGTGGCGACAAGGTCCGTGGTGCCATCAAGTCGATCACCGACTTTGGTGTGTTCGTCGGCCTGCCCGGCGGCATCGATGGTCTGGTGCATCTGTCCGATCTTTCCTGGAGCGAAACCGGCGAAGACGCCGTGCGCAACTTCAAGAAGGGCGACGAGGTCGAGGCCGTGGTTCTGGGCATCGATACTGACAAGGAGCGCATCTCGCTGGGCATCAAGCAGCTTGAAGGCGATCCCTTCAACAACTTCGTGGCCACCTACGACAAGGGTGCCGTGGTGCCGGGTACGATCAAGTCGGTCGAACCCAAAGGTGCCGTGGTCAGCCTCACGGTGGATGTCGAGGGCTATCTGCGTGCCTCCGAGATCTCCGCGGGTCGCGTCGAAGACGCCACCACGGTGCTCAACGCCGGCGACAACGTCGAGATCATGATCATCAACATCGACCGCAAGGCGCGCTCGATCCAGCTGTCGATCAAGGCTCGCGACAACGCCGAAACCGCCACTGCCATCCAGCGCATGTCCGATGCCAGCGCCTCGTCGGGTACCACCAATCTGGGTGCCCTGCTCAAGGCCAAGCTCGAGCAGCGCGAAGACTGATCACTGACGAGTTCGTTGTGACCAAGTCTGAACTGATCGCTCGACTTCACGCACGCCACCCTCAACTGGCGTTGCGTGACGCCGATGACTCAGTCAAGACCATCCTCGATGCCATGGCCCAAGCCCTCAGTGCGGGCCAGCGCATCGAGATTCGTGGTTTCGGCAGCTTCTCGCTGTCGGTACGGCCGCCACGTATCGGCCGCAACCCCAAATCCGGCCAGCAGGTCGCCGTCCCCGAAAAGCGGGTGCCGCACTTCAAGCCCGGCAAGGCGCTGCGCGAACAGGTCGACGGTCGATCGTCCACCGATTGATCCGGGGCTCATGCCCTGTTCTTCAGGTCAAGTCCGTATACGGCCATCCGAGGCCGGCAATTCGCCCGTACAATTGACCGGAATCATTTGTCTGGAGCATCCCCATGCGATATCTGGTCTGGGCCCTTCGCCTCTTGGTGTTTGTGGTCGTCCTGATGTTTGCCCTCAACAACACCAACGAAGTCACTGTGCACTTCTTCGATCAGATCAGCGCCAACACGCCCTTGATCGTGGTAATGCTCGCCAGCTTCGTGCTGGGGGCCGTGCTCGGGTTGCTCATCACCGTGCCAGCAGGCGTGCGTCGGCGTCGCGAGGTGGCTCGCCAGCGCCGTGAGCTCGATCGCCTGCGAACCGAAGCCGACCACCTGCGCGATGCGGCCAATCGTCATGCACAGCAGCAGCAGTCTGTCCAGCTGCCGACAAGGCCTGTGGCGCCCTGATTCCTGTGGTTCGTCGGGTAGCTCACGCTACCTGTTCGGGCGTTTTCCCTTCCCACTGAAACCCGGATACCGCGCGTGGATGTCGATCCCTGGTGGCTGATACTCGTACCGTTGCTGTTTGGCCTGGGCTGGATCGCCGCGCGCGTGGATATCCGTCAGATGCTGAGCGAAACCCGGCGGCTGCCAGATTCGTACTTTCGCGGCCTCAACTTCCTGCTCAACGAACAGCCCGATCACGCCATCGATGCGTTCATCGAAGTGGTCAAGCTCGACCCCGAAACCATCGAGCTGCATTTCGCGCTGGGCAGCCTGTTTCGTCGGCGCGGCGAGCTTGAGCGCGCCATTCGGGTGCACCAGAATCTCATTCAGCGCAACGACCTGCCCGCTCGCCAGCGTGAGCAGGCGCTCTACGAGCTCGCCCAGGATCACCTCAAGGCGGGCATGCTCGATCGCGCCGAAGAGGGCTTTCTGCAGCTCCAGGGCACGCCGCACGGTACCAATGCCGTTCGGCACCTCATCCGGATCTATGAAGCCGAACACGATTGGTCCAAGGCCATTGCCGCCGTGCAAACTCTGCAACGCCTGGTCGACGAGCCGGTGCCGCAAGCCCTGCACTATCACTGCGAACTGGCCGAGGCGGCCCTGGCTCGGCAGCCACCAGACCGCGAGGCGGCCCTGGCCGCGCTCGATGCCGCCGCGCAAGCGGATGAGCGTCACGAGGGGCTCGCCAGCAGCGCGATACGCGCTCTTGGCCTGGCGCAGGATGCCGAGCCGGTGGCCGAGTCTTCTGCGCGGGTGGGGCGACCCTCGGAGCAAGGTCAGGTGCGCCTGGCACTTTTGCGTGCACGCATGGCCATGACGGATGCCAACCCGCGTACCGCCAGTGTCGGGCTCGATGATGCCCTGCAGCGATTTCCCGCCTACGCCGGCCTGCTGGCCGAACCCTGGCTCGCGGCGCAACGCGCTGCAGGCGCCGGCACCGAGGGGCTGCAGCGTCTGCAGGCGCTGTATCGTGAGCAGCCTTCACAAGACCTGTTCGATGCCATCTTTCGGGCGCTGCACGAGTCCGAGGGTGCCACCGGCGCCTGGCGCTTCGCGCGTCAGGCGCTGGAGCGTCAGCCCTCCCTGCTGGGGCTCGAGCGCCTGCTCGAAGCCCAGCTCGAGGCACCGACCGAGCACTCGGCCGCCAACGGCAAACCGGCACCTACCGATTGGATCAGCGTCGATGACGCCCGCCTGGTGCGGCGACTGATTCATCGTCCTGCCCAACGTCTGGGCCGCTACGCCTGTCAGGCCTGCGGCTTCCGGGCGCGGCGATTCTATTGGCAATGTCCCGGGTGCAACACCTGGGAAACCTACCTCCCCCGACGACTTGAAGAACTTGAAGGCAACTGATTCCCGATATCCGGCCGACGCGATTGCCGGCTTGCGAATTCTGGTGGTGGGTGATGTGATGCTCGATCGCTATTGGTTCGGCAACGTGGATCGCATTTCGCCGGAAGCCCCGGTGCCGGTGGTGCACGTGGCGCGCTCCGAAGACCGCCTCGGCGGTGCGGCCAATGTGGCTCGCAACATTGCCGCGCTGGGCGCGCAGGTCACTCTGATCGGCATCGTCGGCAACGACGATGCCGGCGACGCCTGTCATCATCTGGCCCAGGAGGCAGGCATCACGCCCAGCCTCGTGCGGTCGGCTCAGCCCACCACGATGAAAATGCGGGTCATGGGGCGCCAGCAGCAGTTGCTGCGGGTGGATTTTGAAGAGCCGCCCGAGCAAGGTGCCCTCGACACCCTGCAGTTGTCGGTGCAGGCACATCTGCGGCAGTATCACGTCGTGGTGGTATCCGATTACGCCAAGGGGGCGTTGCGCGATGTGGCAAGCCTGATTGCGCTGGCGCGCAAGGCCGGTCTGCCCGTGCTGGTGGACCCCAAGGGCGACGACTACCAGCGATATCGCGGGGCTACCCTGGTGAGCCCCAACCGTGCCGAGATGCGCGATGCCGTGGGCCGATGGCAGGACGAGAGCGACCTCGAGCGTCGAGCGCAGCAATTGCGCCAGGAGCTTGATCTCGAAGCGCTGCTGGTGACCCGCTCGGAGCAAGGCATGACGCTCTATTCAGCCGAGGGCAGGCATCATGCCGATGCCCAGGCTCAGGAAGTTTTCGACGTGTCGGGTGCTGGCGACACGGTGCTGGCCACCCTGGCCGTGATGCGGGGCGCCGGGCTCGACTGGCCGCAGGCCATGGACTGGGCCAATCGGGCCGCCGGCATCGTAGTGGGCAAGCTGGGCACTTCCATCGTGACACCCCAGGAGTTGCAAACATGATCCTCGTGACCGGAGCCGCCGGCTTCATCGGTAGTCGGCTGGTGCAGGGCCTCAATCAACGTGGCCACACCGATATTATCGCCGTCGACGACCTTACCGACGGCGACAAGTTCATCAATCTGGCGGGTCTGTCGATTGCCGATTATCTCGATCGCGACGATTTCCGGGACCGCCTGCAGGCCAACCGGCTGCCGCGCATCAATGCGGTGCTGCACCAGGGTGCATGTTCGGACACCACCGAGCGCAATGGCCGCTACATGCTCGACAACAACTATCGCGTCACGCTCGAGATCTTCGAGTTCTGTCAGCGTCAGCGCGTACCGCTGCTCTATGCGTCATCGGCCGCCGTGTATGGCGCCGGGCCTCACTATCGCGAAGAGCCATCGTGCGAACGGCCGCTCAACGTTTATGGCTACTCCAAACTGTTGTTCGATCAGGTGATGCGCAGGCACTTGCCGCGCTTGCAGGCGCCGGTGGTGGGTTTGCGCTACTTCAATGTGTATGGCCCGGGCGAACAACATAAAGGGCGCATGGCTTCGGTGGCGTTGCACAACATGCAGCAGTTTCTGCGCGAGGGCCATGTGCGGCTGTTTGGTGGCTGGGATGGCTATGGCGATGGCGAGCAACGCCGCGACTTCATTTCGGTGGAGGATGCCGTGGCCGTGAACCTGCATTTTCTCGAACGTGGCGGCCCCTCCGGCGTGTACAACTGCGGCACGGGTCGGGCCCAGCCGTTCAACGATATCGCCATGGCGGTGGTCAACACCCTGCGCGACGGCAGTGGGCAACCGGCCGGCAGCCTCGACTCGCTGGTGCACGAAGGTGCCATCCGATACGTACCGTTTCCTGACGATCTCAAGGGACGCTATCAGAGCTATACGCAGGCCGATACCACGGCGTTGCGTGACGCCGGCTACACCGCATCCTTTCGCGATGTGGCTACCGGCGTGGCCGAGTACGTGCGTGCATGGCGCGCTGCGGGAAGTCCCGCATGAGCGCGCGGTGACACAGCCTCGCTCACGGTGAGGGTGTCTGGGGCATCCTGAATCGGTTCGTTCGGCGTGCTTCCGGCCGGAAGCACCGAACGACCACTTCTTCAGGAGATCGGCATGAATCCCTTTCTCGAATCGACCGTCGCCCGCCCTCAGCCTGTGCCACCGCAGGTTGGCGCGCGTGGCCAGGTGGGCCGCCATCCGGGTTGGCGACAAGTGGCCGGCAGCATGGCGCTGGCCACCGGGATGGCACTGGCGCCGGCAGCGTCAGCGGCGCTGGCCAATGGTCCGCCGCCGGCTGCCGTGATCAACGTGAACATTGCCACGCCCGCAGAGCTGGAAACCATTCGGGGCGTTGGGCCCGCAACCGCGCAGCGCATCGTGCAGGAGCGTGAACGGGCCGGGCCATTCATCTCGTTTCAGGATTTTGCCGAGCGCATCCGCGGCATTGGCCCCAAGCGTGCGGCGGCCATGCGGGCCGCCGGTGTGGGCGTCAGTTCTTCGCCACCACCGCCTGCCCGACCGTAGCGGCGCGCGGTATCATGGCGGCATGAATGCACCCCACTATCCCACGGTCGAGGCCACGGTTGGCAACACGCCGCTGGTGCGCCTGCAACGCATCCCCGGCGCGGCCAACGCAGCTCGCAACAACCTCATTCTGGCCAAGCTCGAAGGCAACAATCCGGCCGGTTCCGTGAAGGATCGGCCCGCCCTGTCGATGATCGAGCGGGCGCAGCAGCGTGGCGAGATCCGGCCCGGCGACACCCTCATCGAAGCCACCAGTGGCAATACCGGTATTGCGCTGGCCATGGCGGCAGCCATGCGTGGCTATCGTATGGTGCTGATCATGCCCGACAATCTCTCGCTCGAGCGCCGTGCCGCCATGCAGGCTTACGGCGCCGAGCTCATCCTCACGCCAGCCAGCCAGGGGGGGATGGAATACGCCCGCGATCTGGCCTTGCAGATGCAGGCTGATGGCAAGGGCCGGGTGCTCGATCAGTTCGCCAATCCCGACAACCCGCTGGCGCACGAGTTCACCACGGGGCCCGAGATCTGGGCCGACACCGCTGGCACGGTCACGCATTTCGTCAGTGCCATGGGCACCACAGGCACGATTACCGGCGTGTCGCGAGCCCTCAAGCGTTGCAACCCGCAGGTGCAGATCATCGGTGCGCAGCCGGCCGAAGGCTCGCAGATTCCTGGCATCCGAAAATGGTCGCCCGAATACCTGCCCGCCATCTACGATCCCTCCGCGGTGGATCGCCTCGAACTGGTATCGCAGGCCGATGCCGAGGCCATGGCACGACAGCTGGCCGCCGAAGAAGGCATCTTTGCGGGCATTTCGGCCGCCGGCGCGCTGGTGGTGGCGCTACGAGTGGCCGCAGAAGTGAACAACGCCACCATCGTCTTCATTGTGTGCGACCGTGGCGATCGGTATTTGTCCACGGGGGTGTTCAACCCGCCCGAGAGCTGAGCGCGCCTCGGTCAAAGTCGCCAGCGCCAGGGTCAGCCCGATCGAGGCAACGCTCAACGCCCCGGTCTGCCGCGCCGATCTCCACAATGCCCGTGCCTGGGGGCCACGCAGCGCTCGCGTCGTGGCCCCCAGGTTCATGGTGTCGTCAACGAAAACCTCGCACGTTGTTGCGCCAGGTTGACTGCTCGATGACTTCAACGCCACCCGTGGGGCTCGTTGTCGGGCTCGCCCCAGACGACGCCGACGGTGCTGTGGCCGAGGGGGTAACCGAGGGGCCGGTCGGCATTGAGGCCGGCGCGGCGTCGGCCGGGGTTGGCTCGCGGGCGGATGCCGTAGCGGGAACCGTCACAGTGCGGATTTCACGGCTGACCGCGGTATCGATGCCAGGCGAGGGGGCGGCGTCAGAGCGCTCGCCGTCAAGGCGTCGTGCCCCCGTGGCGATGGCGTCTTCCGCAGGGGGGCCTGCTGCCGTGGCGTTGTCGTTGTCGTCGCGAGTCATGTCACGCATGTCTTCACCAGGCGCGGATTCCACGCCCGGGGCCCGGCCGTCGGTGTCTTCGAGCCAGCCACCGCCCAGCGCCTTGTACAGCGCCACACGGTTGGTCAGTTCTTCGAGCCGGGTCAGCACCAGACTCTGCTGCGCCTGAAAGAGCGTGCGTTCGGCATCCTGCACCTGCAGAAAGCTGTCGACGCCATTCTCGTACCGCAGTTCCGACAATTCCAACGAGCGCCGTGCGGCCGCCACGAGGTCGGATTCGGCTTCGATCTGGTCGCCGTAGGTGGCGGTGCCGGCCAGGGCATCGCTGACTTCTCGGAAAGCCTGTTGAATGGTGAGCTCGTAGTTGGCCACCGCGATATCGCGCCGCACTTCGGCCAGCTCCAGCTGGCCGCGCAGGGCTCCACCCGAGAAGATGGGCAAGGTGATCTGGGGCGCAAAACTCCAGGTGTGCGAGCCGCCGTCGAACAGCCCCGAAAGCTGCGAACTCGCCGTACCCAGCAGGGCGGTCAGCGAGATGTTGGGGAAGAACGCCGCGCGAGCCGCGCCGATGTTGGCGTTGGCTGCCCGCAACTCTTGCTCTGCGGCGAGCACGTCGGGGCGCGAGAGCAGCACGCTGCTGGGTAGGCCGGCCGGTACGGCAGCCAGCAGGGGATCGCTGCCCAGCAGGGCGGCGTCGCTCGGCAAGGGCGGGGTGGCCGCTCCGGTGAGCAGGGTGAGGGCGTTGCGGGCGCGCAAGCGCTGACGCTCCAGAGCATGCAGGTTGCTGCGCGCGGAATCGAGCAAGGTCTCGGCCTGGTTGAGGTCGAGTGCCGAACCCACTCCGGCGTCGTAGCGCGCCTTGACCAGTTTGTACGATGCTTCGCGCGACTCGAGGGTTTGGCGGGTCAGCCGCATTTGCACGGCAGTGGCATACAGATTGAACCACGCCTCGGCCACCTGGGCGATGAGGGTGATCTGAACGTTGCGACGGGCTTCTTCGGTGGCGAGATATTGCGCCAGAGCCGCTTCGGAGAGGCTGCGCACGCGCCCGAACAGGTCGATCTCGAAGCTGGGCATCGACACGCCCACCTGATACTGCGAGCTGATGACCGAGTTGCCCGAAGGGGAAAGATCGCCCGGCAGACGCTGACGCTGCCCGGTGGCACCGGCACCCACCTGGGGCGACAGCTCCGAGCGCTGCACATCGTACTGGGCGCGAGCCGCTTCGATGTTGAGGATGGCGACGCGCAGATCGCGGTTGTTCTCGAGCGCCAGCTCGATCATCTGTTGCAGCTCGGGTACCCGATAGAACTGGCGCCAACCGACGCCGGCGGCGGCCGGGATGGCGACACCAGTGTCGGCGCGGGCCTCTTCCACGGTAATCACGCCGGTGCCGGCAGGTGGAATGGGCCAGTCGGTAGAAACGGGGAGGGCCGGTTGCTCGTAGTCGGGCGTGAACGAGCAGCCCGCCAGCGCCAGGGCCGCCACCAGCGGAGCCAGCCGCAGCCGGCGCACTGCGCGACGCAGTGGCCTGGACGAGGCGGGGGAATCAGAGAGCGGCATCTTGAACTCCTGCGGGGCGGGCGGTGGGCTGTGCGTCGTCGTCGTCGTGAGGATTGCCCGCTTTGACCCGGAACAGCTGAAGAATGAACACGAAGAACATCGGCACGAGAAAGATCGCCAGGATGGTGCCGACGATCATCCCGCCGAGCACACCGGTGCCAAGCGCGCGCTGACTGGCCGCCGACGCTCCAGTGGCCAACGCCAGTGGCACCACACCCATGGTGAACGCCATCGAGGTCATGAGGATGGGCCGAAAGCGCAGGCGCGCGGCCTCAATGGTGGCTTCGAGCAGGCCGCGCCCTTCGGCGTAGAGATCCTTGGCAAACTCCACGATGAGAATGGCGTTCTTGCTGGAAAGGCCAATGATGGTGACCATACCGACCTTGAAGAAGACGTCGTTGGGCATGCCCACGAGCGTGACCGCCAGCACCGAACCCAGCAGGCCCAGCGGCACGACCAGAATGACCGAGAGCGGAATCGCCCAGCTTTCGTAGAGTGCGGCCAGCACCAGAAACACCGAGAGCAAGGCCAGGCTGATCAGCAAGGGCATTTGCGCGCCGGAAATTTTCTCTTGCAGCGATTGGCCGGTCCATTCGTAGCCGATGCCCTGGGGCAACTGGGAGGCCAGTCGCTCCATGGCAACCATGGCCTGACCGGTGCTGTAGCCGGACGCGGCTTCGCCGCTGATCTTGAACGCGGGGTAGCCGTTGTAGCGATCGAGACCCATCGGGCCCATGCCCCAGTCGTAGGTCATGAAGGAACGTACGGGGACTGCCTCGCCAGCCGCATTGACCACCGTGAGATCGAGGACTTTTTCGGGGTCAATGCGATCACGCCCCTCCGCCTGCACGATCACGCGCTGCATCCGACCGGCGTTGGCGAAGTCGTTGATGATGGCCGAACCCAGACCGGTGGAGAGCGTGGTGGCGATCTGGTTGAAGGCAACGCCCTGAGAGGCGGCGGCCTGGCGATCGATCTCCAGGTTGAGTACCGGTGCATCTTCCAGGCCTTCGGGACGTGCATAGGAGAGGACGGGATCCTGGTTGGCCAGCATCAGCAACTGATTGCGGGCATTGAGCAGCGCCTCATGACCGACGTCGCCGCGATCCTGCAGCCGGAACTCGAACCCGCTCGAGTTGCCCAGTGCCGGAATGGCGGGCGGCACCAGCGAGAAGATCTGACCATCGAGGATTTTTGCGCCCAGCGCCTGGGTGGCCATGCCGGCTTCCTGCATCGCCGAGGTGTCGCGGTCGGACCAGTCCTTGAACGTCGTGAACGCCAGCGCTGCATTCTGGCCGGAGCCCGAGAAGCTGAAGCCGAGAATGGTGACGATGCGCGCCACGGAGGGGCGGTTCATGTAGTACTGCTCGATGTCTTCGACCGCAGTGAGCGTGCGTTCGAGGGTGGCACCCGGTGGCAGCTGCACGTTGGTCATGGTGTAGCCCTGATCCTCGACCGGCAGGAAGGAGCCGGGTAGCCGCAGGTAGAGCACGGCCAGGATGGCGACGATCACCAGGTAGAGCAGCATGAAACGTTTGGGGCGGCGCACGATGCCGCCGACCGAACGTTGATAGCCGTTGGTGGCACGGTTGAAGCCCCGATTGAACCAGCCGAAGGGTCCTTTCTTGTTCTCGCCGTGACTGTCGGCGTGGACGGGTTTGAGGAGGGTGGCGCAAAGCGCCGGGGTCAGCGAGAGCGCGAGAAAACCGGAAAACAGGATGGACACGGCCATCGACAGTGCGAACTGCTGGTAGATGACGCCGACCGAGCCGCCCATGAAGGCCAGCGGCAGGAACACGGCCGACAGCACCAGCGTGATGCCGACGATCGCCCCCGAGATCTGGGTCATGGCCTTGCGGGCGGCAGCGCGCGGCGACAGGCCCTCTTCCGCCATGATGCGCTCGACGTTCTCGACCACCACGATGGCGTCGTCAACCAGAATGCCGATGGCGAGCACCATGCCGAACATCGTGAGCACGTTGATCGAGAAGCCCATCGGGTACATCACCGCGAAGGTGCCCAGCAAGGCCACCGGCACGACGATGGTCGGAATCAATGTGTAGCGAAAATTCTGCAGGAACAGGAACATCACCAGCACGACCAGCACCACCGCCTCGATCAGGGTGTGCACCACTTTCTCGATGGAGGCCTTGACGAAGGGTGAGGTGTCGTACGGGATCTCCCAGCTGATCCCGGACGGAAAGTAACGTTCGAGGTCTTCCATGCGCTCATGGATGAGCGTGGCGGTTTGTAGCGCGTTGCCGCCCGGGGAGAGTTGAACGGCGATCGCGGCTGCGGGCTTACCATTCAGACGTGACGAGAACTGATAGCTCTGCGCACCCACCTCGATGCGGGCGACGTCGCTCAGATAGACATTGGAGCCGTCGGGATTGGCACGCAACACGATGTCGCCGAATTCTTCGGGGGTGGCGAGCATGCCCTGCACCAGGATGCTGGCTGAAACCTGCTGGTTCTCGGGTACGGGTGGCGCTCCGATCTGACCGGCGGGAACCTGGATGTTCTGCCCGCCGACCGCGGCGTTGACATCGGCCATCGACAGGTTGTAGCCCGTGAGCTTGTCGGGATCGACCCAGATCCGCATGGCACGCTCAGAGGCGTACAACTGCGCCTGACCCACGCCGGGAACGCGTTTGATTTCGTCGAGCACGTTGCGGGTCGCGTAGTCGGCCAGGCTCTCGACGTCGGTGCTGCCATCCGGTGAGGTCAGCGCCACGATCAGCAAGAAGTTGCTGCTGGCTTTGCTGACGTCGATACCCTGCTGCATCACCGCCTGTGGCAGGCGAGGCTCCACCCGTTTGATCCGGTTCTGGACATCGACGGACGCGAGGTCGGGATCGGTGCCGGGCTCGAACGTGGCGGTAATGTTCGATTGGCCATAAGAGTTGCTCGAGCTCTCGAAGTACATCAGGCCTTCGGTGCCATTGAGCTCCTTCTCGATCATGCTGGTGACCGATTCGTCGACAATCTCGGCCGAGGCGCCCGGGTAGGTGGCACTGATCGAGATACCGGGGGGGGCGACGTCAGGGAACTGGGCGATGGGCAGATTGGGGATGGCCAACACCCCCATCAGGATGATGAAAAGCGCCACCACCCACGCGAAGATGGGTCGACTGATGAAAAATTGCGGCATGTCGGCTGCCCGGGATCAGGATTGTGCGGAGGAGGGGGCGGCGGCGTCGCCGCTGGCGTCAGTGCCGTTGCCCGAACCGCCGGAGGCGTCGGGCTGGCTGCTGCCGTTGGTCGACGCGTTGGGATTTTCGGCGGAGGAGCCGTTGCCGGCAGCGGGCGCCGCCCCCGCAGCCGGTTTGCCGCCAGCAGCCGAGGCGGCGCCCGCTGGTTGACCGCCACCTGAGCCCACTTCGTTGGGCGTGACGGTGGCGCCCGGGCGCACCTGCTGGAAGCGGTTGACCATCACGCGATCGCCGGCCTGAAGGCCGCTGCGCACCACCCAGCGATCGGGCATCATGGCGCCGGCTTCGATGGGGCGCGATTCGACCACGTTTTTCTCGTTGACCACCAGCACGTAGGCGCCGCCGTCGGGACTGCGCTGCACCGCCTGGGCCGGCACACTGATGGAGTTGGCCACGGTGCCCTGCTCGATACGGCCGCGGGCATACATGCCGGGCAGCAGCACACCATCCGGATTGGGAAATTCGGCGCGCACCATGATCTGCCCGGTGCCCGGATCCACGGAGATGCCCGAAAACAACAGCTTGCCGTCGTGCTGGTATTCCTCGCCGTTGCTGAGCACCAGTTTGACCGGAGTTTGATTGGCGTTGGCCAGGCTGAGCTGCCCCGACAGCACGTCGTTCTGGATCTGCAGCAGCGAATTGGTGGACTGCGTGAGATTGAGGTAGATGGGGTCGATCTGCTGGATCAACGCCATGGGGGTGGCCTGACCCTGGCCCACCAGAGCACCCTCGGTGACCAGGGCATTGCCAACGCGACCCTCGATGGGCGCCGTGACCGTGGCGTAGCCCAGATTCAGCTCGGCCTCATCCAGCAGGGCCTGCTGCTGCGCCACGGCGGCCTCGCCCTGGCGCAGGCCGGAGACCGCCTGGTCGTACTCCTGCTGACTCACGGCCTGGGCTTTGACCAGTGGCCGATAGCGTCGTTCGAGCTGTTGCGCTTCGTAGAGCTGGGCGCGGGCCCGCTGCAGGTTGGCCCTGGCCGCCGTGACGGCGGCCTGCAGGGGAGCCGGGTCGATGCGGAACAGCACTTCGTCGGCCGAAACGTCGCTACCTTCGGTGAAAACACGTTCTTCCACGATGCCGGGCACGCGTGCCCGCACTTCGGCCTCGCGGGTGGCTTCGAGGCGGCCGGGCAGTTCGGTGATGATCGGCGTGGTTTGCGGCTGGACCGTAACCACACCCACGTTCATGGGAGGCGGGCCGCCCGATTGTCCGTTGGCGGCGTCGGGGCGGTCGCAAGCGGCCAGCACAAGGCCCAGTGCGGCGACTAGGGTCAGGCGCGACATCGAAGAAGGCAACATGAAGATTCTCGAACGGGAGTCGGGGGCGGCAGCCGGAGCCAGAAACACCGTCGAAGGAACAAGCGTCAGCCTGCCACGACGATGTTGGCCAAAATGAGACAGAAGTGTATCATCGCTTTGGGACGAATGGGAACTCGGCGCCGTGCCCTGCGGGGCACGGGTCGTTCAGTGCTCGTCGGCCTCATCGCTTTCCGGGGCCGCGTCGGTGAGCCGGGTAATGCGGACATCGCCGATGCGCCGGTCTTTCACGCCCAGCACCTCGAAACGCAGCTTGAGGTCGGCCGACTCAAACACCTGCCCCGCCTCGGGCAGTTGGTCGAAGTGCGACAACAAGAACCCCCCCAGCGTGGCGTAATCGTCGTGCACCAGGCCCGTGGTGCCCAGCTCCTGCTCCAGGTGCAGCAGGTCGGCCGAGCCGGCCACGCGCCAGCACTCCTCACTTTCCGCCAGAATGTCGGGCAGCTCGTCTTCGTCCGGAAACTCCCCGGCGATCGCCTCGAACACATCGATGGGTGTCACCAGGCCTTCGATGGCGCCAAACTCGTCGGTGACCAGCACCACCTGGCCCCGCGACTGTTTCAGGGTTTCCATCAGATGCAGCATGCGGATGGACTCGTGCACGATCACCGGTTCGCGCAGGGTTTCGATGCGGATCTCGCCCACGGTGAGAATGTCGGCGAGCAGGTCGCGGGCGCGCCCCAGGCCAACCACTTCGTCGAGCTGGCCGCGGCAAACCGGGAAAAAGTTGTGGGGGGTTTCGAGCAGGCGCTGGCGAATGTCGGCGGGGTCGTCGTCGAGATCGATCCAGGAGATGTCGCCGCGCGGCGTCATGATGGAGTGCACCGAACGCTCGACCAGGTTGAGCACGCCGCTCACCATGTTGCGCTCTTCCACACCGAAGCCCGATGCCTCCTCGGCATCGGCATCGCGTTCGCTGGCCGGCTGCAGTTCGGCAGCGTCAGGCGGCTGGCCCAGCAGGCCCAGAATGGATTCGGCCGTACGGGCCCGCAGTCGGTGGCGGGTTTCGCGCACGGCCCGAGGCATGGGCAGTTTGTGCTGGGCCAGTGCCACGGCACTGGCGAGCGCCGCCACGAGGTACAGCAGTGGGGTGGGCACTGCGATGCCAAGGCCTTCGGCCAGCAGCGAGAAGCCGATGAGCAGCAGTAGCGCCAGGGCGAGAATCATCACGATCGGATTGGCGTGCAGGCCCTGCAGCAGCGGGCGTGACGCCAACTGCAGCACCACGAAGGCCACCACCATGGCCAACGCCATGATGGGCCAGGCGTCGGTCAGCCCGATGGCCACGAAGATCGAATCGAACGAGAACGCGGCCTCGAGCACCACGATCTGGGCCACCACCACACCCAGACCGACGTGAGCACGGGGTGTGGCCACACTGCCGTTCTCGACTTCGATGCGTGCGGCGAGATCGAGCACCGCCTTGACCACCAAAAATACCCCGCCCAGCACCAGAAGGAAGTGGCGACTGGTGACCAGATGGCCGGCAACATGAAAGAGGGGCTGATCGAGCTGGATGGCCCAGACGATCAGGCCGAGCAGCGCCAGGCGAATGAGCAGCGCCAGTCCCAGGCCGGCCAGGCGGGCGTGGTCGCGTTGCCGGGCGGGCAGCCGCTCGGTGAGGCTGGCCACGAACACCAGGCTGTCGAGGCCCAGCACGATTTCGAATGCGATCAGGGTAATGAGCCCCGCCCAGGCGGCGGGTTCAAGAAGCCATTCCATGCGGTCTCAGAAGTGCGTTGGATGGCCGGCAAGCGGCCCGCGGCCGTGGCTGCGCAGGATGAACATCAAACCGGCTCGAGCGGCGTGGGGCGTTTGCCGCGCATGCTTTCGAGTTGCAACAGCATGGCCGGGAACAATTTGGGCGTGGAGGCCACGACATTGCCGTGATCGAACCAGCCCTGCTCGCCGTCGAAATCGCCGATGAGGCCGCCAGCCTCGAGCACCAGCAGGCTGCCGGCGGCAAGATCCCAGGGCTTGAGGCCCGCGCCGTAGCAGGCATCGAGCCGGCCGGCCGCCAGCCAGGCGAGGTCGAGTACGGCGGAGCCGATGCGTCGGGTACCGGCGCAGGCGACCGACATATCGCTGAAGATTCGGGCCCAGCGAGCCAGTTCGTGGTCGTCGGTGGAGCGAAAGCTGGCACCGACCAGCGCCTCTGTGAGGCGTCGGCGCGGCGAGACGCGAATGCGACGATCGTTGAGAAAAGCCCCGGCGCCGCGGGTGGCGGTAAACAGTTCGTTGCGGGTGGGGTCGAAGACCACCGCCTGGGTGATGGTGCCGCGCTGGGCCAGCGCAATGGAAACGGCGTAGTCGGGAAATCCGTGTACGAAGTTGGTGGTGCCGTCGAGCGGATCGATGATCCACTGGAATTCTGCATCGCGCCCGGTCATACCGTGTTCGCCGGATTCTTCGGCCAGCACGGCATGATCGGGATAGGCCGACTGTAGAATCTCGATGATGGCGCTCTCGGCGGCACGATCGACTTCGGTCACGAGATCGCGCGGCCCCTTGTGGGCGACCGACAGTCGTTCGAGATCGAGGCTGGCGCGATTGATGATGCTGCCAGCGCGGCGGGCCGCCTTGACGGCGGTGTTGAGCATGGGATGCATGTCGGCGTGTTCTTGATTGAGCGGTGAGCCAGGGTCGTCATTTTAGGCCACTCGATGGGTTTTGTATGGCGCTCTGCGCCGCCACCGGAATTCTGCATGTCTGCAACCTTGTTTGATCGGGTCGACTTCGTCATGGTCGAGCCCAGCCACCCCGGCAATGTCGGCGCCGCCGCCCGCGCGCTCAAGACCATGGGTTTTGGTCGTCTGCACCTGGTGAACCCCGGGCGGGGCGACATCACGGCCGACCCTGCTGCCGTGGCGCTCGCCAGTGGCGCTTCCGATGTGCTGGAGGCCGCGGTGATTCACCCCGACCTGGCGCACGCGCTGGCCCGCAGCACGCTGGTGTTTGCGCTCACGGCGCGAGGTCGTGATCTCGGCCCACCAGCTTGTGATGTTCGGCAGGCCGCCACGCTGGCTCGTGAGCACCTCGAGCCGTCGGGTCGCCCGACACACGAGCTTGACAGGGAGGGGGAGCCATCAGCGATGGCCGAGGTTGGCGAGCGACGTGTCACCATGGTGCTGGGTACCGAACGCTCCGGGCTCACCAACGACCACATCGCCCACTGTCAATGGATCTGCCACATCCCGGCCAATCCGGAGTACAGCTCGCTGAACGTGGCCCAGGCGTTGCAGCTGATGGCCTGGGAGATGCGCTACGCGCTGGCGTCCGACACCTGGCAGTCGCCGGCGCCCGACGGTTACGTGCCGCCGCTGCAGCCCCTGGCTCCCGGCCAGGCGGTGGAGGCCTTCCTGCAGCACTGGCAGGAGGCACTGACCGCCGTGCGATTTCTCGATCCCCTGCATCCCAAGAAGCTGATGATCCGCATGCGGCACCTTTTCACTCGCAGTGGCCTCACTCAGGACGAAGTGGACATGCTGCGCGGCGTGTGCACGGCCATGTTGAAGTGGGCGCCTCCGCCAAGCGAGCGCACCGTGCAGCATCGGCGCGAGCCCGAGCTCTGACCTCGAGGTCAACTCTGGCCAGGGCGACCCGCAGGGTGAGATTCCATCAGCTTGACCAGGGCGTGCATGGCTCGATTGACCGGGGTGGCGACGCCCAGCGCCTGGCCACGACGCACCACGAATCCGTTGAGATGATCGATTTCGCTGGGCTTGCCGCGCGCCAGATCCTGCGCCGTAGATGAATATTGCGCGGGCATCGATTCGGCAATCTTCTGGATCGCGGCCCAGGAGTCTTGTGGCAGCGCAATGCCTTCGGCCGCCGCCACGGCTTCGCATTCGTCGACCAGATCGCGCACCACGGCTTCCATGCCTTGGCTGGGCCAGAGCACGCCATAGGGCACTTGCGTGATGGCCGACAAGGCATTGAATGCGCTGTTGAGAATGAGTTTGGACCACAACGCGCCTTGCACGTTGTCCGACAATTGCACCGGAATGCCCGCCGCCTCGAACGCTGCCAGCGCATCCGCAGGCAGACCGTCGTGCGACAGCACCAGCTCGCCCCGACCAAAATGCTGCACATGGCCGGGCCCTGCCATGGCGGTGGCCACATACACCACCGTCGGCACCACGCGCTGGGGCAACACCCGCTGCAACTGTTCGGCGTTGTCGACCCCATTTTGCAGACTCAGCACTACCGTATCGGCGCGAAGGTGCGGCGCCATGGCGGTGGCCGCCGCCACGGTGTCGGGCGCCTTGACGCAGCACAACACCAGATCGGCATCGGCCACCACGGTGGCGTCGGTACTGGCCCGAACGCTCACGGGTTCGTCGAAGTCGCGGGATTGCAGGCGCAGCCCATTCTGCTGCATGGCCTCTACGTGGGCGGGGCGGCCCACCAAGCTTACGTCATGCCCGGCGCGGGCCAGCAGCCCGCCATACCAGCAACCCACGGCACCGGCGCCCATCACGGCGATCTTCATGCGCAGCGTCTCCTGTTATCTTCAGAGGGTGGAATCAACGGCGTGGGTGCTTGGCCCGCTGGCAACCCGGCACGCCGTCCTTGGATCCCCACGAGTGTATCGGTTTCTTGCCGGAGTCTTGCGCATTGATCTGTCGATCTTCCTGCGGTGCTTGTTGCACCGCCCCCTCCATCAGCAGTGCCATTCCCGGCATGCCACATGGCAAGCCGGCAGGTGTGCCGTGCGTGCAACTCGACGAGGCGTTGCGCTGCCGGATTTTCGGTCAGCCGGAACGGCCAGCGGTATGTGCCTCGCTCCAGCCCGAGCCGGACATGTGTGGCGAGACGCGTGAGCAGGCCATGCGCTGGCTTGGGTATGTGGAAGCGGCCACCTCGAGCGGCCAGCCTAAAAGAGCTTGCCGGGATTGAGAATGCCGGCGGGGTCGAGAGCCTGGCGAATGGCGGCCATCACGGCCAGCTCATCGGCGCTGCGGCTGCGCCCCAGCACGTTGCGTTTCTTGATGCCGATGCCGTGCTCGGCCGACACCGAGCCGTGCCAGCGCTCCACCAGGTCGTACACGGCGTTCTCCACGGCGCGTGTGCGCGCCTCGTCGGGGTCGGGCACGTTGATGATCACGTGCAGGTTGCCGTCGCCCAGATGGCCGTACACCAGCAGGGTGCTGCCCGGCCATTCTCGATCGAGCATGTTGGCACAATCCTGAGCGGCGGTGGCGATGTCGCCGAGCGCGAAGCTGACATCGAACGCGATGAGCCGTGGCATCATCACCGGGAAGTTGGCCGGGGCATCGCGCATGTCCCAGAACTGGCGGGCATCCTGTTCCGACTGTGCCACGGCGGCATCGTCAAGGGTGCCGTCTTCCAGCATGTCGCCCAGGAATGATTCGAACTCGGCCTGATGGCGTCGGCTGTCGCTGCCCAGGCTCTCGAGCAGCACATGAAAGCTGTGCTCGCCCTGCAGCGGCGCACGCAAGCCGCTCACGTTGTTCAGAACGAAGCGGTAATAGCCAGGCCACATCACCTCGAACGCCGACACGCCGTTGGCCAGGCGCGCCTGGGCACGATGCAGCAGTCGTGTGACGGCATCGTAATCGGGCAGGCCGCACCAGGCGGTGGCGACCGCGGAGGGGTGGGCGCGCAGGCGCAGCACGGCCCGGGTGATGATGCCCAGGGTGCCCTCGCTGCCGATCAACAGATGACGGAGGTCGTAGCCGGTGTTGTTCTTGAGCATGGCACGCTGGCCGCCGATCACGCGGCCGTCGGCCAGCACCGCTTCGAGGTCGAGCACCTGGTCGCGCGCCATGCCGTAGCGGATGACCCGGTTGCCGCCGGCGTTCGTGCCCAGGTTGCCACCCAGCGTGCAACTGCCGCGGGCGCCAAGGTCGAGTGGAAACCAGAAGCCGGCGGCTTCTGCCGCCTCCTGGATACTCTGCAGCGTGGCACCGGCTTCGGCGGTGAGCGTGCCGCCGATGGGGTCTACCGTGATGGCGGTCATGCGCTCCAGAGACAGGGCCATGTCGTGCGCCTGCAGGTTGGCCGCGCCGGCCAGTCCGGTGAGGCCGCCTTGCACGACCACCGGTTGACCCGCCTGCTGACACAGCGCCAGCATGCCGGCCACCTCGGTGGTGTTGCGGGGCAACAGCAGGGCGAGTGGCCTGGCGCCGGGCTCGCCGCTCCAGTCGAGAAAGCGGCGATCGGGCAGCGACTCGCCGTGCCGCACGATGTCGCTGCCGAATTGTGCGAGCAGCTGGTTCAGCGTCTGCCCGCTTGCCGGGGTGAGCGTTGTGGTCATGGTGCTACGCTCCCTCGCGAGCCATCTGCACGGCCGCGCGGCAGCCGCTTTGCAGGATCTCGATGTCATTGCCGCACACGGCCATGGCGTAGCCCTCAGCGATGCGCTGCCGTGCCACCTCGGCATTTGGCGTGAAGATGCCGCAGGGCAGTCGGTGGGCCCGAGCGGCATCGAGTACGCGCCGGCAATCGGCCGCCAAGGCTTCGGCATTGCCGGAGCCACGCGACATTGCCAGGTCGCCCGTGCCGATGAACAGATAGTCGATGCCAGGCACGGCGGCGATGGCCTCCGCTTGTTCCACGCCGGCCACGGTTTCGATCATCAGGCCGACCGTCGTCTGCGCGTCTGCGGCCAGCATCCCTTCCATACCGCCCAGCAGGGGGCGGATGCCGCCCGCCGAGCGTATGCCCCGCGGCGGGTAGCGGCCGGCGCTCACCGCGGCAGTGGCCTGCTCGGCCGATTCGATCAGGGGTACGAGCACTGAACTGACCCCCGCATCCAGGGCGCCACCAATGGCAGTCGCCGTGTGATCGGCGCATCGGGCGATCACCGGCACGTGCGGCCCGGCCATGCCTGTGGCCGCTTCCAGGTGGTCTCGCGACCACAGCCCGTGCTGCAGATCCAGAACCAGGGCGTCGGGTTGGGCAGTGACGGCAATCTCGGCGATCGCCGGGCCACCGGTGGCCAGCCAAAGTAGTTGAAGGGGAGTGCCGGCCTCGAGGGCTGGGCGCAGGGAACGAGCAATCATGGTGGCTGCCGGAGTAAGGGGGGCAAGGACGCGGTGGCGTGAGTGGCTGAGACGGCCCGGCAGCGCGACAACCGGCGCTGCGGATACCTGGGCACCGACGGCGCCCCGGGGCGCCGTGACCGGGTGGGATCAGGCGCGGCGGCCGACACCGCCCTGGGCACGATCAATCTTGCCGAACAGCAGGCGGTTGACGGCGGTGTCGGGCAGCGGCCACTCGGGGCACATCAGCCACACCCGAAACATCATGCGCCGGCGATCGGCCTCGGGCCAGTCTTCGTAGTCGGTGCGGCCGTGTACGGTGGTGCGATTGTTGAGAAACTGCATGTCGCCGCGTTCGATGGCCATGTCGAGGTACACCCCCTCACGGTTGGCCACCGCCTCGAAATAATCGAGTGCCTCTTCGGCCTTGGGGTGAAAGGTTTCGTTGCCCTTGCTCACGCCGGACCGCGCCAGTTCGGCAATGTAGGTGCAATGCAGAATGCCGTCGGGGTCATTGGTGAATACCGGAATGCGCTTGGCGGTGACCGGCGAATCGCCCGTGCGGTCGTCTTTGGTGATGTAGAGCCGAAAGCCATCGAGCAGAGGCTCGAGCAGATCGGGCCGTTCGGCCAGCATCAGATTCCATACCTGAGCCACGCTGGTGACCCGGCTCAGGCCACCCCATTTGGCCTGGCGATAGCAGAACAGGCCAACGATATCGCAAGGGTCGCGGTGCATCTCGAGAAGGCCGCCGCGGCGATAGGGGCGCTCATTGCCGGGTTCGCGGTAGTCCATGACGTCGCCAAGGTAGTCGCCGCGGTAGCTTTGCGATACCGACGTGCCGAGGTGTGCCGAGATGCCCAGAAAGATGCGGCGCAGTTCGATTTCGGAGTAGTCGTCGACCTGAATGCCCTTGATGAGCTCGAAACCGCGCCCGGCCCGCAGGCCGCGACGCATTTCGGCCAATCTGGGGGCCATGGTGGGCAGGGGGAAGTCGTTGGCGGTGATGTTGGCGAAATCGAGGTTGCGCTCGCCCAGGCGCACACTGGCCACACGCAGCTCCTCGAGCTCGGCGGGCGACAAGCGCCAGGCCCACTGCCGATCGTGGGCGTAGTCGGTGCCCGACCAGGCCAGGGGTGGCGCGACAGGTTCGAGAAGGGGGCGGGCGACGGGGTCGAGGACGTCTGGGGTAGCGCTCACGAGGACGACTCCGGGAGAATGGGTGGAATTCAAAAAGAATACTAAAAATTCCGGTTTTTTCCCATAGTTATCGGGAAAACCCCTAAAAAAAGGATTTTATGTCGATCAAGGCATGAAAATGATTGGAAAAAAGAATACGATTTCAGGTATCAAATCTGTCCGAGCCGACGAACGAGTCTTGCCCACATGTCTCACGCTTCCAGTCCACTCGTCACAACCACGCCCACGACACCGCGCTCCGGTTCCGGGCGGCGTCAGAGTCTGCGTTCGCAGGTCTATGCCGATCTGCGCCGGCGTATACACCTCGGCCAGGTTCGTCCCGGCGAGCGACTGGTAGACGTGGATATTGCGGCTCAATTGGGTGTGTCGCGCATGCCGGCGCGCGATGCCTTGTTGCAACTCACCCACGAAGGGTATCTGGTGGCCACGACCCGCGGCTTCACCTTGCCGAGTCTGGATCTCGACGACATGCGCGAGATTTTCGAGGTGCGGCGTTTGCTCGAGCCTCGGGCCGCGGCGCTGGCTGCGCGAGATCGTTCGGCCGAACAGCTCGAGGCGCTGGCGCAGGCGCGCCAGCGCGCGGCCCAGGCCCTGGATCAGTACGACGCCGAAGCATTCATGCGAGCCAATATCGATTTTCGGCAGGCCTGGATGGCGGCAGTGCACAACCGTCGGCTGGCCGACACCCTGAGGCGATTCGTCGATCACGTGCAATCCGTGCGGTTCGGCACGCTCAGTCGACCCGATGTTCGCGACATCGTGATGCGCGGCCTCAACCAGCTGTATGCCGCCTTCGCCAGCCGTGATGCCGTGCTGGCGCACGACCGCATGGAGCATTTCGTGATGAGCGCCGAAGAAGCGTTCTTTACCGGTGAGCTGCCCAAGGAGGGGGTCACCGGTGGTCCGTTGTTTTCCCCCCCGCAAGAGGAGTCTGTCCCATGATGCGAGTTTGCCGTTATGCCCATGGCCTGCTGGCCGCCGCGGTGCTGGTGCCTGGTTGGGCTGCTGCCGAGGAAGTGCTCAACGCCGTGCACTTCACGTCGGCACAATCCAGTTTTGGCCAGAGTTTTCAAGCGTTTGCCGATGCCGTGAACGAGCGCGGCGAGGGCGTGGTGCGCATTCAGGTGCGCGGTGGTCCCGAAGTCGTGCCTCAGGGCCAGCTCGGCGAAGCCCAGCGCCGGGGGCTGGTCGACATGATCCAGGCGCCGGCGGGCTTGTATCTCAACCTCGTGCCCGAGGGCGAGGCGTTTTCGGCGGCAACCGTCGCCCCATGGGAACTGCGGGAGAACGGTGGCTGGGAGCTGATCAACGAGATCTACGCCGAGAAGGGCAATGCCCGTCTGCTGGCGCACACCGATGCCGGCGCCGGGTTCAACGTGTTTACCGTCGAGGAGCCCGAGCAGGCTGCCAACGGCGATATCGACTGGAGCTCGCTGTTGGTGCGTACCTCGCCCTTGCAGCGTGATTTTGTCGAAGCCCTTGGTGCGCGCGCCGTGGTGCAATCGACCGGCGACATCTACACCTCACTCGAGCGTGGCGTGGTCAACGCCAACGTGTTTACGGTGCAAAGTTACGCCACGTACGGATGGGACAAATTTACCAAGTACCGCATCGAACCGTCGTTCTTCCAGACCGACGTACTCATCTCGATGAATCGTGACCGCTGGAACAAGCTGTCGGATGAGGCCCGAGCCATACTCGACGACGTGGCGCAAGAGTACGAACGCGACTCGTACGAGGCCAATGTGACCGCCACGCAAGCCGCCGCCGAGGCCATGGAAGCCGACGGACAGCAGGTGGTCACGCTCACCGGTCAAGCGCTCGAGCGCTATCAGAGCACGGCGGCCAATACGAGCTGGAGCCGAATCGCGGCGCGCGACGATACGCATGCCGACGCGTTGCGGGCCACTTTCGCCCCCTGACTCTTGCCGGAGGTCTACCCCACATGCAACGGGCATTCGAATGGCTGGGGCGCGTGAGCTGGGCGCTGGCGGCGCTGGCCAAACTGGCGCTGCTGGCTCTGGTGATCATTGTGGTCAGCGACGTGGTCTTGCGCAACTTCGGCGCTCGACCCCTGCGCTGGGCCATTTCCGGCGCCGAATACATTCTGCTTTACACCACGTTCCTGGCCTTGCCGTGGCTGGTGCGGCGCAAGGGTCACGTGTTCGTCGAGTTCCTGCGCCTGGCCATGCCGTCGGCGGCCCGCGTGGTACTGGCCAAGCTGGTGTATCTGACCTGCGCCGGACTTTGCGTCTATCTGGGGGCGTTCGCCTGGGATGCCCTGTGGCACGCCTGGCAAAGCGGCGCCTATGAGTCGCGCACGTTCGACATGCCCCAATGGCTGATCTATCTGCCCATTGTGCTTGGCTTCGGTCTTGGTGCGCTCGAGTGGTTGCGCTTTCTGCTGGGGCTGGATGACCTCTATGGTCAGCGCAACGCGCCGGCCGAGGGGCTGTGATCATGTCGTGGCAAGTGGCTTTTGCGGCGTTGGTCGGTACGGTCTTTGTCGTGATGGGGCTTGGCGTGCCGGTGGCTTTCGCCTTTCTGCTGACCAACATCGTCGGGCTCTATCTGTTCTTCGGGGGAGCGCTGGGCGTTGAGCAGATGGTGGCCAATTTCAGCGAGGCTGTGGCTTCGTATTCGCTCACGCCGCTGCCGCTGTTTCTCGTGATGGGCAGCCTGTTCTTTCGCTCTGGCCTGGGCGATGGCGTGTTGCGGGCGCTGGATCTGTGCATTGGTGGCCTGCGTGCCCGGCTGTCGTATCTCACCCTGTCGGCTGGTACCGTGTTCTCCGCCCTGTCGGGATCGAGCATGGCCAATACCGGCATGCTGGGTTCGCTGCTGGTGCCGGAGATGCTCAAGCGCAACTACAAGCCCTTCATGGCGTTCGGGCCGGTGCTCGGCGCCGGCTGTCTGGCCGTGATCATTCCGCCGTCGTCGCCTGCAGTGTTGTTGGGCTCCCTGGCGCAGATCAATGTGGGGGCCCTGCTGATCGCGGGGGCGCTCCCCGGCCTGGTGTTGGCCTTGATGTTTGCCGGCGTGATCTGGTGGCAAGCGCGTCGCGACCCCGAGGCCGCCCCCCAGTACCCTGTACCGCGTGCGACGGTGGCAGAGCGTCTGCACGCCGTGGCGGTGGCCATCCTGCCGATGAGCGCCATCGTGTTTGCCGTGGTGGGCACCATCATTCTTGGCCTGGCCACGCCCACCGAGTCGGCGGCGTTGGGCTGCGCTGCCGTGATGCTATTGCTGGTGTTCTATCGCAAGCTGCGCTGGCGCGCCATCTGGCAGTCGCTCGACGACGCGCTCAAGGTGAGCGCGATGACCTTCCTGATCGTGTCGGGCTCGAGCACCTTCGCTCAGGTGTTTGCCTTTTCGGGAGCCAGCGGTGGCTTCATCGATTTCATTACCGCCGCCGAATTGAGCCCCTACATGCTGCTGGCTGCCATGGTGTTGGTGATTCTGGTGCTGGGCATGTTCATGGATCAGGTGTCGATGATGCTGATCACGTTGCCAATTTTCATGCCACTGGCGCTGCAGATGGGGTTTGATCCCGTGTGGTTTGGTGTGATCCTGTTGCTCGCCTACGAGGTGGGCTTCATCACGCCGCCGTTCGGCCTGCTCCTGTTCATCATGTTGGGCGTGGCCCCGCCAGGCACCCAGCTCAAGACCGTGGCGTTGGCGGCGGCGCCCTATATGCTTTGCACCTTGCTGCTGATCGCCCTGATTGTGGCCTGGCCGCAGCTCGCCCTGTGGTTGCCGGGCTTGATCTGACTCAAGGCGAGTCCGGGGCAGTGACCGTTACGATGTCACGGATATGAACCTCACACCGTTTGCCGAGTTTGCCGTTCTTCTGCTTCTGGCCGCACTGGTCGGGGCGGTGTTCGTGCGTTTGCGACAGCCGGTGCTGATTGCCTACATTGCCGTGGGCATCCTGATGGGCCCCGCCGTCTTGGGTCTCGTCTCGGCACATGATCAGATCGCGTTGCTGGCCAAGATAGGCGTGGCGGTTCTGCTGTTCATCGTGGGTCTCAAGCTCGACCTGCACCATGTGCGGCACATCGGCCCGGTGGCCCTCGCCACCGGGCTCGGGCAGCTCGCCTTCACCATCGTGATCGGCTTCGGGCTCACGCTGTTGCTGGGCAAATCCTGGGTCACTGCGGCCTATGTCGCCGTTGCGCTCACGTTCTCCAGCACGATCATCATCGTCAAGCTGCTGTCCGACAAGCGCGAGCTCGATTCGCTGCATGGCCGAATTGCCATCGGGTTCCTGATTGTGCAGGACCTGGCCGTGGTGTTGGCCATGATGGGGATGAGTGCCTTCAGCCCGGTGGGGCCGGAGCAGCAGATGATGAGTGGCTGGGAGCTGGCGGCTAGCCTGGCCGGGCGACTGGTGGCGGCGGTGCTTGCCGTGGTGGTGCTCATGCGCTGGATCCTGCCGTGGCTGGTGGCCAGTATGGCGCGCTCGCAAGAGCTCTTGCTGATCTTCGCTCTGTCGTGGGCCGTGGCACTGGCTGCCCTTGGCGCCTGGGCGGGTTTCAGCCTTGAAGCGGGCGCCTTCATCGCGGGCTTCACGCTGGCATCCACCCAGTATCGCGAGGCCATCAATAGCCGCCTTGCCGGCATCCGCGATTTTCTGTTGCTCTTCTTTTTTCTGCACCTGGGGTCGGAGTTCAACCTGTCGACGCTGGGCGACGAAATCGTGCCGGCGTTGGTGCTGTCGGCCTTCGTGTTGATCGGCAACCCGCTGATCGTGCTGGCCATCATGGGTTTCATGGGGTATCGCAAGCGCACCGGGTTCCTGGCGGGTCTCACGGTGGCACAGATCAGTGAGTTCTCGCTCGTGTTCGTGGCCATGGGGATTTCGCTGGGTCACGTGGGGGTCGAAGCCCTGGGTCTCACGACACTCGTCGGCCTGATCACCATCACGCTGTCCACCTACATGATTCTCAATTCGCACGCACTGTATGACTGGCTTGCGCCCTTGTTGAGCGTCTTCGAGCGGCGCAATCCGTTTCGCGAACTCGCGGTGGAAGAGAGCGCCGGCGATGCCGCACCGGTTGCGGTGGTGATCTTTGGGCTGGGACGTTACGGCAGCAGGGTCTTGCGCCGGCTGCACGCCGAAGGCGTTCATGTGCTGGGCGTGGATTTCGATCCCGAGGCCGTGCGCGAATTGCGGGCAGAGGGTCTGCCCGTGCGTTTTGGCGATGGCGAGAACGCGGAGTTTCTGGCAGAGCTGCCGCTGGCCCGCACCCAATGGGTCTTGAGCACCTTGCCACAAGTGGATGCCACGCATGCCTTGTTGCACGCGCTTGGCGAGTCGGCGTTTCGGGGCCGAACGGCGCTGACCGTGCGCCATGAGCTGGCGGCCGCGCAACTGCAAGATGGCGTCGACCGCATTTTTCTGCCCTTCGAAGACGCGGCCAGTCATGCCGCCGATCACTTGCTGATGGCCTTGCGAGCCAGGGAGGCTAGCTGATGACTTCGCCAGAGGAGCGTCCGGTGGGCGTGGTGGCCACCGATTTCTCGCCGTTGGCTCGTTGTGCCGCCGATCGCGCTGCCGCGCTCGCGCAGCGGCAGCGACGCGGGATTCACCTTGTTCATGTGTTCGACTCGCAAAGCCTGGCGTTGGCCGGCGATTGGTTTGGCTGGTCGGGCAGCGAGCGTCAGCGGTTGCTCGACGCGAGCCAGGAGCAATTGCAGGCCGAAGCGGCGCGCCTCACTGCCGAACGGGCCCTTGCCGTCTCGACCGAATGGCTCGAAGGGGACGTGGTGACGCAGATCCTCGCGGCCGTACAGCGCTGCAACGCGCCGTGGTTGATGCTGGGTGCGCATGCCAGCGCGCCCATGTCGCGCTGGCTGCTGGGCACCATCGCCGATCGATTGCTGCGTTTCAGCAGCGTTCCGGTGGGCGTGATCCGGCAAGAGCCCGAAGCGCACGGCGAGTGGCGGCATGCCCTGATTGCCCAGGATTTCTCGGCATCATCGCGCCTGGCGCTTGCGCTGGTGCACGAGTGGATGCCGCAGATCCGCACGACGCTCTTTCATGGTTTTACTGTGCCCCTCGAAGCCAAGCTGCATCTGGCCGGCGTTGGCCATGACGTGATTCACGATCGCCGGGAGCGTGAAAGGCGCCTGGCCCGCGCCGAGCTGGAGCAGCAGGCGCTCGCGGCGGGCTGGTCGCCGGGAACCTTCGATAGGGTGGTGCTTGAGGGCGACGCGGGGCCTGGCATTGTGCGATTGAGCTCCGATCGGCACGCCGACCTCATCGTGCTGGGGCGGCAAGGTCGAAGTCGGCTGGCCGAGCTGCTGCTGGGCAGCGTCACCCAATATGTGCTGACGCATGCCCGGGCCGATGTACTGGTGTCGACCCGCGTGGCGTCGTGAGCCGAGGGTAGCTCTGCCTGGCCTGTTTACGCCGAGGCATCGAGGTCGTGCAGCGCCAGGCCGTCGGCGTCCAGCGACAGCCAGCCACCGCGTACCGGCTGGTGCTCGAAATCCCAATCGGGTAGTACCCAGCGCTCGGCCACCGCGCCGTCGAGCTCGAACACATGACGCCCGGGCCGATGGGTGTGGCCGTGGATCATGCGAGTGACCCCATGGGCCTGCATAAACCGCACCACCGCCTGGGCATTGACATCCATGATGGCCATGTCTTTGCCTGCCTTGCCGGCTTCGCTCTGATCGCGCAGCTGTTGCGCCAACTGCAGACGCTCGGGCAGCGAGCGGCGCAGCATGTCGGCCTGCCAGGCCGGGTTGCGCACCACTTGCCGCATCTGCTGGTAGGCGTGGTCGTCGGTGCAGAGTTCATCGCCATGCATGAGCAGCACGCGTCCGGCGACGGTATGCAGCACCGCTTCGGCTGGCAGCAGCCGGGCACCCGTGGCCTGAGCCAGGCGTTCACCCATGAGGAAATCGCGATTGCCGTGACCCAGCCACAGATCGGTGCGTTGCCCGGCCGCAGCGAGGCCGGCCACGACCTCGCGCAGCCAGGCCGGGGCCACATCGAGGACGTCGTCGCCCACCCAGGCGTCGAAGATATCGCCGGGCAACAACAGGTGATCGGCACTCTGGGCAGCCCCCTCCAGCCAGGCAAGAAACGCCTCGCGGGTGGTCGGGGTGCTCTCCTGCAAATGCAGATCGGAGGCCAGCCACAAGGTGCCCGGCAGGTTCATGACGGTGTCGCTCTGCGTCACTGGCTCACAACCTCGGCGGTTTCGATCACGACGTCTTCCTTGGGGACATCCTGGTGAAAGCCCTTGCTACCGGTGGCCACGCCCTTGATCTTGTCTACGGTATCGGTGCCCTCGACGACCTTGCCAAACACGGTATAGCCCCAGCCGCGCGGGTTGGGTGCCGTGAAATTGAGGAATTCGTTGTCGTTCACGTTGATGAAGAACTGCGCGGTGGCCGAATGCGGATCGTTGGTACGCGCCATGGCCACGGTGTAGTTGTCGTTGGTGAGGCCGTTGTTGGCTTCGTTTTCGATGGGCTCGCGTGTGCTCTTTTGCGTCATGCCCGGTTCGAAACCGCCGCCCTGGATCATGAAGTTGGGAATGACGCGATGAAAGATGGTGCCGTTGTAATGACCGCTTTCGACGTAGCCGATGAAGTTGTCGACCGTGACCGGGGCCTTTTCGCGATCGAGTTCGAGCACGATGTCGCCATACGAGGTTTGCAGCTTGACGCGAGGATGCATGGAGTTTCCTTCGGTAGATGGAGAAGAGGCGGCGCTGGCCGCGGCGGCGCCGAGCGTGAGCACGACGCCGGCGCACAGACCGCGCCAAAGTGAAGATGTGAGCATCATGGGCTGAGCTCCGGTGAGGGTTGAAGGTAGGGCTGAAGGCGTTGCCGGCGCTCGGCGGCGCCAGGCACGCCGAGGTCGGCCGCACGACCGTAAGCCTGCGCGGCCTGCAGCAGAAGAACGTCACCCAGGTTGGCCTGGGCTTCGGCGTAGGTGGGCAGCGTGAGCAGCGCCATCTCCAGGGCGTCGCGAGCCGGCTCCAGACGGCCTTGCGCCACCAGCACCAGCGCGAGGTTGTTCCACGGCTCGGGGAGTTCGGGGTAGTTGATGGTCATCTGGCGATAGGCGTCGTGCGCTGCGTCGAGTTGGCCGAGTGCCACCAGCGCCCGGGCTCGCAGAAACACCAGACGCACGTCGGTGCCCGACACGATGCTGGCAGGGCGCTCGGCCAGACGGGTTTCGATCTCGGCCAGCGCGGCCGCGGCCTTGCCGGCATTGATCTCACCCTCGAGGCGCTCGGCCACGGCCGTGGCGCTTTCGGGCAGGCGTGTGTCGACATCGGGGCGCAGACCGTCGAGAGCCTCGCGCAGCCACGCCCAGCCATAAGGCTCGGGCTCGGCCGCCACGGCTGGCGTGGTGGCCATGGCCGCGCTCAGGACCAGGGCCGGAAGCAGCACGGAAAGTTGCGGCAAGGGCTTGAAGAGAAAGGCAAACATGAGGGTTCTGGCGGCTCGGGTAGGGCGCTTGGCAATGGATGACTTGCTATACTAGAAGATTGTGTTCCTGCTTGGCCGGATTTTAGCCCGATCGTGGCAACCCGGCCTGGCCTTCCTCCGGCGCCACCGCTCCCATGCTTCAGATACACGACACGCTTGCTCGCAGCAAGCAAGCGCTGCAGCCTGTCGAACCCGGCCACGTTCGCATGTACGTATGCGGCATCACGGTGTACGACTACTGCCACCTGGGGCATGCCCGCATGCTGGTAGGTTTTGATGTGGTCGCACGCTGGCTGCGTCAGCGCGGCTACCGGGTCACCTACGTGCGCAACATCACCGACATCGACGACAAGATCATCCGCCGCGCGGTAGAGCGCCATCAGCGTATCGGCGAGCTCACGGCTCACTTCATCGACGCCATGCACGCCGACGAAGCCATGCTCAACGTGTTGCCGCCCGATGCCGAGCCGCGAGCCACGCAGCACGTGGCCAGCATGCTCGACATCATCCACCGGCTCGAGCACAAGGGGCTGGCCTACCGTGCCGACGACGGCGACGTCAACTACGCCGTGCGTCAGTTTCCCGGGTACGGCAAGCTCTCGGGCAAGTCGCTCGACGATTTGCGTGCGGGAGAGCGCGTCGACGTGGCTGCCGGCAAGCGCGACCCCTTCGATTTCGTGCTCTGGAAGTCCGCCAAGCCCGACGAGCCCGTCGAGTCGCAATGGGAATCACCCTACGGCAAGGGGCGACCCGGTTGGCACATCGAATGCTCGGCCATGAGTCGCGATCTGCTCGGTCTGCCGCTCGATATCCACGGTGGCGGCCCCGACCTCAAATTTCCGCACCACGAGAACGAAATCGCGCAAAGCGAGGGTGCCTTTGGCGGCAAGCTGGCCAATATCTGGATGCATTGCGGTCCTTTGCTGGTCGACGCCGAGAAGATGTCCAAATCGCTGGGCAACTTCCTCACCATCCGTGAGGCCTGCGAGCAGTACCGGCCCGAATCGGTACGCTTCTTCATCGTGCGCAACCACTATCGCAGTCCGCAAAATTTTGCGGCCGAGAACCTCACCGACGCCGATCATGCGTTGGCCCGCCTGTACACCACCTTGAAGGCCGTGCCGCCAGACGATCTCGGCGTCGACTGGGCCGAGTCGCACGCCGAGGCCTTTGCCGCGGCGATGGACGACGACTTCAACACGCCGGAGGCGGTGGCCAGGCTGTTCGAGCTGGCCAGCGAGGCCCATCGCACGCGCTCGGCACGCATGTCGGGGCAGTTGCTCGGGTTGGGGCGCGTACTCGGTCTGCTCGAGCGCGAGCCCGAGGCCTTTCTGCAAGATCTCACCGGCTTGCCTGCAGCCTTGTCGGCAGAGCAGGTGACGTCCCGGATTGCCGAACGGGCCGAAGCCAAGGCCGCGCGCCATTTTGCGCAAGCCGATGCCGTGCGCGCCGAGTTGCTCGAAGCCGGCATCGTGCTCGAAGATCGACCGGGTGGTGTCACTGAATGGCGGCGCGCCTGATGCCGGGCTTGCGTAAACCCCACTACTGGGACGACGCGGTGGCCGAGCTGATGGACCGCGACCGTATCCTGCGGCGCCTGATTCCCGAGCACCCCGAAGTGCATCTGGCCTCCCGCGGCGAGCCCTTTCTCACACTGGTGCGGGCTGTGGTGGGGCAACAGATTTCGGTCAAGGCCGCCGACGCCGTCTGGGGGCGGTTCACCGGCCTGGTGGGCGAGTGCCCGCAACCCGACGACGTCATGGCGCAAGCCCCCGACGCCTTGCGGGGTGTCGGCCTGTCGCGTCGCAAGGTAGAGTACGTGCTGGATCTGGCGGCGCATTTTGCCGCCGGGCAGGTACATCCGGCGCAATGGGCCGATATGCCCGACGAAGCCATCATTCGCGAACTCACGGCGATCCGCGGCATCGGCCGCTGGACAGCCGAGATGTTCCTCATTTTCAATTTGCGACGGCCCGACATTCTGCCGCTCGACGATGTGGGCCTGCTCAAGGCCATTTCGTTGCACTATTTCAGCGGCGAGCCGGTTTCCCGCTTCGAGGCGCGCGAAGTGGCGCAGGCCTGGCGGCCCTGGAGCACCGTGGCAACGTGGTATTTGTGGCGCAGTCTCGACCCTGTCGCCGTGGAGTATTGATGCGTAACGCCTTTCTCGAATTCGAACAACCGCTGGCCGAGCTCGAGGCCAAGATCGAAGAGCTGCGCTATGTGCAGGCCGATTCTGCCGTAGATATCTCCGAAGAGATCAACCGGCTGCAGCAAAAAAGCCAATCGCTGGCCAAGGAGATCTACGGCAAGCTCACGCCCTGGCAGGTGGCGCTGGTGGCGCGGCATCCGCAGCGCCCCTATACGCTCGACTACGTGCGCGCCATCTTCACCGATTTTCACGAATTGCACGGTGATCGCATGTATGCCGATGATCAGGCCATTGTGGGCGGGCTCGCCCGCTTCAATGGCTTTCCGTGCATGGTCATTGGCCACCAGAAAGGCCGCGACACCAAGGAGCGCGCCATGCGCAACTTCGGCATGCCGCGGCCGGAAGGCTATCGCAAGGCGTTGCGTTTGATGCGTCTGGCCGAGAAGTTCGAGTTGCCGGTGTTTACTTTCGTCGACACGCCGGGCGCGTATCCCGGGGTAGATGCCGAGGCCCGTGGCCAGTCGGAGGCAATCGGCCGCAATCTGTATGCCATGGCCGAACTCAAGGTGCCTATCGTCACCACCATCATCGGCGAGGGCGGCTCGGGCGGGGCACTGGCCATCGCCGTGGCCGACAGCGTGCTGATGCTGCAATACGCCACGTATGCCGTGATTTCCCCCGAAGGCTGCGCCTCCATTCTCTGGCGCAGCCAGGAGAAGGCGCCCGACGCCGCCGCAGCGCTCAATATCACCGCGCCCCAGCTCAAGAATCTGAGCCTGATCGATCGTGTCATCAACGAGCCGGTGGGCGGTGCCCACCGGGATCCGCAAGTGATGTCCCGACTGCTCAAGCGTGCATTGACCGATAGTCTGCGTCATCTGCAGGATCTCTCCGTGCCCGAGCTCATCGAGCGTCGCCTCGAGCGGCTGCAGAGCTACGGCAATTTCAAGGTCGTCAAGGCCTGAGGCCCACCGCGATGCGGCTCGCGTGAGCCGCCCGCGAGTTCGCCTGGGCCCGGTGGCCCAGGTGGGCCCACTGGGCTGCCATCAAGGGTTTGCCGTGAGCCCGACTCTTTCCTCTCGCATCACGCCCCTTCAGGCGCTCGCGCGCTGGTGGCAGGAGTGGCTCGCCCACCCTGCCGTGCCGACGCAGAGTGGGGTGGCGGTTGCGCTCAGTGGGGGTCCCGACTCGGTGGCGTTGGCCGCCTCGCTGGCGCCACTGGCGCGCGCCGCGGGTGTGCCCTTGCAGTGTTGGCACGTCCACCATGGCTTGTCGGCCGACGCCGATGCCTGGCAGCACAGCTGTCAGCAGCTGGCAGCAAGGCTGGAGGTGCCCCTGCGGGTGCGTCGCGTGGTGCTCACCGATGCCGCGCGTCAGACGCTGGGTCTCGAGGGGGCGGCCCGACAGGCACGCTACGAGGCCTTGCATCAACTCGCCACAGCACACGGCGTACGCCATCTCGTGCTGGCCCATCATGCCGACGATCAGGCCGAAACGGTGCTCATTCGGCTGCTGCGCGGCGCCGGCCCCGGGGCGCTCGCCGGGATGCAGCCTTGCACCGTGCAACGATCACTCACGCTCTGGCGTCCCTGGTTGCCGGTGCCGCGCGAGCCAATTCGCGCCCTGGCACGCCAGGCAGCTGATCGCCACGGGCTGGCGTTGGCCCATGACACCAGCAACATTGATCCGCGGCATGCGCGCGGGCAATTGCGTCAAGCCGTGTTGCCGGCGATTGCCGCGCATTGGCCAGGCTACCGCGACGTGCTTTTGCGCCATGCCCACCAGGCGGCCGAGGTTGAGGCGGTGCTGACCGAGGTGGCTGCATCCGACCTTGCGCCGCTGTTGGCGCAGGAAGGTCTGGCGCTGCGCCTGCCACAGTGGCTGGCCTTGTCGCCCGCTCGGGCCAGCCTGGTCATGCGAGCCTGGTTGGCTCGGCTCGGCGCTCCGCGGCCCGGCGCCGCGCGGCTGGGGGAGCTGGAGCGTCAGTTGCGCACGGCACGGTCCGACCGGCAGATTCGCTGGCACCACGATGGCTGGGAGCTTACCCGGCATCGTGAGCACATCCTGGCGCGTCGTGTGCCGTCGCCCCCTGCGAAAGTCGCCGCTTTTGACGGCACCGGCCCGACGGTCGATTCGGCGCGGCAGTCTTCACCAGACGCGGCTCCGTTGCGGCGCGTCTGGCAGGGCGAGTCGTCCTGGATATTGCCGCACGGGCGCGGTGTGCTGTGTTTCGACCAGGTGGCCGAAGGCTGGGACCCGCAGTGGTTGCGTGGCCGAACCCTCGAGCTGGGGTGGGATCTATCGGGGGGGCGCCTGCGATTGCGGCGCGGTGGGCCTGCCCGTAGCCTCAAGCGCTGTTTTCAGGAAGCTGGCGTGCCGGCCTGGGAGCGCCCGCAGTGCTTGCGGGTGCGCGCCGATGGCCAGCTGGTATACGTGCACGCCCTTGGTGGCTCGGTCGACGTGCCACACGCTCGACCGGGCCTGCGGCTGCGCTGGCAACCTACGCCTTGAGCCCTGGCAGGGCTCGCCGGGCGCCGTCGGCGGCTGGCATCTTGGGCGGGGTTCGTCCCGCAAGATGACAAATGCCCCCGTAATGCGGGATAATAGGCTGTTTTTCTGGGCGGGCCCTGCCACTGGCCAGGGGCTTGCCTTGCCGCAATTTTCCCTCAGCAAGGAACGCTTCATGCCATATCAACACGTCAAGGTGCCCGAGCAGGGCGAGAAGATCACCGTCAATGCCGACTTTTCGCTGAACGTTCCCGAACAGCCGGTGATCCCCTATATCGAGGGCGATGGCACCGGCATGGACATCACCCCCGTGATGATCAAGGTGGTGGATGCCGCCGTGGCCAAGGCCTACGATGGCAAGCGCAAGATTCACTGGATGGAAGTCTACGCCGGCGAAAAATCCACCAAGGTGTATGGCCCCGATGTGTGGCTGCCCGAAGAAACCCTCGAAATCGTGAAGGATTACGTGGTGTCGATCAAGGGCCCGCTCACCACGCCCGTGGGTGGCGGCATCCGCTCGCTCAACGTGGCCCTGCGTCAGCAACTTGATCTCTACGTTTGCCTGCGCCCCGTGCGCTACTTCAAGGGCACGCCGTCGCCCCTGAAAGAGCCCGAAAAAACCGACATGGTGATCTTCCGCGAAAACTCCGAAGACATCTACGCCGGTATCGAGTTCGAAGCCGAATCCGACGGCGCGCGCAAGCTCATCAATTTTCTGCAGAGCGAGCTGGGCGTCAACAAGATCCGCTTCCCCAACACCTCGGGCATCGGCGTCAAGCCGGTGTCGCGCGAAGGCACCGAGCGTCTGGTGCGCAAGGCCATTCAGTACGCCATCGACAACGATCGCCCTTCGGTCACGATCGTGCACAAGGGCAACATCATGAAGTTCACCGAGGGTGGCTTCCGCGATTGGGCCTACAACCTGGCCCAGAAAGAGTTCGGCGCCGAGCTGATCGATGGCGGTCCGTGGTGCAAGTTCAAGAACCCCAAGACCGGTCGCGATATCATCGTCAAGGATTCCATCGCTGATGCTTTCCTGCAGCAGATCTTGCTGCGTCCGGCCGAATACGACGTCATCGCCACGCTCAACCTCAATGGCGATTATGTGTCCGACGCCCTGGCCGCCCAGGTGGGTGGTATCGGTATCGCCCCGGGTGCCAACCTGTCGGATTCGGTGGCCATGTTCGAGGCCACCCACGGCACGGCGCCCAAGTATGCGGGCAAGGATTACGTCAACCCAGGCTCCGAGATCCTCTCGGCCGAGATGATGCTGCGTCACATGGGCTGGGTCGAAGCGGCCGACCTCATCATCAGCAGCATGGAAAAATCCATCGCCTCCAAAAAGGTCACCTACGATTTCGCCCGTCTGCTCGAAGGCGCCACGCAGGTCAGCTGCTCGGGCTTTGGCGAGGTCATGATCGAAAACATGTAATTCGATCGGCACTCACACCGTGAGGTCTGACCAGGGCCCCGCTTCTTGATGAAGCGGGGCCCTTTGCGTTGGCCTGGGTCCGTCAGGCCACCCAGCTGTCGTAGGCCACGCCATCGGCCCAGGTATCCACCACGCTGGTTACATGCTCGTCGGACCAGGTGAAGAGCCGCGCCACGTCGTGGGTACCCAGCGCGCCGCTCTCCAGCGCCGAGACCCAGTAATCGAGACCGCCGGCGTCGGGTGCGCGTTGCAATACATTCTCGTACAGTCGGGTGACCCAGGCGGTGGCGTCGTCGAGATCGGCGTATTCGTTCTGAAACTCGTCGGAGGCCATCACGGCATCTACAAGTGCCTGTTCCGTGGCACCGCCATCGGTTTGCGCCAGCCAGTAGCCGAGGCCCCCGGCATCGGGGCCTCGGCCCAGCAGGCCGTACAGGGCCACGGCCTCGCCCGCATTGCCGGAAATATCGAGCGCCCAATCGGTATTGGCAAAGGCCAGGCGCTCCACACTGGAGAGCAGGTCGGTGCCGTCGCGGCGCGCCACCTCGTCGGCCACCTGCACGCCCTCTGGCAGGAATGACAGCACATATTGTGCCAGCTCGCCCTGGTAGCCCACGGTGTTGATCTGGGCGGTACCGAGGATCTGATCGTCGGTAGGGCGGCTGTCGGTGGCCGGATGCTCCGCGTCGAGGGTGATGTGGTAAACCGGGCTCACCTCGAACGAAGCATAGAAGATCTTGCCGTCGGGGTCGGCGTATTGCCACACCTGGTGACCCGTGGCGGTGTCGTGCACGGCCAGGCCCCAGTTGGCACCGATGGGTTGCTGGCTCTCCGGGTCGCGATACACCGCGCCATCCACTTCCACGAAAGTGACGTAGGGGTTGTCGCCATGCACGTGCGCGATCTCGATCGATTGCGGCGAGCTGGGTACGGTGAACGGCACATCGGGATTGCTTGCCGGGTCGTTGCCCGGCCCGCCGGGGTTGTACACCGGCAGGTAATCACCCTCGGCCGGCATGTGCAGGGTGGCCAGGCGCGCCATGGCGGCGGCATCGCCGGCCAGAATGATGTCGTACTGGTTGTCGTGGTCTTCCACGTAGGCCTCGTTGTATTCGGCCTGGGCCGGGCCGGTGTCGGCCAGCCCCACCACGCGCACCGTGCCCAACTCACCGATGGCGTAGTCCACGCCGGTTTCGGTGATCCATACCGAACGGCCTTGCAGGTCGATCGCCTCGATCTGGAAATAGGTGGAAAAATCCGTGGGCAGCAGGCTGCCGATACCGTCGGGCGAGAAACCGGCGCTGGTGTACACGCGCAGCCGGAACTGCGCCTCGTCGCCGTAGAGGTCGGCACCACTGTTGCCGTTGGATGCGGCCAGCCATAGCGGAGCGCCTTCGCCCAGGTCGGTGTAGAAGTCGATGTTGGCGCCCACCATGCGGGGCCCATTGCCTTCCACATAGGGGTTGTGGCTGTTTACCTCGAAGCCGGTGGCTGCCACCAGGCCGTCAGCAGTCACCAGCTCCAGCGGCGGCTCGGTGGCCACGACACGCACGCTCACGGGGTAGCGAGCGTCGGGGTCGTCGGGCTGCAGGCGATTCCCCCAGTCGCCGGTGAGCACGACGGTCTGGCGTTCGTTGTATTCCCCATTGGGCAGAAAACTCGCCGTGGCGGGATTCACGACCTCGCCGGTGTTCAGAACGATCTCGAAAGCCTCGGGCGTGAGCGAGGGCCCATGCACCGGATGGCTGAACACCACGGGAATGGTATCGCCCAGCTCCACTGCCACGCCATACACTTGCTCGAAGCCGTTGAGGCCGACGGCCGAGTAGTAGGCTCGCGAGGCCGCGTCCAGGGCCGGATCCAGGTGCTGCCACGCCACGCCGTAGGCATAAGCCGCCTCGCGCGACGCCTCGTCGGTACCGTTCAATCCGGGTACGCCCATGTAGCCGTCAAAGCCGTAATTGGCGGTGATGATGCGCGGCACCTCGCCGTACCAGTCGGCTCCCAACAGCGCGGCCACATTGAGCGCATCCGATTGGGGGGCGGAAAAGTTGAGGCTGGCCATGTATTGCAGCAGGGCATCGGCGCGGGGCGTGTACTGAATGGTCATCGGGAGCTCTCCGAAGGGCACCCCGCCAGAATGGTGGGCGGGTAATCGCGCTTATACGACGAAAGCGCCATTGTTACCAAGACCGTTGAGGTCCGTGCTGCGGGCACTGGCAAAACCCGATATGCCGTGGCGCTGGCCGCAGCCGCCGATCTGCATGGCGGACACCGAGCGCCGCAAGCTTCTGGCGCCATTGAGACGGTTGAGAGCTTTGAGACTGACACGGGAGCGTATAACTCCCGTACATTGCTCACGTCGCCTGGCACGATCTGGCGTACGCCGCCCAATTTCAGCCCCCGGCGATGGGGGTACCACCCTGGATGCTCCCCATGTTTGCCTTGTCTTGCTCGCGTTCGCGCCATCCTGCCCGATCGGCCCTGGCCGGGCTGCTGTTGAGCAGTCTTCCCACGTTGCTCTGGGCAGACGTGTTGCAGGTGAGCAACACCGAGGCCACGGAAAGTGAGGCGGGGGAGCGCATCGAGTCAAGTACCGACGACATTTCGGCCACGCTCAAGCTGAAGTCGGGTGCCACGCCCGATCACACATGGTTTGTGCGTTTCAACGAGTTCGACAAGCCTGCGAACATTCATCTGACCTTCGAGCCCGATGGCAGCGACATTCGTTATTCCGGCCAATGGTCCTTCCCCTACCAACAGGCCGCTGCGGGTGCCAACGTGTATGGCACGATGGACAAGAAGCACAAGAATCCCGCCGAATACGGCGCGCCGGGGCCGGCGCTCAACGCCACCATTACCGCCCCCACCACGGTCAACCTCGAGCTCCCCGACAACCCCGTCATCCTGGTGTCACCGCAGTTCAACTATCAACTGACATCGCGCGGGGCTTCGGGCCAGTCGTATTACAACGACCTGGTGGCCGGGAGTGGCGCGCGGGGGGGCGACGTGCACGTGTCGCTCGACACGGGCGGCACCCTGGCGCTTACCGGCGCCACCCGCCCCGCCGGCGACAAGCTTCCACAGTCGGCCTGGAGCCTGCCCTGGGAAACGTCTGCCGGCATTCTGCAGGCACAGTCCGTGGGTGGATACGGTATCGAAGTCCAAGGCAATTGTGGCACCTCGAATTGCCTCATCGGGTTTGGCGACGCGGGTGATGGCGGCGATGTCTCGCTGACGGTGGCCAGTGGGCAGACCTTGCAACTGGGCACCCCGAAAGCGCCGTTCACCGCGCATGCCTTCTCGCCGGTATCGGCGGTGCTGGCAGTATCCCGAGGGGGCATGCCGGTGTTTCATACCGACACCGGCGGCATCCCCTGGGGCGCCAATGGCAAGGGCGGCAAGGTGGATGTCACCTTCAGTGGCGCCATCGCGGGCGCGGCCGACACGGTGGATTACGCCATGGGCGTGGTGGCCGCGAGTGTGGGCGGGGCCACACAATCCGACGACAAGAAGCATATCCCCGCCGTGCCCAGTGGCGGCGCCGGCGATGTCTCGGTAAAGCTTGCGGGTGGCGAGATCACGCTCACCAGCAACAACGCCATTGGTGTGGTGGCCACCAGCACGGGCGGTGCCATCAACAATCCCAAGGGCGAGTTCGATTCGCACGATATCAACTACGCCTCGAACTTCGGCAATGTTCAGGTGAGTACCGATGCGGCGTCGAGCATCGAGGTCGGCAACGCCAAAGGCACGCATCGCAAGGCTACCGACACCACCATTGGCATTGCCGCCAGCAGTGCCGCGGGCTGGGGCGCCCAACCCTTTGTGGGAACGGCGCCCAGCAGTTTGTCCAGCCCCGGCAATGCCGGCAAGGTGAGCATTCATCATGCCGGCAGCGTGAAGGCGTATGGCACCGGCGCCATTGGCATTCTGGGTCAATCGGTTGGCGGCGATGGCGTCAGCCTCAGCGGCGGTGCCCAGGCATTTGTCGGTACCAAAGGCGGTAATGGCGGCACGGCCAACGATGTCAGCTTCGTCAATGATGGCGGCTCCATCGTTGTGGAGGGCGACGGCGCCAAGGGCGTGTTGCTGCAATCCATTGCCGGGGGCGGCGGCAACGGCGGCAACGCGGCCGGTCTGTTCGTGGCCGTGGGTGGCGAGGGCGGTCACGGCGGCACGGCCGGCAAGGTCACGTTCTCGCAGGGCGGCAAAGCCAGCGTTACCACCAAGGGCGATCACGCCCAGGGCGTGGTATTGCAGTCCATCGGCGGCGGTGGCGGCAATGGTGGCTACGCCAAGGCCTATACCGCGCTGCAACCAGAGGCCGTGGGCATCGGCGCGCGCGGCGGCATCGGCGGTACCGGCAAGAACATCGTGCTGGGTGGCGACGACGCCAGTCGCGCCGGCGATGCGGCCACCATCACCACCGAAGGCCAGCACGCTCAGGGCCTCATCGCCCACACCGTGGGCGGCGGTGGCGGAACCGGCGGCGCGGCCACCAGCTACAACGCCAACGACGGCCTGGCCGTGTCCGTGGCCGTGGGGGGTGCCGGTGGCGGCGCCGGCGATGGCGGCAACATCGTGGGTGGCGGCAGCAACGGCCGGGCGTCATCGATCGGTCACGTCACCACCACGGGGCATGATGCGCATGGTCTGCTGCTGCAGAGCATCGGTGGCGGCGGTGGCATGGGCGGTGGCGCCACCTCGGCCGCCTTGTCGGCGCTCGGCTTGCCCGAGGTGCCCAATATCGACGTCAGTGTGGGCGTGGGCGGCAAGGGCGGCGCGGGCGGTGCAGGGGGCAGCATCAACTTCGATCTGCTGCACGACGTCACCACCAGCGGTTCCGGCGCACACGGCGTGGTCGTGCATTCGGTGGGCGGCGGCGGTGGTGCCGGCGGCGATGCCACGGCGGGCACCGGTTCGCTGCTCAGCAAGTCCGCGTTCGAAGTCAAGGCCGGTGTGGCCGTGGGTGGCGAAGGTGGTCGCGGTGGTGCCACGGGCGGCAAGATCGATCTGGGCATCCAGGGTAATCAAACCACGCAGGGTCACCACGCCGTGGGCATTCTGGCGCAGTCGGTGGGGGGCGGTGGCGGCACGGGCGGCATCGGCAACGCCGCCTCGGTCACGGTGCTGCCGCTCGAAGAAAAGACGGCTCAGGTGAACGTGGGCGTGGGCGGCTCGGGCGGCACGGGTGCCAAGGGTGGCGACGTGGCTATTCACACCAGTGGCAAGTCCTCCATCAATGTAGGCGGTTCGGGCTCAAGCGGCATCCTGGCCCAGTCGGTCGGTGGCGGCGGTGGCACCGCCGGCAATAGCGGCACCCAGGGTGTAGGCGGCAAATACACCATCGACGTCGCGGTCGGCGGCAGCGGCGGTTCGGGTAACGATGCCGGCAAGGTGAATGTGGATTATATCGGCAACATCACCACCGGCCGGTTGCTGCAACTGCCGTTCACCGACACCCAGGGCCACAAGCGCTGGAGCACCCCCATCGCTGTCGGTGGCAGTGCGCATGGCATTGCCGCGCAATCCATCGGAGGCGGCGGCGGTGTGGGCGGCCAGGCCGACCCGAGTGCCGCCATCCTGCCCGATCTGACCGAGGCCTGGATCGAGGTGGCCAATGACACACTGGATTCCAAGAGTTTCATCATGTGGGTGGCGCGCAAGGCGAGCCATGCCGCCGAGAACGAATACGAAATGCCCACCGCCTACACCGGCAAGGTAGCCGTGGGCGGTAGCGGTGGCATGGCCGGTGACGGCAATGCCGTGAATGTGACGGTGGGTCCGCAAAGCGGCATTGTCACGGTGGGTCATCGGTCGTACGGCATCCTGGCACAGTCGGCCGGCGGTGGCGGCGGGATCGGCGGCGCCTCGACCAGCGATTCGCTGCTCGATCTCGACGATCAGATCAGCCCGGCCACCGGCAATGATTTCGACATCGGCGTCAATGTGGGCGGCAGTGGCGGTGCCAGCGGCCATGGCGGCGACGTGCAGGTGCTGGTCAACAACCCCTGGAAGAGCGGAGGCCAGAACGTGCTCGCCACCGCTGGCTACGGCTCGCACGTGATCATGGCGCAGTCGATTGGTGGCGGTGGCGGCATCGGTCACGAAGGTTCGATTTTCGGTGTCACCGGGGGTGTGCTCGGTGCCAGCACGCCCGAGGGCAAGCTGGGTTCTCACAGCAGTGGCAACGTCAGTTCCGGCAATGGCGGCAAAGTGACTGTCGGTACTGACGACAAGCCGTTGGTCGGTCGCCTGCTCAGCGTGGGTGATGATGCCGGAGTGGTGTTCGCTCAGTCACTGGGTGGTGGCGGTGGCCTGCTGAGCTTTGGCTGCACCAATAGTGGCAATGCCTCGGCCAGCCTGGCGCCCAGCGCTTGTCATACCAATGCCGATGTGACCGACGACGACAGTGTTGGCAATCACGTGCCCGATGCCTTCGTCAACAGTGTGCAGGGTTTCGATCTGCTGACGATTCCAAACAATACCGCGAGTGATGGCAGCACGGTCAGTGTGGCGGTAGGCCAGGGCGCCGTGCTCGAAACCGCCGGCCATCGCAGCCCGGTGATCGTGGCGCAGAGCCTGGGCGGCGGCGGTGGCTATGCCACGGCGCATCGTGGCAACGTCAATGACGCCAAGGTGGACCTGTCGGCTCTCAAGACCGACGAAAACTGGGGCAGTGGCGTGGGCGGCGATGTCAAGGTGGCGCTCGATCAGGCGCAAGTGCTGGCGGCCGGCGACGGCAGCTGGGGCATTCTCGCCCAGTCGGTGAGCGTGGGCGGTGGTGTCCTGGGTGATCTGGCCACCGATCTGGTGGCGGTACCCACGGCGGTCAACGCCGCCACCGATGCCAGCAGCTTGCGCAAGGCCGGCAACATTGCCATTCATGTGGGCGAGAAGTCGCAGGTGCTGGTGGGGCAGGCCACCGGCAAGAATCCGGCCGTCAATGCTCACGGCATTGTGGCGCAAACGGTGGGCTCGGGCGGCGGCATTCTGGGAGGCCGCGAGCAGAAGGCGGATGCCACCCTGAACCTCACGGCGCTGGACACCTTCGACGCCCACGGCGGCCGCATCGATATCGATACGGCTGCAGGGTCGTCGGTCCGTACCGACGCCATTGGCGGGATAGCGATTCTGGCGCAAAGCGCCGGCACCAAAGTCAACAGCGACACCGATAACTCCATCACCGTCAACATCGCCGGCGAAGTCATCGGCGGTGTGTCGGCTGTCAACCCGGCCTCGAAGCGCCAACTCGACGGGGTGGGCGTGATGCTGTCAGGCGGCGGCAATGCCACCACCAGGGCGCACAACACGCTGGCAATCGCCAAGGGCGGCTCGCTGAGCACGGTGGGCGGCACCGACAGCGGTTACGCCATTCGGGCCGATCACGGCATCACGGACGTGAGCAACCACGGCACCATCACCGGCAGCGTCGACCTGGGCAGTACGCCCGGCACTTTCACCAACGAATCGGATGGTGTGATTCACAAGGGCAGCGTGTTCCATGTGGGCAGCAGCAGCCTCGAGAACCATGGCACGCTGCACGTGGGCCTTGGCGATACGGTGGGCGTCACGCAGTTCACCGGCACGTTCAACCAGCACGAAGGTGGCCGCACCGTGTTCACCGTGGATGCACTGGCCGATGACGGCACCCATGATCGTCTGCTGGTCGATGGTGTCGCCAACGTGGCGGGCAGGGTCGAGGTTCAGGCCGACACCTTGCTGCCGGGTCGCTACGAAGTGCTGCAAGCCGATGCGCTGCACAGCACCGCCACCACCGACACGTCGGGCGTGTTCGAGTGGCAGGCGCAGGCCACCGGGCAAACGCTCACGCTGGAGCCGAAGTCGCGTTTGCGCAGCATGAGCGAGGGCCTGGGTGATAACGCCACCAGCCTGGCCGGCTACCTGGAGCGCGGCTGGGAACAAGGCGATCCCGGCAAGGCCCGGCTGTTTGCCTGGCTCAACAACGAGGCACGCAGTTCGCAGGCGCTGCAACGCGGTTTGCAACAGACCGGGGGCCAACAACTGCACGCCCAGCCTCAGCAAATGATGATGCAAAGTGGCGCGGTGCTGGATGCCACCATGGGTTGTCCGCAGGTGGCCGATGCCGGTGTGGCTGCCGATGCCGACGGCTGCGTCTGGGCCCAGGTCACCGGCACGCACGCCGATCAGTCGGCCGGCAATCACAACCTGGGCCACGAGGCCAACAGTGCCGGGCTGCGTGTGGGGGTGGCACGCCAGCTGAATGACGATTGGCGTGTATCCGCTGCTTTGGGAGCCGGCGGCAATCGCCTGTCGTCGGATGGGTTCTCGAGCAAGGGCCAGCGGTTCGAAGGCAGTGTGGCGCTCACGCGCGAGTTCGGCCGGGCGTCGCTTACCGGCGCCGTGATGGCCGCGCATGGCAGCTTCCGCAACGAACGCACCCCCCAATTGGGTGCTGCCGGTCAGGCGCTGGGGCTCGATTCCACCTATGAAAGCCGCACGCGTACCACGCTGCTCGGCGGGCGGCTGCGGGCGGCCTACACCTTTGGCGATGAGCAGGGTTACGTCAAGCCTTACGTTGATCTCGACGTGGTGCACGAGCACACGCCCGAGGTGGTGGAGTCGGGCGCAGGCCCGCTGGCGGTGGAGTCGGGCCCGGTCAGCCGGATCCGCACCCGCATCAGTCCCATGGTCGAGGCCGGCACCTCGTTCGATCTCGACGAGGGCGACACCCGGGTTCGTGCCTATGTGAGGGCCGGCGCGAGCATTCTGCCCAACAATGACCGCCAGAGCGAGAACCGCTTTGTGGGCGCCCTGGGGCAGGCGGGCAGCTTCGAGTCGCGCAGCGACGGGCCTTCGGCCGTGGGTCGGCTCGACGTGGGCGTGCAGGTCTTTCAGCGCAACGGTCTCGAGCTCAGTGCCGAGGCCAATCTGCAGGCGGGCGGTGGCTATCGCTCGCAGGGTGTCAGCGCCCGTCTCAATTACCGATTCTGATGTGGCAGGAGCGTTCTGATGTTGGTTGCTTTCTTCAAGGTCGTGACTGCCGGTGTGGCCGGCTTGCTGGCGATGCCGTTGGCCTGGGGTGCGAACGATGCGCCTGCGGCCGACCGTATCTTCGCGGGGGGCCCCATTCTCACCATGAACGATCACCAGCCGCGTGCAGAAGCCGTGGCCATACAAGACGGCCGTATCGTGGCCGTGGGTTCGCGCGATGACGTCATGGCGTACCACGGCGAGGGCACCACGCTGATCGATCTGGAGGGACGAGCCCTGTTGCCGGGCTTTGTAGACGCTCATGGCCATGCCTTCATGATCGGTCTGCAGGCCATCTCGGCCAATCTGCTGGCGCCGCCCGACGGCGGGGTCACCCGTATTGCCGAGCTTCAGGATGCACTGCGAGGCTGGGAGCAGGACGACCCCGGCCGGGAGCAGCGCATCGGCTTGATACTGGGCTTCGGCTACGACGATGCCCAGCTGGCCGAGCAACGCCACCCCACCCGCGCCGATCTCGATGCCGTCTCCACCGAGGTGCCGGTGCTCATCATTCATCAGTCGGGTCATATGGGAGTGGTCAACGGCAGGGCGCTCGAATTTCTCGGTATCTCGGCCGATACCCCCAATCCCGAGGGCGGCGTGATCCGCCGGCAGCCCGACTCGCAAGAACCCAACGGCGTTCTTGAAGAGGCGGCTTTTTTCGGTGCGCTGGCGCAGCAGTTCAGTCAGCTGAACGAAGACGACGCCACCGCCCTGTTCAAGGCAGGCACCGGCCTGCTGGCGCAGTATGGCTATACCACCGGGCAGGAGGGACGCTCCACCCCGGGTCTGGTGCCGCTCATGCAGAAGGCGGCCAGTGCCGGCGATATCGATATCGATGTGGTCACGTACGTGGATGCCATGGTCGACCGCTCGTTTATCGAGCAGCATGCCAGCCGCGAGTACGTCAACGGCTTTCGCGTAGGCGGCGCCAAGCTCACCATCGACGGCTCGCCCCAGGGCTTCACCGCATTTCGTGATCGGCCGTACTACAACCCACCCGAAGGCTATCGCGCCGATTACGCCGGTTACACGGCGGTGACGCCCGATCAGACCTTCGAGGTGGTGGATTGGGCGTTCGCCAACGACGTGCAGATCCTCACTCACGCCAATGGCGAGGGGGCGTCCGACATCCTGCTGGCGGCGATCAAGACAGCCCGCGAGAAGCACGGCACTGACGCCGATCGGCGCGCCGTGCTCATCCACGGACAGTTTCTGCGAGAGGATCAAGTGGATGCCATGCAGCGGCTGGATGTCATTCCGTCGCTGTTTCCCATGCACACCTTCTACTGGGGCGACTGGCATCGCGATCGCACCGTGGGGCCGGCGCGCGCCGATTTCATCTCGCCCACGGGCTGGGTGCACGAGCGCGGCATGAAGTTCTCCACACACCACGATGCGCCGGTGGCGTTCCCCGATTCCATGCGGGTGCTCTCGGCCACGGTCACCCGCCGCACTCGTTCGGGCGACATCCTGGGGCCGAGCCAGCGCGTGGACGCGGCCACAGCACTCAAGGCCATGACCCTCTGGCCGGCCTGGCAGCATTTCGAGGAAGACCGCAAGGGCTCGATCGAGGTGGGCAAGCTGGCCGACTTCGTGGTGCTGTCCGACGATCCCCTGGCGGTGGATCCCGAAACGCTCGATCAGTTGCAGGTGGTCGAAACCATCAAGAAAGGCGAGACGATCTTCCGTCGCGATGACGACGACGGGGCTCAGGCCCGTTCGCAGGCAGCCGTCGGCGATGCCGTGAGCCGTCTGTTCAATCGCGTGCAGCACAGTCGGTACGCGGCGCAGCTGGGGCCGCACACCCATGGTCCGGAGTGGCTGATGTCGGCGCTGGCGGCGGGGCGCTGACCCCGGGTCGGGGCCCGGGGTGACGATCTCTGAGTCGAGGTGACGATCTCTGAGTCGGGGTGACGATCCTTGAATCGGGGTGACGTTCTCGAGTCCGGGATGCAACGGCAGTGAGCGATACGACCAGGGGGCAGGTATGATTGCCGGCGCATCCCCTGACTTGCCGGAGTTTTTCCATGATTGCAGAGCTCGTTCAGTTTCGACACCCCGACGGCACCACCCGTGCCGAGGCCCTTGAGGGTGCCTTGAGTACCGTGGCCAAATGGCAGGCCAACCCCAAACTCAAGCGCAAGCACTTTCTGCTCGGTGAAGACGGCAGCGGTGCCGGCCTTTACCTATGGCCGAGCCGCGAGGATGCCCAGGCCGCGCATTCGCCCGAGTGGATCGCCGCGAAAGAAGCCGAAACCGGCAGTCAAGTGCAGATCACCTATTTCGACCTCATGCTGGTGATCGACAATGAAGCGGGCACGGTTCGGCAGTATGCCGAAGGCGAAGGCTGACGCGCGGGCCTCCCGGCAGGCAGCCGCCAGGCCCCGATTGTCGAGCCTGGTGCGCGCGCCGTAGATTCCCGCTCACAGTCGATTCAGCCGTCGCCTACACGAATTCGGGGTGGCCGCTGATGCGGGACGAGCCCGCCGTCGGCGCACAATGAACGCATTCGATCTCGCTATCGGACAGGGCCGGACACCAACCCCGGCGTCGGAGCCTTGCCGGCTCGCCCAGACGCCAGGTTCCGCCCGATTCATTGATTGCGCGTCGCCCCACCGGCGTCGCCAAAGACTCACAAGGAGACGTCTGATGAAAACCCTCGCCCTTGCTACTGCCATGGTCGCCGCCTTCGCCGCGACCGGCGCCCATGCCCAGGACGATTCCGCCTTTCGCGCTTCAGCGGATGCGGACGACTTGCGCGCCACCACGCTGATCGGGCAGGCCGTGCATGCGCCTTCTGCCAGCGCCGAAGGCCATGACGAGCGTTGGGAATCCGTCGGTGACATCGGCGATATCATCATTTCGCGCGACGGTAAGGTTCAGGCCGTGCTGGTGGACGTTGGCGGCTTTCTTGGCGTGGGCACCCGTGAGGTGGCCATCCGGATGGATTCCCTGGATTTTGTCGAAGACGACAAGACGCCCGGCAACCCTGACGACTATCTTGTGGTGGCGAACCTGAATCGCGAAGCGCTGGAAGAGGCGCCGGAATACGACGACCAGCGAGCCGGGGCGGGCCAGGTGGCCGCTGGCGGCCCGGCCTTGCCGCAGCCACGCACCGAAGCGCCCCCCGGATTCGAACTGGCACAGCAGAATCAACGCACCGCGGGCAATCTGCAGCGCGCCGAGGTGTATGGCCCGGATAACGAACGGATCGCCCGCGTCACGGATCTCATGCTGGACGATGATGATCGTGTGAGCCATATTCTGGTGGATGTGGGCGGCTTCCTGGGCATGGGTGCCCACACCGTCGCCTTGCCGATCGACGACGTCGACGTATTCTGGAACGCTCAGGACAAAGACGTGCGCGTGTCGGTGCCGATGACCAAGAACCAGCTCGCCGACATGCCCGAGTACGACGACTGATCCAGGCGGTCACCGGCCGGAACCCTGTGTATCATCCGGCATATGACTACGATGCCCGTTACGCTCATCGGCCATGGTGCCATCGGCCGTGCCATCCTCGCCCGACTCCGCCCGGAGTCGGGCGTTCGTGTTTCCCATGTGGTGGTGTCGGCCGCATCTGTGGGTCGGGTGCAGAACGCCCTTGGCCCGCATATCGAGGCAACGGCCACCGTGCCGCCATCGCCGGGACTGGTGCTCGAATGCGCCGGCCACACGGCGCTGATGCAGCACGTGGTTCCCGCGCTACAGCGCGGCGTGGAGTGCGCCGTGCTGTCGGTGGGCGCCTTGTCCACGCCAGGCTTGCCCGAACAACTCGAGGCGGCCGCTCGCACCGGCGGTACCCAGGTTCATCTGCTCGCCGGTGCCGTGGGCGGCATCGACGCCATCGCAGCCGCGCGCGAAGCTGGCCTCGACGAAGTGATCTACACCGGCCGCAAGCCGCCGCAAGGTTGGCGTGGTTCGCCCGCCGAACAGCGTCTTGATCTCGACCACCTGCGCGAGCCCACGGTGTTTTTTGAAGCCAGCGCGCGCGAGGCGGCTCGCGAATTTCCCAAGAACGCCAATGTGGCAGCCACCGTGGCGTTGGCCGGTCTGGGGTTGGATGGCACCCGCGTGCAGCTCATCGCGGATCCGGGCGTTACCGAAAATATCCACGAGATCACCGTGCGTGGCGCCTTTGGCGAAATGCAAGTGCGAATGCGCGGCAAGCCATTGCCCGACAATCCCCGTACCTCGGCGCTCACGGTATTATCGGCGCTGCGCTTCCTGCACAATCGCACGGCGGCCGTGACGATCTGAGCCGGTTTCGGCTTCTACCCGGGCCGCGCCCCAAAACGATTTCGTCAGGTCGTACCCAGAAACCACAAGGAGGATTCATGAAAACCCGTTCGCAACCCTTCAGCATCCTGCGACGCACAGCGTTGCAGGGCGCCATCGCGCTGGCCGGTAGTACCGCACTGCTTGGCGGCATGGCCACAGCCCACGCCCAGGGCCAGGTGCCCGACGGTTCGGTGCGCATCCTGGTGGGCTTCCCTGCCGGCGGCACCATCGATGCCGTCAGCCGGCTGATCGCCGAACGCATGGCCGATGATCTCGGCGTGAGCGTGGTGGTCGAGAACCAGACCGGTGCGGGCGGCCAGATCGCCGCGCAAACCCTGCGCCGTGCCGAGCCCGACGGCCGCACTCTCATGGTGGCGCCGGATCACACTGTGGTGATTCTGCCCGAAACCCTCAAGGATCCCGGCTACGACGTGGCCACCGACTTTGCTCCGGTGGGCATGGTGGCCGACTACGCTGGCGGCCTGGCGGTTCATGCGGATTCCGGCATCACCGACGTGGCAGGCTGGATCGAGCGCGCGCGCAACCAGGCGGTCGATGTCGGCGTGCCGGCTCCCGGCAGCAAGCCCGTGTTTGCCATGGATGCTTTTTCGCGGGAGTACGGTGCAGACATCTCCTCCATTCCCTATCGTGGCTCCGCTCCGCTGGTCACCGACCTCGTCGCCGGCCACGTCGACGCTGGCATCACGGCGCTGGGCGATTTTCTTGAGCACCAGGAAGACGGCCGCCTGAAGGTGTTGGCCATCACCGGCAGGGAGCGCGCCACGGCTTTGCCCGATACGCCTACCGCCACCGAGCAGGGCTTTCCCATGCAGCTGGAATTCTGGCTTGCCATGTTCGCCCCGGCCGCCACGCCCGAACCCATCATCGAACGCCTCAACGCCTCACTCAACGACGCGCTGGCCGATCCGGTGGTCAAGGAGCGCATGGACAAGATCGTGTTCGAGACCGCCCCATCCACACCCGAATTCGTGCGCGAGAAGGTGGCAGCCGAGGCCGAATACTGGGCGCCCCTGATCGAAGCTTCAGGATGGGAAAAGCAGTAACCCTTTTGCGCCTCGGTCGGGTTCTTGGCGTTCGCGCCTGAATTCAGCGGCCTTCTCCGACGCCATGCATCGGCGTTGGTGAAGGCCGTTTTCACGCGTGTGAAGGTTCAGTCGAGCCGAAGATCGAGATCGGCGATGAGGTCACGCCAGCGTTGCAAATCACTCACGACAAACTCGGTCGCCTCGGTCGGCGACATGGGGTCGGCGACCACTCCCAGGTTCTCGAACGCTTGCTGGATCTCCGGGTCGGCCAGGATGTCATTCACCGCCCGGTTCAATCGCTCGGCATGCCTGGCCGGCACACCGGCAGGGGCCGCCATGACAAACCATTGGCTGGCCGCGAAATCGTCCACACCGGTTTCCGCCAGGGTTGGCACGTCGGGCAAGGCATTGGTGCGGAAGGGGGTGGTTACGGCATAGGCTTTGAGACGACCCGAGGTAACGTGGGGCAAGACGGGCGGCACACCGAGAATCGCCAACTCCACGTGGCCCCCTGCGACGTCAGCCACGGCCTGGCCACCGCCCTTGTAGGGAATATGGTTGAACTGGGCTCCGGTCATCTGGCCCAACAGCTCGCCTGCCAGATGTTGGCTGGTGCCCACACCCGATGAGGCATAGCTCCACGCCATCGGGTTCTCACGCGCGTCCTCGATCACTGCGGTCATGTCGGCAACGGCGCCGTCGGTTGGTCCGACAATGGCCATGGGCCCCTGACCCAGCATGGCCAATGCCTCAAGCTCCTGGCCAATCTCGGGCAGCGGTTGAGTGCTGAGGATGGGGCCGGGCACGGTAATGACGGTGTAGCCGTCGGCCTCGGCATCGGCAGCCGCGCGCAAGGCGATGGCACCTCTTGCGCCCGGGCGGTTGTCGACCAACACCGATTGGCCCAAGTTTTTTTCGAGTCGATCGGCCACCAATCGCGACAGCACGTCGACGCTGCCGCCCGCCGAGAAGCCGACCAGCCATGTGATCGATTTGGCCGGCCAGGCCGTGTCGTCTTGCGCCGCCGCAGGTGCGGCAATGAGAGTGGTTCCGACCGCAGCCAGAGCAAGATGGCGCCAGGCACCACGAAACAGGGTACGAGCAGATGTCATGACAACCTCCATCAGGAGTTGGGTGGCGGCCGCCTGAACGCGACCGGATTGACAACGAGCCGAGGCGCAAGTCGACAGGCTTGCGACAACAGCGTTGGTCGGGCGGGATTCAGTCCTTGATTAATCGTCCAGCGTGCCCGGTGGGGTGTGCGGGTGCTGCTTCGCGCTGTCGTTGAAGGCCTGAATCATGCGCAGCATGGGTCCCATGACCCAGGTGTTGAACACCAGCACGTCGGTTTCTTCCTTCGGGTCGCGTGTGAGGTTGAAGAGATAGGGGGATTCGAGCTTGCCCTTGCCTTCGTTCACTTCCGGCTCCCAGTAGAAGTGCAGCTTCCAGTCGCGCCATTTCACCGCGCGCAGGTCATTCTTGATGTAGAACAGAAAACCCTCGCGCGTTGATTTGTCCGACCGACCCAGCAGGAAGTCGCGCTGATCGACCCCGTCGACGGGACGGTCATCCGGAATTTCCGCTCCCGCCAAGTGCGTCAGCGTGGTGTACAGATCGGTGATGTGCACGATCTCGTTGCTGACGCGATTGGCCGGAATCCGGCCCGGCCAACGGGCGATGAAAGGCACGCGCAAACTGCCCTCCATGGCGGTGTGATAAGTGCCGCGCCACGGCCCTGCCGTGCCACGATAGGGCGCCCTGAATTCGGGCCCGTTGTCGCTGCAGAAAATGAGCAGGGTGTCGTCACGCAAGCCGAGAGCATCCACTTCGTCGAGTATCTGGCCGACCCGGTGATCCATCTCGGCCATGCAGTCGGCAAAATCCCCGGCTCCCGTACTGCCGGCGAAATCCGGGTGTGGCAGCGTGGGAAAGTGCAGATGCACCATGGGGAAGTAGAGAAAGAAGGGTTTGCCGGCCGCCTTTTGCTCACGCATGAAGGCTTGCGAGTGCGCCACCAGCTCGGCGTCGATCTCACGGCGTGATGCCAGGTCGTACACCTTGATGTTCTCGCTGTCCTCGCCGGCCCGTCCCGCCATGATGTGCGGCACTTCGGCCACGCTGGCGTCGTAGCCCACCGAACTGGTGAACTGACTCTCGTCGGTGGTGCGGGGGATGCCATACCAAGTGTCGAAGCCGCGATCCGATGGGTAACGGCCGGGGCGATCGCCCAGATGCCATTTGCCGAAGTGAGCCGTGGCATAGCCCTCAGCCTTGAGCAGTTCCGCCAGCGTGACCTCCTTGCGGGTCAGGCCTTGCGGCAGCCCGGGTGGTACCGATTGCAGGCTGCCCGTGCGAATCGGGTGGCGGCCAGTCATCAAGGCCGATCGGGTGGGCACGCAATCGCTTTCCACGTTGAAATTCTGGAGGCGTACGCCCTCGCGCGCCAACGCGTCGATGCGCGGTGTCGGCGCGCCACGCAGGGCGCCGCCGCCATAGCAGCCCAGCTCGCCCCAGCCCAGGTTGTCGGCCATGATCAGAACGATGTTGGGAGGATTCATGTGAGAGGACTCCGGCGGAAAAGGCCAGTGTAGGCACAGCACTTGCCCGCGTCCGTGCGTTTTGAGCATCTAAACATGTTCAAAACGCAAGTATTCGGGACTTACGGACAACACGTCATCCCCACCCTGCGGCCAGCACCGGCTACCCGTATTGCCTACGGCTCAGGCAGGCGGCGAGAGCTGAGCTCTTCGCCTGGGTGCCGTTGTCATCCTTCGGCAAGGCTGGCCTGTGTCATCAGCGCGTCGCGCAGCGCGAGCAACAGCGGGGTCCAGGTGCCTTGAGGATGAGTGAGCAATACGGTGCGACGAGCGACTTTCAGGCTTTCGATGGGAAGTGGACGAATTTCGTGGGCCCATTGGCGCTGCACCGGCCGAGACGCCAGGCACAGGAGATTGGTACGGCTGAGCAAGCCCATGGCGGCTTGCGAGGGATACTCCGTTTCGACTGCCACGCGGGGTGCGGGTAACCCGGCTTCCGCAAAGCGTTGCGCCAGCAGACGCCTCGCCGCGGCGTCGGGGCCCGGCAGAATCCAGTCGTAATCGATCAGATCGGTAAGCGCCGGCGAATGCCTCTGCCAGACCGGGTGGTCGTGCCTGGCCACTGGCTCCAGCGGGTCGATCGCAATCTCGTGGGTGACGCACTCCAACGAGACCCCGGTATAGATAGGGACGACGGCAGCGTCGAGCTGACCGGTGAGCACATCGGCCTGCAGGACATCCGACTGGCCATGCGTGAGTCGAATACGCAGGCCCGGTCGCTGCGCCAGCAGCCAGGCCAGCGCCCGGGTCGCGGGATCTTCCCCCGATGGATTGGTGACGCCGAGTCGTAGCGTGCCCCGACGATGGGCCCGCAGCTCAGCCGCAACGCGTTCGAGATTACGCTGCTGCGCCAGCCAGCGTTGTGCGGCTTCATGGAATGTCTCTCCGGCGCCGGTAAGACGACTGCCTTGTACGCCTCGTTCCAGCAGTACGACGCCGATGCTTTGTTCCAGCCTTTGAATGGCGCGCGAGATCGACGAGGGATGGACCTCGCAATGCAGAGCCGCTCGGCCGATATGGCCGAACTTTGCCACGGCGAGAAAGTATTGAATATCGGTGGAAGAGTAGGGTGCCATGGTGCAAGAACATGGTGGAGGTTTCTGGTGGGTCTGTCACGTCTCTTGGCGTGGATGCGAGCGACCTGTGCGAATACGATCATTATCCTTGGCATGCCACGTCCAATGCCCCTATAGTGTTTCGTCGATCCCTCTTTGCGTCTGGCGCACTCGCGGTCTGGTCTGCCGGACACTCTCCCGGTTTTTCACCCCCCCTGGAGTTCGCGCATGACCAAATCCGAACCACGCATCCCCATGGCGCCCCTGCCGCGCTGGGCCTTGCTGGGCATCCCTCTGCTGGGTCTGGCGGCTGCCTGCAGCAGCGACGACGATGGCCCCCCTCCGCCCACCGCCACGCTCGAGGGCCGCGTGCTGGCCGCGCAAGCCGGCCTGGCCGAGTGGCGGGTACGGGCCTTTGCCAGCATGCCCGACATGCAGCTGGCCTGGCACGAACTGGGTACCGTCGAAACCGACGCCAATGGCCGCTTCGAGCTGCCTTACGGCCTGCCGGCGGGGGCCGACCCCGAGCAGGCCGTGGTGTTCGTGATGGCGGAACACGGCGAAGCCCAGTTGGCGGGTGTGGTGGATCCCGACCGGGTGGGCGCTGATGCCGACATCACCCTGAACGAGCGAACCACGGTGGCCACGGGTGTGGCCTTTGCTCAGTTCGTGGCCAACGATCGCGTCGTGGGCAACCGCTACGGCATGGTGAACGCAGCACGCATGGCCGGCAACCTGGCCAACCCGCGCACCGGTGCCACTGGCGTCGTCATCGGTTCTTCGCCCAATGCCAACGAAACCTCCACCCTTGCCACTTTCCATACACTGGCCAATGCCGTGGCCGCCTGCGTTGCCGACAACGAGGCCTGCCTCGAGCTGCGCGAGGCCACCTCGCGTCCGGGCCTCCCGCCCGCCGGCAACATGCTGCAGGCGCTCTCCAACCTCGTGCACGCGCCGGCCTTTGCCAGCCCCGGCGAAGACGACCCCGTGTTTGCCGTGGCCAGTCGCCAGGCCGTGAACCTGCCGGCCCTGAACGAAGCGCCCAACAACTGGCTGCTGTTTCTCAAGATCACGGGCGGCTTCTACAGTGAGCAGGCGCCGTCCAACCTGATGAACGGTCCCGGCAATGCCGTGTTCGACGAACAGGGCTACGCCTGGATCAACGACAACTATCAGCCCCAGGCCGAAGGGGCCTATACCTGCGGTGGTCGGCGACTGCACAAATTCACGCCCTGGGGCGCTGTGGCCGATGGCGCGCCATATTTTGGCGGCGGCCTGAACGGTGCAGGCTACGGCATTGCGCTCGACCCCGAGGGCGAGATCTGGGTGAGCAACTTCGGCTTCGAAGACCCGCCCTGCGAGGCTCTGCCGGATGCGGCACCCCACAACAGTCTGTCGCACTTCCTGCCCGATGGCACGCCCTTGTCGCCCGACCGTACCGGTTACACCGCCGGCAACATCAGCTGGCCGCAGGGCACGGTGTCGGATCACGACGGCAACATCTGGATGGCCAACTGCGGCAACGACACCGTCACCGTCTACCCCGACGGCAACCCCAATCTTGCTCGCAACATCCCGTTGCCCGTGCCCGACGCCACGCCGCGTGGCACTCGCATGAAGCCGTTCGGCGCGGTGATCGACCACGAAGGCAACCTTTGGGTCAACAACAACAACGTCGACACCGTTTCGGTGATCTCACCCGAGGGCGAGGTGATCCACACCGTGAGCAACACCGATCCGGAGCGTCCCGTGTTCTCGCATCCCGTCGGCAACGCTGTGGACAGTGCCGGCAACGTGTGGGTGGCCAACTCCGACTGGCTCGACGTGCCGTGTCCCGACAGGCCCAACGTGGGGTCGGGCGAGAATGCCTCGATCACCATGATTTCGGCCGACACCCGCGAACCCGTGGCCGGGTCGCCCTTCACCGGCGGTGGTGTGGTGCTGCCCTGGGGTATCTCGGTGGATGGTGACGACACTGTCTGGGCGTTCAACTTCGGCTCGCAGCCGCCGGGCCCCACTTTGCCGACCACGCCTACCAGCATTACGCGTTTCTGCGGTATCAAGGCTGAACACTGCCCGCCGGGTGCGCAACTGGGCGATCCGATTTCGCCCGATACCGGGTATCAGAGCGATTCGCTGGCGCGCCTCACCGCCGGGCAGATCGACCCTTCGGGCAATCTCTGGTTGATGAACAACTGGCGGTTGAATGCCAACCCCGCACAGAATCCTGGTGCCAATGCGTTGGTGATTGCGATCGGGGCGGCGGCGCCGTTGAAGACGCCGCTGATCGGGCCGCCGCAGACGTTTGCGTCGCGATAAACCATCGGGCGCGAGCCCGACACCGGTGATTCGATGCGCAACTTGCCGGTCATGGCATACCGGGGCCTGATGGCCCCGGTATGCCATGACCGGCAAGCCGCCAGCGTTCAACCGTGACGGTTGAGCACAAAATCAAATTCAAGTCGGTACGTGCCGTCGTCTTGTTCCACCCAATCGGCCACGAGCGATTCGCGCACGCCGAACACGGCGTCGGAATCCAGGTACGGATCGCCGTCGCGAAACACGTGGGTGATCAGGGTTTCGTAGCCCGGGGCATCGATCTTGAAGTGCAGATGGGCCGGGCGCCAGGGGTGGCGCCGCGTGGCTTCCAGGAGCGCGCCCACGGGGCCGTCGTGCGGAATCTGGTAGGGCACGGCCACCACGCTGCGGAAGTGGAAGCGACCCTGCTCGTCGGCGTGCAGAATGCCGCGCGCCTGGGCGTGATCGATCTCGGGATGCTGCACGTCGTAGAGCCCTTCATGATCGGATTGCCACACATCGAGCCGGGCGTGCGGAATCGGCTCGCCGTCGAGGCCGCGCACGGTACCGCTCACCACACAAGCGGTGCCCTTGGCACCATTGGCGATGTCGTCGCCCAGGGCGTATTCGGGGGCCCCTTCCACATGGAAGGGGCCGAACACCGTGGCTTCGGTGCAGCCCTGCGGTTTGTCCTGGTTCATGGCCACCGTGAGCATGGATAGACCCAGCACGTCGGACAGCAGAATGAATTCCTGACGCTTGTCGTCGGTGATGTGACCCACGCGCGTGAGAAACTCGATGCCTTTTTCCCATTCGGCCTCGGTGAGTTCCACCTCTCGGGCAAAGTCGTGGAGGTGGCGCACCAGACTGGTGATGATGGTCTTGAGGCGGGGGTCGGGCGTGTCGGCAAAGCGCGCCAGCACGGCGTCGGTGATGGTGTTCTGGTCGAGGTTGCGCATGAGGTCAACGGCTCCGGGTTGGTTGGATGCAGCGAATCAGTTTGCCATGGCCGGCCCACCCAGGACCTGGTTCCACAAGTCGGCGGCATTGGCCACTGTGGCGCCGCGCCAGGCCACCATCTGGTCGGGCCGAATCAGGGCCAAAGGGGCTTCATACAGCTCGAGCAGTTCGGCGGCGGCCTCGGCTTGCACTACCTCGAGCGTGACGCCGCGCGCCTGAGCCGCCTGACAGATGGCCGTCATGGGCTCGGGTGCGGCGTCGAGACAAAGCAAGGTCCAGTCGCGGCCAAACACATCGTAAAGCGATTGCGTTTCGGACAGCCAGGCGTGGGGCGGCCTGCCACCCGGCTTGGCGGTGGGTTGGTACTCGTTGGGTCGGTCGGGCGGGGCGTCGGTGCCGTCATCCACCACGATGGGCGAACCATCGTAGCGTACGCCGAAGGTGACGCCGGGGATGTTGAATTCGAGCCTGCCATGACGGTCGAAGTAGTCGCCGGCTTCGGCACGCGCTGCCTCGCCAGCAGGGGAGTCGTCTTCGATCTCTGGCGCCGGCCGATAATTCCCCAGCGAGTCGGCAAAGGTCTTGGCGTACCCCGTATTGCGTACCGCTGCCGGTCGACGCTCCAGATCGTAGCTTTCGAGCAGGGTGAGCGGCGCCTGGCCCGAGCTCACGGCCGCCAGCTTCCAGGCCAGGTTCACCGCATCTTCCACCGCGGTGTTGTAGCCCAGGCCACCCGCCGGGGTGAACAGGTGCGCAGCGTCGCCGCCGATGAACACGCGGCCTTCCTGCAGGCGTTCGGCCACCAGGCTGTGGCCCGCCGTCCAGAATCCGGTCGACAGAATCTCGACCTCGTTCAGTGGCACGCCGACGGCAGCACAGAACATGGCCCGGGCATCGTCGTCGGTGATGGCGTCTTCGGTTTCGTGCGCGTGCAACTGCGTATGAAAGGCAAACTCGCCCTTGCCATCAACCGTGGCCATGAAGGCGCGGCGCTCACCATTGAAACTCACGTTCATCCACGCTGGTGGATGTGGCACTACCTGGTAGAAGGCCGGGCAGCGCACGTATACCGCAAACATTCGCCCGCCCATGAAGTCGCGCACCACGCCGGTCTCGCCGTTGTAGCGGATGCCCAGCTGGCGCCGTACCGTGCTGCGTGGGCCGTCGGCACCCACCAGATAATCCGCTTGCACCGTATGCAGCAAGCCATCGGCCAACCGTTCGAGCTCCGCGGTTACCCCCGTGGCATCCTGGGTGAACGTGAGCAGGCGCCAGCCATAGTGCATGGCATTGCTGGTATGTTGCTGCGCATGGCGATGGAGCACCCCTTCGACGAACTTCTGCGACACCCGGTGGGGCAGTTCGGCGGCGCTCCAGGAGCCTGACAGTTGTCGGATCGTGGTGCGGGCCCTGGCCGCCGACGGCAACGAAAAGCGCGCGAGTTCGTGGGTGGCGAAACGCGTGAAATACGCGATATCGGTGGGAAAGTCTGCCGGCAGACCCTGGCTGCGCACGTCTTCGGCAAAGCCGAGGCGTCGGTAATGCTCCATCGTGCGCGCCTGCGTGGCATTGGCCTGCGGGTTCATCGCCGTATGCGGCTTGTCGTTGATCAACAGCAGCGGCACGCCGCGGCGACCCAGCTCGTTGGCGAGCATCAGCCCGCAGGGCCCGCCACCCACCACCAGGATGGTGGTGCGCGCGGGCGGCAGGGCGTCGGTAGTCAGCATTTTGATATCCATGGCCATATAGTCAGGCAGCCTGACGATAAAGTCAATGGGGTCTTTCGCCCGGGGTGTCGTGACCCAGGCCGTCGTCGTGGCCGGGGTTGCAGTGTTCGAGATCGTGTTTGAGTCGTGCCAGCGTATCGCTGCCGATCTGGGTGGCGATCTCGGCTTCGGCGGCGGCGACGGCGTTGCCGAAGGCACTCAGCCAGGCTTCGCCTGCCGGGGTAAAGCGGATCAGGCGGGCCCGGGTATCGCTGGGGTCACGCTCGCGGGTGACCAGGCCGGCTCGCTCCAGCTGGGCCACCAGTTCGCTCATCGACTGCTTGGTCATGGCGGCGCGCCGCGCCAGTTCGGTGAGTCGGGTGCCGTCGCGATCGAGGTGGCGGGTGGCCTGCACGTGACTGGCCGAGAGCTCACCATGGCCCGCAGCGCGCAGGTGTTCGAGCACGCGACTCTCGAACCGGCGCAGCGCGGCGTGCAGCAGGCGGCCCAGGTTGCGGTGACGCCAGGCGTCGGGGTTCGGAGCATTCATGGCCGCCAGTTTACCGACGCGGCAGCGGCACCTCGCGCGGGTCGTAACCGCGGCCTCGCAACCAGTCGCGCAGCGCCAGACCGGTGGCACGTGGCCAGTAGGTGGCCTGAGCGAACGGAATGTGCCGCCATTCCACCAGCTCTTCGTTGAGCCGAACCTCGCCGGCCACTGTCACGTGGTAGGCGATGATGAGCTGATTCTGACGCTCGAAGGGGTAGTGGCCGATCCACTCGGGCGCTTGCAGCGGTCGCAGCCCGAGTTCCTCTTCCACCTCGCGCGCCACCGCTTCGATCGGGTCTTCGGCGTACTCCAGAAACCCGGTGATCAGGGCGAAGGTTTCGGGTGGCCATTGGGCGTTGCGGGCGAGGATGATGCCATCGCCGTATTCCACCACCGCGGCCACGACCGGGGTGGGGTTGTTCCAGTGCACGAAGCCGCACTCGCGTTGCGGACATACCGAACGCGGCAGCCCGCCGACGGCGAGCGATTGCAGCGGCGCGCTGCACTGGGGGCAAAACCGGAAGGGTGACATGCTCAGCCGCGCTTGCGAGCGACCATGGTGAGCTCCAGCAGGGCCTTGTCGAGCATGAGGTCGGCGCGCACGGTGGTGCGGGTGGGGTAGGGTTGCTGGAATCGCTGGGCATAGACGCCATTGAAGGCGGCAAAGTCTTCCTTGCGCACCAGATAGGCGGTGACTGAGACCACGTCGTCGAGGGTGAGGCCCTGCTTGCTCAAGGTGGCGGCAATGCGATCGAGCGTGAGCGTGGTCTGGGCCTCGATGCCATCTGGGATGGCGCCGTTCTCACCGAGCGGCAGCTCGCCGGACAAATACACGAACTCGCCGGCTTCGCGAATTTTTGACAGCGGGACGTTGGAGGGTGCACTCATGGATAGGCCTCGACAGGTTGGTGATACAGCGTGGACGGGAATGTCGCTCGCATGCTAGCAGGCGGCGCCCGCTTCCCCAAATGTGGCTCGACGTTGCCAAAAAGGCGTGTGGGCAAAACGGCGTTCGGCTCGATACTGCTCGCGCCAGGTTTGCAGATGCTGTTCGCGACCGCGGGTCGAATGGTCGATGTATGTCGCAAAGGCGTTGGCTTGTCCTAGCAGTGCACGTTCGGCTGCCGCGGCCACTTGCTCGGCACCCCAGAAGGCGTGAGTGAGGCCGTGGGCGGCTAGGGGGTCGCAGGCAAACGCCGCATCACCGACCGCTGCCCAGGGCAACGCGTCGGCGTGCCATCCGGCCGGTGCTGTCAGCCATTGCGTGGCCGCGCTGCAGCGATGAGGCGGGCCGACCGCGGCAAAATTCGCGTCGTCGAGCCAGCGTTGCAGCCAGCGGGTCCGCACACTGCCCGGCAGCTGGGCGTGGGCGAGATCAAAGACGACGGACCGCTCCTCGGGGTCGGAGTAGAAAGTCACACTCAAGGTGTCGTCAGCCAGCAGCCCGGCAAACCACCAGCCATTCGGCTCGGCTTCGACCAGTTGCGTGGGGGTCGGCAAACAGCTGGAGTCGGTAGAACGTAACAGCCAGCGCGTAGCCAGCAAGCGGTCGTGGCGATGCAGCCGTTGCCATCGTCGGGCCAAACGGCAACTGCGGCCAGTGGCGTCGATGATCAAAGGGCTGCGCAATATCGCTCCGTTGGCCAGCGACAACCCCCAGGAGTTGCCATCGGCGATCACGTCATGTACGCGTTGCTCGTGGCGCCGGACCCGGCAGTTTGCCGTGGCCAGCTGTGCCAGATCGCGATCAAATACCGCACGATCGATCAGCCAACCCACGCCGGCCGGTGTGGTGTCGTGGCGGCGCTCGATGAGGGCTGCATTGCCCCAGGCGCTGAAACTGTTGGGTGCCGGTCGGTGCGCGGGCGAGTCGAGCAGGTGGCGGGCATGCCATCGGGTCAGGCACTGACCGCCAACGGCGGGCAACGTATCACCAGCCCGCGGTGGCGAACCCCGCGCGGGGGCGACCCAGTCCACACTCAGTCCCTGATGGGCCAGCGCCACGCAGGTGGCGGCACCTGCCACGCCCCCTCCCACCACCGCAATTCTATTGTCAGCGTTGTCGTGCACCATGCTCTGGCATCCAGTCGAAGCGATTTTCGAGCGTGCCGCGACCGGTTTCCACATACAGGGTGTCGGGCAGCCCGGCGGGGCGCCCGGAGTCGGTAGGCGCGGGGCGCGCCAGCACGAAACCCATGCGCTCCCACAACGCGATCATGTTGGTGATGCCGTCCCAGTAGCTGGCATTGGCGTGATATCCCAGCCCGGGAACACCACGTGACCAAGATTCACGCTGGTGGAAGAAGCCGGCGCGAATCTCGGTGGGCAGATCCGTGCGCATCACCTGCTGGTAGTGGACTTCGGTGAGCACGTCGACCGGGAGCAGGGCGGGCCACCACACGGCAGTGGGGAAATCGGTTTGCATGACGACGTGCTGGCAGCTGAATGCATCGCATTGCCAGGGCAGGCCCATCCAGCGGGTGAGGTCGCCCGGCATCTGCGGCCCCACCGGCGACTCGCCGCCAGCGTTGCCATTCATGGCCACATCGGTGGTGAGCAATGGGCCGTAATCCTGCACCAGGTGTTGTCGTTGGCCGCGCGCGATCCGGAAGGGTTCGTGGCTCTGGCCGTGCGCCCGGGCATAAATGGATGGCAGGCGCAGGTAGTAACTCAATTCGACGCCAGGATGAAAGGCCCCACCCGAACAGGGTGCGAGCGCGGCCCGCGTGAGGGCCAGTGGCTGCTGCGACGGGTCGAGTTGCTCGAGGCGGGAAACGTGCTCCACGCGTTCGTCGTGCAAGTCGTTGACGAAATCCCCATCGGCCCAGCGGCGCAGGCGGTCATGGAGAGTGACCGGAAATTGAAACCAGGCGAGCGGGCTGCCATTGAAATTGATGCCGTCCCCCAGCATGTAGGGCATCTTGAATTGTTGATCGCGAAAGGCTTCTTCACCGTGTTGAGTGGGGTCACGAAACTGGCCAAATACCTTGCCGCGAAACTCGGCATTGGCGGCCGAAGCGTCAGCCAGTCGATCCAGGTAGGCCGGGTCGGCAAAATCGCCTACCTCCAGCCAGCCCGGGCGCAGACGGGCGGCATTGGCAACCCATGCCATCATCGCCAGACGATGAAAGATGGGGTAGACATGCTCGCGGAATGATAGAGGGCCTTCGGGTTCCTGGCTCCAGCCTTCGCGCACATTGAGGTCATGAATCACGTCGTACAGCGAGGAAATGGGCGGAATCTCCGGCGCATAGTCGGGCCCTACACAGGCCACCCACGCGCCTTCGGCTTCGAGCGTGCGACCATCGGTCAGGCGCACGGAGGCATTGACCGGACCATCGGCCCAGTCGTCGAACCAACCGTCGTTGTCGGCAAAGCTGGTGATCGGGGCCTGCGTGGGGCTGGCCGAGTGGCCATTGCCGGGAAACACCAATAGTCGGCCAGCGTCATCGGTGCGAAGGTGGCCAAGCCGCACCTTGGCCTGGTCGAAGATGTGGCCATCGAGCGCCACCTCCGGCGCCTGACCCGAGGGGTTGGTCCCGCGTCCGGCGATACGCCGGACGCCCGGGTTAATCACCAGCAGGGCCTCGCGCTGATCGCGGCCGAGCATGTACCCGTTGCGTCGTTCGCCTGGCAATCCCGGCGCCAGCTCGCCGTTGTCCAGCGGGTTGTGAAAGCCATACCAGGCTGCCTTGCTGTTGGCCAGGTGAACGTTCCAGTCGATCACAGCATCGTCCGCCGTGACCTCGCCGATCACGCGATCCCGATCATCGAAGGCGTACACACGAAACCGTTGCACCTGCTTCTTGAGCTTCTGGTCGCCGTCCTTGAATCCACCCTCGGGCTCAGGCGGCAGGCCCGGCACTTCGGGCGCCAGAAACCATTGGTCGCTGCCGCCCACGCGACAGATGCCCAGCGCCGGGTAGATGGCCAGGCGCGCGATGCGTGCCCCGGTAGGAGCGGCTTCGGCAGAAGGGACGGCAGCCACGCTGACGCGGGGCAGGAAGGGTAATTGCGCGAGCAAGGCGCCTGCGCCGGTCGTGGCAAGAAAGTCACGGCGGCGCGGCGAGGATGGACGTTGACGGGTCATGGGAGTCGGAGATCGGCGGGACGGGGAGGCAGCGGCCGGGCACGACTGGGGCGGGCCCGGCACCGTTGCGGATCATACGTCAGCCCATGGCGGAGGGCGATGCCCGGCGTCGCGGCCTGACTACTCCAGTTCGATCACGTGACGGGCGAGCACGGCCTGACCGCTGACATCGAGGATGCGCAGCTCATAGGTACCAGGCTCTTTGGGCAGGGGCAGCGTGACCGGCCCGTCATCTTCGATCTTGACGGCAGCCTGCCAGGTAAAGATGGGTTGCTCGGCACGGGCAATGGTGATGCGCTGGTCGGCACTGCGTTGGTCCACCGTCCAGCCCACCTCCAGCGATTCTCCGACGCCCGCCCGATCGGGCGCGTCGATGCTGGCGCCGCTTTCGAGGGCAGCGTCCGCGGCCAGCACTTCGATCGGCTGGCTGGCCAGCGTGCGCCTGCCTTCGTACAACACATAGCGGATCTCGTAGAAGCCGGTGTCATCCGGGGCCTTCAACTCGTGTTCGGTGCGATCGCGCACCCGGAAGTGGTTGCCGCGGGCGCCGTCGTCGGCGCCCATGGGTACGATGGTGATCAGGTCGATACCGTCGACCGTGCCCGTCCAGCTCACGGGAATGGCATCGCCGGCCCGAATCTGTGCCGGGGCCGTCACCGAGACCTCGGGCTCGGTGATCTCGATGGGCGTGGAGGCCAGGGTTCGCCGGCCTTCGTACAGTACGTAGCGAATTTCGTACATGCCGGTGTCCGACGGCGCCTGCAGTTCGTGCTCCGTGCGATCGCGTACGCGGAACTGGTTGCCGCGGGTGCCTTCGTCGGCACCCATGGGCACGATGGCGATGAGATCGATGGCGTCGACCGTGCCCGTCCAGCTCACGGGGATCTTGGAGCCGGCCAGCGCCATGTCGGGTGCGCTCACCGATGCCTCGGGTTCGGTGATCTCGATGGGCGTGGAGGCGAGGGTGCGCCTGCCTTCGTACAGCACGTAGCGGATCTCGTACATGCCGGGGTCGGACGGTGCCTGCAGTTCGTGCTCCGTGCGATCGCGTACGCGGAACTGGTTGCCACGGGTGCCGTCGTCGGCGCCCATGGGCACGATGGCGATGAGGTCGATGGCGTCAACCGCGCCCGTCCAGCTCACGGGGATCTTGGAGCCGGCCAGCGCCGTCTCGGGTGCGCTGACCGTGGTTTCGGGTTCCGTGATCTCGATCGGGTGCGAGCCCAGCGTGCGCATGCCGTCGTACAGCACGAAGCGGATCTCGTACATGCCGGTGTCTGACGGCGCCCGCAGTGTGTGTTCGCTGCGATCGCGGACGCGGAAATGATTGCCGCGCGTGCCCTCGTCGGCACCCATGGGCACGATGGTGATCAGATCGAGCGCATCGGGCGCCTCGCTCCAGGCCACGTCGATGGCCGAGCCTGCCAGCGCGGTATCGGGTGCCGTCAAGGTCACTTCGGCTTCTGGCTCTGGCGCTGGCTCAGGTTCGGGTTCGGGTTCGGGTTTGGGTGCCGACACCGCGGCCGCCACAGCCGAGAGCGCCGACCCCAGTTCTTCGGCGTTGTCGGCCGCAAAGTACTGGCCACCGGTGTGCTCGGCGATGCAGGCCAGGGTGTCGGTTTCGTCGTTGCCCAGGCCAAAGCCCACCACATGTGCCGTGAAATCCACACCGCGCTGCGCCAGCAGCTTGCCGAGCTCGCAGGGGTCACGCTGACAGCTCTCGAGGCCGTCCGAGATCAGCACCACCGTGGCCGGCGCGTCGGTGTACGACATCGCCGTGGCCGCCTGCTCCACGGCATCGGTGAGCGGTGTCTTGCCGGTGGGGGTAATGTTGCCAATCTGCGTGCGCACGTCGTTGCTTGTGCCCACGGCAGGCGCCACCAGAGTTTCGATATCGCGACAATCGCCGCGCCGCCGATGACCGTAGGCCATCAGCCCCAGCGCGCGATTGTCTTCCCAGTTGCCCAACAGCTGATCCATGACGCCGCGCGCAATCTCGATCTTGGCCACGCCGTCGATCTGGCCCCACATCGAGTTGGAGCCGTCGAAAACGATCATGACGGGGTTGTCGGCGGCGCTGGCAGGGGCGAACGCGAAAAGGCTGGCGGTGAGGGGCAGGGCAGCCAGGGCTCTGGCGTATCGTGTCATGAGGCAATCTCCCGAGGGTGGGCAGAGGATCGCCCAAGGCTAGTCAGGGTGGCCGTGTGGGGCGCCGTGTGAATCAAGGGGGTGAGTCGGCCGGGGGATGGCGAGCGGCAAAAACATCGCCCGATGGCGTTTGGCGTGCCGCCGGACTCGGACGTGCCACATCAGGTGCGATAGATTGATACTTTTATTGCATTAAATGATTCGTTAAATCCATTTCATGTTTTGTCGAGGGCGGCCTAGAATCGTGGCCTTCACCCTACACACGGCGATCTCAGTGTCCAGGCAACGTCCGCTCTATCTTCCCGACAACTACACCCTTTTGCTCGTTGCCACGGTGGTGCTGGCTACGTGGCTGCCGGCCGCGGGCGTCATCGCGCAGGCGCTGGAATGGCTCACCGTTTTCGCCATCGCGCTCCTGTTCTTCCTGCATGGCGCCAAGCTGTCACGCACGGCCATCATGGCGGGCATCATGCACTGGCGACTGCATCTGGCGGTGTTTGCCTGCACCTTCGTGCTGTTTCCCGTGCTGGGGCTGGCGTTTCGTCCGCTCCTCGAGCCTCTGATCACCGCTCAGCTCTACCTGGGCATTCTCTATCTGTGCTTTCTGCCATCCACGGTGCAGTCGGCCATCGCGCTCACCAGCATCGCGAAGGGCAACGTGTCGGCCGCGGTGTGTGCCGCGTCGGGTTCCACCCTGCTGGGCGTTTTTCTCACGCCCGTCATGGTGGGCCTCTGGGTGGCGCCCACGGCCGGGTCGGTGCCGATCTGGGAATCGATCGGCCGAATCTTGCTGCAACTGATGGTGCCGTTTGTGATCGGCCATCTGCTGCGGCCCTGGCTCGAACGGTGGATGGCGCGTTCGGGCAAGGTGCTGATGGTGGTGGATCGTGGCTCCATCCTGCTGGTGATCTACACCGCGTTCAGTGCCGCCGTGCTGCAAGGCATCTGGCAGCAGATTCCGGCCTCGGCCATCTTTTTGCTCATTGCCATCAGCATCGTGCTGCTGGGCTTCGTGCTCGGCATGGCCTGGCTCATCAGCCGCTGCCTCAAGCTCGACAAACCCGATCAGATCACCATGATGCTGGCGGCCTCGCAGAAGAGTCTGGCCAGCGGCGTGCCGATGGCGCAGGTGCTGTTTGCCACCGCCACGGTGGGCATCATGGTGCTTCCCCTGATGATTTATCACCTCACTCAGCTCATGCTGTGTGCGGTACTGGCCCAGCATTGGGGTCGGCGTAGGGAGGACACATGACACATCAAGACGATTGGCGCAATCTCACCGTGGCGCAACTCCATGAGCGTTACGAGCAGGAGCATTACGCTCCCAACATGGGGCAAGTGCTGGGCGATCTCGCCCGGCGCAGTCACGAAACCCGAGAACGGGTGGTTTTCGAGGCTTTCCGCTATGGGCCGGGGCCGGCCGAAGACGGGTTCTGGGCGCGTCCGCCCGATGCGGGTCGCGACATCGTCTGTTTCATTCATGGCGGCGCCTGGCGCGGTAGCAGGGCCGAGGATTATCTCTATCCTGCCGAATGGCTGTGTCGCCATGGGTTGAACTATGTCGCCTTGAATTTCGGCACGGTGCTCGATTTTGACGGTCGGCTGTTCCCGATGGTCGAGCAGGTCGGTCGCGGCCTGGCCTGGGTGATGCGACAGGCTCATGCCCACGGGGCGGCGCCGCGCGTGCATCTGCTGGGGCATTCGTCGGGCGCGCATCTGGCAGCCTGCCTCGCGATGCTCGATTGGTCGCAGCGGGTGCCCGAACATCCCGATGCGCTGCTGCAGGTGCAACTGTGCAGCGGCATGTACGATCTCGAGCCGGTGAGTTTCTCGGGCCGCCGGAGCTATCTGAGGCTGGAGGCGGTCGAACGGCACGCGCTCAGTCCGCTTCATCACCACTTCGACCCACGGGTGCCTGTCACCATTGCCTGCGGCGAGAACGAGTCGCCCGAGTTCCTGCGCCAGTCTGCCGCCATGGCAGGCAAATTGCGCGCCACGGGCGTGCCCGTGCAGGAAGCCATCGGCCCGGGGCTCAATCACTTCGAGGTGGCTGGCACGCTCGATTCACCCGAAGGTTTCTGGGGGCAACTGCTGGTGAACCGCCTCACCTCCACAGGGCCTGGCGGCGCTCGCTGACCTCGCCGGCGCAGTTGGCAATCAGCGCCCATACCACCTGGGCCAGCGGCGAGGGCAGGCGATTGCGTCGGTGCACCAGCAGGATGTTGCGTTGCACGCGCGGCAGCAACGGGCGAGCCCGCAGGCCTGGCAAGCCGCTGTCGGGCACCGCCATGCCAGGCATCACGCTGATGCCCAGGCCGGCGCGCACCATCTCGAACCCCGTGGTGGCGTGCCCCACTTGTTGCACCACGGCGGCATGGACACCGTGCTGTTCCAGGGCACGGTCGATCAGCCGACGACTTCCCGACGCGTAATCCAGCAGAATGAGTGGTTGGCCGGCCAACGCTTGCCACCGCGGCGCCCTGGCGTCGGACCAGAAGGCGTGATCGGGCGGGGCCACCACCACGAACGGATCCTGCAGAATCACCTCGCCCTGCACGTCGCGTCGCCCTGCGGTATCCAGCTCGACCACCACACCCAGATCCACCTCGCCTGCCAACACGCTGCCCAGGACATCCTGCTGAATGCGATCGAGCAGCAGAATCTCGAGGCCGGGTTCGCGCCGCGCGCATTCGGCCAGGCAGGTTGGCATCAGGCTGGCCGACAGCGTGGGCGCCGAGGCCACGCGCACCTTGCCGCGACGGTTGCTGGCCCAGTGATGCAGTTCGAGCAGCGTGTTGTCGAGCTCGTCGATCCAGCGCGGCAAACGCTGGGCCAGCAGTTCGCCGGCCTCGGTCAGTACCACCTCGCGCGTCGTGCGGTCGAACAGGCGCAGGTCGAGCTGGCGTTCCAGTTCGCGCACGCTGCGACTCACCGCGGGTTGCGAGAGCCCGATGCGCTCGCCGGCGCGATGAAAGTTGCGCGTGTTCTCCACGGCCAGAAACACCTTGAGCTGACGCAGGGTGATGCCGAGGTGTCGGGGGCCACCATGAGGGTACTCAACCGTCATGGGATTGGACGACAGCCTGACGCCGACGTTGCCGCCACAGGATGGCAGCAGCCGATAGCGGTACCAGCGACAGTGCGATGAAGCTGGCGCCGAGGCTGCCGAGGGGTTCGCTCAATTGGGCGAACAGGGTGGGGCCTACCACCACACCGGTGTAGGTGTAGAACAGGATGGCGCCCGTAAAGCGCGCCACACCACCCGGCGGCGCGAGGCGGGCGATCTCTGCCAGAAAGAGGCCGTTCCAGCCCAGGGCGGTGCCGCCAAACACCAGGCAGATGAGCACGGTGGCGGCCACCGGCCATTCGGGCATCGCGAGCCCGGTACCTACGCTGGCCACGGCCATGATCAGGGCAATGATGAGCAGCACGGTACTGGGTGCGCCAGAGACATCACCGATGCGCCCCCAGGCCAGGCGGCCCACCACGCCGGCGGCCTGGGCGGCGCCAAACAGCATGCCAGCCTCCACCAGCCCGAAGCCGACTTCTTCGTGCAGATACAGGAGCAGGTAGCCGCTGAGCGAGAGCTGCACGAACGAAAAGCAGAACGACAGGGCGGCCGCTGCACGGAGTTCGGGCACTCGCGTAATCTGCCAGAGCTGGGCGTACCAGGGTTCACGCTCGGCGATGGTGGCAGGGGTGGCGGCCCGTGGCCCGCTGCTGCGACGAAGCCATTCGGCTGACCCCAGGCCCAAGGCGATCAGTGCCAGCATGAGTAGTAGTGCTGCCTGCCAGCCAGCGGCACTGGCCAAGGGCACCAGCAACAGGCCCGCCAGCAGGCCAGCCACCGGCACGCCGGTTTGCTTGATCGAGAATACCAGCCCCACATGGGCGGGCGGTGTAAAACGCGACAGCACCTGCGAACTGGCCGGTGTAAGTGGGCCGTACCCCAGGCCCACCAGCAGCGCGCCGGTGAGGCGCAGCCATTCGGTGCCGCCCAGAGCGAGGGCGAGCCCCCCCAGTTGCAAGGCCAGAGCGGCCTGGCTGGCTCGCATGGCGCCATGACGCTGGATCAGGTTGCCCGCCCATACGGCACCGAACATGGCGCCGATGTAGAGCACCGTCATGTACCAGCCAATGCCCACGGTGGTGGCGCCCGGAATGGTGGGTGTGAGCACTGGAATGGCCAGCGTGTTGGCGGTGCCGATCACTTGCAGCAGCATGGTGACGGCCAGCAGGGCGCTCAGTCGGGGGGCGAGAGTTGCCGATGCAGTCATGCGACGCGGCGGCCGGCGGGGCGGGAGTGGATGAGCATGGCGTTATAGTGTGACGTGAAGCGCAAACCCGGCCACGGGCCGGGGCGCCTGTCGCGCCCGGGCCCGTGGCCGGGGCAGGAAATCCATCGTGCAGTATATAACCCGGGAGAAAGCTGATATGGCAACGAACCGTGCAAGTGCCCGTGCCACCAAGGTGGCCGGCAAGGTTCAGGAAACCGCCGGCGACGTGCTCGACGACGACGATCTGCGTGCCGACGGTCAGGCCCTGCAGATCGACGCGGCGCTGCAGGAGCTGGCTGGGCAGGCCTGCGATCAGGTCAAGAGCGCGGCCTGCGATGTGGCCCGCAGCATTCAGCGCAATCCGCTCACCGCGGTGGCCACGGCCGGCATGGTGGGCGTGCTCGTGGGCCTGTTGATGCGTCGCGACTGATTCCTGCCGAATCGGTGGGCACCGGCTGACGCGGGTGCCCACCGTGAGGTCAGGTAGGGGCGCCGGCGCGGTAAACTGGCGCCCGTTTCGTTTCCGCGCGTCTCCTCGCGCGCCTTTCAGGCAACTTCGTCATGATCGAACTCGGCGTCAACATCGACCACGTGGCTACGCTGCGGCAGCAACGCCACACGGCCTACCCCGATCCCGTGCGTGCCGCACGCGAGGCCGAAGAGTCTGGCGCCGACCTCATCACCCTGCATCTGCGTGAAGATCGCCGGCACATTCAGGACGCCGACGTCTACGCCGTCCGCCAGATCGTGCGCACGCGCATGAATCTCGAGTGTGCCGTCACGCCCGAGATGCTGGCGATCGCCATGGATGTCCGGCCCCACGATGTGTGTCTGGTACCCGAAAAACGCACCGAGCTCACCACCGAAGGTGGGCTCGATGTCGTCGGCCAGTTCGAGGCGGTCAAGGCGGCCGTGCATCAGTTGCAGTCGGCCGGTATTCGGGTATCGCTCTTCATCGACCCCGAAGCCGCCCAGATTGCTGCCGCGGTACGCTCGGGCGCGGGCATCATCGAGCTGCATACCGGCGCGTATGCCGAAGCCGAAGCCGAGGGCGCCGCGGCCCTGGCACGCGAACTCGAGCGTGTTCATGCGGCCGTGCACGAAGGGCTGCGCAACGGGCTGCGCGTCAATGCCGGCCACGGTCTGCATCTCAAGAACGTGCAGGCCATTGCGGCGATCGATGGCATCGCCGAGCTCAATATTGGTCATGCCCTGGTGGCCGAAGCCCTGTTCACCGGCTGGAGCACGGCGGTTCGCGACATGAAGGCCGCCATGGTGGCAGCACGCACACACGCCACGCGCGGCGTGCTGTTGTCGCAGAAGTCATGAATCTGTCGCCGCACGAGTCGTTTGCGGCGCCTCTGCGACGCGACCAGTCGGCCATTGCCGGCATCGGTCTGGATTTGTTGCGCCCCGATCGCATCGAACAATCGCTGGCGCGCTTCGGCGACCGTTTCGCGCAGAAGATTCTCGGTCCCGACGAATATCTCAAGTACCAGACGCGTGGCGCGCGCTCGCCCGTGCGTGGCGTGCGGTTTCTGGCCACGCGCTTTGCCGCCAAGGAGGCCTTTGCCAAGGCCATCGGCCTGGGCATACGCCTGCCCATGACCTGGCGTGCCGTGCAAGTGCTCAACCATCGCTCGGGTCGGCCCATGCTGGTGATTGGCGACGCCACGCTCCAGGCCTGGTATGCCCAGCGCTACGGGCCGGCGCACGTGTCGCTGACCGACGAGCGCGACATCGTGGCGGCTTACGTCATCGTCGAAGCGCTGCCCATCGAGCCGCAGCTTTGAGGCTTCCCGCAATTCGTTTCTCGAGGTTCCCCAGGTGGTGATGTCAACGCAAGCGCAAACCCGACGTCTGGAAGCCGTGCACTTGCCTCCGGGCCCCGTGATAGTCGACGTGGCCGGCACCTCGCTGACGGCGGCGGAAGTGCACCGTCTGCAGCATCCGCTCACCGGCGGCGTCATTCTTTTTGCCCGCAATTTCACCGATCGCGCTCAGCTCGCGGCGCTGGTGGCCGACATCCACGCCTGCCGCCAGGAGCCCCTGCTGGTGTGTGTGGATCACGAAGGCGGGCGGGTGCAGCGCTTTCGCAGCGACGGCTTCACACCGTTGCCCGACATGCGACGCCTGGGCGAAGCCTGGGATGCCGATCCGTTGACCGCCCTGCGTCTGGCTTGCGATACCGGCTATGTTCTGGCCGCCGAACTGCGTGCCTGTGGTGTGGACTTCAGCTTCACGCCCGTTCTGGATCTCGACTATGGCCGCAGCGGCGTCATCGGCCGTCGCGCCCTGCATCACGATCCGGCCGTGGTGGCACAGTTGGCGCGGGCGCTGTTGCAGGGGCTGGCGCTGGCCGGCATGGCTGCCTGTGGCAAGCATTTTCCCGGCCACGGGTGGGTTGAGGCCGATTCGCACCATGCGGTGCCGGTGGATGAGCGCGGGCTGAAGGCTATTCTGGCGGCCGACGCGCTGCCCTACGGCGCGCTCACCGAGCGCGTGTTGCCCAGTGTGATGCCGGCTCATGTGATCTACCCGGCCGTGGACGACCAGCCCGCCGGGTTCTCGCGACGCTGGTTGCAGGACATTCTGCGCGACCAGCTGGCGTACGACGGTGTGATCTTTTCGGATGATCTCTGCATGGCGGGTGCCGGTGTGGCCGGCGACATTCTGGCGCGGGCCGAGGCCGCACTTGGCGCAGGTTGCGACATGGTGCTGGTGTGCAACGAGCCCGATCAGGCCGATCTCCTGCTGCAGCGATTGCCCTTGCCCGACATGACTCGACGTATCGTCCGTCTGCAGCGCTTGCGCGCCGTGGTGCCGGCACCCGACTGGGCGGCGTTGCAAGCGAGCGATCGTTACCGCAGGGCGGTGGCGTCGGTGGCCGGGCTCGAGGGCGCGGCCTGAGACGCGGCGCCTCTCCCGTTTCCAGTCCTGGCGATGGCCGGGTGCTGCGATAATCCCGTCATGTCCGATTCGTTCGACCTCAAGGCCTTCCTGGCCCAGCTGCCCGAGCTGCCCGGCGTGTACCGTCACCTCGACGACGAGGGCACGGTGCTCTACGTGGGCAAGGCGCGCAACCTGAAGCGTCGTGTGTCGTCGTATTTTCACCGCACGCCCTCGAGCCCGCGCATCGCCCACATGGTGGCGCGGGTGGCGCGCGTCGAGATCACCGTCACGCGCTCCGAGGCCGAGGCGCTGCTGCTCGAAAACAACCTCATCAAATCGCTCGCGCCGCGCTACAACATCTTGTTTCGCGACGACAAGTCGTACCCCTTTCTCAAGCTCAGTGGTCACGAGTTTCCGCGCATTTCGTATTACCGCGGCGCCACCGATCGCAAGCATCAGTATTTTGGCCCATATCCCAATGCGGGCGCCGTGCGCGAGAGCATCCAGATCCTGCAGAAGGTGTTCTTGCTGCGTACCTGCGACGACACCGTGTTTGCCCACCGGTCGCGCCCTTGTCTGCTGCATCAGATCCAGCGGTGTTCGGCCCCGTGCGTTGGCCGCATCGGCGCGGACGACTACCGCCAGGATGTGCAGCGCGCCGCCCGTTTTCTGCAGGGTCATACGGATCAGGTGATGCGCGAGATCGAAACGCGCATGTTGCAGGCTTCCGAGGCACTGGATTTCGAAACGGCTGCCATGCTGCGCGACCAGATGCAGGCCTTGTCCACCGTGTTGCAACAGCAAACCATGGAAGGCACCGGCGACGACACCGACGTGATTGCCGTGGTGGTCGCGGGTGGCAAGGCCTGCGTCAACCTGGCCATGGTGCGGGGGGGACGGCATCTGGGCGACAAGGCCTTCTTCCCCACGCATGTCGATGGCGATACCACCGTCGAAGTACTCGAGGCGTTCGTGGCGCAGCATTACCAGGACACCGCGCCACCCCCGGTGGTGCTGCTGTCCCAGGCGTTACCGCGCCACTCGGAAGCGTGGGTCGCCCTGCAACCGGCCGATGGCCCCCGTGTGCGTTGTCTCACCCAGCCACAGGGCGCACGACGACAGTGGCTCGAGCAGGCAGTGCACAACGCCCAGCTCGCCCTGAGTCGGCTGCTGGCCGAAACCGGCTCGGCGCAGGCCCGCACGCGTGCACTGGCCGAGGCCCTCGGGCTCGAACAGGATGCCGAGGCGTTGGATGCTCTGCGCATCGAATGCTTCGACATCAGTCATACGGCCGGCGAAGCCACGCAGGCGTCCAACGTGGTGTATCAACATCACGCCATGCAGTCGCGTGAGTATCGACGCTACAACATCGACGACATCACGCCGGGCGACGACTACGCTGCCATGCGACAGGTGTTGCGCCGACGCTTCGAACGCGCCGCCCAGGGCAACTCGACCATGCCCGATCTGGTGTTGATCGACGGTGGCAAGGGACAGGTGGCCGTGGCGCGCGAGGTGTTTGTCGACCTGGGCCTCGATCCCGTCGTGCTGGTGGGCGTGGCCAAGGGAGAAGGGCGTAAGGTAGGCCTCGAAACCCTGGTGTTTGCCGACGACCGTGCAGCGCTCGTGCTGGGCCGCGATTCGGCGGCGCTCATGCTGGTGGCACAAATCCGCGACGAAGCCCACCGGTTTGCCATCACCGGCATGCGCGCGCGCCGCGCCAAGGCGCGGAACGTTTCCCGTCTCGAGGACATCGAAGGGGTAGGTCCACGGCGCCGCCAACGATTGTTGTCAAGGTTTGGCGGCTTGCGCGGTGTCGCGGCGGCCAGCGTCGACGAGCTGGCCGGTGTCGAAGGCGTGTCGTACGAAATGGCCGATCGTATCTATCGCGCCCTGCATTGAGGTTTTTTCATGTTTCCGCTACTCCGAGTGCTCCCATCATGCCCCTGAACATTCCCATCGTGCTCACCTGGGTGCGGATCGCCATGATTCCGCTGCTGGTGGCGTTGTATTACCTGCCCGCCAGCGTCCTGCCCGAGGTGCCGCGCGATCTGATTGCGGCAGTGGCCTTCATCTTCGCTGCGGTCACCGACTGGCTCGACGGCTTTCTGGCTCGGCGCTGGAACCAGACCTCGTCGTTCGGCGCGTTTCTCGACCCGGTGGCCGACAAGCTCATGGTGTCGGCCGCGTTGCTGCTGCTGCTGTCGCTGGGCCGCGTGGATGTCCTGATTGCGCTGGTGATCATTGGCCGCGAAATCACCATCTCGGCCCTGCGCGAATGGATGGCGCAATTGGGCGCCCATGCCAGCGTGGCTGTGCACTGGCTTGGCAAGTTCAAGACCGCCGCGCAAATGATCGCCATTCCGTGCCTGTTGTTTGGCCGTCCGCTATGGGGAATCGACCTTGCCTGGTGGGGCACCCGGCTGATCGAAGTGGCCGCGGTGCTCACCGTGTGGTCGATGTTCTATTATCTGCGCAGGGCGTGGCCGGTGATCAAGGCGCGCCAATAGCGGCAGGCCGTTAGCCAGGGCGTGCCCGTTTTACGTGTCGGCTGCACACTCGATCCTGAAGGCGTAACGGGTATGCGGCCCGTCACGCCGTCTTTCTTGCGAGTTTGTCATGCCGCACACGCCGTCGACCCAACCCGATCCTTCTCCCACCGACTGGAAAGTCATTGGTCTGGTGGGTGTGGCGCATTCGTCGTCACATTTCTATCAGCTGGTGATCCCGGCGCTGTATGCGGCGCTGGTCAGCACGTTCGACCTCGACTTTGCGCGATTTGGTCTGCTGATTTCGGTGTTTTACATCCTGTCCGGCATTGGCCAGGCCAGCAGTGGCTTCATCGTGGACCGCATCGGCGGATGCCGTGTGCTGTGGTTTGGTCTGGGCTGCTTCGTGGTGGCATCGTTAATCCTTGCCGGCGCGCAAAACTACGCCATGCTGATGCTGGCCGCTGCGGTGGCTGGCCTGGGCAACTCGGTGTTTCATCCCGCGGATTTTTCCATTCTCAATCAGAAAGTGAGCCATCAGCGACTGGGGCATGCCTTCAGTACGCATGGGCTTAGCGGCAGCCTGGGCTGGGCGGCCGCGCCAGTGCTCATCACCGGCCTCAGCATGCTGGCAGGCTGGCGGGTGGCCATGCTGGTGGTGGCTGCGCTGATCGCCATGATTCTGCTGGCCACCATCGTCTGGCGGCATTTGCTGGAGGTGGCGGCTCAACGCACGGTGGATGCCGATGGCGTGGTCACCACGCACCCGCGACCGCCAGCGCCAGGTTTTGCCCAAACCGCGCGCGCCCTGGCCGCGAGCCCTGCGCTCTGGGGTGCCTTCGTGTTCTTCGGCCTTACGTCGGTGGCGCTGTCGGCCATTCAGAACTACACCTTGCCCATTCTGGGTTCGCTTTATCAGTTCTCCGAGGTGCGCGCCAGTGCAGCGCTGTCCGGTTACATGCTGGCAGCCGCCGCGGGCATGTTGGCGGGGGGCTTTCTGGCCAATGCCACACCACGGAGTGAGCGTGTGGTGGCGGCCGCCTATCTGGTGGGTGGCATGGTGCTCATGTTGCTGGCTTCGGGGGTATTGCCCACCTGGGCCGCCATCCCGGCCGTCGCGGCCGCCGGCCTGTGCACCGGCCTGGCCGGCCCCTCGCGCGACATGCTGATCCGGCGAGTCACCCCCAAGGGTGCCATGGGCTCGGTGTACGGCCTGGTCTATTCGGGCATGGACGTCGGCGCGGCCCTGGCACCCGTACTCTACGGTGTGATGATGGATTCGGGCTGGACGGCCGGCCCCTGGATCGGCGCCGGCATCGCCATGTGGCTCGCCACCTGCGCCGCCACCCTAATCGGCTGGCTGGGCCGCCGCACCGCCAAGGCCCAGGAAAGCGTGGTCGCTGGCCAACGCCCCGCATAATCCCACGGGGGGCACGAAGCACTCCCTGCCCCCCACGGATCCCCACGAAGAAAACGCCATCCCGGCCGAGACTGGCGCGTAGCGCCAGCGCGGGGTCGTCACCCCGGGCTTGACCCGGGGCTGTACCCACCGGCCGCCATCAGTGCCCCCCACGAAGAAAACGTCATCCCGGCCGAGACTGGCGCGCAGCGCCAGCGTGAGCCGGGACGGGACCCCGTCGCATTACCTGAGCCTCCCTTTTTTGCTGCCAAGCAGCATTCTGCATTTCACAGCAAGAATTATGATTTCACATGACAAAATGAAATCCGTAACTCATTGAAGTTAATAATTAAAATTTTTAGTCTTATATAAGATATAAGCCTTGAGTGCTTTGCAGCATTTGCCTAGACTGTTTCTCATGTCACAGGCATCGGGAACGCAGCAACTGCCGGGCGACCCGGCCCGCCTGTCACCGGTTTCTTTTCCCTCCATCACTCAAGGAAGCATCATGACGACACGTGAACAAGCCATTCAGCAGCTTCGGAAAGAATGGGCCGAAAACCCCCGCTGGAAGGGGATCAAGCGCGGCTATAGCGAAGAGCACGTGATCAACCTGCGCGGCTCGCTGCAGCCCGAGTGCACCCTGGCTCGTCGCGGCGCCGAGCGTCTGTGGGGCGATCTGCACGGCAACGATTTCATCAACGCGCTGGGTGCGCTCACCGGCAACCAGGCCATGCAGCAGGTAAAGGCCGGGCTCAAGGCGATCTATCTGTCGGGTTGGCAGGTGGCTGGCGACGCCAACGGCGCCGGCGAAATGTACCCCGATCAGTCGCTGTACCCCGCCAATTCGGTGCCGCAGGTGGTGCGTCGCATCAACAACGCCCTGCAACGTTGCGACCAGATTCAGTGGATGGAAGGCCGCAATCCTGGCGACGAAGGCTACATCGATTACTTCGCACCCATCGTGGCCGATGCGGAAGCCGGCTTTGGTGGCGTACTCAATGCTTTTGAACTGATGAAGGCGATGATCGAAGCCGGTGCCGCCGGCGTGCATTTCGAAGATCAGCTTGCCAGCGTGAAGAAATGCGGGCACATGGGTGGCAAGGTGCTGGTGCCCACGCGTGAGGCCGTGGCCAAGCTGGTGGCCGCGCGTCTGGCAGCCGATGTGATGGGCGTGCCCACGCTGCTGGTGGCCCGTACCGACGCCGACGCGGCCGACCTCATCACCAGCGATGTGGATGAGAACGATCGCGAGTTCCTCACCGGCGAGCGCACGGTGGAGGGCTTCTTCCGCACCCAGCCGGGCATCGATCAGGCGATCTCGCGTGGCCTCGCCTACGCGCCCTACGCCGACTTGATCTGGTGCGAAACCTCCACCCCGGATCTGGCGTATGCGCGCAAGTTTGCCGAGGCGATTCACAAGCAGTTCCCGGGCAAAATGTTGGCCTATAACTGCTCGCCCTCGTTCAACTGGAAGAAGAACATCGACGACGACACGATTGCACGCTTCCAGCGTGAATTGGGTGCCATGGGCTATAAATTCCAGTTCATTACCCTGGCCGGCTTCCACGCGCTCAACTACGGCATGTTCGAACTGGCTTACGGCTATGCCCGCCACCAGATGCCGGCCTTCGTGGAGCTGCAGCAGAAGGAATTTGCCGCCGCCGACAAAGGCTTCACGGCCGTGAAGCATCAGCGCGAAGTGGGCACCGGGTACTTCGACGCCGTGACGCAAACCATCGAAGGTGGGCAGTCGTCCACTACGGCGCTCACCGGTTCTACCGAAGAGCAGCAATTCGACGCCGATCGCGCGGCGGCCTGATGGTGATCGCGGTCCAGGCTTTGCCTTGGCCGCACATTCAGCCACGGCCCGGCGCGTGAACGCGGAGCCGTGGCTGAGAACGGTATTGCTGCGCGGCGGGCGAGGGGCTTTGGAGCCTCCCGCCCGTTGGTGCTTTTGGTGTCATGCTTCGCGATTGAATACACTCGTGCTCTTGCGATGGCGTTTTTGCGTTGCCATGCCACCGTTTATCCGATTTCCAGGAGTTGTCGAAAATGTCACAAGCCTTGCCTGAGGGCCTGCAGATCCACGCCCCCGTCTCCGACGAATTTGCCACCATTCTCACCCCCGAGGCGCTGGCCTTGGTGGTGCGTTTGCATCGCAAGTTTCAGTCGCGTCGCCAGGAGTTGCTGGCCGCCCGCGAGGCACGCGCGCAGCGTCTCGATGCGGGCGAGCGTCCGGACTTTCTGGCCGAAACCCGTCAGGTGCGTGAAGGCGAATGGCGCATTGCTCCCTTGCCGGCCGATCTGCAACGCCGCCGCGTGGAAATCACCGGCCCGGTCGAGCGCAAGATGGTGATCAATGCGCTCAACTCTGGCGCCGATAGCTACATGAGCGATTTCGAAGACGCCAATACGCCCAACTGGACCAACCAGATCGAAGGTCAGATCAATCTGCGCGACGCCATCCGTCGCACCATTCGGCTGGAGCAGAACGGCAAGGTCTATGAGCTGAACGACAAGGTGGCCACGCTGCTGGTGCGCCCGCGCGGCTGGCACCTCGACGAGAAGCACGTGACCGTGGATGGCGAGCGTGTGTCGGGCGGTATTTTCGACTTCGCGCTGTATCTGTTCCATAACGCGAAGGAACTGCTGGCGCGCGGCTCGGGTCCGTACTTTTATCTGCCCAAGATGGAAAGTCACCTCGAAGCCCGGCTCTGGAACGACATCTTCGTCGAAGCCCAGCAGGCCCTCGAGTTGCCGCAGGGCACGATCAAGGCCACCGTGCTGATCGAGACCATCCTCGCGGCATTCGAAATGGACGAAATCCTCTACGAGCTGCGCGAACACAGTGCCGGTCTCAACGCCGGCCGCTGGGATTACATCTTCAGCTGCATCAAGAAGTTCAAGAACGACCAGGACTTCTGCCTGGCCGATCGCAGCAAGGTCACCATGACCTCGCCCTTCATGCGGGCCTATGCGCTGCTGCTGCTCAAGACCTGCCACCAGCGCGGCGCACCGGCCATTGGCGGCATGAGCGCGCTCATTCCCATCAAGAACGACCCCGAGAAGAACGACGTGGCCATGGCCGGCATTCGCGCCGACAAGAAGCGCGATGCCACCGATGGTTACGATGGCGGCTGGGTGGCCCATCCCGGGTTGGTGGCCACGGCCATGGAAGAGTTCGTGGCCGTGCTGGGCGACCGGCCCAATCAGTTCGACAAGCAGCGGCCGGATGTCCAGGTGACCGCATCGGATCTGCTCGACTTCCAGCCGCAGCAGCCCATTACCGAAGCCGGCCTGCGCGGCAACATCAATGTCGGCATTCATTATCTTGGAGCCTGGCTCAATGGCAACGGCGCCGTGCCCATCAACAACCTGATGGAAGACGCCGCCACCGCGGAGATCTCGCGCTCGCAGGTATGGCAGTGGATCCGCTCCGACAAGGGCCGTCTGGAAGACGGCAGCAAGATCGACGCGGCCCTGGTGCGCAAGCTGATCCCCGAAGAGCTGGCGAAAGTCAAGGCGGTAGCCGGCGACAGCCCGGCCTTCGACCGCGCCGCACAGATCTTCGAACAGATGAGCACGCAAGAGGCGTTTGCCGAGTTCCTCACCCTGCCGTTGTACGAAGAGATCTGACGGGGCGCCCCAAGCACATCGGTAGCCGTCCGGCGCGGCCTTGTCGGCGCCAGCCTTTAGTCGGGCGCCGCGTCGGTGCTTTCAACGGCGGGGCAGTCGGCGGGTTCCCGGCTCACGCGGGGCACTGCGTGCCCCGTCTTGGCCGGGATGACGTCATTTTCTTGAGTTGCGGCGCTTTTTCTGGCCGAGGTCCCGGCCTCTGGCGGGTTTCGTCCCCGTTGCTGCTTTCCTTCTGTCATGGTCTCCGCGTATGCTCACGCCTCACGGCCCGAGCCATTTTGCTGGGCGACCGCGTTGGCACCATCGCCCAGAACCATGACACCATTCTCTCCGGATTTGCTTCCCAAGGTGCTCGACCAGGTTCTCGACACCGTCTTTCTGGTCGATCTGCAAGGCCGGATCGTGTATGTGAGTGCCGCCTGCGAGCGCATGTTCGGCTACACGCAAGAAGAGATGATGGGTCGGCATCTGCTGGATTTTCTGGCGCCGGAAGACCGCGAGCGTACGTTGGCCGAAGCCGGCAAGGTGATTTCGGGCGAACCGCGAATCGGTTTCGAGAATCGCTATGTGCGCAAGGACGGCAGCTACATTCCCCTGATGTGGTCGGCGCGGCTCGATCCGGTGGAACAACTGCGGGTGGGCGTAGCCCGTGATGTGTCCGAGCGCAAGCGCCTCGAGGCGCGGCAGGCCGCTACCTATGCCATATCCGAGGCCGTGCACGATGTCGTGAGCCTGCGCAGTCTCTTCAAGGAGGTGCACCGCATCATGGCTGGCCTCGTGTCCATGGCCGGATTTGCCGTGCTCATCCGTCAGCTCAAGGATGCCGAGCTGGCCGTGGGTTACCGATCGGAGCGATGGTCGGAACACGATGTGGCGTCGACCCCATCCGATGCCTACTTGCGGCGCCTGGGTGTGGCGGCCATGCGCCAAACCGTGGGGATGCCGGGCGCAGCGCCCGCGATGGTGCCTGAGCCGGAGGCCGACGCCGAACGGGAGATCCCGCCAGACTGGTTGGCCGTACCCCTGCTCACGGCGCAGGAAACGATCGGTGCACTGGTCCTGAAAAACCGTCCGGGCAAAGTCTACGACGCGGGTGACCGCGAGCTCGTGCATTACGTGTCCACCCAGGTGGCCACGGCCATCCGGCGCAAGCAATTGGCGGCGGAGCTCGAACGTTCCGCGCGTTACGACGAGCTGACGGGTTTGCCCAATCGACGCGCCTTTCAGGAGCGTGTGCGCAGCGTGATGGCGCGCTGTCGGCGGCGCGAGCGCCAGCTTGCCTTGCTGTTCCTCGATATCGACGACTTCAAGCAGATCAACGACCGGTATGGCCATGTGTCGGGCGATCACCTGTTGCAGTCGGTGGCGCGGCGGCTCGAGCAGTGTCTGCGTGAAGACGACGCGGTATTTCGCTTGGGGGGCGATGAGTTCGTCGTGCTGCTCGAAGAGGTGAAATCACCCGACGACGTGCGCAGCGTCGAGGGAAAGATCGATGCCGTGATTCGCGAGCCCATGTGGGTGGATGGGCTCACGCTGCAGTGTCGTGTGAGTGTGGGGCGAGCCATGTTCCCCACGCATGGCGACACCCTGGAGGCCTTGCTGCGCCATGCCGATCGGGCGATGTACGCCCACAAGCGACCCGGCGCGGCAACGGGTTAGCGCAGATGTTCCGTTCGACGGGTTTCGGCCACCGGATCGAAATCCTGCCATTGACCATCCACCCAGCGGCCGTGGGCGCGTTCGATTTCGGCCCCGCCGGCGTCTTTCAGAATGCGGCGTACTTCGATCTCCTGGTCGGGTGCCGTACGCACGGCCAGCATCACCCCGGCCGGTGCCTGGGCTGGCAGCCCGGGGGCCCGTTGGGAGGGTTGACGTTTGCGTCGTTGCCCCGATAGCCAGAGAGAGCCCAGCAGCGCGCCCAGGTAGCCACCCACACCCGCCGCGGCCAGCATGATGAAGGTGGCGCCACCAGCCTGGGCGGCGATCCAGCCGCCGATGATGGCAAAGATCAGACCCAGCAGGGCAGCGCCCAGCATGGCGCCAAGCGGACTGTCGGCGGTGCCGGGGTCTTGGTATTCGTCGCCACCGATGGGCGTTTGCGCGTGTGCGCCGGCCGGCGTGACATAGAACGTGTGAATGTCGTCGTCGGCAAAACCGTTGCCCAGCAGTTGCGAGGCGGCCTTGCCAGACTCGGTGAATGAGGGAAAGCGGGCTGCAATGATCAGCGACATGATCACCTCCTGATGGAATGGCTTGCAGAATCGGCCTGCCGTCGGCAGGGGCCGATCGTGAGTTGCCCTTTCAGAGTGCCACGATTTGTCGTCGAGTGCGAGTTTGCCTGCAGTCCGTCAGTGCGGCCACGCCGCGTCCTGCCGTGCCGCAACCGTGCGAACAATGCTACGGTTACGTCATGGTTCATTGCGCATCGAGGAACACCATGGGCTTGCGCGATCTTCGCAAAAATCTACTCACCCGCCCCATCTACGGCATGGCGCGCAAGGTGATGCCGCCCATCTCCGACACCGAGCGCGAGGCTATCGACGCTGGCTCGGTGTGGTGGGATGGCCAACTCTTCACCGGCAACCCCGACTGGAACGAGCTGCTGGCCATGCCGCCGGCCCGCCTCACCGAACGCGAGCAGGCGTTCATGGACGGTCCGGTGAACGAGTTGTGCGCCATGATCGACGACTGGCGCATCACCTGGCACGATCGCGACCTTCCCCCAGAGGTGTGGGATTACATGCGACGGGAGCGATTCTTCGGCATGGTCATCCCCGAAGCACATGGGGGTTTGGGGTTTTCACACACCATGCACTCCGAGGTGGTGCGCAAGATTTCCACCGCCAGCATCGTGGCCGGGGTAACCGTGATGGTGCCCAACTCGCTGGGGCCCGGCGAGCTGCTCATGCACTTTGGCACCGACGAACAGCAGCAATACTGGTTGCCGCGCCTGGCCGATGGCCGCGAGATCCCGTGCTTTGGCCTCACCTCCGAAGACGCCGGCTCCGATGCCGCCGCCATGACCGACAGCGGTGTGGTGGAGTACGGCGAGGTGAACGGCGAGCGTACGCTGGGCATTCGACTCAATTTTCACAAACGCTACATCACGCTGGGGCCGGTGGCCACCGTCATGGGCCTGGCTTTCAAGTTGCGTGATCCCGACAATCTGTTGGGCGAAGGCGTGGAGCGCGGCATCACCGTGGTGCTCATTCCCACCAGCACGCCGGGGGTGTCACACGGCGAGCGGCACATTCCGCAGTTCACCTTCTTCCAGAATGGTCCCTTGTATGGCAACGACGTCTTCGTGCCGCTCGGCAGCGTACTGGGCGGGCCCGAGCGCATCGGCCAGGGCTGGATGATGCTCATGACGGCCCTGGCGGCCGGGCGCAGCATCTCGTTGCCGTCGCAGTCGTCAGGCTCCACCGCCATGTGCGCCCGTGTGACCGGCGCCTACGCCCGAATCCGCCGGCAGTTCAATGTGGCCATTGGCGATTTCGAAGGCGTGCGCGAACCCCTGGCCGAGATTGCCGCCAATGCCTATCTGGTGGATGCCGCTCGGCGCCTCACCCTGGCGGCGCTGGATCAGGGCCACAAGCCATCGGTCATTTCGGCCATCATGAAGTACCACGCCACCGAGCACATGCGCGCTTCCATCGAGAAGGCCATGGATATCCACGGTGGCAAGGGCATCATCGACGGTCCACGCAACTATCTGGGCAATCAGCACAAGTCGGTCCCCATCGCCATCACGGTCGAGGGGGCCAACATTCTCACCCGCAATCTCATGGTCTTCGGGCAGGGGGCCATCCGCTCCCACCCCTACATGCTGAAAGACATGGAGGCCCTGGCCGAATCCAACCCGGCTGCCGGGCTCGATGCCTTCGATCGCAGCATTTGGGCGCACCTGGGCCACACCTTGCGCAACGCCGGCCGCAGCTGGCTGCGCGGCTGGAGCGGTGGCCTCATCGCTCCGGCGCCCAGCCGGGCCGGTTGTGCGGCGCACTGGCGCCAGCTGTCGCGTCTGAGCTCGGCCTTTGCCTTGCTCACCGATGTCGTCCTGCTCACGCTGGGCGGCGCACTCAAGCGACGCGAGCGCATCTCGGCCCGCATGGGCGACATCCTGGCCGAGCTCTATCTGGCAGGCGCGGTGCTCAAACGGTTTGAAGACGAAGGTCGGCCGGCCGAAGATCGGCCGATTGTCGATTACCTCATGTTGCGTGGCCGGGATCGCATGGCCGTCGCGTTTGACGGCGTGCTGGCCAACCTGCCGGCGCGCTGGGCCGCCGGCCTGGTGCGCTTGCTGGCGTTCCCGCTGGGTGTGCCATATGCGCAGCCGTCCGACCGCCTGGTGAATCGGGTGGCAGGCACCTTGCTTGAGCCCTCAGCGCAACGCGATCGCCTTACCCCCGACCTGTACCTGGGCGAAGGGCACGAGCAGCATCCCGTCAAGGATCTCGAGGCCGCATTCCGCCTGGTGGTTGCCGTCCAGCCCATCGAGCAAAAGATGCGCGAGGCCAAGGTGCGTGACGCCGACGAAGCGGCTCGCCGCGGCATCATCTCCGCCCAGGAGCGCGAACAGTTGGCGCAAAGCGCCACGGCCGCGGCGAAGGTCATTGCGGTGGATGCCTTCCCCATGGAAGATGTCTCACCCATTGCCCATCAGCATCGCCATCCGCCGACCGTCACCGAGGAGGCCGCATGACTGCTTCCGCCATCGATTCCCGAGCCGACCGGGCCACGCCCGGCACCGATACCCATCGCGCCGAGCCCGTGTATCTGGTCGATGGCGCGCGCACGCCGTTCTTGCGTGCTCGCGGCAAGCCAGGGCCCTTCACGCCCGTCGATCTGGCGGTGCAATGCGGGCGCCCCTTGCTGTTGCGCCAACCGTTTGCTCCCACTGCCTTCGATCAGGTGATTCTGGGCTGCGTCAATGTGGTGGCCGACGAAATGAATCCGGCCCGCATCGCCGCACTGCGTCTGGGGCTGGGTGAGCGCATGCCGGCGCACACGGTGCAGATCAATTGCGGCTCGGGCATGTTGTCGATCGACTCCGCCTTTCGCACCATTCAATCGGGCCAGGCCGATCTCATTCTGGCCGGCGGCACCGAGGCGTTGAGTCACGCGCCGCTGGTGCTGCGGCGTGATGCCACCGAGTGGTTCGGCCGCTTTGCGCTGGCCAGATCGTTGGGCCAACGCCTGGCCGCCGCAGCCCAATGGCGGCCGCGGTTTCTCAAGCCGGTGATCGGCCTGGAGCGCGGCCTCACCGACCCGATCACCGACCTCAACATGGGCCAGACGGCCGAGTTGCTGGCCCACCTGTTCGGCATCTCTCGCGAAGCGGCCGACGCCTACGCCGTCGAGAGCCATCGTCGTTTGGCGCGCGCGTACGACGAAGGCTGGCTTCAGGGCGAAGTGCTGTCGGCCATGGCCAATGATGGCACCTTGTACGACCACGATGACGGCTTGCGCCGCGAAGCCGACACCGCGCGACTCGCGCGCCTGCGTCCGGCGTTCGAGCGGCCGTGGGGCAAAGTCACGGCGGGCAACTCGTCGCAAATCACCGACGGCGCCTCGTGGTGCATCCTGGCGTCGGCCCACGCGGTCGAGCAACATGGGCTGACTCCGCTCGCGCGCATCGTCGACAGCCAATGGGCTGCGCTCGATCCGGCCATCATGGGGCTGGGCCCGGTGATGGCCATCACGCCACTGCTGCAGCGTCATGGCCTCGAGCGTGCCAACGTGGATCTCTGGGAGATCAACGAAGCCTTTGCCGCCCAGGTGCTGGCCTGTCTGGCCGCCTGGGAGAGCGACGATTTCTGTCGTGATGTCCTGGGCCTGCCCGGGGCGTTCGGCCGTATCGAACACACCCGCCTCAACGTCGACGGCGGTGCCATCAGTCTGGGTCATCCCGTGGGCACCAGCGGCAACCGCATCGTGCTGCACCTGGCCAATGCCATGCGGCGCCAGGGGCTGAGCCGCGGCGTGGCCAGCCAATGCATCGGCGGCGGTCAGGGCGGTGCCATGTTGCTGGAGGCGCCATGAACCCCAACGATTTGCCGCAAGTGCGTTCTGCTCTCGCTGCGTTCGAGCGCTGGCGCGGCCCGGCCAGCGCCCTGCATCGACTCGAACATTGGCGTCTGGCCGTCGACGATCAGCGAATCGCCTGGCTGGTGCTCGATCGTGCCGGCGAACGCGTCAACACGCTGTCGGAAGCCGTGCTGCGCGAACTCGACCAGATGCTGAACAAGGTCGAGACCCTCGACATCCAGGCGCTCGTGCTTGCCTCGGCCAAGCCCAGCGGATTTGCCGCGGGTGCCGATATCCGCGATTTTCGAGGTATCACCGAGGCGGCCACCATCGGCTCGCGCATGCGCGAGGCCCATCGCGTGGTCGACCGCCTGGCCGCCTGGCCGCAGCCCACCATTGCCGTGGTGCATGGTCATTGCCTGGGCGGCGGGTTGGAGTTGGCGCTGGCATGTCGTCATGTCATTGCCACGCCAGACGCCAGCTTCGGCTTCCCGGAAGTGCTGCTGGGCCTGCATCCCGGTCTGGGTGGTACCTTCCGCTTGCCGGCGCGCATCGATCCGGTGGCTGCCATGACCCTCATGCTCACCGGGAAAACCCTCCACGCCGGCCGGGCGCGACGCCTGGGCCTGGTCGACGCCGTCACCGAAGAACGCCACATGGCACCGGCGGTCGCCGCCGGTGCGCTGGGTCAGTTGCCGCGCAAGGGCAGGGGCTGGAAGGCGCCCTTTCTCGAGTGGTCGCCAGTGCGCTCGGCCATTGCTCGCCGCATGCGGGCGCAGGCGGCACGTCAGGCGCCGCCGCAACATTACCCCGCGCCGGGCCGTCTCATCGACCTCTGGGAGCGCCATGCCGGCGACACCCTGGCCATGCAGGCCGGCGAGATCGAGTCGTTTGCCGAGTTGCTGGCAGGGCCCACGGCGCAAAACCTGGTGCGGGTGTATTTCCTGCGAGAAGCCTTGCGCGAGCGCGGCAAGGGTCAAAGTCACGTGCAGCACGTGCATGTCATCGGCGCCGGCACCATGGGCGCCGAGATCGCCGCCTGGTGTGCAGCGCGCGGCAAGCATGTCACGTTGGCCGACCTCGATCCGACGAATCTCGCCCGCGCCGTGGGCGTGGCGCGACGGTTCTTCGACAAGCGCTTTCGCTCGGCGATCGAGCGGCGCGATGCGCTCGATCGCCTGATTCCCGATCTCGAGGGGCAGGGCGTGACCCACGCCGACCTGGTGATCGAAGCCATTGCCGAAAATGCCGAGATCAAGCGGCAGGTGTTTGCCGATATTGCCCCCAGGCTCAAGCCTGGTGCCATTCTCGCCACCAACACGTCAAGCATCACGCTGGAGTCGCTGCGCGAGGCCGTACCCGACCCCTCACGCCTGGTCGGCATCCACTTTTTCAACCCGGTCACCCGCATGGAGTTGGTCGAAGTGGTGGCGCACGAGCAGGCCAGCGACGCCACGTTGCAGAAAGCGCGCGCCTTTTGCAACGACATCGGCCGTTTGCCGGCGCCGGTGCAGAGTGCGCCCGGGTTCGTGGTCAATCGCGCGCTCACGCCATACCTGGTCGAGGCGTTCCTCTTGCTCGACGAAGGTCAGCACAAAGAAACCATCGACCGGGCGGCGCGCGACTTCGGCATGCCCATGGGCCCGCTCGAGCTGGCCGACCGGGTCGGTCTGGATATCTGCCTCGAGGTGGCGCGCACCCTGCATGCCGCCTTTCCGCAGGAAGTGCCGAAAATTCCGGCATGGCTCGAACGCAAGGTCGGGCGTGGCGAACTGGGCCGCAAAAGTGGCAAAGGGCTCTACGATTACGACGACAAGGGCAAGGCGCAACGCGGTGAGGCACCCGCGCCGGCCGACGACCTGGCCGATCGATTGGTCCTGCCCATGCTCAATGTGTGTGCCCGGTTGTTGCGCGAAGGGGTGGCCGACGATCCCGACGTGATCGATGCCGCCATGATCTTCGGCACGGGATTTGCGCCGTTTCGTGGGGGCCCCATGCACTATGCCCGTGAGCGGGGTATCGACGACGTGACGTCGAGGCTGCAGGCACTGGCCGAGCAGCATGGCGAGCGCTTTGCGCCCGACGCCGGGTGGCAGCGTCTGCGAGGCGCTGACGCTACCGATCAGCCAGCGCCCAGCGCCTTGCCGTAGCGCTCGAGAAAGACATCGGTGGCTGCCAGGAAGCCGTCGATGTCGTCGTCTTCGAGTGGCAGCGACAGCACCACGAAGCCGCGGCGCGCCAGGTAGTAGCCCGATTCGATCATGTGAAAGAAGAACAGATCGCGCACCGGGCCGTTGTCGGCCGGCAGTTCGGCCGCGCACCGTGGTGCTTCGCGGGCGGCGTGCAGGTTCATCAGCGAACCCAGGCCGCTGAACACCATGGGCACATCGTGTTCACGAAACCGCAGGTTGAGCGCCTCGCGCAGACGGTCGCCACGGGCGTTGAGGGCTTCGCAGGCTTCGGGTGTCAATACCTTCGTGAGGCCGGCGATGCCGGCGGCCATGCTTAGCACATTGTTGTTGAAGGTGCCGGCATGGGGCAGGGCGCCGGGCTCGCGGGGGTCGAATCGCTGCATGATGTCGGCGCGCCCGCCAAAGGCACCGAACGACAAGCCGCCGCCCAGATACTTGCCCACGGTGGTGAGGTCGGGCCGGATGCCCAGCTGACCTTGCCGGCCGCCCGGCGACAGCCGCGAGGTCATCACCTCGTCGAAGATCAGCAAGGCGCCGTGTTGCCGGGCGAGCTCGGCCACCTGGTGCAGGAACTCGGGGTCGGCGGGCAGGCAACCCCCCGACCCTTGCATCGGCTCGATCAGGACGGCGGCGATGTGGCTGGCATACTGTGCAAACTCTGCCTCCACACTGGCGATGTCGTTGTAGTGGGCCAGCCCCACCTCATGGGGGACGTTCACCGCCGAGGGCCCGTTGACGAAGCCCAGCAGGCCGCCGTGGTAACCCCCATGAAATGCCAGGAGACGCGAGCGTCCGGTGTGCACCTTGGCCACGGCCACGGCCATCAGGTTGGCTTCGGTGCCCGAGTTGGTGAAACGCAGTCGTTCCAGCGACGGGAGGCGAGCCTGGATCTGCCGCGCCAGTTCCACCTCGAGCCGCGTGTGGCCCGTGAGATTGATGCCGCCATCCAGGGCGTCGACAATGGCCTGACGGATCACGGGGTGCGAGTGGCCATAGACCCCCGCCGTGAACTCGCCGAGAAAATCGCGGTATTCGTTGCCGTCGACATCGCGCAAGCGGCAGCCCTTCCCGCTGGCCATGACCAGCGGGAAGGGGTCATGAAACAGTACCGACCGCGTATTGCCACCGGGCAGCACCTGGGTGGCCGCCGCGTGCAGTCGCGCGCTTTCAGGGTAGCGTTGTGGCCAGGCGTGCTTGTGACGGGCGATAGGTTCCGACAAATCCATGCGTGGGCTCCGGATGCTCAAACGATACCGGCATCATAGCGCCGGCAAACGGGCGCCGGAATCGTTCGTTGCCCAGGTCTGGCTCAGGTTGCGAGCGGGTTGAAGCCGTACAGTCGCGCCGGGTTGTCCACCAGCACCCGCTGACGCAAGTCGGGTTCGGGTAGCCACAAGGGCAGGACATCAAGCAGGCCTTGCGTGTCGGGTCGATGTGCCACGGCCACATGTGGCCAATCGCTGCCCCATACCAGCCGGTCGGGCAGATGCTCGGCCAGCGCACGGGCCAGTTCGGCGCTGTGTGGCCAGGGGGCTGCAGGCTCCAGACGATACGCGCCCGAGAGCTTTACCCACCAGGGGTGATCACGGGCGATCGCCAGCAGTTGCCGAAAAGCCGGCGTCTGTGGGCCCAGCTCGGCCGGGAAATGTCCCATGTGATCGATCACGCAGGGTACCGGCAGGCGCCGCAGTCGCGGGAGGTGTTCGTCGAGCTGGCGCAGGTGGAACAGCACTTGCACGTGCCAGCCGCGTTCGGCCAGTTTCGGCGCCAACGCGTCGAGCTCGGCCATGGCCACACCGCCGCCAAACGACAGATTGATGCGCACACCGCGTACGCCCGCCTCGTGCAGCGCGTCGAGCTCGGGGTCGCTGATGTCACCCTTCACCACGGCCACGCCACGCAGGCGTTGCGGGTGGCGGGTCAGTACCTCGCGCAGCAATCGATTGTCCGTGCCGTACACGCTGATCTGCACGAGCACGCCAAACGTCATGCCAAGCGCATCGAGCATGTCGAGATACTGGGCCTCGGGAGCAGGGGGCGGGGTATAGCTGCGCTCCGGCACAAGCCGATAGCGCTGCGTATCGGCCGAAATCACGTGTGCGTGACAATCGCAGGCCCCGGGCGGCGCAACAAAACGAGTCACGGCCAGGTGCCCGGTGGCGGTGCCAGAAGCGGGGTGCAGTGAAACGTGGCCGGTACGTGCTGGGACCACACCTGCAGGATGGCGTGCAGGGCGTCGTGATCGGGGACGTCCACCACCATCACCGCGCCTCTTCCCGGCTTGCGCCAGGCATGCAGCACGGTGCCGTCGTCGCGCAGCGTGCCGAGCCAGCGCCAGAGCGCCAGTTGGTGCTCGCGTATGGCGCCTGGGCGGGCTGGCTGCGGCGTCGTTTCAACCAGGAATTGCATGACGGTCTCTCCGAGGTCCTTACAAAAGCAGACGGGACACGAAGCGCGGCGACAGGTAAGCATGCAGGCCTTCGCTGCCTCCTTCCGAGCCGTAGCCGCTTTCGCGCACGCCGCCAAAGGGGGCTTCGGCCAACGAGACGGCAAAATGGTTGATACCCACCATGCCGGCAGTCAGGTCGCGCGCCAGGCGTTCGGTGGTTCGTGCCGAGCGTGTGAAGGCATAGGCCGCCAGACCAAACGGCAGGGCGTTGGCGCGCGCCAACGCTTCGTCCAGCGTGTCGAAGCGGGTAATGGCCGCCACCGGCCCGAAGGTTTCTTCGCGCATGGCCAGTGCGTCGTCGCCCAGTCGACTCACCACCGTGGGCGCAAAGAACCAGCCCGGTCGCTCGAGTCGCTCGCCGCCCGTGTGCACCTCGCCACCCTGCTCGCGGGCATCTTTCACGTAGCGGGCCATGGCTTCGAGTCGGCGCACATTGGTGAGCGGCCCCATGGTGGTGTCGCCCTCGATGCCGGGGCCAGGCCGCAGCGCCGTGGCAGCCCGAGTCATCGCTTCGACGAAGGCATCGTGCACGTCGCGGTGCACGTAGAAGCGCGAAGCGGCCACGCACACCTGCCCGGCATTGCGAAAGCGTGCGGCGGCACTGGCCTGGGCCGCCTGGGCCACATCGGCGTCGTCACACACGATGACCGGGGCGTGACCGCCCAGCTCCAGCGTGCAGGGCTTGAGGCCGTGTGCCGCGGCCAACTGCGCCAATTGTTTGCCCACCGGGATGGAGCCGGTGAAGGTGACCTTGCGAATGGCGGGGTGTCGAATGAGGGTGTCCGAAACCTCATGGGGTACCCCGAACACCACGTTGAGTACGCCCGCCGGCACGCCCGCATCGACGCAGGCGCGGGCCAGCTCGAGGGCCGTGGCCGGCGTTTCTTCGGCCGGCTTGATCACCAGCGTGCAACCGGCGGCCAGGGCACCCGCCATCTTGCGCGCCGGTGTGAGGGCAGGGAAATTCCACGGCGTGAAGGCGGCCACCGGCCCCACCGGCTCCAGGCTCACGGTTTGCAGCACGTGATCGGTGCGGGCCGGAATGGTGCGACCGTACAGCCGGCGCACTTCTTCGGCGTACCACTCGAAGATGTCGATGGCGGCGCCCACTTCGCCACGGGCTTCGGCCAGGGGCTTGCCCTGCTCCAGGCTCAACACGTGGGCAATGTGGTCGGTGCGCTCGCGCAGCAGGGCGCTGGCCGCCAGCAGCAGCCGACGGCGCTCGATCGCCGGGGTGCGCGACCAGCCGGCGAACGCCTCACCGGCCGCACGGGCGGCTGCATCGAGGTCGGCCGCTGTGGCGTGCGGCAGCTGGCCCAGCGTGGATTCGTCGGCCGGGTTGATCACCGGTTCGCCGGGGCGGTCTTTTGCGGTGAGCCATTGGCCGCCGATGAGCAGTTGCAGTTGGTCGAATGTGGCCAGGGCGGTGGCGATGGGGTCGGTTGCAGTCACGGTGGGCTCCGGTTCAACAGAATGTCAGGGTTTGAGCAGGCCAACCGATTCCAGCAGCGATCGATTGAGTTCGGATTCGCGCTCGAGGTTACGCCGGAAGTCGGCGCCGTTGGCATACAGCGGAAGAATGTTGAGATTGGCCAGCGCATTCTGGTAGGCATCGGTGCCGGCCGCGCGCTCGCACGCCTGCTCGAGTCGGTTGCGATGGGCATCGTTCATTCCTGCCGGCGCCAGAATGCCGCCGATGATCGACCAGGTCACGTCGTAACCCGCTTCGCGCAGCGTGGGTACCTCGGGAATCTCGGCCGGGCGTTCGGCCGATGCGACCGCCAGGCGGTGCAGGCCCGAACGGGTGGCGGCGGCATTGGTGCCCAGGTACAGATCCACGTGGCCACCCAGCAAGTCGGTGACCGCCGGGCCTTCGCCCTTGTAGGGCACATGGTTCATGTCGATGCCGGCCGCACGCATCCAGTCGAGCGCGGCCATGTTGGGCAGCGAGCCGGGGCCGACCGTGGCGTAGTTCAGCTTGCCCGGGTTGGCCTTGGCGTGGGCCACCAGCTCGTCGAGGGTTTGAAAGGGCGAGTCGGGTGCCACCACCACGACGACCGGAATGTCGTAGGCCTGGCACACGTAGCGAAAGTCGTCCAGGCTGTAACTTACCGATTGCATGTTGGGCAGAATGGTGAGCGCCGCCACCGAAATCAGTCCAAACGTATTGCCATCGGGCTTGGCGTCGGCAATCGCGGCAGTGCCGATCGAGCCGCCGGCGCCGGCGCGGTTCACCACCACCACGCTCTGATCCAGATCCTTGCCCATTTCCATGGCCATGGCGCGGGCCACCATGTCGGTTGCCCCGCCCGGCGGAAATGACACCAGCATGGTGAGGGGTTGGTCGGGGTAGGTGTCGGCGGCTGCCGTCAACGGAGCGGTCAGGGCCAGGGGGGCCAGGGCCCAGCTGGCCAGAAAAAGAGGCTTCAATCGCTTGTGCATCGTGGTCTCCTCATTGTGTGCGCGGAGCGCTTGTGGATGAACTGCGGGTGGGGACGGCCTCGAGGTTCGGGGCCGCGGGTGGTGCCAATGTCGGCATGACGCGTTCGTGTGCGGGCTCGCATGGCGCGGCGCGTGGGGGGCGGCTCAGGCCCTGGCCCGCGGTAGCGGGCTGTCGTCCGACCAGTCCTCCATGGTCTTCACCATCTGCCAGAGCAACTCGCCGCGCACGGTCTGGTATCTCGGTACCTGCCAAAGGTTGTGCATTTCGTGCGGGTCTTCCTGCAGGTCGTAGAGTTCACCCCAGGCCACGCCGCGATACACGGTGAGTCGCCAGCGCTCGGTCACCAGGGTGCGCAAGCGCACCGGGCGGTCGAAGCCGAGAAAGGCGCGCTGGTTGTCTTCTTCCACCAGCAGGGCATCGCGAGCGGGCGTCTGGCCGGCCATCAGCTGCATCAGATTGCAGCCCTGAATGCCATGAAACGGTGCCAGTCCGGCGCGTTCGAGAATGCTGCGGGCAATATCCACGGTGCCGGCCAGCGCGCCGAGCGTCTCGCCGCCATAGCTGTCATCGGGGTCGCTCCAGATGAACGGCACCCGAATCAGGCCGTCGTAGTGCAGAGGACCCTTGAACATGAGTTGGTGATCGCCCATGAAGTCGCCATGATCGCTGGTAAAGATCACGACAGTGTTGTCGCGTATTCCCAGGTCGTCGAGCTGAGCCAGCACGCGGCCCACCAGGTCGTCGATCAAGGTGATCGACCCATACGTCAGGGCAATCGCCTCGCGGACATCCTGCTCGCCCACGGCCTGCAACATCCACGACTCGCGGTCCGACCGACCCTCGTCGCGCTCGGCCAGCAGGTGGTGCAGCGGGGGTGGCGCCTGGTCGTCGTGCGGCGCATACGACGGTGGCAGCGTCATGTCGGCCGGGTCGTACATGTCCCAGTATTTTCCGGGTGGGGTGAACGGATGGTGCGGGTCGTTGAACGACACTTGCAGAAAGAACGGTTGCTCCGGATTCTGCTGGTGATGCCTGGCAAGAAAGGCACAGGCCTGCTCGCCGATATAGGTGGACGAGTACAAGGCTTCGGGCACTGCGGTGCGCCAGGCCTGCAGCGCGGTGACCGAGCCGGGGTCCAGGCCATGCTCGGGCCCCGTGAGTTGCCGGGCGTCGTCGCGCTGCGCCTCGAGCCAGCGACCGTAGTGGCCGTGCGCACCGTCGGCGTGCATCATGGTCAGGTGCACCTCGTCAAAGCCGTAATACGGCAGCTGCAGATCATGCTCGGGCTCGTTCTGCCAGCGGTGAATGCGTTCCTGTTCGTAGAATCCCTCCGGTGCATCGGGATGACGGGCATCGGCCAGATGCACGGGCGGCGCCGTGAGCCCGTCGGCATGGTCGCCGCGCCAGATCGGCCCGTCGGCGGTCATCGGCTGCAGATGGATCTTGCCCGCACAGGCGGTCTTGTAGCCCGCTTCTCGCAGAAGCTCGGTAAAGGTGGTGGCCGTGGCCGGCAACGGGATGCCGTTGCTGCGTACGCCGTGCAGCGAGGGCAGGCGCCCGGTCATGAGCGTGGCCCGGTTGGGCATGCAGGCCGGATTGGCCACGTAAAATCGCTTTGCGCGCCAGCCCGCTGCCGCGATCGAGTCGATGTGCGGGGTTTGCACCACGGCGTTGCCATAGCAGCCCAAGTGATCAGCGCGATGCTGGTCGGTAATGATGAAAACGAAGTTGGGCGAGCGTGTCATGCCGATTCCCCTGCCATCCGCCAGGCCAGGCGGTCGAGGCGGTCCTGGCCGAAGAAGGGTTCGCCGCGATACACGAACAGCGGTACGCCCCAGTGGCCGGCGGCCTCCTGGTCGCGCTGATTCTGCTCCACGTCGGCGTCGTGGCCGTCGGGATCTTGCCGGATGTCGGCCTCCATCTCGGCCAGGTCGAGGCCGGCTTCCTCGGCGGCACGTGCGAGGTGCTCGCCTTCGTGCCAGTTGTCTACGGTTCCGTCCCACAGCGTGCGGCTGACCGACACGATGAAGGGCAGCGCCTTGCCACGCCGCGTGGCGGCGATGCCCAGACGGGTGAGCCGGCGAATGTAAGGCTGTTCGGCAGCGATCTCCAGCGTGGTCATGTCCTGCACGATGGGGTCGGGCAGCGGCCGCCGAAACGGCATGCCCAGATACGCGGCTTCACGCTCGCCTTCCAGCAGGAAATAGGGGCGCGCCAGCGGGTTTTCACGCTGACGGGCAAAGTGTTCGGGCCGGCGGATGGCCAGCGGATACACGATCTTCACCTGCCATTGCACGCCGTCTTGCGCCATGGCCTGCACGCGCGGCAGCGCCAGATAGCTGAACGGACTTCGAAATGACCAATACAGATCTACGCTGCGGTCTTGCATCATCAGGCCTCCCCCGGCTTGGGGCCCGTCAGCCATGGTTGGCATGTGGGCACATTTATCGCTTGGGAAACAGTCTAGGCCAACGCTATGATGCTCGTAAAATCACAAGATAAGATGTTTTGATCACTTTTTGTGTATCAAACCGCGGAGCCTGTCATGGTCACACTGCCCACCTCTCCTCGCACGCTGCGCAATCGCTTGCGCATGCGCCAGATCATGCTGCTGAGCGCGCTGGGCGAATTCGGCCATTTGCGACGGTCGGCCGATCATCTGGGCATGACGCAGCCTGCCGCCACCAAGTTGCTGCATGATCTCGAGGCAGTTCTGGGCGTGTCCTTGTTCGAACGCTCGCGCCGGGGCATGACACCCACCCTGTACGGCGAGACGATGATCCGCTTTGCCAACAGCTTGCTGAGCGAGCTCGATACGGCGCATCAGGAGATCGCCGCGCTGGCCGACGGCGCCGCCGGCATCGTCACGGTGGGCATCATGACCTCGACCTACTCCGAAGTGGTGCCTCAGGCCTTGCTGCAGTTGCTCGAGCGCAGCCCCAATGTGCAGGTGTCGCTGATGGAAGGCACGCACGAGATGTTGATGACCGCGCTCAAGCGTGGTGAGCTGGATCTGGCGCTGGGCCGCATCATGGGCGGCCGTGCCATGGACGACGTGGAGGTGGAAATCCTCTACCAGGATAATTTCGTGGTGGTGTGCGGGCCCGATCACCCGCTGGCGCAGGCCGAGACGGTGGAAGTTGGCGAGTTGGCCCACTATCGCTGGATTCTGCCGCACTCCACCACGCCCCTGCGACAGCGCGTGGAGATCATCCTGACCGAGCTCACCGGCGAACGGCCGCGTCATGCGGTGGAGTGCGCCTCGCTGCTCACCAATCTGGCCTTGTTGCAGCAAAGCACCATGCTCACCGTGATGGCCGCCGACGTGGTGCGCCGCTTTGCCGATTTCGGCCTGTTGCGCATCGTGCCCGTGACAGTAAGCGGGGTGCAAGGTCCCGTGGCGCTGATCCGGCGCAGCCAACGTCTGCCATCGCCGGCCGTGGAGGCGTTCATTGCGGAACTGCGACGGGCGGCGGGGGCAGTTTGATCAGTATCACCCCAGCTGCCGCACGAGCAGTGCCTGTAACGCCTGCACCGCCGCCTTGCGGACACGTGAATCCTCGTGGTTGGCGTCGAGTCGGCTCCATTCGGGGTGGCCGCGCGCCTGGCGCAGGGCATCGGGCAGTCGGCCGCGGCGCCAGGCGTCGGCGTCGGCTGAGCTCCGGTCCCTGCGCGCACCGCGACCGGTCGGGGTTCGTTCGTCGTCGGGGCGGGGGTCCGTCATGGTGTCGCCGTGGGTCTCGGCAAGCGCCAGCGGCTCCTGCGCGGCATGGCCGCGCCGCTCCAGCGCCTCGGCCAGTGGCACCAGGCGCAGCATGAGCGCGGCCAGAATGGGGTCGTCCACCGTAATGTCGCGCCAGCCGCGCAGGCGGCCGAGCACGCGCTGACCGATGGCGCCCGCGCCCTGCCACAGGCCGCCCACGGTGGCGCCCACCACGGTGCCGGCGCCCAGGCTGAAGCCGCCGGTGAACAGATCCACCGCCGCGCCGGCGGCGGCTCCCGAGGCCACGCCCGCGCCCAGGTTCACGCCCAGCGTCTTGAGAGTTTCGGGGTGAAAGAGGTCGCTCTCCAGGCGCGGCGCGCTGGCGGGCAGGTCGGCCTCGGCCACCGTGTCGGGGTCGAAACCGTACAGTGACAGCAGTTCGCGTATGGCGCCGCGTTCGCGATCGCGCACGGCATCGCGCAAGGCAGCGCTGGTTTGCTCCAGCTCACCGACCGGGGCACTACGCCGCACAGCCGCCACATCGATCAGGGCCTCGGCAATCACCTGGCTGGCCAATGCGCGCCGTTGCTGGCGCTGGCGCTGGCGATCGGCGCGCAAGCGTTGCAGGGCGTCGGATTGCGTTTCGAGCAGAGTGGCCAGGCGGTCGTACAGCTGCTGCTCGCCCTCGAGGGCCGGCGCCACGGTGTCGAATTCCACCACCACATGAAGACCGAGACGCGCCAGGGCCTGGCGCCATTCGGGCGCGCGATGGCGCGTACTGGACACGAAATTGAGCACGGGCAGCAACGGCCGGCCGCCATAATTGAGCAATTGCAATTCGTCGCGATACTTGCCCAGCACCGCTTCGCGTGCGTCGATCACATACAGCGCGGCGTCGCTACTCAGGAGCTGGCGCAGTACCTTGGCCTCCTGTTCGAAGGTGTCGCGCGCCATCGGGCCATGCAGAAAACGTTCGATCTGCCCCGGGCCGTCCTCACGTCCCTGGGTCACCTGCAGCTGCTCGAAGTAATCCAGCAGCTGGCTGGCGGCCTCGAGACCGGGGGTGTCGAACAGCGCCACCACGGCCTCGCCGTCCACTCGCAACACGCGGGTTTCCACATGGCGTGTGGTGCTGGGCTCGTCGCGCACCTCACCAAAGTGCGGGTCGCGCGTGAGCGTGCGCAACAGCGACGTCTTGCCGGTGTTGGTGTGGCCTACCACGGCCAGGTCGAGGGCCTTGCTCATGGTTCACCTCGCGCAGGGCTAGCCGCAGCGTCGGCCGGGTGGGCTCGGGCGGGAGGCGCTGTGCCGAGTGTCACGACCGTGATCACCGCGCCCAGCCCGAGCTCGTTTAGACGTCGTCGCCAGGCGGCCACTCGGGCAGTCTCTGCGGTCTGCCGATCATGGCGTGATTTTTCGCGTCGTTCGCCCGCGACGGACGCGTGGCCCGGTTGGGCATCCACGTAGATGCGGACTCGCGCCGTGGCGGCTCTTTCGGCCAGTTCGCGCAAGGTGGCCAGCGTGCCGCGATCCGGCGTCTGGCGGCCATCTACCGCGATCCACACAGCCTCGGGCGCCAGTTCGCGCAATCGTGCCAACACGGCGTTGCGCTGCGCACGATCGATGATGTTGCCGGCGTTGCCCACGGTCTCGTCGAGATCCGGCGGCGGCCATGGGATGTCGTCGGCCAGTTCCAGACCTACCGCCATCGTGCGGCGATGCGTGTCGTTCTCCGACATCGGAGTGGCCGACACCACACGGGCAGGCGCGGAGTCGCCCGGGTCGGGGTCGATCACTTGCGGTGCCGCGCGCGTGTCGCCCAGACGGGCGCACTGTACCGCCATATCGGTGGCCGACCAGTCGGGCTCGATGGCGCCGCGCCGTACCCACAGCCATGCCACACAGGCCAGGCCCGCCAGCAGGCGCGGCAACCAGCCATACACCACCAGGCAGCCCAGCAGCCATTGCGACCATAGGGCTTGCTCGCCGGCCGTGAGCGTGTGTCCCGCCACGGTGCGAGCCACCAGATTGGCATCGGGTAGCGGAAAGCCGAGCGCCGCCGGCAGGGTGCCCAGGCCCTGGGTAAAACGCAGGAAGACGTCGGGCGACAGCAGCGTGGTGGCCCAGGTGAACGCATAGCGCTCGGTGGCGAACAGGGCCAGGAGGGTGAGCAGGGTGGCACTCATGGCCAGCCACCACCACACATGGCTGGCCAACCCGCCCAGGGCGGGCAGCAGGCGCGCGCGTTGCACCATGCCCAAGGCGGCTCGCGGCAGCAGGGTGGCGGCCGGTTCCCCACCTGGCAGAGTGTTGCCACGCCCTTCCCACCATTGGCCGGCACGCAGCATGAGGCGCAGGGGCACGCTGCCCAGCCGTACGCCAGGCATCAGGCTCACCACCCAAAGCACCAGCGTGACCCCCTGCAGGCCGAGCAGACCGGTGAGTGCCAAGAACAGGTTGACCGGGCTGTCGCCGCCGACCGTGGCGCGCGCGGCCAGCACGCCGCTGATCACCGCGAGCAAGGCCAGCACCCAGCCGCCCATACGCAAACCGCGCAGCCAGCGCTGGCCGGCAGCCGGCAGGCCAAGGCGATGGGCCAGCGCCAGATTGCGGGCGGCGACGCGCTGTTTGGCGGTGCCGGGAACCAGGGCGCGCACGATGGCGCCGTCGTCGTAGGGGTGCGACGGCTCTTCGGCCAGTCGTACGGTGTCGACCATCCAGTCCCGCCAGAGGCGGGAGCGGGGCGCGTCAGTGTCGGGCATGAAAGCGTCGCTGGACGAGAAACCCTGCATTATGGCACTGCCGATTCCCGTATCATCGTATGAGGCCACTGCGCTCCGTCCCCCAGGTGGCCGTGTTGCGCCCTGGCGTCACCGGCCCTTTCTGCTTTCATTGCCATGCCCACAGCCAATTCACGGCCCATCGCCATCCTGATGTATCACCAGATCGACACGCCGCCAATGCGCGGCACGCCATTTCGCGGCCTGACGGTGGCACCACAAACCTTTGCGCGCCACATGGGTTGGCTCAAGATGCTGGGTTGGCAGGGCCTGGCCATGCGTGACCTCATGCCCTATCTCAGCGGTGAGCGCCAGGGCAAGGTGTTTGGTCTCACCTTCGACGACGGTTTTGCCAACGTGCACCGCCACGCCTTGCCCGTGCTCAACCGCCTGGGCTTTACGGCAACCAACTATTTCGTTGCCGCCCAGGCCGGGCAGAGCAACCATTGGGATTCCGCCAAGGGCGTGCCGGCCGCTCCCCTCATGACCGAAAGCCAGATGGCCGATTGGGTGGCAGGCGGTCACGAGGTGGGCTCGCACACGCTCGACCACACCGATCTCGTCCACCTCGAGGCCCATGAGGCTCGCCACCAGATCCACCAGTCGCGCGAGCGGCTCGAGGCCCTTTGCGGCAGTCCGGTTACCGCGTTCTGTTACCCCTATGGCCATTACCGCGCCGAGCACGCGGCCATGGTGCGCGAGGCCGGTTACCTCAGCGCCACCACCACCGACCGCGGCCGCATCCACGCCGGTACCGATTGGCTCGAGCTGCCAAGAGTGGCGGTAACCCGTACCACCCACTTCCCGGCCATGCTGCAAAAGCTGCTCACCCGCTACGAAGACCGACGGCGGGCGGCATGACGACCGATCGCAACTCCACCAGAGCGGCCGGTGCCGAACGCTGGCGCATCGCCTTCATCGCTCGCCGCTTCGGATCCCGCTTTGGCGGTGCCGAAGCCTATGCCGAGCATTTGCTGGCCGAGCTGGTGCAGCGCCACGACGTGCATGTGTTCTGCCAGCACTACGACAGCCCGCTGCCGCTGCCACACACCGTGCTGCCCCGTCGCCGCGGCCTGCCACGCTGGCTCAATCTCTGGCACTTCACTCGCCAGTGCGCGCCGCGGGTGGCCGATTTCGATATCGTGCATTCGCACGAGAATGCACCGCCAGGGCACATTCATGGTGTGCATGTGGTGCCGGTGCGCTACAGCCGACGCGATCGGGATCGCTCGTTTGGCAAGCGCCTGGCCACCACCCTCAGCCCGCGCCTGCAGGCCTATCTGCGGCTCGAGGCGCAACGTTTTGCGCCGGCCCCCGGCAAATGGCTGGTGGCCGCCTCGGGTCGCATCGACGAACAGATTGCCGCGGTGTATGCGCACACCGCCTCCCGGGAGGTCATCACGCCGGGCGTGCAGCTGCCCGCCCGTTTGCCGACTCGGGCCGACGCGCGCTCGCAACTCCGCCTGCCGCACGATGCCCGTATTGCCGTGCTGGTGGCCAACGACCCCTGGCGCAAAGGCTTTGCCAGCGTGCTGCAGGCCATGCGTGCCCCGGGCGTGCCCTGGCATGTGCTGGTGGTGGGCGGAGCCGATGCCATGGTCGAGCGGGTGCGTGCCGCAGCGCGTCAAGCCGGTCTCGACCACCGCGTGCATGCCTGGCCGGCGCAAGCGCCAGTCTGGCCGTTCTATGCCGCGGCCGACTTCTGCGTGTTTCCGACGCTGGGAGACGCCTTCGGCATGGTGCCGCTCGAGGCCATGGCTTGTGGCTTGCCCGTGATCGTGAGCGATGCGCAGTGGTGCGGCTTTGCGGCCCACCTCGTGCATCGCGAGCATGCGCTGCTGCTGGCCGACCCGCGCGATCCCGCCGGGCTGGTCACCGCCGTGACCCAGCTGCACAGCGAATTTGCCCTGGCCCCCGGCCTGGCGCGCCGCGGTGCCGAGCTGGCCCGACAGTTCTCCTGGCCCGCCATTGCGGCCCGCTACGAAACCCTCTACCGCCGCAGCCTGCAATCGCGATAACCTTATTGTCATCAGGGTCTTGAATTTGGGCGCAATGACCCGACCTTTCTGGTATCTGCCCAGACCGCCGGGCAGGCTCCGCATCGGGTCGCCATGGCGGCAACTTCTGGCCAACCTCCATCAAAGATCGAGACATTCATGCGATTCGACAAACTCACCACCAAATTCCAGCAGGCGCTGGCCGACGCCCAGAGCCTGGCCAACCGCAACGACAATCCCTATATCGAGCCGGTGCATGTGCTGGCTGCCCTGTTGGGCGATGCTGACAGTGGCACGACCAGCCTGCTCTCGCGCGCCGGCGTTGGAGTCAACCGCCTCCAGCCCGCCCTGCAGGAGGCCATGCAGCGCCTGCCGCAAGTGCAGGGGGGCGACGGCAACGTGCAGATCAGTCGCGACCTCCAGGGGGTCTTCAACCGCACCGACAAGGAAGCGGGTCGGCGCGGCGATACCTATATTCCCAGCGAACTGTTCCTGCTGGCGCTGGCCGACGACAAGGGCGAAGCCGGTCGTCTGCTGCGTGAGAGCGGCCTGCAGAAGTCGGCCCTGGAAGCCGCGATTGATGCCGTTCGCGGGGGGGCGGCAGTAGACAACCCCGAAGGCGAGAACCAGCGCGAAGCCCTCAAGAAGTACACGCTCGATCTCACCGAGCGGGCGCGTGACGGCAAGCTCGACCCGGTGATCGGCCGAGACGACGAGATCCGTCGCACCATTCAGATCCTCCAGCGACGCACCAAGAACAACCCCGTCCTCATCGGTGAGCCCGGGGTGGGCAAAACCGCCATCATCGAAGGCCTGGCGCAGCGCATCGTCAATGGCGAAGTGCCCGAAACCCTCAAGAACAAACGCGTGCTGTCGCTCGACATGGCCTCGCTGCTGGCCGGCGCCAAGTTCCGCGGCGAGTTCGAAGAACGCCTGAAGTCGGTGCTCAAGGAGATCGCGCAGGACGAAGGCCGCACCATCGTCTTCATCGACGAGATCCACACCATGGTCGGTGCCGGCAAGGCCGAAGGCGCCATCGACGCGGGCAACATGCTCAAGCCCGCGCTGGCCCGCGGCGAGCTGCACTGCATCGGCGCCACCACGCTCGACGAATATCGCAAGTACATCGAGAAAGACGCCGCACTCGAGCGCCGCTTTCAGAAAGTGCTGGTCGATGAGCCCAGCGTGGAAGACACCATCGCCATTCTGCGCGGCCTGCAGGAGCGCTACGAAATCCACCACGGGGTAGAAATCACCGACCCGGCCATCGTGGCGGCGGCCGAGCTGTCGCACCGCTACATCACCGATCGCTTCCTGCCCGACAAGGCCATCGACCTCATCGACGAGGCCGCCGCGCGCATTCGCATGGAGATCGACTCCAAACCCGAGGTGATGGACCGCCTCGAGCGCCGCATCATCCAGCTCAAGATCGAGCGTGAAGCCGTCAAGAAAGAAACCGACGAAGCCTCGCGCCGCCGCCTGCAGAATCTCGAAGAAGAGCTCGAGCAGCTGCAGCGCGAGTACGACGACTACGAACAGATCTGGAAGGCCGAGAAGGCCGCCGTGCAGGGCGCCCAGACCATCAAGGAAGAAATCGATCAGGTGCGTGCCGAGATGGCCGAGCTGCAGCGCAAGGGCCAGTTCGACAAGCTCGCCGAGCTGCAATACGGCAAGCTGCCCGAGCTCGAGGCGCGCCTGAAGTCGGCCGAGAACGAAGAGCACCAGGGCGATGCCGACGGCACGGCCGAGCCGCAACAGCGCCTGCTGCGCACCCAGGTGGGTAGCGAAGAAATCGCCGAGGTCGTATCGCGCGCCACGGGCATCCCGGTATCGAAGATGATGCAGGGCGAACGCACCAAGCTGCTCGAGATGGAAGGCAAGCTGCACGAGCGGGTCATCGGTCAGGACGAAGCCGTGCGCCTGGTAGCCGATGCCATCCGCCGTTCGCGCGCCGGCCTGTCCGACCCCGCCCGGCCCTATGGCTCCTTCCTGTTCCTGGGCCCCACCGGCGTGGGCAAGACCGAGCTCACCAAGGCCCTGGCCGAGTTTCTGTTCGACTCGTCCGAGCTCATGGTGCGCATCGACATGAGCGAGTTCATGGAGAAACACTCGGTGGCCCGCCTGATCGGCGCGCCCCCGGGTTATGTGGGCTATGAAGAGGGCGGCTACCTCACCGAAGCCGTGCGCCGCAAGCCCTACAGCGTGATCCTGCTCGACGAGGTGGAAAAAGCCCATCCCGACGTCTTCAACGTGCTGCTGCAGGTGCTCGACGACGGCCGCCTCACCGATGGTCAGGGCCGCACCGTGGATTTCCGCAACACCGTGATCGTGATGACCTCCAACCTCGGTTCGCAGCACATCCAGAACATGGCGGGTCAGTCGTACGAAGCCATCAAGGAAGTGGTGTGGGAAGACGTGCGGACGCACTTCCGGCCCGAGTTCCTCAACCGGATCGACGAGGTGGTGGTGTTTCACGCGCTGGATAACCAGCACATCGCCCGCATCGCGCGCATCCAGTTGCTGCGCCTGCAGGAGCGCCTGGCCCAGCGCGAGATGCAGCTCGAGATCACCGATGCCGCGCTCGACCAGCTCGCTCTCGAGGGCTTCGATCCGGTGTTCGGTGCCCGCCCGCTCAAGCGCGCCATCCAGCAGGAGGTGGAAAACCCCATCGCCCGACTCATCCTCGAAGGCAAGTTTGGCGAGAAGGACACCATCAAGGTCGACTGGAAGAACGACGAGTTCGAGTTCGAGCGGGGCTGAGAATGACGCTTCGGCAGCTCAAGGCTCTGGCGCTGATCGCGCAAGCCGGGAGCTTTACTCAGGCTGCCGAACGTCTCTTCATCACCCAGTCGGCGGTGAGTGCACTGATTCGCGATCTCGAGCGAGAAGTGGGCGAGCCTCTGGTGGTTCGAGGTCGTCAATGCCATCTCACGCCGGCGGGCGAGCATCTGCAGGCGGCTGGTGTACGTGCCAGCGGCGAAATCGACCGGGCACTCGACGACATTCGTGGCAACTCGCCGTCGCTGGCCACGTGGATCCGCGTGGGGGTGGGGCCGTTGTCGGCGGCCACCTTGCTGCCCGCCGCCATTCGGCGCCTGCAGGTCGATCAGGCGCCGGTTCGTGTGGCCATCGTTGACCGCCCGGTGCGCATGCTGGGCGATCTTCTGGTGCGCGGCGAAGCCGACCTCGTGGTAGGCGCGCTGGACCGGGTCATGGCCCAGTCGAACAGATTCGACGTGTCAGTGCTACTCGAAGATAGCTTGTGCGTCGTCTTTGGCGCCGGCCAGGCGCCGGTGCCTCGCCACGAGGCGGTCAACTGGCGCCAGCTGGAAGATCGCGAGCTGATCCTCGTGGGCCGCTCGGGTGGGCAATGGAACAGTCTGCTGCAGGATGTGCTGGCCAGTGACACCGGGTTGCGGATCGGTTTTGAAGTGCAGTTGTTCTCCACCGCGCTGGCCCTGGTGCGCCAGGGTCTGGGCATTGCGGTGCTGCCGCGCTACGCCACCCAGGCATTGGCCCCGGCGGATTTCGCCGTGCATCCCCTGGAGGCGGGTGAGGCGCGCTGGCGAACCTGTGTGGCTGCGCCGACCCGGGCCCATCAGGGCAATCCGGCGATGGCCGCCCTGATCGAGGCACTGGAACAGGCTGCCTCCGCGTATCGATCCGGAGCCATCTGACGCTGTTCCGCCAGCCACCGCCTTCAGGTGGGGGCGGCGTTCTTGACCAACACCGCCAGCAAGCGACCGGCGGGCCCCGTCAGGGTTCGGTCGGGCCAGCCACAGTCGGCCAACGCCGCGGGTTGTCCTGCGATTAGATCCCAGGCCTCCAGTCGGGCATGTGGCGTGATGTCGTCGGGCAGGGGCAGCTGCCACGCCCCCGACGCATCCGCAGGCAGGAACACATGCAGCGCATCGTGCGCACGGGCGATCGACACCACATCGCCTGCCTCGCCGCGACGCCAGGTGGGATTCACCTGCGGCGGGCTGGCGCTCAACAGGCCGTTGAGCGTGCGCAAGGCATTGCCGCTACGCCGAGGGTTGTAGAGATTGTCCACCAGCCCGACACGCGGAAAATAGCCGCGATCCACATCGTTGAGCGTGTCGAGAAAGACCGCGTGGCTGCCGCCAGTGGCCGCGACCATGGCCGCCTGCATCACCCGCCTCAGGTTGTGCCATTCGTCGCGGCGAGGCGTTGCCGGATTGTCGTCGGCCAGGCGCACATGCACCTGAGCCGTCTTCTGCAACCGCTCGGCGCTGTCGATGCACGCCGACACGGTGGCGGCGACGTCCATCGATTGCGATACGCGGAACACCACACTATCGGCCAAGGCGATGAGATCGGTCAGATCCGGATCCGCAGGATCCAGCGAGTCTGGCGTGAAGCCGTGGTCCACCAGCAGTTTCACCTGCTTGCCCTGGTGATTGTCGGCAGCCGCATTCCAGAAGCGCGACAGCGTCAGGGGGAGATTGATGTCACGTTTCAGTGCGGCCAGGGCTTCGCCTTGCCCGGCCCCCAAGGGTAACGGCAGGATCACTTCCACGCCGCTCAACATGGGCCGGTGCCGTTGCAGGAGGGCGCGGGTGCCGGCATCGGGCACGCCAAAGACGAACACCCGAAACCGGCAGCCATGATGCGCCAGCAACTGCAGGCGTTGGCGAGAAGCCGCGGATTGCAGATCCTGCAGGGGAACGCGCAGATGTCGAACGCCGAGTTCCCACAGGGCCATGATCGGGTAGTCGTTGCGCGCCGGTTTGCGCAAGAATTCGTCGAGCATGCTGCTGAAGGGGATGTGGTGCACATGCGTCCAGTCGTGGCGCAAATCCAGCCCGAGCAGCGGCATCCAGCCCGCGGCAGGAGGCAGCCGCGGCCAATCGCGTTGTGGCGCCTGACGGTGCGTTGGCGTTGTCTCGTTCAGCCCGGAAGCGGGGTATAACCTCAGCAGTTGTGGCACCACACGTTCGGCATGAACGTCCACACAAAGAATGGCCAGCTTGGCCGTATCGTTGCGGCCATTCTCATGTGCTGCCGGCTGTGGTGCCGGCAGCACCTCGGCGTAATCGGCCCTCACAAAGCCTGTCGAGGGCATCAAGTACACCGGCGTGTCACCGACCTGTTGGCAGAAGAAGTTGTGAACATGGCCGGTGAATACAGCGTCGAGCCGATGGCGCCGTATCAGATCCAGCAGCCAGCTGCGGCCCGGCTCATCGACGTTGTCGTAGTGCCCCGGTTCTTCCGGCTCGGCCACGAAGGGCGGGTAGTGCACGAACAGAAACCGGCGTCGGTGCTGCGATGCGGCCAGGGTGTCTTCCACCCATTGTCGTTGCTCGGCTTCTTCGGGCAGCCCCGAGTTGATCAGCGAGGTATGCAGCACCACCTGCAGGCAGTCGTCGTGCTCGAACGAATAGAAATACCGGCCGAAATGCGATTGGTACAGCGCCAGGTGCCGGGCGTTGACCACGCCGGCCGGTACATACGCGGCGTGCTTGTCGCCCGAGTCGTGATTGCCCGGCACCAGATGCAGCGGCGCTTGCAGCGCCGCCACGGCCTGCCGGAAGGCGGCGACCGCGTCCGGGTACCGCTCGGCGTCGGGTACCGGATGCACCATATCGCCCACATGCACAACGAAGTCGGGTTGAAGCGCGTTCACCGTCTCGATCGCGTGTCGCAGGCGATCATTGGTTTGTCGATGCGAGGCAAACGGCGACAGCTCGCCATCGTCGGCAGGGTTGGTGTGCGTGTCTGCAATGACCACAAAGCGCATGGTGCGATCCGCCCTCGTCATCCTCAGTAGGCCTTGGCATCAGCGGCTGCCACGGCGTCACGCCAGGCGGCCGCTTCGGCCTGCATGGCGTCGGCAAATTCGGCGGGCGCCAGGTAGGCGGTGGTCATGCCCGCCTTGGCCAGTGAACTGGCGGTGGCCGGGTTGCCGGTCAGGCCAGCCAGTGCCCGACTCAAGGCAGCCTGGATCTCGTTGGGCAGACCGGCGGGTGCCACCAGTCCGAGAAACGTGCCTGCCGGAATACCCTCGACGCCCAACGACTTCAGGGTGGCCACCTCGGCCAGCCCCGAGAACGGTGAGGCACCCGTTTGCGCCAGCGGCGTCAGCCGATTGCCCTGAAAAAACCCCAGGGCCGGGCCGATGGCATCGATGCCCAGCAGAGCCTCGCCAGCCACCACAGCACTGAGGGCCGCGGGGCTCCCTTTGAACGGCACATGCGTGACGTCCAGCCCCAGGCGTGCCTTGATCAGCTCGAAGCACAGGTGTGGCGTGGTGCCGGCTCCGGGCGAGATGAAGTGATGCTGCCCCGGCTCCGCCTTCAGCTTGGCCACGAGCGCCTCGAAATCGTCGATCCCGCTCTCAGGGTTCACATAGATCACATTCTGGCTCACCGCAAACTGGCCCACCGGCGTGAAGTCGGTGGCGGGCTGGTAGGGCAGTTCGGGGTAGAGAAACGGCGCAATGCCCAGGTTTGACGAGGTGGCGAGACCCAGCGTGTAACCGTCGGCCGGCTCCCGGGCCACCTGCGCCAGCGAGATGGTTCCCGACGCGCCCGGCTTGTTCATGACAACCACGGGTTCGATGCCCTCACCCGCCAGGGCTTCGGTCACGATGCGCGTCGCGGCGTCGAGCGCGCCACCGCCGGGAAAGCCCACCAGTACCTGTATCGGCCGGGAAGGATAAGCGTTGCTGGCCACCAAATGTGCCGGAAAACTCAGAGCGCCGGGGGCGCCCACCAGCATCAGGCCTTTGAGTAGATCGCGTCGTTGCATGATGTCACTCCTGGGGGGAAGGGGGTGACGGGCAGTGTAGGGAGCCGGGTGGTGGCGGGTAAAACGAATTGTTCTTGTGGGGGGATGAGTTTTTCTTGTGGTCGCGATCCGCCGCGGGTATGGCTCGACGAACGCCCGTCATGGCATTACGCTCGGTGCAGGCGCCACGGCAATTCGCCGTTCTCGCCACACCCAGGAGCCCACCCATGAACCAGCCGCTCTCGCCAGACCTCCTCCACAAGATGGACGCCTATTGGCGGGCGGCCAACTATCTGTCGGTGGGGCAGATCTATCTGTACGACAATCCCCTGTTGAAGGTGCCCCTCGCACCCGAGCACATCAAGCCTCGGCTGGTGGGGCACTGGGGCACCACGCCGGGCCTGAACTTCATCTACGTGCACCTGAACCGTGTGATCCAGCAGCACGATCTGAATGTGCTGTATGTCACGGGGCCCGGGCACGGCGGCCCGGCGCTGGTGGCCAATACCTGGCTCGAGGGAAGTTACAGCGAGTGTTATCCGGACGTCTCGCAGAACGAAGCCGGGATGAAGAAGCTGTTCACGCAGTTTTCCTTTCCCGGGGGGATCCCCAGCCACGTGGCGGCCGAAACGCCGGGGTCGATACACGAAGGGGGCGAACTCGGCTACAGCCTGTCGCATGCCTATGGCGCGGCGTTCGACAACCCCGACCTCGTGGTGGCCTGCGTGGTGGGTGACGGCGAGGCCGAAACGGGCCCACTGGCCACGAGCTGGCATTCGAACAAGTTTCTCAACCCGGTGCACGATGGGGCGGTGCTGCCCATTCTGCATCTGAATGGCTACAAGATCGCCGGCCCCACCGTGTTGGCACGACTGCCCAATGCGGAGCTTGAAGCCCTGCTTCGCGGTTACGGCTACAGCCCGTATTTTGTCGAAGGCGACGAGCCGATGCCCATGCACCAGCGCATGGCCGCCACCCTCGACACCGCCATCGGTCAGATCCGGCAGATCCAGACCGAGGCCCGCCACAACGGCTTCAAGGCGCGTCCGCTCTGGCCCATGATCATTCTGCGTTCGCCCAAAGGCTGGACCGGGCCGAAAACCGTGGAGGGTCAGCCCGCCGAAGGCTCCTGGCGATCGCACCAGGTGCCGCTGGGCGACATGACGAAATCCGGGCACTTGAAGGCGTTGGAAACCTGGCTGAAAAGCTATCGCCCGGAGGAGCTGTTTGAGGCGGACGGCAGATTGCGCGCTGAACTGGCCGAGCTGGCGCCCAAGGGCTCGCGGCGCATGGGCGCCAACCCCCACGCCAACGGTGGCAGTCTGTTGCGTGACCTCCATTTGCCCGAGTTTCGCGACTACGCGGTTGCCGTGCCCAGCCCGGGTGGCACCATGGCAGAAGCCACGCGCATTCAGGGCGAATTCATCCGCGACGTGATCTCGGCCAATCCTCACACGTTTCGGGTCTTCAGCCCCGACGAAACCGTGTCGAACCGCTGGGGCGCGGTGTTCGACGTGACCAACCGATGCTCAACGGCCGAGATCGTGGCGAGCGACGATCACGTGGCGCCCGATGGTCGGGTGATGGAAGTGTTGAGCGAGCATCAGTGCGAAGGCTGGCTCGAAGGCTACCTGCTCACCGGTCGCCATGGCTTCTTCTCGTGCTACGAAGCCTTCATTCACATCATCGACTCGATGTTCAATCAGCACGCCAAGTGGCTCGATGTGGCCAACCACGTGCCATGGCGCCGGCCCATTGCCTCGCTCAATTACCTGCTCTCGTCGCACGTCTGGCGGCAGGATCACAATGGCTTCAGCCATCAGGATCCGGGCTTCATCGACCATGTCATGAGCAAGAAGCCCGAGGTGATTCGGGTGTATCTCCCGCCCGACGCCAACACCCTGCTGTCGGTGACCGACCATTGTTTGCGCAGCCGGCAGTATGTGAACGTGATCGTGGCGGGCAAGCAGCCGTCGCCGCAGTGGCTGGATATCGACGCCGCAGTCAAACATTGCACGGTCGGGCTGGGCGTGTGGGAGTTTGCCAGCAACGACGAAGGCGCCGAGCCCGACGTGGTGATGGCTTGCGCCGGCGATGTGCCCACCATGGAGACCCTGGCCGCGGTGGAGCTCCTTCGACAATATGTGCCAACGCTCAGGATTCGTGTCGTCAATGTGGTGGATCTGCTCACCCTGCAGGCACAGAGCAAGCATCCCCACGGCCTGAGCGACGACGCATTCGATCGCCTTTTCACCCGGAACCAACCCATCATCTTTGCGTACCACGGTTATCCCGCGCTGATTCACCGACTCACCTATCGGCGTACCAATCATCACAACCTGCACGTTCATGGTTTCATGGAAGAGGGCACCACCACCACACCCTTCGACATGGTGGTGCTCAACGAGCTCGACCGCTTCCACCTTGCCAAAGCGGTCATCGATCACGTGCCGGATGCCGGCCCGCGCGCTGCCGAATTGACGCAATTCATTCACGACAAGCTCATCGAGCACCAGCGCTACATTCGCCAGCATGGCGAAGACATGCCGGAGATTCGCGATTGGCGTTGGGGGGAGGGCCGAGGCGGCGGCTGAGATCGACTGGCGGTGCCTGACTGCTGTCATCGCCGCTCCCCATAGGCCGGAGCCCGCGGTTGCGCGGAGTCGCTCGTCCCCCTTGGGTTTAGCGTCAAAGAAATACTAAAAACTCAGTATTTTTCTGAGTTTATTAAAATAAGTTCATTTTTTTGTCATAGTCGACGTGCATCCTGAACGGACTACCTGATCAGGAGCCACACCGATGAACGCACCCATATCCTTTCTTCGCCACTCCCCAGTTCGTACCCTCTCCGGGCTCGCACTAGGTATGGCACTCACCTTCACCGTCACGTCCAATGTCTCTGCGGAGGAGACGTTCCCGTCGAAGCCTGTGACGCTGGTGGTTGGATTTCCCGCTGGCGGTGGCACGGACATCATGGCCCGCCAACTTGGCAAGTATTTGGAAAAGCACTGGGAAACACCTGTCATCGTCGAGAATCGGGCAGGTGCCGGCGGCATTGTGGCGGCAGAGCATGTGCTGCGCTCCAAAGCGGATGGTCATGTGTTGATGATGGCGCATATCCAAACGGTTGTGCTGGCACCGCTCAGCATGGCGAATGCGGACCGCGCAGCAATAGCGAATTTCGCACCTATTTCACTGCTCGCGCGTCAGCCGCATGTTGTGGCCGTGCGGGCCGACTCTCCGCTCAAGAGTGTGGCTGACCTGGTGCGGCAAGCGCAGGCCAGCAGCACCAGTAAGCCGGTGACTTTTGGTTCGACTGGCATCGGTGGCGTGCAGCATCTCGCCGCGGCCAAGTTCGCAGCCGATGCCGAAGTCGAAATGCTGCACGTGCCCTATCAAGGCAGCACCCCCGCCCTGCAGGGGCTGATCGCAGGCGAGATCGATGTGTTCTTTGACGGCATCACGCCGGCAACGCCGTTTCTGGCATCAGGCGATCTTCGTCCCCTGGCCGTAACCGTCCCGGAGTCGGTGACGGGTGTGGATGCACCGCCACTTGAGGCCAGCGGCTTCGAGGATTTCGACATGACCAGTTGGTGGGCCGTGGTCGCGCCTCCGGGCATCACGGACGCCCGCCGTCAGACCCTTGCCGACGCGGTACAGAAAGCGCTGGCCGAACCCGAGTTTCAGGCGTATCTCGAATCGCTCGGCGTGACGAGCGGCGAGGGAATGACCGGCGAACGCTTCGACAGCTTCGTGAAGGACGAAGTGGCGAAATACACCGCGCTTGCCAAGAGTCTTGACCTCAAACGCTGAAATACCCCCTGAAGCACACGTCTGGTATCGCTCTGGATGCGTCGACAAGCCGCATCCAGGCGTCTTTCTCACGGAGCGAACAACGTGAAGTTCATCCATCTCACTGACCCTCATCTCGTTCCCGAAGGCCGGACACTCTATGGCCGCGATCCGGCCGCCAAGCTGGCCGCAGCCGTGGCACACATTAATCGTTATCACTCTGACGCTGATTTTGTGATCATCACTGGTGACCTCACCGAGTGCGGTGCTCGCGCGGCCTACCGGCTCTTGCAGCACACGCTCGAACCGCTCACGCCCACCTGCCATCTCGTTCTCGGCAATCACGATCGACACGAACATTTTTTCGACGTTTTCACCGACAATTTGGCGAGCGATAGTGGGCATCTGCAATATGTTGTTCGATATCCGGGCGGCACTTGCGTTGTGCTCGATACGGTCAAGCCGGGTGAGTCCGGTGGCGAACTGTGCGAAGCACGGTTGAACTGGCTCGCCGACACTCTCGATCGCTATGCCGCTGATGATGTCTACCTCTTCATGCACCACCCGCCTACCGATGTGGGCATTGGCAGTATGGATTGCCGGGGGCTGGCGGGGCGAGATGGCCTTGCCCGAACCGTTGCGGGGCGCCACAATGTTCGCCACCTCTTTTGCGGCCACCTTCATCGCCCGCTGCATGGGGTCTGGTGTGGCCTGCCCTTCGCATGCCAGCGAAGCACAAACCATCAGGTGGAACTGATCCTCGGGCCCGGTGAGGTCACCCTTGCGAACCTGGAACCGCCGGCTTATTCCGTTGTTCTGGCCGATCCCTCCGGCATCACCGTGCACCTGTGCGATTTCACGGACACGAGCCCGCGCTTCGACCTTCGTGATCGCGCCATGAAGGAGGCACCTGACCAGGATGCACTGGTCAGGCTCGCGGCGGGAACAGCGCGATGACACCCACATCCAACGGGGGCAAGGCGTCCGCCACTTACAGCGTCTGGCCTGAGCGTATCGTCGCGATAGTGCTTTTCGCGCTCGGTGTCATTTTTTTGCTGCGCGCGCGTGCATATGGCATCGGCACACCGCAGCAGATGGGGCCGGGTTACTTTCCGGCCGTGCTGGGTGCAGCGATCTGTCTCCTTGCGGCTCTGATCGGGTTGACGCATCGGCATTGCGCAACCGGGCAGCCGGTCGCATGGAGATCACTGGCGATGGTGGGTGGCGGCATATTCGCACTCATCCTGGTGATGCCGAACTTCGGGCTCGTCCCAGCACTCTTTCTGTGCACGCTCATCGTGAGTCGGGCCGACCGGCACACGACGTCGGTTCAGGCCGCCATAGTTGCGAGTGGTCTGGCCGCTGGTGCCTGGCTGCTGTTCATTCAGGTTCTGGGCTTGCCGATTCCGACGTTCGGGAGCGGCCATTGACTGAGCTGCTAGGCAATCTCGCGCTCGGCTTTGCAGTCGCCGGCACTCCGACGAATCTGGGCTACTGCCTGATTGGTGTGCTGATCGGTACCCTGGTTGGGGTGCTCCCGGGAATCGGCTCGCTTGCCGCCATCTCGTTGTTGCTGCCGGTCTCGTTCCATATGCCTCCGACCTCGGCAATCATCCTGTTGTCGGGCATTTATTATGGCGCGGAGTATGGCGGCTCGATAACGTCGATCCTGCTCAACCTTCCTGGCACCTCGTCCTCGGCCGTCACGTGTCTGGACGGCAACCCGATGGCACGTCAGGGTAAGGCAGGGGTGGCGCTGTTCATGACCACCATCGCCTCGTTCGTCGGGGCAACGCTGGGCATTCTTGCGCTCATTGCGCTCGCACCGCTGTTGGCCCAACTCGCGCGGCAGATTGCCTCTGCCGAGTTTTTTGCCATCATGCTCTTCGCCCTGGTTGCCTCAGCCACGATCACGCAAGGGTCACCCTTGAAAGGGCTGGCGATGGTTGTGCTGGGACTGATGCTCGGTACCATTGGTACTGATGTCGAAACGGCCACGGAGCGCTTCACGATGGGTTTGCACCCGCTCTATGACGGCGTCAGCCTGGTTGCGCTCGCCATGGGAGTATTCGGTGTATCGGAAGTCATTGGCTCGGTCGCACGTAGCCGCGACACGCTGATCGATCGCTCGATCCCGTTGCGCTCAATGGTGCCATCTCCGGACGACCTGCGTCGTTCGTGGCGGCCTATTTTGCGCGGATTCAGTATCGGCGGCGTCCTTGGGGCGCTCCCTGGTGCCGGGGTTACGATTTCCTCGTTTCTTGCCTACGCGCTGGAGAAGCGTGTCTCGCGCCATCCGATGCGGTTCGGCAAGGGCGCAATCGAAGGCGTCTGCGCGCCCGAATCCGCCAACAACGCTGCCGCCCAGACGGCCTTCATCCCGACCCTGACGATCGGTATCCCGGGATCGGCCACGATGGCAATCATGCTGGGTGCGTTGATGATCCACGGCATCTCTCCAGGCCCCGCGATGGTAGGCGAACAGCCCGAAGTCTTCTGGGGATTGATCGCGAGCTTCTGGATCGGCAACCTGTTGCTGCTGATCATCAACATACCGCTGATTGGCATCTGGGTGCGCTTGCTGCTGGTTCCTTATGCCTACCTATTCCCGGTGGTGATCGGGCTGGTTTGTATCGGTGCCTTTGCCCTCGGCACCCATGTTTTCAACGTATGGGTCGTCCTGCTCGCCGGCGTCGCTGGTTATGCGCTGCGGCTTGCGCGGTACGAACCGGCTCCGTTGTTGATCGGCTTCGTTCTCGGGCCGCTGATCGAAGAGAACTTCCGTCGCGCCATGTTGCTTGCGGGCGGCGATCTGGTCTATTTCCTCGATCGCCCAATCACCATGATATTTGTGGGTATGACGGCGATCCTGCTCGTCCGCCCCTTGCTCGGCTGCATAAACGCTCCGCGCTTCGACAGGGGCACCACGAACTTCCCCGCGCACAAATGATCTCGTCCGCGACGCCAGAGACGCCAAGGACGAAACCAACCGACTCCCATGTATCCGAGCCCCATACACCCAATGATGTCTTCACGTTTCATCGATCTTGCCGCATTCGAATCGATGCCCCTCGAAGCGCTGTTGTTCGACCTCGATGGCACTCTGCTCCTCGATGAGCGCGATGTGGCAGGCGCCGCCGAACTGATCGATCGCTACAGCGGTCGCTGCGCGGTTCTCACCAACAACTCCACCGATCTGCCGGAAACCATTGCCCGGCGACTGGCCGGGAACGGAATTCAGATTCCTGTCGAAAACATTTTCACGGCCGGCATGCTACTGGTCGATGAGATCGTACGGTTCAGCCAGCATGCGCCCGTGTTGGCACTGATCTCGCCGGAGTTGAAAGCCAGCGCGCGTTCACAAGGGGCCGTGTTCTCGACAGATGCAGGCATGGTGGCAGTCGGCCGATTTACCGGATTTCACTATACGGATCTGCTGATGGCGGCCAACCTTGTCCGTCGTGGCGCAGCGTTGGTGGCCTCAAACCTTGATGCCAACCATCCCACCGGACGGAACGGTGTGGTGCCCGAGACCGGCGCGATTGTTGCCGCGATTCAGGCTGCCTCGGGTGTCCGGCGCGTAACCAACCTTGGTAAACCCGAACCGGCCATGGCGACCCTGGCGCTGGATCGGCTGGGTTGCGCGCCAGCTGCGGCGGTGGTGATCGGTGACAATCCAGTGACCGATGGCGGCATCGCGCGTGCAATTGGTGCGGCCTTCGTAGAGGTGACTTTGTACCGCGATTAGTAGCGCTTTTCTGAGATGACGCGTGCGCTGCGCTCGAGTTGCGAGATTGTGGTTTCGGGATCGGCAATTGCGCAGCAACTGACCAGCGTATCGATGATCGTCAGTTGCGCAACGCGACTGCTCATCGCCTCGGGCCGAAACCGCGTTTCGTTGGCGACGGTGTGCAGCACGACATCGCAATAGCGTGCCAAAGGCGACTTGCCAAGTCGAGTGATTCCGATCGTGCGCGAACCCGACTCCCTTGCCAGTCTCGTGGCCAAGACTGTTTCTACGGTACTGCCGGAGTGCGAAATGGTGATCGTCGTGACCTCCGCACCACCCATAGCGGCACGTACCGCCTGCACGTGCGAGTCGACCAGCGCATTGGCCTCTATTCCGAGTTGTTGCAGTCGGTAGGCGAGGTCCATGGCGACCGGTGCCGCACTGCCGATGCCGAATACGTCGATTCTGCGCGCCGCACGCATCAAGCCGACGGCCTCGGAAAGTGCTTCGATCGACAAGAGTTTGCGAGTTTCAGTTACCGATGCGGCATGTGCTGCGAACACCCGATTGCTGACCTGGGCGAAGTCGTCTCCCGCCGTTAGATCCTCCTGGATCAAATGCATCGGTTCGACGAGGTCGCGCGCGAGCAGGATCTTCAGTTCTTGAAATCCGCTCGCCCCAAGCCGGCGGCACATGCCGATGACAGTTCCTTCGCTGGCATCGGTACGTTCTGCGAGCTCCGTAATCGACATGTGGATCACGCTGTCGGCATGCTCGATCACGTATTGCGCAATACGCTGTGCGGTTGGTGGAAAGTTGGGGGATTCGCTGCGCAGACGCGACAGCATCGCGGTGGGCAAAGCGGACCCGCCGGCCGGCGTTCGGGCGGGTTTGAAAGCTCGCGGCGGAGTGGCTTTTTGCATGGCGGCAAACTATCACAAATTGGAGTCGGTCAAGGTGTTGGGGCAATTTCCGGAAGTCAGGGTCGTCGCCACGCTTGAGGGTCATACGGCTGCAATATGTGTTCCCTAGGATGGGTACTTTTCACGACCCGAAGAACCCAAGGGAATCCCATGACGACCCGCATCGAACTCGCAACGGCACTTCTTGGCACCACCACCCTGTTGGGTCTGGCGTTTGGATCTGCCGCCAGCGCGCAGACGCTGACCTTCGGCCATGTGCTGGAGCAGGACCACCCTTATCACCTGATGGCAGAGCGCTTTGCAGAAGAGTTGTCGACTCGCGCACCGGAGCTCACCGTCGAGATTTTTCCTGCCGGCCAGCTGGGTGACGAGCGCACCTTGATCGAAGGGCTGCAGACCGGGAGCGTGGATATCACCACCGTGACCTCGGCGCTGACGGCCAACTTCGTGCCCGAATTTCGCGCGATGAGCTTGCCGTTCCTGTTTCGCGACGTCGATCACCTGTTCGCCGTGATGGACAGCGACGTGGGCGACACGCTCGCGGCCGAGATGGAGCAGCAGGGCCTCATCAAGCTCGGCTACGGCTATGGGGGTGCGCGCGATCTCTACACCCAGAAGCCTGTGCAGAACCTCGACGACCTGCGCGACATGAAAATCCGCACCATGGAGAACCCCGCGATCATTGCCACTTGGGAGCAACTGGGCGCAGTGCCCACGCCCATCTCATGGAACGACGTGTTCGTCTCGTTGCAGCAACGACTGGTCGATGGCGGTGAAGGCACAGGCGTGAGCTACAAGTCGATGAACTTCAACACGGTCGCTCCGCACTACACCCGTATCAACTACATCTTCTCCTGGCACAACTTCATGATGGCCAAGTCGAGTTTCGATGCCCTGAACCCGGAGCAGCAACAAGCGGTACTGGAAGCTGCCGACGTGGCCGTGCGCTACGAGCGCGAGCTGTTTCTGGAGCGTGAAAACGCCTTGTTCGATCAACTCGCCGAAATGGGCGTGACCATCCACGAGCCAGCCGACGCCGCCTTGTGGGCCGAGCGCGCGACCACGGTGCTCGACAGTCAGGCCGATCAGGTTGGGGGCAAGGCTTGGATCGACCGGATCCGCGCCGTCGAATAATTCACGCCTCGCGGTGTTCGGGCCAAGCGGTTCGCGCTCCCGAACACCGTTTTCATGACAGAGAGGCTCGGCCCGATGTCCGTTCGTTCCTCGCTCGCCCGTCAGCTGTTCCGACTGGAAGTCGGGCTTTCCGCCTTCTTTCTTCTCGTCATCGTATTGTGCGTAACGGGTCAGGTGGTCAGTCGCAATCTGTTCGGGGTGGGTCTGCACTGGACCAGCGAAACGGCACGTTTTGCTTTCGTATGGTGTGCACTGCTGGGAGGCGCCGCGGCCTGGCAGGAGGGTGTCCTGCACCGTGTGGATCTGCTGATTCGTGCGTTGCAGGGCCGCCAACGCCAGGTGCTGGAAGCCCTTGTGTTGATCCTGGTGATGCTGGCGTTGGCGTATCTCGTGTACTACGGCATAGGCATCAGCCGGCGGGTGGCCACGCAGACCTCTTCCACGCTGCAGATCTCCATGGCCTGGGTCTACGCATCGGCCCCCACCAGCGCTGCACTGATGTTGTTGAGCACGTTGTTGACGCTGCCCGAACGCCTTGGTTCGACTGCCATGACACCCACCGATAACGCCGCCACTTCATGACCCTCATCCTGTTCGCGGTTTTCTTCGGTTCGCTGCTGTTGTCGGTGCCGGTGGTGTTTGCGCTCGCTTTGGGCTGTGCGGCTGCGCTGTTGTGGCAGGGGCGTTTGCCTGGCACCATCGTGCCGCAGCAGCTCGTGGCCGCCATCGACTCCTCGCCGCTATTGGCGATCCCGTTGTTCATTCTGTTCGGCGAACTGGTGTCGCGCGGCAGTATCGGCCGCCGCTTGGTGGCACTGTGTGAGGCGCTGGTGGGGTGGGCACGAGGTGGGCTGGCGCATGCCAATGTGCTGGCGTCGATGTTCTTCGGGGGGATCTCGGGCGCAGCCACCGCCGATACGGCGGCGGTCGGCTCCGTCATGATTCCGGAGATGACGCGTCGCAAGTATCCGGCCGCCTTCGCCGCGATTGTGACCTGCACCTCGTCGGTGATGGGCAATCTGATCCCGCCGTCGATCGATCTCATCCTGTACGCGTGGCTGACCGGCACGCCCGTCGACCAGCTTTTTGCCGCGGGCATCGTGCCCGGCATCGCCATCGGCGTGTCGCTGATGGTCATCGCGTGGGCGCAATCCCGACGCCACGGCTACGGGGTTCCTCAGCCATTCTCCGGGCGACGACTGGCGCTCTGCACACGCGATGCGCTACCGACGTTGCTCCTTCCCGCCATCATTCTGGGGGGCATCTTTACCGGTTTCTTCACCGTGACCGAATCGGCCGCGATCGCCTTCGCCTACGGCCTGCTGCTCACCGTGGTGGTGTACCGCGACATCGGCTGGCGGGAGTTGCCACGCCTGTTCGGCGCTGCCTGTCTGACGATAGGCTCGATCATGCTGTTGCTGGCGATCGCCAAGGTGTTTGGCTGGATCCTGACGATCGAGCGCGTGCCCCAGAACCTGTCGGGCTTTCTGCTTGAGCACTTCCCGTCGAAGGCCTTCTTTGCGATCAACGTCATTCTGATGGCCCTGGCAGCGGGCTGCTTTCTCACCCCCGCCACGGCGTTGATCATCCTGACGCCAATCCTGCACCCCATCGCCATGGCGCTCGGCTTCGATCCGCTCCACTTCGGCGTTCTGCTGCTTTCGGCACTGGCGCTGGGGCATGTCACCCCGCCGGTCGGCCTGACGCTGTTCATCGGCTCGAGCCTGTCCGGTGTGCCGATCGATCGTCTGGTGAAGCCGTTGATGCCGTTTCTGGCCGCCATGATCGTTGCCGTGCTGGCGATAGCCTATGTGCCGGCGCTCACACTCTCGGTGCCGCAATGGTTGGGCGTGCGCTGAAACTCGTTGGTGGTTGTCCGGGCATAGGGCATGGCGCCAGCCGCCACAGGCGCCGCCTCTTGCTAGCGCTGGGCGAAGCGCGCGGCTTCGTAGCCAAACACCTGCTCGATGGAATGCACTTCCGGCAGGATGTACACGATGCCGCTGGTGCCCTGAAAGTTCGGAAACACCACGTCGTGATAGAAGCGTTCCGCGACGTTGATGCAGCCATAAGTTATTCGAAGATCCGTGGCCAGGTCGCTGGCGAGTCGTTCTTCGCGTCGCTCCGCAACGTTCGAGGTGATGACCACATGCAACGACAGGGCGGTGTCGTAGTCGATCCACAGGAGTTCGGCATTCTTGATGTCTCGCCCAAGATCTGCCACGAAGCGCCCGGCGGGGGTGGTGCGATCTTGCCGGGCAATATCGGCGAGTCGTTTCTCGCCGATGCCAGGTGCCGAATCGTCGCCCACCGCAATCCCCAGCAAGGCGGCACCGGCGCCCTGAAGCGTGCCGTCGCCGCCATAGACAAAGATCCTGGCAGCCTGCTTGTCGACGACGATAAAGGGAAGGTTCTGATGGTCACCCGAATGCAGCACCCAGGCGACGAAGTTTCGCGCGTCGGTCGTCAGGTCGACCGATTGACCTGACGCCGGGGCGCTCACCGTGAGCATCAGGCTCGTCAGCACTGCGCCGACGAGCTTGATGGCCCGAGTGCTGAATCCGGGTTTGAGCATCAGTTACGTCCCTGCCTGGGCAGGCGGGTTGGCGCCACATACGGCACTACCACAGCCTCGGGCGCTTCGGGGTACAGGCTCATGAGCTCGGGCGACCTGGGCGACTGAACCACCGTCAGCGTGCTGGCGGGCTGAGGGCCCACGTACAGCGTGCTGGCTGCCGGCCCGACATCGTAGCGGTATCCCGGGCCGCCCTGGCTTGCGCCTGCACCGAGCATGGCCAGGGGCACGATGGGTGTGGCATAGAGACCGCCGTACACGGTGTCCTTCTGCAGCACGATCGGCGCCGGATTTTCGGTTGTGATGGGTGTGACCGGGATGCCCGCAATGGGGGTGTCGTCGGTGGAGCCGTCAGGCCCCACGATGGGAGTGATGGGGGTCTCGGGGACGTCGGGCGTGTCGGGATTGACGGGGGTGTCAGGATTGACGGGGGTGTCGGGATTGACGGGGGTGTCGGGGTTCACCGGGGTATCGGGATTGACGGGAGTGTCGGGGTTCACCGGCGTATCGGGATTGACGGGAGTGTCGGGGTTCACCGGCGTATCGGGATTGACGGGGGTGTCGGGATTCACCGGTGTATCGGGGATATCCGGGGTGGCCGCGGTGATGTCGGCGGTAGTCGTGGCGGTCGTGTTGTGAACGTAGTTGCCCGAATCCGTGCCTGAGCTCGTGATGTCTGTCACGATAATCGGCTTCGATTCGCCAACGTCGGGGGTGTCGAAGTTGGCATCGCCGTAGCCGGTGGTCAGATCATCACCCGCAATGCGGTTGTCGGAAAGCGCAACCGTGGCAGCCGTCGTGCCATCAAACTCCTTGTCACTGCCCGTGGCATCGATCACCAAAGTGGCGGGCGTAATGCTGGCCGTGGTGGCGGTGGTGGTGTTGGACACGTAATTTCCGGCATCGGCGCCAGTGACCGTGATGCCGCTGACGTTGACCGTCTTGTCGGTGCCCACGTTCTTGTCGACGAAGTTGGCAGCGCTGTTGGCCAGGATGATGGCATCACCGGCAATGGGCGTTGCGGCCAGCGTGACAACGTCGGTGGTGTTGCCGTCGTACACCTTATCGGTGCCGGTAGCGCTTACCGTCAGGAACAGGGGCGTAATGTCGGCCACGGTGACGGCTGTGGTGTTGGCCACATAGTTGCCGCCGTCGGCGCCAGTCAGGGCGATGCCCGTCACGTTGACGGTTTTTCCGGTACCCACATTCTTGTCGACGAAGTTGGCGTCGGCATTCGTCAGGGTGACCGTATCGCCGGCCAGCGGTGTCGCGGTGAGCGTCACCACATCGGTGGTGTTGCCGTCGTACACCTTGTTGGTGCCGGTGGCGGTCACGGTGAGTGACGCCGGGGTGATGTCGGCAGTGTGGGTGCCCTCTGCGGCGAATAGGGCAAGATTGGTGTGGGTTCCGCCCAGGCTGTAACCCGAGTAGGTCACGGTTTTGTCGTTGCCCACATTCTTGGTGTCGAAGGTGGCTGTGCCGGCATCGAGCGTGACCGCGCTGGCGTCGGTTGGCGTGCCATTGAAGCGTAAGGTGGCCGCGGTGGTGGTGTCATAAACCTTGTTGTCGGCCTGGGTGAACACCCAGGCCTTGATGTCTGCCGCCCCCACGATCTTGGCCGTGTAGGCCGCCACCTCTGACGGTGTTGCCGCGTACGTGACCGGATTGAACCGGATCAGCGTGTCAATCGCCGTGATGGCCGTGCCGACCACCACCGTGCCGCCGTCGACCCCTGGTCCCGAGCCGTCATTGTCGGCAATCAGGGTCACCTGGCCCTCGCCGGCGGCTGCCGACACGGTATCGACCGTCACGTGCCGGTCTGCTCGAAGGTCGATGGATCCGCCACCGTCGGCCGTGAGGGTGGTGGCCACGATATCCTGCCCGGCCGTCATGTTGAGCTCGGTATCCAGCGAGCTTGCCGTAATGGCCGATGTCGAGATGATATTGCGTGCTGCCGTCACGTTGATCTGATTCGCCGCCCCACTTGCGGTGAGCGCACCTGAGATCAGGGCATCATTGCCGGCGAGAATGTTCAGCTGGGCGCCCGCGGTACTTGCCGTGATGGCCGCGTTCACCTCCACGTCATTACCGGCGCTGAGCGTGAGATCCTGAGGTGTGGTCCACGTCACGGCATCGTTCACGCGGATGGTGGAGATGGCAGAAATGGTTCTGTCGCTGCTCGCCAGACTGGTGGTGACTTGCGCGGGAGTTTCATCACCGCCCGCCGTGGCAATGGTCCAGTTTGCCGGTCCCATGAGCCAGGTGCCCGTCTCGCCATTGGGTGCCAGTGTGGTCACCGTCGCGCTATCGCCCAGGCTGACCTGGGGGCCGCCGGTTTCGACCAGGCCGCCATCGCCGGCCAGAGCGCCGCCGCGCGCGCTCAGGGTGCCGTCAACCACTGTCGACGCATCAGCCCATACCGAAATATGGCCGCCATCGCCGGTCTGGATCGCGTCGGCCTTGATCACCGTCAGGGCGTCTACCGTGGTGTCGACCGAGTTGGCCAGCGGGCCGGCACCGCCCGAGTTGCCGCCCACCACCACCTGGCCGCCGCCCGCGTCACCGGAGGTGTCGACGTCGGCGTCGACAAACGTTGTCGTTTCACCCAGAACCTCCACCAGCCCGCCGGTCTGTCCGGCCGCGGTACCCGAGGCATCGAGGGTTCCGCCCACCGTGGTGGTTCCGCCCTCATCGCCCGAAATCAGGCGAATGGTGCCATTCTGATCCTGCAGGGTTTGTGCCTGCACCAGCCCCGTGTTGTTGACCGCATTGGCCAGCAGGCCGCTCGCACCGCGAGCCGTCATCAACACCTGTCCGCCATCGGCCAGGATCATGTGACCATTGTTCACCAGGGCATCGACAGCACCCTGGTCTACCGTGACGTTGAGCAGGTTGTCGCCGGCAAAGTCGAGCGTGGCGGCAGAGCCTGCGGCCAGCGCCACGGTGCCAAGCTGAGCGTTGATGATCCCGTCGTTGTTCACCTGAGCGCCGAGCAGGGCCACGTGGCCGCCATCGGCGTTGGTGCTGAGTTCGCCCTGGTTGAGCAGTTCGGCAGTGCTGTCGCCGGCAAACTGATACGTGCCGTCCGTGAAGTCGGCATCCGTGATGTCGAGCGTGGAAGCAACCATGCCGCCCACACTGACCTGGGAGGTTGGCCCGAACACGATACCGTTGGGGTTGACCAGAAATACTCTGCCGTTGGCCGAAATCGAGCCTTGAATATTGCTCGGATTCGGGTTGATAACGCGGTTGAGAATCACCGCGCTGCTGCTGGGTTGAACGAAATTGACCGACTCGGCAGCGCCAATGCTGAACGCTTGCCAATTGATCACTGCGCTGGGCGTCGTCTGGGTAATCACGGTATTGCCGGCATTGGCGCTGATGCTCGCGTTGCCCGCAACGACATTGCCATTCAGGGGAGCTGCATGCGCATAGGTGGCAAAGGCAAAAGCCAGTCCGAGGGTCAACCGGGTGAGCAGGAATTCAGGGCGTGACGCTGGGCGGAAGGGCGGATGGGTGACATTCATGATGGTTTACCTTTTTGATCCTGGCCCGCCCGAGGAATTTCCCGAGCGCAACCATTCAACGAATTTAGAAATACTTGACCATCTGCACCCAGAACTGCCCGGATGAGCTGTCGTCGAGGGTATCTGGTGTGCTGCCGATCTTTCTGGCGTAGTAGCCTTTCAGCGCGAAGTTGTTGAGGTCTGACCACATCACGCCCACGCCCGCACCGTGTACGGACACTGTGTTGTCAGAACTCGTCCAGCTATTCTTGTTGTATTGGATGGTGCCGGTGTCAAACAACGCGAGTAAATGCATTCTGCCCGGGAGGCCGGTCGATTGGGTTGGCAGCAGGTAGCGGGCTTCCAGATTGATGATGTACCCCTGATCGCCAACGGCAGTACCGGCCGGATACGCACGAACGCCATACATGCCGCCAAGTTCCATTTTTTCCCAGATGTCCAGATTCTTCGAAGCCACCTGGCCATTGATGGCGGCGTAAAACGATACGGAGTCGGTGACACGCTGCAGCCGCATGGCATTGAAGGCGAGTTTGCCGTAGCCGCCCTGAGTGTCCGCAGTGGCCTCGTCAAAGCGTCTTGCGTCGTCGCTGCGGATATCCAGCTTGCCCACCGATAGTGTCAGACCGTAAGCCGTCAGCCCGCCGCCACCAAAGTTGTCGCGGTGGTTGCCGTAGATTCCCGGCATCAACACATAGGCTCGTTTTCTCGTCTCGGTATTGGTCAGATCGATTTCATCTTTGTACGACCGGGCATCAACACCGAGCTGGGCATACAAGTTCGTGTCACGCGTGCGAATGAGCGGATAACTGCCGTAGACGCTGGCGATCCGCGCCGTACCATGCACCCCGAGGTCTTCGAACTCATCGCCCAGCTTGTAGCCGAGCTGCGTGTAGGCGGCGCCCAGCGTGGCTCGCCCTGCCTGGAATTGATAGGAACCCCGACCATAGGTCATGCCGGTTCCCGAGCTCAGCAGGCGCAGACTGGCGACGTCGCCCAGACCGGCCAGATTGTTGACGTTGATCGTGCCGCCGAGGCGGTACTCGCCAGTGGCAGGGAGGCCGGCATTGTCGGCATCGATACTGCCAGTGACGCGTCGACCGGGGGTCAGATTCACGTTGAGATCGGAGGTGCCGGGTGCGGCGCCGGGTACCAAGGTGCTATTGACCTCGACGCCAGGCAGGTCGGAGAGCAGCAGGAGTCGGGTTTCCAGCGGTCCGGACTCGACGAGATCGCCGCTATCGACGCCACCGATCAGCTGATTGGCCAAACCGTTCGACAAATTGGTTTCATTGTTGATGGTGACCTTGCCGTATTGGCCGGGCACGACCGCGATCGTGACTATCCCTTCCTTGATATCTTGCGCGGGCAAATAGGCCTGAGTCAGGAAGTAACCATTCTGATGGTAGAACTCGGCAATGCTTGCCGAAATGGCCCGCAGTTCGGTCAAAGTGAGGTCGCTTCCTGGAACAAACCCGGAGATCGCCAGCAATTCCGATTCGGAATAAATCGGATTGCCTTCCAATCGAATTTGATTGACGCGAATCTTGCTGGTGTCAACACTCTCTACCGCCGGGGTTGACGTGCGTTCTCTGATTTCGAGCGATGGCGGTTGGTGCGGCTGTTCGGGGGGCGGAGGAATCTGGAGTAGCGGTATCGATCCGCCGGGCGCCGGTGCGGCCAAGGCAACTTGGCCGACGGCTAACAGAAGCACGGCAATATAAATCGGTTGGTTTTTCATGGCGCATTCTCTGAGCGTTCGTGGAGTCGAGGGAATTGAATGCCGAAAGCATCGGCGAAGCTGTTCTCGCGGCGGGAATGGTTATTTTGTGTCGCCTGAGTCACCGGTCTTTTTAAAAAGAATGGAAACTTACAGACAATCTTGGTTACATTTGCGCCGAAGGGAGGAATCCGTGAAATCGTTCTGCGGTGGTTTCAGGTTTCCAAGATTCTGTAGTCACCCTACGCTTAATATCGAGTGATCCGAGTCATTCGCAGAAAGCGTTACAACATAATTGAGAGGAATGGATTTTGTGGGTTGACAGAGCTGAGAGGTGTTGGTCAGGTAGTCTGGCGCCGAGGCCTATCCCGCCAAAAAATGAGCGGCTGGAACTTTCCGCCAGCGCCCCGGTCCGCCAGCACTTCATCGTGTGCACTGGTACTCTTTCACATTCCCTCAAACCGGCTCGCCATGGTCGTCGCCACTCTTCCGTCGCGCTATCGCCTCCTGCCCTGGATGGCGGTGTGTCTTCTGGCGTCCTGCGCCACGCAGCTGCCGCCACCCGGCGACCCTCCGGCGTTGCCCGAGGCGTTTTCCGCAACGGGGCAGCAGTTGGTGGCCAGCACCTGGTGGCAGGCGTTCGATGACCCCGGTTTGAACCACCTGGTGGCCCGCGCCCTGGAGGACAATCTGAGTCTCCAGGCCGCTTATCAGCGGCTGTTGCAAGCTCAGGCGGTGGCCCGTCGCCAGGAGGCGTCGCGCTTTCCCACACTGGATGCCACCGCGGGTGCCGAACGTCAGGTCTCGGACGCCGCCGGCACCACGACACTCAATGTGGGGTTGGGCGCCAGCTACGAGGTGGACCTCTGGGGCCGGGTGCAGGCGCTGGCCGACGCCGAGCAGCTGCGGGCTTCGGCCTCGGAAGCCGACTATCAGGCCGCCGCGATCTCGCTGAGTGGCGAGATCGCCAACACATGGTTTCAGTGGCTGGAGCAACACGCGCAGCGCCAGTTGGCCGAGAACCAGCTCGCCACCAATCGCAATGTGCTCACGGTGATCGAGACTCGCTTTGGCACTGGCATGAGCAGCAGCGCCGATGTGTTGCGACAACGTCAGCTGGTCGAAGCCTCTGACGACCGGCTGAACGAAGTGGCCGCCGAGATCACCGTGCTGGAGAATCAGCTGGCCGTGCTGCAGGGCATGGCGCCCGGCCAGATCTCGTTGCCGGATGCTGCCGCGCTGCCCGACTTGCCCCCGCTGCCTGCCACCGGCGTGCCTGCGTCACTCCTGCTGCGCCGACCCGATCTGCAGCAGCAATGGTTGCAGATCCAGGCGGCCGATCGCGATCTGGCGGCCGCCATCTCCAATCAGTTTCCGCGGTTTTCCATCGAGGCGTCGATCAGCACGATGGCCAGCGACCCGGGCGCCTTGTTCAATCGCTGGCTGTCGTCATTGGCCGGAAATCTGCTGGCGCCGGTGGTGGATGGCGGTGAACGACGGGCCAACGTCAGCCGCGCCGAAGCCGCGCGCAACGCCCTGGTACGCGACTACGGCCAGGCCGTGCTTATCGCCATCCGTGAGGTAGAAGATGCCCTCACTCGCGAGCAACAATTGCGCGAGCGACTGGCCAGCCTCGATGAACGGATCGATCTGGCCGATGCCACTCTGCAACAATTGCGTACCCGCTACCTCAACGGGGCCGCCAGCTACCTCGATGTGCTCGATGCCCTGCAGGGTCAGCAAGACCTCAGTCGCACCCGGCTCACCACCCGCCAGCAGATGTTGGTCAATCGTGTGGCGCTCTATCGCGCGCTGGCAGGCCGCATCGATCTTCCGACGCCGGCAGCGCCGTCCTCACCTGCCGGCTCCACTCCTGTGTCTTCATGAATCAAGCCGTTGACGAATCCGTCGTTCGTCCCGAATCCCGACGGGCCGGACCCCTCAAGACCGCCTTCATCTCGCTGCTCATCCTGCTCGGTGGCATTGCCTTGATCTGGCTGATCTTCCAGACCGAGCCCACGGCCACGCGCTCCGACACCGCACGCGAAACTGCCATGCTGGTGGATGTGCAAACGGTGCGCCGCGACAACTATCGACCGTCGGTGGTGGTCACCGGCCAGGTGATCCCCGCGCGCGAAGTCATGCTCGGGTCGCGGGTGGCGGGGCAGGTGGTCGAGCAGGCCGAGGCGTTCTCGCCCGGTAATCGTGTGGACGAAGGAGAGCTGCTGCTGCGCATCGACCCGGCCGACTACGACGCCGCCTTGCGGCAGCGCCGCAGCGAGCTGCAGCAGGCGCAGGCCAACCTGCAGCTGGAGCAGGGGCAGCAGGCCGTGGCCCGTCAGGAGTTCGAGTTGCTGGGCGGCGAGATCGCTTCGGGCAGCAGGGCCCTGATGTTGCGCGAGCCGCAGATGGCACAGGCCCGCGCACAGATCGCCGCTGCCGAAGCCGCGGTGCAACAGGCCGAACTCGATCTGGCCCGCACCGAGATTCGGGCACCGTTCCCGGCACGGGTGCTGAGCCGCGACGTGACCGTCGGTTCACAGGTGAGCGCGGGCCAGACACTCGGCCGGCTGGTGGGCACGGAGCAGTATTGGGTAGAAGCGACCATCCCGCTTGCCAAGTTGCCCTGGCTGGCCTTCGACGATGGCCCGGACGCGCCCGAAACTCCCGTGACGCTGTACCACGACACGCTCTGGCTGTCGGGTACGAGCCGGCAAGCCCGGTTGCAGCAACTGGTGGGCGACCTCGACGCCAACGCCCGGATGGCACGTGCCCTGATTGCCGTCGACGACCCGCTCGCGCTGACCCAGCCCGAACCCGCACCGCCGCTCATCCTCGGCACCCTGGTGCGGGCCGAGATCGCCGGCCGGCCACTGCAGGACGTGGTTCGTCTCCGCCAGGACCTGCTGCGCCGCAACGACACGGTATGGGTCATGGAAGATCGCCAGCTCGTGATCCGCGACGTGGATGTGGTGTTTCGCGACGCAGATTATGCCTACATTTCAAGCGGATTGAACGACGGCGAGCAGGTGATCGTCAGCGATCTGGTGTCGGTGGTCGAAGGCGCGCGCCTGCGGCTGGAGGGCGACGCCAATGAATGAGGCTCCCGCCGGCAAACCAGGCACGGGCGCCATCGAGTGGATGGCCCGCAATGCCATCGCCGCCAACCTGTTGATGATTTTGCTGCTGGTGGGCGGCGTCTGGATGGCCTTCCAGGTGCAAAAGGAGGTGTTCCCCGAGTTCGAGCTCGACATGGTGCAGGTCACGGTGAGCTACCCCGGCGCCGCACCGGAAGAGGTGGAGAAGGGCATCCTGCTACCTGTGGAAGAAGCCGTGCAGGGCATCTCGAGCATCGAAGAGATGACTTCGACCGCGCGCGAAGGCACCGGCACCATTCTGCTGGAGCTGGTGTCGGGCAGCAATCGCATGCAGGCCCTGCAGGACATCGAGCAGGCGGTGGATCGCATTCGCACCTTTCCCGAACAGGCCGAAGATCCGCAGATCCGGCTGATGGCGCCCACCCACGACGTGATGGAGCTCACTCTGTATGGTGAGGTGGACATCTGGACCTTGCGCCAGCTGGGTGAGCAAGTGCGAATCCGGCTGCTCTCCGAGCCCGGGATCACCCAGGCCACAATCGAAGATGTGCCGGCCTATCTCACCAGTGTGGAAATTCCGCAGGACACCCTGCGCAAGTACAACCTCACGCTGGCCGACGTGGCCGCGCGCATCGAGCAATCCAGTTCGGACATCCCCGCCGGCTCGATGGCCACCGACAACGGCGACATCCTGCTGCGCCTCACCGGGCAACGACAGTGGGCCGATGCCTTCGACAGCGTTGTGATCCTGACGGCCGAATCCGGCGGCGTCGTCACGTTGGGCGACATCGCCACGGTACGCGACGGCTTCGACGAAACCGGCTTTCACTCGCGCTTCAACGGCCAGCCCTCGGTCGAAATCGGCATCTTTCGCACGGGTGACCAATCGCCGCTCGATATCGCCAGTGCGGTGGAGCGGGTGATGGCCGAGCTCGAGGTCACACTGCCCGACGCCGTGCACCTGCGCATCGACAGCAACCGCGCCGAACACTTCAGCGACCGCATGACCATGCTGCTGGAAAACGGCGTGATGGCCATGATCATCGTGCTGGTGATCCTGGCGCTCTTTCTGGAGTACCGGCTGGCCTTCTGGATCATGATGGGCATGACCGTGTCGTTCGTGGGCAGCGTGCTGTTTCTGCCCGCAGCGGGCGTGAGCATCAACATGATTTCGATGTTCGGCTTTCTCATGGTGCTGGGCATCGTGGTGGATGACGCCATCGTGGTGGGCGAGAACGTGCACGAGTACCGCGAACGCGGCTTTGGCCCCATGCAGGCGGCCATTCAGGGCGCTCGCGACATCGCCGGGCCGGTCACCTTCAGCATTCTCACCAACATCGTGGCCTTTTTGCCGCTGCTCTTCATCCCGGGCACGGTCGGCAATTTCTGGTGGCCCCTGGGCATCGTGGTGATTCTGGTGCTGGCGCTGTCGCTCTTCGAGGCGCTCTTCATCCTGCCCGCCCACCTGGCCCATAGCGGCAGGGGCAGCGTTACCGTGTATGGCCGCGCCATGCACGGCGTGCAGCGCCAGTTCTCGCGCGGCTTCGAGGCTGTGGTGCAAAAGGGCTACCGCCCGCTGCTCGACCTCGCCCTGCGCTTTCGCTACATCACGCTCAGCGCCGCATTCACCATCATGGTGGTGGCCGGCGCCTATGCCGCCAGCGATCACATGGGCATGATCATGATGCCGCAAGCCCCGGCCGACGAAATCGAAGCCGCCGTGCGCCTGCCGGTGGGCACCACCGCCCGCCGGGCCGGCGAACTGGCCATGGACATCACCCACGACACCGAACGCCTGGTGGCTGAACATCCCCACCTGGCCGACAGCGTGGAAGGCATCAAGACCAACGTTCGCGGTCAGCAATTCATCGACGTGGAAATGGTCTTGCGCCCGGAAGCCGACCGCACCATGGCCGTGGGCGACATCGTGAACCTATGGCGTAACGAATTGCGCGACTTCAAGGGGGTAGATCAGATCACCTTCGAAGCCGAACAGGGCGTGGGCGGGTGGCGCGACGACATCAGCGTGGATCTCAGCCACAGCGACATCGACACCCTGGCGCTCGCCAGCCAACGCCTCGTGGCCGAACTGGAGCAGGTGAGCCAGACCCGTAACGTGAACGACAACTACAGCCCTGGCAAACCCCAGTTCAACGTGCGGATTACCGATGAAGGCCGGGCCCTGGGCCTCACCGGCGCCGCCGTCGGTCAGCAACTGCGCGACGCCTTCTACGGCCACATCGCCCTGCGCCAGCTGCGCGGCCTCAACGAAAACGAAGTGCGCGTACGACTGCCCGACTACCAGCGCCAGGACCTCTACTACCTCGACAACTTCGTGATCCGCACCCCCGCCGGCCAGGAAGTGCCCCTGCTCGACGTGGCCGAAGTGACCATCAGCGAATCGCTGCGCTCCATCGACCGCCGCGACGGCCGCCGCGTGATCGCCGTGGGCACCGACGTGGAGCCCAAGGCTGCCATCAGTCAGGTCATGCAGCTTCTGCAGACCGAACTGCTGCCCCAACTGCGTGCCGACTACCCCGGCCTCACCTGGACCTTCCAGGGCAGCCAGGCCGACCTGCGCGCCTCCACCGGCGCCCTCTGGGGCGGCTTCGGCCTGGCCATGATCGCCATCTTTGCCCTGCTCGCCGTGGCTTTCCGCAGCTACCTGCAACCCATCGTGGTGATGCTGGCCATCCCCTTTGGTGCCGTGGGCGCCATCTTCGGCCACATGATCCTCGGCATGGAGCTCTCGCTCGTGAGCATCATGGGCATCGTGGCCCTCTCCGGCGTGGTGGTGAACGACTCGCTCATCATGGTGTCGTACGCCAATCGCCTGCGCAACGACATGAGCCCCGCCCAGGCTATCTACCAGGCCGGCTTGCGTCGCTTCCGGCCCATCGTGCTCACCACCTTGACTACCTTCGGCGGGCTGGCGCCCATCATTGCCGAAACCTCGCTGCAGGCGATTTACCTCATCCCGATGGCCGTGTCGCTGGGCTTCGGGATCGTGTTTGCCACGGCACTGATTCTGTTTCTGGTGCCTTGTTTGTATCTGGCGCTGGAGGATGTGAAGGGATGGTTTGGGAAGGGGGCGAAGGCCCCTGGGTAGTAGGTGCCTTTGCAATCGGCAACACCCCCCGGCGCCACGCCCTTCCGGGCACCAGGGGGCTTTGGCGATCCCGAATCGTATCAGGGCTGGATGGAGATGTTCGCCGACTCTGCGACGGTCTTCCACTGGGCATGGTCTGATTCCACCAGTTCAGCGTATTCCTGGGGCGCCAAGGGTTTGAGAACGATGCCTAAATCCGTGATCTGCTTTTCTACCTCAGGATCTTGGATAGCTTGTTTGAAGGCCTGGTAGAGCTGTTCCACCACCGCATCTGGCGTGCCTTTTGGCGCCATGAAACCGTAGGAAAAGCCGCTGGTGAGGCCGTTGATGCCGGCTTCGGCAAAGGTGGGCAGGTCTGGCATGCTGGGCAGGCGTTCGGGAGAGGTGATGGCGATAGCCTTGACTTTGTTGGCTTCAAGCATTGGGCCCGCCGAAGCCTGGGTCGCCCAGGTCATCGTGACGCGCTCAGCGGCCGTATCCACAAGCGAAGCGGCGGTTCCCTTGTACGGGATGTGCAGCAATTCGATGCCGGCTTGATCGCTCAACAGCTCTGCGGCCAAATGGTGGGGCGTGCCCGCGCCTGGGGTAGCGTAGGAAAGACCTTCGGGGTTGGCCCGTCCGGCAGCGATCAACTCTTTGACGCTATCGGCCTCGAAGTCGGTCGCTACGACCAATATCATGGGTTGGTCGCCCACGAGCATGATCGGTTGCATGTCTTGCGCAAGCTCGTAAGCGGGCTTGGCGCTAGTGACTTCGCGTGTAATGGCTGCGTTGGACGTCATCAGCAAGGTGTGGCCGTCGGGTTTGGATTTCACCACGTGGGTGACTCCAATATCGCCCCCGGCACCGGGGCGGTTCTCCACCACGACGGGTTGTCCCAGAATCTCGCTCAATTTTGGACCAATGATGCGCGGGACCGCATCGTTGGTTGCGCCTGCCGTATAGGGCACGATGATGCGCACCGGTTCCGACGGATAATTGTTGGCCTGAGCCGGCAGGTAATAGGCCAGACTGGCGGCCAGCATGCCTGCTCCCAGAGTGATGTGCTTGGGTATGGATTTCATCTCCGAACTCCTCAAAATTCAGCCGTTCGTCTGAGCGGCTGTCCTGCGGTGGAACCTGACAAGATGATTGCGAGCGCTGCGTACGCGAGGTCTTTTCTTGGTGCTTGCCCCGTTGCACTAGCCCCCTCAAACGATCTTTCTTTCTCGCAACTGGAAGATTTGTTCTTCATTCATGTCACAAAGCTCTGTCAATACCGACACGGTGTCCTGGCCTAGAATGGGCACCGTGCCATATTGCATCGGCGTTTCCGAATACTTGATGGGATTGCCTACAAGCCGTATCGATTCGGCTGCGGCATGGGGCACCGTCACTACCATTTCGCGGGCCTCGGTCTGGGGATGCTCAAGGGCTTGCTTGATGTTGTTAATGGGGCCGCACGACACAGAGCGCTGTTCCAATGCCTCTAGCAGTTCAGTCTGCGAACGCAGCAGCAAGATTTCCTGCAGCATGGGTACCAGCAGTTCGCGATTTCGTATGCGTGCAGGGTTGGTCTTGAAGCGTTCGTCGCCGGCCCATTCCGGCCGGCCAAGCACGTCGCAAAGATCGCCGAACTGGCGATCGTTGCCTACAGCAATGATGAGATGGCCGTCGTGGCAGCGAAACACTTGGTACGGAACCAGGTTGGCGTGGGCGTTACCCATGCGACCCGGCACGACGCCTGAAACCAGGTAGTTGAGATTCATGTTGGCCAGGGCGCTGACCACCACATCGAATAAGGCCAAGTCTATGTACTGGCCTTTGCCCGTGTTATGGCGGGCAGCGACTGCACCCAGCACGGCAACCGCCGCATTCATGCCGGTCATGAGATCGGCAAAAGCGACGCCCAGTTTCTGCGGCCCCCCTCCTGGCAAGTCGTCGCGCTCGCCGGTAATGCTCATAAGACCGGACATGCCTTGAAAAATGAAGTCATAGCCCGGTCGCTCGCGCATCGGGCCGGTCTGGCCAAAGCCGGTGATGGAACAGTAGATGAGGCGAGGGTTGAGGGCACTCAGGGTGGCGTAGTCCAGCCCGTAGCGTTGCATCGTTCCAAACTTGTAGTTTTCAATGAATACGTCGGCCTGGGTTGCCAGCTTGCGTACGATGGCCTGTCCTTCCGGGGTGGAGATGTCCACCGTTACAGATTTTTTGCTTCGATTGGCACTCAGGAAATACGCCGAGTCGGGCGTCTCTACACCCTCCCGGTCATGGATGAAAGGAGGGCCGGCAGCGCGCACGTCGTCGCCAACTTTCGGCCGTTCCACCTTGATCACTTCCGCTCCCATATCGCCGAAGATTTGTGTGGCCCAGGGGCCAGCCAGAATTCGCGTGACGTCCACAACGCGGATGTCGGAGAGCGCTCCCAACTTTGTCGTGTTTTCCATAGTTAGTGCAGTGCAAAGAATTCCGTTTTAAATGTCGATCGAGAGGCAAGGACGGGTATCGTGCACCACCCGCAATGCGCTCAGGTCGCCGTTTGCTTCACGTTGGCCTTGAATTTCCAGCTGTGCAGGCGCCACTACGGGTCGGTGCGAGCGGTACCGCAGCCTTGCCGCACGCGTTTGCACCATGCGCGGCAGGCAACTCAATGCCACCAACAACATTAGTTTGGCCTGCACCAGTACCCCAGGGTATTGAGCCACATCTTTGGCGTAAGACAAGTCGTAGTGCACTCGATGGCTGTTGAACATCAAGGCCGAGAAGCGAAAGACGTCGATCTCGTCCAGGCTTTCCACTTTCAGTGTTTGCCATCGCTCCTCGGCCTCGACTCCGACTTCGCGCTCGAGTTGCGGCCGGACATGAGAGTTCGCCCCGGCGGCCAATGCCGGGCGATAGATGATGTGATTGATCTCTCGTAAACAGAGCTCTCGTGCGACGTGATAATTGCGTTCAAATTCATAGATAGCCAGGGGGCCGTTGCGGCCCTGCTTTTCCGTGAAGCCACCCGCAACGACCGTGCATGTCAGCGTCTCCCCGATGCGAAGCGGGCGCACGAGCTCGAGGTTCGCGCCGCCGAACAGTCTTTGCCCGTAGGAATGGGCCGGTAGACTGGGGTCGCTGTCGGGCAGCCCGTCTTCCGACAAGGCTTTGCGCTCGGCAGCCTCCTGGCAGAACACGACATGCCAGCCCAAGGGCAGTGTCGTGCCAGACACCCAAGCCGCCTGCGTCGAATCGCTGGCTTGCAGCCCCAGAGTGAGGGCAAGGCGCTGGGCAGTGAGGCTATCGATGAGCTGTTCCATGGGGAAGACACAACCGAATGATGAAAGGGTTAGAAGTCGCTACGCAAGAAGTGGCGAGTCAGGTCAATGAAAGCCTGCTTTCGTTCGATCTGCACCCAATGCCCGCATTTTCCAAACACATGGAGATCAGAGTTAGGCACATTTGCTGCGATGCGTTCGCCACACACCAGCGGCACCATGGAGTCTTGGCGGCCGTGCACCACCAGAGTCGAATTCTGAATCGATTGCAGAGACACTTCCGGGATACCCCTGACGGTTTGCGGACCCTCACCTTTCGGTTCCGGAAATAGCTTTCGGTAGGCTGCCATGCCGCCGGCGTGGACCGTGACCTGATGGCGTTGCCTCACCATCTCGCGGGTCACATGCGCGGGATCGTAGGGAAAAGCACGCAGGACTTGCGTCATGCTCTCCTCCGAAGGTTCATAGTTCCACGAGCTGCCGCGGTTCATTGCCGGACGGGTAAATTCGCCTGCCGGCGTGCCCATGAGAATCAACTTGTCCACTCGGTGCGCATTTCGGAGAGCCAGGGCCAGCGCCAGCGCTCCACCGAAGGAGTTGCCAACAAAACTCGCCTTGTCTATGCCCATCGCATCCATGAAGTCCAGTACATGACGGGTCCAGACTTTGATGTTGTAGCTCTCGGAATCTGGCCGTTGGGTAAAACCAAATCCGACGATGTCGGGCGCGAGCACACGATAATCCTGAGCGAGGGCAGGCATGATGCCATGCCAATTCTCGTAACCGGTCACGCCTGCCCCCGAGCCATGAAGGCATATCACTGGGGGGCCCGCACCCATCTCGTGATAATTGGTGTGCAGCCCCCCGGCTTCCACAAAATTACCGATGGCAGGATGATCGATGTCGGGTTTCTTGAACATTGTGTTCTCCAGGTCTCAGACGGCGTGCACGCCCACGCCACCATCGCTCATGAAGACCTGTCCTGTAATGGCGCGGGAGTTGTTGGGGCTGGCAAGCAGCACATAAAGGCCAGTGTGATCCTCTGGTGTCTGGGCAAAACCGAGCGGGACATGACGGCCGATGCGTTCGGCCAGATCACCCTTCTCGCCTATGGTGCGCTGCTGGTGGCCCAGGGCATCGGTGCCACTCAATTCGGTGAGCGTGCCGCCCGGACCTACTGCGTTCACTCGTATATGCGGTGCCCATTCCAGGGCCAACTGCCGCACCAACCCCACCACGGCATGCTTGCCCATGGTGTAGAGCACGCCACCTCCGCCCGAATGAAAGCTGGCCACCGATGCGGTGAAGATTACGCTGCCCTGGCTTTGCAGCAATGCTTCGCGGGCAGCCAGCGCGGTAAACAGATAGCCACGTAGGTTGATGGCAAAAAGCTCGTCCATCGTTGATGTCAGCAACTCTGGGGAATAGCCGTGCAACGGGCGCCGAAAATCAAACACTCCCGCGTTGCCCACGGCTACATCCAGGCGACCGAAGCGATCAAGGGCAGTGGCCACGGCGCGTTGGTGTACTGCGAATTCCCGCACATCACCCTGCACGAACGCCACTTTTCCGGGATGGCTGGATTCCAGATCCGACAAGTGGCCGGCTTCCAGGTCGACTATGACCACGCCTGCTGCGCCTTCTCTTAGATACCGGTTGGCCACCGCCAGACCGATGCCGCGGCTTCCGCCCGTTATGGAGGCCACACCCCCTTCGAACCAGAGGCTCATAGGAATATGTTGAGGTTTTTAGCCAGCAACACACTCTGAGTGATGTAAATCTCTCGCTTGGCCAATCTCAAGCCTTCGGGCTTTCGGCGAAGCAGGTCGACACGACGGCCATGCAATACCGTTTCTTCGGTTTCGTTGCGTCCTCGGCAGTTTGTGAATACGGAGTGCACCCGAAATTCGTCGGGATCTGCGGTCGGCTCTACCTCAATATTCGAAATCTGATACACGACACGGGTGGGAGGGTCTTCCGTCCAGGCCGTACCATGCAAAGCACGGGTCACCCGGCGGCGTAGTCCGAGCATGTCGTCGTCGAAGTGCGCCATGCGGTGGCGGTCGATCTGAGGCTTGGGATCCTGACGATATCGGGCCTGGATCAGTGGCATCCAATAATGTATGTCGTCGGTCATCAGACCTAGCCACTCTTCGTAGCGCTCTTCACCTAGCAGGCGGCATTCACGAAACAAGAACTGCTGGACTTGGAAATACGTTTCCTGCGTGACTTCGGCTTCGAGGGGAGGGGGTGTGGCTGGGCGACGCAATAAGGGCGTGTCACCGAGATTGATAGGCATGGTGAAATCTCCGATTGAATCAGCGTTCGTCACACATCAACTTGAGCCACTGTCGATAGAAAGCTCGTTGGTTGGCATCGTTGTATTTGCGCAGATGGATCTCTCCCTTGAGTTCCTCGTGCTCGATGCGGCTCGTGAGGCCAAGGCCGTAGTGCAATTTTTGGCGACGAGTGACCACACCCGCGTTGGTTGATGTGCAGTTCTCCCAGTTCTCGCCATCATCCATTTCCAGGATGCCGGCTGGAGAGAATGTCCGCATGACGCCCTTGCGATACTTTTCCTTGATGTGCTCGGGACAGTTTTTGTTCACCAGTACCCACGTATTGAGTTCTATGCTGTGGGCGCTACGTGGCTGCCAGGTGCGAAAAGAGTTATGCCCAGGCAAAAAGGCGAAATGCGGAAAGACGTTTGCCGAACTGATCGAGCCCACCATGCGCGAACGCACTTTACCCAGTCGTTCAGCCACGACTTGCTCGCGGCTACGCAGGTAATCCAGGATCTCTTGCTCCGCCAAAGTCATGGCATTGCCTATCATATCCAGGCCAAATTGCCAGCCGTGGCCGTTGACCGAGGCGGCGTAGCTGCGGTCTTGGTTGCTCTTGCCCACTGTTTGCCCCAGCATGCCGATGGCACCCGAGTTGTGGGTCCACGCCGCATGGTAAGAATCCCCGACGAAGTTCTCTGCCGGAATTTTCCAGTTACAGGCGATCTGTGACTTGACGTTGCCATCGAGGAACTCGGTGCCACCCTCGTCGTTGTCCAGCAAGACGTCCAGATACCAACGGAAGTCGCCCAAATACTCGTCCAGCGAGGGCGCTTGTTCGTCGAACGTCGCGAAGATCAAACCGTTGTAGGTGGCCACCCGAGCCTTGTGCAGCCCCAGCTTGCTCTTATCGAAGCCGGGGCAGGTCTGCTCGTAGATATTTTCTGCGGGCAAACCCACCAAAGCGCCATCGGCGGCAAACGACCAGCCATGGTAGTTGCAAGTAAACCGACGCCGGGTGCCGGCTTCGGAGAAGCACAGCTTGTTGCCGCGGTGCGGACAAGAGTTGAGAAGAACATTGATCTTGCCTTGCAGATCCCGGGCCACGATGACTCCGTCCTCGCCCATGTAGGTCGTGACGAAGTCATCGGGGTTGGGTATTTGGGATTCGTGCGCCACGAATAGCCAACAACGGGCAAATATCCGTTCCAGCTCCAGCTCATATATGCCTTTATCCCAGAAGATGCGGCGGTCTATCGCGCCATTTTCCAGGTCGAAAAGAGATCTCAGATCATCTGCTGTCCAGCCAGATTGAGCGTCACGGGATTGAGTCGGAAACATGAAATTACCCAGGTAGGTCACTGAATAGGTGAGGACGAGACCGCAAAATCATCTTTCTCATACCTCTCTCACGTACAGCTCGGCGAAGCCCAGACCACTTACCCAATCGGGCCCGGCTTCGTAGGCAATGAGCTTGCCGCCGGGAGACTGGGTAGCGCCCATGGCGCAAATAAAGCTGCGTATCTCCCAGGCGCCGTTGCCCGCAATTCTCTGAATCTCGTCGTCGTCCATCCCGATCAGGGTGGCGTGGTCACCGCGCTCCAGACAGTCGATCACCTCGCGGTCAAAGTCGCTGTTGACCTTGCCCATTTCGGGTAAACCCACCCAATGGCTGATGCCGCCTGACCCCAGAACCACCACGCGCTCGTCCTCGGGCCAAGCCTTTACGGCTTGGCCTATGGCCTGACCAACGTCGTAGGCGCGTTGCTTGGAAATCAGCGGTTCGACCCCGCTGGCCAGGTACACCGGCACCACGCCCTTCATGGAGGAAGTCGGCATGGCGCACAGTCGAGCCGGGACACCGATGGAATGATCGACATGCAAGTTCTTCGCTACCGCCCAATCAAAGCCGTGTTGTCGACCATGCTGGGCAATATGGCTCGAGAAGGCTGGGTGGCTGGGGATTTCGTCGCGCGCGATATTCGGGAAACGTTCATAAGGCCCACTCACATCACCGATCCCGATCAGGAAGCTGGGTAGGCATGAAGGACCAAAGAGCACGTAGTGGTCTGCGCCAATCACGATGGCCAAGGTCGCATCCAGCTCCTGGATACGAGTTCGGATGTCGTCGAAGGCCTTGATGGCCCGATGCTGAGCTTCCGACCAGGTCTCTTCGGGCTTGTAAAAAATGCCAGGTTCATGCGGCATGACGAACCCCCCCACGATGCGGGCCATAGCCTACTGCTCCTTGTTCAGTTCTTGATTGAGGCGTGCCAGATAGGTGGCACGTGCGCGGCTGGGCTCGTTCATGAGCCAGAAGCCCATGGTGAGCAAGGGACTCGCTCCCGCCTGCTGCATGGCCGCCACATCGAACTCCTTGAACATGCGACGCTCGCGCTCGCTCAAGCGATAGGCCGACAGGAATTTGTCGACGTCCTCGACGAAGGTCGTCCGGGCTTGCCGCTTGACTCCCAAGTCGTGCAACGCAGCTTCAATGGCAAAAACTGTCATCGTGGTTTCCATACCGGTAAGTATGGAAAAAACTATACGGTACGTTATGGGGCGAGTCAAGTAAGCCTTTTGGGTGCTTGGAAAGGGTGTATTGCCCCTGACTCTGCCCGACATAGTCTCTGCTTGTAGCTCCTGGAGGCAGGTTCTCTGGGCGGGGACGAGGGGCGATGTGCTGGAAGAGAACTTGCTATGGCACTGGTCGTGAAGGCTTGCTTGACCTTATTTGTCATGACATACTCGTGAGTATGTTAATCGCCCAAGAGAGTCATGTCACTCCATCGCTCAAGTAACTCCTCAACGCCTGGCTGGGTTCAGCGTTTGCGCTTGCCCATGTTTGGCTCACCCATGTTCATACTCTCCTCCAAGGAGCTGGTGGCCGCACAATGCCGGGCTGGTATTGTGGGCGTGCTGCCGGCGCTCAATGCTCGTCCCGCGGAAGCGTTGCCCTTATGGCTAAGCTATCTCGATTCGCAGTTGACCGCCTGGGAGAACGACTCAGTCAGTCCTTGGCCTATCGCGCCCTATGCGGTGAATCTCATGACTCACTCCAGCAACGGCCGGCTCGAGGCTGATCTCGCAACTGTCGTGCACCATCGTGTACCGATAGTTATCACTAGTCTCAGCCAGCCGGCCCGTGTTGTCGATGCAGTGCATGCATACGGTGGAACAGTCTTCCACGATGTCAGCAGCTTGCACTATGCTCGCAAAGCCTTGGACGCTGGTGTGGATGGTCTGATACTGGTATCCGCGGGTGCAGGGGGCCACACCGGGCAACTGAATCCCATGGCTTTCGTGGCAGAGGTGCGCGCCATATTCGATGGGCCAATTGTTCTCTCCGGCGGCATCTCCAACGGACGGCAGCTATTGGCGGCCCGGGCCATGGGAGCCGACTTCGGCTATGTCGGAACGCGTTTCATCGCGAGCGAGGAATCGAATGCCGCCGTAGCCTACAAGCGCATGGTGCTGGAGTCCACAATCGACGACATCATCTGCAGCAATGTCGTTACCGGACTGTCCGCAAATTATCTGTCCAAGAGCTTCGAGGCACTTGGCCTTGATCCCCGCACACTGGAGCCTCGTGACAAATCGTCATTCAACTTGGGTGGTGACAGTTACAAATCCGAGGTGAAGGCTTGGAGGGACGTCTGGAGTGCAGGTCATGGGGTTGGCGCCAGTCAGAGTTTAGAGCCGGTAGCGTCCATCGTTGACCGATTCGCTCGAGAGTATGAAACGGCCTGTCGCGACCTGACAGATCAACTGAGCCAAGAAATGTGGGCCCCATCAGAACGAAAAGATTGCGGAATGGCTGGCTAGATGCCGGGCGAAGAAAAAAACACCTGATCGAGAGCGCGTTCGCGCAAGCGTAAACGTTCTTCATCAGAGTAAGAAAACATCAGCCTCAGTCCGGTGGAAAAGCTGTAGTGCATGCAGGCCAGCAGCTCGGGGTCGCCTTGTGGCGATGCCTCGGCAAACAATTGCGTGAGATAAGAGAGGCGCTCGCGATCTACAGCGGACACGGCGGTGCGAACCTTGCGATCGGTGCGAGCCCAGGTGCGCATGGCCAGCTCCAGAGCGCCGCCGTAGTCTGTGACGGATGAACTCACCCCCAGTCGTGCGAGTCTGCGAATTTTATCCTGAGCGCTGAGTCCGCTTTGCTCCAGGACGTCAATGATGCGTCGAGTGGCGTTGAGCGTCCAATCGTCGAGCATTGCCTGAAGAAACTCATCTCGGGAACTGAAATGCCAATAAAAGCTGCCTTTAGTCACTCCCAGCTTCCCCGAAACCGCTGCGATGGAAACGGCGTCTGCCCCGGATGTCGCAAGTTGTCTCAAACCTGCAACTATCCAGTCGGCTCGCTGCAGCAACTTGCGGCCAGACGGAGCCACGGTGTGGGTCGTTGATTTGGAGGAGGCTGCCATTTGGTGTTCACTCAACCGTATAGGGTTTTGTTGGGTGTTCTGGCCCATCATGGCCGGCGATGAAGGTGGAGCACGACTCGGATTGTACGTGGTGGAGAGTTGTCGCGTACCCTGGTACCGGTGACCCGACGTAGTGAAGCCCCTCAGAACTCCTCCAGAAACCGCATCCGAAACTCCTTCCCCTTGATGCGGCTCTTCGACACCCGAGAGAACGCCGGCTTGGCGATCTGGCGATCCAGCGCCACATAGGCATTGAAGTCGGTGATGTGAATCTTGCCCACCTGCTCGAAGGTGAGGCCGCCCTCGCCGGTGAGTGCGCCCAGCAGGTCGCCGGGGCGCAGCTTGTCTTTCTTGCCGCCCTGAATGCACAGGGTAACCATGGGTGCACGCAGCGGGCGATCGGTTTTTGGCCGCAAGGCCTTCAGGTCGCCCCACACCAGCGGCGAGCCTTGATAGGTCTCGATCAGGTTGGCCCAGCGCATTTCCTTGGGTGAACACAAGCTCAAGGCCAGCCCTTTCTCTTCACCGCGGCCGCTGCGGCCAATGCGGTGCACGTGTACCTCGGTGTCCTTGGTCACGTCCACGTTGATCACGGCGCCCAGGCTCTGGATGTCCAGGCCGCGGGCCGCCACATCGGTGGCCACCAGCACGGCGCAACTCTGATTGGCAAACTGGATCAGGATCTCGTCACGCTCTCGTTGTTCCAGATCGCCGTTGAGCGCGAGGGCGCTGATTCCGTGGGACCGCAGGTGCTCGACGAGATCGTGGCTGCGCACCTTGGTGTTGCAGAAGGCCAGGGTGGAAGCCGGGCGGTAATGAGCCAACAGCGTGGCCACGGCGTCGAGTCGTTCGTTGTCGTTGATTTCGTAGAAAATCTGCTCGATGCGACTGGCGTCGTGCTGCGCTTCTACCTTCACCTCGGCCGGGTTGCGCAGAAAGCGCGCGCTCAGTTTGCGGATGTTGTCGGGGTAGGTAGCCGAGAACAACAGGGTTTGCCGTCTGGCCGGGCTATGCGAGGCGATGGCAACGATGTCGTCATAGAAGCCCATGTCTACCATGCGGTCGGCCTCATCGAGCACCAGGGTCTTGAGCCGGGCCAGGTTCAGGCTGCCGCGTTCCAGGTGATCCTGAATGCGGCCGGGGGTACCCACCACCAGGTGCGCGCCGCGCGACAGCGACTCGGCTTGCGGCCTCGCCGCGGCGCCACCACACAAGGTCAGGATCTTCACGTTGGGAATCAGCCGCGCCAGCCGGCGCAGTTCCTTGGCCACCTGATCGGCCAGCTCGCGGGTGGGGCATACCACCAGCGCCTGCGGCGCCACGTAATCCACGTTCAGCGCCTGCAGCAGGCCCAGCCCGAAAGCTGCCGTCTTGCCGGTGCCGGTTTTGGCCTGCGCGATCAGGTCGCGGCCTTCCAGGATGAGCGGCAGACTTTGCGCCTGAATCGGCGTCATGTGTTCGAAGCCCAGGCTTTGCAGGTTGTCGAGCAAGGCGGGGAGGAGCGGCAGGGTGGCGAAGGCGGTTGAGGTCACGGTAGGGCAGGGCTTTGGGAGGCCACCAGGGGTGGGTTCAAGTGACCACGGACCCACGAGCCAGCCTCGCCCGTCGGGACGAGGTGAAGCGATTCGTGGGGGACGGGCGCCAGAGGCACCCCGAAGTCGTGGCGGCGGAGCTCCCGCCGTGCGGCGGGAGCGACCCACAGTGTAGGCTTTTGCCGCCTTGAATGGTGCTGAAGGCGTCTACCGGGAGCCGGTGCGACGCGCTGTGTCAGTCTTCAAAGCGAAACTCGGGGTGGCGCTTGCGCCACTCTTCAAGCTGCTTCTCGGCTTCGTCTCTGGCGATGCCATGGCGCTCCTGCAGCTTGCCGATGAATTGTTCCCGCTTGCCGGCGATCACATCCAGATCATCGTCGGTGAGCTTGCCCCACTGCTCGCGGATGTTTCCCTTGAATTGTTTCCAGTTTCCTTTCATGCGGTCTTCGTTCATAACGCCTCCTGGCTGGGTTGAATGATCAGTCATAGTGGGCCACATGCCGACTCGGTGATCATGACCCCATGTTGCCCTTGCAGCAGGAGGGCGTCCGCCAGATTTCAGGAAGCCCGGATGTAGGCGGGCGCTGAAAAGTGGGTGGAATTGCCCGCACCTCTGGCGTCCACGATGTTCTTGGCCCAACGGTGTGCTGGTGTTGGTGCTGGCCGCTGCGTTGGTGGGCGAAAGCGCTCAGCGGGAGAGTCCATGACGTTGCGCCGCGCTCGCAATGGCCTCGGCGGCTTCGAGCAATCGCGGCGTGCTCCGGCGCACCATCTCGTCCTCGGGGATGGCTTTGCGGTTCCAGTTGACATTGAGCGCCGCAATCACGGCTCCTTCGCTCACCACGGCAACGGCCAGGGCCTGCAGGGAGTCGCTGCGGGGCACCCCATTGAAACTGCCGCCGCGATACAGCGGGTGGCGCAAAGCGTAGCCCTGTTGCCGGGAGGCCTCGAGATGCTCCCGCCAGGTACCGGCAGCAAGAATCTTGCTGTTGTGCGCGTCGGTACTGTCACGCAGGGCAGCCACGAGGGCCTTTCGGCGAGCCGGCGTCAGTGCCGCAAGGTAGGCATTGCCAGCCGCCGACCCGAGCAACGTTACCCGCAGCTTTCCTGGCCGTCGTCGAACGTAATAACGCGACGCGCGCAGGCTGGACTCCTGCACGGTCATGAAATCCTCGTTGCCGGTGTGGGTGAGCAAGTCGGACGGCCATTCCAGCTCGCGGCACAGGTTGTCGAGCACAGGCGCAGCAAGATCGGCGAGTCTGTCGGTGGCGCTACTGCCGCGCGCCAGGACGTCGAGTTGAATCGCCGTGCGATAACGCTGATCCACCATGCCACGGCGTACCGCACCGACGCCGATCAGGGTTTTGAGCAGACGCATGAGGGTGGGCTTGCTCAGTGGCGTGGCCGATTCGAGTTGGGCCAGCGTGGCGCCACTCGGAAAGGTGTTGAGCGCCTCGAGGAGCTGGAAGGCACGCTCGACGGCGCGTATGGTTTTGATGCTGTCCATGAAATAACGCCTGGTGTTATGCCGTTGAGTTTAGCTTGTGCCGTCAAATCGGGCGCCGCTATAACGAGTAATAGATCGTTCACACACAGGAGACAATTCATGACCCAGCCTTTTTCACCGGTTCGTCGCACTCTGGTTGCCATCACGATGGGCGCTACGGCCCTGGCGGTGACGGCACAAAGTCACGCGCAAGAGAACACAACTTTCAATCAAGCCACCATCACCACCGGCTTTGCGCCAGGCGGCTCATCCGACACGGTGGCGCGCTTGCTGGCCGAGTACCTCACCGGCCGCTACGCCGACACCGTGGTGGTGGAGGGAAAGGTGGGGGCCAGTGGTCGCCTGGCGCTTGAGCACGTGAAAAACGCCGACAAGGATGGCAGTGAGTTGCTGGTAAGCCCCAGCGGCATGTTTGTGCTGTTTCCGCATATCTACGAGGATCTGCGCTACGACTCGCTCAACGACTTCACGCCGGTGACGCGACTGGCGAAGTTTCCGTTCCTGTTTGTGATCAGCGACATGGTGCCGCAGGATGTCGATACCCTCGAGGCGTTCATCGAGTGGGGCAAGGCCAATCCGGAACTGTCGTCGTTCGGGTCGCCCGGAGCCGGCACCAGTGCCCACTTTTCAGGGATCATGCTGGGGCAGTTGGCCGATTTTCAGCTGGAGCATGCGGCCTATCGTGGTATGGCGCCTCTGGTCACGGATCTGATTGGCGGGCACGTGGCCGCCGGCGTGATCACACCGGCGGATGTGCTGCCGCATATGGGTACCGGCAAGTTGCGCTTGCTTGCCACGACCGGTGCCGAGCGATCGCAGTTCACCCCCGATGTGCCAACGTACACCGAGTTGGGTTATCCCGAGATTCTGATCGAGGAGTCGTATTCGCTTTATGCGCCGGCCGACATCCCGATGGAGAAGCGCAATGATTTGGCGAAGCTCTCGGCCGAGATGCTGAAGCAGCCGAACGTACAGGCGCGATACGAAGAGATGGGGCTGGAGCCGGCGGCGTCTTCACCTGAAGCCTTCGCGGAGTACTTGCAGCAGTTGCACGATCGCTGGGAAGGGATTGTGGCCTCATCGGGCTTCATGCCCAATCAGTAAACGGCTGAAGGGCTTGTCGCTGGCGGTGATTCCGGGTTTTTCAGGAGAGGGTTGTGAGTGCAGAAGTGGCAACAGAAGGCTTGACTCCAAAGGGCGTGCCAGTGGTGGCCGAGGCCGATGTCGTGGTCATCGGTGCCGGCCCCGGTGGCTTCGCCGCAGCCTTGCGCGCAAGGCGCGAGGGCTGCAGTGTGGTGGTGATCGAGCGGTTCGATATGCCGGGTGGCGTGCATACATCGGGCCTGCAGGGCGCGGCCAACAAGGGCGTGGGTGGCATTCACACCGAGCTCATGGCTCGCTTCGAAGAGGCCGGTGCCATTTATGTGGCCGACGCAACCACCTTGCCCGATTGGGCGGGCAATCCGCTGGCGCATTACGACCACTACCTGCCGCCTGGCAGCCCGTTTCAGCGGGCGTCGTTCAACCCGGATGGCGCGGGCAGCGTGATGGTCAATATGTTGCGTGAGGCAGGGGTGCAGGTCATGTACGGCACCGCCTTCGTCGATGTGGAGTTGGCGCCAGATGGCGATGAGTCGCGCATCACGCACGCCATCATCGAAACCGTGGCAGGTCGCCAGGCCATTGCCGGCAAGGTGTTTGTGGAGGGCACGGGCACGGGCGAGCTGGTGGCGCGTGCCGGAGCTCCCTTTGTGCGGGGTGGCGGCCGCCAGCCTGAAACCGTGGCGCTGGACGACCAGGCGCGCCCGGTGCCGGGAGGTTTGTTGTGGATCATGGGTGGCATCGATTTCGCCCAGACCGCCGCATACCAAAAGCGCGAGAATGATCCGCGGCTCGAGAAACTCATCGCTGCCGCGCGCGAAGCCGGTGACATTCCCGACGACTTGTACCGGCCTCGCCTGGCCGAGAAGGGCGTGTATGGCACTCAGTACATCGGTCATCCCACGGTGGACATGAGCCCGATCCATGGGCCGGGGTCCTTCATTTTCTGGCAGAACGTGCCTTACGAGTGGGCACTGCACATGGATGATGATCCGGAGCATGCCTCAAGGGCAAAATCGGAGTTGCGCCGTCTGATCGATGCCGAAAGCCGCTTCCTCACACGCTACGTGCCGGGTTTCGAGCACGCCTTTGTGTCGCATGTGGGCCGTTACGTCGGGGTGCGGGACGGCCGGCATCCTGTGGGCGAATACGTGTTCTCCATCGACGATGCGCGTCAAGAGCGGCGCTTCCCCGATGCGGTCACGCAGCCGATGACCAAGACCTTCTTCTGGGATGCCTACACGCGCTACACCTTCGAGGTGCCGTACCGCTGCTTCTTGCCCAAAACGATCAACAACATGCTGCTGACGGGAGCCTCGCTGTCATTCACGTTCGAGACCATCTTCATGGTGATGCGTAACTTTCCCTGGTGCACGCAAACCGGCGAGATCGCCGGTTACGCGGCTGCCCGCTCGGTGCAGCAGGGTGTCTCGCCCAAGCAGTATCAGTGGGAAGGGCCGATGTTCTGAGTTCGAGACAACGGCGGGAGGAAAACTCCGCAAGGTTACGCAATGGCCGGCCCTGGGGCGTCTTCTGCAAATGGATTGAGAAGGGTCAGAGCGTCGTCGATCAGGGCCTGGTGATGAAGGTCTTCGGAGAGCAGGGTGGTGCATCCCGCAGCCAACGCGGCGGCAACGATCATGGCATCCCACCAGGAGAAACCATATCGAGATTGGAGGTGCCATGCACGTTGCAGCAGATCACCATCCGGCGCAACCGGGCGCCAGGACTGAAGCGCGACGACATCCGCTCGAGCTGCGATTTCGGCCAACGCCAGTTTTTTCGGGTGAGTGGCGACAGCGTAGAACTCCATGAGCACCTGCCAGGAAAGGCGGCCGGTTCGATGTTCCGCGAGCCGCTGCATCCAGTTCATGGCGATACGCTGCTTGCGTGTATCTCGCGAGTCTCGGACGTAAGCAAGAATGTTGGTGTCGACGAATACAAGACTCATCGGAGCACCTTGCGGTCGTATAGCGCATCTCGTTTTGGCCAGGATCCTCCGTCGTCTTCGGTCTGCGATTGAAGATAAGGGCCCCGAGAAAAGTAGTCCGACATCGCACGGTGGTAAGTGTCGTCTTCGGCAAATTTCTCTTTGACCAGCAGCCCAACGAAGCGGGAAACGCTGATGTTTCGGGCAGCCGCTTCGATTCGAACTCGCCGAAGCGTGTCCTCGTCCGCGTTGATCGTCAGGTTTGGCATGGTCGCGTGCCTCGATAAATGTCACGAGATTAGTGTATCACTAGAATCGTGACTCTGATTTTATCAGGGTATTCCATAGGTCACCACCTGCGCGCTGGAATATAAGATAGCCTTACATGCATGCCACAATAAGCCAAAGGCATATTGTGGCGCCAGCTGGAGGGCATCATGTCGTATTCAGCAGCCGTCGGACCGTTGTCGCACCTGACCATCCTGGATGCCACCAGGGTTCGGGCGGGACCCACAGCCGTGCGATTCTTTGCCGACCTCGGTGCACGGGTCATCAAGATCGAGATGCCACGAGGCGCATCAGGTGCCGACGACATGATTGGTGGCCGGATGCACGATCTGGCCGACAGCGAGAACCTGCACCGCAACAAACAAAGCCTCACCTTGAACCTGAAGGCCCCCGAGGCCGTCGAGATCCTCAAGCGTCTGGTCGAGAAAGCGGATGTGTTCGTCGAGAACTTCCGCCCCGATGTCAAATACCGTCTGGGCATAGGCCCGGACGTGCTTCGGGCCATCAATCCCCGCCTGGTCTACGCCAGCATTTCGGGCTTTGGCCAGGATGGTCCCTATCAGGGCCGGCCGGGCTTCGATTCCATCGCCCAGGGCATGGGCGGCCTGATGTCGGTCACGGGCAAGCCGGGCGATGGCCCCATGCGCGCCGGCATCCCCATTGCGGATCTCTGCGCCGGGCATTTCTGCGCGCTGGGCATTCTGGCGGCCTTGCAGGAGCGTGAGCAATCGGGGCAGGGCGACTGGGTGCAAACCTCGCTGTTGCAGGCGCAGGTGGCCATGCTCGATTTCCAGGCCGCGCAATACACGTTTGCCGGCAAGGTGCCCCAGCAGGTGGGCAATGAACATCCCATGACCATGCCCACGGGTGTTTACCCCACCCAGGATGGCTACATCAATGTGGCGGCCATTGGCCAGACCATGTGGAAGCGGTTCTGTGGCGTGCTCGATGCCGCTCACCTGATCGATGATCCGCGTTTTGCCTCGGATCCCGAGCGCGTGCGCCACCGCGAGGCGCTCAACGAGACCTTGAAGGCCCTGTTGGCGCATCGCACGTCGCTCGATTGGACGGAACAATTGCTCGAGGCAGGTGTGCCGTGCGGTCCCATCTACAGCATCGACGAAGTCTTTGCCGATCCGCAGGTGCAGCACCTCGGGTTGAACTGGCCGATGCAACACCCTGAGGCCGGAGCGGTAGGCGTGGTGGCTCAACCCGTCATGTTCGAGCGTCATCCTCGGCCCGCCGAGGCACGACCTGTGCCGCGGCAGGGCGAGCACACCGCCGCCATTCTGCAGGAGCTCGAAATGCTGGAATCGCGCATCGCCGAGCTCAGAGAAAAGCTGGTGGTGTAGCGGTGCAGTTTTCGGGTCAGACCGGTTTCGGGCTGACCATTTTTGAAGCGTGAGAAGGCAGGAGACACAATGAAATCATTCCGACATTCCGTGGCGCCATGGCTGGCCATGGTGCCCATGGCACTGGGCGCTGCGGCCTGGGCCGACACACCGCAACGCGGTGGCGAGTTCGTGTATTCGGTATCGCAAGGCGACCCGGTCACCTTCGATTGCCATGCCGGGGCATCGATCACCACCATGCTGCGAGTGGCGCCGCATTACTCCACTCTGCTCAAGGTGGATCCCGCCAATTACCCCGAGGTGGTGGGCGACGTGGCCAAAAGCTGGACGATCTCGGACGATGGCCTCACCTATACCTTCGAACTGCATCCTGATATCCGCTTTCACGACGGTTCGGCACTCACCGCACACGACGTCAAGGTGAGTCTGGATCGCCTGCGCAATCCGCCCGAGGGCGTGATTTCCATACGCGAGAGTCTGTATCACGACATCGAGACCGTCGAGGCGCCCGACGATCACACCGTGGTGGTCAAGCTGTCGCAACCCAACGCGGCCATGCTCGACGTGCTGGCGGTGCCCACGGGTTGCATCTATTCGGCCGAGTTGCTGGAGTCCGACCCGGAGTATCCCGCCCGCAAGGTGATGGGCTCGGGGCCGTTCGAGTTCGTCAGCTTCACGCCCGGCACCGAATGGGTGGCCGAGCGCTTCGACGATTACTTTGTCGAGGGCCGGCCTTATCTCGATCGGGTGCGTTCGTTGTCGCTCGCCACCCCGGCCATGATCAACGCCTTGTCGTCGGGCCAGGTGATGACCGACTTTCGGGGCATGACCGAAGCCGATGCCATGCGCGTCAAGCAGGCGCGTGGTGATGCTGTCAACGTCTTGCATACCGACGGCTCGCACAACCTGCTGCTCATGCTCCGCGCCAACGTGGCCGAAGGTCCGCTGGCCGACGAGCGGGTGCGGCGGGCCCTGGCCATGTCGCTCGACCACTGGAATGGCTCGAAGCTGGTGGCGCGCTCCACCCATACCAATGTGCCTGGCGGTCTGTTGCGGCCCGGCTCGGAGCTCGCCCGCTCGCCAGAAGAACTGAGCGAGTTGCCTGGCTTCAGCCGCGACATGACCGCCGCTCGCGAGCAGGCGCGCGAATTGCTGAAAGAGGCGGGTTATGAGGATCTCGACATCACCTTTCTCAATCGCCGCTTCTTCCCCTATGTGGGGGTGTTCCTGATTGATCAATGGCGCCAGATCGGTGTCAATGTGGACCACCAGCAGCCCGAAGATCCGCAATTCTTTGCGCGGCAGGACAGCGGCGACTTCGATCTGATCCTCAGTGCCTTCTCCGATTTTGCCGAAGGGCCTGCCATCCAGTGGAGCACCTTGCAGTCGCACGACGTCAATCCCGCCAACGCCGGTCGCTACAACGACCCTGAAGTGGACGCCATGTACAACGCCCTGAAGCGTGAGAGCGATCCGGCAAAGCGCAAGGAAATTGCCCGCGACCTCGAGGCCTATGTGCTCGAGAAGGGCTACATCATCCCCTTCATGTGGGGCAACCGGGTGATGGTGATGGATTCGCGAGTGCAGAATTACGAGGTCACCCCATCCAACTGGGTGGGCCTGGATATGGGCCATCTCTGGCTCAAGCCCTGAGTGTTATCTGACGCTCACCGCGCGTGGCCGTGCCGTTGAAACGGCTGGCTGCGCGGCGGTGGCGTTTCCCCATTGCAAAGGAGTAGGAACGTGGCTGTCACCCGGGAAGAGAATGAGCTGCTGACGCGCGTGGAGAACGGCGCCCCGATGGGCGAGATGATCCGCCAGCATTACTGGCTGCCGGCGATTCCGGCCGACAAGCTGGTGGCTGACGGCACGCCGTTTCGGGTCCGCCTGTTGGGATCCAACTTTGTGGCGTTTCGCAACACGGATGGCCAGGCTGGCGTGCTGGATGAGCATTGCCCGCACCGACGGGCCTCGCTGCTGGTGGCACGCAACGAAGAGAATGGATTGCGGTGCCTCTACCATGGTTGGAAGATGGACGTACGCGGCAACGTGGTGGAAGCCCCCAATCAGTTGGGCAACCCGGAGGCGTTCTGCCGCAACGTGCAGGTCAACCGCTATTCGGTGGTGGAACGCGGCGGCATCGTGTGGGTCTGGCTGGGCCAGGGCGATGAGCCACCGCCGTTTCCCGACTTGCCGTTCACGCGGGTGCCCGACGATCACGTCATGGTGGGTTGTCAGGAAGTGGCCACCAACTGGTTGCAGGGCGTGGAAGCGTCGGTGGATACCTCGCACGTGGGCGTGCTGCACTCCACCCAGGTGGCGCTGGGCACCCGCTCCAGCGGGCGTGTGCACATGACGCGGCAAAAGGCTCCCGAGCTGGTGTTTGAAGACCGCTCCTATGGCTACCGCTACGCCGCACTCCGCGATCTGGGCGACGGCAACACCTATGTGCGCCTGAACAACTTCGTGATGCCATGGTTCGGCGTGATCTGCGCGCCCGAGGCCGGCGCCAATGCCAATGTGTTCTTCTCCACGCCAGTGGACGACACCACGCATCGCGCCTGGATCATCCAGTGGAACCCCGAGCGTCCGCTCGGCGCTGCCGGCCTGGTGCGCGGCTCGGACTCCTGGAACTGGCCGCCACTGCCGCCCGGTGGCCCCGAAAACAATTGGGGCCAGAACCGTGAGCTCATGAAGATGGGCCACTTCACCGGCTTTCCGCAGAGCTTTGCCACCGAAGACTTCGCCATGTTTTTGGGCCAGGGCCCGATCCACGACCGCACGCAAGAGCAACTGTGTTCGGCCGATGGCGCCGTGGTGCGTCTGCGCCGGCAACTTCTGGCCTCGGTGCGCGAGTTCATCGCGGGCAAGACGCCAGAGCTGGCGGATCCGGCGCGGCTCGATTATCGGCAGGCGGTGTCGGTGGGTGGGGTGATCCCCACGGGGTCGGATTGGCATGCGTTGGTGGAGGGGTGAACGGCGCCAGAATGGGTGCTGCGTCTGGTGGGCCAAAGAGCGGCTCGCGAGCGACTCGGCATCATCTGCAGTGCTATACCGACTTATCGGTATCGTCCGGGGTCGGGTCTGCGGCAGCTCTGCCCAACAAGGTTTTCATACCCTCGAAGTCGGCCGAGACCACGAATGTGCCAGCGGGCATGCTGCCTCGGCCCAGTGTGTCCACGCTCAAGGCTTCAGGCAGCTGATAGGCTCGCACATCGTCACGGTCGGGATGAATGCGGTCTTCAATATCGGCCATAAGGTTGCCCATGGCCCGTGTCGTACCCTCGAATAGAAAGACAGAGTACTGCACTGGCGTGGCACGATACTTCAAGAATCGGTGCAAGCGAACCAGTCGTTTGGGATCTGTGATGTCATAAGTGACGATCCAGGTTCGTGCGGCATTCACGGCCATACATCACCCTCCTCAGCAACATGCCGCTGGAAATCGCCGATATGATCCAGCAGGCGCCGCTCGCGTTCATGTGACCATGTCTCGAAGAACTGGGCTTTTACCAAGCCCTGGTTGGCATGACTGGGCAGGGTTCCGCAATCGAGGTTGAGTTCGGCCCAGAGCAAGGCGGCCAGCTCCATTGCAAGGTTCAGGGATCGAGCACCAAAGCCCCAGTACGACACATCCAGGCCGTCTTCAATCAGTCGGGGCACGACCAGAGCGTGACACCAGGCCAGCCCGATGCGATCAAAACGCACCGGCGGCTTGCCGTGATAGACGACCTGTCGCTTGAGATCGTCGAACGCTCTTTGGGTAAGGGGCTGGCCGGCTTCTGCCGCTCGCTCAGCGCAGACGATCAGGGTGTTCAATCGCCGCCTGGCGCGCCATTGCTTGAAGCACACCCACCAATCGGGCCGCTGCAGATAGTTGTCCAGAAGCAGCGCGAACGGACTGCCAACCTGACGACTCAAGCCCGACCCCAGGTAGTTGCCGTGACCGTCAACCCAGGTAAGCGGCACCTGTCTGGCGAAACACAATGCCAAAGCTCTTCCAGACCAGCTCACATGATGGTTGGACACGACCCGGTTGATGCGGTACACCGGATACCGCATGGTCGGATAAATCTTGCCGGAGTCGTCCCGCTGGCGAAGGACAAGGTGATCAGCCCCTGCGTCGACATTTGCGGAACGCGTCCCTAAAAGATACAGCGGTTTTCGGTCTGCCAAGTGACGGGTTGCGGGGTGGTGTCGGGTGGTCGGCATGAGCTTCCCTCCATTCAAAATTCGACATCATCATCGTGCGCAGACTCAAGCCAGTGGTTGCCCTCCGTGCGAAGATCGCGGGCCAGCCACCGGCAACGACGCCGCAGCCAACGTCGAGGCATACGCGCAAATGTCTCCCAACGAGCATAGAAGTGTCCGCGCCCAGCCTTGCCCAACAAGCAGGCTCCCTTGTCTTGCGAAAACTGATCGGCTCGGAAGACACCATCTGCGAAGCTCCGCCAAACCCATTCATCCACTGCCGGCCGCAGTGGCTCAATCAGATCGCTCGCAAGCGACTCCCTCCCAAAGCTAGGCCGGTGGTAAAAGCCGAGTAGTGGGTCGAGCCCTGCCGCATGGGCTGCCCGCACGGCTTCAAAATGGATGAGTGTGTACCCCAGCGACAAACACACGTTCACTGGGTCACGCGGCGGCCGGCGGTTTCGGCCCGTAAACTTCAGCTCAGCGGCAAACACTGCACTCAAGCCGGCGAAGTAGGCGCGAGCTGCACTGCCTTCCAGGCCGAGCAGTCGGCTGGCCTCGATGGCCGGTTCCGTTTCCACTTGTGCCAATGCTTCGGCAATGGAGCGTCGAGCGTCCCATAGTGGCTTCCTCCGGTCTGGTCGGCACTGCTCTATCTTTGCCAACAGCCGGTATTGCCGTCGAAGCTTTTGCAGCATGAGTTGCCGAGCCCACGCGTGGCAGAATGGCGCGTCGGCTGTGCGTATGGCCTGCGCCAGACGGATGCCGGCTTCGTTGTGAGCCGGACCCAACATAATGGCGATCCGTCTGCCAGCCCTCGGGCCGACGAAGATAGTGGTGATTCCGGCTTCCGCGAGTTTGAGCAACACCGAAGAATCCAGCCGGGTTCGAGCTCCCTGAATCACCACACGTTCGAGCAAACTGACTGGAACCGTTTGCACGCGGCGCTCGTTGACATACATGGCAAGGGCGGCGCCATCAAGGCGGACTTCGAGATCGGCGCGATCGAGCAGCAAGGTAGACATTTGTTACCCCACGTAGAAGTAACTCGGATCGATCGGAGCCTCGGCCACGCCCAATGTGAAGACTCGGGTGCGCGGGTCCAGCCGAAGGAGAAAGAAGCGGTCACGTTCTTCATCGAGCAACAGAGACATGTCGTGCAATAGCTCACTCTTCTCGTATGGAGTGAGGAACACTTCGTGAACGGACTTTTGTCCGCCGGTGCTGTATCCCCGTACAAGCGCAAGTGCAGCACGAAGTCTGCGCGGGTGAGAGACATCGTAGGCTGCAAGGTAAAGGTCGCGTTGACTCATGGCAAAGTACCGTGGTGGCTCAGATTCAGCTGGTAGTACAACCAGCGCGCTGCCACGAGAGTGCCATGGGCAAAGCGTTGTCGAGAAAATGGCAAGCTTGCCGCGCGGTTTGCGAGCTACGAAAAAGCTTGATCCAAATCCGAACTGGACAGAATCCGGTATACCGTGGCGTCTGCCGAGCGGATCAACCTTTCGCGTGTCGCGGCGCCGCTGAAAGCGTGCACGTAGGCGTCCCGCATCACGGACAAGGCTTGCCAGAGCGAGAACTGCTCGCTCATACGAGACGCGGTCAGGTACTCCTCAGCCAGGGTGGTTCGCGAGATTCCCGGATTGTCAGTGCACAGTGTGAACGGCACGCCGGTGGATAAAAAGGTATCGATGGGATAGTGCGGATACATCGCCGATTCGGGGATGGAAGGATCACGAAAACCCACGACCTCCACATTGGATGTAGGGCAAAGTTCCAGGCAGATGTCGCGATCACGAAATCTTTCGCGTAGTGCAGGATGCTCCGCCAGGGTAAGGCCATGCCCGATGCGATCTGCGTGCAAATGGTAGGCGGCTTGCCAGATGTTCTCGGCTGCCTCACCTTCTCCGGCATGAATCGTGACGCGCAAGCATTCCTTGAATGCCGGCGTAAACGCCTCTGCAAAGCGCTCCGGTGTATGGGTACCTTCATCTCCCGCCATATCCAACCCCAGAAGAAAGTCTGGCATCGACCTTCGCGCTGCCACCGCATGCTCCACAATTGAGCCAATTCGTTCCGGTTGACGGCGATCAAGAATCCAGATGAACCCGATTGTTGGACTTATGACTGCACCTTGTTGGCGTGCAGAGCTCGTGTCGGGACAATCATTCGCCCCTGCGGCATAAAGGGCGTGGCGAAGCCGCTCCAGAAATCGGCCAGGTTGACGACGATCGTATTTGTGTGGACTTCCCCTTAGCTCGAGGTAGGTGAGGCCTTCATCTCTTGCCTCTGCAACAATCGCTTGAGCATAGGGGTCAAGGGCAGCCGGGTGCTGAAGAATCGCTGAACCGGTGAGCTCGCCCGGACGCTCGTATGCAGCGAACCCGTTGGGGTGGGTGTGCTTCAGTGCAACGCGTGGCTCTGTAACCGTGTAGAGATTGAGCTTGAGCGCCTCGAGAGGCGCGTTGAGCAGTAAAGCGGCGCAGCGGTGCGATCGGCTGTAAGGGTGTTCCGCATCGTCAGATAAGAGCGCTGGCCAGTTCCAGGGCCACGACACGCCGGCGTCTGCCAGCTTGAGCAACGTGCTTACCCGGGTGAGAGCCTTGTGCCGCTCCGCGGGCTTCATGGCCGACCAAACGGCGCGTGCTACCACCACTTGTGACTCGAGACGCAAGCAGCCCCCAATATGGCGATGCAGATCGGCCTTGGGAAGTCTACGCAACAGGGCTGTATGCTCAACCGACAGCCGGGTGCGTCGTAAGGATTCAATCTGCCTTGGGGAGAGCCGATAAAGACTTCGCCAGTTCCCTCTATGGTCGTCCCGATCTAGGTCTGACAGGAAGTTACCCATGAGCTCAATGCTTGATCGCTCGCGGTGTTCGACCTCTTTCCAAAGCGGAGCTTCAGTAGGCGCCTCGAACTCACATAAATGAAACCCAGATACGGATGGATTCTCAGATGAGAAGGAAGCCGGGCCTGCATCCGTCAAGGGAAACCGCCTCGAGGTAACACGATGGCCCTCGATGTGTACGTCCAGTAGCTCCGATCGCCGGGCGCTCCCGACCCATATAGGCGTCACCGAAGCTGCCTCTGATTCCGTTAAGGGCGCCGTGAACACGGTAGGCTCTGCTGACCGCAATCTCTCCGGGAGTTGATCCTGACCCACCACATGCAACCAGGCGTGGGCGCCAAAAACCTGCCCAGCACGTTGCAAGTCGGCACTCATGGTCTTTCGTCCGCCTGCAAGAGAGAGAATCAGCTTGCCGTCAGATGAACGCGTCCTCTCGGCCGCATTAAGCACAACGCGGAAAGAGAGCTCGCGCAAGCGTTCGCACTCTTCCTGCGAGTCCAAGTGATTTGTATTCTTTGCTTGCCAAACTCGAAGTGGCATTGGCTGACCGACGTCCGACCACCATTCCCTCAAATAAATGATCGCCTTCCCAACGGACTCGCCTTGCGTCGTGCAAACCCATAACTCATCAGGTGCCTCAAGCTGCCAATCTCGTCGTATGGCGTTCATGCGCTGACGTTGAGGGTGACGAGCATATAGATCCACAATATTCGGAGCCAGGAAAAGAAACACTTCAGGTATGACTGCCCAGCTTCCGCCAAGTGTGCAAACGAGGATGTTCATGCTTGAGCTAATGTCTATTTGCGTACCTGCGCCAACCGAATGCGCAAGGGTTATAAAAGAGATGAATCATGACAGTGCTATCGAATGGTACAGCATTATCGGGTAATGTACTCGACATGCCTCGAATAGGTGCGAATTACAGAGGCGATCAAGCCACAGGGCAATGATCTCGAAAGAGTGCCACCCTCGAATCGGGTATGACTGTTTGTCTTAACCCCTTTGCTATCAGGGCAGTGATTCCGAAGCATGGGAATATGCAATTCATGCAGTGTCATACCCGTCTTAATCCCTTTGCTATCAGGGCAGTGATTCCGAACGTGGCTGCGCGTTATGTGTGGCATGACGTCTATGTCTTAATCCCTTTGCTATCAGGGCAGTGATTCCGAATTCAACTGAAGGTTGAAGAGGGGCTCAGTTTAGTTGTCTTAATCCCTTTGCTATCAGGGCAGTGATTCCGAAACCCAGAAGCCACATGGAGGGTCAAGAAGTTTCTGTCTTAAGGAAACGCTGATTTATTCGGCAGAAAGACCGAAAATTTGAGATAATGTAGGCATATTTATTGTCTTTGCCGTTCGATCATGCAAAAGAGTTTCTCCGACTTCGAGTACACCCAGGCTCGCGAGCATCGCCAAACGCGCCGAGATCGCTTTCTGGCGGAGATCGAGGCCTGCACGCCCTGGAATGAACTGGTTGCGGCTCTCAAGGAACACTACCCCAAGAGCGGCAAGCGAGGTCGCCCGCCCATGGGGCTTGAGCGCATGCTGCGGATGTACATCGCCCAGAACTGCTTCGGGCTCTCGGACGAAGGAATTGAAGATGCCATCTACGACAGTTTCGCGATTCGCCGTTTTGTTGGCGTCGACCTGGGTCGCGACCCCGTACCCGACGCCACCACGTTGTTGAAGTTTCGCCGCCTGCTCGAAGCTAATGGGCTCACGGAACGGATTTTTCAGACGATTCGCCAACACCTGGCGAGCAAGGGCTTGATCATGCGCGAGGGCACCATTGTCGACGCCAGCCTGATTGCTGCGCCGCCCTCGACCAAGAACCGCGACAAACAACGCGATCCGGATATGCACCAGGCGAAGAAAGGTAATCAGTGGCACTTCGGCATGAAGCTTCATATCGGCACCGATGCCGATTCGGGCTTGGTACATACCATGGTCACCACCGTGGCCAATGTCAGTGACGTGACTCAGGCGGGTGCGCTGCTCCACGGCGAAGAGAAAGACGTGTATGGCGATGCGGGTTACCAGGGCGTGGAGAAGCGCGCAGAGAATCAGGATCGCGATGTGAGCTGGCATGTGGCCATGCGCCCCGGCAAACGTCGCGCGCTCCCGCAGACCCCCAGGGGACAGATTCTCGATCAGGTCGAACGGGTGAAATCGCAGATTCGCTCGAAGGTGGAGCACCCCTTTCACGTCCTCAAGAATCTGCTCGCCTACCGCAAGACGCGCTACCGTGGGCTGGCCAAGAGCACCGCTCATTTGAATACGCTCATGGGGCTGGTGTATTTGAAGCTCGCCGCCAAACGATTGATGGCGATACAGGGCAGCAGTGCGTCCATTGCATGACAGCGGGCCGGGAATCGGCCCAATCGGGCGGCAAAACGCAGGTTACGCAGCCATATCGTGAAAAATGACGCGTGAGTTCGACCTGATCTCATGATGTGACAATCACCTTCAGTTCATCGCACTTTGCTCAGCGTTTCCTTAATCCCTTTGCTATCAGGGCAGTGATTCCGAAGTCTCTAGACCCCTATATCAACTTCTATGCCTCTGTCTTAATCCCTTTGCTATCAGGGCAGTGATTCCGAATCGGCAACGAACTCGCCTCGGTGCGCGCTAGGCAGTCTTAATCCCTTTGCTATCAGGGCAGTGATTCCGAAAGAAGCTGCAGAGAATGTTCGGCAAAATATGCCGTCTTAATCCCTTTGCTATCAGGGCAGTGATTCCGAACAGCTTGCATTCTCAGCCTGAGTGATATTGGCCAGTCTTAATCCCTTTGCTATCAGGGCAGTGATTCCGAACTGGCACGACTGCGTATGCCGTCTATTTTCGGGTGTCTTAATCCCTTTGCTATCAGGGCAGTGATTCCGAATTTTAACCGCCGCGATTGCGGCTTTGATCTAGGTCTTAATCCCTTTGCTATCAGGGCAGTGATTCCGAAGCCAATATCCCGCGAAACCAACCAATGACAAGGGGTCTTAATCCCTTTGCTATCAGGGCAGTGATTCCGAACAAGCCCATGCGTAAAGAGGAATGCCTAGCCCTGGTCTTAATCCCTTTGCTATCAGGGCAGTGATTCCGAAGAAAAAGCCAGAATACGTGTCGAAAGCGCAACAGGTCTTAATCCCTTTGCTATCAGGGCAGTGATTCCGAATTGAAAATCAAATCCGCCAGCGTATCGGGTATTGTCTTAATCCCTTTGCTATCAGGGCAGTGATTCCGAAGCTACAGAATGCTTCATGTAGAGCACTGATTTTGTCTTAATCCCTTTGCTATCAGGGCAGTGATTCCGAAGGTTTATGTGTCTGGCAATGGCGGGATGCAGGAGTCTTAATCCCTTTGCTATCAGGGCAGTGATTCCGAACAATGCCCGTGTTGAAACCAGTGAAATGGTTTCGTCTTAATCCCTTTGCTATCAGGGCAGTGATTCCGAATGCGGGAAACCGCTAACATGATCGAGTGCCAGCAGTCTTAATCCCTTTGCTATCAGGGCAGTGATTCCGAAATGCTTACGAGCGGGCTAAAATCCGTCAGAGACGTCTTAATCCCTTTGCTATCAGGGCAGTGATTCCGAAGAAAAAGCCATAAAATTGGCTGAGATCTTAGTGTCTTAATCCCTTTGCTATCAGGGCAGTGATTCCGAAAGCCACATTGCGTTTACCAGTGTGTTGAACAATAGTCTTAATCCCTTTGCTATCAGGGCAGTGATTCCGAAGACATGGATACGCTCAACGAGGCGTATGCGTGGCGTCTTAATCCCTTTGCTATCAGGGCAGTGATTCCGAATTGACGATCCCGATATGCAAGTCTGTTTAAAAGGTCTTAATCCCTTTGCTATCAGGGCAGTGATTCCGAAAAATCCCGGCATGCGAATGGGTGTCTGGTGACAAGTCTTAATCCCTTTGCTATCAGGGCAGTGATTCCGAATTTGAGCCCACCGTTAAGTACGCAGGCAAAGAGGTGTCTTAATCCCTTTGCTATCAGGGCAGTGATTCCGAAATTGTTATGAATATGATTATCACGAACTCGATCAGTCTTAATCCCTTTGCTATCAGGGCAGTGATTCCGAAAGAGGGAATGACAAACACCGGGCGCGAGTCTAAGGTCTTAATCCCTTTGCTATCAGGGCAGTGATTCCGAACGAAACCAGCGAGGCTATAAAGCTTCTAGACGACGTCTTAATCCCTTTGCTATCAGGGCAGTGATTCCGAAATTGCGATGTTTGAGAATCAAATTCGTCAACGCAGTCTTAATCCCTTTGCTATCAGGGCAGTGATTCCGAACTCATTGATGCAAAAAGAAGGGTGGCTTCTGCAGTCTTAATCCCTTTGCTATCAGGGCAGTGATTCCGAATCAGAGTATAAGGACATCTATGGCACTCCTATGAAGTCTTAATCCCTTTGCTATCAGGGCAGTGATTCCGAAACCGATGAGCGCAAAATCAATTCTTGGTGGCGTGTCTTAATCCCTTTGCTATCAGGGCAGTGATTCCGAATCTTTTTTAAGGTTATATTTAAGCCATGGTTGATGTCTTAATCCCTTTGCTATCAGGGCAGTGATTCCGAATCTTCGCTCTCACCAAGAAGGGTGTCCCGAGCAGTCTTAATCCCTTTGCTATCAGGGCAGTGATTCCGAAGTTCGAGCCGGGCGAGGATTGGCAAGGGCCGTACGTCTTAATCCCTTTGCTATCAGGGCAGTGATTCCGAAGGCTCGGCCGGTTTACTAGCGAAAAATCAAGAGGTTGGGACGCCCTCGGCCGATGGGGCAGCATCGACTTGGACCGGATCTGAGAAGACATGGCATGAGGTGAGTTGGTGATTCACTGAAAGCCGTCGTGATGCATCTCATTGAAAGCAGGCCTGACCATGTGATATCGACCCAGGCCGAGAGTAGCATTTTTACCTACGTGTAGCCATTGCCCAAGTTTAAGCCATGGTAATAGAGAGGCAAGGTTACCGCGCATCGCCCATTCGCCAATGGCTCCGCCGAGTTTCATTTCCTGCTTTTGTCTGCTTGAGTAGCGAGTCCAGTCGTACCATTGTAAAGATTTTCTCTGCTTCAAGGTCGAAGCTACGTGAAGGATATCTTGTATGTTGGTATCTATTTCTGATCGACTGTCGTGAAATTCAGCCAGGAGCGTTGTTCTCCTGATTAAGTCTGCAATGAGCTTTCTCGGTGTCAACTGATCAACCCTGACAGGGTGTCCTTGACTTTGCAGCCGTACTGGTGTGATGAAATGTAATCTGATCTCTTCCTCGGAAGAGATTGCAAGGTCATTAGCCGACTCCTGAGTATACTCTTGATGCTCAGGGTGGTGAGCCATAGCCGACATGCCAGCTTCCCATATCTTTACCCAAGAGCCAGAGCTCTTGTTTTCTACTTCGATGTGAGTCAGTACCCCTTGGGCACGGGACTTTCCGATACCCTCCTCTAGAGCTCGCGTCATGGCGCGTGCGATCAGCGGTAGATGATTCAGGGCTCGGCCAATAAGCACTATATTAAAACTGAGCCGATCTTGAGGAAGCAGTTTGCCAGTCCCAATATTGGGTGGTTCAATCACGTACGGATTTGGAATATGACTGAAGTTTTGTAGTTTATGCTCGGCTGGTGCAGGAGCTTCAAAGACAGCAGGGAAAGGGCAGCTTGCGCGAAGCGGGCATGACTCACATGTAGATTTCATTGTGAGGCAAGACTCGCGCTTGAGCATTGCCCCTAGCTGGCCTCTTAGCAGAGATCCGGCGTAGGGGGGAAGATTCAATGAATCGAGCATACGATAGCTAAATCGATATCGCGCAACACGAATTTTCATTACACTAACTCTTGTATGTATAGGCGAAGCTGATTTCGAAGTCTCTGTTCTTCATTCAGTAGTTTTGCTGTTTCATTGTTTCTTGATCTTTGTCCGTGTGCCAGAGAGTTTCTGAGCCACTTCAATCTTTCAAACGTTTTGCTGTCTTTTAAATTTTCTTCCGCTATTTCTCGATCAGCCCTGTCGTTAAGATTTCCTTTGTTTCGATATACTTGTCTGGATATTAATCCTTCGATGAGCAGTATGCTGCACCGCAGGTAATCTTGTCGGTCGAAGTAGTCAGACGCTAGCTTAAGTTCTCGTTCGCTTTGCTCAGGAAGTCGCATCCATTCGAAGCGCTTGAGGAGTTGATCCTTGAACAGTGCGCCTAAAGTACCTTGGTGATTCTCGATGGCGTTCAAGGCTGTACTGAGTTTCTCTCGCGCGCCGCTCGTATGGTTGACGCGTTCGCGGAAGGCTGCTTGTTTCAGAGATAAGGCTGATTGCTGCGACATTCCGTCTTCTTCGAGAAGGTCTGCAAATACACTGTAATCGCCATCTTTATCGTACTTCGAGAAGGCTTCGACCCACTCGAGCATTTGCAGCATCCCCGATAGGCGTAAGACTGGTACGTCGCCATCGGCTGACTCTTTCATTTGAAGTGCACCGTAGTATATTTCGTCTATTACCACGCCGCGCAAGCGCGAAAGGTACTGTGCTGCGACCAATGCCAGCATTGGCAGATGTCGAAACGAATGAGTTACGTCTATCGAAACGTGTTCGCCGTACTGCAGTTGATCTGCCAGTTGTTGCAATATTTTGATTTGACCAGAAGGTTCCTTGGCATAGTCGGCAAGAACGTAGTTGACACGATATCCCAGCCGATCCGATAGCTCTTTGGCATGTTTCTCGAGCATCCCTTCGTTGACCGAATTTGTTTCTACGGCTTGCATCAGTCTGTATAGATCCGAATCCTGAGGCTGAACAGATTCTCGCTCTATGAATACGTCCCACATGCTGCCGGCGGTGCCGATGAGGAGAAGTCGATCTGCATGAATGTACTCGGCTAGCGCCATACCGAAGAATGCGGATTCTTTGGTAGAAGTCTCATCGAACCGATATCTTACAGTTTGATAGGCGCTATTGATGTTCACGCCTTTTCCGAGGAAGCTGATCAGTGTCGTCATTTTAGTCCTGTCTTGGGTGACAAGCAGTTGGGTTGTGCTTGCACTAAATAGCATTCGAGCCTGGCGTTGTATCGCCGCATGTCTTCGGCGGTTAGCTCCTTGCCTCGCGCCTCGATTGGTATGTCGACGGTGAGGCAGAAGTATCTTGCCTTGCGTTCACATACCTGGGCGGCGAGGTGAACCGGCAATATTCCGATGACGGCGTCGCCTTCTTGAATTTCCTTTGGATCCAGATGAGCTACCACTATATCAATCTGTAGGCCAGACTTCTTTGCCCAGTCTAAGGCGCCGGGGTGCCTGGTGACAAACCATGTGGTCATTTTTTAGGTGATTCGATTCTTCGTATTGCTGCTAGCATCTCTTTCAGTTTTTTCTCGGCTTTTCCTTCTACTCTAAAGCTAATATTCATTACTCTTTTGACTTCCGACGCGGTCGTTTCTCTCTGGCTTGGCGATGCATCAGATATTTTGTCGATTGACGATTCAAGCCAGTCCAGGGCCTCTTTCCAGTGTATGGAGGATACGGGTTGGCGGACAACCGTCTGATCTTTGGGGTTTCGCGGAATGTGGGAGAGCTTGTCTTTCAGTTCGGCAATGAACCGTTCATGTGGTGGCATGTTTGCAAATGCATCGGCCATTTTTTTCTCTTCTTTGATTCTCTCCCGTTCCATGCCAGCTTTTGCGTCCTCCTGCATGCTGCCGTAGCCTAGAGACGTTTTTGCTCCAAACCCTATCCATTGAAATGCGTGGGTAAATGCAGCGGTAATCAGATCCTCCCATTGGTTCGATATGACGAGTTGAGGCGAGGATATTTTCAAGCGATCGATATCGCATTGAACATGGAAGGTAAAATTAGAGCCCGCGGGTACTGTCAAGAAGTATATAGGGATCGGCTGGCCAGACTCATGAGGAGATTCCGGGGTTCCATGATTCGTTTGCTGATAATAGTGGGATTGATGAGGCGTCATAATGTCCACTTGAAGCTTTCCTTCGCGAATTTGTGGAATCACGTCATGAAAGCTAAGTATGCCCTGGAAGTGTGTGTCGTCATTTTTCCCTGTTAATCCAAATAATAAGTCAATCTGACTGATGAATATGGGATTGTGATGCTTATCAGTTAGAGGATTTCTTTCGGGGTTGTCAATTTTCTTTTTTTCGGTCAGTGGTATGTTCTTCTCATCAGACCATCCTGTGGCGTTACCCCATTCGCCGCTCGCTAGCTCCAATGCGGCCTGCCGCAGCACGCCTTTTACGCTGCTCCCTGGCAGGTACGGTATTCCGTAGGGTGAGAGGAAGGCGAAGCCGTTTTCCAAGGGATGCTCCAGACCAAGGCCGGTCGTGAACGGAGCAGTGCTTTGAGCCTTCAGGCGGAGTGATTCTGCGTGCTTGCCGTTGCGGAGCAATTCGTTTTGCCGTGTTGCCAGAGCTGCGGATAGCGCCTTGTCTGCAGGCGAGAGTCTGGCCGCGTCACTGAGTGCTACGATTGATGTGTCGATATCATCAAGCTTTGGTTCACCACGCTTGTTTGGTCCGCCCTTTTTTCTATCTTTCTTAGTCCAGTTAGGCTCTTGCGTCAGGTTGTCATATCCCCAGACGTTAAGGTAGGGGCCAAATCGCATACCGGGCGAGGCGGTTGTTATGTCGCTGTCTCTAAGGTATTTCGGTAGGGCGGGAATGGGCATCACTTCTCCCTCTTTTCTGTTTTACCAATGCTTGGCTAGTGTTTTTGTACGGTGGGTGCGATTTGTCTGAGCCACTTGAGCCATGCTAACGATTCGGCGGTCAGGTTTTGGTATTCACGAGAATCGTTCAGGTTGAATAACTCATTCATGAATTGGTTGAAGTCTTTTGGTGTCCCGCATTGGATGTGTAACCATTCGCGTAGGTGGCTGGCCAACATAACGGATCGTTCTTGCTTTTTTCCATTGAGAAATGCCATGACTTGCATCAAACCGTTATTCATGATCAGCGACGGCATGCCTTTGGCTTCGTTGATGTATTCTGTTCCATACTGATTGACACCCTCCGTAGCTTTCTTCCATGCGTCAGCAGCGCGTTTCTGTTCGAGTGTTTGCATGTTCATTCTCCCAGCACCGTGCTCACAACGAGGCCGCGTCCTGTGGTGGCGTCTCCACCGATTTGTAGCAATTTTTGGTGCAGGGCCTGTCGCATATGGGCCATCACCGCGTCGCTGCTTATCGGTTCGGCCTTGTCGCGTGTCTGGCTGGCGAGCAAAGGGGCAACGAGAAGGGATTCTGGCGGGAGGTTTTCGGTGTAGAAAAGTCCGCCCTCTTTGGCGGTACCAAGCTCGGGGTCGATTCTCACGTGTGTCTCGATGAGCATGGCGTTTTCGGCGAAGTAGTCGAAGTCGGTGTCGGAGAGCACCACAAGATCGGTCGTGAGCTTTTTTTTGAAGTATTGATAGGCTTCGTGCTCGGGTAAGGCGTGTCGAGCGAGAAAGCTGGATACCTCTCTAAGTGGCTCTGAAATGCGCGCTTGGTATTCGAATGCTTCGAGATGCAGTTTGTTGTTTTTGGGGTTGTAGAGTGTCTCGTTGCAAATGAGGCAGTTCCCATCGTCAACCTTCAACGCTGGCCAATTGGGATCGCATCCCAGTAACTGCAACAATCGTTGCGCCCTGCCCAATACCCCGGGTGAAGTCGCATACACGTAAGTTCCGCGCAGGCTTCGCACAGGCAAGGCTACGATCTGTGCATCGCCAAAGCTCACTGCGCCTGCATGCAATTCGTTGCTCCCGGCTTCGGGCCCAAACAGCCGGTTGGTCAGGCCTTTGATGAGCTTTTCGTCGCCTTCGGTCTGCGCGAGCTGTTCAAAGCCGTGCCGTACCGCTCCCTTGATACCAGATCCGGCAAACGAGGGATGACGGGTGTGTCGCTCTCGCTGGATGGGATTGTCGATCACTCCAACCGCTTGTCCGGCGCCAAGGTGCACGGGGCTCACGGCGTAGAGAAAGAGCGCTGCGTGTTTTTCGTACATGGGGAGTCCTTTTTGGGTCGTTAGCGCCAGTTGGCGAGAGTAAAGCGATTGAAACCCTCGGCCCGGCGATGGGGGTCTTGTGGTGGGTTGCTCCAGAGGCCGTTGCGCACGAACGACTGCAACGCGTTGGCATCCCCCTTAACGTGGTCGAACCAGTACACGCTGCCCACAGGGGCTGCTCGCAGGGCCCGTTTGGGCTGTTGGTTGTTGGCAAGGTCCCAGCCAGAGACCACGTCGAACCGAGGTGTTGTAGCGCTGCACAGGCGCGCCGTGACGCTGCAGAGGTCAAGTTTCCATTCGTGAGCCCCAACGCGATGCACGCCGTTGGGAATCCACCCGTGCTCGAATATCCCAGGGGTGGTGAGAATCAGGCGAAAGCGTCCAGCCTCTACCAGGCTGGCGAAATCGGGTTTGGGTAACGGTAATGTGACTTCACGAATTGCTGCCGCTCGGCCGTCGCCGCCAAGGCGCACCACACCTTCTGTGGGGAGTTCTGCGCCGTCAGCTGCGGTCAGAAATCCCACATTGGGCCTCAAGGCAATGGCTTGCAAACTGAAGAGGCGTCCTTCGTCAACGCTTCCAGTTTTGGGGTTTAGGCCTACGCCGACCCTGTGGTCTAGCGACCAGAGCTTGTGGACCGCCACACAATGGTCGGGGGAGGGTAAGTCACCGGCGAGATAGCTTTTCCAGGCGGTACTGTCAAGCCATCGACCTGCTACGGGTTTGCGCCGCTCGCTTTGTGCGAGGACGGGCAGGTACGGTAAGGGATAGGAGGTTTTCAGACCCGCGGGCGGCGGTACGGGAGTGAGGTGTTCGATCGCGACTTCAGACTGTGTTGGGTCATTGGGCGTCGTGAACACCAGGTCGGCAGGGGGCGGATAAAGCGCGTCCAGCTCGCCATCGGGTTTTTGCCAGGCCAATTGAAAAATGCTGAGAGAAAATGGCCCGGGTCCCTGTGGGGTTCCCAGAGCCGGATCGGGCGGCAATGCGCCACTGGCGAAGCGGTTGATGTCTATCTTTTTGTCGACCAGCATTCGGCTGCGAAGGGCGCCGGCGGCTACCGAGGGCCAGGGCGGCATGAGCGATTCACCGTAGCTACCGGCTTCGCCGAACAGCTTATTGCCGCGAAAAATCAAAACATCCAGCGGTTGCAGAAAGCGGAGGGGTGTTTGGCTCATGACGTGGCTCCCGAACGGATGTCTCGGGCGAAAAACTCGGCGACAGTGAGAAAGTTGGCCAACCAGTCCTTGGGCTTGGTTGTGGGTTGCTCCATGGTGAGGGCGACCAGTCTTTGAGCTAGTTGTGGGGCTTGTTGTTTGGCAGAACGGTTTTGTGCTTGCTGCGCCAGCTGCCAACTCAGTAGGTTTTGCAGCAAGTCGGGGCAGTCGGTCGGTTCGGGCAAATCTACCAGCCATTCCAACGAGTGATAAACCGCGCGCCGGGACACGCCGCTGGTTCTGAGAAAGTTGATGCAGTCCTCCAGTAGCGACATCGGCTCTCCCCATTTTGCGGTGAGATACAGGGCTCCGCCCGAGCGCTTTACCACGGTAAAGGAGAATGCGTTGCGCTGGCCTTCTGTTTTGGCTCGTTTCTCAGCATCGCGCAGCTCTCGCAAGACCGCTCCTAGCGGAGCCTGGTGGTGCGCGATAACAGCGCCACAGCTGGCTGTAGCTTCGCTGCCCATCATTCTCATGATCCTGCCGTTAAGGCAGGCGAAGCCATTCTTGCAGTGCAGTTCGCCCCTCTTGGCACGGGCAATGGTGCTCATGTCGATAGCGGCATCGTCCGGCGTGGTGCCCGAGTACGCGTATCGCAAACGTTGCATTGCACTTAGCATGTCAGTGACCGGGAGCATGGCCAGTACATCGTCACCACCCGCGTAGATCAGCCGACCCAGATACTCTCGTTCCACGATGTGGCGCACCACGGTCTGCGAGAAGTCGTTGAGCGCGCCTGAAATCGCCAGGTGCCGGTTGGGAGAGACGGGGCGTGCTTGATCACCATATTGCTTGATGAGTGGCTGTTTGCTCGCTCGCTCCTGGAAGCCGGATCGCACGGAGGGATGGAAGCTCTGCAGGTACGAAATTTGGCATTTGGGAGTTGAGGTGCCTTGCTCGCCCGAGAGGATGGCGCCCATGTGGTCACCGTCCATCATGATCAGGCCGTAATACGTTTCTAGTGATGGCGTAGACGAACCAGCTTTGCCCAAGGTTCGCTGGATAAGGCGCTGAGCGTCTTCGTAGGAGGGGAGCGTGTCAGTGGCGAGGCTTTCGTCTGTTCCAGGTGCCGGCTCGGCAGTGGTCTCCTGATCGCGTGCGGCTTCGAGCAGGCCGAGTATTCGTTTGGCATCGCGCAGGCCCGGGTTCTTGGCGTGCCGGCGTACGAGCTTTCGGGGGAGCGCGACATTGCCCGGCTTCAGTGCGGCGCACATCGCTTCGAACCCTTCAGCCAAAGGTGCGTTGTTCTCCAACCATCCGTCGATCTGACTCGCGAGCGCCATGGTGTGAGTGGAAACCACGAAGCGGTCTATGGATGTTGAGGGAGCCTCGGAGGTGTTACGGGCAAGGGCCCGGCCCGCAGCTTCTGCAAAGATCGTGGGCCACAATCGTTTGATGGCAGGAAGTGCGGCCAGATGCTCCCCCGACTTTGCCCAAGCCGGCTCTGTTTTGCGCACTCGCGTCCAGAGGGTGTCGATGGTCGCGCTTGCACCATAATAGCGACCGAGCAACTTGCGATCGGTCGTGAGCCATTCGGCCTCACCTGAGAGCGAACAGCGCCAGCCTTCCTGAGGATTCTGGTCAAACTCACGGGCGGATTTTGCCGCAGCCAGGGCACGTTCGGCCAGCTCGTAGACCACAGGGTAGAGGACGCCAGGGTTGGGGGCGAAAAATGTCGTGCCATCTTCCCAATACTGTTCGTTTTGCAACACCTGCCACGCGGGGCTTTGCAAAAAGCCGGCCGTCATGTCGGGATTATTGCCATAGAAGGGAGCCATGCAGGCTTTCAGGCTGGCGAGATCGAGGTCGGTCTGTCGAGCTTCGTTGCGGGGTTTGATGATCGAGAAGGGGATGGCCGCCCAATGCACTTCGGGAAAACCATCGAGTTGCTTGCGCATTTGCTCGTAAGGAACGGGGTGAGCAACTTCGTTTGCGTCGAATCCGGCTGCCTGTAGCAAGCGACGCACAACGTCTACGCCCTGGTCCTGCAGCCATTGGCGTACTCCTGCCTGCACCTTGTCGGCGATATCTTGCACCTTGTCTGCTGGTACGACCGCGACAAAACGGTTGGGCAGTGCTGCTGAGAACAGCGGGTTGTCATCACTGCTACCTTTGTGCCAGTCGCAGCCGTCGAAGAAGTCGTCGGGCAGTTGCATTTGGTCGCGCAGCCACAAGTCCACCTGTGGAATGCCGCGCAAGCGCGGAAACAGGATGGCGTCTGGACCGAGCGCTTCGCATACGGGCCGCATGGCTTCCCAGGAAAGTCGCGACAGCAGGTGCGAGCCGGCCCACAAATCCGACGTGCTGCGTGCGGCCGCAATGAAGCTTTGCACGGGTCCGATCGACAGGCTGAGGAGAGCCGCCTCACCATTGCTATCGCCGGCAAAGGCGCCGGCAAAGGCCGAAACGAGGTCGAGGTGATCCCAGATGGAGTGATCCGGTACTCGAGTATCGGCAGGCAACATACTCCAGAGCGCGCCCAGGTTGCTTTTATCGGTTTCCGGCGCGTGTTGCCCGATTTCAGGCCCGAACCGCCACAAGGTGAGCAAGGCTTTGCGCAGATCTGGCTCGCCACCATTGTCGCGATTCAACCTAGCCAACAGTCCGGCGGCGTGATCGAAGCTGTCTTGCTTGATATCGGCGTATTCGGTTTCTTTGAGTGACTTGAGATCCAGTTGTTCGCCGGTCAAGGGATGGATCAGTATGGGTTGATTGAACCAGCGCACTTGGGCCCATTGTGCGACCTGCAATACTTTCCGCTCATCGGCTCCCTGGCCAATCAGTATCGACGTCATTGGCCACTGCGGCCGGTCGGCGCTGGCCGCCCACCAGTCTGCTTTCTGAATGCACCGGTACATGCTTTGCCGTAGCGTCTTGCCCAAGACCTGGGTGGTGGCTTGGGTCGTCTCACTGACGGGAACGTCGGCAGGGGTGTCTTCTTTCAACCCGAGGAGGCGTGTCAAGGCTCGACTGGTGCCGTTTTCGTGTCCGGCGGGATCGCGTAGCAGCACCAGTGCCTTTTCGGCCGGGTCGTGCAGGCGAGCAGCCAGTTTGGTGCGCCAAAGTGTGTCGGTTGTCATGGCTTACTCCGCGATGCGATGCAGATTGACATCGGGTTGATCCAGAAACTGGTGCACGCGCTGCCAGACGGATTCGAGGGTTCGGGGCTCGGGTTGAAAGCTTGCGATGGGTGCGCAGGGAACATGCAATATCACCCCCACGAGCTGTTTGTCGGCGGTGGTACGTACCTTGAAGCGCAGGCTGTTGGGCAGTCGCAAGGGGCCCCACTCTTTTATTGAGTGATCCGTGACGGGATAGCTCAACCAATGTCGGTCCTCTTTCACGTTGCTTCGCTTGCCATGGATAAATCGAAACTGGGTGCGAAAGCCAATCTTGATTTTGGCCAGTTCCGTCATGAGGGCTTTCCAGTCAGGATGGGCTTTCGTTTGCCAAACCAAGGGGCCGTACTCATCTGTGCCAATGGCGTGCGGCCAGTCGAGGCGGAGGCAGTCGCGCCAGTCACGAAAAGGTCTCGCGTCGAGGGCGCTGGGATTACTGGTGCCGTCTTTTCGGGACAGTAGGTAAGAGCCCCATCCATTCCGGCTTCTCCCTCCGACGGCGCCGTATTGGTGCATCAGCTGCAGGGCGGCCTCCATCATGCCGGTGGCAGCTTCCGGGTATGCCAAGCTGAGTGCGGCTTGTTCGCCAGCCTGTATCGCGGCATTGCCCTTAAGCTTGGAGCCTGGCTTGATCGGGCCGTAGCCCAGATACACATCACTGTCCATTGGCGGTGCATGGGGGCCGGGCGGAGACACTTTTCCCACTGGCTGCCAATTCGTCAGTGAGCCGGAATCCCATCGGCTTAGGTGGAGTCGAACCTGGCTTCGGCGTGCGTTGGCACGACGGCCGTCTTGGGTGGTGTCGTTCTGCAGCCAGGCGTGGCCAAACAGACGGCCTTCTTCGTAGCGCATGGTCGCGAGGTCGACGTCGAAGTGGTGTTGGGCGGCGTAGGCCACGCGCCACCATTGGCGCAGCTGGGCCTTGAATGGCGGCGTACGCCATTGTGCTGATTGCTCCGCATTCCCGAGAAACGCCGGAACCGTGAAGCGCACATCGAAAGAAGAAATCTGCATATCTCTGGGCCTCTCAAGGATCGGATGATTGTGGACCAAGGCGTTCGTGAAAAGGGGCTACCGCAAGCTTGCCGGACCATGACTTGGCGAGATCATGGGCTGATCTCGACATCGCCAGGGATCAGCATCAGGCAGTAACGACGGGGCCTGGCGCCGCCATCGTCGATCAAATAGGGTGTGGCAGAGGGTCCGAGCTTCTCTCTGAGCGATGCCCGAAGTTTGGACAGGCGCGACGAGAAGTAGGCACCGTCCATTCCGTGTCGCAATGCGCGCTCGGTGTTTGTGAGGTCACCCAGGGGGCCGACGATGAGTCGCAACTCTCTAAGGTAGCGTTTGGCCCACGCCGGGTCGGGCGAGTCTTTGGGCGGACCGGACAGAGGTGCCTTGGCGTTTGTTGCACGTCGAGCAAACACTGCCAGTAGGGCCAATTCAGCGGGTGGTAATGTGAACGTGAAAGCGCCAGCCTCAACCGTGCGCTCGGTCAGGTGAATGCGTAGGCGCGCGGGTCCGAAGTTGGCGCGCATGGCATCGACTGCCGCCTCGAAGCCGCTGGTGCCATTCAGTATTGTGGCTGGGAGGCCGTGGCGCAGACTTACGAACGGTATGTCGGCCAGAGTGAGTTGAGCGTCTTGCGCATCTACTAAACTCCCTTGGGCGGTACGGACGGCATGGGCATAGGGTGTGGGATAAAAAAAATCGGTGCTGCTCTCGTAGGGTTCTGACACCAGAATGTGAGACAGCCTGTCTTGTGGGCGGCCAAACAGCGATAGGGCGTATCCGAGCAAGAAGCCCATGGTTTTGCGACCGCCGGCGATGGAGACATGCATCGCTGTATCGGACGCCCGGGTGAGTTCACGAACCCGTTGCGTGATGAAATCTGCACTGGCCAGGTTGTCTTCTGGTGTGCGGATATCGGCGAGTGGTTCGCCAGATCGAGACGGTAAAAGGTGGATGTGGATGTCTGCAATCGACAGCGGTGGCAATTGGTAATCCGTGATCAGACGGAACAGCCGGCCGTGCCGCTGATCGAGTAGCGCCTGCTTCGCGCGGCGGGCGCCTTCGATCGTTGTGATCAGATGGATTTCGGTGGGTATGAATGGCGGATGCCCAGTCACGGCCAGGGCATACAGCGTCTCGGTGACTACTTGCGGAGACAGTCCGGTAGCGGCGAGAAGGATGCGACTTGGGTAGGTGTGAGGCTGGGTGACTTGCACGGCTTCCTGTGGGGTACGGGCGCAATTGATTGGCCAGCAGCTCTCACGCCGACCGATGTGTTTGATCTTAGCGACGTTTGGAAGCTTGATGCAATATATTGAAGCAATTAATTTGGTTCGGGCGTACGACGTTGCTGCGGTCTATGAAGCCGATTTGAACCGCCCCGGCATTCAAGGAGGCTGGTTGGTTTAAGTTGACACCTCTCTCGGGGTGTTGCTGTTGGTAAATTGTCGCCAGTAGTTTGCCTCAGCTT
>JAWLHC010000011.1:0-132364 GCA_041690575.1 Verticiella sp.
GTGATCGCTGCGGTCAGCGTGGTTTTACCGTGATCGACGTGGCCAATGGTGCCGACGTTGACGTGCGGCTTGGTACGCTCAAACTTGCCTTTTGCCATGGCTGACTCCTGACCTGGGTGCCTGCGAGATGCGGGAACAACACGAGAAATTAAGTGGTGCCCATGACGCGGATCGAACGCGTGACCTCTCCCTTACCAAGGGAGTGCTCTACCACTGAGCCACATGGGCATGAAGACTTGCCGTTGTTGGAGCGGGTGAAGGGAATCGAACCCTCGTCGTAAGCTTGGAAGGCTTCTGCTCTACCATTGAGCTACACCCGCGGTTCTTTCTACCCTGTCCAACAATCCGGCGATGATGGCAACCCTGCCAGCCCCGCCGGGCAAATCGGTACTGCTGCCGGACAACCTGCAGACAAGAGCCGAGGCCCTGAGCCTGCGCCGCATCCGGCGAATCTGGTGGAGGGAGTTGGATTCGAACCAACGTAGGCGCAAGGCCAACAGATTTACAGTCTGCCCCCTTTAACCACTCGGGCATCCCTCCGGCAAAGAACTAGCGATTATGGACTTGTTTTTGAGGCGTGTCAAATCAGGCCAGGCAAGTTCGTGCCCATCGCGTTGTCGGTCGTCTTGAGTATCGGGCGGAGCCGTGGGTGGCGTCTGCCGTCGTCAGGAAGTCGACGCGGGGCGAATTCTAGCAAACTCGCGGCCGGCTTTCAGGGCGGCCTGCGCGCGCCGCCTGCCTTCCTTGTTTAGGGAAGGCTTTCAGTAGCCGTTGCAGGTGGCTGATTTTGCAGCGGTTTTGTATCGAGTTGAATCGCCTTTCTTGCGCTAAGTCATTGTAGTTTCGGGAAAAACGGCAATTTGCCGCTTGACCCGGACCGCGCCATCCTCTAGAGTGGAAAAAAGTAGGTTTTTGTGTAAAAAAGTGGGGAACTGCAGTGTTCCAGGGAAGCAGCGCGTTAACGCTAGATGCCAAGGGTCGGATGTCCATCCCGACCCGGCATCGTGACGCCCTGCAGAATCAGGCCGCCGGCCAGCTCACGCTGACCCGCCACCCGGATGGCTGCTTGCTGGTCTACCCGCGTCCCGTGTGGGAGGAGCGGCGGGAGCAGATCGTGCGCTTCCCGATGAGTGCCCGGGCGTTGCAGCGCCTCTTGTTGGGTCATGCCCAGGATGTGGATATGGATTCGGCCGGCAGGGTGCTGGTGGCTCCGGAGTTGCGGGCTGCCGCCGGCATGACTCGCGAGGTCATGCTGATGGGCATGGGCACGCATTTCGAGCTTTGGGATGCCGAGCAGCTGGCGCGGGCCGAGGCGGCCGCGCTGGCCGACGGCATGCCAGATGTGCTCGGCGAATTCTCATTCTGACGATCGTGAACACCGCACTCTCCCATCGGCCCGTGTTGCTCGCGCCGACCGTCGCCGCACTGGTTGAACCCGGTTTCGACGCGCGCCGCTGGCAGGGCCCGGTTGCCGTGCCGGCGCAAGAGGGTGTCTGGGTCGACGCCACGTTCGGGCGTGGTGGCCACAGTCGGGCCTTGTTGGCGCGGCTCGCGCCTACGGCAAGGCTGATCGTGCTCGATCGCGATCCGGTGGCTATCGATGCCGCGCTGGCGCTGGCGGAAAGTGACGCCCGGGTGGTGGTTCGGCATGCGCCCTTCAGTGCGCTGGGCGAGGTTCTGGACGAATTGGATGTCAACGCGGTTCGGGGGGTGTTGCTCGATGTCGGCGTGTCGTCGCCTCAGATCGATGATCCCGAACGCGGATTTTCTTTCATGCGCGATGGCCCTCTGGACATGCGCATGGATACCACGCGCGGCGAAACCGCTGCGCAATGGCTGGCCACGGCCAGCGAGTCGGATATTCGGGAGGTTATCAAGGGACATGGGGAAGAACGGTTTGCTTTCCAGATTGCAAAGGCGATTACAGCTCGCCGCACGCACCAGCCCCTGGAGCGCACCCACGACCTTGCCGAACTCGTGGCGAGCGTCGTCCGGACGCGCGAGAAGGGGCAACATCCGGCAACCCGCACCTTTCAGGCTCTACGGATTCACGTCAATCGTGAACTTGCGGAGCTCGCGAGTGCGCTCCCGGCCGTTCTGAGTCGGCTGGCAACGGGCGGCCGTCTGGTGGTCATCAGTTTTCATTCGCTGGAGGATCGGTTGGTCAAGCAGTTCATGGCGGCAGCGGCCGATCCCGGCGCTGCCAGTGCTCGCATGCCGCTGCGTGAGCAGGACCGTCCGCAGCCGGTGCTGCGACGGTTGGGCAAACGCATGGCCGACGCGAGCGAGGTGGCCGACAACGCGCGTGCCCGCTCCGCCGTGTTGCGGGTGGCCGAACGTACGGCGGCGCCGTTGCTCGTGCCGGCGGACAGTTTTTTGCCGCGCAGTGCTCGGTTGCAGCCCGGGGGCGGGTCATGATTCGCATCAGTCTGGTTCTGCTCGTCTTGTTGGTGATCAGTGCACTGGGCCTGGTCACCAGTCGGTATGAAGCCCGCTGGGTGCACATCGAACTCGAACGGGCCCGACAGGAAGAACGGCGGCTCGATGTCGCCTGGCGTCAGCTGCAGCTGGAGATGACGCAACACGCCCAACACGCCCGAATCGATTCGCAAGCGCGTGCCAGCCTCGGCATGGTGCCGGTTCCGCCCGACCGCCTCATGCACTGGCGCGCCGATGCGGCACCAGGAGGCGGGTCATGATGCGCTGGCGCCGGTGGCACACCGGCCGCCCTTCGTCGCTGGATACCTCACGGCGTGCGCGCACTGACGCGCGCGCCGTTCTGGCATTGCAACTTCCGGTTCGTCGAGCACGCCTGGTGCAATGGATGCTGTTCGCCGGGTTTCTGGTCCTGGTGGGGCGTGCGCTTTACTTGCAGGGCCTGTCCACGGAGTTTCTGCAGCGCCAGGGTGAGGCGCGCTTCGAGCGGACGGTAGAGTTGCCTGCCACTCGCGGCAAGGTGCTGGACCGCAATGGCGTGGTGTTGGCGTCCAGCGTGCCGGCCCGCGCCATCTGGGCCGTGCCGGCCGAGGTCGATCCGTCGCCGGAGCAGTTGCGCCAGCTGGCTCGGCTGCTCGACCTGGATGTCGCGAGCCTGCAGTCCCGACTTGCCGACGACAGCCGGCGGTTCGTGTATTTGCAGCGGCAAGTGCCTGTGCCGGTGGCCGATGCAGTGCGCGAGCTTGCCGTGGCCGGCATCTTTCAGGATGTCGAAAGTCAGCGCCTCTACCCACTGGGCGAAGTCACGGCGCATGTCCTGGGCTTCACCAACATCGATGGCAAGGGCCAGGAAGGCGTGGAGCTGGCGTTTCAGGAGGCGCTGGCCGGCACCCCGGGCAGCCGCCGGGTGATTCGTGACCGGTTGGGGCGGGTGGTGGAAGAGGTGCAGACCATCATGCCGCCGGCGGATGGTCGCGACTTGCATCTCTCGATCGACAGCCGGGTGCAGTACGTGGCGTTCGACGCCTTGCGCGCCACCGTGGCCGAACACAATGCGGCAAGCGGTTCGGTTGCGGTGCTGGACGTGCGCACTGGCGAGTTGCTGGCGCTGGCCAACTGGCCCACCTTCGACCCCAACGAGCGCCAGACGCTCACCGGCGCGGCGCTACGCAACCGTGCCTTTACCGATGTGTTCGAGCCAGGCTCCACCATGAAGCCGTTCTCGGTGGCGCTGGCGCTCGATCAACAACGTATTCGGCCCGAGACGCGGTTCAAGACCTACAACGGGCGCTTCGAGTTTGCCGGCCACACCATTTCGGATGTGAGCCGGAACGAATCGCTCGACATCAGCGGAATCCTCGAGCGGTCCAGCAATATCGGCATGACCCAGATCTCGGAGCGGCTGGCAGCGCGCGACATGTGGAATACCTTTACCGCGTTGGGCTTTGGTCAGCCGCCCACTCAGGGGTTTCCCGGTGTCGCCGCGGGCCGTTTGCGTCCGTGGGAGCGCTGGCGGCCCATCGAGAAGGCGACCATGTCGTATGGCTACGGCATGTCGCTGTCGCTGGTGCAGCTGGCGCGGGCCTACGCGGCGTTGGCTCGCGACGGTTCGGTGGTGTCGGTATCGCTGCTGCGGCGCGAATCCGAGCCCACCACGGTGCCCGTGTATACCCCGGAGGCCGCGCGCACGGTCAGCCAGATGCTCGAGGCAGCGGCCCGTCATGGCAAGGTCGACGTCCCGGGTTATCGAGTGGCGGGCAAGAGTGGTACGGCTCGCAAGATCATCGATGGCCAATACAGCCGCAGCAAATATGTCGCCTCTTATGTGGGTTACGCTCCGGCGTCCGATCCACGCATCGTGGTGGCGATCCGCATCGACGAGCCTGCCGGCCCCATTTATTACGGCGGCCATGTGGCGGCACCCGCTTTCGAGCGTATTGCAGGCGGCGCCCTGCGTGTGCTCGGCATCGAGCCCGATGCGCCACTCGACGGCATGGCAGTGGCGGCGGCAGGAGGCATGCCATGAGAGCGCTCCTGTCCTGGTTGCAACAGCATGCCAATTCCACTGCCGACCTGCATCTCGACAGCCGTCAGGTGGGGCCTGGCGATGTTTTCATTGCCTGCCCCGGTGAAGTGAGCGATGGCCGCCACTTCATGGCTCAGGCCGTGGCGGCCGGAGCCGCTGCGGTGATTTGCGAAGACAACGGGCTGCCCGAAGCGGCACTTCAGGCGCTCGCGCAAGCCGGTGTGCCGGTCAAGCGGGTGCGCGGGCTGGCAGCGCAGGCTCCAGCGCTGGCCGCCCAATGGTATGGGCAGCCCTCGCACCAGCTGGCGGTGGTGGCCATTACCGGTACCAACGGCAAGACCTCCACCACGCAATGGCTGCAACAGGCTTTGCAATCGTTGGGGGTCGCCTGTGGTGTCGTGGGCACGCTGGGCGTGCGACTGCCGACCGGAGAGGTGCTGGACACCGGCCTGACCACGCCGGATGGCGTCACGCTGCAACGGATACTGGCCGCCATGCAGCGCGCGGGTGCCCGAGTGGTGGCCGTCGAAGCCTCCTCCATCGGGATTGCGCAAGGCCGCCTCGATGCCGTGCAGGTGCAGGTGGCGGCCCTCACCAATCTGACCCGCGACCATCTCGATTTTCATGGCGATATGGCGAGTTACGCTGCCGCCAAGGCGCGCCTGTTCCGCTGGCCGGGTCTGACAACCGTGGTGCTCAACTCGGATGACGCGTTCGGTCGCGAGCAGCTGGCCGCCGCTGATATGGTGGGCGAGCGCTGGTGCTATGGCTGGCGCGAGCCCGAAACCAGCCCGCCGGTCGCGTCGGCGCATGAGGTGCGGGCAAACGATGTGCAGCTCGGCAGCCAGGGCGTGCGTGGCATCCTGGGTGATGCCGGCGGCAGCACCCAGGTGCACGCGCCGGTGCTGGGGGCTCACAACGTGGATAACGTCCTGCTGGTGGCCACGGTATTGCGTGCGCTGGGGCACGGCTGGTCCGAGGTGCGCCAGGCGCTCGGTGGCCTCGTGGCGGTACCGGGCCGGCTGGAGCAGGTGGCCTTGCCCGTTGCGCTGGCGGAATCGCAGTCGCTACCCCTGGTCGTGGTGGATTACGCTCACACGGCCGATGCCCTCGCGCAGGTCTTGCAGGCCTTGCGTCCCTTGCTGGCACGGAACGGCGCACGATTGCACTGCGTGTTCGGCTGCGGCGGAAACCGTGATCCCGGCAAGCGGCCGCAAATGGCGCAGGTGGCCGGGCAACATGCCGATGTCGTGTGGGTCACCAGCGACAATCCGCGCGATGAAGCCCCTCTGGCCATCATCGACGACATTCAGGGTGGCCGTCCCGCAACGGCCCGATGCTGGCAGGTGGAGCCCGAGCGGGCCCGGGCCATACTCAAGGCCATTGCCGCCGCTGGGCCGCACGATGTGGTGCTGCTGGCCGGCAAGGGCCATGAGGCCTGGCAGGAAATGGCGGGGCGCCGCGAGCCGTTCCGGGATGCCGACTGGGCCAGGCTGGCCCTGCTCTGGCGGGGCAACCCCCGGGTCACGACCGACACGCGCAAGCTCGCGGCTGGCGATTTGTACGTGGCATTGCGTGGCGAGCATTTCGATGGCAATGCGTTTGCGGCGCAAGCCTTGAGCGCCGGTGCGTGTGCCGCCGTGGTGGCGGATACGTCGGTGGCCGGCCCGGGCCTGTGTTTGCCTCTGGGCAACGGCCGGGCGGTATTGCAGCATCTGGCGGCTTGCCGGCGCGATGGCTTCGACGGTCCGCTCATCGCCGTGACCGGCAGCAATGGCAAGACCACCACGAAAGAGATGATCGCCGCCATTCTGCGTGCCTGGCAGGGCGATGCCGCGGTGCTGGCCACACGCGGCAATCTCAACAACGACATCGGCGTGCCGCTGACGCTGCTTGAATTGCACCACGATCATCGTGTGGCCGTGGTCGAGTTGGGCATGAATCACCCGGGCGAGATCGCAGACCTGGCCGCCTTGGCCAAACCCACGGTAGGGCTGGTCAACAACGCCCAGCGCGAGCACCAGGAATTCATGCGCAGCGTTCGTGCCGTGGCCGAAGAGAACGGCAGCGTGCTGCAGGCATTGGCTGACGATGGTGTGGCGGTGTTCCCGGCCGATGACCCGCACACCGACCTCTGGCACACGCTGGCCGAAGGACGCCGGTGTCTGCGCTTCGCGCTGCAGGCATCGGCCGAAGTGACCGCTCGCGATATCGAGCTTGGCGCCGATGGTGCACGCTTCGTGCTGATCGCGCCGCCGGGCGAACACGTGATTCGCTTGCCCATCGCCGGTGTGCATAACGTGCGCAATGCGCTGGCCGCTGCCGCCTGCTGCCTGGCCGCGGGGTGTCCCTTGCCGGCCGTGGCTCGGGGTCTGGCGCGTTTCACGCCCGCTCCAGGACGCCTGGTGGCCGACCTGCTGCCCGGCGATGTGATGGTGATCGATGACACCTACAACGCCAACCCGGATTCGGTGCGGGCGGCCATCGACGTTCTGGCCGGCATGACGGGTCCGCGTGCGCTGGTGTTGGGTGACATGGGTGAAGTGGGCGAGGCCGGCCCGCAGATGCATGCCGAAGTGGGTGCCTATGCCCGCGAGCGCGGCATCGAGCATCTGTTGGCGCTGGGTGAGGCCACCGGGCACAGCGTGGCCGCCTTTGGCCCCGCCGGCGTTCATGCGAGGACGACCGAGCAGGTGGTGTCTTCCTTGTTGGCCGCCAGACCCGCCAGCGTCTTGTTCAAGGGTTCGCGCTTCATGCGCATGGAAATGGTGTTGCAGGCCTGGCGTGACCGCCTGGCCGGCGTGTCAGGAGACTCCGATGTTGCTTGAACTGGCTCGCTGGCTCGAGAACGACTGGAGCGCCTTCGGCGTCTTCAACTACATCACGCTGCGCGCCGTGCTGGCCTGCGCTACGGCACTGATCATTGGCCTGGCGTTCGGTCCGTGGGTGATCCGGCGCCTGACCGCGCTCAAGATTGCTCAGGCCGTGCGCAGCAACGGTCCGCAGTCGCATCTGGTGAAAACCGGCACGCCGACCATGGGCGGCGCCTTGATCCTCATTGCCATCGGCGTTGCCACCCTGTTGTGGGCCGATTGGAGCAATCGTTTCGTGTGGGTCATCATGCTGGTCACCTTCGGCTTCGGCTGGGTCGGCTGGGCCGACGACTATCGCAAGGTGGTACACCGCGACCCCGAAGGCATGCCGGCGCGCGAGAAGTTCTTCTGGCAGGCCCTCATCGGCTTTGTGGCGGCTGCGTATCTCACGTTTGCCGTGGCCGCGCCCTCGGGTGAGGCCATGTGGCCGCTGTTCAAGGCCTGGCTTGCCAGCGGGCTCACCGAGCCCTTGCCCACTCGTGCCGACCTCATCGTGCCCTTCTTCAAGAGCTTCAACTATCCGTTGGGCGTGTTCGGCTTCATGGTGCTGAGCTGGCTGGTGATTGTGGGCAGCAGCAATGCGGTCAACCTCACCGATGGCCTTGACGGCCTGGCCATCATGCCGACCGTGATGGTGGGCAGTGCCCTGGGCGTGTTCGCCTATGTCGTGGGCCGAACCGATTACTCCAAATACCTGCTGTTTCCGTATATCCCGGGTGCCTCCGAGTTGATGGTGATCTGCGCGGCGTTGGCCGGCGCCGGCCTGGCTTTCCTGTGGTTCAACGCCTATCCCGCCCAGGTGTTCATGGGCGACGTCGGCGCCCTGGCTCTGGGTGGCGCGCTGGGCGCCATGGCGATCATCGTGCGCCAGGAAATCGTGCTGTTCATCATGGGCGGCGTGTTCGTGGTCGAGACGCTGTCGGTGATGTTGCAGGTGACCTGGTTCAAGTACACCCGCTACCGCTACGGCGAGGGCCGGCGGATCTTGCGCATGGCACCGCTGCACCATCATTTCGAGGTGGGCGGCTGGAAGGAAACCCAAGTGGTCGTGCGCTTCTGGATCATCACCATGATGCTGGTGCTGATCGGTCTTTCTACCTTGAAATTGCGGTAATCCGGCATGTGTGAATCCTCCGCTTCCGTTGCCACACCCCGCCACGCCCTGATCGTCGGGCTTGGTGCTACGGGTCTGGCCGCCGCTCGCTGGTTGCAGCGAGATCGGCTGCGGATTCGCGTGGTCGACTCGCGGGTAGCGCCGCCGCAGCTCGAAGCGGCGCGTGCTGCCCTGGGCGATGAGGCCGAGATCCGGCTGGCCATGCCGCAATTCACCGCCGACTTGCTGGACGATCATGTGGATCTGGTGGTGCTGAGCCCTGGTCTGTCGCCCGCCTCTCCGGCGCTGATGCCGTTGCTGGCGGCCGCCCGTGAGCGAGGGCTGGATGTGGTGGGAGAAGTCGAGCTGTTTGCACGAGCCCTGGCCCGTCTGGCCGATACGCACGATTACCATCCACGGCTGCTGGGCGTGACAGGTACCAACGGCAAGACCACGGTCACGGCGGCTACCGCGTACTTGCTGAACGAATGTGGAGTGTCGGCGAGCGCGGCAGGCAACATCGGGCCAGCGGTGTTGCAAGCGCTGAACGACGCCATCGAAGCCGGTACGCTACCTGACGTCTGGGTGCTGGAGCTCTCCAGCTTTCAGCTCGAGACGGTGGACAGCCTGTCGTTGCACGCTGCAGTCGTGCTCAATCTCAGCGAAGATCATCTCGACTGGCACGGCGACATGACCGCCTATGCCGCGGCCAAGGCGCGCATCCTGTCGATGGCACGGCAACGGATCGTCAACCGCGACGACGCCGTCGTGCGGACCATGGTGGCCGGGCTGACCGAGCCCACCGTGCGCAGTTTCGGCAGCGATCTGCCGGAGCTGGCGGGAGATCTCGGCGTGGATCACACATCGGGCCTGGCATGGCTGGTGGCCGCGACCGAGCCGGGTTTCGGGGCCGAACCTCCGCCACGACGTCGCAAGGGGCAGCCGGAGCCAGGGCGTGACACCGGCGCAGTCAACCGCTTGATGCCGGTCGACGCCCTTTTGCTGCGCGGTGCCCACAATTGGTTGAACATTCAGGCCGCCCTGTTGCTGGCACGTTCGCTCGATCTGCCGTGGGCGGGCCTGCTACGGACGGTGCGTCACTACCGGGGTGAGCCGCATCGCATGACGTGGCTACGCAGCGTGGGCGGAATCGATTTCATCGACGACAGCAAAGGCACGAATGTCGGGGCAACCCTGGCGGCCTTGCGCGGCCTGGATCGACGCGTCGTGCTCATCGCCGGTGGCGACGGCAAGGGGCAAGACTTTCGGCCCTTGGTCCCGGCCGTAGGCAGCCATGCTCGTGCCGTGGTCCTGATCGGCAAGGACGCTGCGCAACTGGCGGCAGCGCTCGAGCCGTCCGGCGTGCCGTTGTCATATGCCGACTCCATGGTGTCGGCAGTGACACAGGCCGCCGGGCTGGCCGAGCCGGGCGACGTCGTGCTGCTGTCGCCCGCTTGCGCCAGCCTCGACATGTTCGAGGATTATCGTCACCGCGCCCGTGTGTTCACCGATGCGGTCGAGGATCTGGCGCTCGAGCGGGGGGAGGTCTAGACATGGCGATCAGCCCCACCCGTCCTGCCGTCAATGCCGGTGTCAACGCCATCCGGCCCGGACGCACCCGCATGTTGAGCTACGACCGCGGGTTGTTGCTGGCCATTGCCGGTCTGGCGCTGTTTGGCCTGGTCATGGTGTTCTCCGCCTCGGTGGCACTGGCCGATGGGCCGCGCTTCGGCGCGATCGATCGCCATCACTTTCTGTTGCGCCATGCCTTGTTTCTGGCCGTCGGCCTGGTCGCAGCCGCTTTCGTTTTCACCATCAACCTGCAGCTCTGGCAACGGGCGGCATTGCCCGTATTCCTGGTGGCGCTGGCGCTTCTGGTGGCAGTGCTGATCCCCGGTGTCGGACGCGAGGTGAACGGTTCGTGGCGCTGGCTGCCCCTGGCCTTTGGCATCAATCTGCAGCCGTCTGAAGTGATGAAGCTGGCTGCCTTGCTGTACACCGCCGACTACACCGTGCGCAAGCAGGCCCACATGCAGGCCTTCTGGCGAGGATTTGTACCCATTGCGGCCGCCATGGGTGCGGCGGGCCTCTTGTTGTTGCTGGAACCTGACCTCGGCGCCTTCGTGGTGATCGTGGCGGTGACCATGGGGATCTTGTTTCTGGGTGGCATCAACAGCCGTCTGTTTGCTGGCCTCACTGTGGTGATGGGGTCGATGTTTCTGCTGCTCATCTGGCTCTCGCCCTGGCGGCGGGCACGCTTGTTTGCGTATCTCGACCCCTGGGACGAATCCACCGTGCTGGGCCAGGGGTATCAGCTGTCGCACTCCCTGATTGCCATTGGTCGTGGCGAATGGCTGGGTGTGGGCCTGGGTGGCAGCATCGAGAAGCTGCATTACCTTCCCGAGGCACATACCGATTTCATTCTGGCGGTGATTGGCGAGGAGCTGGGGTTTGTGGGCATCTTGCTGGTGGTGCTGCTGTTTGTCTTTGTGGTGCGCCGAGCGTTCGACATTGGTCGACAGGCCGTCGCGATGGACCGCACCTTCAGTGGTCTGGTGGCGCAGGGCGTTGGCCTTTGGCTGGGCGTGCAGGCCCTCATCAACATGGGCGTCAGTCTGGGCGTTCTGCCCACCAAGGGCCTCACCCTGCCGTTCATCAGCTATGGCGGGTCGGCCCTGGTCATGAACCTCTGCGCCGTTGCCTTGCTGATGCGGGTGGACTACGAAAATCGTTTGATGATGCGAGGGGGGCGAGCATGAGCGTCTCTCCTCGCACCCTGCTGGTGATGGCCGGTGGCACCGGCGGTCACATCATGCCCGGATTGGCCGTGGCCGGTCAGTTGCGCGAGCGTGGCTGGCAGGTGGCCTGGCTGGGCAACCCCGACGCGATGGAAGGCCGACTGCTGCCCGGCCATGACATCGAACTGGCTGCGGTGCGGTTCAGTGGCCTCCGGGGCAAGGGCTGGCGTGCCCGTTTCGCGCTGCCCTGGCGTTTGCTGCGCGCCACGTGGCAGGCCTGGCGAGCCGTCTCGCGTATCCGGCCCGCTGTCGTGCTCGGCATGGGGGGATACGTGGCGTTTCCCGGTGGCCTGGTGGCCTGGTTGCGTGGCATTCCCGTGGTGTTGCATGAGCAAAACGCGGTGGCCGGGCTCACCAACCGAGCCATGGCCCGTTTCGCGCGACGCGTGCTGTGCGGGTTCCCCGGCACGCGCGGACTGGAACAGGCCGAAGTGGTGGGCAATCCGGTGCGTGGCGAGATCGCCGCATTGCCCGATCCTGCCGAGCGTTGGCAGGGTCGTGAGGGGCGTCTGCGTGTGCTGGTTCTGGGTGGCAGCCTCGGTGCGCAGGCCCTCAATACTGTGGTGCCGCTTGCCCTCGGCCAATTGCGCCACGACGGTCACGAGGTGCCGCTGGTGACGCACCAGTCCGGCCGCGACCACCTCCCGGCACTCGAGGCAGCCTACGACAACGCCGGCGTCATCGCCGACTGCCGTGCCTTCATCGACGATATGGCCGCCGAACTCGCACGCGCCGATCTGGTGATCTGTCGCGCGGGTGCCATGACGGTGGCCGAAGTGGCTGCGGCGGGCGTGCCGGCGCTGTTCGTGCCGTTCCCGCACGCTGTTGATGACCACCAAACGGCCAACGCCAATCATCTGGTTGCCGGTGGCGCTGGCTGGATACGCCAGCAACACGAACTCGACGCCGACTGGCTGGCGCCATGGTTGGGTGAGCGCGACCGTGCCGAGCTGCTCGAGGTGGCCCTGCGTGCGCGGCAGCTGGCCCGCACCGACGCCACCCGCCGCATCGCCGATATCTGCGCCGACTCCGCCCGGCAGGAAGAAACATGAAACACCGTATTCAGAACATTCACTTCGTGGGCATTGGTGGCGCCGGCATGAGTGGCATCGCCGAGGTGCTGCTCACCATGGGTTATCAGGTGAGCGGATCCGATCTGGCCGATACTCCCGTGACCCGGCGCCTCACCGACCTGGGGGCGCGGATCACTCGCGGCCACGACGCCGACAACATTACCGGGGTTCACGCACTGGTGACGTCGACCGCCGTCACCTCCAACAACCCGGAAGTGCTGGCCGCTCGTGCCGTGGGCATCCCGGTGGTGCCGCGGGCGCTGATGCTGGCCGAGCTCATGCGGCTCAAGCGCGGTATTGCCGTGGCCGGCACGCACGGCAAGACCACCACCACCAGTCTGGTGGCCAGCGTGCTGGCGGCTGGCGGGCTCGACCCCACCTTCGTGATCGGGGGTCGACTCAATTCGGCCGGCGCCAATGCCCGCCTGGGGCAGGGCGAATTCATCGTGGTGGAGGCCGACGAATCCGACGCGTCGTTTCTCAACCTGCTGCCGGTGATGGCCGTGATCACCAATATCGATGCCGATCACATGGACACCTACGGCCATGACCTCACCCGCCTCAAGACGGCATTCATCGAATTTACGCAGCGTCTGCCCTTTTATGGCAGCGTCATCGTGTGCGTCGACGACCCCAACGTGCGCGAGATCCTGCCGCTGATCTCGCGGCCCGTTACCACTTATGGCCTGCACCCCGACGCCCAGGTGAGGGCGGTGAATGTGCAACCCGACGGGCCCGCCATGCGGTTTCGGGTGCAAACCGCCGACGCCCCTGAAGAGGCCTTCGATGTGCGGCTGAACATGCCAGGCGAGCACAACGTGCGCAACGCTCTGGCCGCCATTGCCGTCGGTCTCGAGCTGGGCGTGGCGCCCGTTGCCATCGATCAGGCGCTTGCACGCTTTACCGGTGTGGGGCGGCGCTTTGCACGGCAGGACGGCGTGCGCGTTCCGGCCGATCAGGGCGGGGGCAACTTTACGCTCATCGACGACTACGGCCATCACCCGGTCGAAATGGAGGCCACGGTGGCAGCGGCAAGAGGGGCGTATCCGGGGCGGCGCATCGTCCTGGTCTTTCAGCCGCATCGCTATACCCGGACGCGCGATTGTTTCGAAGATTTCGTGCGGGTGCTCGGCGAGGCCGATGCCGTGCTGCTTACCGAGGTGTATCCCGCCGGCGAGGCACCGATCGTGGCGGCCGACGGCCGCGCGCTCAGCCGCGCCTTGCGTGTGGCCGGCAAGGTGGAGCCGGTGTTCATCGATGCGGTTCAGGATCTGGCCCGCGGCGTTCTGCAGTTTGTGCGAGCCGGGGATGTGGTGATCGTGATGGGCGCCGGGTCGGTGGGCAGCATTCCGGGCGAGCTGATCGCCCTGGCCGGCGTGGCCGGGGAGGACGCATGATGACCCGCGTGGCATCCATGGGCCGGGTTGGGGTCCTGTACGGTGGCCGATCGGCCGAGCGTCAGATCTCGCTGATGTCGGGTGAGGGTGTGCACCAGGCCCTGTGCAGGGTCGGGGTGGACGCCCACTTGTTCGATACGGGCCGCAAGTCGCTGCTGCACCTGGCCGAGGCAGGTTTCGACCGCGTGTTCATCGCCTTGCATGGCCGCTGGGGCGAAGACGGCACCATTCAGGGCGCCCTCGAGTTGCTGCAGTTGCCCTATACCGGCAGCAGTGCTGCCGCCTGCGCCTTGGCCATGGACAAGATCATGACCAAGCGCGTGTGGTTGCAGCAGAAATTGAGTACGCCCGATTTCGTGGCACTCGAGCCGGGGTTCGACGCGGCTGGCGTGGCCAGTCAGCTCGGCCTGCCGATGATCGTGAAGCCCAGTCGTGAGGGATCCACCCTGGGGCTGACGCGAGCGCGCGACCTGGCGGACCTCGAAGCGGGCTATCGCCTCGCGGCGGGTTTTGATCCGCTGGTGCTGGCCGAGCAACTGGTGGCCGGACGCGAACTCACCGTTGCCGTGCTGGGTGGCGGTGCGGAGTGCGAGGCCTTGCCGGTGATCGAGATCGTGGCTCCTGACGGCAACTACGATTATCAGAACAAATACTACTCCAACGATACCCGTTACCTGTGTCCGGCAGAGCTGTCGGAAGACACGGCCAACCGGGTGCGCGACCTTGCCGTGGCAGCTTATCGTGCCGTGGGCTGCGACGGGTGGGGGCGCGTAGACATCATGCTCGACTCGCACGGCACGCCCTGGTTGCTGGAGGTGAATACGTCGCCCGGAATGACTGGACATTCGCTTGTGCCCATGGCTGCTGCTGCCGTAGGCCTGAGTTACGCCGACCTGTGTCTGCGCATCCTGCGTTCGGCCCGTTGCAAACTGACCCCGAGCCCTGCGGCGCCGCAGGCGGGCTCCAACTCGTGAGATGCCGTGTGGAACAACGCCCGCTTCCTCAATCTGATTGCCAACGGCCTTGTCGTCCTGGCTCTGAGTGCGTTTGCTGCCGGGGCCCTGTATTGGCTCGCGCATCGTCCGGCGTTCGAGCTGAGCCGTGTGATCGTCGAGCCGGCGCCCGGTACCCATCTGGAGCGGGTGTCGGCTGCCAGCCTGAGGGGCAATGTGGCGCAGCGCATCGGAGGCAACTTCTTCACCACGGATCTCGAAGCCGTGCGTCGACTGTTCGAGGAGGTGCCTTGGGTGGGTCGGGCCATGGTGCGTCGCGAATGGCCGAACGCCTTGCGGGTTCAGCTCGAGGAGCATCAGCCGCTGGGCCTGTGGAACGACACCCAGGTGCTCGACGTGCGAGGCCGGCCCTTTACGGCCAACCAGGCCGAAGCCGAGGGACCGGAGGGGGCTTCACTGCCCAGCTTTGCCGGGCCGGAAGGCTCGGGGCCGCTCGTGCGTCGACGCTACTTCGAACTGGTGGAATGGCTGCGACCGGCCGGGTTGTACCCCACCAGCCTCACCCTGAGTGCCCGGCATGCCTGGGAGGCCGAATTGAACAATGGCCTGGTGATGTATCTCGGCCGCGACCCCGGTACCGATCTGGCGCAGGGCGACCCCGATCGAGCCACCTCGAATGGCATGCCCGCCGTACAGCGGGTGCAACGCTTTGTGCGCAGCTTGCCGACGTTGCAGGAGCGGCTGACACAGCCCATCCGGCACGTGGATCTCAGGTATCCCGACGGATTTGCCGTTCAGCTGGATGCCTCTGCCGCGCCCACCACCGAATCATCTGAATAGACATGACCATGACCCGAGATTCGAAAGATTTGATCGTTGCCCTGGACATTGGTACCAGCAAAGTGGTGGCAGTGGTGGCCGAGATGTTGCCCGAGGGCCGCTTCGAGGTGCTGGGCCTGGGCCAGCACGATTCGCGCGGCATGCGCAAGGGTGTGGTGGTGAATATCGAGAGCACGGTGAACTCGATCCAGCATGCGCTGGAAGAGGCCGAGCTGATGGCCGATTGCAAGATCCGGGACGTGTTCACCGGCATTGCCGGCAGCCATATCCGCAGCTTCAATTCGAGCGGCATGGTGGCCATCAAGGACAAGGAAGTGACGTCGACCGACGTGGCCCGTGTGCTCGAGACGGCCAAGGCCATCAACATCCCCACCGACCAGCAGGTACTCCATGTGCTGACCCAGGAGTACATCGTTGACGGCCAGGAAGATATCCGCGAGCCGATCGGCATGAGCGGCATTCGTCTTGAAGTGCGGGTCCACATCGTGACCGGCGCGGTGAGCGCGGCGCAGAACATCGTGAAATGTGTGCGCCGATGCGGCCTCGAGGTAGAAGACCTCATTCTGCAGCCGATTGCTTCCAGCCTGGCGTGCCTGACGCCCGACGAGAAAGAACTGGGCGTGGTGCTGGTGGACATCGGCGGTGGCACGACCGATGTCGCCATTTATACCGGTGGTGCCATCCGCCATACCGCGGTCATCCCGATTGCCGGCGATCAGATCACGGGCGATATTGCGGCCGCCTTGCGCACGCCCACTCCCGAAGCCGAGGAGATCAAGCTGCGTCATGGCCTGGCCAAACAGATGCTGGCGAGTACCGAAGAGCGCATCGAAGTGCCGGGTCTGGGCGATCGCGGTCCGCGACAGCTCTCGCGGCAAGCGCTGGGTGCCGTGATCGAACCGCGGGTTGAAGAATTGTTTGGCCTGGTGCAGCAGGTGGTGCGCGATTCGGGCTACGACGATCTGTTGTCGTCCGGTGTTGTGCTCACGGGCGGATCGTCGCAAATGCCCGGCATGGTCGAGTTGGCGGAGGACGTGTTTCTCAAGCCGGTGCGAATTGCCGTACCCGACTACCACGGCGGCCTGGCCGACGTGGTCTGCAATCCCCGATTTTCCACGGCGATGGGTTTGCTGCTCGAAGCGCAGGCGCAGCACATCCGCGGCCGTGTCCGGCCGCCTCAGGGCGGTGGTTTCAAGCAGGTGCTGGCACGAATGCGTGACTGGTTCCGCGGCAACTTCTGATGTTGGGAGGAGATTCCATGTGGCGTGTGACGAGGAGCGTGATGCGATGACCGATACCAGCCGAAACCGACGATTGAATTGCATGCATGGCAGTACGAACCCGGGGGTGAAGGTTCGCCCCGATTGTTTTGAACCTGGCAGGAAAAGTGCCCGCCCGACGAGGCCGAACTTGAATGCCATTCATTTTTTCCAGGAGAAGGCCTTATGAGTATTGATTTCAAGATGCTCGACAATGAGCACCAGAATGGCGCCGTCATCAAGGTCGTGGGTGTTGGTGGCGCTGGCGGCAATGCCGTGGCCCACATGATCCGGCGCAACGTGCAGGGTGTGGATTTCATCTGCGCCAACACCGATGCCCAGGCGCTTACCGAAACCGGCTCACCGGTGCAGATCCGGTTGGGGCGCACCGGGCTTGGCGCGGGTGCCAAGCCCGACCAGGGTCGGGCGGCTGCGGAAACGGCTCGTGAAGCCATTCGCGAGGCCTTGCAGGGGGCCAATATGGTGTTCCTGACCGCCGGCATGGGCGGTGGCACCGGCACCGGCGCGGGGCCCATCGTGGCGGAAGTGGCCAAAGAGATGGGCATCCTGACCGTGGGCGTGGTCACCAAGCCATTTGCCTTCGAGGGCAGCAAGCGGATGCAGATTGCCGAAGAAGGCATTCGCGAACTGTCGCAACAGGTGCATTCGCTGATCGTCGTGCTCAACGAGAAGTTGCAGGACGTGATCGACGAAGAGGCGACCTTCGAAGACTGCTTCAAGATGGCCGACGACGTGCTGCACAACGCCTGCGCCGGCATTGCCGAGATCATCAATGTGAAGGGCAACATCAATGTCGACTTCCAGGATCTCACCACCATCATGAGTGAGCCGGGTCAGGCCATGATGGGTACGGCCATCGCCTCCGGCGAGAACCGCGCCCGCATGGCTGCCGAACAGGCCATTGCCTGCCCGCTGCTCGAAGGCGTGGATCTCAACGGTGCCCGCGGGGTGCTGGTCAACATCACGGCCAGCCGCTCGCTCAAGCGCCGCGAGATCAACGAGATCATGCAGATCATCGAAAGCTACCGGTCCGACGATGCCACCGTGGTGTTTGGCCAGGCATTCGACGACAGCATGGGCGACGATCTGCGCGTGACCGTGGTGGCTACGGGTCTGGGCCGGCGCGCCAAGCCGCAACTGGTGCAAACCCAGGCGCTGCGTACCGGCACCGACAATGCGCCGGTGCAGGGCACGTCGGGCGGTCCGAACTACCAGGACTACGACACTCCCGCCGTGTTCCGCGGTCGCGATGCCTCGCGTCGCATTCAGGCCATGGAAAGCTCGGGGATGGATCACCTCGACATCCCGGCCTTCCTGCGTCGCCAAGCCGACTGACCCGAGCGGCCTCGCTCGTGGAGCGAGGCCGGATGGCGTCATGAAAAATGCCCTCCGGTTTGCGAGGGCATTTTTTTGCGAGGTGACGAGGAGACTCCCGTCTGTGGGCGGGCATGACTCGGCTACGGCATGAGAGACTCGCCGGCGAACAGTTCGGCCACGGTCTCGCGACGACGAATGATGGCATGGCGGTTGCCATCGACCAGAACCTCGGCGGCACGCGGTCGGGTGTTGTACTGACTGGCCATGACCATGGCGTAGGCACCCGCACTTTCGACGGCGAGCAGATCGCCCTCCTGCAGGGCCAACGGCCGGTTGCGTCCCAGCCAATCACCGCTCTCGCAGATCGGTCCCACCACGTCGTACATCTCGGCCTGGGCATCGCGCGGCACGACGGGCACGATGCCATGCCAGGCGTCGTACAGGGTGGGCCGCAGCAGATCGTTCATGGCGGCATCCACAATGGCGAAGTTCTTGGCTTCGCCCGGCTTGAGATACTGCACCTGCGTGAGCAGCACCCCGGCGTTGCCCACCAGCGAGCGACCTGGCTCGAGCACGAGTTCGCGCGCCTCGCCCGATGCGTCGCCGCCCACATGTTGCAAGCCGCGGGCTTCCAGGCGTTGAAAAATGGCGTCGATCAGTGCGCCAGGATCCAGCGGGGTTTCGTCGTCGTACCGAATGCCCAGGCCGCCGCCAAGGTCGAGATGGTGGATGGCAATTCCGTCGCTCTCGAGGTGGGTGATGAGATCGAGCACCTTGTCGAGCGCATCGAGGTAGGGTGAGAGCTCGGTGATCTGCGAGCCGATGTGGCAATCCACTCCTACCACGTCGATGCCGGGCAGTTCGACGGCATGACGGTACACGCGAGGCGCGTCGTCGATGGCGATGCCGAACTTGTTTTCCTTGAGGCCGGTGGAAATGTAGGGATGCGTGCCGGGGTCGACATCCGGGTTGACGCGCAGCGATACGGGTGCCCTGCGGCCCAGTTGCCGCGCCACAGCCGACAGCCGCTCGAGCTCGGCTTCGGACTCGACATTGAAGCACTTGACGCCAATCTCGAGGGCTTGGGCCATTTCTTCGCGTTGCTTGCCCACACCCGAAAACACCACCTTGCCCGGGTCGCCACCGGCCGCCAGCACGCGGGCCAGCTCACCGCCCGAGACGATGTCGAATCCTGCACCGGCCTGAGCGAATGTTTGCAGAACGGCCAGGTTGGAGTTGGCCTTCATGCCGAAGCAGATGAGCGCACGCCGCCCGGCAATGGCATGGGCATAGCGCTGCCAGGCGGCACGCAAGGCGGCGCGGGAGTAGACGAACAGCGGCGTGCCGTGCTGCTCGGCGAGCTCGCGCAACGCCAGGTGTTCAACGTGCAGCTCGTTGTGGTGATAATGAAACCAGGGGTGGCCGACCGGGTCGGGGTGAGGCAGCATGGTCACGATGGGCAGCAAAGTGTCAGGAGGAGGCTGAGGCAGCCGGGTCGGGGGGTGGCGGCATTTGCAGCGGACCCTTCTGGCCACAGCCGGTGAGCGTGATGGCGAGCAGGGTGAGGGCTACAATGGCAATGGTGCTCCCCACGCGGGGGGCAATACGAATCTCGCGCATGGCAAGTGACGGAAAATGATGACAGAAAGCGAATTTCACGCGGTGGCCGACGGTATCATGAAACGCATTCAGGCTCAGGCGGATCAATGGTTCGACGAGCTGGATATCGACGTCGAGGCCGAGCGCAATGGTGGCGTGCTCACCCTCAAGTTCGACAATGGCCCCGAGGTGGTGGTGAACGGTCAGCCGCCGCTGCAGGAAATGTGGGTGGCAGCCCCCAGCGGCGGGTTTCATTATCGCTACGAAAACGGCGTGTGGCGCGACACTCGCGGTGGTCCCGATCTGGCCGAGGCATTGTCGGCCATCTGCTCGGAGGCCGCCGGTCAGCCATTGCAGGTACGAATCGACTGATCATCCGGCGGGTGGCTGTCAGGGCACCATCATGGTGCCGCCCCAGGTGTCGCGTGTGCTGTTCTGAGCCCGGTTGGCGGTGCTGTTGGTGCTGTTGGTGCTGTTGGTGTTGTTGGCAGCGGGTTGTGCGGGCTGATGTTGCGGCGCCAGCTGCTGGTTGTCTCCCGAGCTGTCGCTGCCGCCACCAAAGATGCGCTCGAGCGGCGAGCGCGGCGCTTGTGCCACCGCTTCGTTAACGCCCAGGGTATCGAGCAGGTCACGCAAGGGGTCTTCGTCGAGGCCGATGCTGGCAATGGCCTGCCCGGGCGGAAACTCTTCAAAGAACAGCGTGCCTTCGGCATGCAACAGACCATTGGGCTCGGGCAGGCTCTTTTCGGGGATGCCTTCGAGGGCTTCGTCCATGAAGTCGAGCCAGATGGGCAGGGCAGCACCACCACCCGTTTCGCGCACGCCCAGGGAGCGTGGCTGGTCGAATCCCATCCACGCCACGCCCACGAGGCTGGGTGTGTAGCCGGCAAACCAGGCATCGAAGGAGTCGTTGGTGGTACCGGTTTTGCCGGCGATATCCGAGCGGCCAAGCTCGGTGGCGCGGCGTGCCGTACCAGTGGCCACGTTGTTGCGCAGCAAGCTGTCGGTGACGTACGCCGTGCGGGCGTCGATGACTCGCGCCGAGGCGTTGCCGGCCAGCATGGGTTGGGCTTCCATCAGCACCTCCCCCGCGGTATTGGTGACCCGGGTAATGAGGTGGGGCGGCACTTGATAGCCGCCATTGGCAAACACGCTGTAGGCGGCAGCCATCTGCAGCGGGGTCACTTCGCCGGCGCCGAGGGCCATCGTCAGGTAGGACGGATGACGCTGCGCATCGAAGCCGAAGCGGCTGATGTACTCCTGGGCGTATTCGGGACCAATCGCATCGAGGATGCGGACCGATACCATGTTGCGCGACTTGGCCAGGCCTTCGCTGAGCGTCAGCGAGTCGGAGTAGGCATTGCCGTAGTTCTTGGGCTCCCAGCGCTTTTCGCCCGGTCGGGTGGGTTCCAGCACATACGGCTGATCGGAAATTCGGGTAGCCGGGGTAAGGCCACGCTCGAGCGAGGCGGCGTAAATGAATGGCTTGAAGCTGGAGCCAGGTTGCCGCCAGGCCTGGGTGACCCGATTGAACTTGCCCAGATCGAAATCGAAGCCGCCCATCATCGCCTTGATGGCGCCATCGTCGGGCGACAGCGCCACGAAGGCCGCCTGCACTTGTGGCAATTGCAGGAGATCCCAGTTCTCGTCGCGTCGGTGCACCCGCACCACGGCGCCACGCCGGATACGTCGGGACTCGGACGCGTTGGCCGCGAGGCCGGGCTTGACGAAGGCAAGCCCGTCGCCTTCGATGGTGATGACTTCGTTGGAGCTGCGCGCCACCACCACCCGCTCGGGGCTGGCCTCGAGTACGACCGCTGCCAGCAGGTTGTTGCTGTCGGGGTGCTCGCTGAGGATCTCGTCGAGCCGCTCGTCGAATGCCTGCGTGTCGGCGGTGAGATGGCCTGGCAGGTCGGCGAAGGCTTCCGGCCCGCGATAGCCGCTTCGCCGGTCGTATTCGTAAATGCCTTCGCGCACCGCGCGCCAGGCATTCTGCTGCTGGCGCGAATCGATGGTGGTGTAGACGTTCAGGCCGCGGGTGTAGGTTTCGTCGCCGTAGATGTCGTAGACCAGTTGCCGTGCCAGTTCGGCCACATACTTGGCGTTGGCCTGCAGCGTGGGGCCTTCGTCGCGGCTACGCTCCCGCAGGCGGACGTCTTCGGCCATGGCGGCATCGTAGGTGTCTTGCGAGATGTAGCCCTGGCTGAGCATGCGATTGAGCACATAGTGCTGGCGGACTTCGGCGCGCGGGAAATTGCTGCGCGGGTTGAAGCGCGAGGGCGCCTTGGGGATGCCTGCCAGCATGGCCGCTTCGGCCACGCTGACCTCTCGCAGAGGCTTGCCGAAATAGGTTTGGGCGGCGGCCTCGAAGCCATAGGAGCGATGGCCCAGGTAGATCTGATTGATGTACAGCTCGAGGATCTCGTCTTTGCTGAGGTTGGCCTCGATCTTGAAGGTGAGCAGCAACTCGTAGAACTTGCGCGACCAGGTCTTCTCGGAAGACAGGTAGAAGTTGCGTGCCACCTGCATGGTGATGGTGCTGGCGCCCTGCACCTTGCGCATCTCGCGCAGGTTGATCAGCGACGCACGCGCCACGCCGGCAAAGTCGATGCCGTTGTGCTCGTAGAAGCGGTCGTCTTCGGCGGCCAGAATGGCGTGCTTGAGCGACTGGGGTACCTCCTGGATGGGCACCACACGACGGCGTTCTTCACCAAACTCGCCGATCAGCATCTGATCGGCGGTGTAGACCCGCAGCGGGATCTTGGGCCGGTAATCGACCAGGGCGTCGAGCGCTGGCAGATTGGGCCAGGCCAACGCCAGGGCCAGGCCGAGCACGAGTGCGCCGCTGATGGCCAGCCCGATGCCGACAGTGAGCAAGCCGAACAGCCAGCGCAGGGGGCCGGCGCCGGATGAGGTGGCGGGGGTTCGGGGGGATTTGGCCATGGTGCAATTCTAGAACGATGGGAGGTTTGGGGCATGCGCGCAATGCGGCTGCGGGTAAAAAAACCGGCCCGATTGTGGGGTTTTGGGCACAGTGAGCTGGCGATGGGATAATGCGGGCAACCAACGCAACGTGTAATCGAGATGGCAGACTCCATTGCCCCAGACGTCACCAGCCCCACCGACGACGCTGATTCGGTGCCGATCTTTCTGGTTGGCATGCCGGGTGCCGGCAAAACCACCATCGGCAAGGCGCTGGCGCGGGCGCTCGAGCGCCCGTTCATGGATCTGGATCACGAGCTCGAAAGGCGTTGCGGCGTGCGCATTCCGATCATTTTCGACCTCGAGGGCGAGGAGGGGTTCCGCAAGCGCGAGGCTTGTGCCCTTGAAGAGTGCACGCGTCAACCCGGGATTGTACTTGCCACGGGCGGCGGTGCGGTACTGCTGCCCGAAAACCGCCGCCACCTGAGCCAGCGAGGCCTGGTGATCTACCTGAAGGCGCGGCCGTCGGATCTTTACGCCCGCACCCGTCACGATCGCAACCGGCCGCTGTTGCAGAATGCCGACCCGCAGGGTGTGCTGGCCCGACTGCTCGCCGCTCGCGGCCCGTTGTATGAAGAAGTGGCAGACGTGGTGATCGAAACCGGCAGAACATCGGTGGCACACCTGGTGCGGCGGGTGCTGCCGCAGGTGCGCTACAGCTTGAGGGAGATGGAAGCGACATGCAACAAGTCGACGTAGACACGGCCGGTGGGCGTTATGCCATCCGGATCGGCGCCGGGCGCCTCGATGCGCTGGGCAGCGCGGTGCCGGCGGATGTGTCCCGCATTGCGCTCGTCACCAACGACACGGTCGCGGCGCATTACGGCGAGCGGGCGGCGGCCGCCCTGGGCCAAAGCGGCAAACCCGTGTTCACGATCACCCTGCCGGATGGTGAGGCGCACAAAACCATGGATACGCTGCAGCACATTCTCGACGTTCTGCTGCGCGAACGTCTGGATCGGCGCTGCTTGCTGGTGGCGTTGGGCGGGGGTGTCATGGGTGACATGACCGGTTTTGCCGCGGCCATCTATCTGCGTGGCGTGCGTTTCCTGCAGGTGCCCACCACGTTGCTGGCGCAAGTGGATTCCTCGGTAGGTGGCAAGACCGGGGTCAACCATCCGCAGGGCAAGAACCTGATCGGCGCGTTCTATCAGCCGGTCGGGGTGGAGATCGACACCGACGTGCTGCACACCCTGCCGGCGCGCGAAGTCAGCGCCGGGCTGGCCGAAGTCATCAAGTACGGCTGCATTCTGGATGCGGAATTCCTGCGCTGGTGCGAGACCCATGCGGCAGCCTTGCGTGCCCTGGAGCCCGCTGCGCTGCAACGGGCCATCGCCCGTTCGTGCGAACTCAAGGCTCAGGTGGTGGGCCGCGATGAACGCGAGGCCGGCGAGCGTGCCATTCTCAACTACGGTCACACCTTTGGCCATGCCATCGAGGCGGGTCTCGGATTTGGTCGGTGGCTGCATGGCGAAGCGGTGGGCTGCGGCATGGTGCTGGCTGCCGGCCTGTCGCAACGCGTGGCCGGTCTGGACGCCGAGGCGGTGGCGCGAGTGCGCAACCTGGTGGCGGCCATCGGCTGCCCGGTGGAGGCGCCGGCCCTGGGTGGCCCGTCCCGCTGGGAAGACCTCATGCAAGGCGATAAAAAGGTCGAGGCCGGCCAGATTCGGTTCGTGCTGCTGCCCGAACTCGGCCGGGCGGTGGTGCAGCCCGCACCGCGCGACGCCCTGCATGCCCTTCTGGCCGAGGCCGACCCGGCCGACGGAGGTGCCGCATGAGCCCCGCTCTGGCGCCGTGGGCAGCCCATCCGGAGCGTAGTCGAGGCCGACACTTTGTTGAGCCTCCGCCGGGCAGTCGCACCGAGTTTCAGCGTGATCGCGATCGCATCGTGCACGCCAAGGCCTTTCGCCGGCTGGAGTACAAGACTCAGGTTTTCGTGAATCACGAGGGCGACCTGTTTCGTACCCGCCTTACCCACAGCATCGAGGTGGCGCAGATTGCGCGATCGGTGGCCCGCAACCTGCAGCTCAACGAGGATCTCATCGAGGCCATCGCGCTGGCCCACGATCTCGGTCACACCCCCTTTGGTCATGCCGGCCAGGATGCCCTCAACGCCTGTCTGCGCGAACGCGTGCCCGAGAGTCACGGCTTCGAGCACAATCTGCAGAGTCTGCGCGTGGTCGATCGGCTTGAAGAACGCTACGGCGCCTTCGACGGCCTCAATCTGTGTTTTGAAACCCGCGAGGGCATTCTCAAGCACTGTTCGCGCGAACGGGCGGCCCGGTTGGGCGAGGTGGGCCGTCGCTTCCTCGACGGTCATCAGCCTTCGCTCGAGGCCCAGGTCACCAACCTGTGCGATGAAATTGCCTATAACAATCACGATATCGACGATGGCTTGCGCTCCGGCCTGATCTCGCTCGAGCAGCTCCAGTCGGTCGAGATCTTCGCCCGGCACTGGCAGGTGGCCTGTGCGGCGTTTCCGGGTATCGACGAACGTCGCCTCACGGCCGAAACCGTGCGTCGCATGATCAACACGCTCATCGTCGATCTCACCGAACACACGCGACGCCACATCGAAGCGCTGGCGCCGGCCTCCATCGATCAGGTCCGCGAGGCGCCGGCGCTGGCCGCATTCAGCGACGATGTCCGTCGGCAATCGCGCGAGCTCAAGGCATTTCTGCGCGACAACCTGTACCGGCATTATCAGGTCATGCGCATGACCACCAAGGCCCGTCGTATCGTGCACGACCTGTTTCATGCGTTCATGGATGATCCGGGCCTGCTGCCACCGCAGTACCAGCGGCCCGATGGCGGATTGCGCGGCCAGGCCAGGGCCATCGCCGACTACATTGCCGGCATGACCGATCGTTACGCGATGCTGGAGCATCGCCGGCTGTTCGACATGAATACCCGACACGCACTCTGATTGCCTGTCATCTGCGTTACCCTTGCGGTAATCGGGCACGACACGCTTCGGCGCTTGTGCCGCACCACTGGTCGATGCGCGGCAACCGTGCGTCGCGTTTCTGTTTCTTGCTGAGCCACACCGATTCCATGAGCTATCAGGTACTTTCCCGTCAATCCCACCAGAACCTTCGACTGCAGGCCACGCCGCAACCCTGGGCATTCGCTCGCGATCGGGCCTTTGTCGGCCTGGTGGCGGCCGAGTTGGCCGAGGCCGTTCGCGCGTTTCCGGTGGCGTTTCGGGTGCAGGGCGAGCAGGCCGGCATGGTGGGCCTGCTGGGCTTTGGCCAGCGCAACCTGTTCGTCGACGACAAAGGCCAATGGCAGGGTCCGTACATCCCGGCCGTCTTGCGGGCCTGGCCCTTTGCCCTGGTGCGCAAAGAGGAACAGCAGGTGGTGGTGGTCGATACCGACAGCGACCGGCTGGGCGAAGGCGAGGGCGAGTTGCTGTTCAACGAGCAGGGCGAGCCTGGCGAGCGCCTGCAGAAAATCATCGAGTTCCTGCGTGTCATGGCACAGCAGGAGGCACTGACGCAGCGCGGCGTGGCCGCCATTCGCCAGCTCGAGCTGCTGCAACCGTGGGAGCCCGTGGTGAAGAAGGCCGATGGTCAACCGCTCAAGTTGCAGGGCCTGCATCAGGTCGACCAGAAGCGTTTCGGTGAGCTGAGCGACGACGACTTCCTCACGTTGCGGCGCGAAGGGGGCCTGCCTCTGGTGTACGCCCATGCGCTGTCGTTGCGCAGCCTGGGGTTGCTCGAGAAGCTGGCGCGCAAGCAGCCCGAAGCGCCGATCCAGGCCGCCTTGCCGCCCACGCTCGACCTCTCCGACGACTACCTCAAGTTCTGATCCCCGGCTGCGGCCGGGCGGTCGGGTTCGGGTGCTGCCGCCGGCGCGGCGGTGGCCGCGCTCTTGCTGCTGCGTGCGCCGGCACCGCCCTTGCTCACTCGCAACTGCATCTCGCCACGTGCCAGCTTGGCCAGTGCTTGCGGATTGCGCACGATCAGGCGGCGGTTGTCCTTCTCGACGATCTGGTTCACAAACAAGGCCTGCATGGCGCGCGACACCGTTTCGCGGCTCACGTTGGCAGTGATGGCGATGGCCTGTTGGCTGGGCAGGTTCTCGATGGTGACGAGGTCGTCGTTCCAGGTGCGCGCCGAACTATGCAGTACGGCGTAAATTCGCGAGAACGCACGAGCCATGCCCAGCACCGAACGTATGTGCGACGATTGCCGAATGGTGTGACACAGCCGCAGCAGAATGCGTTCTGCCACCACCGGGTATTGTGTAAAAATACGCCGCGCTGCCTGGCCGGGGAGCAGACCCACCACCGAGGTGGTAGTGGCCACGATCGATGCCGAGCGAGGGCCGCCGTCGATCACCGCCAGTTCACCCAGGTAGTCGCCAGGCTCCACAAAGTGCAGCCCCACTTCGCGCCCGTCTTCCGAGGGCGCGATCACTTGGAGTCGGCCCGACACCAGCAGCAAGAGCTCGTCGCCGCTGGATCCTTTGTGAATCACGTAGGCGCGCTTGTCGTATTGCTCGAAACGCGTGAGTGCCGCCAGCTCCTGCAGAACGGTGTCGTCCAACCCGGCAAGGAGCTTTTGATGGCGCAGGGCTTCCAGGGGCGAAAAGGCCACGGCGATTCCGGTGAGGCAAGGTTGCAATTCCAGGGGGGATTCTACCGCGGTCCGCCGCTGGGGCCCGCCGTTTGTGTGACAGGCATCACGCCGAACTCTCAAATTGTGTGATGGTGGTCACATTCGGTGCTACTATTCGCCCGTCCGGCAGGGGTTGCCGGCGTCTTGATTCTATGGGTGGTCATGGCTTCCAGGTTCTCTCTGCCAAACGACGAGATCGTTCAGGCGCTACGGGGTTTCAAGCGGGCGTTCCGATCGGTTGGGGTATTCAGCATGGTGGTGAACCTGCTGATGCTGGTGCCGGCCATCTATATGCTGCAGGTGTACGACCGCGTGCTGTCCAGCCGCAATTCCATGACCCTGCTCATGCTCACCGTGATCGTGGTGGTGGCCTACATGGTGATGGCGGCGCTCGAGTACATCCGGGGCCAGGTGGTGATCCGCATCGGTACGCGCCTCGACATGCATCTCAATCGTCGCGTGTACACCGCTGCCTTCGAGCAGAACCTCAAGAATGGTCGGGGCAACGCCGGTCAGGCGCTCAACGACCTAACCACCATACGCCAGTTCGTCACCGGCAACGCCCTGTTCGCCTTTTTCGATGCGCCATGGGCGCCGGTGTACATCTTCGTGATTTTTCTGTTCGATGTCTGGTTGGGGGTGTTTGCCCTGGTGGGTACGTTGATTCTCATCGTGCTCGCCATCATCAACCAGATCGTCACGCGCAAGCCGCTCAGTGAGGCCAATTCGCTGTCAGTGGCATCTTCGGCGCACGCCAGCAATACCCTGCGCAATGCCGAGGTGATCGAGGCCATGGGCATGATGCCCAATCTGCAATCGCGCTGGTACGGCTCGCACGAGAAGTCGCTCAAGCTGCAGAATGAAGCCAGCGAGAAGAGCGCGGCGGTCAGCGCCTACACCCGTTTCTTCCGGATCTCGCTGCAATCGCTGGTGCTGGGCCTGGGGGCTCTGCTCGTGCTCGAAGGGCGCATCACCGCCGGCATGATGATTGCCGGCTCCATTCTTCTGGGCCGTGCGCTGGCGCCGGTAGAAATGGTGATCAATGTCTGGAAACAGTGGAGCGGCGTGCGCAGTGCCCATGAGCGCCTGGTCAAACTGCTCGAGGTGAACCCTGCGCGCAAGCCGGGCATGGAGTTGCCCGCACCGCGCGGCGATCTGCAGGCCGAAGGCGTTTCGGCGGCGCCTCCCGGGCAACGCCTGCCCCTGTTGCGCAACATCAACTTCGGCCTCGAAGCCGGCGAGGTCATGGGCATCATCGGCCCCAGCGGTTCGGGCAAATCCACCCTGGCGCGCCTGCTGGTGGGCGTGTGGCCAGCCATGATGGGCTCGGTACGACTCGATGGCGCCGACATCTATCACTGGAACAAGGATCAGCTGGGGCCCTACATCGGTTACCTGCCGCAGGATATCGAGCTGTTCTCGGGCTCCATCAGCGAGAACATCGCGCGTTTCGGCCAGATTGATTCGGCCGAGGTCATTGCCGCGGCCCGCATGGCCGGCGTGCACGAGATGATCCTGCATTTCGAGGATGGCTACGACACGCAGGTCGGCGAGTCGGGCAGCGGTTTGTCGGGCGGGCAGAAACAGCGCATTGCGCTGGCCCGGGCGATCTATGGCATGCCGTCGCTGGTGGTGCTCGACGAGCCCAATTCCAACCTCGACGAAACTGGCGAAGAGGCCTTGCGCAACGCCGTCATGCAACTGCGCGATGCCGGCAAGACCGTGATTCTCGTCACCCACCGCACCAGCATCATCGCCATCACGTCCAAGCTGTTGCTGCTGCGCGATGGCACCGTGGGCATGTTCGGCCCCACCCAGCAGGTGCTCGCGGCTCTGGCGCAGGCCAATCAGCAGCGCAAGGTGGGGCAGGGCGGCAACACGCCACCCACCACCTCCGGTCCGGCATCGTCGCCGCGCCTGACGTCTTGACCATTTTTCAGTTCGGGCATCCTCTGCCCGGCCTCCAGGATTCAATCGAGCACTCGCATGGCTAAGTGGTTTGGCAACAAGAATGACCGCGACACGGTCGACGTGGTCGGCAACGAGGTTGTGAACCCGGCCGCCGGTGGGCCCGACGTTGACGATCGGCGTTTCTCGCGCATCGGCTGGTGGATCGTGCTGGTTGGCGTGGTTGGCTTCGGTATCTGGGCTGCTCTGGCGCCGCTCGATCAGGGTGTGCCCGCACCGGGGACCGTCAAGGTGTCGGGCAACCGCCAGACTGTGCAGAATCTGGTGGGGGGGGTGGTCAGCGAGATTCTCGTGCGCAATGGTGCCCGCGTGACCCGGGGCGATGTGCTGGTGCGGCTGGACACCACCCGGGCGCGCTCCGAGGCCGAGGCCCTGCGCAGTCAGTACTGGTCGGGTATGGCGTTGATGGCCCGACTCGATGCCGAACGCGATGGCGCCGATCGCGTCACCTTTCCGCAAGAATTGCTCAATGCGCGCGACGACCCTCGGGTCGAAACGGCTCTGCTCATGCAGCGTCAACTGTTCGAGACCCGTGGCATGGCGCTGCAGAGCGAGATGGATGCGCAGGCGCAGAGTATTGCCAGCCTCGAAGCCGAGATCCAGGGCTTGCAATCGGTATCGAGTGCTCGCCGCGAGCAGGTGCGTCTGTTGCAGGAGCAACTCGGCGGCATGCGCGATCTGGCGCGCGAGGGGTATATCCCGCGCAATCGGGTACTCGAGCTGGAGCGCAATTTGAGCCAGTTGCAGGGCGAAATCGCCGAAGCCGCGTCGGGCGTGGTCAGTGCCCAGCGTCGCATCGCAGAGATTCAGCAGCGCATGCTGCAGCGTCAGCAGGAGTTTCAGCGCGAGGTTCGCACCCAGCTGTCAGACACGCAACGTGAAGTGCAGGAAGTGTCGAGCCGGCTTGGATACGCCGACTTCGAACTGGCCTATACCAACATTCGAGCGCCCAGTGACGGCATCGTGGTGGGCCTGCAGATACATACCGTGGGTGGCGTGATCTCGTCCGGCGCCGAGCTGATGGACATCGTGCCGGAAGACGAACCCCTGCTGATCGAGGCTCGCGTGCCGGTACACCTGATCGACGCCGTGCAGCCCGGCCTGCCGGTGGAGCTGATGTTTACCGCCTTCAATCAGGCCGTCACGCCCAACATCCCGGGCGAAGTCACCACGGTGTCGGCCGATCGGCTGGTCGACGAGAACAGTGGCGATCCCTACTACGAAGTCGATGTCGAAGTCACCCCCGAGGGTGAAGCCAAGCTGGCCGACAATCAGGTGCGGCCAGGCATGGCCGTCGAAGTGCTGATCAAGACCGGGGAGCGCTCGCTGCTCAACTATCTGTTCCGGCCGCTGCTCGACCGCGCCCAGACTTCGTTCGTTCAGGAATGATGACCCCGGCGGCCTGGCCGCCGGCGTTCAACCACGCGGAGAAACCCTCATGAAAGCACGCATGTGGATGCTCGCAGGATTGTCGGCCATTGCCATGCCGGTCCAGGCGTTGGGGCTGCTCGAAGCCTACCTGGCCGCGCGCGAATACGACCCGCAGTTTCGGGCCGCCTGGCAGGCGCGCGAGGCCGGACTCGAGGAACGCAACATCGGTCGTTCGCAATTGCTGCCCCAGGCCGACATGTCGTACGGCTACAACCGCAACTGGCTGCACCAGGAGGTGGAGTCGCCCACCACGGGGCAGACACAAACTGCCACCAACTCCAATTATCCGAGCTACATCGGTCAGGTGCAGGTGCGGCAACCGCTGTTCAATTTGCAGGCCTGGGCCGGCTACCGGCAGGGTCAGGCCCAGTCGGAGCTGGCGCGAGCCGAGTTCGACAGCGCCCATCAGGAGCTGATGCTGCGGCTCTATGAGGCGTTTTCGGCGGTGTTGCTGGCGCGTGATCAGCTCGCCATTGCCGAAGCCCAGCAAACGGCCTTCGACGAGCAGATGCGTGCCAACGAGCGCATGTTCGAGGCCGGCGAAGGCACCCGTACCGATATGATCGAAACCCGCTCGCGCTACGACGTGGCAGTGGCGCAGGTGATCGAAGCCCGCGACGAACTGGGCAACGCCATGCGTACCCTGCAAGCCATGATCGGGCCGGGTCGCGTGCGTAACCCCGATCAACTCGAGCGACTGGTGCCGGATTTTTCGCCCATCGATCTGCCGCTCGAGGCGCTCGACACCTGGTTGCAACTGGGCCGATCGGCCAATGCCGAAGTCATTGCCGGCCGACTGGGCGTGCGCTCGGCCGATGCTCGCATCGACCAGCAAAAGGCGGGCCACTACCCCACGGTGGATCTCATTGCCAGCTACCGGATCGACGAGTCCGACTCGGTCAGCACCATCAATCAGCACAACCGCAGCAGTGCCGTCGGGGTTCAGGTGAGCATTCCCTTGTATTCCGGCGGTGGCGTGAGTGCCCGTACGCGTCAGGCCGTGGCCCAGTACCAGCAGGCCCACGCCGAACTGGATGCCACCACCAATCAGGTGCAGGTGGAGCTGGAGCGCCACTACAACCGCATTCGCAGCAGTGCCACCCGCATCGAAGCCCTGGAGCATGCCGTGGAGTCAGCCAGCCTGCTGGTGGAGGCCACGCGTCAGAGTGTGCGCGGCGGGGTGCGCGTCAACCTCGACGTGCTCAACGCCGAGCAGCAGCTGTATGAATCCCGACGCGATCTGGCTCAGGCACGCTACGATTATCTGGATGCGCACATGCAGCTGCGTTACTTCGCTGGCGTACTCACGGTCGACGACCTCGAAGAGGTAGACCGCTTCTTTGCCGTGCCGGCGGCCGATGCCGCCGGCAGCAGCGTGGTCCGAACGCGTCATGCCGGCTAAGCCTTCTCGGGATCGATCACCATCATGACAAATCTGTTTCAGGCCGTAGCCGGCACATGGCGTTTTCGAGGGCTGGTGCGGGCCATCGCCGAGCGCGATCTGCGCGCGCGTTATACCGGCTCGGTGCTGGGGCCGTTGTGGCTGATTCTGCAGCCATTGGCCATGATCCTGATCTATACGCTGGTGTTCTCGCAGGTGATGCAGGCCCGGTTGCCGGGCACGCAACCCGGTGCCTTTGGCTACAGCATCTTCATTTGCGCCGGCCTCGTCACCTGGGGCCTGTTCGTCGAGATCAGCCAGCGCACCAAGGGCATGTTTCTGGAACACGCCAACCTGATCAAGAAGGTGCAGTTTCCGAAGCTCGTGTTGCTGATGCCGATCGTGGTTGTGGCGGGGTTCAACTTCCTGGTGCTGTCGCTGTTGTATTTCGTGTTTCTGCTGGCGATCGACGCCTGGCCGGGGTGGCAGGTGCTGGCCGTGCTGCCCTCGGTGGCCACGCTGGTACTGCTGGCATTGGCGATCGGCCTGCTCAGCGGCGTGTTGCATGTGTTCTTGCGCGACGTGGGGCAGTTGGTCGACATCGGTCTGCAGCTGCTGTTCTGGGCCACGCCGATCGTGTATCCGCTCACCATCCTGCCCGATGCCTTCCGGCAGATCATTCTGTGGAATCCCATCGTGGCACCCATCACGCGAATTCAGGCGGTCTTTCTGGGTGCCGGCGAGCACGCCGGTGGCACGCTCTGGTATCCGCTGGGGCTGGCCATCGTACTGACCGGTCTGGCCTTGTGGTGTTATCGCCGTCTGTTGGGCGAACTGCTGGATTACCTGTGACCGTGCCCGTAACTCCCTCTGCATCCACCATGTCCGAACCCGTCATCTCCGTCGCCGATCTTGGCAAGGCCTATGCCAGCACCTACGGCAAGAAAGCCTTGCTGCGCCGACTGGTGCGCGGTCGGCCCGATGGCGATCGCCTGCGTTGGGTGCTGCGTCACGTGAGTTTCGACGTGGCCCGCGGCGAGGCGGTGGGCTTGATCGGCGTCAATGGGGCGGGCAAGAGCACACTGCTCAAGCTGCTGGCGGGCACCAGCCGACCCTCCGAAGGGCAGCTGGTGGTCAACGGCACGGTGTCGGCGCTGCTCGAACTCGGTCTCGGCTTTCATCCCGACTTCACCGGACGACAGAATGCCTATATGTCGGGCCAGATCACCGGCCACAGCCGGGCCGAGATGGATGCCGTGATGCCGCAGATCGAGGCGTTCGCCGAAATCGGTGATTATTTCGACCTGCCGGTGCGCACGTACTCCAGCGGCATGCAGGTGCGCGTGGCGTTTGCCGTGGCCACGGCGTTTCAGCCCGACGTGCTCATCATCGACGAGGCCCTGTCGGTGGGCGACGCGTATTTTCAGCACAAATCCTTTGCGCGCATCCGCCAGTTTCGAGAAGATGGCGCCACGCTGTTATTCGTGTCGCACGACCCCGGTGCCATCAAGAGCCTGTGCGATCGCGCCATCTTGCTGGGCGCCGGCGGCGTGCTGCAGGATGGTGAGCCGGGTGCGGTGCTCGATTACTACTACGCGATGATCTCGGCGCGCGAAGACGAAGCCCGCGAGCGCGACGATCTGGGCGAGTACGGCAAGCGCTCCGGCAATGGTCGGGCGCGCATGCTCGACGCCCGATTGCTGGGCGCGGATGCCGTGAACAGCGTGGAGCAGCCGATCTTCCGGGTGGGCGAGGCGGCTCGCCTGCAAGTGGATATTCTGGTCAATGAGCCCCTGCCGGGCCTCACGCTGGGCATGACCATCCGCGATCGTACCGGCTACGATGTCTTCGGCATGAACACGCGACGGCAGGGGTGGCACGATATCGGCCTGCGTACGGGCGAGCCACAACGCGTTGAATTCCTGCTGCCCGACCTGGCGCTGGGGGCCGGCCACTATCACATCAGCATGGCCTTGCACGACCACGATCAGCACGTGGCCGGCAACTACGATCGTTGGGATCAGGCGGTGATCTTCGAGGTCACCCACGGTAGCGGCATCCCGTTTGCCGGGGTGGTCGCCTTGCCGGTGTCAGTGTCGGTATCCGACTCGCCGATTTCGCCGAATCAACCCGACGACCCGGCTGCCATATCGCGATAAATGGCGGCGGTGCGCTGTGCGGTGGCCGACCATTGAAACTGCCGCACCCGTTCGGCCCCTGCCTGGCGCAGGCGTTTGCGCAAGCTGTTGTCGTGCAGCACGGCTTGCATGGCATCGGTAATGGCATCGGTTCGGGTGGGGTCCACCAACAAGGCAGCGTCACCCGCCACCTCGGGCAATGAAGCCGCGGTTGACGTGATCACCGGAATCTGGCTGGCAAAGCCTTCGAGTACGGGCAGGCCAAACCCCTCGTACAGCGAGGGGAACACCAGGGCGAGGGCGCCGGCATAGATGGCCCTCAGGGTGGTGCGATCGTGCAGGCCCTGCACCCATATGACGTGGCGCCCGGCCTGTTGCAATGCCTGGATGCGGGCCACCGTGGCCTCACATCCCCAGCCGGCGCGTCCCACGATCACCAGTGCTGTCGCGTCTCGGTCGGGTGCGGGCAGTTGCTCATAGGCCGCCAGAATGCGATCAAAATTCTTGCGGGGCTGAAAGGTGCCCACCGTGAGCCAGTAGGGCATTGCGGGAATGCCCCAGGCGGCGCGGCGCTCGCCGGCATCGATCGGTGGTGGCGCCAGCCAGTCGTCGTCGATGCCGTTGGGCACCACGTCGATGCGCGATTCGTCCAGGCCGAAGTCTTCCACCAGTTCCGCGACCGCGTAGTGTGACACCGCGATGAACCGATCGGCTGTGGCGATGGTGTGTTTGAGCAGCCAGTTGCGCAGCGGCCGCAGACGACCAGGCACCCAATGCGGGAACCGCAACGGAATGGCATCGTGCACCGTGGCCACCGTGGGGCGTGCCGTGCGGACCACACGATGATCGGTAAAGTGCACCACATCGGCCGGCGGCGACCAGCGGGGTGGCAGGCCGGTGAGCGTGGTGAGCAGGTGGCGACGATAGCTTCCCGGTACGGCCAGGCTTTGCTGCAGCCACTGCAACTCGTGAGGCTTTACGAAGGTGTAGCCCTGAACCGAGACACCCTGCTCGGGCAGATGGCGCTGCAAGGCCTGCGTGTATACGCCGATGCCATCGAGTGTGCCAGCCAGTCGGGGTTCCAGTGTGCGGGTGGACAACGCAACCTGGAGGGTCATCGACGCTCCCGGCGTGAGCTGCCCGTGTGCCGAAGGCGGGTAGCAAGGCAGTGAGCCTGTGCGACCGACCGGCCGCACCGGACGAAACGATATGGTATATGTTGCCGGATTGCCCGGGCACGTTCGACCCCGAACACAACTTTTTCAGGCGGCATGGCAATGTTCCAGCGGACGTCCGCTCAAGAGACCAGCCGCAATTTTAGGCCAAGTGCCACACTCTCATGTTCTGCTGCCAAGCCGGCTCTACTTGCGTAATCTGCCATGTCGCTGACTGATCGTATTCCTCTTCTGGGCGCCATGTTGCGCCGCTTGCGTGGCGTCTGGACATTGCCCGTGTGGCGCCAGGCCATGCGTGACGACATCGCTCGGCTCGAGCACTCGCTGGCCCGGATGCAGGGCGGGCTCGACGACCTGGCTCAGTTGCCGGCCCGAACCGAGGATCTCGACGTTAGGCTGGCTGGCCTGGAGCGGGCCGGCCTGGTGGCCCGCATCGACCGATTGCGATCGGGCGAAGCGTCCTTGTTGCGCAGCCATCACCAGATGCAGGTGGAACTGGGCCGGATGCAATCCCGCCTCGACGCTCTGGCCAGTGCCTGGTGGTCGAATGGTGCCTCGGCCGAGCCGGGAGTTGGCTCGGCTTCTGCCATGGAATTGCCGGATCGCCTGCTTGTCGACGCCCGGACCCCACTGTCGCCGGAGCGTGTGGCCGTCAGCCACGCTGCGCTGGCCCATCGGCTGGTTGACGAGGGCCAGACAGGGTGTGCAACCCTTGAGCTCGAGCCCGGCGATGTGGCCACGTGGCCAGCCTCGCTCCGGCAACCCTCTGCGGCCAGTGTGTCGCGTATTCTGGCACTCGACGGCTTCGACCGGCTGCAACGGCCGCATCAACTGGCTTTGCTCGAACTGGCGCGCGATCGACTGGTGCCGGGCGGCTGGTTGGCGGTAGGCCTGGCCAATCCCGAGAACCTGTTCGAGTTGGCCGATCTGTGTCGGTCGGCTGTGAGCGGCCCGTTGCACGCGGGCGCTGCGGCCGATCTCGCCGCTCGTGCGGGCCTGGTTGATGTCATGGTCCAGCACTGCGATTGGCCTTCGTGCGACTCCTCTGTGGCACCCGCCCAGGAGGCCAGCGTCTCGGCACTCCACATGGCGTTGCTGGCACCTCGGCGGTTTCTGCTGATCGCAAGTCGGGCGGAGTGACGATGCGCTGGGCAATCGATCTGCAGGTGTGTCAGTGGGTCACGCCCGACAGCCGGGCCTGGTGGCAAGCCCTGTCGGCGTTGGCCAGTCAACTTGGGCCGCAGAATGTCGTCTGGCTTCAGCGTGGCGATTGGCTCGATCTCTCGCCGTGGGTGACTCACGGTGACGGCCACGACAATGCCCTGGTCACCTTGCCCCTTGAGCGCGAGCCGGGATGGGATGTTGATTGGCAGGCGGCGGCGGCTGCGGCCTGGTGGGCCGAGATCGACGCCCGGCGCATCGACGTCGTGCTGTTGCCTCAAGTGGCCTCGATTCGACGACTCGGCGCCATCGACCTGCTGCCCGCCGATGTGGTGTCGCTCGATGTGGTATCGGCGGATCCGGGCGCTACGGGTAGCCTGGGCGAATCAGCGAACGTCGTCACATCCACCGCCGTCCGCAATCGCGTGCCGGCCTATCGGTTACGTCTGCATCCGTCGAGCGCGAGTCCCGCATCACGGAGTTTGTCCTGGCATTGTGTGGGCTCACAGCGCGGTGACGAAGCGTCAGCGTTCAACGATCTTGCCGCCCTGGTTTCCGATGCCCGCGAGCAGTGTGCCCTGCAGGCGGTATCGGCCAGACGCCTCCGGCTCGCCTGGGTGTCGCCGCTGCCGCCGGTGGCCAGCGGGATTGCCGACTTCGCGGCCGAGCTCTTGCCGGCGATGACCCGACATTACGACGTGACCGCGGTGGTGGCGCAAGACGCGCCGCCTGAATGTCTCGGGCCCGACGTGTCGTTGATGTCGGTGGCAACGTTCAGGCAGGAGGCCGAACAATTCGACCGGGTGCTCTACCACTTCGGCAATTCGCCGTGGCACCTCGACATGCTGACGCTGTTGCGTGATATCCCCGGAGTGGTGGTGTTGCATGATGTGTACCTCGGCCATCTGGTGGCACATGCCGATCATGGCGGGCGGGTGCCGCAAGCTCTCCGGCGTGCGCTGTGGCTTGAGAACGGCTTTGCCGCCTTGCAGCACTGGCGCGATCAGGGCGAAGCCAGCGCCTTGCAGCAATACGCTTGCTGTGCCGATATCGTGGCGCAAAGCCGCGGATTGATCGTACATTCTCAGCATTCCCTCGCCGCCGTCACGCAACGGTTGCAGGGTCGGCTGCCCGTGACGGCACGTACCGTGCCGCTGGCGCAGGCCTTGCCTGTCGATCCCGTGGGTCGCCAGGCTGCGCGCATCAGGCTCGGGCTTGAGCCTGATGAGTTCGTGTTCTGTGCCTTCGGTTATGCCGGCCCCGGCAAGATGTCTGTGTCACTGGTGCAGGCATTTCGACAGTTTCGGGAGCGGCACACCGACAACCCGCGGGTGCGATTGGTGCTGGCGGGCGACCATCAAATGGCAGGAGAGGCAGCAGCGGCGCTCGACGCCGAGCTGGCCCTGACGCCCACCGCCCATCTGACGGGGCGCCTGGAGCCCGACGTCTATCGTCAGTGGCTGGCGGCTGCCGACGTGGCCGTACAGTTGCGCGCACGGTCACGTGGCGAGACCTCACGCGCCGTGCTCGAGGCCATGGCCCACGGTCTGCCATTGCTGGTCAACCGCCACGGAGCCAATGGCGAGCTGGTGGGCGACGCCGCGGTGGTATTGCCGGCCGAGCCGAGTGTGACGGCCATTGCCGATGCGTTGACGCAACTTTGGCAGGCTGCGTCAACGGAGCGAGATCGTCTCGCCCAGGCGGGGTACGCTCGCGTCACGGCTCACCATTTACCGGATCGGGTGGCCGGCTTGTACGCCGATGCCATCGAGGCGGCCTGGCAGGCGCCAAGTGCCACCGGTGCCGATCTCGCCTGGGTACATCAGTTGGCCCGGACTCCCCGTCGTCTGGAGTGGCATGTCGCGCATCGGTGGGCCCGAGTCCGCACGCAGGCGCGGTCGCCATCCGAGGCCGGTTGGCTCGGGCGGTTCACGCCGCCGCTACAGGCCATCTGCCGTCAGCCACGACACGCCATCGGGGCCGAGCGGGACGCTGCCTGCGATGTGGTGATGATCAGCGGCGCCCGGATCGAGGATCCGCATTGCGGCGCCGATTACCGCGCGCATCGCCTGCGAGCGGCTTGCCTGGCCGAGGGCTGGTCAGTGCAGGCGGTATCGCCCGTCGATCTGGCCGCACTGCCGTCGCCGCCTCATGGCGCAAATCGCCGCGTATGGATCGTCGATTCGCCCGAAGCCTGGGCCGCCTGGCGACGGCTGTCGTCGACCGGGCTGCCGTCGCAGGTGGTGGTCTATGCGCCGGTCAGGCCGCCAGATCGTGCCAGCGTTGCCCACGCGCAGGCCGTATCCGAAGCCGATTGTGTCGTCCTGCCGTCGGCGCAGGGGCATTGGCAGGCCGATTGGCGGGCAGCGGGAGCGCGTGCCGTGATGCTGGCTCCCGCCGCTGTGCCCTGGTTGGCCCCCGCCGCCATCCGCGATGCCATTGCGCATGATCATCTGCCGTCGGAGCCGTACGCGGTGCTGGCAGGCAGCGACCAATCGGCTGCGGTGCAGGCGGCCGAGGCCCTCCTGTTGCCCAGCCTGGCCTGGCTCCCTCCCCGACAGTGCCTGCTGCTGGTGGGTGCGATCGGGCCGGCCCTCAGTCAACGGCCTGCCTGGCAGCGTTGGGCCGGGATCAACGGCAGTCGGGTGCGGGTGCTGGGCGAGGTGGCGGCGCAAACCTGGGATGCGGTGCGGGCACATGCCCGCGTCCATGTGGTGCCCCGCCAGGCCGAGATGGCTGCGCACGCCGCGCCGTCGACGCGCATGCTCGACGCGCTGGCCGGCCCGGCTCACGTGCTGGCGACCAGTGCGGCCATGGCGGGGCTCGAGCGCGGCGTGGGTCGTGCGCCGGGTGTGGTGCTGGCGGATCGTCCGGCCGAGTTTCAGGCTGCCTTGCGTTGCCTGCTCCACTCGCCGTTGCCGCCGGCACGCGTCACACCACCAGACGGGCTCGATGGGGTGGAAGGAATGCTGACCCGCGTGCGTGAGCTCTGCGCGATTCATCCGGCGAGGTTGGCATGAGCGGCACTCTGTGGTTTGACCTCACGGCATCGTTTCACTGGCGGCGTGCGCCATCGGGCATCACCCGAGTGGAGCAGGAATGCCTGCGCTGGCTCCTGCAGCAGCCGATCGAAGGGCTGGAGTGGTGCGTGTACGACACCGACATGGCGTGCTGGTATCCCATGCCGATCGCTGAAGCGCAGGCCGTGCTGGCCCGTCGCTATGATGCCGGCGGCAAGGCATTGCCGGGCACGGTGTCGTCGTGGCAGCCCCGGGTGTCTCCGCTGCGGTTTCGATCCGGTGATCGTTACGTGTGCCTGAACGCCGATCACACCCCGGCCCGGCTGCACGCTCTGCATCGAGCCCGTCGCGAGGCGGGGCTCAAGGTGTATGGCATTGTCTACGACCTCATTCAGGTCCTGTTTCCGCATTTTTACTGGGACAAGGCTGATCAGGGTTGCGCACGCTACCTGACCGACCTGGCCTGGTGTGCCGACCATCTGGTCTGTATTTCCGAGCGGACTCGCCATGACCTGCTCGAGTTCTACGCGTCGGTCGGCCTTGCGGCACCGCCCACGTCGCTGGTTCGCCTGGGCGACGAGCTCGCTGCCAGTGAGCACGAATGCCAGCCCGACGTGCTGGCGTTGGCGCAATCGCCGTTCATCCTCTCGGTCGGTACCATCGAGATTCGCAAGAATCACGAGGTGCTGTATCGCGCCTTGCTGGATCTGCTCGATCGCGGCTGTGATCAACTGCCGTTGCTGGTGTTTGCCGGCATGCGGGGTTGGCGGGTCGACGACCTCTGGCTGTCGCTGACGCTCGATCCCCGGGTGCGTGGTCGCATCGTGGTGTTGCCGCATGCGTCGGACGCCGACATCGATCACCTTTATCGCCATTGTCTGTTCAGCGTATTCCCCTCGCAGTACGAAGGGTGGGGGTTGCCGGTGGCCGAGAGCCTGGCGCACGGCAAGCCTTGCCTGGCTTCATCGGCGGGTGCCATCCCGGAAATCGCGCCATCGGCCTTGCTCGAGTTGCTGCCGCCCCATGATGTGCGGGCGTGGGCCGATGCCATGTGGCACTTGGCCTCCGATACCGAAGCCCGTCGGGCGCGCAGCCAGGCCATACGGCAACAATATCCAGTGACCCGTTGGGCTGACACCGCCGCGGCCATCCTGGCGCCGGCGCTGGCGCCCCAGGAGGCGAGTTAGCGCGGAGTACAATCCGGCGGCGGTCCTGGTCAATGGCCATGCGGGCCGCTGCGTTTCCTTCGGCTCACCCCCCCATTTGTCATGTTGCACTCCACCAATCCAGAGATCGACTCCGACCGGCTGCGACACCATATCGACGGTGTAGCGACACATTGCCGCCACGCCCGACCGCTGGCGCTGCCGCCGCTGCCGGGCCACACGCCAGACGTTGGGCGGGTGGCCGGCTGGCGTCAGAGATTGCGTCATGTGCCATGGCTCGGCAGCTCGCTGGTCTGGGCGCGCGCGCGCTGGTGGCGCGTGCGTACCCCCGGGCTGTCGCTGGCGCAGCGTTTGCGCGCGGTGCCGGTGCTGGGCGATCTGGCCGCCTGGGGATTGGCTTTCGTGACGCTGCCGCGTTGGCGAGCCGAGCTGCGCGATCACGTGGCGGCGCAGCAAGCTCAGTTGCAAGACTTGCGCAATCAGCAAGTGCAATTGCAACAAGAGCTGAAAAGGTTGCGGGCCGCATCAGCCGACGTCCAGGCGCCGCGGCCCCAGTCATTGCCGCCGACATCGGGGCAGGGCGAAGAATCCAGGTAATGTCCCAACCTTAAAAGATGCCAGCCATTTCCGCGATCCATCAGTTTCACCCCAGCTGCGCCGTGGGCGACGGGGTAACCAAAAGCCTGTTCTTCGTGCGCCGCTTGCTGCGCGGACTGGGGTTGACGTCCGACATCTATTGCGAACAGATTCCTGCCGAGTTGCGGCACGAAGTGAAACCGTTGACCAGCCTGCCGCAAGGCGAGGACTTCCTGCTGCTGCAGCATCACAGTCTGGGGTATCGCCAGGCCGAATGGCTCTCGCGGATGCGCGCTCCACGCGTACTCGTGTATCACAACATCACGCCGCCCGAGCTGCTGCCGCCGGGCGATCTGCCCGAGCTCAGCCGCCTGGGCCGTCGTCAGCTTGCCGAATGGGCCAGCCAATGCATCGGTGCCATTGGTGATTCCGAGTACAACAGTATCGAGCTGCGCGAGGCTGGTTATCGACAAGTGGTGACCTTGCCGCTGTTGGTCGATCTCGATCTGTGGGCGCAGGCCGACTGGGATCGTGATGCCCTCATGCCGCTGCGCGATCGGCTCAACGTGCTCTTCGTGGGCCGGATCAGCGAGAACAAGCGCCAGCATGAGTTGATCGACGCCTTCGCCGAACTTGAACATTTTCTCGGTCAGCCCGCGCGGTTGATCCTGGCCGGTGGCATCACCAGTGCTCCTTACCATCGTCAATTGCAGGAGATGATCGAGCGTCGCGGTGCCAGCGATCGCATCTGGCTGACCGGCAAGGTAACGGACTCCGAGTTGCAGGCCTTCTACCGCGCCGCCGATCTCTTCGTGTGCCTCAGTCACCACGAAGGCTTCTGCATGCCGGTGCTCGAGGCCATGTTGCACGACGTTCCCGTGGTGGCGCGAGAAGCCGGCGCTCTGGCCGCCACCCTGGGCGAGGGCGGTCTGTTGCTTGACGCCTCGCTCGATGACCCGCGTCGTATTGCCGCTGTCTGGCATACCGTGCTCACCGAACCTGGCCTGCGCCAGCGCATACTGCGCGGTCAGCGCCGTCATCTCGAGAGCTATCGGCCGGCCCGCCTGTGGCAGGAGCTGGCCGAATACCTCACCACTCTGGGTTGTGCGCTCGAAGCGCCGCCACAAGACGACGCGCCGATGGCGCCGCCCTATTGGCAAGTCGAAGGTCCGATCGATTCCACCTATAGTCTCGCCATCGTGAACCGGGAGCTCGGTGTTGCCCTGGCCGAGCGTGGGCTGGATGTCGGTCTGTTTCGGCCTACCGATGGCGAGGGCGGCAGCGACGATCCGCTCTGGCTCGATCACCATGCGCCCGCCGCCGTGCCACTGGCCGAGCGGGCGCTGTCGGCCCGGGCGGCGGGGCAGTTGCCGGATGTCACGCTGAGGTTCAACTATCCGCCGTGGGTCGACGGGATTCACGGCACGGTGCGGCTGGTGCACTCCTACGGTTGGGAAGAATCCGCGTTTCCCGAAGCGTATGTGGCGGCCTTCAACCGCCGGCTCGACGGCATTACCACGCTGTCGAAGCAGGTCAGCAAAGTGTTGCGCGATAGCGGGGTGCGCCTGCCCATGCGGGTGGTGGGCACGGGTGTCGATCATGTGCTGCGCGAGGCGCCGCGGCCCGTCGAGGTGCAAGCCACCGCGGCGCAGGCCGGTTTTCGCTTCCTGCACGTGTCGTCGTGCTTCCCGCGCAAGGGAGTCGACGTACTGCTCGCGGCCTGGGCTCAGGCCTTCAGGGCCAGCGACGATGTGGTGCTGGTGGTCAAGTGCTTCCCCAATCCGCACAACGACGTCGAAGCCCAGGTGGCCGCCTGGCGCGAGCGCGATCCGGGCTTCCCGGCGGTGGAAGTGATCAACCGCGACCTCTCGCAAGCCGAGATGGCGTGGTTGTATCGTTATTGTGACGCTCTGGTGGCTCCCAGTCGCGGCGAAGGTTTCGGCATGCCCATGGCTGAAGCCATGCTGTTCGAGCTGCCGGTGATCACCACCGCCTGGGGTGGGCAAACCGACTTCTGTACGCCCGACACGGCCTGGTTGTGTGATTACGACTTTGCCCTGGCCGGCAGTCATCTGGGTGTGCCGCATTCGGTGTGGGCCGAGCCGCGCGCCGACCACCTTGCCGAATGCATGCGCGCTGTGCATGCCGCCACCCCCGAGCAGCGTCAGACGCGCACCCGCCCTGCGCGCACCCGCGTGTTGCGCGACTATGCCTGGTCGGCCGTGGCCGAGCGCACTGTCGCCGCCGTTGAGGCGCTGCGCGCCACCCCGATGTTGCGACGGGCACCGAAGGTGGGCTGGATCAGCACCTGGAACACGCGCTGCGGCATTGCCAACTATTCCAGGTTCCTCAGTCAGGCCATCCCGGCCGATCGGCTGCAGGTGCTGGCCCCTGAAGCGGGCGAGCGAGTCGCTCCCGACGAACCGGGCGTCATTCGTTGCTGGCGCGAAGATGTTCGCGACAACCCGGCCGCCTCCCTGCTGGCTGGCGTAGACGAACACGGCATCGAAGCGGTGGTTGTGCAGTACAACTTTGGCTTCTACTCCCTCCAGGGCCTGGGCGATCTGTTGCAGGGGCTGGCCGAACGAGGTGTTCCCGCCTACGTGTTTCTGCACGCCACGGCCGACATCGATCGCGACGACCTCAAGGTGTCGTTACGCAGCATCAGGCCCCAACTGGCGCTTGCCGAGCGCCTGGTGGTGCACAGTGTCAGCGACCTCAACCGGCTCAAGGATTTTGGCCTGGTCGACAATGTGTTGATGTTCCCGCACGGCGTGCCCGACACGCCGCCGCCGCCACCGCAGGCCGTGCGTCAGGCCCGTGGCCTGGCAGGCCAACGCGTGATCGCGAGCTATGGTTTCTTGCTGCCGCACAAGGGCATGCAAATCCTGATCGACGCTTTTGCGCGGCTGGCGCAGCAAGACCCTGCGCTGCATCTGCTGCTGGTGTGTGCGCAGTATCCCAATCCGGTATCGGCCCGCGAGAAGCGGGACTGCGAAGCCCTCGTCGAGCGGCTGCAGCTGGGCAAGCGAGTGACCCTGGTCAGCGACTTCTTGCCCGACGCCGACAGTCTGTCGTGGCTGCAAATGGCCGAGCTGATCGTGTTTCCGTATCAGTACACGCAGGAGTCGTCGAGCGCCGCGGTGCGTGGCGGCCTGGCCGCGGGGCGCCCAGTGGCCGTCACGCCGTTGTCGATCTTCGACGATGTGGCCGATGGCGTGCATCGACTGCCGGGTGTGGATGCCGCCGCCATGGCGGCGGGCATGAGCGAATTGTTGGCTGACGATTCGGCGCTTGCGGCGCTGCGCGAGCGGGGCGTTCGCTGGTGCGATGCCCGGCGCTGGCCCCGGGTGGCCGTGCGCCTGCTCGATCTGATCGACGGCGTGGCCAACGACGCGATCGCGCCTCACTGACGCCGGCAGGCGTCAGTGAGGCGTTTGACGCCCTTGCGCCTCACTGACGGCCGTAGTCGTCCTTGAAGCGCACGATGTCGTCTTCGCCCAGATATTCGCCACTCTGCACCTCGATCAGCACGAGAGGCAACTTGCCCGGGTTGACCAGACGGTGGCGGCAACCGGCGGGGATGTAGGTGGATTGATTGGGCCCCAGCGAGATCTCTTCTTCGCCGTTGACGATGCTGGCGCGCCCGCTCACCACCACCCAATGTTCGCTGCGGTGGTGATGCATTTGCAGCGACAGGCTGCGACCCGGCTGCACCACGATGCGCTTGATCTTGAAGCGCTCGCCTTCTTCCAGGGTGGTGTAGGTGCCCCAGGGCCGGTGCACCGTGCGGTGCAGGCGGTAGGTTTCGCTGTGATTGGCCCGCAGATGGTCGACCACATGCTTGACATCCTGCACCCGGTCACGATGCGCCACCAGCACGGCGTCGTCGGTGTCGACGATGACGAGATCGGATACCCCCACCGTGCTGACCAGTCGCTTGTTACTGCGCACATAGCAATTGTGGCTGTCATGCATGACGGCGTCGCCGTCGATGCGATTGCCGTCGGCGTCGGGTGGCACCAGATCGCCGATGGCGTTCCAGGAGCCGATGTCGCTCCAGCCGATGCTGCAGGGCACCACCGCCGCTCGCCGGGTGCGCTCCATCAGCGCGTAGTCGAACGAGCGGTCTTCGACCAGGCCGAAGGTGTCGGGCTCGAGCTCGAGCTGGTAGCGCTGCTCGCTGTGCACGACAGTGGCTGCCTCGAGCGCCTTGCGCACACCTGCCAGAATCGCGGGTGCGTGCTGTTCGAATTCGGCGATCAGGGTGTCGGCCCGGGCACAGAACATGCCCGAGTTCCACAGAAAACGGTCGCTCTGCAGGTAGGTCTCGGCCGTGGCCCGATCGGGCTTCTCGACAAACCGGGTGACATCGTGGCCGTCGGCCTCAATGTAACCGTAGCCGGTTTCGGGGTGTTCGGGCTGAATGCCGAAGGTGACGATACGCCCGTCGGTGGCCAGCTGACTGGCCGTGGCCACGGCGGCCGCAAACGCCTCGGTGTCGGCGATGAGGTGATCGGCGGTGAGGATGAGCAGGATGGCCTCGCTGCCGTGTCGTTGCGCGAGGTTCAGCGCGGCCGCGGCAATTGCCGGTGCCGTGTTGCGCCCAAGGGGCTCGAGAATGAAGCCCAGGGGGACGCCTGCCTGATTGACTTCGGTGTATTCGTCGGCAGTTTCGAAGAACAGGTCGCGGTTGGTGACCGTGAGAATCTCGGCCACGTCGGGCAGGGCAGCGGCCCGCAGGAAGGCCTTCTGCAGCAGGCTCTGGCCATCGGCCAGGCGAATGAACGGCTTCGGGTGCAATTCGCGGGACACCGGCCACAGCCGCGCACCACGACCGCCTGACAAAATGGTGGGGATCAGTTTCATGGGCGCGAGTATAGCTGTGGCAGGAACGAATGCCACATCGACGCAAGCGCCACGCCTGGCAAAAAACACTTGCCATGGAGCGTTTTTTTATTAATAATGGTTCGCATTCTCTCTTTGATTCGTTGCGGGTTTGCCATGTTCGTCTGTGTGTGCAATGCGATCACCGAAAAACAGGTGCGCGAGTGCGTCGCCGAAGGAGCCAGCACGTTGGAAGATCTGCAGATCGATCTCGGCGTGGCCACCTGCTGCGGCACCTGCGCCGGGGTGGCGCAGTCGTTCCTGCCGGGTACGCGCTGCGAAGCCCGCCTCGAGGTGCTCGAGCCCATCGATGCCACGCCGGTGCAGTATGTGGCGCGCGGGCCACGGCGACAGAATCGCGCCGCCTGATGCCGCGCGCTGCAAGCGCTAGTCATTCGTATTGCCGTTGCGCTTACCGCTCCCTTTTACGATCGGCGCAGCACACCTGCCTTGGTGCGGATTTCACTGTTAAGCTCAAGGGCTGTCGCTAACAGGAGTCTTCACATGAAAGGCGATCCCACCGTCATCCAGTTTCTCAACAAGCAGCTCACCAATGAGCTCACGGCCATCAATCAGTACTTTCTCCATGCGCGCATGCTGCAGCACTGGGGTCTCGAAAAGATGGGCAAGCACGAGTACGACGAATCCATCGAAGAAATGAAGCATGCCGATCGCCTGATCGAGCGCATCTTCATGCTCGATGGTCTGCCCAATCTGCAAGATTTGCACAAACTGAAGGTGGGCGAAGACGTACCCGAAATCCTCAAGGGCGATCTGGCGCTCGAGCAGGGTTCGCAAACCACGATCAAAGAGGCGATCGCCCACTGCGAATCGGTGCGCGATTACGTGTCGCGCGATCTTCTGCAAGACATCCTCGACGACACCGAGGAACACATCGACTACCTCGAGACCCAGATCGAACTGGTGCAGCAGGTGGGCTTGCAAAACTACTTGCAGTCGCAGATGGGCTGATGGCCGCACAGCCTGGCGCCCACGGCGCCAGGCTGTGCATGCCCCGCGCCAATTCGCCCAGAAGCGAGCCTCGCCTTTGAGGGCGTGATCCGCCCTGGGGCATGGCCCGGGATCAGAACCTCAGGTTGCGCAAGAAGCCAGGGCACTCGGGAACATTCCCCCAGCCATTGTTGGGGGTGCAAAGGTTCTGCCGGTGCCGCTGTTCGCATTCGGGCAGGCTGTAGCGAGATTGTGTTCGGCAGGTGGAGAGCGCAGCGCGCAGCTGCAGCACCCAATCGCTGCCGGCGGCGGGCTGCCGCGTTTGCGGCTCCGGGGTGCCGCCACCGTCACGCCGTTCGCCCACCATGGCATTCAGACCGGGGATGGCCATATCGTCGTCGGCGGGCGATTCGCCGGTGGCTCGGGCGCCCGCGCCGCCGGAAAGAATGCTGGCGGGATCCCGGGATTCGCGCTGGAGTCTGGCGGTAGACATCGATACCGTGGCATTACCGTTATCGAGGGCCGATATCAGGGGTACGTCGAGTACGCTGATGAGGTCGTTGCGCTGGGGCACACCCTGGGTGCCGTCGGTCAGGGGTTGCGGTGGCTGCGGCAGGCCGGTGAGCACGTTGCCGGCCACCTCGTCTGCAGCCTTGCCCGCCGAATCGGTTCGCAGCGGAGCGCTGGCCGTCAGCGCCTGGCCGAACCACACGCCCCCCAGAGCCGAGGCCGTCCAGAGCACTGCAAGAAAAATGATGATGGCGCGCCACATGGGTCGTTCTCCGCAGTCGGGCGGGGAGTGACCCGCCGGGCTGCCTCAGGCGTTGAATATTTGACCACTGCGCTCGCGCAGCTGATGAAATCGCACGGCCGGGTAGAGCTCCTGCACCACCCGCAGCTGAGCGCTGGATGTGGCCAGAAACGCCAGAGCGTCTACCACATCGTGCGCCATGTTGCCCTGATTGGCATCGATGAATCGCTTGAGCTCGCGGGGGTCGTCGGCGGTGACCCAGCGGGCCAGCGAAAATCGGCTGGGCATCAGGCGAGCGGCCACGCCATACTCGGTTTTGAGGCGATGCGCCACCACCTCGAACTGCAGCTGGCCCACCGCGCCCAGAAGCAGGGCACCGCCCACGATGGGTCGAAACACCTGAATGGCACCTTCTTCGCCGAGCTGGGTGAGGCCGGTGCGCAATTGCTTGGTGCGCAGCGGATCGGCCACTTCCACCGCCTGAAACAACTCCGGGGCAAAAAACGGCAAGCCCGTGAACTGCAGGGACTCGCCTTCGGTGAGCACGTCGCCCAGATGCAGCACGCCATGGTTGGGGATGCCGATGATGTCTCCCGCGTAGGCTTCTTCGAGCAGATCGCGACGTTGCGACAGGAAGGACACCACGTTGTTGGCTCTCACTTCCTTGCCGGTGCGTGCGTTCTTCAGGCGCATGCCACGTTCGAAGCGCCCGCTGCTGACGCGTACGAAAGCCACACGGTCGCGGTGGGCGGGGTCCATATTGGCCTGCACCTTGAATACCACGCCGGTGAACTTGGGTTCGTCGGGCGCCACGGTACGTTCGATCGCCGGCTTGGGGCCGGGCGGCGGCGCCAGATCGACGAGCGTGTCGAGCACTTCCTGTACGCCGAAGTTGTTGATGGCCGAGCCGAAGAAAACGGGAGTCTGGCGCCCTTCGAGAAAGGCTTGGCGATCGAACGGTACGGCCGCCTCGTGCAGCAACTCGAGCTCCTCGCTGGCCTGCTCGTAAGCCATGCCGAAACGTTCGGCCGCTTGTGCGTTGTTGCGCCCTTCGAACACCTCGTTGTGCTGATCGGCACGATCGGCCCCGGGGCGAAATACCCGCATGCGGTCGTTGCGGATGTCGAACACGCCGCCAAACTGCCGCCCCATGCCGACGGGCCAGGAGAACGGAATGGCGTCCATCCCCAGATGGGCTTCGATCTCGGACAGCAGGTCGAGCGGTTCACGCACCTCGCGATCGAACTTGTTGACGAACGTGATGATGGGCGTGTTGCGTGCCCGGCAAACCTCGAGCAGCCGGATGGTCTGGGGCTCGACGCCGTTGGCGCCGTCGATCACCATCAGGGCCGCATCCACGGCCGTGAGCACCCGATAGGTGTCTTCGGAGAAGTCCTGGTGACCCGGCGTGTCGAGCAGGTTGATCGCGCAGTCGCGATATTCCATCTGCATCACTGACGAGGCCACCGAGATGCCACGTTGCTTCTCGATTTCCATCCAGTCGGATGCCGCATGCCGCGACGCCTTGCGAGCCTTCACGCTGCCGGCGATCTGGATCGCACCTGCAAACAGCAGGAGTTTTTCGGTGAGCGTGGTCTTGCCGGCGTCGGGGTGCGAAATGATGGCGAAGGTGCGCCGTCTGGCGACTTCTTGTGCAATAGTCATAGACCGGCGATTTTACCTGTTTGCGGCGCAACACCGGCCGTGTGCCGGGCCGTCGCGAGCATTGGCGCGGGCGGCGTCGGCAAGGGCTGGCTGCGCTATGATTTCGACATGAACGCACGCAATCCCACTCCGACCGGGCTCACTCACGTCAACGCGGCCGGCGAGGCTCACATGGTCGACGTGGGCGGCAAGGCCGTCACGGCGCGCACGGCGCTCGCTGAAGCCCACGTGGTGCTCGGGCAGGCCGCTTTCGCCGCGATGCGCGATGCCACGGCCAGCAAGGGCGATGTCCTCGGCACGGCGCGCGTCGCCGGCATCATGGCCGCCAAGCGCTGCGCCGACCTCATCCCCTTGTGTCACTCCTTGCCGCTGTCTTTCGCGGGTATCGAATTCGAGCTCCACGAGGCCACCAGCACCGTGCGCGTGCTGGCCAGTTGCCGCACCGATCACCGCACGGGCGTCGAGATGGAAGCCATGACGGCCGCCAGCGTGGCCGCACTCACCCTCTACGACATGTGCAAGGGGGTCGACAAGAGCATCCGGATCGAAGGCGTGCGTCTGCTTGAAAAGACCGGGGGCAAGAGCGGCCGCTGGGCGGCCGATGCCGCCCCGGAATCCGCCACGCAACGTCCGGAGCGCGAGTCGACCCAACCGACTGTCGACCATGCCGAAGGGGCTGGCCCAACGCCGGCGTCGGGCACCACGCCCGGCGATATCCGGCCGACCCCCGCGCCAGCCATTTCGCTGGTCTACTTTGCCCGCACCGCAGAGCTGACGGGCCTTCGCCAGGAAGCGGTGGCGATCGCTGCCCCCATCGACGGTCATGCCTTGCTGAGCCATCTCGAACAGCGTCACCCGGCCCTGGCCCCCGCCCAGCGTCTGCATCTGGCAGTGAACCAGGAGCATGTGGCCGCCAGCGTCATCATTCGGCCAGGCGACGAAGTGGCCGTGTTCGAACCCGTGACCGGGGGCTGAGCCATGCTGTCGGTACAAACCGCCACTTTCGACGCCGGAGCGCTGCACGCCGATTTGCGGGCGCGGGCGGGTGAGGGGGCCGGCGCGCTGGTCACCTTTACGGGTTACGTGCGCGATTTCGCCAGTCACGATGCCACAGTGGCCTTGCATCTCGAGCACTATCCCGGCATGTGCGAGCGTGTGCTGCAGGCCTTGGCCAACGAAGCGGCCGAGCGCTGGCACCTGGCTGCCTGGAGTCTGGTGCACCGCGTGGGTGAGCTCTCGCGGGCAGAACCCATCGTGTTCGTGGGTGCGGCCAGCGGCCATCGGGCCGATGCTTTCGCCGCCTGCGAGTTCATGATCGATACGCTGAAAACTCGCGCGCCCTTCTGGAAACGCGAGGTGCTGGCCAGTGGCAAGAGCTTCTGGGTGCAGCAGAAGCCGGCCGACGCCGAGCGCGCCTCCACCTGGCTGGCGCAGGCGTCGCGGCATACCTGAAATTCTGGAGACCTTTCATGGCTCGATACCTGAAGTGTGCCGTGCTTACCGTGAGCGATTCGCGCGACGCCGGCACCGATACATCCGGCAACTGGCTGGCCGAAACCCTGGCGCGGGCCGGGCATGAATGCGTGGCACGTCAGATCGTCAGGGATGACATCTACCAGATCCGCAAGGTGATGAGCGACTGGATCGCCGATCCGCAGGTGCAGGTGGTCATCAGCACTGGCGGCACGGGCTTCTCGCATCGTGATTCCACGCCCGAAGCGGTGCTACCGCTGTTCGACCAGAGGATCGACGGGTTTGGCGAGCTGTTCCGCCAGATCTCGTACGCCGAAATCGGCAGCTCCACCATTCAGTCGCGCTGCGTGGCCGGCACTGCCAACCAGACGCTGATCTTCTGCCTTCCGGGATCCACGCACGCCTGCGAAACTGCCTGGGAAGGCATTCTGCGCGAGCAGCTGGATTTTTCGCACCGCCCGTGCAATTTCGCCACGCACTTCCCCGATGCTTGACTTCGAGGCAGCGCAGGCAGCGTTGCTGGCGGCGGCAGCCGGGCCGCTTCGCGCTGAATCCGTGCGGCTTCACCAGGCGCTCCATCGTGTGCTGGCCGCCCACGTGTCGGCCAGTATCGATCTGCCGCCGGCCGATAACAGCGCGATGGACGGTTACGCGGTGCGGCATGCCGACCTCACGCCGGGCTGCACCTTGACGCTGTCGCACAGCGCATTTGCCGGCGAGGCTGCTCGTCGCCTGTCGCCCGGCACGGCGGCGCGCATCTTCACCGGAGGGTTGTTGCCCGAAGATGCCGACACGGTCGTCATCCAGGAACACTGCGATCTTGCCAACGATGGGGTTCGCATTCAGCGTGTGCCTGAACAGGGCGCCAACGTGCGGCGGCGCGGCGAGGATGTCACCCGGGGTGTTCCGCTGGTTCGGGCTGGCACCCGGCTGGGCCCGGCCGATCTGGCGCTGCTGGCCGCGCAGGGGCTGACTTCGGTACCGGTATGGCCGCGGCTCAAGGTGGCCGTGCTGAGCACCGGCAACGAATTGCGCCCGGCAGGATCCGCGCTCATGCCGGGCACCATCTACGACTCCAACGGCCCCATGCTGGCCAGTGCCTTGTCGCAGATGGGCTGCGACATCGTCGAAGTTGCCCACGCACCCGACGAGCTTGAGGTCGTGGCCACCACACTGGGGCGTCTGGCCGGGCAGGTCGATCTCGTGGTCAGTGCGGGTGGCGTATCGGTGGGGGACCGTGATCTGGTGCGTCCGGCCCTGCAGGCGCTGGGAGGCGAGCTGGAGCTCTGGAAGGTACGCATGAAGCCGGGCAAGCCGGTGGCCCTGGGACGGGTCGGCGGAACACCGGTGCTGGGCCTGCCCGGCAACCCGGTCTCGGCGTACGTGGTGCTGGCCGTGCTGGCCTCGCCCATGATCCGCCGCATGCAGGGTCGTGAACCGGTGTGTCCTGCCGTTTGGTCGGCGCGCCTGGATAGCGCGCAAGCGCATGGCGATTCCCGCGAATCGTTTATCCGGGTGCAGGCGGAAGTGCGGGAGCACGAGTGGTGGGTGGCGCCGCATCCGCAACAGTCGTCCGGCGTGCTGAGCAGTGTGGCCTGGGCGTCAGGCGTGGCCCGCATCCCGGCGGGCGAGCAGCGTGCGCATGGCGAACGGGTTACCTACTATCCGTTCGGCCTCTGGTTGCACTGAACGGTCAGCGCACGTTCAGCGTTGGCCAGGTCGTCGGGGCCGTTGAGATTGGCAAAGCCGGCTTCGTCGGCAAACCGGGCCTCGGCAGCAGGTAGCGAATGCAGCCATTGATCCGCCTTGCGCCCGCCCGCCCGCAGCCAGCGGGTGAGGTCGGGCTCCAGCGAGCGATGCACCAACAGGCACACGGGATGTCGCCGTTGCCGGGTGACGGCCAGAGCGGCCCGTGCGTGAGCCTCCTGTGCAGCCTGCCACAGGCGCAAGGCCAGGTCGCGCGGCAGCCAGGGCGCATCGCAGGGTACGATCAGCAGCCAATCGGTGCGACACACGCGCAAGCCGGAGGCCACGCCCACCAGCGGTCCGCCATTGGCCGGCAAATCGGCCGCGTCGGGCACCACGTGGCCGTATTCACCATAGGTGGCGAGATGGCGATTGGCATTGATGCGCACGCCAGCCGTTTGCGGGCGGATGCGGTCGATCACGTGTCGTATCAGCGGGCGGCCGTGCAAGGGCAACAAGCCCTTGTCGTGTCCGCCCATGCGGCGGGATTGGCCGCCGGCGAGAATCAGGCCTTCCGGCGGGCCGCCGGAAGGGCGAGCACCTTGCACGGTGGGTGTTGGTGTCGAGGCAGGCCGCGACGCGTGTTCATCCACCGATGTAACTCATTTCGACGCGCGGCCCGGCGGGCGCCAGACCGCGTTGTTCGGAATAGGCGTCGCGGCGAGCGCTCCAGATCGCGCGGATGGCGGCCGCCAGCTCGGCATCGCTGGCGCCCTGGCGCATCAGGTGGCGCAGGTCGTGGCCCTGGCCGGCAAACAGGCAGAGGAACATCTGGCCTTCGGGCGACAGGCGGGCGCGATTGCAGTCGGCACAGAAGGCCTGGCTGATACTGGTGATGACGCCAATCTCGCCCTGCCCATCGGTATAGCGCCAGCGCTCGGCCACTTCGCCGGGCGCGGTTTCGGGCAAAGGCTCGAGCGGGTATTCGCTGGCCACCCGTTGCAGGATCTCGGCGCCGGTGAGTACGTGTTGACGCTGCCAGCCGTTGCTGGTGCCGACGTCCATGAACTCGATGAAGCGCAGGATATGACCGCTGCCGCGGAAATGGCGAGCCATCGGCAGAATCTGGTGGTCGTTGATGCCGCGTCGCACCACCATGTTGAGCTTGACCGGAGCCAGGCCCGCTGCGGCGGCCGCGTCGATGCCGTGCAGCACATCGTGGACGTTGATGGGGCTGTCGCTGAGGCGGGTGAAAAGGTCGGGCTCGAGGGCATCGAGGCTGACGGTAATGCGGCGCAGACCGGCGCGACGCAGATCGGTGGCCTGGCGTGCCAGCAGGCTGCCGTTGGTGGTGAGCGTGAGGTCGAGCGGCTGGCCATCCGGCGTGCGCAACTCGGCCAGCATGGCAATGAGACGATGCAGGTGTTTGCGCATCAAGGGCTCGCCGCCCGTGAGGCGCAGCTTGCGCACACCCAGGCGCACGAACACCGCGGCCAGGCGGGCAATCTCTTCAAAGCGCAGCAACTGACTTTGCGCAACGAAGGGATGATCGGCGCCAAACACCTCGCGCGGCATGCAGTAGTCGCAGCGAAAATTGCAACGATCCGTGACCGAGATCCGCAGGTCGTGCAACGGGCGGCCGCGGGTGTCGGCAAGCTCCTGCGCAGTTACAATCGAGGGCTGAGAGTTCGCGCCGGGGCTGGCAGGGCCAGGCCGGCGCACGATGAACAGCGGTTTTTCCATACGCGTATGTTAAAGGCTGGCCCGGGTGTCGTGCGACGTTTCGCCGCCCCGGGCGTGCACCGATTCCCGGAGACCCCACTCATGTCCCAGCCTGCGCCGCAGCCGCCGGCCGGTTTTGCCGACGACGTCTCGTCCGCTCCCGCGCGAGGCGAGCTTTCGCCCGAGGCGACCAACCGCATTCAGGAAATTCTTCAAACGCACGCCGCGCGCCCGGGGGCGTTGCTGCCCGTGTTGCACGAGGTGCAAGAGGCCCTGGGCTGCATTCCTCCCGAGGCGGTGCCCGAGTTGGCACGCGGGCTCAGGCTGTCGCGTGCCGAGGTGCATGGTGTCATCACCTTCTATCCGCACTTTCGTTCTCATCCGGCGGGCCCCGTGCATGTCGAAATCTGCCGGGCCGAGTCGTGTCAGGCCATGGGGGCTGCCGCCCTGGTCAATCACGCCCGCGAACGTCTGGGTTGCGATCTCCATCAAACCTCCGCCAATGGCCGTTATACGATCGATCCGGTGTTCTGTCTGGGGTTGTGTGCGCAGTCGCCTGCCATGATGGTCAATGGCCAGCCGCACGCCCGGCTCACCGCCCAGCGCTTCGACGACATCATTGCCGCCCACGAGGTGGACGCATGAGCGCCGCGCCTGTCACCGTCTACGTGCCGCGCGACGCCGCCGCACTGGCCGTAGGGGCCGATGCCGTCGCTGCCGCCGTGGAGCGCGAGGCCGAACGCCTGGGGCATCCGATTCGGCTGGTGCGCAATGGCTCGCGCGGCATGTTGTGGCTCGAGCCGCTGGTCGAAGTGGTCACGGCGCGAGGGCGTGTCGCCTATGGCCCCGTGTCGGCGTCCGACGTGCCGGGCCTGTTTGCCGCGGGCTGGTTGCAGGGCGGCGCGCACGCGCTTGGGCAAGGGCCGGTCGACGAGATCGACTGGCTGCGCCGACAGCAGCGTCTCACGTTTGCCCGGGTTGGCATCATCGATCCCTTGTCGCTCGACGATTACGCCGCGCACGGCGGTTGGCGTGGTTTGCAGCGTGCGCTCGAGCTGTCGCCGCAGGCGGTGGTCGACGAGGTCAAGGCTTCGGGCCTGCGGGGTCGTGGCGGCGCGGCCTTTCCTACTGGCATCAAGTGGCAGACCGTGCACGATGCGCCGGGTGAGCAGAAGTACATCGTTTGCAACGCCGATGAAGGCGACTCCGGCACCTTCTCCGATCGGATGGTGATGGAAGGCGATCCTTTCATGCTGATCGAGGGCATGGCCATCGCCGGTCTGGCGGTGGGTGCCACTCAAGGCTATCTGTATGTGCGCTCCGAGTATCCGCACGCCATCGCCGCGCTCGAGGCGGCCATCCAGACGGCAACCGAGGCCGGGTGGCTGGGGCACGATATCCAGGGCAGCCGGCGAACCTTTCACCTTGAGGTGCGCAAAGGCGCAGGTGCCTACATTTGTGGCGAAGAAACCTCGCTGCTCGAAAGCCTCGAAGGCAAGCGTGGCCTGGTTCGGTTCAAGCCGCCGCTGCCCGCCTTGCAAGGCCTGTTCGGCCAACCCACCGTGGTCAACAATGTCATTTCGCTGGCCGCCGTGCCCTTCATCCTGGCCGAAGGCGGCCAGGCCTATGCCGAGTACGGCATGGGGCGATCCCTCGGCACGCTGCCGTTTCAGCTGGCGGGCAATCTGCGTCAGGGCGGCCTCGTTGAACGCGCTTTCGGCCTCACGCTGCGCGAATTGCTCTACGACTTCGGTGGCGGGAGCGCCTCGGGTCGGCCACTGCGGGCCGTGCAGGTGGGCGGGCCGCTGGGTGCCTACCTGCCCGAATCACAGTGGGATATCCCGCTCGACTACGAAGCCTATGCCGGCGTGTCGGCCATGATTGGTCATGGCGGGCTGGTGGCATTCGACGACACCGTGGATATGGCCGCGATGTCACGCTATGCCATGGAGTTCTGCGCCATCGAGTCCTGTGGCAAGTGCACGCCCTGTCGTATCGGTTCCACGCGGGGTGTCGAAGTGATCGATCGCATCGTGCAGCAGCCCGAGCGCCGCGAGCAGGAGGTGGTGCTGTTGCGCGACCTCTGCGACACGATGCTCGCCGGTTCGCTCTGTGCCCTGGGCGGCATGGCACCGTATCCGGTGCTGTCGGCCCTCGAACACTTCCCCGAAGATTTTGGTCTGACGCCCGGCGCGTCGACCCGCTGATCAGGAGATCGCCATGCTCGAGACCGTTCTCATCCGCGACCGCGACTTCGGTACACCCGAAGCCCAGTCCCAGGTGCAGGTTACCCTCACCATCGATGGCGAAACGATTCAGGTGCCCGAGGGCACTTCGGTGATGCGTGCCGCCGCCATGGTCGGCGTCAACATCCCCAAACTGTGTGCCACCGACAGCCTCGAGGCCTTTGGCTCGTGCCGGCTCTGCCTGGTGCAGATCGAGGGCCGTCGCGGCTTTCCGGCCTCGTGCACCACGCCGGTAGCCGACGGCATGGTGGTCACCACTGAAAACGAACGTTTGCGCCAACTTCGGCGCAATGTGATGGAGCTCTACATCTCCGATCACCCGCTCGATTGCCTCACCTGTCCCGCCAATGGCAACTGCGAACTGCAGGACATGGCCGGTGTGGTGGGTTTGCGCAACGTGCGCTATGGCTTCGATGGCAACAATCACCTTCACGAAGCCACCGACGAGTCCAATCCGTATTTCAGTTACGACCCGTCCAAGTGCATCGTGTGCAGCCGCTGCGTACGGGCCTGCGAAGAAACCCAAGGCACGTTTGCCCTCACCATTTCGGGCCGGGGCTTCGAGTCGCGGGTGAGCCCGGGGCAGGATGAGCCCTTCATGGACAGCGAGTGTGTGTCGTGCGGCGCCTGCGTGCAGGTGTGCCCCACGTCCACCTTGCAGGAAAAGTCCATCATTTTCATGGGTCAGCCCGAGCATGCGGTGATCACCACCTGTGCCTATTGCGGCGTGGGCTGTGGTTTCAAGGCCGAGATGAAGGGCGACCAGGTGGTCAATATGACCCCCTGGAAAGACGGCCAGGCCAATCGCGGCCATTCCTGCGTGAAGGGGCGTTTTGCCTGGGGTTATGCCACGCACCCGGATCGCATCACCAAACCGATGATCCGCAAGCGCATCACCGATCCCTGGCAGGAAGTCTCCTGGGAAGAAGCCCTCGATTACGCGGCCAGCGAGTTTCGCCGCATCCAGCAACAGCACGGGCGTGACGCGGTGGGTGGCATTACGTCGTCGCGCTGCACCAACGAAGAAACCTGGCTGGTGCAGAAGCTGGTGCGCGCGGCCTTTGGTACCAACAATGTCGATACCTGTGCGCGAGTGTGCCACTCGCCCACCGGATACGGCCTCAAGCAGACGCTGGGCGAATCCGCCGGGACGCAAACCTTCGATTCGGTGATGTACACCGACGTGGCCGTGGTGATCGGCGCCAATCCCAGCAGCGGCCATCCGGTGTTTGCCTCGCGACTCAAACGCCGGCTGCGGCAGGGTGCCCGGTTGATCGTGATCGACCCGCGCCAGATCGAGCTGGTGGAAGGCCCGCACGTCAAGGCCGACTTCCACCTGCAGTTGCGCCCGGGCACCAACGTGGCCATGCTCAATGCGCTGGCGCATGTGATCGTGACCGAAGGCTTGATCCAGCGCGATTTCGTCGCCGAGCGTTGCGAAGGGCCTGCCTTTCAGGATTGGTGCGACTTCATCGCGCGGCCCGAGAACTCCCCCGAGGCCACCGAAGCCACCACGGGCGTGCCGGCAGAGGCAGTGCGTGGCGCCGCGCGGCTCTATGCCACGGGTGGTAACGCCGCCGTTTACTACGGCCTGGGCGTGACCGAGCACAGCCAGGGGTCCACGGCGGTGATGGCCATCGCCAATCTGGCCATGGCCACAGGCAATGTGGGTCGCGAGGGCGTGGGGGTGAATCCGCTGCGGGGCCAGAACAACGTGCAGGGTTCGTGCGACATGGGCTCCTTCCCGCACGAGCTGCCAGGCTATCGTCATGTGTCCGACAGCACGGTGCGCGCCACCTTCGAGGCCGATTGGGGCGTGACGCTGCAGCCCGAGCCGGGGCTGCGCATCCCCAACATGTTCGATGCCGCGCTCAGTGGCAGTTTCAGGGGCCTGTACTGCCAGGGCGAAGACATCGTGCAATCCGACCCCAACACCCAGCACGTTACCGCGGCGCTTTCGGCCATGGAGTGCATCGTGGTGCAGGACATCTTCCTCAACGAGACGGCCAAGTATGCCCACGTGTTTCTGCCGGGCTCGTCGTTCCTCGAAAAGGATGGCACCTTTACCAACGCCGAGCGCCGCATCTCGCGCGTGCGCAAGGTGATGGAGCCGCTGGGCGGCCTGGCCGACTGGGAGGTGACCGTGGCACTGGCCAATGCCCTGGGCTACGCCATGCACTACGATCATCCCGGCCAGATCATGGACGAGATCGCCCGACTCACGCCCACGTTCTCGGGCGTGAGCTACGCCACGCTCGATCGTCTGGGCAGTGTGCAGTGGCCATGCAACGATGCCGCTCCTGATGGCACGCCCATCATGCATGTCGATGCCTTCGTGCGGGGCCAGGGCAAGTTTCTCATCACGCAGTATGTGCCCAGCGACGAACGCGCCACCAGCCGTTTCCCGCTGCTGCTCACCACGGGACGCATCCTGTCGCAGTACAACGTGGGCGCGCAAACGCGACGCACCCCCAATGTCATGTGGCACAGCGAAGATCTGCTCGAGATCCATCCGCAGGATGCCGAGGATCGCGGCATTGAAGAAGGCGACTGGGTGGGGGTGCGCAGCCGCGCGGGCGAAACCGTGCTGCGGGCCATCATCACCGAGCGCGTGGCCCCCGGGGTGGTGTACACCACCTTCCACTTCCCCGAGTCGGGCGCCAATGTGGTCACCACCGACAACTCCGACTGGGCCACCAACTGCCCCGAGTACAAGGTCACGGCGGTCGAGGTGATGCGAGTCACCCAGCCGTCCGAGTGGCAGCAGCGCTGGTCGCAATTTTCGGTCCGCCAGGATCGTCTGCTGCGGGACCGCATGCGGGTCGAGAGCTGAGGAGCCCTGGTATGGATATCTCCCACCTGGTGCGTATGGCCAACCAGATCGGCGCCTTCTTTTCGGCGATGCCCGACCGCAAGCAGGCCGTGGCCGATATTGCGGGTCACCTGCAGAAGTTCTGGGAGCCACGCATGCGCCGAGCCTTGCTCGAATTCGTGGCCGAACACCCGGATGGCCGGAGCGATTCGGTGGCGCTCGATGGCATCGTGCTCGAGGCGGTGCAAGGCCATGCGGATTCCCTTCGCCCAATCACCGACACCGGTACGCCGGCGGCGACGCCCGGCCAGCCGGGCGTCTGATCGTCAGCCGGCCTCCCGTGCCTCACCCAGACTTCGCGTCGATTCCGGTCACCCGCCTGCGAGCGCACGAGCGGTGTAACGAAAGCGATGTGGTGGCAAATGAGGTGCCGGTGGCGCTCGAATACAACGGCATTGCCTTTGCCACCATGCTGGCCACGCCGGCCGATCTCGAGGATTTTGCCCGCGGCTTCTCGCTCACCGAGGGGGTGGTGGCATCGCTCGACGAGATCCGCGGCATCGATGTGGAGCCAGGGCCCGAGGGCATCGTGATCCAGGTGGAGATCGCCACGGCGCGTGCCGTGGCCATGCGCGAACGCCGGCGGGCGCTGGCCGGCCGCACGGGGTGTGGCCTCTGCGGGGTAGAAAGCCTGCCGCAAGTGATGCGGCCAGTGCCGGTTGTGGCCGCGCCACCTCGCATCGACCGTGCTGCCGTGTGGCGTGCGATGGGCGCCTTGCGCGCCCGGCAGCCGTTGCATCAGGCCACTGGCGGCACGCACGCGGCCGGTCTGGCCACGCTCGACGGCGACTTGCTCACGGTGCGCGAAGACGTGGGTCGTCACAATGCACTCGACAAGCTCATCGGGGCCACCGCCGTCAGCGCCGTGCCCGGCCTGGTGGTGGTGTCGAGTCGAGCCAGTTTCGAGATGGTGCACAAAACGCTCGCTGCCCGGCACGTGCTGCTGGCGGCGGTGTCGGCGCCAACGGCATTCGCGGTGCAGCTGGCGCAGGCGCACGAGCTGATGTTGTTGGGTTTTGTGCGTGGCGAATCGGCCACGGCGTATGCCGGTGCCGATCGCATCGATTAACGCGGTTACACGCGCCGAAAGGTGGCCAGCCACACGGCGGCCAGCACGAAGGTACCGCCAAAGATCCGGTTCAGCCAGCGTACGTGATCGGCGCTGCGCAGATAGCGCAGCACCCGGGCTGCCAGCGCCGTATACAGCCCCATGATCAGGAGGTCGGTGCCAGCCATGGTGGCTCCGATGATCACGTATTGGGGCCAAAGCGTGAGCGCCGGGTCGATGAACTGCGGCACCACGGCCAGCAGAAACACCGTGCCCTTGGGGTTGGCGGCATTGACCAGAAAGCCGCGCAGGATCAGGCTGCCGATACGATCGGGCTGAGTGTTCACCTGATGGGCCGTGACCGGCGCAGAGTCGGTGCGCCACTGGCGCCAACCGAGATAGACGAGGTAGCCCACGCCGAACCACTTGATGGTGGCAAATGCCACTTCAGACGCGCTGAGCAGCGCTCCCAGGCCCACGCCAACCACCAGCAACTGGGCCAGGATGCCCAGCGCCAGGCCGATGGTGTTCCAGTAGCCCCTTGCGAAGCCGCAGCGCAGGCCGGCCGACATGGCGGCCACGGCGCCCACGCCAGGTGAGGCCGAGATCGCCAGTGTGGCGGCCAGCAGTGCCAGCCAGGTAGACCAGGCCATCAGCCGCGATCAGCGACCGGGCAGGGCAGCTCGGTTGCCCTGCGGTCGATTGCCGGTCGTGGCTGTGGAGCTGGCGCCGCTACCGCCACGCTTGCCGCGTGAGCGGCGACGACGCTGCCCGGCCGGCGCCACGCCTGCGGGTGGTGACCCTGCCGATGGCGTACGCTCGCGTTGCGCCTGATGGTGCTGCGTGGCGCTGGTTGTCGGTGCCATGGCCGTGGTGTCGGACATTTCGAACGCGGGCATGGGCACGCGATCGATGGAGCGCTTGATCAGCTTCTCGATGGCGCCGAGCAGCTTGATTTCTTCATGGTCGACCAGCGACAGCGCCGCGCCTTCGGCCCCGGCGCGGCCGGTGCGGCCAATGCGGTGCACGTAGTCTTCGGGAACGTTGGGCAGTTCGAAGTTGACCACCTGCGGCAGCTGATCGATGTCCAGGCCACGTGCGGCGATATCGGTCGCCACCAGCACCGGCACGTCGCCGCTCTTGAAGCCGGAGAGCGCTCGCGTGCGCGCCGACTGACTCTTGTTGCCATGAATGGCGGCGGCACCAATGCCGTCTTTCATGAGCTTCTCGGCCAGGCGGTTGGCACCGTGCTTGGTTCGGGTGAACACCAGAACCTGGCGCCAGTCGTGGCGGCGGATGAGGTGGCTGAGCGCATCGCGCTTGAGGTGCTGCGGCACCAGATGCACGCTTTGCTGAACCGATTCGGCCGCCGTGTTGCGGCGAGCCACCGACACTTCGCGCGGCTCGCGCAGCACGCCGTGAGCGAGCTTGCGGATCTCGTCGGAGAAGGTAGCCGAGAACAGCAGGGTCTGCCGCTGCTTGGGCAACAGTTTGAGTACCTTGCGGATGTCGTGAATGAAGCCCATGTCGAGCATGCGGTCGGCTTCGTCGAGCACGAGAATCTCGATGCCCGACAGATCGAGCGTGCGCTGACCCACGTGATCGAGCAGGCGTCCCGGTGTGGCCACGAGGATATCGACGGGCTTGCGCAACGCCGAAATCTGCGGATTGATGTTGACGCCGCCAAACATCACCAGCGACGTCAGTGGCAGATGCTTGCCGTAGGTCTGGACCGATTCTTCGACCTGGGCGGCGAGTTCACGGGTGGGCGTCAGGATAAGGCAGCGAGGCCGGCCGGGCTGGGCACGCTTGCCGTCCTGCAGCAGGATGTGCAGCAGGGGCAGGGTGAAGCCAGCGGTCTTGCCGGTGCCGGTTTGAGCGGCGGCCAGCAGGTCGTGTCCGCCGAGCACTTCGGGGATGGCCTGCTGTTGAATCGGGGTGGGTTGGGTATATCCGGTGTCGGCAACGGCGCGCAGCAATGCGGCGTCGAGACCGAGGTCGGCGAAGGTGATGCAGGATGTCATGTAGAGGAGAGTCCGGCGACGGCCCGTCGTTCGCGGGTGCACCTTGTTTAGAGGGTGCCGGAACGACTCCAATCCGAGGCAGACGGAGCAGAAGAATCACAGGGTGCGCCGCCTGATTGGACGAGGCTGCACCACTATCCATTCTACACGGCATTGCCAGGCCGGGTACGACCGATGGCCCCAACCGGGATGAGTGTCTCGTTGCCGCGACGCCGGGCGGCTGCACGCCAGGCGTGGCCATACGCCACTTCGAGGGTGAGTCGGAGCTTGCCGCTGGCATCGCGCTGGCGCTCCAGTGCGTCGAGCAGACGTTGCCGGAAGGCGCGACCCGCCAAGCCGCGCCGTCGGTGGACACTGGCGTTGCCGCCCAGGGCCCGCACATCGCGCAGCAGTGCCTGGGGGTCGTCGTAGGTGAGGGTAAGGGTCTCCTGATCCATCACCGGGTCGGCAAAACCATTGTCGAGCAGCAGGTCACCGAAGTCGTGCATGTCGACGAATTCAAGTGTTCTTGTGGCCAATCGGGCCTCGGTCAGGGCTTGTCGCACCTCTTGCAAGGTGGCCGGCCCGAAGGTGGAAAACATCACCAGGCCTTCCGGTCGCAGCACGCGAAACCATTCGGCGAACACCTCGTGCGGCTGCGGGTGCCAGTGCAAGGCCAGGTTCGACCACACCAGATCCATGCTCTCGTCGGCAAGTGTGGTGGCCGCGAGATCGCCCTGCTGCCAGAGAGGCGGCGCCGTCCGGTGCCGGCCCGGCATGAGAGAACGCAGCCATTGGTGCGCGGGAGCGTGCTGGCGTTGGGCTTCGGCCAGCATCCCGGGAACGAGGTCAACGCCGTGATACGCCGCCTCGGGATAGCGCTCTCTCAGGCCTTCGAGTGCGGTGCCTGCGCCGCATCCGGCGTCGAGCAGGGCGGCGGGTTGCAGACGAATGTAACGTAAACGCTCGAGCATCCGCCGTCCGATCTCGTCGTGCAGGAAGGCGGCGTCGCGCCACGGCTGTCGACGTTCGAACTGGCGCCGAACGTGCGCCGTGACGATGGGCAGATTCGGGGGCGCGCTGGATGACATGAGAGAGTTGCCGTAGAGAAGGTGAGGGTTACGATGATATCGAATTGCTGGCGGCGGCTCGCAGGCCGCAGGTTTTGCAACGGAGATATGCCGCATGACACCCTGGCTTCGAGGGCTCGATGCCCTGTTGCGACGGCTGCCGCGGGATTGCGCGCTGTGCGGGCAACGTGCCGCTGGCGCCGATCTCTGCTCGGGCTGCCGGCAACACCTTCAGCTCCTGCAACCCGAGTTCATCTGCTCCCGATGTGCCTTGCCGGCCCACCGGGCAGGATCGTGCCGCTCGTGTCAGGAACATCCGCCATCCTGGCGCCTGGCGGTGGCGGCCGTGCCCTGGCAGGCGCCGGTCGACAGCCTGATCCTCGAGTGCAAGCGGGCTCACCGTTTCGGCAGGGCGCGCTTGCTGGCCGACCTCCTGGTGGATGCCTGGCCCTCGGATCCGCTGCCGGAGCCCGTGCGGGTGGTGCCGATTCCGGCCTCACGAGCGGCACTGCTGCGCCGCGGGTTCAATCCGGCGGGCGAGATCGCGCGCTTCGTGGCGCTGCGTCAGGGCTGGCAGTGTCGCCCGGACGTGCTCGCATGGCATGGCAACGACGGCAGTCAAACGCTCCGGGGCAGTTCGGCTCGAGTGCGTCGCCAGCGGCGGCGCGGGTCGCTGATGGCGCGACACCTCGGGTCGGATGGGGCCGGCGGCAGCTGGGTGGTGGTAGATGATGTCATGACCACCGGTAGTACGCTGCATGCAGCCACCGCTGCCTTGCACGCCGCCGGCGCACGCCACGTGGTGGTGGCCGCCGTGGCGCGTACGCCACCCCCGACCCCTGTGGGCTCCCTATAATGCGGGTTTTCGGCCAGGGTTGGCGCGGCCCGCCTGCAAGGAATCGTCAATGAGCATCAAGAGCGACCGCTGGATCCGGGCTCAGGCCCAAGACGGCATGATCGAGCCATTCGAGCCCGGTCAGGTGCGCACGGTCGATGGCCGTCGCATTGTCAGCTACGGCACCAGCAGCTACGGCTACGACGTACGTTGTGCCAATGAGTTCAAGATCTTCACCAACATCAATTCGACCATCGTCGATCCCAAGGCTTTCGACGAAAAGTCCTTCGTCAATTTCAAGGGTGATGTGTGCATCATCCCGCCCAACTCGTTTGCCCTGGCGCACACGGTAGAGTACTTTCGGATTCCGCGCGAAGTCCTCACCATCTGTCTGGGTAAAAGTACCTATGCCCGTTGCGGCATCATCGTCAATGTCACGCCGCTCGAGCCCGAGTGGGAAGGCCACGTCACCCTCGAGTTCTCCAATACCACCCCCCTGCCGGCCAAGATCTATGCCGGCGAAGGGTGCGCCCAGATGCTGTTTCTGGGCGGCGACGACATCTGCGAAACTTCCTATCGAGATCGTGGCGGCAAGTATCAGGGTCAGCGTGGCGTTACCCTGCCACGTACCTGATCGCCCTTCCTGCCGTTTGCGTTCTCCAGCCACAGGCCAGCGCCCATGAAATTTCGTTTTCCGATCGTCATCATCGACGAAGACTTCCGTTCCGAGAACACCTCGGGTCTGGGTATCCGGGCCCTGGCCGCGGCCATCGAGGCCGAGGGTGTCGAGGTGCTGGGGGTCACCAGTTATGGTGACTTGTCATCGTTTGCCCAGCAGCAAAGTCGCGCCAGCGCCTTCATTCTGTCGATCGACGACGAAGAGTTCGACGTCGACTCGCCGGAAGATGTGGCCAATGCCATCAAGAATCTACGGGCGTTCATTGGCGAGCTTCGGTTTCGCAATGCCGATATCCCGATTTATCTCTATGGCGAAACCCGCACCTCGCAGCATATTCCCAACGACATTCTGCGCGAGCTGCACGGCTTCATTCACATGTTCGAAGACACGCCCGAGTTCGTGGCGCGTCACATCATTCGCGAAGCCCGCAGTTACCTCGAAGGCCTGGCACCGCCGTTCTTTCGCGAACTCGTCAAGTACGCTCAGGATGGTTCGTACTCCTGGCACTGCCCGGGTCATTCGGGCGGCGTGGCGTTTCTCAAGAGCCCGGTGGGGCAGATGTTCCATCAATTCTTCGGCGAGAACATGTTGCGCGCCGATGTGTGCAATGCGGTAGACGAGCTCGGGCAGCTGCTCGATCATACCGGCCCGGTGGCGCAGTCGGAGCTCAACGCCGCGCGTATCTTCGATGCCGATCACTGCTATTTCGTGACCAACGGCACCTCAACCTCCAACAAGATCGTGTGGCATGCCAACGTGGCGCCCGGCGATGTGGTGGTGGTGGATCGCAATTGCCACAAGTCGATTCTCCACGCCATCACCATGACGGGTGCCATCCCGGTGTTCTTGCAGCCCACGCGCAACAACCTCGGCATCATCGGGCCGATCCCGCTGTCCGAGTTTCACCCCGACACCATTCGCGCCAAGATCGAGGCCAATCCTTTCGCCCGCGAAGCGCTCAACAAGAAGCCACGCATCCTCACCATCACGCAAAGTACCTACGATGGCGTGATCTACAACGTCGAGATGATCAAGGAGACGCTCGGCGATTACATCGACACACTGCACTTCGACGAAGCCTGGCTGCCACACGCGGCGTTTCACGAGTTCTACCAGGACATGCACGCCATCGGTGGCGAGAAGAAACGTCCGCGCACCGACGACACCATGGTGTTCGCCACGCACTCCACGCACAAGCTGCTGGCAGGGCTGTCGCAGGCGTCGCAGATCCTGGTGCAGGAGTCGGAGCAACGCAAGCTCGACCGTCACGTGTTCAACGAAGCGTTTCTGATGCACACGTCCACGTCACCGCAATATGCCATCATTGCTTCCTGCGACGTGGCGGCGGCCATGATGGAGCCGCCCGGCGGCACGGCCCTGGTCGAAGAAAGCATTCTGGAGGCACTGGCGTTTCGTCGCGCCATGCGCAAGGTCGAGGCCGAGTTTGGCCACAACGATTGGTGGTTTCGGGTCTGGGGCCCAGACAAGCTCGCCGCCGAAGGTATCGGCAAGCGCGACGACTGGATGCTCAAGGCCAACGATCGCTGGCACGGTTTCGGCAATCTTGCGCCGGGCTTCAACATGCTCGACCCGATCAAGGCAACGCTGGTCACGCCCGGGCTCGATGTGTCGGGACAATTCGCCGAGTCGGGCATCCCGGCTGCCGTGGTCACCAAATACCTTGCCGAGCATGGCGTGGTGGTCGAGAAGGCAGGTCTCTATTCCTTCTTCATCATGTTCACCATCGGCATCACCAAGGGTCGCTGGAACACCCTGCTCACGGCCTTGCAGCAGTTCAAGGACGACTACGATCGCAATCAGCCGATGTGGCGCATCCTGCCCGAGTTCTGTCGCAGCGCGCCGCAATACGAGCGCTGGGGCCTGCGCGATCTCTGCCAGAAACTGCACGATATGTATCGCAGCAACGACGTCGCGCGGCTTACCACCGAGATGTACCTGAGCGACATGCAACCGGCCATGAAACCCTCGGATGCCTTTGCCCGCATGGCGCATCGCGAGATCGAGCGAGTCGAGATCGATCAGCTCGAAGGGCGCATCACGGCGGCGCTGCTGACGCCCTATCCGCCGGGCATTCCCTTGCTCATTCCGGGCGAGCGCTTCAATCGCACCATCGTGCAATATCTGCAGTTCGCGCGTGAGTTCAATCGCGCCTTCCCGGGGTTCGAAACCGATATTCACGGGCTCGTGGCCGAGACGATCGCACCTGGCGAATCGCGCTACTACGTCGACTGTGTCCGCGACTGACGCCGATGTGGTCGTGCTGGGGGCGGGCGCGGCAGGCATGATGGCCGCCGCGGTGGCCGGGCAGCGTGGCTTGCGCGTGCTGCTGCTCGACCACGCCCACAAGTTGGCCGAGAAGATCCGCATCTCCGGAGGAGGGCGGTGCAATTTCACCAACCTCGAAGCCACCGGCAGTCGGGGTTTTCTGTCGGCCAACCCGGCGTTCTGTCGCTCGGCACTGGCGCGCTACACGCCGCAGGACTTTCTCGCACTGTTGCGGCGCCATGGCGTCGCGTGGCACGAAAAGCATCGCGGCCAGTTGTTCTGCGACACCTCCAGTGAGGCCATCATCGACGTATTGCGTCGAGAGTGCGACGCCGGCGGTGTGCAGTGGCGCTTGGGTTGCGCCGTGCACGAGGTGCGCCATCGGGAATCACCGGCAGGCGGCTGCTTCGAGATCGCCACCGATGCTGGCCTGATGCGGGCGCCGCAGCTGGTGGTGGCGACCGGCGGGCTCGCCCTTCCTCAAGTGGGAGCGACCGACCTGGCGCTGAAGTTGGCGAGACAGTTCGGGTTGAAGGTGGTCGAGCCGCGCCCGGCACTCGTGCCGCTCACGTTCTCCGATGACGCCTGGCAACGCTTTCGATCGCTGGCCGGAGCGTCGCTCGAAGTGGACATTGCCACGGGTAACGGACGCCGAGGTGGACAGTTTCGCGAAGATCTGTTGCTCACTCACCGTGGCCTGTCGGGCCCTGCAGTCCTGCAGATCTCGAGTTACTGGGAGCCAGGGCAGGCCTTGCGCGTCAACCTGGTGCCTGGTGAGCCGCAGCTGGCCGACACGCTGCTTGCCAGCAAGTCGGGCAATCGCCAGCAGCTCGTCCAGCACCTGGCCCAGTGGTTGCCGCGACGACTGGTCGAACCCTGGTTGCTGCAGGCTGGCCTCGAGGCACACGGGTCTCGACGGTTGGCCGATCTGCCGGATCGCGTATTGCGTGAGGTGGGCACCGAGTTGCAGCATTGGCAGATCGTGCCCAGTGGCACGGCAGGCTACCGCAAGGCGGAAGTGATGCGTGGCGGCGTCGATACCCGACAGCTCGATCAGCAGAGTGGTCAGGCGCGCGGGGTTCCGGGGCTTTACTTCGTGGGCGAGGCAGTGGATGTCACGGGCTGGTTGGGTGGCTACAACTTCCAGTGGGCCTGGGCCTCGGGCGTGGCCTGTGGCAAGGCCTTGCAAGGCGTTTGACAAAAAAAAGAGCCCGAGGCCTTGCGGCTTCGGGCTCAATCCACCAAAGGAGGAGGGTGGAGGAGACAACGGTGGGATTCGATTCATACCTCGCGGTGTGCGGTAGGTTTGTTTCGACATCCGATGACTGAATTATAGGGGCTGACTTTGTGCAACGCAAGATCCTCAAGGATCGTGTGTGTGGAAGATGCGACATCCCATGATTATGAATAGTTAACGAGAAAATTGTTTGTTTTCAGTGACTTGAAAATTGCTCGTTTACCCTGAGACGGGATGTCTCTGCTCATTTTGTTGCATTTGCTTGCAAATATTCCGCAGCTTGGCCGGGGTAATCCCCAAGTTTTGATGCCGCTGGTGTGTCCGGATTGGTGCATTGCAGCATATCGCTCTGCCGGCGCGCTGCAACATCCGCACGCACCCGGGTTCGTTCGCCCATGGCGCACTCGTGCCTGCCGGTGAGCGCCTTGGCCTCCGGCGTGAGTTGACGTGGCAGGTCGGGCCCGGCACATTGCGGTTCTTTGTTGCCATCCGATCAGGAGAATTCACCTTGGAATGTCGCGTACGTTGGGGGGGACCCCAGGGCATGTTGTTCGTGGCCGAAACCGGCAGTGGTCATGTCGCCGTCATGGACGGAGCACCGGAGGGGGGCGGCAACAACCTGGCACCCCGCCCGATGGAGCTGATGCTGGCCGGGGCCGGCGGATGCGCCGCCTACGATGTGGTGCTGATCCTCAAGCGCGGCAGGCATGCCGTCACGGGCTGCGAGGTGGCACTGGAGGCTGAGCGCGCTGAAACCGATCCGAAGGTGTTCACCCGAATCACCTTCGTGTTTACGGTGAGTGGGCACAATCTGCCCGCCGCGGCGGTCGAGCGCGCCGTGCAGTTGTCGCACGACAAGTATTGCTCGGCCTCGGCCATGCTGGCCAAGACCGCCGAGCTCAGCCACCGGGTGGAGATTCAGGCCGCCTGAATCAAACACGGATGGCGTTGCCCCAACGCCATCCGTTGACTTGCCTGACGCCATTCGGCGACTGAATTACTTGGCAGCAGCCTCTTCTTTTTTCGACAACACGCCACGGCGCATCTGATCGAGCTCGATCGATTCGAACAGGGCCTTGAAGTTGCCTTCGCCGAAGCCGTCGTTGCCCTTGCGCTGAATGATTTCAAAGAAGATGGGGCCGATCACGGTTTCGGTGAAGATCTGCAGCAGCAAGCCACCGCCGGGCGCGCCGTCGAGCAGGATGCGGTTCTTGCGCAGGCGGGCAACGTCTTCGCCGTGATTGGGCACGCGCTTGTCGAGCAGCTCGTAGTAAGTGTCGGGCGTGTCGAGGAAGGTCACGCCCTTCTGCCGCAGGTGCTCGATCGTGGCGTAGATGTCGTCGGCGGCCAGGGCCAGGTGCTGGATGCCCTCGCCGCGGTAGAGGTCGAGGTATTCCTGGATCTGACCGCGTTCTTCGTTGCCCTCTTCGTTGATCGGGATGCGGATCTTGCCGCAGGGCGATGTCATGGCCTTGGAGCGCACGCCGGTGACCTGGCCTTCGATGTCGAAGTAGCGGATCTCGCGGAAATTGAACAGGCGCTCGTAGAACTCGGCCCATTCGGCCATGCGGCCCCGGTGCACGTTGTGCGTGAGGTGATCGAGTTCGACCAGGCCGGCACCGCGGTGGTTGACGTCGTCGCGCGCCGTGGCGGGGTCGAGGGGGACGAAGTCGACATCGTAAATGCTGATGTCGCCAATGCCGCCCGAGCCGTTCTTGCCCGGCCAGCGGTCGACCAGATAGATCAGCGAATCACCAATGCCCTTGATGGCCGGGATGTTCAGCTCCATGGGGCCGCTGCCGCTGTCGAAGCCCCACGCGCCCAGTTCGAGCGCCCGCTGGTAGGCCTGGGCCGCGTCGTCGACCCGAAAGGCAATGGCACAGACCGACGGGCCGTGCAGCCGCGCGAAGCGTTGCGCGAATGAATCCGGTTCGGCGTTGATCAGGAAGTTGATGCCGCCCTGACGATACAGCGTGACATTTTTGTGGCGGTGACGCGCAATGGCCTTGAAACCGAGGCCTTCGAAGAGTTGGCCCAGCGCGACAGGATCCGGCGCGGCGTACTCCACGAACTCGAAACCGGCGGTGCCCATGGGGTTATCCCAGGGCTCGAATTTTTCGACGTCTTGCATGTGTGTCTCCTGAAGCAGGCAGTGGGTTGCGGCCGTTGCCGAATGACGACATTTTAGGGGCTTTGACGCGGTGAATCATTGCTAAATTTGCCACGATGTGAGTGGGTCGAGCAATAAAATTAACTGAAGTACACACCAAGGAGCAGAAAATGTCAGAAATGGAACTAGACCGCATCGATCATCGCATTCTGGCCGAATTGCAGCGGGACGGCCGACTGAGCAACCAGGAGCTGGCCGACCGTGTCGCCCTCACCCCCAGCCCATGTCTGCGGCGGGTCCGGCGCCTCGAACGGCTCGGGATCATTCGCCAGTATGTGGCGCTGGTCGATCCCGACAAGGTAGGGCTGGGGCTCAGCGCGTATATCGAAGTGCGGCTGCAGAAGCACGCTGGCGGCGATCATCGGCCCATCGAGGACTTCGCCCGCAACGTGCAGCATTGGCCGGAAGTGGTGGCCTGCTACGCCACGACCGGCGATATGGATTACCTCATGCGCATTCAGGTACGAGACCTGGCCCATTTCTCACGCTTTGCCATGGACACCCTCATGCAGCATCCGGCCGTGGTCGACATGCATTCGAGCTTCGTGCTCAAGACCATCAAGGAAACCACGGCCATCGGCGTCGAGTAGGCCGGCCCGGCGGCTTGCGACTCGGCTGTCTCGTTCTGCGGTTAGAATGCTTTTTTATCCGTCATTCCGTACTCCATGTCCGACGCCGCTGCCAACGACCACGCCAGTCCCGCGCTCGCCTTTCACGAGGTGGCGTTGGGGTATGGCGCCGCGCCGCTGCTCGAAGACATCTCGTTTTCGGTCGCGCGTGGCCAGGTGGTAACCCTGCTGGGCGGCTCGGGGTCTGGCAAGACCACCATCCTGCGGGCGGCCACGGGTCAGCTGCAGTCCATGGCAGGTGAAGTCTCGGTGCTCGGGCATTCTCTCAGTCAGGCCAGGCACAGTACGCTGCAGGCCGTGCGTCAGCGCACGGGGGTGCTTTTTCAGCAGGGCGCCCTGTTCACCGACCTCAGCGTTTTCGAGAACGTCGCCTTTCCGTTGCGCGAGCACACCACGCTCTCGGAGTCCGAACTGGTGCAGCGAGTGCTCGATCGCCTCGAGTCGGTGGGGCTGCGCGCCGCCGCCCACCTGCGCACCAGCGAAATCTCCGGCGGCATGGCGCGGCGGGTGGCGCTGGCACGTGCGGTGGTGCTCAATCCCGAGCTCGTGCTCTACGACGAGCCGTTTGCCGGGCTCGATCCCATCGCGATGGGCGTCACGGCTCGGCTCATCCGCACCTTGTCCGACGAGCTCGGTTGTGCCTCCCTGCTCATTACGCACGACGTGCCCGAATCCTTCGAGATCTCGGATCACGTCGTGATCATCGGTCAGGGGCGCTGCAAGGCCCGCGGCACGCCCGCCGAATTGCGCGCCAGCGCCGATCCTTATGTGCGCCAGTTCATCGACGGTGAACCCGATGGCCCGGTCGCGTTCCATTATCCCGAATCCGACGGGTATCGCCGCTGGCTGGCCAAACGCCAGTTGCCGGGTTCCGGAGACGCGCCATGAACCCGTTGGTGTCGTTCGTTGCCACTTGCGGGCGGGGTGGTCGTCATGGCCTCATCTCGCTGGGTCTGTTTGCCCGGTTCTTCCTGGCGCTGTTGTTGCGCAGCGGCATCGTGCTGCGGCGGCCGCGGCTGCTCTGGCAGCAGGTGTTTTTCCTGGGCAACCATTCGCTGCTCATCATTGCGGTGTCGGGTCTGTTCGTCGGTTTCGTGCTTGGGCTGCAGGGGTATTACACCCTCAGTCGCTATGGTTCCGAAGAAGCGCTGGGGGTGCTGGTGGCGCTGTCGCTGGTGCGCGAGCTCGGGCCTGTGGTCACCGCGCTGCTCTTTGCCGGTCGAGCCGGCACCTCGCTCACCGCCGAAATCGGCCTCATGAAGGCCGGTGAGCAGATCGCCGCCATGGAAGTCATGGCAGTCGATCCCATCCGGCGGGTGCTGGTGCCCAGGTTCTGGGGTGGTGTCATTGCCATGCCCGTTCTTGCCGCCGTCTTTTCCATGGTCGGTGTGATGGGTGGCTGGGTGGTCGGTGTGCAGATGATCGGCGTGGATCCCGGCTCGTTCTGGTCGCAGATGCAGTCGGGCGTCGATGTCTTTGCCGACGTACTCAACGGTGTGATCAAGAGTGTGGTGTTCGGCTTCGCGGTGACGCTCATTGCCCTTTACAGCGGCTGGCAGGCGCGGCCCACACCCGAAGGCGTGGCGCGGGCCACCACGCAGACCGTGGTGGTGGGCTCCCTGGCGGTGCTGGCGCTCGATTTCGTGCTCACCGCGCTCATGTTCAGCTGACCCCAAACGTCAAACCAATTGGATTCCACCATGTCGCAAACCAAAGTCGATTTCTGGGTTGGCCTGTTCGTGCTGCTGGGCATCGTGGCGCTGGTCTTCCTGGCCCTGCGGGCGGGCAACCTGGCCACCTTCTCGTGGGCACCCACCTACACCGTAGAGGCCAAATTTCACAATATCGGTGGCCTCAAGTCGCGGGCCGCCGTCAAGAGTGCCGGTGTGGTGGTCGGCCGGGTCGGGAGCATCAGCCTCGACCCCGTCACCTACGAAGCCCGGGTACGTCTGAATCTCGACGAAGGCTACGAATTTCCCGTGGATTCGTCGCTCAGCATACTCACCTCGGGGCTGCTCGGCGAACAATACCTGGGCATCGAGCCCGGTGCCGAAGACCGCATGCTGGCCGACGGTGACGAAATCAACTACACCCAGAGTGCCATCGTGCTCGAGAACCTCATCAGTCAATTCCTCTACAGCATGGCCGGCGATCGTGGTTCGGCCGATTCCAACTCTTCGTCCGCAGGCGCGTCGCCATGAAATCACTCTCCATTCGCTGTCTGATGCCGCTGAGCGCTGCAGTACTGGTGGCCGGTTGCGCCACCGTACCCGGCGAGCCCGACCCGCGCGACCCCTTCGAGCCGCTGAACCGGTCGATCTACCAGGTAAACTCTGTGGTCGACGAGCAGGTGCTCGTGCGAGTGGCTACCGCCTATCGTGATGTCGTGCCGCCTCCGGTGCGCAGCTGCGTTCACAATATGTTCGCCAATCTGCGCGACCTCTGGTCGGCGGCCAACAGCTTTCTGCAGGCACGCATGCCCGAAGGCATCAACAGCACTGGCCGGGTGTTGATGAACTCCACCCTGGGCGCCTTCGGCTGCTTTGATCCGGCGTCCGAAGTGGGCGTGGCACGCGTCAAGAACGACTTCGGCATCACGCTGGGTGTCTGGGGCCTCGATGCCGGGCCCTATCTGGTGCTGCCCCTGCTGGGCCCGAGTTCGGTGCGCGATGGTGTGGGCATGATCGCCGACTTCCAGGGCAATGTCATGGGCTATCACGACAACGTTCGCCTACGCAATACGCTGCGTGGCATCAGTCTGGTCGATGAGCGCGCGCAACTTATCGGTGCTGTCGAGATGGTCAACCGGCTTGCTCTCGATCCGTATTCGTTCGTTCGCGACGCCTATTTGCAGCGCCGGGAGCAGCGGGTGCGCGGCTCTGCCGCCGCGCTCGATCTGCCCGATTATTCCTTGCCCGAGTACGACGACCCCGCCGTACCCGATTACGACGATCCGGCCGACGACGAGGCTGGCAACGACTCGCCGGAAGCCGACACCGCGTCGGTGCCGATGCTGGGGCGTTGATCGCGGCCAGGGCACAGTCTGCCCGCCTCAGGCGGGGCGGCCAGTGCCCGCGGAACCTCGCCCAGGCGGGCGAGGTCCAACATTTATCCGGCGTGTCTATCGTCCGGATTTCAGGAGCTTGCATGTACCGACCCTTTCGCTGGACCAATACTGTGCTGATGCCCGCTGCCCGACGTCGTGTGCTGTTTGCCATGGCCGGACTTGGCCTCATGGCCGCTGCCCAGGGGGTGGCGGGGGCGGCCCATGCCGCCGAGCAGCCCAACTCCAATGCCGAGCCGCAAGTCTTCGTCGAGCAAGTGGCACGACAGGCCCTGGATGTGCTCAAGGCCGATCCCGAGTTGCGCGCGGGCGATCAGAGCCGCATCAACGAGGTGGTCGACGAATACCTCATGCCGTACGTCAATTTCGAGAAAACCACGCGGCTGGCCACGGGGCGTTATTGGCGTCAGGCGTCGCCCGAACAGCAACAGGCCCTGGTCGACGCCTTCCGTGGCACCTTGCTACAGACATACGGCGGTGCGTTTCGCGAAGTCGACGACACGCTCGACTTCTCCATGTTGCCGTTTCGCGGTGACGCCACTGCCGACGATGTGGTGGTGCGCACCCGTGTCACGCAATCGGGCATGGAGCCTGCCGGTGTCGATTACCGCCTCGAGCGCACGCCCGATGGCTGGCGTGTGTACGACATCAGCGTGGAAGGGATCTGGCTCATCCAGAATTACCGCAATCAGTTCGCCACCGAGATCCAGCGTTCGGGCATCGATAGCCTGATTCGCAAGCTCGAAGAACGCAACGTCTGACGCGGCAATCGCGTTGTCGCGGGCGTTGGCGCTGCGTCCGGCACGTCTGCCCAGTCGGCAGGGCTTGCAGGCAACGCCTATAATGGAGGGCTTGGCACCATCAGGTCCCCCTCCATGCCCGCGGTTTCCATACAACACCTCAGCAAGATCTATCCCGATCACGTCGGCTGGCTCGGCCGTCTGCGTGGCCGGCGACCGGGTCCGGGTTTTCAGGCCCTCGACGACGTCAGCCTCACTGTCGACCATGGCGAGTTTTTCGGCCTGCTTGGGCCCAATGGTGCCGGCAAGACCACGCTGATCTCGGTGCTGGCCGGCCTGGCTCGGGCCACGTCCGGGCGAGTTTCGGTCTGTGGCTACGATGTGGCTGCACAATTCGCTCTGGCCCGGCGGTCCCTCGGCGTCGTGCCACAAGAGCTGGTGTTCGATCCCTTCTTCACGGTGCGTGAAACCCTCCGCTTCCAGTCGGGATACTACGGTCTGCGGCACAACGACGACTGGATCGACGAAATCCTGGCCAACCTGGGGCTGTCCGACAAGGCCGACGTCAACATGCGGGCGTTGTCGGGTGGCATGAAGCGCCGTGTGCTGGTGGCTCAGGCGCTGGTGCATCGCCCGCCGGTCATCGTGCTCGATGAACCCACTGCCGGAGTCGACGTCGATCTGCGGCGCTCGCTCTGGGAGTTCATCGCCCGCCTCAATCAGCAAGGTCACACGGTGTTGCTCACCACCCATTATCTTGAAGAGGCCGAAGCGCTGTGCGGCCGCATTGCCATGCTCAAGAGTGGTCGCGTCATCGCGCTCGACCGTACGGCCAATCTGGTGGATCAGGTGGGGGGTGAAGACCTCGAAGAGGCCTTTGTGCGCATCATGAACAACGAATCACGCCGTCGCGGAGAGGCGCCATGAACAAGCCCATTCTGCAGCCCAATCTGCGTGGCGGTTCGGGCTTTCCCACGCTGTTCTACAAAGAACTGCTGCGGTTCTACAAGGTGTCGTTTCAAACCGTGGCAGCGCCCGTGGTCACCGCGCTGCTCTACCTCATGGTTTTCTCGCACGTGCTCAGCGATCACGTCAGGGTGTACGACGCCATCCCCTATGTGGCGTTTCTGGTGCCCGGGCTCATCATGATGAGCATGTTGCAGAACGCGTTCTCCAATTCGTCGTCGTCGCTCATCCAGAGTCGGGTCACCGGCAATCTGGTATTCGTGCTGCTGCCGCCGTTGTCGCACTTCGACATGTACGCGGCCTATGTGCTGGCCTCGGTGGTGCGTGGTCTGGTGGTGGGCTTTGGCGTCTGGGTGGTCACGTTGTTCTTTACCGACGTTCACATGGCCCAGCCCGCCTGGATGCTCACCTTTGCCGTCCTGGCCTGCGTGGCCATGTCCACGCTGGGGCTGGCCGCGGGTATCTGGGCCGAAAAGTTCGACCAGATCGCCGCGTTCCAGAACTTTCTGATCATGCCCGCCACCTTCTTGTCGGGTGTGTTCTATTCCATCAATTCTCTGCCGCCGTTCTGGCAGGCCGTGTCGCACTGGAATCCGGTGTTCTACGCCATCGACGGCTTCCGCTATGGCTTTTTCGGCATGGCCGATGCGTCGCCCTGGCATAGTCTGGCTGTGGTCGGCGGCGTATGTATCGTGCTGGCCATTCTGGCGCTGCGGTTGCTGGCCAGCGGCTACAAACTCAGGAGCTGAACATGACTGCCGTGCCCACCCCCGATCAGGTGCGTGAATACATCGTTGCCGGCCTGCCGTGCGAGCATGTGGCGGTCGAAGGCGACGGCCATCATTTCGAGGCCGTCATTGTGTCCGCCACATTCACCGGCAAGCGCCCGGTGGCAAGGCATCAGCTGGTGTACGCCGCGCTGGGCGATCGCATGCGTGCCGAAATTCATGCGTTGTCCATGCAAACTCTCACGCCCGACGAATGGGCCGCCCGCGCGGGCTGATCGCGTTGATGATTGCCACCTCATGGACAAGCTCAAGATAACCGGCGGTCAGCCGCTGCACGGCACGGTGCGCATCTCCGGCGCCAAGAACGCGGCCTTGCCGATTCTTTGCGCCAGCCTGCTCACCGATCAGGCGTTGCGGCTCGACAACGTGCCCGACCTCAACGACATCGTCACCATGCTCAAGCTGCTGCGCCAACTGGGCGTCAGGGTCGACGGCAGCCCCGGCGAGCACACGCTGGTGCTGCAGGCCAACGACATCCAGTCGGTCGAGGCGCCATATGAGCTGGTCAAGACCATGCGTGCCTCCATTCTCGTGCTGGGGCCCTTGTTGGCCCGGTTCGGCGAGGCGCGTGTCAGTCTGCCCGGCGGCTGTGCCATCGGCCAGCGTCCGGTCGATCAGCACATCAAGGGGCTGGCTGCGTTGGGCGCCGACATCCGCATCGAGCACGGCTTTGTGGTGGCGCGTGCCGAGCGCCTGCGCGGTGCCGAGGTGCGCACCGACATGATCACCGTGACCGGCACCGAGAACCTGCTCATGGCAGCCGTGCTGGCCGAGGGCGAAACCGTCCTTGAAAACGCCGCATGCGAGCCCGAAGTCGTCGATCTGGCAGAGCTGCTGATCGCCATGGGAGCAAACATACAGGGGCACGGCACGCATCGCATCGTGGTGCAGGGCGTCGAGCGCCTGCACGGCGCCACCCATGCCGTGATCCCCGATCGCATCGAGGCCGGTACCTTTCTGTGCGCCGTGGCGGCCACGGGTGGCAACATCCTGCTCGAGGCTGTCGCGCCCGAAGCGATGGGTGCCACACTCGACAAGCTGCGTGAAGCCGGTCTCGCCATCGAGGTCGATGCCGCGGGTCGCCGCATTCGGGCCCGGCGCGGTGCCGAACCCCTGCGCGCCGTGGGCTTCCGCACCCTCGAGTACCCCGGCTTCGCCACCGACATGCAGGCCCAGCTCATGGCGGCCAACGCCGTGGCCCGCGGTACCGCCGTCATTACCGAGAACATCTTCGAAAACCGCTTCATGCATGTGCAGGAGCTGCGCCGCCTCGGAGCCGACATCGAGATCGATGGCGCCACCGCCGTGGTCAAGGGTGTGCCGGCGCTGTCGGGCGCCACGGTGATGGCCACCGATCTGCGTGCCTCGGCGAGTCTGGTCATTGGCGGCCTGGTGGCCGAGGGCGATACCTACGTCGAACGCATCTATCACCTCGATCGCGGCTACGAGCACATGGAACGCAAGCTGGTCCAGTTGGGTGCGCGCATCGAGCGTATTTCTTCCCGGAATCCTTCATGAGTGGTCGATTGCAAGCCCGTCCTCCCATCACGCTGGCGCTCTCCAAGGGGCGCATCTTCGAAGAAACCCTGCCGTTGCTGGCCAGTGCCGGTGTGCAGGTTTCGGAAGATCTCGAGCGTTCACGCAAGCTCATCATCCCGACCAGCGATCCCGATCTGCGCATCATCATTGTGCGGGCGTCGGATGTCCCCACCTATGTGCAGTATGGTGCCGCCGACCTCGGCGTGGCCGGCAAGGATGTGCTCAACGAACATGAGCCGCAGCATCCGGGGGGGTTGTATCAGCCGGTAGACCTCGGCATTGCCCGCTGTCGCCTGTGTGTGGCGGTGCCCGTGGGGTTTGACTACCAGGCAGCGGTGTATCAGGGCGCGCGTTTGCGGGTGGCCACCAAGTATGTGCAGGCGGCTCGCGAACACTTTGCTGCCAAGGGTGTGCACGTGGATATCATCAAGCTGTATGGCTCGATGGAGCTGGCCCCTCTGGTGGGCTTGGCCGATGCCATCGTCGACCTGGTGTCCACCGGTGGCACGCTCAAGGCCAACAATCTGATGGCGGTGGAAGACGTCGCCAGCATTTCGTCGCGGCTGATCGTGAATCAGGCCGCGCTCAAAACCCGGCGCGAGCGCCTGCAACCGCTGCTCGACGCCTTCAGCCGCGCCAGTGGCAGCGAGGATGCGTGATGACGAGAATGGCCCGTCTCGACACCCGTGATGCCGATTTCGATCGGCGATTGAGCCAGTTGTTGTCGCACGACACCGACGACGATCGGGCACTCGACCAATCCGTGGCCGACATCCTGGCCGATGTTCGCCGTCGTGGCGATGCCGCGCTGCTCGAATACACCGCGCGCTTCGACCGCCATCCGCTCACGAACCCCGAGGCGCTCGAGATCCCGTTGGCCGATTGCCAGGCGGCGCTGCAGGCGCTGCCGGCCGCGCAACGAGACGCGCTTGAAGCGGCGGCCGAGCGCATCCGCTCGTATCATCGCCACCAGCTGGCCGACAGCTGGCAATACACCGAGGCCGACGGCACGGTGCTGGGGCAGAAGATCACGCCACTCGACCGAGTGGGCCTGTACGTGCCCGGCGGCAAGGCGGCCTATCCGTCGTCGCTCCTGATGAACGCCGTACCGGCCAAGGTGGCCGGCGTGACCGAGGTCATCATGGTGACCCCCACGCCCGATGGCGAGCGCAATCCCATCGTGCTGGCGGCAGCTGCCATTGCCGGCGTGGATCGCATCTTCGCCCTTGGCGGTGCCCAGGCGGTGGCTGCGCTGGCCTACGGCACGGCCACGGTCCCGGCGGTCGACAAGATCGTCGGGCCCGGCAATGCCTGGGTGGCCGCAGCCAAGCGTCGCGTGTTCGGTACGGTCGGCATCGACATGATCGCCGGGCCCAGCGAGATTCTCATCATCGCCGATGGTTCGGCGCCGGCCGATTGGCTGGCCATGGATCTGTTCTCGCAAGCCGAGCACGACGAAATGGCCCAGTCGATCCTCCTGTGCCCCGACGACGCCTACCTGAATGAGGTGGCCGCGGCCATCGAGCGTCTGTTGCCCACGATGCCACGGGCGGACATCATTGCGGCCAGCCTGGCCTCGCGTGGCGCCCTGATCCGGGTGGCCGATCTGGAACAGGCCTGCGCCATTGCCAACCGGATCGCCCCCGAACATCTCGAGATCGCCACGCACGAGCCCCAAACCTGGGCGGATCGCATTCGCCATGCCGGGGCCATCTTCATGGGGCCCTACACCTCCGAGTCGCTGGGCGACTACTGCGCGGGACCCAATCACGTGTTGCCCACCTCGGGCACTGCGCGATTCTCGTCGCCGTTGGGGGTTTACGACTTCCAGAAGCGCTCCAGCCTGATCCAGGTGTCTCGCGAGGGCGCCCAAACACTGGGTCGCATCGCATCCACCCTGGCTCATGGCGAGGGCCTGCAGGCGCACGCCGGCAGCGCCGAATACCGCCTCGACCCCGATACTTGACTGCAGGATTCCGTCATGCGTACCGCACAGATTACCCGCAACACCAACGAAACCCGGATCCGCGTCGAGATCAATCTCGATGGCAGCGGGCGCCAGAACATCCACACGGGTGTCCCCTTCCTCGATCACATGCTCGACCAGATCGCGCGCCACGGCCTGTTCGATATCGACATTCAGGCCGAAGGCGATCTGCACATCGACGCTCACCACACCGTCGAAGACATCGGCATCACGCTCGGCCAGGCCTTTGCGCAAGCCGCGGGCAACAAGGCCGGGCTGCGCCGTTACGGCCATGCCTATGTGCCGCTCGACGAGGCCCTCACCCGAGTGGTGATCGATCTCTCCGGTCGACCCGGTCTGCATTTTCATGTGCCGTTCACGCGGGCCATGATCGGGCAATTCGATGTCGATCTCGCCCGCGAGTTTTTCCAGGGCTTCGTCAACCACGCCCTGGCTACCGTGCACATCGACAACCTGCGTGGCGACAACGCCCATCATCAGTGCGAAACCGTCTTCAAGGCTTTTGGTCGGGCCTTGCGCATGGCCACCGAAGAAGATTCCCGAGCGGCAGGCACGGTGCCTTCCACCAAGGGGGTGCTGTGAGCCGCAACGTCATTGCCGTGGTCGATGCCGGAGCCGGCAATCTGCATTCCGTGGTTCGAGCCCTGCGCCATGCGGCGCCCGAAGCCGACATCCGCGTATGTCAAACGGCGGCCGAGATTCACGAAGCTGCGCGCGTCGTGCTGCCGGGGCAGGGCGCCTTTCGCGATTGCATGCGTCAGCTCGACGAGGCTGGCCTGGTGTCGGCGGTTCAGGCCGCGGCGCGCAGCAAGCCCTTGCTGGGGGTCTGTGTGGGTCTGCAGATGTTGTTCGATCACAGTGAGGAGGCTCCCGATGTGCACGGTTTGAGCATCCTGCCCGGCGACGTGGCACGGTTTCGCGGCCCGGCCTTCGAGGGTGAGCCCGGCCAGGCACTCAAGGTTCCCCACATGGGCTGGAACCGGGCCCACTTCTGTGGTCGGCATGCGCTGTGGCAGGATGTGCCCGACGGCGCCTATTTCTATTTTGTTCACAGTTATCATGTGAGGCCCACCCACCCGGACCATGCGGCTGCAACCACGCGCTATGGCATCGACTTTACGTGCGCAGTGGCAGCGGATAACATCTTCGCTACACAGTTTCATCCTGAAAAAAGTGCCAGTGCAGGGCTGCAGATCTACCGCAATTTCGTGCACTGGCAGCCCTGACCTACCGGTTTCTTCGGCCTGTGGCCGCCTCACCCACCCCTCACACCAACACTCCCAACGTCATGCTGCTCATCCCCGCCATCGATCTCAAAGACGGGCGCTGCGTCCGTTTGCGCCAAGGCGATCTGGACGATGCCACCATTTTTTCCGAAGACCCTGTTGCCATGGCACAACGCTGGGCAGACGCCGGCGCCCGGCGTTTGCATCTGGTGGACCTGAATGGAGCCGTTGCGGGCAAACCGCGCAACGAGGCCAGCATTCGGGCCATCGTGGATGCGCTCGGCGACGACGTGCCGGTGCAGATCGGTGGCGGCATTCGTGATCTCGACACCATCGAGCGCTACCTCGACGGCGGGGTGTCGTACGTGATCATTGGCACCGCTGCCGTCAAGAGCCCCGGCTTTCTGCACGATGCCTGCAGTGCGTTTCCGGGCCACATCATCGTCGGCCTCGATGCCCGCGACGGCAAGGTGGCCACCGACGGCTGGAGCAAGCTCACGCGCCACGACGTGATCGACCTGGCCCAGAAGTTCGAGAACTACGGCTGCGAGGCCATCATTTACACTGATATCGGGCGCGACGGCATGCTCTCCGGGGTGAACGTCGAGGCCACGGTGCGCCTGGCCCAGGCCGTCAAGATTCCCGTCTATGCCTCGGGCGGTATTGCCAGTCTTACCGATGTCGAGCAGTTGTGTGCGGTGTACGACGATGGCGTCGAAGGCGCCATTCTCGGACGCAGCATCTACGAAGGCACCCTCGATTTCGAAGCCGCCCAGGCGCGTGCCGATCAGCTCATGGAGGGCTGAGCATGGCCCAGGATACTGCCGCGGGTGCGCCCGTTTCCGAGCTCACCTGCCGCATCATCCCCTGCCTTGACGTCAACGCGGGCAGGGTGGTGAAGGGCGTCAATTTCGTGAGCCTGGCCGATGCCGGCGATCCGGTCGAAGTGGCGCGTCGCTACAACGAGCAGGGCGCCGACGAGCTCACCTTTCTCGACATCACCGCCTCAAGCGATGAGCGCGATCTCATTCTGCCGGTCATCGAGCAGGTGGCCAATCAGGTGTTCATTCCGCTCACGGTGGGTGGCGGTGTGAGGCAAGTGGCCGACGTTCGTCGACTGCTCAATGCCGGCGCCGATAAAGTGTCCATCAACACGGCGGCCGTGCATCGGCCCGACCTGGTGGCCGAGGCCTCGGGGTATTTCGGCTCGCAATGCATCGTGGTGGCCATCGATGCCAAGCGCGTCGGTCAGACCGACGGCCCCCCCCGCTGGGAGGTCTTCACCCACGGCGGTCGCAACGCCACCGGTCTGGATGTGGTTGAATGGGCGCGTCGCATGGCCGAGCTCGGCGCAGGCGAATTGTTGCTCACCAGCATGGATCGCGATGGCACGCGTTCGGGGTTCGACCTCGACCTCACCCGTGCCGTGGCCGATGCCGTACCCATCCCTGTGATCGCCTCGGGCGGCGTCGGCAACCTGGCCGACCTTGCCGACGGGATCGCACTGGGCCATGCCAGTGCGGTGCTGGCCGCCAGCATTTTCCATTACGGCCAACACACGGTCGCCGAAGCCAAGGCCTATATGGCCGAGCGCGGTATTGCCGTGCGGGAGACCTCATGACCTGGCTCGACGACGTCAAGTTCGATTCGCAGGGGCTGGTGCCGGCCATCGCCCAGGATGCCCGCACGGGGCGCGTGCTGATGGTGGCCCACATGAACCGCGAGGCGCTGCAACTGACGGCCACTTCCGGCTATGCCACCTACTGGTCGCGCTCGCGCCAGCGCCTCTGGAAAAAGGGTGAAGAATCCGGCCATCGCCAGCAGGTCACGGCGCTGCATCTCGACTGCGACGGCGACGTCGTGTTGCTGCACATCCACCAGGAGGGTGGCATTGCCTGTCACACCGGGCGCGAAAGCTGTTTCTTTCGTACCCTCAGTACCGAAGGTGACGACCCTGTCTGGCAGGTGCGCGATCCCGTGCTCAAGTCGCCCTCCCAAATCTACGCATCATCCAAGTCCTCATGACCGACAACGTGTCCTCTTCCGATGTTCTGGCCCGGGTGGCCGACACCATTGCCGCGCGTCGCCCCGACCGCGGCGGCGATCCGGCGCAATCGTATGTGGCCCGCCTGCTGTCGCGGGGGCCCGATGCCTTTCTCAAAAAGATCGGTGAAGAAGCCACCGAAGTGGTGCTGGCCGCCAAGAATCACGACACCGATGCCATCGTCCACGAAACCGCCGACCTCTGGTTTCATTGTCTTGTCGCACTCGAGCATTATGGTGTTCGGCCCGAGCAAGTGCTGGGCGAACTGGCGAGGCGCGAAGGCCTGTCCGGTCTGGCCGAGAAAGCGGCCCGGCCAACTTCCTGAGCCGCGGCATCGGCCGCTTCGGGGCAGGGCAAATCCCCCCTGCGCCGGGTGTCTCGCGTCCGGTAGAATGTCATGATCCCCGGGCGCAAATTGCGCCCCCATCGAACGGAGTGAACCATGGGTTCTTTCAGTATCTGGCATTGGCTCATCGTGCTGCTCGTCGTGGCACTGATCTTCGGCACCAAGAAGCTGCGCAACATGGGCGAAGACCTCGGCGGCGCCGTCAAGGGTTTCAAGTCGGGCATGCGTGAAGGCGATGAAGAAGCCGAGTCGGCCCGCAAGGTCGAGTCGCGCCAGGCCGACGATCCCATCGACGTCCAGGCCCGCGAAAAAAATCAGAATCAGTCCTGATCGCAGTCAAGCGAGCGATCCGGCATGTTCGATTTCAGCTTTTTCGAGCTCATGGTGATCGGCGCCGTGGCGCTGGTCATCATCGGCCCCGAGCGTCTGCCACAAGTGGCGCGCACGGTGGGCAAGTGGGTTGGCAAGGTGCAGCGCTATGTGGCCGACGTCAAACGCGACATCAACCGGGAAGTCGAGTTCGAAGAGTTGCGCAAGCTGCGCGCCGAAATGAACGAAACCGCCCGTTCGGTCGAGGCCACGGCACGGTCCATGGAGTCGTCATTGCGTGAGCAGCAATCGGCCGATCCGGCCGAGCCCTCGACACCTGGCAAGGCTGCGGCGGGTAGCCCTGATGGCGCCACCACGCCCGAGTCTCTGGCCGGGTCGGCAGAATCCACGCCGCCGGCCGCTTCCACGCCTGATGTGGCCTCGCGCGAAGACACCGTCGCGACTCAACCCGCACCGCACTCCCCAGCGCCCGCTCAGCCTGAGCCTGCAGCGCCACCGACACCGCCGCAGGGCGCTCCCTCCACAGCCAAGGCCACGCCGTCCCAGCCATGAGTTCTCCCGAATCCACCGCCCCCGACAAGCAGGAGACGTTCGTCTCGCACCTTGTCGAACTTCGGCAGCGCCTGGTCAAGGCGGTACTGGCCGTGCTGGTGGTGTTCATCGTGCTGTTCACCTGGCCGGGCGCCTCGTTCATCTACGATCTGCTGGCCCAGCCCATGTTGGCCACACTGCCCGAGGGCACCCGGATGATCGCCACCGGCGTCATCACGCCGTTCATGGTGCCGGTCAAGGTCACCCTGCTGGCGGCTTTTGTGCTGGCCTTGCCGTTCGTGCTCTACCAGATCTGGGCCTTTGTGGCGCCCGGTCTCTACATGCACGAGAAAAAATTCGCCTTGCCGCTCATCTTTACCAGCACCCTGCTGTTTCTGGTGGGCATGGCGTTCTGTTATTTCATCGTGTTCAACACGGTGTTTCAGTTCATATCGTCGTTCGCGCCCCAGTCCATCACCCCGGCGCCCGATATCGAGGCCTATCTCAACTTCGTGATGATGATGTTCCTCGCTTTCGGTCTCACCTTCGAAGTGCCGGTGGCGGTGGTGCTTCTGGTGGTCACTGGCGTGGTTAGCGTCGCCACGCTGCGCAAGGCTCGTGGCTATGTGGTGGTGGGGGCTTTCGTGGTGGCCGCCATCTTTACGCCGCCCGATGTCATCAGCCAGTTCATGCTGGCCGTGCCGCTTTGTCTGCTCTATGAAGTGGGTCTGATCATCGGTCGATTCGTGGAGCGCAAGGCCGACAAGGCCGAAGAGGTGAGCGATGCCTCCTGAGGCTTCGGTCGGTCGGGCAGAGCTTGAACAATGGCTCGCGCGCGAGCTGCAGGTGACGCGGGTGCGCGATTACTGCCCCAACGGTCTGCAGGTGGCGGGTGCCGAGCGCATCACGCAACTGGTCACTGGCGTTACGGCGTCACTCGAATTTCTCGAAGCGGCGGTGGCGCGTGGCGCCGACGCCGTGCTGGTGCATCACGGCTGGTTCTGGAAGAACGACGACCCACGCGTGGTGGGCATGTTGCGTCGCCGCCTGGCTTACGTGCTGCAGCACGATCTCAATCTGTTTGCGTACCACCTGCCGCTCGATGTGCATCCGGCCTGGGGCAATAACGCCCAGCTTGCCCGTGTGCTGGGGTTGGTGCCGCACACACAAGGCAGCGAAGACGGTGATCGGCGGCCCTGCACGCTGGATGATGCCGGCCTGCTTTGGCAGGGCGTACCCGATCAGCCCATGAACGTGGGCGAATTCGTGGCACGGGTGCAAGCGCGGCTCGGCCGGGCCCCGTTGTGGGTGGGCGACGCCTCGGCGCCGCTTCATCAGGTGGTGTGGTGCACCGGGGGTGCCCAGGGCTACATGCAGCAAGCCATCGACGCCGGTGCCTCGCTCTACCTCACGGGCGAGGCCAGCGAATACAACACTCATCTGGCACGCGAGAGCGGCTGTGCTTTCGTGGCGGCAGGTCACCATGCCACCGAACGTTATGGTGCGCCCGCCCTGGGTAACGCCGTGGCCAGGCAATTCGGCATTGCCACGCACTTTATCGACATCCCCAACCCGGTATGACCTCTGGCGCGCCTTTTCGTGGCGCCATCAGACCAGGGGTTGCAGCCCGGTGCCGCACTCCTCTCTGACTCACGGCGATGCCACTGCCGCCTTCCGGCAAATGAGGCATCCGGGCGGGGCTGTGGCGAGGTCAGTTGGCGGGCGGTGTGGGGCGCTGCAGGGCGTCGCGAATCTCGCGCAACAACACGATATCTTCAGCCGGTGGCGGCGGAGCGGCCGGTGCGGTTGGCGCTTCGACCCGCTCGCGTTCAAGTTGACGGCGTGCCCGATTCACCGCACGCACCAGCATGAACACCACCAGCGCCAGCAACAGAAAGTTGATCAGCACCGTCAGAAAACTGCCCCACGCAAACAGAATGCCGCCGGCGGCGTTCAGGTCGGTGTAGGTCATGGGCCCGGCATAATCGGGCGGCATGCGCAGCACGACGAATTTATTGGTGAAATCCACCGAACCGCCAAGAATGACATTGATCACCGGCATGATGATGTCGCGCACCAGCGAATTGACGATGCCACTGAAGGCGCCGCCGATGATCACGCCCACGGCGAGATCCATCATGTTGCCTCGCACGGCGAACTCTCGAAATTCCCGGGCAAATGTTTTCATGGCGATGTTCCTTGGGATGGTGAGCCAGGCCCCGGACGGGCGAGAGGTGGCGGGGCGGGGCGCGGGACCCCGGCGCCATCATAGCGGCTGTCTCGCGGTCACGACACTCTGCCCTGTGCGAACCACGCACAATCGGCTCGTTGGCCAGGCGATTGGTGCGTCCCCGAAGCGGTAGGTTATAATCGTGAGTTGCGATGCGCCAATGAAGGGTGCAGAACAAGGATGGCGAAATGAGTCAGAATACTGTGGTTATGGATGGCAAAACCGGGGCTGACGGTTCGGGCAACACCGAACAGGAAGTGAACCCCTTTGGTCAAAACAAGAATGCACCCATGAGCCCTGAGCGTCGCTTCTGGGTCGGCACGGCCTGTGCGGCTGGTGGTGTGGTAGGTGTCGGCGTTGCCGTGCCGCTGGTGTCGTCGTTTGCGCCTTCGGGCCGGGCCCAGGCCGCCGGCGCGCCCGTTGAGGTCGATCTCAGCACCATCCCGGTGGGCGAGATGCGCACCGTCGAATGGCGCGGCAAGCCCGTCTGGATTCTCCATCGCTCCCCCGAGATGCTGGCTTCCCTCGAAGACACCAGTGGCGAAGTGGCCGACCCCGATTCCCAGCGCCCCGGCTATACGCCGCCCTATGCGCAGAATCAGTGGCGCTCGCGCAAGCCTGAATTCCTCGTTACGGTGGGTATCTGTACCCACCTCGGCTGCTCGCCCACGCCGCAGCTCGCCGCCACTCCCGGACCCGGTCTGCCGGCCGACTGGGAGGGCGGATTTTTCTGTCCTTGCCACGGTTCCACTTTCGATCTTGCCGGTCGGGTCTTTGCCAACAAGCCGGCGCCCGACAACCTCGAAGTTCCGCCGTATCAGTTCCTGTCCGACACGCGCCTGATCGTGGGCGTCGACGAAGACAACCAAGCCTGATGTGCCGGTTCGCCTTCGGGCATTCCGTCACCGTAATCGAATAAACCCGCCACGCATAAGGAGCCGCTGTCATGGCTGGCGAGAAAAAAATCGAGACGACAGGCCTGCTCGGCTGGATCGATGCTCGTTTTCCGCTGACGTCCACCTGGAAGGCGCACGTCTCGGAGTATTACGCACCCAAGAATTTCAATTTCTGGTACATCTTCGGATCGCTGGCGCTGCTCGTGCTGGTGATCCAGATTGTTACCGGTATTTTTCTGGTGATGCACTACAAGCCCGATGCCGCCCAGGCGTTTCAGTCGGTCGAGTACATCATGCGCGAGGTGCCAGGGGGCTGGCTCATCCGCTACATGCACTCCACCGGGGCGTCCATGTTCTTCGTGGTCGTCTATCTGCACATGCTGCGCGGGCTGTTCTACGGCTCGTACCGCAAACCGCGTGAGCTGGTCTGGGTTTTCGGTGTGGCGATTTTCCTCTGCCTGATGGCTGAGGCCTTCATGGGCTATCTGTTGCCCTGGGGTCAGATGTCGTACTGGGGCGCTCAGGTGATCGTCAACCTGTTCTCCGCGGTGCCGCTGATCGGGCCCGATCTCGCCATCTGGATCCGCGGCGACTTCGTCGTGTCCGATGCCACGCTCAACCGCTTCTTTGCCCTGCATGTCATTGCCATTCCGCTGATCCTGATCGGTCTGGTGGTGGCCCACATCGTGGCGCTGCACGAAGTGGGGTCCAACAACCCCGATGGCGTCGAGATCAAGGCCAAGAAAGACAAGAACGGCATCCCGCTCGATGGCGTGCCGTTCCACCCGTACTACACCGTGCACGACGTGTTCGGCGTGGCCATGTTCCTCATCGTGTTCGCGGCCATCATTTTCTTTGCCCCCGAGATGGGCGGTTACTTCCTCGAGTACAACAACTATCTGCCGGCCGATCCCCTCAAGACTCCGGCACACATCGCACCGGTCTGGTACTTCACGCCCTTCTATTCCATGTTGCGTGCCATCACCAACGATTTCACCTGGGTGCTGGCGGGTCTGTCGGTGCTTGGTGCCATCGGCCTGCTGGTGCGCAGCAACCTGCGCGGACTCTGGCGCATCGCCGTACCGGTGATCCTCGTGATCCTGGCCGTGCTGCTGCGCACCTTCGACGCCAAGTTCTGGGGTGTGGTGGCCATGGGCGGCGCGGTGGTTCTGCTGTTCTTCCTGCCCTGGCTCGACAGCTCGCCGGTCAAGTCGATTCGTTATCGTCCGGGTTGGCACAAGGTGTTGTACGCGATCTTCATCGTCAACTTTCTGGTGCTCGGTTATCTCGGCACGCAGGCGCCCAGTCCGGTGTTCAATCTGATGTCGCAGATCGGCACGCTGATCTATCTCGGGTTCTTCCTGCTCATGCCCTTCTGGAGCTGCCGCGGCACCTTCAAGCCGGTGCCCGAGCGAGTCACCTTCAAACCTCACTGAGCCAACGGATTTAACGGATATCGAGATGAAGAAGCTGCTTGGTGCAATTGCGCTGTTGGTCGGTGTGGCGGTGGCCCCGTCCACCTCTCTGCTGGCCGCGGAGTCCAACGTGCCCCTCGAAACCGCGCCCAGGAGCGTGACCGATCTGGCCGCGCTGCAGAATGGGGCGAAGATTTTCGTCAACAACTGTCTCAACTGCCACTCGGCGCAAAGCGTTCGCTACAGCGATCTGCGCAGCATTGGCCTCACCGACGACCAGATTCAGAACAATCTGGTGTTCAGCGGTGATACCGTGAACGACATGATGCGTATTGCCATGAATCGGGCCGATGCGGCTCGCTGGCTGGGTGTGGCTCCACCCGATCTCTCGCTCATGGCCAAGGCCAAGTCGATCAATGCCGGCCCGTCGGGCGCCGATTACATTTACACTTTCCTGCGTTCCTACTATCGTGATGCCCGCATGCTCACCGGTTGGAACAACCTCGTGTTTCCCAACGTGGGTATGCCGCACGTGCTCTGGGAAGACCAGGGTCCGCGCACGCTCACCAAGATCGACATTCATCCGGTCAAGAACGAAGCGGGCGAAACCACCGACGAGTGGGAGCGTGTCACTACCGTGTACGATACCGAGGGCTTTTCCACGGTCGACACCGAATCGGTGGCCCGCCCGGTGCAGGGTGCTCACACGATCACCCGGTTCGAGCCCGAAGATCCCCGCCAGTCGCAGCGATTCGACAACCAGGTGGCCGACCTCACCGCGTTCATGACCTGGATGGCCGAGCCCAACCAGGCCGAGCGCAGGCGCATCGGCGTCTGGGTGCTGTTGTACCTGGGCCTCTTCCTCGTGATCGCCTGGCGCCTCAATGCCGTCTACTGGAAAGACGTCAAGTAACGATCCAGCCGGTTCACGCTGTGTCACGAACAAGGGCTGCCTCACTGCGCAGCCCTGTTCCATGATATCGGCCGGTTTCACTCCCAGGACACTTTGCCATGATGGTGCTTTACTCCGGTACTACCTGCCCGTTTTCGCAGCGCTGCCGCTTCGTGCTGTTCGAAAAGGGCATGGATTTCGAGATCCGCGATGTGGATCTCTACAACAAGCCTGAAGACATCTCGGTGATGAATCCCTACGGCCAGGTGCCCATCCTGACCGAGCGCGACCTCGTGCTGTATGAGTCCAACATCATCAACGAGTACATCGACGAGCGCTTTCCGCATCCGCAACTGATGCCGGCCGATCCCGTCATGCGGGGTCGTACGCGATTGTTCCTTTACAATTTCGAGAAAGAGCTCTTCGTGCACGTCAGCACCCTCGAGGATCGCACGGCCAGGGCCGACAACAAGGCACTCGAGGCCGCCCGCGCGGGCATACGGGATCGCCTGGCCCAGATTGCACCCATGTTCGTGAAGAACAAATACATGCTGGGTGAAGAGTTCTCCATGCTCGATGTGTCACTGGCGCCCTTGCTCTGGCGTCTCGACCACTACGGCATCGAGCTGCCCCGGGCCGCAGCGCCTCTGCAGAAGTATGCCGAACGCATCTTCGCCCGGCCTGCCTACATCGAAGCACTCACGCCTTCCGAAAAGGTCATGCGCAAGTGAACGAAACCTCGACCAAACCCTATCTGTTGCGCGCGCTCTACGAGTGGTGCACCGACAACGGTTACACGCCTTACCTGGCGGTCGTCGTCGATGCCCACACGCGGGTACCGCTCGAACACGTGCAGGATGGTCAGATCGTGCTCAACGTGGGCGCGATGGCGACCCACAATCTGGTGATGGGCAACGAGTTCATCGAGTTCCAGGCCCGCTTCGGTGGCGTCAGTCGCCAGATCTCCGTCCCTATCGGGGCAGTGCAGGCCATCTATGCCCGCGAAACCGGGCAGGGCATGGCGTTCGAGGTAACTCCCGCCGACGCCGAGGAGGCATCGCCTGAAGACGAGCGGCCATCTCTCTCTGCCGTGCCTGGTTCGGCCGAGGGCGACGGAGAGGACTCCAGACCCGATGACCCCGGGCCGGAAGACCCCGACCCGTCGGATCCGTCGGGTCGTCCTCGCCTCAAGATCGTCAAGTAAAATTCCCAGGCTTTGCGGGGTGGTCGGGCAACAAGGCCCACGCCACTCCGGAGCCGTATCGTTTTCGCCGGCGTAGCTCAGTTGGTAGAGCAGCTCACTTGTAATGAGAAGGTCGAGGGTTCGATTCCTTTCGCCGGCACCATGTTCTTGCCTCCCCGCCTGGCGGCGGAGGCAATCCCACTCCGGCGTTTCCCGATCGCTTTTATCCGAATTTCGCACCACGGGCTCAAAGCTCGGTGCGCAACGACCAGATCTCCGGGAACAGCACCACGTCGAGCATTTTGCGCAAATAGCTGACGCCGCCGGTGCCGCCCGTGCCCCGCTTGAAACCGATGATGCGTTCCACGGTGGTGACGTGCCGAAATCGCCAGAGCCGGAAGGCGTCTTCGAGGTCGGCGAGTTCCTCGCCCAGCTGATAAAGATCCCAGTACCGGTCGGGATGGCGATACACCTCGAGCCAGGCCTGCTCCACGGCCTTGCTGGCCGAATAGGGCTCGCGCCAGTCGCGTTCGACCTCACTTCGGGATAGCGTCAAACCGCGGCGTGCCAGCAACCGCAGGCTTTCGTCGTAGAGTGACGGCGATTCGAAGGCGCGGCGTACGATGGCCTGCAGGTCTGGGCGGTGGGCGTGCGGCTTCAGCATGGCGGCGTTCTTGTTGCCCAGGGCAAATTCAATGCATCGATACTGCCAGCTCTGGAAGCCGCTGGATTGCGCCAGATAGGGACGAATGGCGCTGTATTCGGGTGGGGTCATGGTGGCCAGCACATCCCAGGCATGCACCAATTGCTCCATGATGCGTGACACGCGCGCCAGCATCTTGAACGCCGTGGCAAGATTGTCGTCGCGTACATGGCCGATGGCGGCATGCAGTTCGTGCAGCATCAGCTTCATCCAGAGTTCGCTGGTCTGGTGCTGAATGATGAACAGCATTTCGTTGTGGTCTGGTGACAGCGGCTTTTGCGCCTGCAGGATGGCATCGAGCTGCAGGTAGTCGCCATAACTCATGCGGCCGTCAAAGTCGAGTTGTGCCGCCTCCTCTTGCACAATGTGTTCCGGGGTGCCGGTGCCGCGAGTGGCAGAGGTGTCGAACGACGAGTTCATGGGAATCTCCGAATTCTGGATGCGTCGCAAGGTAGCATTGGCGGCAGGGCGGTGGTGTCGGTTATTGCCAACGCTCCATGAGTTGTCACGGCACTTTGTGGCAGGCACGAAGATTGCTCAGTCTCATGCTGCGCCAGGAAAATCCTCAACATATGCGGGAGAATGTTCGTATCGGGATTTGAGTCGTTGTCAATTATGGAATCCCTGAGGTTGCGTCTGCCAGATGCGGATTGCCGCTACAGGGTGGCTTTGCTAGCATTCGTCGCCTCGCATGATTTTTCAATATATTCAAACGAAAGTAATGTGCGGCGGCCCTGCTGGCAGGACCCAGGATTCGCCATTCGGTCGGTACGGGGTTTTCCCCATGTGTTGAATTTTTCGGTTTCTATCGTGGTCCCACCGCTTTTCGGGTAGGCTCACATTGGGTGCGACTGTGTGGGCTGACGGCATCGTTACGGTGCATGGGCGCCCGGTTTCAGTGCATCACCAGACACTCTACTTTTGGAGGTTTCGCCATGCTTCATTCCAGGTTCTCGCGTCATGCGCTAGCCGCTGCCATCTCGACGGCGGCCTTGTCGCTGGGTCTCTCGGCCACCGCCAGCGCGGCCGATATCACACTGAAGTATGCTTTCTTCGCACCCGAGGGCACGTTCCCCGGCCAGCAGATGATGCATTGGGCCGAAGAGCTCGAGAAGCGCACCGATGGCAAGGTCGAGGTCGAAACCTACGCCGGCGGCACGCTGCTGGGTGCGCGCGAAATGTGGGAAGGCGTCACCATGGGCATTACCGACATCGGTCTGTCGGCCCCGTCGTACGATCCGGGTCGCTTCCCGCTCACGTCGGGTATGGCCTTGCCGCTGAGCTTCCCCGATGCCACCACGGCCAGCCGCATTCTGTGGGATGTGACCAACGAGTTTCAGCCCAAGGAGTTCGAACAGTTCAAGGTCATCGCCATGTTCACCTCCGAGCCGGGCTACCTCATGACCCGCGAGCCGGTGCGAGGCAGCGACGATCTCGATGGCATGCGCGTGCGTGCCACGGGCAGCGGCGTGCCGGTCATCAATGCCCTGGGGGGGTCGGCGGTTGGCATGGCCATGCCCGAAGTGCCCCAGGCGGTGCAAACCGGTGTGGTCGATGGTGTCATGACCTCGCGCGAAGTGCTGCAGGATTTCCGCCTGGCCGAAAACCTCAAGTTCGTCACCGATTACCCCATGGTGGTCACCACCTTTGCCGCGGTCATGGATAAAAACCGCTTCGAACAACTGCCCGACGACGTCAAGAAAGTGATCGAAGATCTCGGCAACGAGATGCACGGCTGGACCGGCCGCTATCACGACGTCGACAACGTGCAGGGTGCCCTGAAGTGGTCACAGGATGAGCACGGCCTCGAGATCGTCGAGCTGTCCGGCGAAGAGTACGGCGAGTGGGATAACAAGCTCGAGCCGCTGGTCAATCAGTGGATCGTCGAAGCCGACAAGAAAGGTCTGCCCGGCGACAAGTACATCGAGCGCATCATCGAACTGCGGGATCAGCAATGAGCGCAGGCACTCGTTCCGACGCCTCCGGCGGAGGTTTCGCGTTTCGGGTGCTCGACCAGGCGAGCCGCTGGATCAACCAGTCGCTTGCCTGGGTCGCGGCCGTCGCGTTGCTGGCCATGATGGCGGTCACGGTGGCCGACATTCTGCTGCGCTTGATCGGCCTGCAGATTGCGGGCACCTACGAACTGGTCGGCTGGCTGGCCGCTGCCGCCATGGGTTTGTCGCTGGGTTATGTGCAGTTGCATAACGGCCACGTCTCCATGACGATCATCAGCGACCGCCTGCGCGGTCGCACGGCTGCGGTGGTGCGCCTCATCAGTTCGGTGTTGTCGTTGGGCCTGGTGGCTGCGGTCACCTATTATGTGGGTGCCTACGGGCTGATGCAGCAAGCTACCGGCTCGCTGTCCGAAACCCTGCGGTTCATCGTCTATCCCTGGGTGTTAATTCTCACGCTCGGCCTGGCCAGTCTCACGCTTGCCCTCTTCGTCGACGCCATCAAATCGCTGGTCATGCTGTTCAATCCGCTGGCGTTCGGCACCGATGTCACCGCCACGATTTGAATCCTGGCGTCCCGTCCCAGGCGCCTTGCGGCGCCGGTCGGCTCCCTTCACCCATTGCGGCGGTGGGCTGCCGGCGATGATCCCGTCGTCGCCAGCCCCCTGATGCGCTCGCTCACAAAGAATTCATGGAATCCCTACACGTCGCCCTGATCGGCCTGGCTGGCATGTTTCTGCTGATCGGCATAGGTATGCCCATTGCCTTCGCCATGATGCTGGCAGGGGTGCTGGGCACCACCTACCTTCTGTCGGCTTCGTCGGCCACTCACTTGCTGGCCACCACGGTATGGGAGAACTTCGCCTCCTATAGCCTCAGCGTCATTCCCCTGTTCGTGCTCATGGGGCAGTTGGCCTATCGGTCGGGGGTCACCGAACGCCTGTATGCCGCTGCCTATACCTGGTTCGGTCACTCACCGGGAGGTCTGGCGTCGTCCACCATCGTGGCGTCGGCGGGCTTTTCCACCATTTGTGGCTCCAACGCGGCGGCCAGTGCCACCATGGGCATGATCGCCCTGCCCGAAATGAAACGCTATGGCTATGCGCCGGCGCTCAGCGCGGGCACGGTGGCCCTTGGCGGTACCCTGGGTGCGGTAATTCCACCCAGCGTCGTGATGATCGTGATCGGGGTGCAAACCGAACAGTCCATTCTGAGCCTCTTTCTGGCCGGCATCGTGCCCGGTTTGCTGCTCACGCTGCTGTTCATCGCCACCATCGGCATCATATGCCGGCGCAACCCCGAGTCGGCGCCGCGAGGTCCGGCAACTTCCACCAAACAGAAGTTCAAGGCTTTGTTCGATGTGCTTGAAACCCTGTTGCTGTTCGCCTTCGTGATCGGCGGGCTGTATGCGGGTTTCTTCACACCTACCGAAGCGGGTGCCGCCGGTGCCTTTGGCGCCCTCATGATCGGCCTGGTGCGGCGATCACTGCCGATCAAGGCCATCATTACTGCCGTGGGAGAGTCATTGCGTATTTCGACCATGGTGGTGCTGCTCATTACGGCTGCCGTGGTATTTGGCCGGTTTCTCACGCTGTCTCGCCTGCCGGTGGAGTTGGCCAGCTGGGTGGCCGATCTGCCGGTGTCGCCCGCGATCATCCTGCTTGCCATTCTGGTTATCTACCTCATTGGCGGTGCCTTTATCGATGCGCTGGGCTTTCTGGTGGTGACCTTGCCCATTTTCTTCCCGCTGGCGGCAGCGCTGGGTTTCGATCCCATCTGGTTCACCATTCTGCTCACGCTGGTCACCACGGTGGGTTCGGTGTCGCCTCCTGTCGGGGTCAATGTGTTCGTGGTGAATGCCCTGGCCCCAGAGATACCGATACAGACCATCTTCCGTGGCGTGGGGTACTTCTTCTTTGCCTTTGCCATCTGCATCGGTCTGGTCTGGTTCTTCCCGCAAACGGTGTTGTTCCTGCCCGAGTTGCTGCGCTGAGCGCATTCCGTTGACCGGTCTGCCGACTTGTCGACAGACCGGTGGCTTGTACCCAACGGCCCCTCATTGAATGGCACCCCACAGGTTGGACGGATATCCAACGTTTTGGGGTGCAGTTCACGAGGGGCCGTTTTTTTCGTCTCTCACGCAGAGATGACACAGGCGTGACACGTCAACGCGAGAATTGAGGGGGGCTTGGTACGTTGTTCCGCGCTTGGAGCAGGGCGAGCCACCGATATCATCCATCGGTCAACCACCCGTCTCGGCAGGAATCGATTGTGGCATCTACTGTACGGCGCATGACCTCGATGCGCATCGCAACGCGTTTGTATCTTGGTTTTGGAGCGGTGCTGATCCTCACCCTTCTGGTGGCTGCAGTGGGCTTCTTTGCCATGCAGCAAGTGAATGGACAGGTGGAGCGCATGGATGCCGCCTCGGGGCTGGCCGATACGCTCGGTCGGGCCGGCGACGCCCGGTTACGTTATCTCGCAACCCACGATCTTGACGAAATCGAACAGAACGAAGCCGCCCTCCAGACACTGGAGGCGGACATCGAAGCCGCCCATGCACTCCCCTGGGCAGACACCGAACAGGCCACGCTCGACAGCATGAGTTCGCAGCTGGCGCCGTACCGCGAGGCACGCGAAGCCATGGTCGAACGATATCGCGCCCGGCTGCGTGCCCGCGCCGATTGGTCCAGTGTGGCCGATCGCATCGGCACGCGCCTCTCGGGGCTATCGTCGCGAGTCGGTGACGCCGCACGGTCATACGACCTGTCGTACGGGCTGGATGCCGATCGCCTGGCCGGCCAGGTGGCGGCACTCGAGAAACTTTACGCCAATATCCGTTTTACCTTGCGCGGACTGGTGATCGACGAGGCCGAGGCTGCCGAAATGCGCGTGCTGGGGGCCCTTGGCGCCGTGCAATCACAGCTGGAAACCCTGCAGAAGCGTTTGCCTGCCAACGAAACGACGGAACTCGACAATCTGCTGAGCGAGCTGGCCGAGTTCGCCGAGCTGGTGCAGCGGTATCGCCCGGCGGTGGCTGACGAACTCGCTGCCGCCGCCGACATGCAGGCCATTGCCGATCGGCTCAACGAGGCCACCCGCCAGCTCGATGCCTCGCAGAAATCGGCGGCAAGCGAGCTTGTGGCGCGCATTCCGCTGATCCTGCTGGCGGTGGCTGTGGTGGCTATCTTGCTGGGTGGTCTGATCGCCTGGTGGATTGCCCGCCAGATCACGCGGCCGCTGCGCCAGACGGTCACCTTTGCCGAGCGCATTGCTCAGGGCGATCTGGCGGCCGCGCCGCTGGCATCGCGCGGCGATGAGGTGGGTCAGTTGCAGCAAGCCATGGAAACCATGCGCCAGTTCCTGGCTCGTGCGGTGGCTGCGGTGCGCGAGAGCGCGCACGAGATTCATCATGGCAGCGCCGAAATCGCCGCCGGCAATGCCGACCTGTCGTCGCGCAGCGAACAGCAGGCCGCGTCGCTCGAACAGACCGCCGCCAGCATGGAACAGCTCGCAGCGGCCGTGCGGCACAACACCGACAATGCGCGACAGGCGGGTGATCTGGCGGTGCAGGCCTCGCGAGTGGCCGGCGAAGGTGGTGAAAGTGCCCATCGCCTGGTCGACACGATGGATGGCATTGCCGACAGTTCGCGACAGATTGGCGACATCATCGGCGTCATCGAAAGCATTGCCTTTCAAACCAACATCCTGGCGCTCAACGCGGCAGTCGAGGCCGCTCGTGCCGGATCACAGGGCAAGGGGTTTGCCGTGGTGGCTGCCGAAGTGCGATCGTTGGCGCAGCGCAGTGCCGAGGCCGCCCGCGAGATCAAGACGCTGATCGGCGCTTCCGGCGATCGGGTCAGCTCGGGCGTGAGTCAGGTAAAAGCCACGGCGCAGACCATGGCCGATATCGTGAGCGCGGTCCAGCGCGCCACCGACCTCATGCAGGAAATTGCCGCCGCCTCCGAGCAACAATTGCGCGGCATCGAGCAAGTGAACCAGGCGGTGGGGCAGATGGATGGCACCACGCAGCAGAACGCAGCTCTGGTCGAAGAGGCCGCTGCCGCTGCCGCTTCGCTGGAGCAACAGGCCGCTCGTTTGCAGGAGGCGGTGGCAATCTTCCGTTTGCAGCGGCGCGATGCCGGCGCCGATGCTCACGATGAATCGCCGGCAGACGATCCGCCATTCGGCTCAGGGCGCCAGCGCGCCTTGCCGGCCTGAAACGCAAGGCGCCACGGCAATGCAGTCATTGCCGTGGCGCAAGCAAGCATGCCACCTGCGCCCCAACCGGGCACAGGATGGAGGGTCAGGCCGTCGCGGCGGCTGCGGGGGCTTCGGTGCTGGCTTCGACCGAATGGCGAATGAGGTAATCGAAGGCGCTGAGCGCCGCCTTGGTGCCTTCACCCATGGCCACGACGATTTGCTTGTAGGGCACGGTGGTGGCGTCGCCGGCGGCAAAGATGCCGGGTACCGAAGTTTCGGCGCGATTGTCCACCTCGATTTCGCCGTAGCGCGACAGCCGGACGGCATCGTGCAGCCATTGCGTGTTGGGCACCAGCCCGATCTGCACGAATACGCCTTCGAGCTCGACACGGTGCGTCGTCTGGCTGGCTCGATCGTGGTACACGAGGCCGTTGACTTTCTTGCCGTCGCCGGTGACTTCGGTCGTCTGGGCGTTGACAATGATGTCGACGTTCTTGAGGCTGCGCAGCTTGTTCTGCAGCACCGCATCGGCCTTGAGCTCGGCGGCAAACTCGAGCAGGGTGACATGACCCACGAGGCCGGCCAGGTCGATGGCCGCTTCCACCCCGGAGTTGCCGCCGCCGATCACGGCCACATGCTTGCCCTTGAAGAGCGGACCGTCGCAGTGCGGGCAATAGGCCACACCCTTGTTGCGGTACTCCTGCTCGCCCGGCACGTTCAGTTCCTTCCAGCGGGCCCCGGGCGCGAGCACCACGGTCTTGCCACGCAGGCTCGCGCCGTTGCTGAGTTGCACCTCGGCCAGTTCGCCGGGTTTGAGGCCGCTGGCGGTTTGCTGCTCGATGACATCCACGCCGTAGCTGCGGACGTGGCTTTCCATGGCGGCAACCAGTTTGGGGCCTTCGGTGTATTCGACCGAGATGAAGTTTTCGATACCCAGAGTGTCCATCACCTGGCCCCCGAAGCGCTCGGCCACGATGCCGGTGCGAATGCCCTTGCGGGCGGCGTATATGGCTGCCGCGGCGCCTGCCGGGCCACCGCCCACGATCAGCACGTCGTAGGGTTCGCGCTCGTTGAGCGTGGCGGCCTCGCGCTGGCTGGCGCCACTGTCGAGCTTGCGCAGTATCTGCTCAACCGTCATGCGACCCTGGTCGAACTCGGCGTCGTTGAGAAACACTGAAGGCACGGCCATCACCTGGCGCTGCTCGACCTCGTTGGGGAACAGGCCGCCATCGATGGCTTCGTGGCGGATGCGCGGATTGAGGATGGACATCAGGTTGAGCGCCTGCACCACATCCGGGCAGTTCTGGCACGACAGCGAAAAATAGGTTTCGAAGTGATAGTTGCCATCGAGCGAGCGGATCTGCTCGATGACGTCGTCGCTGAGCTTGGGCGGATGGCCGCCCACCTGCAGGAGCGCAATGACCAGCGACGTGAATTCGTGCCCCATGGGGATGCCGGCGAAGGTAACGGCAATGTCGGAGCCCGGTCGGGTAATGGCGAACGCCGGCTTGCGGGCGTTGCTGCCGTCGTGGCGGACCGTGATCTTCGGGCTCAGGCTGGCCAGCTCGTCCAACAGCTCCCGCAACTCGCGTGATTTCTCGCTGTAGTCCAGCGTGGCGACCAGTTCGATGGGATGACTGAGCTTTTCGAAGTGGCTTTGCAGTTGCGTCTTGATGTTGGCGTCAAGCATGGCAAGCGGCTCCTTGTGAGAGGCTGAGAGCGGTATGGCCCCGAGGCTGATAGGCGCCGAAGCCAACCGGATGGCGTCCCGCCGGGCGGGACGCCGGGACGTTAGATCTTGCCGACGAGGTCGAGCGAGGGCTTGAGCGTTTCGGCGCCCGGCTCCCACTTGGCGGGGCAGACTTCGTTCGGGTGCGCAGCCACGTACTGGGCGGCACGCACCTTGCGCAGCAGCTCGGTGGCATTGCGGCCGATACCGTTGTCTTGCACTTCCATCATCTTGATCTGGCCTTCGGGGTTGATCACGAAGGTGCCGCGCAGGGCCAGGCCGTCTTCTTCGATCAGCACTTCGAAGTTGCGGGCGAGCGTGGCGGTGGGATCACCGATGAGGGGGTACTGCACCTTCTTGATGGTATCGGAGGTGTCGTGCCATGCCTTGTGCGTGAAGTGGGTGTCGGTGGACACGCCGTAGATTTCCACGCCCAGCTTCTGGAACTCGGCATAGTGATCGGCCAGATCGCCCAGCTCGGTGGGGCACACGAAGGTGAAGTCGGCCGGGTAGAACACCAGCACCGACCACTTGCCTTTGAGGTCGGCATCCGAGACCGGCACGAAATCGCCGTTGTGATAGGCGGTGGCCTTGAAAGGTTTGACTTCGGTGTTGATCAGGGACATATCGCTTTCCTTCTGAGTGGTTGGACGAATTCAACGCGTGAGCATGCCCCAGGCTGCCCGATTAGTAAAATTGATTATTTTTATATTGGCGATTGGGCGTCTCAATCGAAAGGCGCTGGAGCACGCGCATCGACTCCAGTGAGTCGGGTGGCAAATTGGGATGGTCCCGGTTTTTTCAAGGGGTGGCGGATACCAGCGCAGGCGGAAGCACTGCCTTGACCGCAGTGCCGGTACAGGCAGGTCAACGAAAAAAACATCCTTCAATCGACACGGTATTGAAAAGAAAATCTCATTGTCGCTACTATGGCAATCAAAACATTCCGGAGTTGCGCATGGTCAAGCCCCGACGCCTTGATGAGTTCGACCGCCGTATCCTCGACGAACTGCAGCGCGACGCCGAGTTGCCCATCAGCGAGCTGGCCCGGCGCGTGAGCTTGTCGACCACCCCTTGCTGGCGCCGCATCCGCCTGCTGAAGGAGGCGGGCTATATCGAACGACAGGTGGCATTGCTCAACCCTGACCGTCTGAATCTGGCCATGACGGTGTTCGTGGCGATCCGCACGCGCAATCACACGCGCGCCTGGCTCAGCAGTTTCAAGGCGGCGATCGATCGCATTCCCGAAGTGGTGGCGTTCTATCGTCTGAGTGGCGACATCGACTATCTGTTGCGCGTAGTGGTACCCGACATCAAGGCTTACGACAACGTCTACAAGCGGCTGATTGCCGAGATCGAGCTCGAGGACGTGAGCTCGAGCTTCGTGATGGAGCAGATCAAGGTGACCACGGCGCTGCCGCTCGATTATGCCGATTCCGCTTGAAAAAATATTTCACTAAATTCCTTATGGTTAGAAGCTCATGTTTGTGTCGAAGGATCTGATGGCATAAATTGATGCCTTTTTTCAGGGTTCAGGCGATACGATGACTCCATCGCTCATCATGTATGCGAGAGGAGTTTTGCGATGTCCGTTGTGGTTGATCATTCGCGGCCGAGCCAGACAACACCGGCCAGTGCTGGTGCCTGTCCCGCGACGCTGGTGATGGCGCTGGAGTCAGCCTGTCGAGCACCTGCCGCTGAGGTGCCCACGGCGGCAGCTCACGCGCTGGCGGAGCACGGCGATGCCGTGCGGGCGGTATTGCCGGACGCCGTCTGGCGCGGCTCGGCATGCGGCTATGGTCGGCACGTGTTGCACGCCGATCCTGGCGGCCGATTCACGGTGGTGGCGTTGTCGTGGTTGCCGGGTCAGGCCACGCCGATACACGGTCATTACACCTGGTGTACCTGGCGCGTGGTGGCGGGTGAGTTGCACGAAGAGCGCTTTCGGCTCGATGCGTCGGGCCGTTGGGCGCATCACGAGTCGGTGGCCCGGGGTGTGGGCAGCTCGAGTGGCGGCCATGCGGGCATGGATGCCGGCCATCGCCTGCAGCATGCCGTCGGTCATCCGGCCGTGTCCATTCATGTGTACGGTATCGATTCCGAGCGAGTGGCCACGCACGTCAATCGCTTGGTCGCCGAGCGCTGACAACCGCGTCCGCTTGGGTCCGTCGGCAAGGTTTGCTACGCTTTGCCGCCTTGCAGCCACAGGAGTTCATGATGACGGTGCCAGATTCCGTCGTGTTTGCCGATACCTATGCCGCGGCGCGGCAGCAGTTTCTCGACGCCGCCGCCCAGGCCGGCGGTGCCATCGAGCATCACGAGCATCCCTCGGCCAAGGGGCCCGACGGCGGAGCACTGTTTCTCGATGCGGTGCGTTTTGGTCCGCTCGAGGCCGGTCGCCTGCTGGTGATGCTGGCGGGCACGCACGGTTCCGAAGCCAGGGCCATCAGCCCGCTGTTTTGTGTCGCGTTGCGCAACGGTCAGTTCGATGGCCTGCCGCCCGATACGGCTGTGCTGCTGGTGCACGGCGTCAATCCCTACGGCTTTGCCCACCTGTCTCGCACCAACGAGAATCACGTCGATCTCAACCGCAACTTCGTCGATTTCAGTCAGCCTTTGCCGAGCAATCCGGGTTATGCCGAGCTGCACGACGACCTTTGTGTCGTGCCCGGCACGCCGGCAGCCGCGGCCGCCGCGCAGCGCGTGCAGCAATGGCGCGAGCGCCACGGCCAGGACGCCTTCATGGCGGCAGTGTTCAACGGCCAGTACCACTTCCCCGACGGCTTGTTGTTCGGCGGCCGGGAGCGCGAGTGGTCCAATCTCACGCTCGAATCGGTGATCCGGCAGCATGTCCGCGGGGCGTCGCGTGTGGCGTTCATCGATTGGCATACCGGGCTGGGCGAGTACGGCCAGCCTTTCTTTCTCTGCTTCAATGAGCCCGGCTCGGCCGAGCGCGAGCAGTGCCGGCAGTGGTGGGGGCACGAACAGGTGGAGCATCAGGCGGGGTTTGGCGGCGGACGCCGGCCCAGTTATTCGGGGCTGGTGTTTCAGGGCGTGGAGGGGTTTGTGGCGCCGGCTGCGTTTGCCGGCGCCGTCGTCGAGTTTGGCACGACTCCGCCCGACGCCACCCTCGAAGGCTTGCAGCTCGACCGCCATCTGCATCTGCAAGGCAGTTCGTTATCACCGGACGAGCGCTTGCGATTGCAGGCCCGTGCGCTCGAGTCCTTCTGTCCGGCCGAGGCTTCCTGGCGTGCCGGCGTCATGCAGGCCGGGCAGCGCATCATCGAACAAACCCTGGCGGGGTTGGCGGCCTGGGATGAAGAACACGGAGCTCACCATGCGCACGATTGACCATTACATGGTGGGTGCGGCCAATCTGGATCGTCTTTCTGTCGAGTTTGCCGAACTCGCCGGCGTTGGTGTCGAAGCCGGCGGCAGGCATCCCGATCTGGGTACGCACAATGCCCTGCTGGGCACCGCCGACACGACCTATCTCGAACTCATCGCCCCGGATCCGGCTGCGCCATGTCGCAACCCTTTGCGCGACGAACTCGGCAACCTGATGCATGCGTCGCTCTGCCGTTTCATCGTGCAGGCGGCCGCGGTCGATCTTGTTGACCTGGCTCAGGTCTATGAAGACGAGGGCTGGGACGCACCGGTATACGATCTTCGTCGCGAGACGCCGTCCGGTGAGGTGTTGCGTTGGCAATTGATGATACCGGAGGCAGGTGAGTCGGCCCTGTTCGCGCCTTTCTTCATCGACTGGCAAAATACGCCCCATCCGTCGCAGCGGCTGGCCGATTCGGGTTGTCGCTGGCTCGACGCCGAGGCCGGACATCCGCACGATGGCTGGCTGCGGGCGCTCTGGCAACGGCTGGGTGTTCCGATTCCGGTCGTGCGCGCCACCCGACCCTATGTGAGGGTGGCGTTGCAAACGCCGGCCGGCAGGCTGGTGTTGCATTCAGGTTGAAGGCCAGGGCGGGGTCTGCAGTCACCGCCACGTTCGAAGGTTTCCGGAAGCCTCGCTTCCCCATCGTTCCAGGGAGTAATCACATGAGCAAGATTGGTACCGCAGTGCTGAGCGCGGCCGTCACGGCCGCCCTGGGTGGCGCCGGCATGGCGCAGGCACAAGACACCCGTACGGTGCGCATCGCCTACCCGCCTGCCTGGTCGGCAGTCGAGGCCGCCATCCCCTTTGGTGACACGCTGGGCTTCTTCGAAGAAGAAGGGCTCGATCTCGAGTACGTCTCGGTGCAGGGCTCCGGTGTGCTGATTCCACAACTGGCGAACGGCTCCATCGAATTCGGCATCGCCACACCGGATCTCGCGGTGATCGCAGCCTCGAAGGGTGAACCCTTCCCTGTCACGTATTTCTACAATTTCTATCCCCGCAACATTTTCGAGTTCACCGTTCTTGAAGACAGCCCGATCCAGACGCTGGCCGATCTCGACGGCAAGACGCTCGGCGTAGGTGCGCTAAGCTGGGGCAATCTGCCCATGTCGCGTCTGATGCTGACCGATGCCGGCGTGACCTGGATGGATGACGTGCGTGTGGTCCCTGTGGGCGTCGGGCCGGCGGCCTGGCAGCGTCTGATCTCCGGCAGTGTCGATGCCCTCAATCTGCCGGCCACGCAGAACGTGATGATGGAGCAGGCCGGCACCGACATCCGCCGACTTCCCATCCCGGATGAGTTTCTGCAGGTGTTTTCCAATGGTCTGGCCACCAGCGACGACATGATCGAAAATGACCCCGAGGTGGTGGCCGGCATGGGTCGTGCCGTCACCAAGTCGCTTGAGGCCTGCATGGCCGACACCGAAGCCTGCGTGAGGGCTTACTGGCAGATCGATCCGAGCGCCAAACCCCCGGCCAACGAAGAGGCCGACTGGATCCGAACCTTCAAGGCCGTCAACGAAGGCACATTTGCCATTGGCAATGTGCAGGCCAACACAGGCGAGCATGGCCGCTACACGCAGGCCGACTGGGAGAACCTGGTTGCCAAGATGCAGCAGGGTGGTCAGATCGACAACACCGATTTCGAGCTCGACATCCTCTACACCGACCGTTTCGTCGATGCGTTCAACGACTTCGACGTGGATGCGGTGCGCGCCGCGGCCAAGGGCGCCCAATGACGCAACAAGCCGCCTCTGCCCGGTTGGCCCACACCCGCAATACGCGGCTCAGCCTCGACCATGTCGGGCTGAGCTACCCCACCCGGGGTGGCCCGGTGGTGGCCCTGCAGGATTTCAACCTCGTGGTGGAGCCGGCCTCGTTCGTGTCGGTGCTGGGACCATCGGGCTGTGGCAAGTCGACGCTGGTCAAGCTGGTTTCCGGATTGCTGCAACCGACCGAAGGGGCCGTTTGCTTTGATGGTGTGCCGGCCACCGGCGCTCGCGACGACGTCGGCGTGGCGTTTCAGCAGGCCGCTCTGCTGCCCTGGAAAAGCGCGCTCGAGAACGTTCTGTTGCCCATACGACTCACCGGCAAGGGCGTCAAACCCTACCTCGAGCGGGCCGAGGCCTTGCTGGAGCTGGTAGGCCTGACCTCGTTTCGCGATCGCTACCCCTTCGAGTTGTCGGGGGGCATGCAGCAACGCGTGGCCGTGGCACGCTCACTCATTCGCGACCCCGCGGTGCTGGTCATGGACGAACCCTTCGCGGCGCTCGATGCCATGACTCGCGAAAACATGATGGTCGAGTTGCAGCGAATCTGGCTCGAAACCCGGCCATCGGTGCTGTTCATCACGCACTCCATCCCGGAGGCGGTCTTCCTGTCGGATCGGGTGGTGGTGATGAGTGGCCGTCCAGGCAAGGTCATCGAAGATCTCACGATCGATCTGCCTCGGCCGCGCAACACGCACACCCTGGCCGAGCCGCGGTTCGTGGAATTGTCCAACCATCTGCGCGATATGTTCAGCCACAGCTGAGGAAGCCACGCCATGAGTTCCCTGTTGCGCGAATTCGGCGTGCGGATTGCGCCCTTTGTTCTGCTGATCCTGATCTGGGGTGGCGTGGTGGCGGCATTCGGGCTGCCCAGCCGCCTGATGCCCGGCCCGGCCGAAGTGGGGCTTCGCATCTACCACGGACTCTTCACCGAAGGAGACCTCTGGCCGCACATGGGCCTCACCTTGCTGACCACGCTGGCGGGCTACCTGCTGGGTGCCGCGCTGGCGCTGGTGGTGGGCAGCGTGCTGGCCATGAACCGGGTGGTCGAGCTCACAACCTACCCCATGGTGGTGCTGCTGCAGGCCGTTCCCAAAGTTGCCATCGCACCTCTCGTGTTGTTGTGGCTGGGCTACCAAACCCACAGCACGGTTACCCTGGTGGCACTGACCTGCTTCTTCCCGGTTTTTGTTGGCACTTTCGTGGGTATTCGGTCCACGCCATCGGTGCTGCGCGATCTTTTCCTGACGCTCAATGCCGGCGGCTTCAAGACCTATCTGCATCTGGGTCTGCCCAGTGCGGCAGGGTCGATCGTGGCCGGGCTGCAGGTAGGCTGGGGCTTTGCCCTGGTGGGCTGCGTGGTGATGGAGTTCATCATGGGCATGGGCGGTGCCGGGTTCCTGATCGACAACTCCGCCAATATGCTTGACGCCGTGACGGCAGTCGCCGCCATGGTGCTGCTGGGTGTCATGGGTTATGCCGGCGGCATGTTGCTGCAATGGGGCAAGCGACGGCTCATTTTCTGGGAAGGAGAACAACGCCATGGCTAGGTGGGAAAACGGTGCTCCCGCATGGGCGCGCGTCGTGCTGCCGATCGCAGGCCTGGCCTCGCTGGTGCTGGTGTGGGAGCTGGTGGCGCGTTGGCTGGTGGCCGACGCCGCCTTGCTGCCGACCCCAGGGCACGTTGCCATCACGCTGCTGACCTGGGTGCAGGGTGGCGGCTTCAGCGGTCACTTGCAGGCGACGGTCTACGGTACGCTCGGTGGCCTTGCCATTGGCGCCAGTCTGGGCGTATTGCTGGGTATCGTGGTGGGCGAGGTCAAGGTGCTCAACCGGGCGGTGTACCCGATGGCGCTGGCGCTGCAGGCGATGCCCATGGTGGCGATTGCTCCCCTGGTGATCGTCTGGTTCGGCATCGGTCTGGCGTCCAAAGTGGCCCTGGTGGCCATCGGCACGTTCTTCGTGATGTTCATCAACACCGTATCCGGCATGCAGACCGCACCGCCCGAGTGGCTCGACATGGGGCGAGCGTTCGGTGGCAGCCGCTGGCGAATCGTGTGGCAGATCAAGGTGAGGTCGTCGCTCGATTACATCTTCGGCGGCCTCGAAATCTGTGCCGCACTCAGTTTCATCCTTTGCGTGGTCGGAGAGTTCCTTGCGGCTCGCGCGGGTCTGGGGTATTTCATCCGGGCCGCATCCTACGACATCAATGCCGCCGGCATGTTTGCCGCTGTGGCCGTGCTGGCAGTGCTGGCGTCGATGCTGGCCGCGCTGGTTCGGTTTCTGCACCACCGTACCGTTTTCTGGAAATACCGAACGGCATAGCTGCGGGGCCCCTGGGGGCCGTCAGCTGCCGTTCACATTCAAGGAGTCTTCCTCATGTCTCAAGCCGAGACTTCACCCGTGACGCGCGACGTGCTGCAACAATGGGCCGACGAATCGCCCTTCATCCGGTTTTGTCAGATGCAGGTGGTGGCCGTCGACGCCGACGCGGGCACGGTCGACATGACCATGCCCCTGCAGCCCTCGCTGGCTCGCGACGCCGAGCATCGCCAGTTTCACGGTGGGCCCATTGCATCCTTCATCGACACCGTGGGCGATTTTGCCGTGGCCGTCAAGGCGGGCGGTGGTGTGCCCACCATCAATTTCCGGGTGGATTACCTCCGACCGGCCAGCGGCAGCGTGTTGCGCGCGCGCGCCACGGCCAGGCGCGTGGGCCGTACCGTGGGCGTGGCCGATGTCGATGTATTCGACGAGCAGGATCGTCTGGTCGCCGTGGGCCGTGGTTGCTACAGCGGCCAGCCGGGCTGAGCCCGCAGCCGGAGCATTGCACATGGCATTACCCCAGCACAGCAATCTTGGCGGCATGATTGCCCCGAAGCCCGATGATCACCTCTGGCTGGTGGAGCTCACGCCCGAAGGCGGCGAGCGACGCTTTACCTACGGCGATATGCGGGAGCTTGCGGGCCGCGTTGCCCGAAGCCTGCTGGAGCGCGGTCTGGCGCCCGGCGCCCGCGTGGCGCTGCTCGGGCAGAATCGTGCCGAGTATCTGCTCACCTATTACGGCATCATGCAAGCTGGCCTGTGCCCCGTGCCCATCGGCGTGAAACTGCCTGAAGACACGGTGGAACACATTCTGGCCGATGCGGCAATTGAAGGGATATTTGCCGATGCCGCCTGGGTCGCCCGGCTCGAAGGACGAATGCCGGCCTTTGTGCTCGATCAGCCCGACGCCTGGCGCAACGCGCTCGCGCAAGAGCCGCAGGTGCCCGTGGCGGTTGCGGCCGAGGCATTTGCCACCATTCTCTACACCTCGGGCTCTACCGGGGTGCCCAAAGGCGTTCCGCTCACGCATGGCGGCTATATCTGGACATTGCAACAAGTGGCAGTGAATGGCGGCCATTTCATGCAGGAGACGGCCGCGCGGGTGCTCACGGCGGCACCGCTGTCGCACATGAACGCCCTGTTTCTGGCCAAGACGGTCACCGCGTATGGTGGCACGCTGGTGCTGATGACGCGGTTCGATGCGCGTGCCTACCTGCAGGCCGTTGCCACGCAACGTTGCACCATCGTCACGGCGGTGCCCACCATGCTGGCGCTGTGTGCGCGTGAGGAGGCCACCTGGCAGGCGCTGGATCTCTCGTGTGTGGTGAACGTGGCCATGGGGTCGGCGCCGGTCACCGATGCCTTGTTCGAGCAGGTGGCGCAAATGTTCCCCAACGCGCAGGTGCAGAATGGCTGGGGCACCACCGAGACGGGTCCGGCCGTGTTCGGGCCGCATCCCGACGGCAAGCCGCGCCCTCGGCTGGCGCTGGGCTACCCCTTGCCCGCCGTCGAGGTGCACCTCGACGGCGGCGCCACGGCCGATGAGGGCGAGCTCTGGGTGCGCAATGGGGCCATCATGCCCGGTTATCTCAACCGCCCCGAAGACACCGCACGCCGCCTGGTCGATGGGTGGTATCGCACGGGTGATGTCATGCGCCGCGATGCCGATGGCTTTTTCTATTTCGTGAGTCGTGCCGACGACATGTTCGTCTGTGGTGGCGAAAACCTCTACCCGGGCGAAATCGAAAAGCTGCTGGAGCGTCATCCCGGCGTGGCACAGGCGGCCGTGGTACCCGTGGCCGATGACATCAAGGGCCAGATCCCGGCGGCCTTCGTCGTACGCCGGCCGGATGTGGCGCTATCAGCCGACGAACTCAAGCAGTTTGCCCTCGAACAGGGACCGGTATACGCGCACCCGCGGTTCATCCGGTTTGTCGACAGCCTGCCGCTGTCGGCCGCCAACAAGGTCGATCGCCAGCAGATCCGGCAATGGGCCAGCGCACTGCGACGCTGACGATGCCCGCGCCGACCTGCCGGCCAAGTTTGTTCATTATTTCAGGAACCATCCCATGAAAGCACAAGTGATTCGTCAGCACGGCGAAGTCAACGAAATCACCTTCGAGGCCAATTGGCCCGATCCCGCTCCTGCGCCTGGCCATGTCGTCATTCGCGTGGGCGCATGTACCCTCAATTATCACGACCTGTTCACGCTGCGCGGCATGCCCGGCATCAAGGTGCCCATGCCCATCATCATGGGCATTGATATGGCCGGCACCATCGAGGCGGTGGGCGCCGACTGCGGTGACTGGAAGGTCGGCGATCGCGTGCTGGTCGACCCCTACATCCGCGAACCGTATGGCCTGATGGGAGAAACCACCGACGGCGGCCTGGCCGAGCTGTGCAAGGTGCCGGCCACCCAGTTGATTCGCCTGCCCGACAACGTCAGCTTCGAGAGTGCGGCTGCCTTGCCGGTGGCGTATGGCACCGCGTACCGGATGATGGTGGTACGTGGCGGGCTCAAACTCGACGGCCAGTCGCGCCAGAAGATCTTCATTCTCGGCGCCTCCGGTGGCGTGGGCACCTGCTGCGTGCAGCTTGCCCGGCTCAGTGGTGCCGAGGTGATCGTGGCGGCCTCCAGCCAGGAAAAGCTCGACAAGCTCGCGGCGCTGGGTGCCGATCATGGCATCAACTACGCCGAACAGGATTTCGCCAAGTCCCTGCGGGAGATCGTGGGCAAGCCGCGGATCTGGGGCGAGGGCGGCGTGGACATGATCATCAACTTTACGGGCGGCGACACCTGGGTGCCGTCGATCAAGAGCCTGCGCAAGGGCGGCATGCTGCTCACCTGCGGTGCCACGGCCGGCTTCGATCCGCAAACCGACCTGCGTTACATCTGGACCTTCGAGCTCAACATTCTGGGCTCCAATGGCTGGAATCCCGAAGACCTGCATGCCTTGCTCGATCTCGTGCAGCAAGGCAAGCTCAACCCGCCGGTGGAACAGGCCTACGCGCTGGAAGAAGCGCCCGAGGCCTTTCGTGCGCTGGCCGAGCGGCGTGCGTTCGGCAAACTGGTGATCAAGCCTTGAGGTTGGCATGACAGACGAAAGCTGGTCTCTCGACGGCAAGGTGGCGCTGGTTACCGGCGCCAGCCGCGGTATCGGCAGCGCCATTGCCGAGTTGCTGGGCGCGCGGGGCGCCACCGTGCTGGTGCACGGCCATCAGTCCGGTGAGGCGGCGCAGAGGGTGTGCCAGCGCATCGAACGCGCGGGTGGCCGCGCCGCTGCCGTATTGGCCAACCTCGATGCCGACGACGCCGCCGAGCAGCTGTGGCAAGCGGTCGATCAACGGCTGGCCGGGCTGGGTTTGCCGGCCGCAGTGGATGTCGTGGTCAATAACGCCGGCGTGATCGATCGTGCGCCCATCGAGCAGATCTCGGCCGAAAGCTTCGACCGCATGATGCGGGTGAACTGGCGTTCGCCCTTTTTTATCATCCAGCAGGGCTTGTCGCGACTGCGCGACGGTGGCCGCATCATCAATCTGTCATCGATGGGTACGCGGGCAGCATACCCCGCCATGGCCGCTTATGCCCCCACCAAGGCTGCGCTCGAGGCGCTCACGCGCCTGCTGGCGCAGCAGCTGGGCAGCCGGGGCATCACGGTGAATGCCGTGGCGCCCGGCCTCACGACCACCGACATGAACCCGGTGGATCCCGCCACCGAGGCTGGCGCAGCGGCCCTTGCCACCATTGCCCTGGGGCGGTTCGGTGAGCCGATGGATATCGCCGAGGTGGTGGCGTTTCTGGCCTCGGATGCTGGCCGTTGGGTCACGGCGCAGTGCATCGAGGTGAGTGGCGGCCAGCGGTTGTAGTGGGCTCAGTCTTCGAAGGGCAGGCCGACGTAGTTTTCGGCCAGCGAGGTCATCGCGGCTTTGGAGCCCACCAGGTAGTCGAGCTCGGCCTGCTGGATACGGTGGCCGAAGTCGCCGGTTTCGGGAAACTTGTGCAGGATGGAGGTCATCCACCACGAGAAGCGCTCGGCCTTCCAGATGCGGCGCAGGGCACGTTCGGAATAGTGGTCGATACCGACGCTGCTGCCACCGTAGTAGTCCACCAGGGCCTGCCACAGATAGCGGATGTCGCTGGCCGCCAGATTGAGGCCCTTGGCGCCGGTGGGCGGCACGATGTGGGCGGCGTCGCCGGCCAGAAACAGCTTGCCGAAGCGCATGGGCTCGGCCACGAAACTGCGCAGCGGCGCGATGCTCTTTTCGATGGATGGGCCGGTAACCAGGCTTTGTGCCGCTTCGTCGTCGAGGCGGCGCTTGAGCTCTTCCCAGAAGGAGTCGTCTGACCAGTTTTCCACCTTGTCGTCGAGCGAGCATTGCACGTAGTAGCGGCTGCGCGTGGGCGAGCGCATGCTGCACAGGGCAAAGCCGCGCTCGTGATTGGAATAGATCAGCTCTTCGGAAACCGGTGGGGTATCCGACAGGATGCCCAGCCAGCCAAAGGGGTAGACGCGCTCGTAGTTCCGGATGGCGCTGTCGGGTACGGACTGACGGCTGACGCCGTGATAACCGTCGCAGCCGGCAATGACGTCGCATTGCAGCTCGTGTTCGGCACCGTCCTTGCGCCAGGTCACGCGCGGATGCTCGCCGTCGAAGTCGTGGAGCGCCACGTCTTCCGCCTCGTAGATGGTGTCGAGGCCGGCCGCTTCGCGGGCATCCATGAGATCTTGCGTGACTTCGGTCTGGCCATACACCATGACCGTCTTGTTGATCAGCTCCTTGAAGTTGATGCGATGGCGCTGACCGCCGAAACACAGCTCGGTGCCGTCGTGTACCAGGCCTTCGCGGTGCATGCGCTCGCCCACACCGGCGGTGTCGATCAGATCGACCGTGCCCTGTTCGAGCACGCCGGCGCGAATGCGACTCAGCACATACGCTTTGCTGCGCAGTTCGAGGATGATGTTGCTGATACCAGCCTTGTGCAGCAACTGGCCGAGCAGCAGGCCCGAGGGGCCCGATCCGATGATGGCAACCTGAGTTCGCATGGGCGTCTCCGAGGATTCGATGGAATGCGTGCAGTCTACGCCCGCTCATGCCCGGCTTCCAATGGACAGATGCGACAAGCGCTTGCACAATAAGAACATTCTTACGATGCGTTCTCGAGGCATGTCGCCCACCACGGTTCCCAGCTACGCGCTTTATGGCGAGCGTTCCCGACCCTTCGGCGGTGCCGAGCGCTTGCATTGCGAGTCCATTGCCTCCCGCAGCCGCCTGCATCAATGGGAGATCCGGCCGCATCGTCACGACTATTTCTTGCAGATTCTGTACATTGGCCAGGGCAAGGGTTCGGCCCGGCTCGATACGATCGAATTGCCATTGGCCGGACCTTGTGCCCTGGTGGTGCCCGCGGGTTACCCGCATGGCTTTCGCTTCTCGCGCGATGTGCAGGGCCATGTGATTACCGCGGTTCAGCACAGTTTGCCGGTGGCGCTGGTGGCGGCTTTTGCCGAACCGGTTCATTTCGACCTGCAGCCGCCCGGCGCCGCGGCCATCGACACCCTGGTGCAGCTGCTGGCCTCGCACCATGCGTCGCCCGATCCCTGGCGTGGGGCAGCGGTGGTGGGGGCCATGCATCTGGTGCTGGGCGAGCTGGCCCGGCAGTTGCGGGCGGCACCCAGGCCGGGTGAGGCCTCACGGGGTCGGCAGCATTTGCGACGCTTCTACCACCTGGTCGAAGCCCATTTTCGGCAGCGTCGCGACATTGCCTTCTTCGCTGGCGAGCTCGGCTTGACGCCCACGCAGCTCAATCGCATCTGTCGCGCCGAACGTGGCCTGTCGGCGCTGGGCGTGATTCATCGCCGCCTGATGGCCGAAGCCGAGCGCGACCTGGCCTACACGCAGCTCAGCGTCAAGGAAGTGGCGTTCGAACTCGGCTTTCAGGATGCGGCGTACTTCAGTCGATTCTTCCAGCGACACGCCGGCATGTCGCCCTCGGCCTTTCGCGACGAAGCGCATCGCGCCCTGGCACCTCCGAGACCAGGCGTGCCATAAAAAAAGCCGATGCATGGCATCGGCTCAATTCCGAAGGAGGAGGAAAAACCGGGATTACAGATCGAAGAACACGGTTTCGTGGTCGCCCTGCATGTGCAGATCGAAGTGGTAAACCACGCGGCCCTTGCGCTCTTCGCGACGCGCGATCAGGGTTTGTCTGCGCTCGGCCGGTACGCTGTTGAGCACGGCGTCTTTCTCGTTGGCCGCGGTTTCGTCGTCGAAGTAGATGCGCGTGAAGGCGTGCACCAGCATGCCGCGCATGCTGACGATCACGTTGACGTAGGGAGCTTCGCTGGCGTTGGTGGCGCCGGGCTTGATGGTGTGAAACGTGTAGCGGTTTTGCGGATCGGTACCGGTGCCACAGCGCCCGAAGCCCGTGAAGCCGGAAGCCTCGACCTGTTCGGGCGAGGTGACGAACTTGCCCTGAGCGTCGGCATGCGCGATTTCGAGCATGGCGTCGTTGATCGGGTTGCCCGCGCCGTCGAGCACCTGGCCGGTGATCTGGATGACTTCTCCGGGGGTGTCGGGGCGCACCAGAACCGGCGGGAACAGGCTGGGAAAATCGTAAAGATATTGTTCGGGCGTGAGGCCGTAGGCGAAGTAGGGGCCGACGGTTTGCGAGGGGGTTTGACCGAGTTTCATGGGATCACTGCTCCATCGGTGTCTGGTTGGGGCCGCGCAGGACGATGTCGAACACATAGCCCAGCGCCCAGTCGGGCTTGGTGACGTCGAGCGAGAACTTCGATACCAGACGATCGCGGGCGTGTTCGGGGGTGCCCTGGAAGATGGGGTCGAACGCCAGCAAGGGATCGCCCGGGAAGTACATCTGGGTCACCAGGCGGCTGTTGAAGTGCTGGCCGAACAGCGACAGATGGATGTGGTTGGGGCGCCAGGCGTTGGGGTGGTTGCCCCAGGGGTAGGCGCCAGGCTTGATCGAGATGAAGCTGTAGCGGCCCTCGTTGTCGGTGAGACACCGACCGGCGCCGAGAAAGTTGGGGTCGAGCGGGGCGTCGTGCTGATCCACCTTGTGCACGTAGCGGCCGGCGGCGTTGGCTTGCCAGATTTCGACCAGGGTGTTGCGCACGGGCTTGCCATCTTCGTCGGTGACCCGGCCGGTGACGATGATGCGCTCACCCATCGGCTCGCCGTTGCGGCGGGCATTGCGGGTGAGGTCGGCGTCGAACTCGCCGAGGTCGTCGTGGCCATAAACGGGGGCGTTGAGGTCGCCCAGGGCTCCCTTGAGCGGCACCAGCGGCTTTTGTGGACCCCGCAGCACCGTGGATTTGTACTCGGGGTAGACGTAGGGCGAATGGCTGGACCAGTCGCGTGGGCTTAGGGTGGCGTTGTCGCTCATGGAACGGCTCCAGAGAGTGGCGGATTGACGTCACTTTACACATTACTCTGGGTTAATTAAATTGACCTTTCTTTAATTTTTAATTAACCAGGAGTTATCAATGGCCACGCCTGCCCCTCCGGGGATGGTGTTTCGTCGTGGCGCGGCGGCGCGCTTGCGCCTGCGGCATCTGCAGTGTTTTCTTGCCGTGGCGCGGCTGCGTCGGCTGCGCGCTGCTGCCGACGCCCTGGCCATCACGCAGCCGGCGGTCACCAAAACGCTCAACGAACTCGAAGAGATCGTTGGCACACCTTTGTTGCATCGTGAGCGCCGCGGTGTCAGCCTCACGGCGGCGGGTGCCGCCTTTGAAACTCACGCCGCCGATTGCCTCGCCGCCCTCGGGCAGGCACTCGACAGCGTGCAAGATACCCCGGTCAATCCCGTGCTGCGCGTTGGCGTGCTGCCCACGGTGGCGCCGGCACTGCTGGCACCGGCCGTCATGCTCTGGCAGTCGCAGCATCCGGGCATGACGTTGCAGGTCATCGAAGCCAACAATGCCCGGCTGGTCGAGCTGCTCGGCCGCCAGGAGCTCGACGTGGCCATTGCCCGCCTGGCCGACCCCAGCGAGATGTCGGGCGTGGCATTCGAGTTTTTGTATGCCGAGCCATTGGTGATCGTGACGCGGCCCGATCATCCCCTGCAGCGATCGCAGCGCCATCCGGTGCTGCCGCGGGTGTTGCTCGACTACCGCCTGGTGCTGCCACCTGCCGGCACGCTGATTCGTCATGGCGCCGACGGTTTTCTGGCGGCTCAGCTCGATGGCCGGCCCGATGTGCTGGCAGAGACCCTGTCGGTGTCGGTGGCCCGCAGCCTGGTGCAGGCAGGTGATGCCATCTGGTTTACCGCCCCCAGCGCCGTGGCGTCGGATCTCGCGCGCGGTGAGCTCAAGGCACTGCCGTTCGATACCACGGGTACCGAAGAGCCGGTGGGTCTGTTGCAACGCAGTGCCGAGGCGCCAGGCCCGGCTTTGCGCGATCTGCTCGATCGCTTGCGCGAGGTGGCCACGCAGCGCCGCCGGGAGCGGGCGCTGGCCATCATGCCGCCAGTAGAGAATCCAGCGCGCGCGCATCGCGGTTGAATACCCGGATGCCTTCGGCCAGTTTTTCGGTGGTCATGGCGTCTTCATTGAGACAAAAGCGGAAATCCGCTTCGACCGGCGCCGGCAAGGGGTGTGTGGCGGCGTTGTCGCGGTGGAGCGCCAGCGGCACCTCGCCTTGGGTACTTTCGAGTTCGGCCAGCAGGGCAGGGCTGATGGTGAGCAGGTCGCAGCCGGCCAGGGCCAGGATTTGGCCGGTGTTGCGAAAACTCGCACCCATGATCTCGGTGGCCACGCCATGACGTTGGTAAGCCTGATGGATGGCTCGCACCGATTGCACGCCGGGGTCGTTGGCGCCCGCGTTGGCTTCGTCGTTCCACTGGGCTCCGGCCTCGCGTTTGTGCCAATCCAGGATGCGGCCCACGAAAGGTGAGATCAATTGTGCCCGAGCCGCCGCGCAGGCCATGGCTTGTGGTAGCGAAAACAGCAGCGTCATGTTGCAGCGGATGCCTTCCTGTTGCAGCACTTGCGCGGCCTGGATCCCTTCCCAGGTTGCGGCAATCTTGATCAGAACACGCTCGCGTTCGATGCCGGCTGCGCGATAGCGCTCGATCAGGTCGCGCGCGAGTTCGATGGTGGTGCGCACGTCGAAGGCGTGGCGAGCGTCGACTTCGGTGGAAACCCGACCGGGAATGTGTTCGAGGATGGCGCAGCCAAACCGCACCAGCGTGGCCTGCAGCCGCTGTGTGGGGTCGCCATGGCGTTGCTCGCGCCGCACCTGGTCTACCAGGGGGCGGCCAAGCTCGCTTTGGGCGGCTTTGAGTATGAGCGTGGGGTTGGTCGTGGCGTCGGTAGGGCGGTACTCGCGAATGGCTTCGAGATCACCGGTGTCAGCCACCACGGTGGTGTGGCGGCGCAGGGATTGCAGCAGACTGGTCATGAGCGGAATACGGTGAAAGTCGTGTCGATCGGCCGAAAACCGGGCGGGTGTTGTCGGCACGCAACGACCTGCCCAGTGCCGATGATACGGCATCGCCGCGCGTCCCCCTCGGGGGCGAGGGCTTGTCATGGTTCGGTCATCGCAACTTAACCGGGCTGTCATGCGCGGCCGGTTCAATGCCTACATCCGCACTGCGTTGCGGTGGTTTCGGGGTCACCACGATCCGGAATTTACGAACTCAAAGGAAGGTACAAATGCAACGTCTCGCTCTCGTTTCCGCCCTGGCTTCGGCCGCACTGCTGTCGGTTCCGGCTCACGCCACCAGCGTGACTCTGTACGGTATTGTCGATGCCGGCATTTTCACCGAAAAGACCAAGATCAATGGTGTGAGTACCGACACCGTGACCGGCATGAAAAGCGGTGGCCAGTCGGGTTCGCGCTGGGGCCTGAGGGGCCATGAAGATCTGGGTAACGGCTTGCGCGCCAACTTTCAACTCGAAAGCGGCTTCAACCTCAACAATGGCGCCCAGGGCAACAATGGCCGTCTGTTCGGTCGTGCCGCCTGGGGTGGCCTGAGCGGCAACTTCGGTGATGTTCGCTTCGGCCGGCAGCAAACCGTGGCCGTGTCGTTCTTCGGCAGTGTGAGCCCCTTCGGTACGGGCTGGTCGGATGCTGCGCTCGGCAACGGCGGTTTCCGCGCGTCGGCGACGCCGCGGTTCGATAATAGCGTCACCTACTTTTCGCCGAAGTTCAGTGGCTTTCAGGCTGCGGCTGGTTATTCCTTCAATACCCGTGGCAGCTCGGCTCCCAGTGACAACAGCACGCGTGCTTTCAGTCTGGCAGCGCGCTACGATCAGGGCCCCATCTACCTGGCACTGACTTACGATCAGCTCGATCCCAGCGATATCGATCCCAATGCGAACGGCCGCAAGCCCAAGGCGGTCCAGCTCGGCGGTAGCTACGACTTCGATAGCTTCAAGTTGTACGCCGGTTGGTCGCAGCAGAAGGATGGTTGGATCAAGAGTGGCGAGGGCCCTGCCTCCGGACCCAACAATGATCTCGGCTCATCAGCTTACTTCGACGGCAACGTCAACGCCTATATCCTTGGCGCGTCGGTCCCGTTGGGCGCGGGTACCCTGCGTGGCGCCTTCCATTTCGTAAAGCCGGACGACTCCGCATTCCCGGGTGGCGAAGACGTGCAGGTCTACAACGTCGGTTACGACTATCCCATGTCGAAGCGCACCAATCTCTACGCATTGGCCAGTTTCCGCGACGGTGACCTGTACGGCTTCCAGCCCGATTCGAGCGGCCACCAGATCGGTATTGGCGTGCGGCACCGTTTCTGATGTCGTCGGGCACAACCGCGTCGGGTCTTTCGCTGGAGGGCCTGACACTTCGCCTGGGCCACCGCACGCTATTGCAGGACATCGATCTGCAGGTGCCGGTGGGCCAGGTGGTCGCCCTGCTCGGGCCGTCGGGCTGTGGCAAGACGTCGCTGTTGCGGATGGTGGCGGGTCTGCTGGCACCGTCGGCCGGGGTGATTCGCATCGGTGGCGATGTCGTGGCCGATGGGCACCAGCAGTGGCCGCCGGAACGGCGGGGGCTGGGCATGGTGTTTCAGGACTATGCACTCTGGCCCCACTTGTCCGTGCTTGGCAATGTGATGTTCCCGCTGAGAATGCGCCGACTGGCACGGCCGGAGGCCCGGTGTCGCGCACTGGAAGCGTTGTCTCAGGTGGGTTTGGCCGAGTTGGCCGACCGCCGACCGGCGCGGCTGTCGGGCGGACAGCAACAGCGCGTGGCGCTGGCGCGAGCGCTCGTGGCACGCCCTCGTCTGGTGCTGTTTGACGAGCCGCTGTCCAACCTCGACCACGATCTGCGCGCTTCTCTGTGCGGTGAGATCGGCAGCCTGTTGCGCAGCCATCGAACCACGGCTCTTTATGTCACTCACGACCCCCAGGAGGCAGACACCATCGCCGACCGCATCGTGCATTTGCACGATGGCGCCCTGGTGACCGACCGACTGCCTCGACGACTGGCTGCCTGATGTCTGTTGGCGGCAACCCGATTTCTGCAATTTTTCAAGGATGGCGATATGAACACGATGACCGGCAAGATCGGAGCAGCGATGCTGCTCGCGGTACCTCTTTGCGGCCTGGCACCGGCCAGTGCACTCACCATTTACTCGGCGGGCCCCGCGCCGCTGATCAAGGCACTGGCCGAGGGTTACAGCCAGCGTACCGGTGCCGATGTGGACGTCTTTCAGGCCACGACCGGCAAGGTCTTTGCGCGACTCGAAGCCGAAGCGGGCAATCCGCAAGCGGATGTCGTGATCTCGGCGTCATGGGACAGCGCTGCCGACCTGCATGAACGCGGCTGGTTGATGCCCTATGCCAGCCCCAATGCGGCGACTGTGCCCGAAGCCTATCGTCAGCCCACCTATGTGGCCCAGGCGCTCTCGGCGCTGGCTCTGGTCTGGAATACCGACAGCGGCACACCGCGTCCCACCGACTGGGGTGACCTTGCGACCCCGCCCTATGCCGATCTCGTGAATCTTCCCGATCCGGCCCAGTCCGGCACTGCCCTTCAATTGCTGGGTGGCCTGGTGGCCGCCCGAGGCGATGAGGCCTGGTCGCTGCTGCAGGAACTGCAGCGCAACGGCGCGGCCGTGGCCGGCGCCAATGCGCAGGCGCTGAATCCTGTGCTCCAGGGTGCCAAGGCCGCCGTGTTTGGCGCCGTGGATTATGTGGCCTACGGCCGCAAGGCGCAGGGCGAAAGCATCGAAGTGATCTTCCCCGCGAGCGGAACCGTGATTGCGCCGCGCCCCATGATGATTCTGGCCAGCACCGACGAGGCCGACGCCGCGCGCGCCTTCGTGGATTACGTGTTGTCCGAAGAAGGGCAGCAGCATGTGGCCAATGTCTACCTGCTGCCGGCGCGCAGCGACGTCCCGGCCCAACGGGTGGGCCTCGAGGGGATTCCGCTGTTGACGCCGGCCGAGGGTGGCGCGGCCGAGACGCCCGACCGGGCGGCGCTGTTGCAGCAGTTCGGTGCCATTTTCCAGCGTTGAAACCCATGACCGGAACGCATGGCCTGCAACGGTTCACCACCCTGGCCCTGGTGCTGGTGGTGGGGCTGCCGGTGCTGATGATCGTGTTGCAGGCCATCTTTCCCGAGTTGTCCCGGGGGAGTCTTGCACGTCCATTCTCGGCGTTGACCGAAGCGCTGGCGGACCCCGTCTGGCTGGAACTGTCGGGCAACACCCTGCAACTCGGGTTCGGCGTGGTGCTGGCGTCGTTGTTGCTGGGGGCTCCCCTGGGCGTCGTGCGTGGTGCCTTTCGCCTCCCGGCTGCCGCCTTGTGGGACGTGCTCATGCTGGTGCCGTTCCTGATTCCACCATACATGGCAGCCATGGCCTGGACGCTGCTGCTGCAGCCCAAGGGTTACCTGGAGCAGGTGGCCGGCGTGAATCTGGCCGATCTGCTCTTCTCGGTACCCGGTGTGGTGCTGGTGATGACGCTCAACGTGTTCCCGGTGGTGTATTTTGCGGTGTCGCGCAGCATCGGCATGATGAGTGGACGTCTGCTCGACGCCGCTCGTACGCATGGCGCCAGCCCGATGCATGCCTTTCTGCGGATCACCTTGCCGCTCACCTTGCCCGCGCTGGCCGCCAGCCTTCTGCTGGTGTTCGCCATGTCGATCGAGGAGTACGGCACGCCTGCGGTTCTGGCTGCCAATGCCAATTTTCCGGTTCTGGTGACTGGCATCGAGACGCGCTTGTCCGAATGGCCGGTGGACTTGCCCGGCGCCGCCGTCCTGTCGCTGGTGCTGGTGGGGCTGGCGCTGCTGGCGTTCTTCGGGCAGCGACGCTTGCTGCGCGGTCATGACTTTGCCTCCCTCGACGGCAAGCCTGCGCCCGTGGCGCAGCGTGAGCTCGGGAGGTGGCGATGGCCGGTGCTCACGTGGGCCGGCGTGGTGGTCACCCTGGCTTCGATCGCGCCATTGGCAGCGATGCTGGTCACGGCCTCCACCCGCACGCTGTCGGGAGGCCTTTCGCGCCAGAACGCCACATTTCAGCATTTTGCGGGTCTTCTGGACGGCGCGGGTGAAGCCGCCGAAGCGCTGTTGTTGAGCCTGGGCCTGGGGTTGGGGGCTGCCGTGCTGGCCGGGGCGCTGGGTTTGGCGGTGGCCTGGTGTGCCACGCGTCCCGATCAGCGGCGCGGCGCATGGCTCGATGCGCTCTCGTTGCTGCCCAATACGCTGCCAGGGGTGGTGGTTGCCGTGGGCTTCATCCTCTTTTGGAACCATCCCTGGTTGCCGGTCACCCCGTACCACACGGTGTGGATTCTTCTGCTTGCCTATGTGTGTCTGCTGTTGCCGTATCCGGTGCGATACGCTCACGGAGCCCTGCGGCAGGTGGTGGGCAGCCTGGAGGCCGCGGCGCGAGTGCATGGGGCCAGCACCGTGCGGGCGCTGTGGCACATCGTGCTGCCGCTGGTGTTGCCGGCGTTGTTTGCGTCGATGGTGCTGGTGTTTGCCGTGGCGTCGCGAGAGCTGGTGGCTTCGTTGCTGCTGGCGCCGGCCGGAGTGCAAACCGTCTCGGTGTATATCTGGCGGCAATTCGAGCAGGGCAGCCTGGGCGCCGGCATGGCAACAGGTGTGGTGACGATCGGGCTGACAGGATGTCTCATCCTGTTGGCGATGCGGGGTCTGCAACGCTATCAGAGGCTATAATAAGAAGGTTTAACACCTGATATTGCAACCTACTGGGGTACCGATCTTGTTGCCATCCATCTTTCCCGAAGGAGCTCTTCCATCCACTCCGGCAATCCTGGCATTGGCAGATGGTACTGTCTTTCGCGGGGTCTCGTTGGGTGCCGAAGGCTCCACGGTCGGCGAGGTCGTTTTCAATACGTCGATGACCGGCTATCAGGAGATCCTCACCGATCCCAGCTACCACGGCCAGATCGTCACGCTCACCTATCCGCACATCGGCAATACCGGCGTCAATGACGAAGACGTCGAGGCCCGGCGCGTTTTCGCCGCCGGCCTGGTGGTGCGCGACGTTCCGCCGCTGGTGTCCAATTTCCGTGCCGGGCGTTCATTGCCTGACTATCTGCGCGACGAAGGCATCGTGGCCATTGCCGGCATCGACACCCGCCAGCTCACGCGCATTCTGCGCGAGCGTGGCGCCCAGGGCGCCTGCATTGCCTCCGGCACCGACGTCGACGCCGCGCTGTCGGCGGCGCGCGCCTTCCCCGGCATGTCGGGCCAGGATCTGGCTCGCGAGGTCAGCATCGAGGCCAGCATGCCGTGGAGCCAAGGTGCCTGGGAGCTCCACGGTGGCTACCCCACCATGGGCAACGGTCGCCATCACGTCGTGGCGCTGGATTTTGGCGTGAAGTACAACATCCTGCGCCTGCTCGCCTCGCGCGATTGCCGCATCACCGTGGTGCCGGCGCAAACCCCGGCCGCCGAGGTGCTGGCCCTCGACCCGGATGGCATTTTTCTGTCGAACGGGCCTGGCGACCCCGAGCCCTGCGATTATGCGGTGACCGCCACGCGCGAGTTCCTTGAGCGCAAGCTGCCTCTGTTCGGCATCTGCCTGGGCCACCAGTTGCTCGGCCTGGCCGTGGGCGGGCGCACCGTCAAGATGAAGTTCGGCCACCACGGCGCCAACCATCCGGTTCAGGATCTCGACACCGGCCGGGTGTTCATCACCAGCCAGAACCACGGATTCGAGGTCGATGGCACCAGCCTGCCGGCCAATGTGCGGGTCACTCACCGCTCGTTGTTCGATGGTTCGCTGCAGGGGTTTGCACTCACCGATCGGCCGGCGTTCTGCTTCCAGGGACACCCCGAAGCCAGCCCGGGGCCGCACGACATTCTCGAACTGTTCGACCGCTTCGTTGCGTCGATGGTGCGCTGACGCCGCTGGCCACGCCGCTTGCCGGCGTTGCCGCACTTCGCCATCCCGACTTCACCGTATTCGCGACCGCCGTGGCCCGTCGCCCGAGCCCGGCCCGCATCGCACCCAAGAGCCCGTTCATGCCCAAGCGTACAGACCTCCAGACCATCCTCATCATCGGCGCCGGCCCCATCATCATCGGCCAGGCTTGCGAGTTCGATTACTCCGGCGCCCAGGCCTGCAAGGCCCTCAAGGAAGAGGGTTACCGCGTGGTGCTGGTCAACAGCAACCCGGCCACCATCATGACCGACCCGGGTACGGCCGACGCCACCTACATCGAGCCCATCACCTGGCAGGTGGTCGAAAAGATCATTGCCGCCGAGCGCCCCGATGCCCTGTTGCCCACCATGGGCGGGCAAACCGCGCTCAACTGCGCGCTCGATCTGGCGCGTCATGGCGTGCTCGACAAATATGGTGTCGAACTGATCGGCGCCAATGCGGCCGCCATCGAGAAGGCCGAAGACCGCCAGAAGTTCAAGCATGCGATGGATGCCATCGGCCTCGAATCCGCCAAGTCGGGCATTGCCCACTCGATGGATGAGGCCTGGGAAGTGCAGCGACGCATCGCCGCTGCCACCGGCCTTTCCGGCTTTCCCGCGGTCATTCGCCCCAGCTTCACGTTGGGTGGTTCGGGCGGTGGCATTGCCTACAACGCCGAAGAATTCGACACCATCTGCCGCCGTGGCCTCGAAGCCTCGCCCACCAACGAGCTGCTGATCGAGGAGTCGCTGCTGGGCTGGAAGGAATTCGAGATGGAAGTGGTGCGCGACCGCGCCGACAACTGCATCATCGTGTGTTCCATCGAGAACCTCGACCCGATGGGGATTCACACGGGCGATTCGATCACCGTGGCGCCGGCACAGACGCTCACTGACAAGGAATACCAGTTGATGCGCAATGCGTCGATCGCGGTATTGCGCGAGATCGGTGTGGATACCGGTGGCTCCAACGTGCAGTTCGCCATCAATCCGCACAACGGCCGGATGATCGTGATCGAGATGAATCCGCGGGTATCGCGCTCGTCGGCGCTGGCGTCCAAGGCCACCGGCTTTCCGATTGCCAAGGTGGCGGCCAAGCTGGCTGTCGGCTACACGCTCGATGAGCTGCGCAACGAGATTACCGGAGGTGCCACGCCGGCGTCGTTCGAGCCCAGCATCGATTACGTCGTCACCAAGGTGCCGCGTTTTGCCTTCGAGAAGTTCCCCCAGGCCGATTCGCGTTTGACCACACAAATGAAATCGGTGGGCGAGGTCATGGCCATTGGTCGCACCTTTCAGGAGTCTTTCCAGAAGGCGCTGCGCGGCCTCGAGGTGGGCGTGGACGGCCTCAACCAGAAGACCACCGATCGCGAGAAGCTCGAAGTGGAACTGGGCGAGCCTGGCCCCGAGCGCATCTGGTACCTGGGTGATGCCTTTGCCCAGGGCTGGACACTCGAAGAAGTGCACGCCATCACCCACATCGACCGCTGGTTCCTCGCGCAGATCCAGGAGATCGTCGACATCGAACTGGCCCTCGAGAAGCACACGCTGTCCGACCTCGATCGCGATACCTTGTGGCAGCTGAAGCGGCGCGGTTTCTCCGATCGTCGGCTGGCCTGGCTGCTCGACACCACCGAGAGCGAAGTGCGCAAGCTGCGCCATCAGTTCAACGTGAGACCCGTGTACAAGCGAGTCGATACCTGCGCGGCGGAGTTTGCCACCGACACGGCCTACATGTACTCCACCTACGAGGAAGAGTGCGAGTCGAAACCCACCGACCGCAAGAAGATCATCGTGCTGGGCGGTGGCCCCAACCGCATTGGTCAGGGTATCGAGTTCGATTACTGCTGCGTGCATGCCGCGCAGGCACTGAAGGAAGACGGCTTCGAGACCATCATGGTCAACTGCAACCCCGAAACCGTCTCGACCGATTACGACACGGCCGATCGGCTGTATTTCGAACCGCTCACGCTCGAAGACGTACTCGAGATCGTGCACAACGAGAAACCGGCGGGCATCATCGTGCAGTACGGTGGCCAGACTCCGCTCAAGCTGGCCAAGGCGCTTGAGGCCAACGGCGTGCCGATCATCGGCACCAGCCCCGAGTCCATCGACGTGGCCGAAGACCGCGAACGCTTCCAGAAGTTGCTGCAGAAGCTCGACCTGCAGCAGCCGCCCAACCGCACTGCCCGTACCGAAGCCGAGGCGCTGACGCTGGCCAGCGAGATCGGCTATCCCCTCGTGGTGCGGCCCAGCTACGTGCTGGGGGGCCGCGCCATGGAGATCGTGCACGACCAGGCCGACCTCGAGCGCTACATGCGCGAAGCCGTGAAGGTGAGCAACGATTCGCCGGTGCTGCTGGATCACTTCCTGTCGGATGCGGTCGAGGTGGACGTGGATTGCCTGTCGGATGGTCAGCGCATCTACATCGGCGGTGTGATGGAGCATATCGAGCAGGCCGGCGTGCACTCGGGCGATTCGGCCTGCTGCCTGCCGCCGTATTCGCTGTCGGACGACATCATCGAAGAGCTCAAGCGCCAGACCGGCCTGATGGCTCGCGCGCTCAACGTGATCGGACTCATGAACGTGCAGTTCGCCATCCAGAACGGCACGGTCTATGTGCTCGAGGTCAACCCACGAGCCTCCCGCACCGTGCCGTACGTGTCCAAGGCCACCGGCGTGTCGCTGGCCAAGGTGGCGGCACGCGCCATGGCCGGCATCACGCTCGACCAGCAGGGCATCGGCAAAGAGGTGCAGCCCGACTACTACTCGGTCAAGGAGGCGGTGTTCCCGTTCGTGAAGTTCCCCGGCGTCGATACCATCCTGGGGCCCGAGATGAAATCCACCGGCGAAGTGATGGGGGTGGGCGAAAGCTTCGGCGAGGCCTTCGTCAAATCGCAGCTGGCCGCCAGTGTGCGCCTGCCCGAGACGGGTGTGGCTTTCATCAGCGTGCGCAATCAGGACAAGTCCCGGGCCGTTGCGGTGGCTCGTGGGCTGCATGATCTGGGCTTTACCCTGGTCGCCACGCGCGGCACGGCGGCCGCCATCGAAGACGCCGGCGTGCCGGTACAGGTGGTCAACAAGGTCACCGAGGGGCGACCCAATATCGTCGACATGCTCAAGAACGGCGATATTTCGCTGGTCATCAACACGGTGGAAGAGCGTCGCAACGCCATCAACGACTCTCGTGCCATTCGCACGTCGGCGCTCGCGGCCCGTGTTACCTACTACACCACCATTGCCGGCGCACGGGCGGCCGTGGAAGGCATGCAGTTCATGCGCGACGGCGATGGCCTGCGGGTGCACTCGCTGCAATCGCTGCACGCGCGGCCGGCCCTGATGGTGGCCCATCCGGAATAACCCCCGGTGGTGTGCCGCGACGGCAGCAACGGTGTTGCGTCGCGGCACGGGAATCTGGACGGGGCCTGTCTGGCATGGCATGCTCCACGCACGACGAACGCCGTACGTCGCGCTTCCGGATCTCCCATGACTTCACCTTCTACGCCGTCGGCCACCGCGCCCCCGGTCTACAACGAAATGTACGACGCCCACGGCGTCGTGCGTCCGCATTATCAAGGCTTTGCGCGGTGGCTCGATGCCCAGGATGCCGAATGGCTGCAGGCCAAGCGGGCCGAGGCCGACAGCAGTTTTCGCCGGGTGGGTATCACCTTTGCCGTATATGGCGACGAAGCCGGTACCGAACGTGTCATACCGTTCGATCTCATCCCCCGCATCCTGCCCGCTGTCGAGTGGCGCCAGCTCGAGCAGGGGCTGCGGCAACGGGTGCTGGCGCTCAATCACTTTCTGCACGACATCTACCACGAGCAGCGCATCGTGCGCGCCGGGGTGATCCCGGCCGAACATGTGTTTCTCAATCCGCAGTACCGACCCGAAATGCAGGGCGTGTCGGTGTCGCGCGATGTCTACACTCATGTCGCCGGTATCGACGTCGTACGCGCCGGCGCGGGCGAGTTCTACGTGCTCGAAGACAATCTGCGCGTGCCCTCGGGCGTGTCGTACATGCTCGAGAACCGCAAGATGATGATGCGCCTGTTTCCGGATGCCCTGGCGCACAACCCGGTGGCACCGGTCGAGCATTACCCCGACCTGCTGTTGCAAAGCCTGCGGGCCGTGGCGCCTGAAGGCGCGACGGATCCCGTGGTGGCCGTGCTCACGCCGGGCATGTACAACTCGGCCTACTTCGAGCACGCCTTTCTGGCCCAGCAGATGGGGGTCGAGCTGGTCGAAGGGCAAGACCTTTTCGTGCAGGCCAATGCGCTGTATATGCGCACCACGCGGGGGCCCCAGCGCGTCGATGTCCTGTATCGCCGCATCGATGACGACTTTCTGGACCCGCTCGTGTTTCGTTCCGATTCGATGCTGGGCGTACCCGGCCTGCTGTCAGTCTACCGGGCAGGTCGGGTCGTGGTGGCCAATGCCGTGGGCACCGGCATCGCCGACGACAAGGCCACGTATATGTACGTGCCCGAGATGATCCGTTTCTACCTGAGCGAAGACCCCATTCTGTCGAATGTGCCCACGTGGCAATGCGGTCGGCCCGCCGAGTTGTCGCACGTGCTGGCGCACCTGCATCAGCTGGTGGTGAAGGAGGTGCACGGTGCCGGTGGCTACGGCATGCTGGTGGGGCCCGCGGCCTCTCAGGCCGAACTCGACGAATTCCGGCGGCGTCTGAAGGCCAATCCCGGCAACTACATTGCCCAACCCACACTGGCCTTGTCGGCCGTGCCCACCTGGGTCGACAGCGGTATTGCGCCACGTCATGTCGACCTTCGCCCCTACGTGCTCTATGGGCAGGAAGTCACCATGGTGCCAGGAGGCTTGTGCCGGGTGGCATTGCGCGAGGGCTCGCTGGTGGTCAACAGCAGTCAGGGGGGCGGCACCAAGGATACTTGGGTGCTGGAGGAGTGAAACGCGGCGGCCGCAGCCGCCTTTACCATGTTCCCGAACCACTTCAGGGTCTTGCCAGATGCTCAGCCGTACTGCCGATTCGCTCTACTGGATGTCCCGCTATATCGAGCGCGCCGAAAACACGGCTCGCATGCTCGAAGTCAATCTGCAGGTCATGTTGATGCCGCAGTCGCGGCTCGCACGGCACCGCGACTGGCGCTCCATGCTCGACATTTCCGAGCTCAACGAATCTTTCGACGCCCGCTACGACGAGCTTGACGCACGCAACGTGATCGAGTTCATGGTGCGCGACCGCGACAATCCTTCGTCCATCTATTCGTGCATCCGCTCGGCGCGTGAGAACGCTCGCGCGATTCGCGGCAGTCTTACCACCGAAGTGTGGGAGACCTTCAACTACACCTGGCTCGAACTGCAGCGCCAAACCTTCGGCAACGGCCCGCATACCAATCCCACGGCCTTTTTCGACTGGGTCAAGTGGCGTTCGCATCTGGCCCGTGGCGTGATCGATGGCACCATGCTGCGCGACAGTGCCTATGCGTTTCTCGGCCTGGGCGCCTATCTCGAACGTGCCGACAATACCGCGCGTCTGCTCGACGTGGGGTTTTACGGCTGGAACCAGAATGCCGCCACCGAGCAGGCCGTGAAGGGTCTGCTGCAGGATTTCTACCATTGGTCGGCCCTGCTGCATTCGGTGTCGGGCTTCGAAACCTACCGCAAGGTCTATCGCGATGTCGTCACCCCCGCGCGGGTGGTGGAGATGCTGGTGCTCAATCGCGACATGCCGCGCTCACTGCTGAGTGCGGTCGATGCGGTCATTCGATACCTGGACATCATCACCGATGGTGATGCCACCGAAACCACCTGCCGCGCCCTGTTGCTACGAACTGCAGTGGAACGGTCGCAACACGGCGATCAGTTGAGCGAAGGCCTGCACGCCTTTCTCACCAGCTTTCTCACCCGCATCAACGAACTCGGCGATCGCATCAGTCGGGATTTTCTCGTACCCATTGCCTGACCACGCGCGCAGGCGCCAGCCTCGCTCTTCGGGCGGGGGTGACTCACCCGGCCACGGTGCCGGGTTCCGGAGATTTTCATGCGTTATGCCGTCCGTCATGCCACGCATTACCGCTACGCCGAACCGGTGCAGCGTGTCATCCAGTTGTTGCGCCTCACGCCGCGGGTCGAGCCGCATCAACGCGTGCTGTCCTGGGACATCGTGGCCCCCGGCGCCACATACGGCAGTGTGGATGCCTATGGCAACACCACGCATCTGCTCACGGTCGTGCGCCCGCAGGATTCGCTCGATCTGGTGGTCAAGGGCGAAGTCGAGCTTGAGCCGTTGTCGCAGGGCCGCATTCACGACGCCGGCGGCCTGCCGCTCTTGGCGTATGCCTGGCAGACGCCGCTCACACGCTGCGTGGATCCGGTGGCCGAATTCTGTCATCGCGCGGTGCCACAAGGCCTGCGACACACCGGCGACGCCTTGCAGCTGGCCGAGGCCATCTGCGATGCCGTGCAGTACGAGCCTGGTACCACCGATGTGACCACTTCCGCCGAACGCGTGCTCGAGCTGGGACATGGCGTTTGCCAGGATCATGCCCATCTGTTCCTTGCCTGTGCTCGTGGGCTCGGGGTGCCTGCTCGCTATGTCAGTGGCTACCTGATGACTCTGCCGGGCCAGGTGGCCAGCCATGCCTGGGTCGATGTGGCCCTTCCGGAGCTGGGCTGGTGCAGCCTGGACATCACCCATCGGATGTTGACCTCCGATGGCCATTGCCGGTTGGCCGTGGGCCGCGATTACGACTCTGCCTGCCCGGTCCGTGGCGTACGGCGGGGCGGCGGCGAAGAAGAGCTCGAGGTGTCGGTCGAGATCCATCCGGTCAGTGCAAGCTGACCCCTGGCCGTCCGGCAAGGCCGTCGTCGGGTCGATCCCTGCAGCATCACCTACAATCGCACCATGACCTATTGCGTAGCCATCCGAACCGACGCCGGGCTGGTGTTCCTGGCCGACTCCCGTACCAATGCGGGCGTGGACCAGATCAGCACCTTCCGCAAGCTCACCGTGCTCGAGCATACGGGCGAGCGGATGCTGGTATTGCTCACCGCCGGCAACCTCTCGCTCAGCCAGGCGGTGCTGAGCGTGCTCACGGAAGGCGTCACGGCCGACCAGGGCATCTGGGCAGCGCGCAACCTGTTCGAGGCCGCGCGCTGCGTGGGCGACGCCGTGCGACTGGTGTATCAACGTGAGATCGACGCGCTGCGCGCGCATCATGTCGATTTCAATATCAGCCTGATTCTGGGCGGCCAGATCGGTGGTGAGCGTTGTCGGCTGTTTCAGATCTATGCCGCGGGCAATTTCATCGAGGCGGCCGACGAAACCGTGTATTTTCAGATCGGCGAGGCCAAATACGGCAAACCCATCCTCGATCGGGTGGTCACGCATCGCACCTCGCTCGACGAGGCGGCCAAGTGTGCACTGGCGTCGATGGACTCCACGCTCAGGTCCAACATTTCGGTGGGTCTACCGCTCGACTTGCTGGTGTACGAGGCCGACTCTCTGCGTGTCACGCATTTTGCCCACATTCGCGAAACCAATCGGTACTTCCGCATGCTGAGCACCACCTGGAGCGAGCGCCTGCGGCAGGTGTTTGCCGATGTGCCGGATCCGGTCTGGAGCGATCCCGAATCCCCCATTGCCCTGGTGCCCGACGACTGGGTCGAGGCGCCCGTGCGGGCGTTGCCCGCCGGCCTGGGTATGGCTGCGGCCGACGTGCCCGACAGCTCCGGCTGACGGCACCCACGGGCAGCCGACGTCCTGCTAGAGGAGGTTGAAATGTCCCGCAGATACATTCGCCGAGTGGCCGTGCTGGGCGCTGGCGTCATGGGTGCGCAGATTGCCGCGCATTGCGCCAACGCCGGCGTGCCGGTGGTGCTGTTCGATCTTGCCGCTGACGACCCGGCGCGTGACGCTCACGTCGAGGCCGCCATCCGGCGCCTGAAGACCCTCAAGCCGGCTCCTCTGGCATCGCGCCAACTGACCGAGGCCATCGTGCCGGCCAACTACGATGACGATCTGGCCCTGCTGGCCGAGTGCGATCTGGTCATCGAGGCGGTGGCCGAACAGATCGACATCAAGCGTTCCCTGTATCAGCGTGTGGCGCCGGCCATGGCGGCCGACGCGCTGCTGGTGAGCAACACCTCCGGGCTGTCGATTGCCGAGCTGGCCGCGACGCTGCCGGCCGAACTGCTCGAGCGGTTCTGCGGTGTGCACTTCTTCAATCCGCCACGCTACATGCCGTTGGTGGAGTTGATCGCCGCACCGGACACGCCGTCGGCCGTACTGGATCATCTCGAAACCTTCCTGGTTCAAACGCTCGGCAAATCGGTCGTGCGGGCCCGAGACACGCCCAATTTCATCGGTAACCGCATTGGCGTGTTCAGCCTGCTGGCCGCGATGATCGAGGCGGAGCGCTTTGGCCTCACTTACGAGGTCGTTGACGAACTCACGGGTGAGCGGCTCGGGCGCGCCCGATCGGGCACCTTTCGCACGGCCGACGTGGTGGGGCTCGATACGCTGGCGCATGTGATTCACACGCTGTCGTCACAACTGCCAGACGATCCTTTTGCCGACCATTTCGGCCTGCCGCCGGTCATCGACGCGCTGGTGGCGCAAAAGTCACTGGGGCAAAAGACCGGCGCCGGGTTCTATCGCAAACAGGGCCGCGACATCTTGCGGCTCGATCCCGCCAGCCACGAATACGTCAAGGCCGACGTCCGCGCCGACGCCGACGTGATCAAGATCCTCAAACTGGCCGATCCCGCCGAGCGCCTGCGCGCCCTGCGCGAGTCCAGCCATCCCCAGGCGGCGTTTGTCTGGACCATCCTGCGCGATCTGTTCCACTACAGCGCTGTGCATCTGGCCGATATCGCCCACACCGCCCGTGAGGTCGACCTGGCCATGCGTGGCGGGTTTGGCTATGGGCAGGGGCCGTTCGAGCTCTGGCAGGCGGCGGGATGGTCCACGGTGGCCCGCTGGATCCAGGAAGATATCGAGGCCGGCCGCAGCTTGTCTGCCGCGCCATTGCCGCCATGGGCACTTGCCGGGCCGGTGCCCGAGCACGGTGGTGTGCATACACCTGAAGGCTCCTGGAATCCCGGCTCCGGTCGTTTCGAGCCGCGCGCCGATCTCGCCGTGTATCACCGCCAGTTGTTTCCCGAGCGGCTGGCGCCGGAACTGGCCCGGCGGCTGCTGGGGGTCGAGGTGGTGGAGATTTCAGAAAAGTCTCGCTTTGACGGGCCGATACC
>JAWLHC010000012.1:0-126848 GCA_041690575.1 Verticiella sp.
CGGGCGAGAATTGAGTCGATTGCGGTGGCGATTGGCAGTGCAGTCGCGCGGCTCGTTGCGCCTCAGTGACTCTGAAATGAAAATTTCAGGGACGACGAATTCGACCATGGTGTCGAGGTGCCGGACGTAAATGCCGGCGTGAGTCAGCTGCGCGTTTGGTCTCTTCATGATCTCGATATCCGGGACTTGATCTTGGTGAGATCTATTTTTCGGGATCGAAGAGGTCGACGGTTTGAGTGGATACCCTGATAAATCCTGATTTGTGGGATTCGTATCGGGTTTTTTTATAATAATTCCGGGAGGCTCGGGTTATTGATCCCAATAAATGGGAACTAAGTATCGACACCACGTCTCGTCGTCACCGCCTGGTCAAACGCATCGTTGGTCGAACAAAGGCGGCCCGGGCACGTCATCCCGAGCGCTTGTCAGCCGGTGGCTGGCAGACGAGGTCATCCCCCCGGGCTACGATCTGCGGCCGGGATTTGTGGCAGAAAACCAGGGGTGGGATCCCGGGTCGCCGGGCTTTGCCCGGCGCCCGGGATGACGACGGAGAGGATGCATCCGGCGCTCCGGATGACGACAGAGAGGCTTTGCCCGGCGCCCGGGATGACGACGGAGAGAATGCATCCGACGCTCCGGATGACGACAGAGGGGCTTTGCCAGACGCCCGGGATGAGGACGGAGGGGCTATAGCCGGCGCTGGGATGACGACGGAGAGGATGCATCCGACGGCCTGGATGGCGTGTTGCTGGGTGCCGATTGCTCGGCAAGGTAAAGCCGGCCCCTCTCGGCATCACCTGATCAAGCGGGCACCGCGCGTTCGCCTTCGCGGTCGAAGGTTTCGAATTGTTCCAACAACCAGTGACGAAATTGCTGGATGTGGGGCTCGGGTTGGCGATCTTGCAGGGTCAGCAGGCAATAGTCGCCGGCGCTGGGTACCTTGAGGTCGTGCAGCGCGGTGAATTCACGCATCATGGGGTCGCCCAGCAGGATGTCGGGGATGATGGCCAGACCCAGGCCTTCGCGGGCGGCTTCGATCGACATGAAGAAGTGACCGAATTCCATGCCGGGGCGCGAGCGTGGGGCGGGCATGGCGTGGGCTTTAGCCCAGTCGTGCCAGGCTTCGGGGCGGCTCGACGTATGGATGAGGGGCAAGCGGCACACGTCGGCGGGAGTTACGGGCGGTCGATCGAGACCTAGCTTGGCGCCGTAAATGGGCACGAGGATGTCGGGGGCCAGTACCTCGGCGTTGACTCCTTCCCAGTTCTTGACCATCACCAGATTCACTTTGGCACTGTGTGCCGGGTATGTTTTGCCCGGCACGGCTCCCACGCGGATGGCCACGTCGGCTTCTCGGCCTTGAAGGTCGACGGCCTCGATCGAGCTGATGATGCGGGTTTCGATGTGTGGGTGTTGCTGCGAGAAGCGCGAGAGGCGAGACATCAGCCAGAAGGTGCCGACGGTGGGCAGCACGCTGATGGTGAGCGTGACGCGCGGCTCTTGTCCGCTGATTCGGGCGGTGGCCATCTGGATTGCGTCGAAGGCGGCCTCGATATTGGCGAGGTAGGCGCGGCCGGCGTCGGTGAGCTCGATGCGGCGCGTGAGCCGCCGAAAGAGGGCAACGCCGAGCTCGTCTTCGAGGGTTCGAATCTGTCGGCTCACGGCACTTTGGGTGACGTGCAATTCGTCGGCAGCCCGCGAGAAGCTCAGGCAGCGACCGGCGGCCACGAAGGCGCGCAAGGCGGTGAGCGAGGGCAGGCGAGTGGCGTTCATGTTGCGTGGGTGAGCAGCAAGGGTGGCTCCTGTCGTGGGCATCCGAGGGTGCTGCCTGTCGTGCCGGATATGCGTAACACGCAATTCTCGTGCCAGCTACGAACATACCTGAAACCGACCCTGGATGGGAGCCTGGCGCGATGCTGGCCGAGTTGTGCGCGGGGTTGTCAGGCCACCATACCGTGCAAAAAACTCATGCGTCGAGGTCGAATTTATCGTTTGTCGCGTGTTGCCTCAATCCCTAAAGTGCATCGAGCCAGCCAAATGTGCCGGCTTTTTCACAAAAGCATGAGGTGACCATGAAGAACGAGCAGAGCCAGGATCTGAGGATTGGAATCGCTGGCCTGGGTGAGATCGGCGCGGCGTTGGCTCGCGCCCTCGATGCCGGTGCAGTGCCGGGTTGCCATCTGGCCGCCGTGGCAGGCCGGGATCCGACGCGTACGGAGACATTCGTCCAAACATTGAAGCAGCGCCCCGAGATGGTGACGCTGGCCGGGCTGGCGGACGCCGCCGATGTGATCGTGGAGTGTGCACCTGCGGCCATTCTGCGAGATGTGGTGTTGCCGGCGCTTCAGGCGGGCAAGCAGGTGGTGGTGCTGTCGGTGGGAGCTTTGCTGCAGCACCCCGATTTGCTCGATGGCAGTGCAGGGCCGGGCCAGATTCTGGTGCCCAGTGGCGCCTTGTTGGGGCTCGATGCCGTGACTGCAGCAGCCGAAGGCACGATTCACTCTGTGCGGATGGTTACGCGCAAGCCGCCGCAGGGCCTCAAGGGGGCGCCCTATCTGGTGGCGAACCAGATCGACATCAGTGATGTACAGGCTCCGCTACGGGTGTTCCAGGGCACGCCGCGAGAGGCTGCGATCGGCTTTCCAGCCAATCTGAATGTGGCGGTGGCGCTGTCGTTGGCCGGTATCGGGCCGGATCGCACCACGCTGGAGATCTGGGCCGATCCCACGGTCACGCGCAACACCCACGACATCGTGGTCGATTCCGATTCGGCACGACTCACGATGCGTATCGAGAACATTCCGTCAGCCAATCCCAAAACCGGGCGCATTACCGCGCAGAGCGTGATCGCGCTGCTGCGCAAATTGCGCGCGCCCGTTCGAATCGGTACTTGAATCAGGAGACAACAAGATGGATCTGGGAATAACAGGAAAAGTGGCATTGGTGACCGGCGCAGGCGGCGGTCTGGGCGGGGCGATCGCCGTATCGTTGGCACGCGAAGGCGTGTCGGTGGTCGTGGCGGATCTTCGTGAAGACGCCGCGCAGAAAACGGTTGATGCCATTCAGGCGGCGGGAGGCAAGGCTCAGCCGATGGCATGGGATCTGGGCGATGTAGCGAATCTGGCATCCCATTTCCAGCGCGCGCAGACGCTGTTTGGCGGCATTGACATTCTGGTGAACAACTCCGGCGGACCACCGCCATTGCCATTGGGCGAGGTCGTTGCTGACCAGTGGGAAACCCACTTTCGACAGATGGTGTTGAGTCTGGTGAGCCTGACGCAATTGGCATTGCCCGGTATGCGCGAAAAAGGCTGGGGCCGTGTGATTACCAGTACGTCGAGCGGCGTGGTGGCGCCGATTCCGAATCTGGGTCTGTCGAACTCGCTGCGGTCCACGCTGGTGGGTTGGTCCAAAACCCTGGCGCGGGAAGTGGCTGGAGATGGCGTGACGGCCAATGTGATTCTGCCTGGCCGGATTGCAACGGCTCGAATCACCAGCCTGGATGAGGCCAAAGCCAAACGGGAAGGCCGCACTGCCGAGGAGGTGATGCGCGAAAGCACCGGCGGCATCCCCGTGGGTCGCTATGGCCGACCCGAAGAATATGGCGATGCGGTGGCATTTCTGGCCAGCGAACGCGCCTCGTACATCAACGGTTCCATCGTCCGCGTGGACGGTGGGTTGATCGCAAGCATTTGAACCAGGAGAACACTTATGACCCAACCCGCAAAAACTTTCAGCGCCGAGCAGCGTCGCTCGATTCGGGAGCGCTTTTTGAAGGTGGACACCTCGAATGTGGCCGATGCGCTCGACACCCTGGGCTATCTGGAGCAGGGCCTGGCTCCCGAGTTCGCGCCGTATCCGGCGGATGCCGGTCAACTGGCCGGCTGGGCTTACACGATCCGCGGGCAGATGACGCCCTACGAGCTGGGCGGCGACGCCGACAAGATGGCTGCCTGCAATGGTTTGTCGGACGACGACGTGAGCGTGTGGAGCGGTGACGGCAAAGGCATTTGCTATTTCGGCGAGTTGATTGCGATCGGCATGAAAGAGCGCGGCAGTGTGGGCGCGCTCGTGGAAGGCGGTATTCGCGATGTGCGCTGGATCGGTGAGCTGGGATTTCCGGTGTTTGCCAGCTATCGCACGCCGGTGCAGTCGATCGGGCGCTGGAAAGTCACGGGTTGCCAGATTCCCGTTTACCTGAAGGGTGCCACGGGCAATCAGGTTCTTGTTCGACCGGGCGATTTCATTCTGGCCGACGACGACGGCGCCATCCTGATCCCCGCCGAAGTGGTGGAGAAGGTGCTCGAAGAATCCGAAAGGCTGACGCAGACCGAAGTGAAGATCCGCGCCGAGCTCAAGCGCGGGCTCACGCTGGCGCAGGCCCTGGAAAAGTACGGACACGTTTGAGGAGAGTTGGCCATGAAATACAAAAATCTCAAGTGGGAAGTGCTGGCCAATCCGATGCGGCCTGAGGAAAAGTCCATCGGACTGATCACGATCGATCGCGATGAGGTGATGAACGCCATCGACGTGCGTACGCGCGTGGAACTGGACATTCTGCTGAGCGAGATTTCGCATCAGAGTCAGTTGAAGGTGGTGATCATTACCGGTGCCGGGCGAGGTTTCTCGGCGGGCGGCGACCTGAAGTCGGAAGCAGGCCCGCTGGGCGTGGGTGACGATGATTTCGATATGGGCAACTTTCGGGATTACAAGGAGCTGGCCCACTACTTCTTCAACGATCTGCGCCACGAAGTGCTGCAGCGTTGCTTTCGCAAGCTGGAGGATCTGGAGCCCATCACCATTGCAGCCATCAATGGCGCGGCGGTGGGGATCGGCCTGGAAATGGCGATGCTGTGCGACCTGCGGTTTGCCTCGAGCAAAGCCAAGCTGGGCGAAGTGGCCGTGCCGGCAGGGTTCTTGCCGGAATCTGGCGGCGCACGCAACTTGCCCAAGTTCGTTGGCATGGGCAAGGCGTTGGAGATGATTCTCACGGGCGAGATCATCAAGGCTCCCGAGGCCAAGGAAATCGGCCTGGTGGATCGGGTGATCGAGCCCGATCAGCTGATGCCGGAAGTCATGCAGTTTGCCGCTCAGGTGGCCTGCAATCCGTATTTGTCGGTGCGCTATGCCAAGCAACTGGTGAAGTTCTACTGGAACCATAACCGCTCGGAAGAGGGTTGGGCTCGCGAGCTTTCGGCAATCAAGGAGATTACGCGCACCAAGGATTGCCAGGAAGGTATCGAGGCGTTTCTTGGCCGTCGCAAACCCGACTATCGGGGGCCGGGTTATGACCGGTAACGATTGGAGCTTCCAACCCGGCGAGTTTCCGCCCGGTGTGGCCGTACCCGAGGACTATGGGCAAATCCCCGAGCGTCTCAATATGGCCGAAGAAGCGCTCGGACGGGCACTGAGTTTGGGTTGGGGCGATCGTGTGGCCTTTGTGGGCCCGGCGGGAAGCCTCACTTATGCCGAACTCGTGCAAAAGGTGGAAGCCTTCGCCACTCACGCACGTGAGATGGGCATCGAGCCCGACGATCGGGTGTTGCTGCGATTGTGGAATTGCTTCGAGTTCGCCATTGCCCTGCTGGGTTTGATTCGGATCGGTGCGATTCCGGTGATGCAGAACACCGCAGCCGGTACTCCCGATATCGAGTACGTGCAGGAACACAGCGATGCGGTGGCGGCGGTGGTGTTGGCCGATCTGGCAGAGCCACTGCGGCCTCTGGCCAATCGCTTTGCCAAGGGCGTGATTGTGGCCCGGGGTGCCCAGGGCAAGGAACGGCCCTTTGAGGCCATGCTCTCGTTGGCGGCGGATCAGGACGCGGTGGAAGTGCATCCCAGTCGTGCCGACGATATGGCCCTGATGTGCTACAGCTCGGGCACCACGGGCCGCCCCAAGGGCATTTTGCACGCTCATCGCTGGATACTCGGGCGCGGTATTCCCAATTGGGCGCGCGTGCCGCCGCAAGTGGGAGATGTGGTGATGGCGTCGGGCGAATGGAGTTTCATCAGCCTGCTCGGCCACAACGTGTTTTTTGCCTTGCGCAACGGGGTGACCGGTGCGGTGCTCGAAGGGCGGGCATCGCCCGAGAAAGTGCTGCAGGCCGTGAATGATTACCGCGTCACGCTGTTGTATGCCGTGCCCACGATCTATCGCATGATCTTGGCCCGCCCCGGTCTGGAAACCCCGTACGACCTTTCCAGTCTGCGTGGCTGCAATGCCAGTGGCGAGGCGCTGGGCGCCGCGGCGCTGGCTGAATGGCGTGAGCGCGTGGGTGTGGACATTTGGGAACACTACGGTGTTTCGGAAATGCAGATGGTGCTGGGCAACAGCCCCTTGTTGCCGATCAAACCCGGTTCTGCCGGCGTGCCATGGGGCGTGGAAGCTCGCGTGATCGACGACGAAGACCAGGTGCTGCCACCGGGAGCGGTGGGGCAATTGGTGTTTCGCACCCGCGACAACCCCAGTCTGTTTCTGGGCTATCACAAGGATCAAGACAAAACTGCCGACGTGACTCGTGGTGGTTGGTATCGCACGGGCGATCTGGCCCGCATCGATGACGATGGCTACTTCTGGATTCTTGGCCGCAACGACGATTGCTTCAAGAGTAAAGGCGTGTTCATTGCGCCCACCGAAATTGAAGCGGCGTTGCAAGCGGATTCCCGTATTGCCGAGGCCTGCGTGGTGCCGGCACCGGATGGTATCGGCGGCACGCTGATCCGGGCGGTGTTGGTGGCCCGCGACGCCAGCTTGTCGCCCGATGCGCTTGCGGCAGAACTGAAAGAAAGCCTCAAGCAGAAACTTGCCCGCAACAAGGTGCCCCATCGCTTCGATTTTGTGGATGCCTTGCCCAAATCTTCGACCCATAAAGTTCTACGCCGTGAATTAGCTGCTGAAGTTCCCTCGACCGTCAAATAGGTGACCGCCATGACGATGAAAGCCCTTGCGCCGAAGCTGTGCGCTCCGTATCTCGCTATTGCTGCCGTATCGGCATTGTTGATCCACCCGATCGGCCATGCTCAATCGAACGACGCTGCCGCCGATTCTGGTGATGTCGTGCGCGTCGTGGTGCCATTCCCACCCGGAGGCACCACCGACCTGCTGGGTCGATTGGTGGCAGAGAACCTCACCGAACCCTTGAATGCTGCTGTGGTGGTGGAGAATCGGCCCGGCGCAGGCGGCAATATTGGCGCGGCATATGTGGCACGAGCCGACGCCGATGGCGACACGATGCTGTTCACGGCCACCTCGACTCCAGCGATTTCGGCCACGCTGTACAACAACCTCAATTACGATCTGCAAACAGATCTCACCCCGGTTGCCGTGGTGGGGACGATTCCGTTCGTGATTCTGGTGTCGAATGACGTGCCGGCCGAAACACTGGACGAATTCATTGCGCTGGCCAAGGAGCGCCCCGGCGAAATCAACTTCGGTTCCGCCGGCGTTGGCACCACTGCACATCTGGCCGCTGAAATGTTCAAGAAGGAAGCCGATATCGACGTGGTGCACGTGCCCTACAAGGGCAATGGGCCGGCGCTGGCCGATCTTATGGGTGGCCATCTCGACATGATGTTCGACTTTCTGCCTTCTGCCATCGAGCTGGTGAAGTCTGGTCGCGTGCGGCCCCTGGCCGTGACATCGGAAGCGCGCGCGCCAGCCTTGCCCGACGTGCCCAGCGTGGGTGAAGCCGGCCTGGAAGGGTACTCGGTGCTGAGCTATTTCGGTCTGTTTGCCCCCGCCGGCACGCCCGACGCCAAGCTCGACCAACTCAATCGCGACATCAGTGCGATCGCCATGTCGGATGCCAACGCCGCCCGCTTCGAACAGCTCGGCGTGACCCCGGCCGCAGAATCTCGCGAGTGGTTTCAGAACTACGTGGATTACGAAATCGACCTTTGGGGCGAACTGATTCGCGACGCCAATTTGCAGGTGGATTGAGGCCAAGGCACCCAAACACGTCCCTGCGGACATGGGGTGATCGAAGGCCTTTCCAAACGCATTATCCCGGCTCGCCAGGCGATCGTAGCCCTTCCCATCCTCTTTATCCCCGCCGCCGGTCAGCCCAGTGCTGGCCGGCGAGGTTGGGGAAGCATCGCGCGGCGACCGGGATGGGTGTCGCGGTTCAGTTGCCGGCCACGAAGCCCGTTGCCTCAACGATTTCCGCCCAGCGCTTGGTTTCGTCGTTGATTTTCGTGAGGAAATCCTCGCCGCAGATATTCAGTGAGGGTTGAAGCCCGGCGGTGGCCATGCGGGTTTTGAACTCGGATGAGCTGGTGAGTTGCTGGTGCGCTTGAGTCAGCTTCTGGATAACCTCGGGTGGCGTATCTTTGGGTGCCGACAGGCCAAACCACACCGTGGTGGTCAGGTCGGGCAGGCCCACTTCAGCCACCGTGGGCACGTCGGGCAACTGGGTGACGCGTTGGCCAGCGGTCACTGCATAGGGGGTGATCTTGCCGGCCTCGATGTGAGGACCGGCGGTGGACACGAGCACGAAGCCCAGCGGCGCTATGCCGCCCAGCATGTCGTTCACCTGCTGCGGGCTGCTGCGATAGGGCACGTGGGTCATTTCCACGTCGAGCGCCTCACTCAACTGGTAGCCGAGGAAATGGGCGGGCGAGCCGGCAGAGTAAGACGAATAGCTGGGGGGCTCGGTTTGCGAGCGAATCCATTCCGCCAGTTCTTCGTAGTTGCTGGCCTCGATTTGCGGGTGGCTGGCCAGCACCAGACTGGCTTCCACGCCCTGGCAGATTTGGGCGAAATCTTCGGCGGTGTACTCGGCCAGGGGGTTGGCATTGGGCGTGATTGTCATCATGCCGGCTGTGTTCACCAGCAAGGTATGACCATCATCGGCGCGCTGCAGCTGTTGCGCCGAGATCAGGCCACCCCCGGCGGGCACGTTCTCCACCACCACAGCTTGGCCGAGCGTGCTGGCCAAATGTTCGGATAATGCACGGGCATAGACATCCGGCGGCGCGCCGGCAGCCGATGGCGCCAGCAGCGTGATGGTTCGCTCGGGCCAGTCTTGTGCGTTGGCGGTGGTGGCAAGAGTTGCGGTGGCAAGTGCGCCAAGCAGCAGGGTGGCCTGGCGGGTGAATGCGATCGACGATTTCATGCTGTCTCCCATCCATTATTGGTGTGTAAGGGCTTGGAAAGTATAAGCGCAGGCGGCATCTTGCCAACCCGTCCTTGCGGACGTCGGCCAGCCGCAGGCTCAATGCTTTCCGGACTCCCCAAACATCAGAATGCCGTCCTGCCCGATCTGCTCGAGCAGCGCCAGCTCCCAGGCGATGTAGTCGCGCATGTGCTTTTCACGTTCGGCGGGGCTGGCGTCGTAGGGTGTGGTGGCGGTGTCGACGGGTGGGCAGAGCCAGTGGGGTTTCTGGTCGAGCGGGCGGCCGGCTGCGCGCCAGGCGTTGACGCCGCCAGCCAGCACATACACCGGTAGCTTGGTGAGGGCGTTGATCTCCTCGTGCGCCGCGGCCGAGAGGTGGCCTTCGGTGCAGGTGAGAACCACGCGGCTCGTGCCAGGGGGGATCGAGATGGCGGGGAAGAGTTCGGGCAGCAGGCCGCGAACGGCGAAGTGAGCGCCGGGCAGGTGGTATTCGCGGTAGCGACGGCTGCTGCCGAGATCGAGGGTCCAGGTGGCTTCGTCGAGTTCGAGTGTGGCGGGGTCGAGCCAGTGTTCGGCGTCGGGCTCGGCATGGCGGATGGTCGGGCCCTGGCTTACTGCGGGTTCGACGTCGGTCGAATCGGTGCTGGCGGCGGCAAACCAGCGAACGTCGTGCCAGCCCATTTCGGCGAGGTAGGCGGCCACCAGCGCCGCGCGTTGCGGGTCGTGGGCGTGGATGATGAGGCGTGAGCCTTGCACGGCAGCGTGGTCGTCGAGGGACTGGAGCAGTTGGCCGCCGGGCACGTGGCGGAAGCCGGGTGGGGTGTAGGTTTGGGCGTCTTCGGCGGTGCCGACGGTGAAGCCGTAGACGGTGCGGCCGCGGGGGAGCGTGGCGTCGTCGGGGGTGCAGGGTTGGGCGCCGGTGCGTTGGGCGAGGGCGATGGCCTGGGGGGAGAGGTCCCGGATCGGCCCGGCTTCGCCGGGCCGTCCGGGATGACGTTCTTGATAGGCGGAGCCAGGCCGTCCGGGATGACGTTCGTTCGTGGTTGCGCCGGGCCGTCCGGGATGATGTTCTGTGGCGGTTTCGCCTGCTCGCCCGGCATGACCTTCTGCTGCGGCGCTCGGGGTTTCCACTTTTTGTCCTGCCATTTCCCAGCCCATGAGGCCGTTGCGCAGCGTGGCGATGGGGTTGGGCAGGCCGAGGTCGATGAGGCTTTGGGCGGCGATGATGCCGCGGGTGCGGCCGGCGCAATGCACGACGATGGCCTGGTCGGCGTTGGTGATGTGTTCGGCGACGCGGCTTGCCAGTTCCACGCCGGGGGCGTGGATGGCATCGGGCAGGGTGCCCTGTTGGTGTTCGTCGATTGGGCGGCAGTCGAAGATCAGGGGTGGGTTGGCACTGCTCCGTTGCGTGGCGAGCTCGTCGGGCGCGATTTGCGGGGTTCCCCGTTGTTGCTCCAGCCATTCGCCGAAGGCCTTGCTGGGCACGTTGAAACCCGTGAAGAGTACGAAACCGGCTCGTTCACAGTCGGCCAGGGTGCCGTCGAGCGTGTGCACTGCCTGATAGCCCCAACCTTGCAGGGCCCGTTGCGCCCACAGCACGCGCGGGTCGGCGCCATCTTCGGCGCACACCACGATGGGTACGTCGCGCCGCGGCAAGAGCAATGGCGCCAGCCACTCGAGGCGACTCAGCGGTGCGTTGCTGGCCAGCAACAGATGCCCTTGCTTGAACTCGCCGGGTTCGCGCACGTCGATCAATGCGAGCTCATCCTGCGGGCGTTCGGCAGCGCGGGCGCGTTGCAGGCGCTGGTAAAGGGCGGAAGGTGTGGTCATGGCGGGCTCAAGGGGTGTGGCGGGGAGGCTGCGCGGGAGCGCAGCAAAGGTAACGGAGCTTTGCCAGAGTGTGCATCTGGGGTGGGGGCGGTGGCAAGGGGTGGATATCGCTCCGCAAATTCCCGATCAGAATTCTCTTGCGATGGTCCCGTCTTGGGACTACCATGGACGCATGCGAGTCATTGCCGCCAGTACCTTGCGTCACTTCTGGGATAAGCATCCCGATGCAGAGCAACCACTCAAGGCCTGGTTTGATGAGGCCAGCAAAGCGAATTGGTCGCAGCCGGCGGATATCAAGGCCCAATTTCGCAATGCCAGTGTTTTGAAGAATCGGCGTGTCGTCTTCAACATCAAGGGCAATCACTATCGGCTGATAGTGGCGATCGCGTACAAGCTTGGCATCGTTTACGTGAAGTTTATCGGCACGCACGCTGAGTACGATGACATTGATGCTGAGACCGTCGAGATGGAGTGAATATGGAAATCCGACCGATTCGTAATGACGCCGATTACAAGGCAGCGCTTGCAGAGGTTTCGCAATTGGTAGAGCGTGATCCTGAGCCAGGGACTTCAGCGGGTGATCATCTGGACGTACTGGCAACGCTGGTGCAGGCATACGAAGCAAAGCATCATTCTATCGAGCTGCCCGACCCCGTAGAGGCGATCAAGTTCCGGATGGAGCAGGGTGGACTGACGCCCAAAGATCTGGAGCCGATGATCGGCAAGCGCAATCGGGTGTACGAAATCCTGAATCGCAAGCGATCGCTTACCTTGCCGATGATCTGGAAGCTCCATCAGGAGTTGGGAATTCCCGCCGAAAGCTTGATTCGCCCTCCGAAGGAAGCGCTGTAGTGGCTGTTGTGGGTTGGCGGTGTGCGAGGTCCCGGCTCGACCCGGCTCCGCCGGGTCGTCCGGGATGACGCCCTTTTTTTTGGCTCCGCCGGGTCGTCCGGGATGACGTTGTGGTCAGAAATTCCCGAACATGGTGCCAAGCGTAACCACGGCGATGAGCGCGATCATGGGGATGCCCATGGTGACGGCGGCGATGTTGAGGTACGACTGTCGGTGGGTGAGTTTGCAGATGGCGAGCAGGGTGATGATGGCGCCGCAGTGGGGCAGGGTGTCGAAGCCGCCGGCGGCCATGACCGCCACGCGATGCATGAGGTCGGGGCTGATGCCGGCAGCTTCGGCCATGCGCAGGTAGTCGGGCCCGAGGGTTTGCAGGGCGATGCTCATGCCACCGGAAGAGGATCCGGTGATGCCGGCGAGTACGTTCATGGCCACGGCTTCGCTGACCAGGGGGTTGCCGGGGTACACATTGAGCACGGCGTCGCGGATGAGGGTGAAGCCGGCCAGGCTGGCGATGACGGCGCCGTAGCCCACTTCCGAGGCGGTGTTGAAGAGCGGCAGCATGAAGCCGTACACGCCGCGATTGATGGTCTGGCGCAGGTGGCTCCAGTGGCCCAGGCGCGATACGACCAATGTGGTGCAGGCCACCGCCAGCGCGATGATCAGCGCCCACAGGCCGGTGACGCGCTCGGGCGCGAGGTCGGTGAAGCGCTCGGTGATCGAGGTCATGTCGGCGCGGGGGAAGATCACGTAGGTGAACAGTGCGTTCACGCCCACCACGAGTATCAATGGCAGCAGCGCCAAGGCCAGCGGCATGCGCGAGAGCGCCTCGGGGGTGTCGTCGGGCGTGAGTGAGCTGTCGTCGCTATCGGCCGATTCACCGTAGCCTTCGCCGGCCAGACGGGCCTTGCGGGCCCGGCTTTGCAGGTACCAGATGCCACCGCCAAACATGATGATCGCGCCGATGACGCCCAGCCCCGGCGCGGCGAACACATTGGTGCCGAAGTAGGGAATGGGGATGGCGTTCTGAATGGCCGGGGAGCCCGGCAGGGCGGTCATGGTGAAGGTGAAGGAGCCCAGCGCGATGGTGGCCGGCACCAGTCGCTTGGGGATGTCGGCCGCCTGGAACAGGTCGCGGGCGATGGGATAGATGGCGAAGGCCACCACGAAGAGCGACACGCCGCCGTAGGTGAGCAGGCCACAGGCCACCACCACCGTGAGAATGGCGCGCTCCTGGCCGAGCTTCTCCACGATCCATTGCGCCAGCGTATTGGCAGCGCCGGAGTCGGCCATCAATTGCCCGAACAAGGCGCCGAGCAGGAAGATGGGCAGGAACTGAATGACGTAACCGCCCAGCGCCGTCATGAAGGTTTGGGTATAGAGCGGCAGGAAGTGCGTGATTTCGCCCGAGAGCAGCACGGCCAGCCCAGCCATCAGGGGCGCGAGCAGCAGCACGGTAATGCCGCGGTAGGCCAGATACATCAACAACAACAGCGAAACCACGATGGCCAGCGTGCCGGTCATGAGAACTCCTTGGCTTTTTCGTGGCTGGAGTCTAACCGGAGCGCTTGGCCGAAGTTCAAGACTGAGTTATCCCCGTTTGCTGTGCGCAAGCCCGTGGACAGGTATGGGGACAGGTGCGCAAGTGGTTCAGGGATAAAGGAGTTTTGTCTGTGCTCACGAGGTGAGCCTTGCTGGCTATCGACGGTGTCTTGCCTGTGGGCAGGCGTGTACGGGTTATCCCCGGAACCTGTTGGGAAGGCAGTGGACAACTATGGAAATTGTTCTTAAGTGGTTGATTTTTAAGAAAGTAAATCCCTGACTCAAAATTAGGCGGCGACCGGACTGCCAGCCTTCGGTGGACAACTTGGGGGACAAGTGTGGGGAAATCTTGTGGACAGACCTACGCCAACTGGCGCAATCCGGTGCCCGCACGCCTGCACTACACCACACCACGGCGGCGCAGGGCTTCGATTCGGGAGGTGTCGTAACCCAGGACGTCGGCCAACACGCGGTCGGTGGCGTTGCCCACCGTGGGAGGCGGTCGATCGTATCGAGGCGGGGTTGCCGAAAGCCGCAAGGGGCTGGCGATGGTGGCCACGTGGCCTCCATCCTCACGCGGGATGTCCACGCGCAAGCCGCGGTGCTGCACCTGAGGGTCTTCAAACACCTGTTGGTAGTTGTTGATGGGGCCGCAGGGCACGTTGGCGGCTTCGAGCCGCTCCAGCCACTCTTGCACGCCGCGTTGGCCCAGGGTGTGGGCGAGTTCGGGCTCGAGCGTGTCGCGACCGTTGACACGGTCGGTCATGTGGCGCCAACGCTCGTTGGCGGCGAGGTCGGGGCGATCGATGGCGGTGCAGAAGCGCTGCCATTGGTTCTCGTTGCCAACAGCCACCACGAGATCGCCGTCGTTGGCGTGAAAGACTTGATACGGCACGAGGCTGGCGTGGGCGTTGCCGTATCGCTGTGGCACCCTGCCGTTGGCGAAGTGGCCGGTGACCTGATTGCCGCCCAGCGCCACGATGCAGTCGAGCAGTGCCATGTCGATGTACTGGCCGCGGCCCGACTGATTGCGATGTTCGATGGCCGACAGTATGGCGATGGTGGCGTACATGCCGGTGATGACGTCGGCGATGGCGATGCCGGCTTTCTGCGGGCCGCCGCCGGGGCGGTCGTCGCGCTCGCCGGTAATGCTCATGAAGCCGCCGATGGCCTGAAACACGAAGTCGTAGCCCGGTTTATGGGCCTTGGGGCCGTTCTGGCCATAGCCGGTGATGGAGCAATACACGAGGCGGGGGTTGATGGCCTGGAGGCTGGCGTAATCCAGACCATAGCGGGCGAGATCGCCGACCTTGAAGTTCTCGATGAAGACGTCGCATTGCGCGGCGAGCTCGCGAATGAGCTCTTGCCCTTCAGGCGACGCGATATCGACCGTGATCGAATGCTTGTTGCGGTTGGCCGCCGCATAGTAGGTGGAGTCGGGCGCGTCGTTGCCATCGGCAGTGCGGGTCCAGGGCGGGCCCCAGCGCCGCGTGTCGTCGCCCGCGCCGGGGCGCTCCACCTTGATCACCTCGGCGCCCATGTCGGCCAGGTTCTGGGTGCACCAGGGGCCCGCGAGAACGCGAGAGAGATCGAGTACGCGAAGATGGCTCAGGGCACCTGGGGTCGTCATGGGTCAATTGCCAACAAGAATGAAAGGACGGGAAACATGAAAGGGCGGGAAACGCGGCGAGGCGCCGACCGAGGCCGGCGCCTCAAGTGCGATTGCCATTACTGTTCGAGGGTAATACCGGCGTCGTTGATCACGTCTTCCCATTTGTCGATTTCGTTGATCACGAACTCGGCATACTCGGGTTGCGGCATGGTGCCGGCCTGTGCGCCCAGTTTATTGAGTTGCTCCTGGATCTTGGGTGCCTGCAGTGCCTGGCGCACGGCGTCGTTGATGGCGGCCGAGAGTTGCGGATTCATGTTGGGCGGGGCATACATACCGAACCAGGCGGTGGCCTCGAAGCCGGGCAGGCCGGCTTCGGCGATGGTGGGCACGTCGGGCAGTGCGTCGGAGCGCTCCGCCGAGGTGACGGCCAGCGCCTTGAGCTTGCCGGTTTCAATGTGTGGCAACACACCGGGCACCGAATCGAACATGATGGGGATCTGCCCGCCAAGCAGATCGTTGAGTGCGGGTGCCGCCCCTTTGTAGGGAATGTGCACCATGTCGACGTCGGCCATCGACTTGAACAGTTCGCCCGAGAGATGATTGGCCCCGCCAATACCGGCCGAACCAAAATTCACCTCTCCGGGATTGGCTTTGGCGTACTCGATCAGCTCGGCCACGCTGTCGACCTCGAACGACGGGTGTGCCACGAGCACGTTGGGCACGGCTGCCACCAGGGCAATCGGGGTGAAGTCTTCCCGGGTGTCGTAACGCAGGTTGTCGTAGAGGCTGGGGTTGATCACGTGATGCGTGGCCGTGAGCATCATGTGGTAGCCGTCGGGGGCTTCACGTGTGAGCTGCTCGGAGTAAATGGTGCCACTGGCGCCGCCCTTGTTTTCGACGATCACCGATTCGTCCCAGATGCTGCCCAGCTCGGCGGCCAGCAAGCGAGCCAGAATGTCGGTGGTGCCACCGGCCGGAAACGGCACGGTGATGGTCACGGTGCGGTCGGGAAAATCGTTGGGGTTGGCATGAGCGGCGGGTGCGAGGGCCAACGTGGCGGTGCAACCCGCGATGGCAAGCCAGGCGGTGGAATGTGGGGTCATGGGTGTCTCCTCCCGTGAGTGTGTTGTGTTGAAGGGTAAGGTGCTGCGGGTTACGCGGCGGCCAGGTTGTGCGGAAACTCGACCATGGCATCGCCACTGGCCACGATGTCGCCGCGCTGATTGGTGACCGCCACATCGAGCAGGGCAAACCGACTCTTGCCGGTGACTTGCAGCTGACGAATGGTGGCGCTGGGCTGGATGGTGTCGCCGGGTTTGACCGGCGCCCGCCAGCGGGTTTCGAGGCGACGCTGGATGCCCCCGCGCGGGTAGAGCCAGTCGGTGAGCATGCGCGAGATCACCCCGAAATTGTTCATGCCGTGCATGATGATGCCGCCGAACTGGGTGCGACCGAACGACCCTTTCATGTAGTCGTCATCCCAGTGCAGCGGGTTGAAGTCGAGCGAGGCCTCGCAGAACTCCCGAATGGATTCGCGAGTGGGTGAGAAAGGCTCGCCCTGCAATTCCTGGCCAACGGCCAGATTGGCGAAGATATCTTGCTGAGTCATGGTGTCTGTCGCGTTGAGTGGGTTCAGGCGGGGCGGATCGTCCAGCCGCGGCCGGAGCAGATCACCTGGTCGTGCTGATTGAAGAACACGTTGTCGTGAATGACGAAGAGGCGATCTTTCTTGATGAATTTGTCGAGCGCGCGGGCTTGCAGGCGGATGGTGTCGCCGGGCCGGGCGGGCAGGTTGTAGCTCCAGGATTGACTGGCGTTGATGGTGCCCGGGCTGCGCATCCAGTCGTCGGTGGGGGTGCAGGCAAACATGAGCAGGATGTGAATCGCCGGCGGCGCGATGAGCCCCTGGTAGGGCGTGTTGCGGGCGTAATCCTCATCGAAGTAGAGCGGGTGCAGGTCGTTCACGGCCCGGCAGTACTTCTGGATGGCCTCGAGCGTGAGCACGTAGGGGATGGTTTTGCGCGGCTCCCCCGGAATGATGTCGTCCCAGGTCTTGCGGATCTGGGCATCCTTCCAGAAGTCGGTTTCGAAAGCAGGTTGTGAGGTCATGTGTGATGAACGTTTGAAAAAGTGCAGGGACGGATCTTTGACGTCGTGCTGGCCCGCCACATGGCACGGCAGCCGCCGGAAGATTCTGATAGAATGACCGCTTAGCGGTTATTGATAACCGCTTATTGATCATTCTGAATCGAGCAACGGGTGCTGTCAAGCACTCGAGGAGGGGTTATGGCAAGCCCGGATAGCGAGGGATATGTGCGCACGTTTGCGCGGGGCCTGAAGATCATCGAGGCCATGGGGCAGGGTGGCGTGCGGCACACCCTGGGCGAAATCGCCGAACGCACAGGGCTGCCGCGCACCGCGGTTCGCCGCTTTCTGCTCACCCTGATCGAACTGGCGTTCGTGAACACCGATGGCAAGCACTACTGGCTCACGCCGCGCGTGCTGCGACTCGGGCTGTCGTATCTCTATTCCTTGCCCTACTGGAATCGCGCCCAGCAGGCGCTGGAAGATCTGGAGGGGCGCATCCATCAGTCGTGTGCCATCTCGGTGCTCGACGACACCGACATCGTGTATGTGCAGCGCCTGCACACCCGCCGCATCCTGCCGATGAGCCCCACGCTCGGCAGCCGGCTGCCGGCCCACGTGGTGTCGATGGGGCGCGTATTGCTGGCCGCGTTGCCCGACGACGCGCTGTCGACCTACCTGAGGGAAGCCCAGCTCAAGGCCTTCACCCACGCCACTGTCACGGATCGTGAAGCCTTGCGTGAGGCCTTGCTGCAGGTGCGTCGGCAGGGCTATGCCTGGGTGGAGCGTGAGCTTGACGATTCCATCGCCGGTCTGGCTGTGCCCATTCGCGATGCCGACGGCATGGTGGTGGCCGCGATCAACGTGAGCTTGCCGGCGGGGAAATTTGGCGAAGACGAAGCAGTGGCCGCGTTTCTGGATGAATTGCGGCACACGGCGTCGAGCTTGCGGGCGGGGATGATGTGATGTCAGCCGCTCGTTGTCCTCACCGGGTCAAAAACCACGCCCTCACGGGTTGGGCGTGATCCCCGCGGCCTGCGCCACGTCGGTGAGTCGTTCGGTCTCCTCGGTAATGTAAGCGGCGGCCTCATCGGGGCCCATGTAGTGCACGATGGAGCCGATGCTGTTGACTTTCTCGATGAAGGCGGCGTCTTGCGTGGTGGCCTCCACCGCGGCAGCCAGGCGATGCACGGTGTCGTCGGGCGTGCCCGTCGGCACCATGAGCCCTGTCCAGGGTGTCATGCGCACGCCTTCGATGCCTTGTTCGGCCAGCGTGGGAACGTCGGGCGCGAGTTCCATGCGCTCGTCGGCGGCGATGCCGAGCACACGCACACGATCGGCACGAGCCAGCGGCATCACCGCGGTGGCGCCCAGAAAGCCGTAATCGGTGAGACCGGATGAGATATCCTGCACCATCTGCGAGCCGCTGCGGTAATTCACGGCCACGGCGTTGATGCCGGTGGCGGATTTGAGCAGTTCGCTGGCCATGAGCGTCGTGCCATCCCCGCTGGCAGCCGACAAGGCATCAGGATTGGCCTTGGCGTAGGCCACCATGCCGGTCACGTCTTCATACGGAGCATTGGGCCCAACAAATAGCAGGAAAGGTGTGATCGCGGCGATGGCAACGGGTTCGAGGTCGTCCTGCTCGTAGGGGATGTTGGCCTGCAGCAGGGGCAGAATGCTGTAGCCACTAGTGCCCAGGTAGAGCGTGTTGCCGTCCGGCTCGGCGCGAGCCACGATGTCGGCGGCGATGGCCCCGTTCGCACCGGCCCGGTTTTCCACCACGATGGTGCGATCAAGATGCCGGGTGAGACCATCGGCCAGCAGACGCGCCATGGTGTCGACCGTGCCGCCAGGGGCGGCGCCCACCACCAGATGGATGGAGGCGGCGGCGTCGGCCGCGTAGGTGTGGGTGCCAATCAGACCGAACGCGAGCGCGGCTGCGATGCCCGTTTTGCGGATGGATGAGATCATGCCATGGCCTCCTCTTGGGGCTGTTGTTGTGCGGGCGTGGTTTCGCTGGGGTTGAAGCGCGGTAGGTGCAGGTCTACCAACACCAGTGTGTCGTGAGCTTCCAGGTCGATGTGGCTGCCGGTCGTGAGCTCGAAGGCGCAGCCGGGTCGAAGCTTATGTTCACCCGCGGTGCCGTTGCCTTCGAGCACATAGAGCAGCCGGATGGTGTCAGGGGATTCGAGGCGGGCACTTTGCCCGGCCGGCAGACGGCACTGGGCAATGGTGATCGCACGTTCGGTGAAACGACCCAGTTCGCGATGCTCGAGAGCGCCGTCGCTGGTCGGCAGCCAGGCAAACCCCCGGGGGCTCATCACGGTGGGGTGTCGATAGCGTTGCTTGGGGTAAACCAGCTGGCGACGATTGATCGCCTCCCAGAGGGCTTCGTAGCCATCCTGCTGCCGGGCGGTGCCGGGTGGGGGTTCGTGCCAGCGAAACAGGCCCTCCTTGAATTCACCTTGCTCGGCCAGAATGGGGTAGAACTTGCGCAGTTGGTCGTAGTGCGTGAAGCCATTGCCGGAGGCCCCGCCAAACTGCAGCAGCAAGACTTCGCTGTCGCCTGAGTCGATCTTGTACGGCGTGGCTTCGGGGTAGTAGCCCACGTCGCCCTCGCGCAGCATGAGCTTGCCGGGTTCACCGAACGAGCCAGACAGCACCCAACGGATCTGATCAAAGTTGTGTCGATGGGCCGGACCGTAGAAACGGCCTGCGGTACGAACCACGGTGAGTTCATAGTTCTGTGGTGTGCCGGCCTCACCTTGCAGGAGATAGCGGAAGTGGATGGGGCCTTCGCGGTGCCGGGTGCCGGGGTCGCTGAAGGGGATGGATTGGCCGTCGGCAAATTGCATGGTGTCTCCTCCGTTGTGGTCGATGAATGCTGCACTTGATTGCGACATCAAGGATGCGCTGTCAGGTGAAATCGTCTGACGATTTCGACAGGTGATGGTAGTAGCCAGCCGACTGGTAAGATGCAACCGCCTTCTCCCAAGCGAGGCGCGCCGCCTCCTCGCATCGGTGACTCACCTGGTTTTCAGTCCGCTCCTCATGCCCACGCCCCCTCGCAAGTCGACTACCGAGGCTCATTCGTCGAAGGATTCCGTACGACGAACCCCTACCGAGCCGAGCGCCGTTGGCGGCGCCGCCGCGGCCATACGTGAGCAGGTAGCCGATGGCCGCCTGGTGCCGGGTCAGCGGCTCGTCGAACCAGAGTTGGCCGCCGCGTTGGGCGTGTCGCGCGCATCACTGCGCGAGGCATTTCGAGCCCTGGAGGCCGAAGGTCTGGTGGCCATCGAGCCTTTCAAGGGTGCATCGGTCCGTCGACTTGACCGTGAGCAGATCCTCGAGTCGTTCGAGATTCGGGAACTTCTCGAAGGGCTCGCCGCCCGGCGCGCTGCTCCGGCCTTTGCTTCATCGGGCCCCTGGCAACAACGGTTGCTGCAGCTGCGCGCGACCATGGTCGAGGCGGCTGACGCGCGTGCCATGAATCACTACGCCCGACTCAATCGTGATTTTCACCAGCTGGTGCTGGAGGCAGCACAAAGCCGCCAGTTGAACGCCCTCGAACCCCATCTGAATCCGCCGGTGCTGCTGCGTACGGTGCACCAACGGCTGATGGAAACGGCTGCGATCGATCGTTCGATGAAGGAGCACCTGGTGGTGATGGATGCACTGATACGCGGTGATGCAGCCGGTGCCGAGCGTGCGATGCGTGCGCATCTGCGGAGTTCGCGCAAGCAGTTTGCGGCTTTGCCATTGTCGTAGGTCGCCCCTGGGCACATCACATCCGGGCCAGGTCATGGGGTGGTTTGAGGCTCGGCGCGGCCGATGACGACGTCATGCCGGAGCCTTGTGCCCGGCAGCGTCAGCTCTCCACTTTTCTTCTTTCTCATTTCGCCGGATCGCGAGTCTTGCAGGAAATGCTTGACCGTGGGAATTTGTTGGGCTTATTCTTTTTCCATAATAAGAATAATCGTCCATATTATGAGAAAGGAGAGGGTCGTGTCTCAACAGTCCTCACGCTTGAAGCAGTGGTTTTGTGTGGTTTCGCTTGCCTCGGTCGTCAGCGCGCCGGCTCTGGCACAACAAGACATCCGGATTGCGGTCGGCGTGGATCCGGCGTATTCGCCGTTCTTTCTTGCTGAGCAGGAGGGATTGTTCGAGAAGGCCGGCGTGTCGAACGTGAACGTGGTGCAGTACGCTCAGGGCGCCGAAGGCGTGGATGGCATGGTGGCCGGGCAGAATCAGTTTGCTGCCGCCACCGAGGCCACGGTGCTCAATCGCTCCACCCGAGGCGACATTCGCGGTCTGGCCGTGTTCTCGCAATCGCCCAAGTTCATCAAACTGGTGGTGCGAGACGGTATCGACGAGATCACTGACATTCAGTCGCTCGGCATCGTGCCTGGCTCGGTCAACGAGTACGCCACGGCCAAGTTGCTGGCCACGCACAACATGGATCCTGAAGCCATTGAATATGTGCGTGCCGGGCCTCCGGAATTTCCGGCATTGCTCGCGCGGGGCGACGTTGACGGCTACGTGATGTGGGAGCCCTGGCCCACCAACGGTGCCAAGGCAGGCGGCAAGATCCTCGCCTACAGCGGTGATTTTGGCTACACCTACAACCTGTTGCTGGCTGCGTATGGTCCCTGGTTCGACGAGAACGAAGAGACAGCGCGTCAGATCGTCAAGGCGCTGGCTCAGGCTTGCGATCAGATCCGGGCCACCCCCGACCTGGCAGGCGAGGCCACGCAGAGGTCAGCCAAGATTCCCGCGGCGCAATCCAATGAACTGTTGAAGGATGTGGAGTGCCGTGTGCGCGACTTCACGGAGCAGGATCTGACCAACTATCGCGACATCGCCGAGTTTCTTGCCGAACGAAAGATTACGCAAAGCGTGGCCGATGTGGGTGCGGTGATGGAAACCGGCTTCTATACCCAGCCCTGAAGCGAGAGGGATTCATGACGTTAGCGCATCCTTCATCGCCTTCGGACACGTCATCGGCCGGCGCAACCGCGCCGGTCGGCGGCGGGCGCATCCAGATCCGCGATGTTTCCATCGTGCTTGGCGGCAATTCCATCGTTCAGGACGTGTCGCTGGACATCGCTTCGGGCGAGTTCGTGTGTCTGCTCGGTCCCAGTGGCTGCGGCAAGTCCACGCTGCTCAATGCGCTGGCGGGCTTTCAGGGGCTGGCTGGAGGCGTCATCTCGGTGAACGACGAACCGTTGCTGGGTCCGAGCATCGATCGTGGCATTGTGTTCCAGAGTTCGGAAGCGCTGTTTCCCTGGTTGACCGTTCGTCAGAACGTCGAGTACGGGCCGCGCATGCGCGGCACGGACTCGGCCGAACGCCGGCGACGATCGCAACATTACCTTGAACTCGTGGGCCTGGCCCATGTGGATGGCCATTTGCCCTCAGAGTTGTCGGGCGGCATGCGGCAACGCGTTCAGATTGCACGCGTACTGGCCAACGAGCCATCGATCGTGCTGATGGATGAACCTTTCGGGGCGCTGGATGCGCAAACCCGTCACATCATGCAGTCCGAGATCAACCGTATCTGGCGGGCGACGCGGCCTACTGTGGTTTTTGTGACTCACGACATCAGCGAGGCGCTCTTGCTGGCCGATCGCATTGTGATCATGACAGCCGGGCCAGCGGCTGGCTTCAAATCGATTGAATCGATCGATATGCCACACCCTCGTGATCTGACCGAACCCCAGGCAGTGGCACTGCTTCGACGGATGCGCGATGCCATTGGCGAGGAAGTGACCAAGGCCTTGCAGGCCCAGGGGCTGGACGCGGGGGTGCGCTCATGAGCTCGAAGTCTGCGCAAGCGCCCAGTCCGGCGGCCGCCGGTCGCAATGCGCCGGCCATGCCCGACAAGCCCCTGGTGCGACGCGGCGAACCTGGTCGCTACTGGATCGGTGCCGTCGCCGTCATTCTGGGCATCGTGGCGTGGTGGTTGGCGAGCCTTACCACCACACCCCTGTTTCTGCCCTCGCCGGCGTTGGTGTGGGAAGCCGCCGGCGAGCTTTGGAGCGATGGCACGTTGGTGGCGTCGGTTTGGGCATCGTCGGGCCGAATCCTCAGCGGCTGGAGCCTGGGTTTGATCCTGGGGATTCCGCTGGGCATCCTGATGGGACATTTTCGGGTGGTCCGTCTCGCATTCGACCCTTACATCGAATTCTTTCGCTTCATTCCGCCCATTGCGTTCGTCACCCTGGCCGTGATCTGGTTGGGGCCCGGCGAGATGTCGAAGGTGGCGCTGATTCTGTACACCACGATCTTCATCGTCACCATCAACACGTTGGCAGGGGTGCTGGCGGTCAATCCCCTTCGGTTGCGAGCGGCTCAGGCGTTGGGTGCCAGTTCGATGCAAACCCTGCGTACGGTCGTGGTGCCGTCCACCGTGCCCTACATGGTGACCGGTGCCCGGCTGGCCATGGGCAATTCGTTTCTCACGATCGTGTCGGCCGAGATCGTGGCGGCACAAACCGGTCTGGGCTCGCTGATCTGGACAGCACGCAACTATGGCCGAACCGACTGGGTGTTCGTCGGCATCATTGCATTGGGCATTCTGGGGTTCTTTTTTGATCGCATCTTGCGCGTCATCGTCAAGCTGACGCTGAGGCGTTATGGCGCCACGGTCTAGCGCACTCGGCCGATCGGCCGATCAACGGGTTTGAAGTCAGGAGGCAGCATGTACTGGGTGGGCGTGGATGTGGGCGGTACGTTTACCGATGTGATCGTGTACGACGTATCGGAGGGTCGATTGCGTGCGGCCAAGAGCTTGTCCACACCGGATGCGCCCGAGCGTGCCGTGCTGGAGGGTCTGCGCAAGTTGGATACCGACCTCGGCGATGCCACGCGTTTTGTGCATGGCACCACCCGGGTGACCAATGCGTTGCTCGAAGGGTCGGGTAAACCGGTTGCGCTGATTACCACGCGAGGGTTTCGCGACCTGGTGGCGATGGGCCGTGGCTATCGGCGGCAGCTCTACAGTGTGAAAGAGCTGGCTCCCGTGAGCCCCGTGCCGCGTCAACTCTGCTTCGAGGTGACCGAGCGGCTCCAGGCCGACGGCTCCGTTCTGCAGCCCCTGGATGAGAAGGCGCTCGACGACGTGCTCGACCAGATCGATGCGCTCGACGTGAGTGGCGTGGCGGTGTGTTTTCTGCATTCGTACCTGAATCCGGTGCATGAGCACCAGGTTCTGAAACGGCTCGAGGCGCGTTGGCCGGAACGCATGAGTAGCGCGTCGGCCGATGTGGTGGCCGAAATTGGTGAGTACGAGCGCTTTGCCACGACGGCACTCAATGTCAAGGTCAAGCCGTTTGTCGATGCCTACCTGGGCGGCTTCGAAGACGTGCTGGCCAAGCACGGCTATCGGCATGACCTTTCGATCATGAACAGCAGCGGTGGCGTGGTGTCGGCGACGGATGCCCGTCGTGTGCCGATGCAGCTCGCCCTGTCGGGGCCGGCCGGGGGCGTGGCGGCGAGTTGCTATGTGGCTGGGCTGGCCGGTTATTCCCACGTGATCACCTGCGATATGGGGGGCACGAGTACGGACGTGTGCCTGATCCGGGACGGCCAGCCCACGATGACCAATCAGGGCGAAATTGGCGGGTATCCCAACAAGACGTTTCAGATCGAGATTCGCACCATTGGCGCCGGCGGTGGGTCGGTGGCCTGGGTGGATATTGGAGGCGAGCTGTCGATCGGCCCTCGCAGCGCAGGCTCCGACCCCGGACCGGCTTGCTACGGCCGCGGCAGCACGGAACCCACCACGACCGACGCCCATTTGATCGTGGGACATCTGGATCCCGATGAGAAATTGGGCGGTGAAGTGCAGCCCGACCTGGATGCGGCCCGTTCGGCGATGGCGAGTCTGGGAGACCAGTTGGGCGGTATTGGTGTGGAGCGATTGGCCCTGGGCGTGATTCAGGTGGCCGTGGCCAAGATGACCAGCGCCATCAAGGAAATTACCTATGCCCGAGGCATGGACCCGCGCGACTTCGTGCTCTTGCCGTTTGGTGGTGCCGGGCCAATGCATGCCACGGCCCTGGCCGACGAACTGGGTATCGATACCGTACTGGTCCCGCCGGTGCCGGGAAACTTGTCGGCTCTGGGTTTCATCACCGCGCGCGCGCGCCACGATCTGCTGCGCACCCGGCTGATGCCGGTTGACGACGATGCGCTCGAACGCTTGCGTGAGTCGTTCGATGCCTTGCGTGACGAGGGCCTGCGCCGACTGAAGGCGGGAGGACTGGCGGACGCGAAGGCGGCCACCTTGGAGTACTCGATCGGCATGCGGATTCGCGGCCAGTCGTTCGACCTAGCGGTGCCGGTCACCGATGTTCCGGAGAGTGTGGCCGCGCTGGTGGCGCGCTTTCGCGAAATGTATGAAGCCCGCTATGCCTATTTGCCTTCCACCTCACAACTTGAAATCGTGAACTGTCGCCTGACCGCGTTTGGCCCTCAGGCCGCCGTGGATGTGGCTCGCCGCGATTCGGTCAGCGGATCCGCGCGTACCGAGCGTCGCATCTACACCGTTGATGGCTGGACGATGGCGGGCGTGTATCAACGTGGCCTGTTGGCTCCCGGCGACACGCTCGACGGACCAGCGATCGTCGTTGAGAGCGGCGCGACCACTGTGATGGGGGCGGGCTGGACAGCCACCGTCGACGACCATGCCAACCTGATACTTGCTCGTGATGGCCGCTGATACTCCTGAAACCCTCGACGCCTGGGTGCGTCACTGGGCCGCACTCGAACCGCAGCGTCTCGCGCTGGTGGTTGATGACGATACGCTCACGTTTGGCGAGTTGGCGCTCCTGAGCGGCAAGGCTGCCGCCTGGCTGGCCGAGCAGGGGGTGGGGCCCGGTGATCGGCTCGCGCTTTGGGGGCAGAATTCTCTGGCCTGGGTGATCTGGCAAGTGGCAGCCGCCTGGCGTGGCGCGGCGACGGTGGCTCTACATCCCGGCTTGCCGGCACCCGAACTGCAGCAGGCCGTGCGGCAGGCTCAACCCCATTGGCTGATCGTCGACCCCTGGATCCGAGGCGTGGCAAGCGGTCAAATTGCCGACGAGCTCGGCCAGAACAAGCCGTCGTATCCGGGTTTGCGTGGTGTCACCGTGATGTCCGGCGAGGATGGCAGGCCTGACTGGCAAGCCTTGTCGGGGCAGGAGGCTGTGCCCCCCGCACCGGTGGGAGACCCGGAGGCGGCCCTCACGTTGCAGTTCACGTCGGGCAGTTCGGGTCGGTCCAAGTTGGTGATGTTGTCCCACCAGGCCGTCCTGGAAAATGCTCGGGTCACCGCGTTGGCGGCGGATATTGGTGCCGACGACCGGGTTATTTCCCCCTTGCCGCTGTTTCACTCGGCGGGGATTTCGTCGGGCCTGAGTCTGTGTTTGCGCCTGGGGGCCTTGTGGTGCAGCACCCCGCGGTTCCGGCCCGACGGCGTGGTCGCGCAAATGGCTCGCTGGCGAGGCACCGTGTTGCAAGGCGTGCCCACGATGTTCAAAGGTGTTCTGCAGCACCCCGACACCCCGAAGGCCGCCGCCTCACTGCGCACGGGCTTTATCGGTGGAGCGGCTTGCTCGCCGGCATTGTGCGATGAGATTGTGCGCAGTTTGCCGCTTGAACGCCTGTGTGTGGTTTATGGCCAGACCGAGTTTGGTCCCACCATCTCCATCGCATCCCTTGCCCCTGGTGAGCGACTGACGCCGGGGCAGGTGGGCGAAGTCATCTCCGGCGCGGAGCTGGTCATTGCGGATCCCGAGACGGGCGCCCCCAGGCCTGCGGGCGAGGCCGGTGAGATTCTGGTTCGGGGGCCCACCTGCATGCTGGGATATTTCCAAGACGCCGAAGCCACCGCGGCCACCGTGGATGCCACGGGCTGGTTGCATACGGGTGATCTGGGTTTCGTCTCCGGGCGCAACCTTTACCTGATCGATCGCCTGAAGTTCATGATCATTCGGGGAGGCGAGAACGTACCCCCGACCGAGGTGGAAGAGTGCCTGCGTGAGGTCGTCGACGTGCGAGATGCCTGCGTGGTGCCAGTGCCTTCCGACCATTGGGGCGAAGCCATCTGCGCCGTGATTCTTCACGATCCGGGGGTCGCGCCTGAAGTGGACGGCTTGCGACAGCACTGTACGGAGCGACTGTCCCGGTTCAAACGGCCTGATTGCTATCTGATGCTCACCGAATTGCCGTTGCTGCCATCGGGCAAGATTGATCGTCGAGCCGTGCAGGCGCTGGCCATTGAGCGGAGTGGGCATGACGGGCGTTGAGCACACCTTCGGAGCCGATCGTGCCGGCGGGTTTGTGCCGGGGAGCGCTTGCGGGGCGAGCATGACAGTTCGTACCGATTCGTGTTTCCTGGACTCGCTCACCGTCACCAGCTTTTTTGGCAGCGCCGAGATGCGGGCGATCTTCAATGATCGCAGCCTCATGCAGGCCTGGCTGGATGTGGAAGCCGCATTGGCGCGCGGACAGGCTGAACTTGGGCTGATCCCGGCGGACGCCGCGCGCACGATTACGGCTGCTGCGCGCCTTGAGCACCTCGACATGGCAGCTGTGGCGGCCGGCGCGACGGCCACGGCACACCCGCTGGTGCCCCTGGTGCGGACGCTGGTGGCCGTTTGCGGCGAGGCCGGGGCCTACGTGCATCTGGGCGCCACCACCCAGGATGTGATGGACACTGGCTTCGTGCTTCGTGCCCGGGATGGCCTGGCCGTGATCGAACGACACAGCGCCGATCTGATCGACACCTTACGCAAACTGGCCATTCGCCATCGTCATACCGTGATGGCGGGGCGCACGCATGGCCAGCAGGCCTTGCCCACCACGTTCGGTCTGCGGGTTGCGGGGTGGTACGAGGAGATGTCCCGACATCTTGAGCGCCTGAATGCGTTGCGCCCGCGGTTGCTGGTGGGCAGCTTTGGCGGTGCCGCCGGCACTCTGGCCGGATATGGTCCGCAAGCGCTGGCCCTGCGCGACGTCGTGATGCGCGAGCTGCACCTGGGGGTGCCGGGCACCAGCTGGCATGCGAATCAGGATCGTTTTGCCGAATGCATTCATGTCATGGCCTTGCTGGGCAGTACGGCTGAAAAGCTGGCGCGCGAAATCTACCTGCTGGGTCGAACCGAGATCGGTGAGCTCGGCGAACCACAGAGTGCCACGCAAGTGGGTAGCAGCACCATGCCGCAAAAGCAGAACCCGATTCGCAGCGAAGCCATCATTGCCGCGGCTGCCACCCTGCGGGCGCAAGTGCCGCTGAGTTTAAGCGCCATGGTGGCGCAGGATGATCGCGACATGGGCGCGGGCATGATTCTTTGGAAACTGGTGCCGGAGTCTTTCATCCTGCTTGGCGGGATACTCGATCGACTCCATCAGGTGTTGTCCGGCTTGCGCGTGTATCCCGATCGCATGCGAGCCAATCTGCATGCCACCGGAGGCCTGATCGTGGCTGAAGCGGTGATGTTGAGTCTTGCCCGAACCCTGGGCCGTGAGCCGGCCCATCATGCGGTGGCCGAGGCTGCGCGTCAGAGTGTGGATCAGGGGCGGACCTTCCGCGATTGCCTGCGTGAACATCCCGCGCTGGCGGGGCGCCTGGATTCGGCCCAGATCGACGCGTTGCTGGATCCCGAGGCCTACGTGGGCTCGGCACCGGAGATCGTGGATCGTGTGCTGCTGGGAGGTTTGCCATGACCGTGCACTGCGAGATCGATGGCGCCGTGGCCACTCTTACCCTGGCTCGGCCGCGAAGCCGCAATGCGATCGACACCGGTTTATTGACGGCGCTCGAGGATGTTCTCCAGCGGTTGCGTCGTGAGCGTGCGATCGACGTGGTGTGTCTGCGCGCCGAAGGCCCCGTATTTTGCGCGGGTACCGATCTGAAGGAAGTGGCAGGGATGTCAGTCGCCGAACTGGAGCATTGGCAGGCCCGTGCCGAAGGTTTGGTACAGACCTGGCAGCAATTGGACGCCACGACGGTCAGCGTGCTGGCCGGGCCAGCGATAGGATCCGGCGCCGTGCTGGCATTGGCCAGTGACGTTCGGCTCGGTGTGGAAGCCGCGTGGCTGCAGCTGCCTGAATTGCAACATGGCTTGCCGCTTACCTGGCATGGCATGGCGATCTTGTGCGGCAGCCTGGGCGCCGACCGCACCCAGCGCGCGCTGTTGTTTGGCGAACGGCTCGAGTTGCATCGACTGCAGCAATGGGGGTGTTGGGATGCGGTGGTGACGCCCGATGCGCTCGACGCAGCGCTCGTCAACCATGTGGCGCAAATCCAGCAGGCGCCGGCATTGGCACGACGCATGACCAAGCGCGCCTTGCGCGGGTGGTGCGGCATGGCCAGCCACCACGACCCCTACCTGGCCGCCTATGCCGCCATGCAACAGGGCCATCTCCGGAGTGACGCATCATGAAGCTGCGTGAGTCGGTGGTCGAGCAATTGCGGCAAGCGGATATCGAGGTCATCTTCGGCGTGATGGGTGATGGCAACATGCATTTGCTGCTCGATGCCGTGGAGCGGGGCGGGATGCGGTTCGTCAACGCGCGTCACGAAACGGCTGCCGTCCTGATGGCCGACGGATACTCCCGGCGGTCGGGCCGTCCCAGTGTGGTCACGGTCACACATGGTCCGGGGCTGGCTGCCGCCGGCGTCGGTTTGCGGGTAGCAGCTTCGGCCGGCTCGCCGGTGCTGGTCGTGGCCGGGGATACGGCACGGTCTGCCTACCATCATGTTCAGCGGCTCGAGCAAGCGAGTTTCGTGCATGGCCTCGAAGTGCCGCAATTCGCCGTGCATGAAGCGATGGGAGCTGCGGCTCGGGTTCAGGAAGCGATTGACGCGGTCACCGCAGGCGGCGGGTTGCACGTGTTGCACCTGCCGGTGGATGTGCAGGAAGCCGATTGTGATGCGCTGCCGCCGACCTTCGCCGCGGCTCGCAACACCTTGCGTCGTGCGGTCATGACGCCGCTGGCCGGTGACGACGACGTGGCCGAGTTGGCGCGGCGTTTGCGTCAGGCCAGGCACCCGCTGATTCTGGCGGGTGCGGGAGCCCGACAGGCGGCGCCGACGTTGCAGGCATTGGCCGAGCGCTGTGGCGCGTTGCTGGGGACTACCGTGCAGGCCCACGGATTGTTTGGCGAGCATCCCCGTGCCGTCGGCATCGTGGGGGGGCTTACCTTGCCTGCGGTGAGGGCGCAGCTCGACGAGGCTGACCTGGTGGTGGCATTTGGCGCCAGCCTCAGTCGTTTCACGACCGACTTCGCGCAACTGGCTCCGCAGGCGGAATGGGCCCTGGTCACGCTGGAACGCAGGGTGCAGCCCAGTGTGCCACTGACTTGTGCCGTGCTTGGTGATGCCGGCGACGTGGCCGAACGCCTGTTGGCCGGGGCGACTCCCGGCTCTGGCGTCTGGCAAGCGGCGGCCGCGGATTCGGCGGCTGCCAACGTTGACGCCTCCTCGGATCTTTCATCGCCGGGCCAGACGGACGCTACGCGCGGCAAGGGCGACGGTCGTCTGTCGGCCGACATGGACCGACAGGCCTCGCTGCACGACGCTGCCGTGCGCGGCGTTGACCCCCGAACCCTGGCTCAGGCGCTGCAGCGTCTGCTGCCAGCGGATCGCACCGAGGTGGTCGGTGTGGGGCATTTCGGCGGATTCCCCCTGCAGTATTCCTGTCTGGGCCCGGAGGGGCGATTGCTCGCGCCCTGGGAGTTCGGCGCCATCGGCGTGGCCGTGCCCATCGCGCTGGGCGCCGCGTTGGCCCATCCGCAATCCTGGACGGTGGCTTGGGAGGGCGACGGCAGCCTGCTCGCCAGCCTGGGCGAGCTCGAGACTTTGGCACGCAGTCGGGCGCGTGTGCTGGTACTCGCGCTCGATGACGGCGCGTACACCGCCGAGGTGCGCAAACTGTCGGATGCCGGTCGCGCCACCACATTGGCCGAGTTCGGGCGGCGGGATCTGGCCGGCGCTGCCCGGGCTCTCGGCATGGCCGCGTGGGCGCTCGACAACCTTGCCGATCTGCCGGCGGTCATTGCCACAGCGCTGGCGGGAGACGGGCCGGCCCTGGTGCATGTGGCGATTGACCCGGCGGTGCATCAACGTGTCTTCTGAACGTCGAGGCCCGGCCACCCTGTGGGGTCGCCGGTTCTGTTGATTTCGATTGAGTGGTGAATCATGTCAGAGTTGGATCCGATTGCCCTGGAAGTGATAACGGAAGGTCTGGTGTCGATCGTGCGTGAAATGCGCCAGACGGTGTTCAGGACGGCGCACTCGCCGGTGGTGACCGATGCCCAGGATTTCAGCTGCGCGCTGTTCAATCCGCGTGGCGAGATGGTGGCGCAGTCGCGTGACATGCCTGGCCATGTGATTGCCATGCCGGCCTCGGTACGCGAGGCCATGATCGCATTTGGCGACACCCTGCAACCGGGCGACATCATCATCCTCAACGATCCCTATCGTGGCGGCAGCCACCTCAACGATGTGACGGTGGTGTACCCCGTGTTCGTGGATGGCGAGCTGTTCATTTTCCCTTGCGTGCGGATGCATTGGGCTGACATTGGCGGCATGACGCCGGGCAGCATCTCCGGCAAGGCCACCGAGATTCTGCAGGAAGGTGTGCGGATTCCACCGATTCGGCTGGTGTCGGCCGGCGTTGAAAATGAGGCCGTGGCCACGCTGCTGTTTGCCAATGTGCGTTCACCCGACGAGCGCCGCGGCGACCTGGATGCCTGCATTGCAGCGGGTCGCACGGCCGAGCGCCGTCTGCGTGATTTTGCGGCGCGCTACGGCCGCGAGGTGATCACGCGCTATCTCGATGCCAACCTGGATCGCACCGAGCAGCGCCTGCGCGCCCGAATTGCCGAGCTGACCGATGGCACGTATTGCTATGAAGACAGCCTGGACCTCTTTACCGACGGACAGTACGACCCGGTGCTGATTCGCTGCGCACTGACGGTATCGGGCGACGAGTTGCAGGTGGATTTTGCCGGCTCGAGCCCGCAGGTGGGCGCCGTGGTGAACGCCTCGCGTGCCATGACCGAGGCCGGCGTATTCATTGTGGTGAAGTCGGCGTTCGATCCGCGCGGCATGATCAATGGCGGGGCGTTCCGTCCGATCCATGTGAGTGTTCCCGACGCCAGCGTGGTCAACGTGGCATACCCGGGCCCCGCCAATGCCCACTCCGAAGTGCGCAAGCGCGTGCTCTCCACCGTGATGGGTGCGCTGGCCCAGGTGGCGCCCGATCGCGTCACGGCAGATCAATGTGGCAGCACGTTCCAGAATCTCCTCGGCGGTTGGGACGAGCAACGCCGACGCTCGTATCTTTATTACGATTATCCTCCAGGCGGCAACGGTGGCTTTGACGGTGCCGATGGTCCATCGGCGATGAATCCGGTCGACCTTGGCGATATCAGTACGGTGCAACCGGTGGAGGTGCTGGAATCGACGACACCGGTGCTGATCGAGTCGTGTGGCTATCTCACCGATTCCTGCGGTGACGGTGAATGGCGTGGCGGCCTCGGCGCCGTTCGCGTCACGCGTCTCCTGGCTGACGCCGGAAGTTACTCGGTGCAGGCCGATCGTGCCGTGGTGCCTCCTTACGGGATGTTTCTGGGCCATGCCGGACGTTGTGCCCGTACGGCAATACGACGTGAGACAGGCGAGGAAGCCTTTGATACGCCGGGCAAGGTGGCCGGCGTGCCGATGCGGGCGGGCGACGCTCTGATCATGGAAGCGGCTGGTGGCGGGGGTTGGGGAGATCCACTGCGGCGCGACGTGTCGCGCGTTCTAGCCGACGTGAACGACGGCTTCATCAGCCAGGCCCGTGCCGAAGCCACCTATGGCGTGCGGTTCGATTCGCATGGGGGGGTGGACCCCGCTGCCACCGACACCTGCCGTGCGGAGCTGGCCGCATCGCGATGGCGGCTTCCCCTGGCGGATCTGGCCGAGGCGTCGGCGTTCGCTGGCCGCCGGGGCAGGCACCGCCAAGTGGCGATGTCGGCCGAAACCCTCCGCCGTCTTGGCATCGAAGAGGGCACACTGGTGGAACTGCATGGCCGGCATCCGGCGCCCTTGCGCGCCTGGGCCCGGCTCGGCGCCCAGCCCGGCAAATCTCTGGGGCTCAGTGCCTCGGGCCGCTCCATCCTGGGCCTGGCGCTGGGTGAGGATGTCCTGCTTCGGGTGCCGCCCGTGACATTCCGGGTGTCGTCATGACGCGCTCACGCTCCCCTCGTGTGTTTCACCTCGATGTGGCACGGCCAGCGGCGGCGGCCTCGCCGGGTGTCGGCGACCGGGCGGTGTCCGCGCCGGCGTCACACCGTCCGCATGTGGCGCTGCCGCCCGGCATTGTGGGGGGGGTGCTGGCGCCTCATCCGCCCCATCTGATCTATGGCGAGAACCCGCCCCAGAACGAGCCGCGCTCGGAAGGCGGATGGGAAACCCTGCGCTGGGCTTATGAGTCGTTGCGGGAGCGGGTCCGCGAGGTGCATCGCCCCGATGTGATTCTGGTCCATGCACCGCACTGGGTGACGGCGGTGGGGCACCACGTGAATTGCCTGCCGCGTTCGCAAGGCGTGTCGGTGGATCCCATCTTCCCGCATCTATTCCGGTATCACTTCGACTTTGCCGGTGATCCCGAACTGGCCGAAGCGATTGTGGCCGAAGGTGAGGTGGCCGGGCTCACCATGGGGGCCATGCGGCATCCGGGCATGCGCGTGGATTACGCCACCATCAGTGCGCTGCATCTGATCAATCCGGCCTGGGACATTCCCGTAGTGTCGATATCGGCCAACAACAATCCCTACTTCTATGGCGATGCTCCCCTCGACGAGATGGAGCAGCTGGGCGTGGCCACGGCGCGCGCCATCCGGCACCTGGGCAGACGGGCGTTGCTTTGTGCCTCCAATTCGCTGTCGCATCTGCATTGGGAGGTTGAGCCCGATCTGCCGGAAGACATGGCGTGCGAGCATCCCTATAGTCAGCACCAGTATCGCTGGGACATGAAACTGCTGGCGCTGATGCGCGCAGGACGCGCCGACGCCCTGCGACGATTCATTCCCGAGCACATCGAGGCCACGGCATCAGAGACCCGGTCGGGAGGGTTGAGCTGGATGCTGTCGGCCTTGGGCTGGCCCGATCTGCCGGCCAAAGTGCACGGGTATGGTTCGGTCATTGGCACCGGCAACGCGGTGGTCGAATGGTCGCTGGAGGCGTCGTCATGAGCGGAACGATCGCACATATGGCGTTCGTGCCAGGTCTCCCGCATCTGCTGGCCGCGAATCCGGCCTCGGGCTGGAGAGCCTTGGCCGATGGCGTCAAAGCCGTGGGCAACACCATGCGAGCCGAGGGGGTGGAATCGTTGTTGGTCATCTCCACGCAATGGATCAGTGTGCTGGGCATTCAGGTTCAGGTGCGGCCCGAGCTGCAAGGCACGCGCGTGGACGAGAACTGGTATGCGTTCGACTTCGGCACGCTGCCGTATGCCCTGCAGACCGATGTGCCGCTGGCCGATGCCTGGTTGCGGGCTTGTCGCGACGCGGGTTTTCAGGCACGTGCCACGCAGCATCCGCATTTTCCGGTCGACACCGGTGTGATCGTGGCCAGTCGCTTGCTCGATCCCGAGAGTCGCTGGCCGATCGCGCAGGCGTCTCTCAATTTATACGGTTCGGCGGATGACGTGGCCTTGTTGGGGCAGTCTGCGCGCAAGGCGGTCGAGCGCTGTGGCCGCCGCGTGGGCGTGGTGGCGATTGGCGGTCTCTCGTCGCACCCGTTTCGCACCTGGATCGAGCCGACTCGCGACGACATCTCCCGGGCGAGCGATGCACGTTGCAATCGTCAGGTACTGGATAGTCTGGCAGAAGGTGATTTCGACGGCCTGGCTCGCGCGCGCGACGGCCTGGTGCAGGCTGCTGCAATGGACGGACAACTCCGGACGTTGTCGTTTCTGCACGGTGCCGGCGATTTGTCGCGCCCTGCGCAGGTGGTGGCCGAAGGCGCCATCTGGGGCATGGGTGGTGCGGTGGTGCAGTGGCCGCTCGCGGAGCGCGCTTCCGGCAAGACTTTGAACAACCCAACAACTGCAATCACTCTTAACGGAGAAGGGACATGACCCTGTCGAGTGGATTTCTGGAGGCCGAAGGTTATGTGGCCATCTTTCATGCCGTGGACGCCATGGCCAAGGCCACCACGGTCACAATTTCGGGTGTGGTGAAGCTGGGTGGCGGTCTGGTGGCCGTGTCACTGACCGGCGATTTGGCTACGGTGGAGGAAGCCATCGCTGTGGGCGAAGACGCCATCCGGAGCTACGGCTCCGTACGATACAAATCCATCATTTTTGCCAACCCCTGCGCCCCTGTGGCGGCCCTGGCCGGTGATCCGGCCATGTTGGTTTGAGGAGAGTCCGACATGACGCAAGATCAGGCAATCGGGTTGATCGAAACCCGCGGCATCGTGGCTCTCACCGCCGGGATCGAGGCCATGATGAAAACCGCCGATGTGGAGTGTGTGGCCATCGAGCGGGTGGCCAGTGGCTACTTTGCCGTTGCGGTGCAAGGGTCGTTGGCGGCGGTACGCCAGGCGCTGGAAGCGGGCCGAGGGGCCGTAAGCCGGCACGGCGACATCAGGTCGTCGGCCATCTTCCCCAAGCCGCACGACGCTGCCCTGGCACATCTCGACAGCACCTTTCGGCAACGTCTGGATAAAGCGAGTCAGTGATGCGACTTTGCGACATCGTTGGGCGTGTGTGGCCCGAACGCTCACTGCCCGGCCTGGACGGGCGTGCTCTGGTTTCGGTACGAGAGGTCGATTCGGGCGCCATGTTCGTGGCGCTGGATCTGATGGAAGCCGGACCCGGGGCTCGGGTGCTGGTGGTGGAGGGCTCGCCGGCCCGTGCGTTGGCCGGAGACAAACCCATCGACGCGGTCGTCATGGCGATCGTGTCGGCCGATGTGACCCACTCGCCGGGCAGTTCTGCCAGGTTGAAAGGGTAGCCAGGAGGTCACACTCGCCAGAGCGCTTGGTCTGCCAAGGGCAGCCCGGGCGTTGCCACGGCTCGTCGCGTGCGACTGGCGGACACTAGAACGCCTGCTCCAGGCGCCGCACGGCGCCGCCCAGCGCACCCGAGATCTCGGTGGCGGCGCTGCGCACCTGCTCGGCCAGACGCTGCAATTCGGTGTCGTTCAGCCTGAAGCGCGGCGCCGAAACACTCACCGAGGCCACAATGGCCCCGGTAAAGTCGCGTACGGGTGCGCCCACCACGCGCATCCCCACTTCCGACTCTTCGTCGTTCAATGTCCAGCCGCGTTGCCGACTCCGTTCGATGTCGGCGATATAGGCACCGGCATCGACCAGCGTGTGTTCCGTCCGGGCGTCGATTCGAACCTGATCGAACAGGGCTTGCAATTGACTGGGCGTGTGATCCAACACCAGAGCCTTGCCGGCGGCGCTGCAATAGAAGGGAATGCGCAGCCCATAATGCGACACCAGCTGAGGCGAGCGCGTACCGCGAACGATGTCGACCCGAATCGCGTCGGTGCCGTCGAGTACGGCCAGGTTGACGGTTTCGCCGCTTCGTTCGGCCAGTGCCCGCAAGCTGGGCCTGGCATTGCCGCTCAGATCGACGTTGGAGAGAAACGTACCGGCCAGATCAAGAACTGCCGGGCCCAGGCTGTAGGTGGCAGTGTCGTCGTCCCGACGCACCAGGCCAGCACTTTGCAAGGCGTGCAGCAGGCGGTAGAGCGTGGATTTGTTGAGGCCAAGGTGCTCGGTGAGTTCGGGCACGCGCCAACGGGGACGAGTTTCGGTAAAGGCAAACAGCACGGCCAACGCGCGATCGATGGCTTGCGTGCCCGCAGGTTCGGCAGATTTATCTGTTCGAGCACGGGAATTCGATGGCTCGTGTGTGCCGCGTGTGACCAAGTGAGATCCGTTGGGGTTGTGGCTGAAGTGCTGTTCTGGCCGAGGCCGAGAGCTCTTGCTTTCTGTGAGTACCGCATGCCCTCAGTTGGCGCGTTGGCGCCAACTGAGGGCCCCGCATTTTACCTTGCCGAGACCGCCTTCCTTCGATATCGGGCCCGCCGATTCTTGGCAGTGGCGCAAGTCGCGAGAGATGCGAGTTATCCCCCGCAACTGTTGGCAAGGCCGTGGATAAGCCTGGGACAGATGGGTAAGCCGATGATTTTGCATGGGTTTATCGGCTGCCTCGAAAACAGGCGGTTCGAGTTGTCCCTGGGTGATGTTGGCAATGTCGTGGATAACTGTGGGGACAGTTCTGCAAGCGGTTGATGTGCAAGGGAAAGTGGGTGGTGCTCAGGCAATGGGCGGAGGTCCCGGATCGACCCGGCTTCGCCGGGTCGTCCGGGATGACGCACTTTTTAGGTCCCGGCCCCGGGTCGCAGCCCGGGGTGACGACGTCAAGGTCGGGATGACGTGTTGTTCTTTCTAGAGCAAATTTTTGTAGATCTTGCCGTCCTTGAGGATCATGCGGAGGTTCTGGTCGGGGTCGGCGAGGAAATCGAGGGATTGCTCGGGGTTGCCGTCGACGATGAGGATGTCGGCCATGGCGCCGGGGGTGATGGTGCCGATCTGGCCGGGGTAGGGGTTGCGGGGACCTGCCATGCCCAGCAGTTCGCCGTTGCGGGCCGTGGCGATCTGGAGGAGTTCGAGGGGGTCGTAGAAGCGGGTGAGTTTGGCGAGCTGGCGACCCTGGCTGGGCAGGTTCTGGGGCGTGAAGAGGATGTCGGTGCCCCAGGCGGTCTTGATGTTCATCGACTTGGCCATGTCGTAGGCACGCACGGTGCCTTCGGCCACTTCTTGCTGTTTGGCGCGACCAATGGCATCGGCCTTGAGGTTGGCATCGTCGTCGGCGAGGAAGGGCTGCAGGCTCCACCAGGCGCCGGCGTCGGCGATGCGGCGGGCGGCCTCTTCGTCGGCCAGTTGGCCGTGTTCGATGCAGCGTACGCCGGCCTTGAGCGCGCGCTCGATGCCTCGGGAGGTGTACACGTGCACCATCACGTAGGTGCCCCAGTCTTCGGCAGCCTGCACGGCGGCGCGAATCTCGGGCTCGGTGTACTGCATGGTGTCGAGCGGATCGTAGTGCGACGACACGCCACCGCCGGCCATGAGCTTGATCTGGGAGGCGCCATGCATCAGTTGTTCACGCACGCGGCGCAGCACTTCGTCGGCGCCGTCGGCAATCATGGTGGCGCCCATCGCTTCGGCGCGGCTGAGCGGCGTGTTGGCGGTGCGCGGCACTTCGTAGGGCATGCGGAAGTCACCGTGCCCCGAGGTTTGCGAGATCATGGCACCCGAGGGGTAGATGCGCGGGCCCACCACCACGCCTTCGTCGATGGCGCGCTTGAGGGCGAAGCTGGGGCCGCCGGCGTCGCGCACGCTGGTGAAGCCGCGCAGCAGGGTGTGTTCGGCTGCACGGGCGGCGATGAGGTAGATGTAACCGAGGTCGGCCGTCATGGCGGTCATTTCGGTGATGCCGCAGAGCATGCTGTGCCAGTGGGCGTCGATCAGGCCGGGCATGGCCACTCGGCCGCCGCAGTCGATGATCTCGGCGTCCGCCACGGTGGCGGCAGCCTCGGGCAGATCGGTCACGCGATTGCCTTCAACAAGAATGTTCACCCCTTCGCGCAGGGTGCCGCTTGCGCCGTCGAACAACCGCAGATTGGTGAGCAGGCGAGGGCGCTCGGGCAACTGCGGCACTTCGTCGATGCCGAAGCTGGTCTTGTAGCCCACGAAGGCCATCATGGCAGCCGAGGTACCACCGAGGAACTGGCGGCGCGACATATTGGCCATGACGCGCATATGGAGCATTTGGGCGGCGGGGCCGCCGCAGGTGCAGGCGCGGCCGATGCCGGGGGTGGCGGCCAGCGGGGTGGCGCAGCCATGGGCGGCGGCGCGCAGGGTGGCTCCGGCGGTGTGAGGGTGGCTTTTGCGTGGCAGGGGCGACATGACAACTCCTCGTGATATTCGATCTGGCGGGCGCCCTGAGCGCCCGGTGGCGATGGCCCGGCGCGGCCCTGCCCGTCAGGGCGAAGGCATGCGCCCGGGTGCGGTCAAGGCTGGCGCTGGCGGAACGAGGCGGCGGCCGCGCCATCGCCATCGGCTTCGAAGCCCGGCGGCTGGATGGCGTCGCCCGCGCGTCGGGTGGTGAGTTCGCCGGTGGCGTGGGCCAGGCGGGTGGCGGCGGCCAGGGCGGCGTGGTAGGCATCCACTTCGGCCATGCGGGCAGTGAGCTGGTCGTTGGCGGCTTCGGCGGCGATATCCACGGTGCCCAGGCCAAACTGGTACGACTCGAGCGCGGCGTCGTAGGCGGTGTCGGCGCTGGCCACCCATTCGCGGGCGGCGGTGTGGGCTTCGAGGGCGGACCGCAGCTGGTTGCTGGCGCTCACCACGTCGAGGGCTGCGTCTTCCTGGGTCTGGCGCCAGGCCTCCACGGCCTGGTCGGCGCGCAAGCGGGCGGCTTCGAGACGCCGCGAGCGCAGGCCGCCGTCGTAGATCGGTACGGTCACGCCGAGCATGGCGCCGGCCGAGCTCACGGGCTGACCGAGAAACGACAGGCCATTGACATTGAGGTTGTTGTTGGTGATGGCAGCGATGCCGGTGAGAAACACTTTGGGCATGAAGGCCGCTTCGGCGGCATCGATGCCGGTTTGCGCGGCCTGAGCCGCGGCGTAGGCCTCGAGCACGTCGGGCCGCCGGGCCAGGATGGCTTCGAGGCGTTGCTCCACATCCTGGTGCAGATCGTCGGGCAGGGGGCGCTCGGGCTGGCGCGCGATGGCGACACGAGTGGTGGGCGGCAGGCCGGTGGCGGCAATCAGGGTCTGGTAAGCATCGCGCACGGCACCTTCGGCCTGCACCTTGAACAGCCGGGCCTGGGCCACCTGGCGTCGGGCCATGGCGAGTTCGACCGTGGTGGCGAGCCCTTCGGCCTGACGCTCGCGCACCGCGTCGAGCACGGTGTTGGCGTTGCCGAGCCCTTCCGTGGTCACCTCTACCCGGGCACGCGCCACTTCATGTTGGTAGTAGGCCAGCGCCACCGCTTCGATCAAACGCTGATGCGCCCCCTGAAATCCGATGTTGGCGGCGAAGGCCAGGTGCCGCGCGCCTTCCCGGGTGGCTTCGCGCTCGCCGAAGTCGAACAGCAGCCATTGCAGCGTGAGGGCCGGGATCACGCCACTCACGCTGGTTTCGAGCTGGTCGACATTGCCGACGGCCACCGGCAGGGGCGAGTCGAAGCGTTGATAGCCGGCCACCACGGTGGCGCTGATCAGCGGCAGAAACAGGGATTCGGTCATGCCCGCTTCCACCGCGGCAAGGCGCGCCTGCTCCCACGCCATGCGGGTGAGCGGGTTGTGGCGTTGCGCCAGGTCGATGAGTTCGGCCAGCGTCAGAGCGTGATCGGGTAGTTCGGGCGGCGCTTCGAACTGGCTGGCGGCGGCATTGGCGGGCAGCGCGAAGGGTGTGTTGGCAGTGGGGCTCGCCTGAGCGGCGTCGGTGTGAGGTTCCAGCGGTCTTTCGTCGGGTCGTTCGTCCACGATCCAGGGTGCGTTGGGGCTGGGCGGCGCGTATACCGGAGCCGGCGTTTGGCAGGCGGCCAGCAGGGCCAGCACTGCCAGGCCGAAGGCCGGGCGAGCACCGCGTGGCCACGGCAAGGACGGGAGCGGGTGGGCAGGCATCATGAGGCGAGTCGGTTCCGGTGGTGGTGCCAGGCCGCGAGACGCGGCGCGAGATCGCCGGTGGCGGGGTCGCTGTCGGGCAGGCTGAGGCGCGCCGTCAGCGCTTCGGCCTGGTCGGTGAGCTGGCGCATCTGGTGCCAGGTGTCGGGGTCGGGCCGCTGGCTGCGCGGCTCGAAACCTGCCAGGCGCAGGGTGTCGCGAGTTTGACCCAGACTTTGTTGCAGCGCCGCTGCCGCGGCCGTGCGCTGGCGCTCGTGGGTGGCTGGCAGCTGGGCAAGTTGCCCAAGCTGGCGGCCCACATCGGCCAGGTTGCGACGCACGGCGTCGGTGGCACGTGCTGGCCAGACGCTGGTAAAAACGACGAACACGATCACGTTGCCCAGCAACACGCCGTAGATGCGATCCATGGCAATGCTGATGTCGGGGTCGGGCCCAAAGCCCTGCAGCACCGTGAGCAGGAAGGCGAGGGCCACCTGAACCCCGGCGTAGGCAATGCGCTCGGGGCCACTGGCCACCCAGGCGGCGATGAGCGTGCCGATGAAAACGAGAATCATCAGGCCGCCCACATCGCTCAGCATGGGGATCACGACATGCACCGAGGCAATGCCCATGGCTGCGCCCGTGAGGCAGCCGATGATGCGCAAGGTGAGTTTGTGGATGGTTTCGGCGGTGGTGCCCAGGGCCACCACGTAGCAGGTGATCATCGCGGTGTGGATGTCCTGCCAGTCGATCGCGGTGTAGATGAGGTAGGCGATCACCGCCGCGGCGGTGGTCTTGAGGGCGTAGCGCGTGTAGTCGGGGTTGGTGAAGGCGTCTGGCAGGAAGAAGGGTGCGGCGGCAGGGCGGTCGTCGGCCAGGGGCTCGCGCTTGCCATCGAGGACCTCCAGGCTGCGGCTGAGCGACGCGAGTGCAGCGGCGGTGGCGCTGGCGGAGCCTTGCGCGGGGCTGGGCTCGGCGCTGGCCACGGTGGCTTCGGCGTCAGTCCGCGTGGGGTTGAGCTGGGGGGTGCCCGCGCTCGGATGAGTGTCAGCCGCCGGTGTGGGGGCCGACCCCTGGTCCGTTGGCGTTTCACCCGTGCGCAAGGCCTGGGCGCGCTGGCGCAAACGGGCGGCGAGCGCCAGCGCGGTGTCCTGAGCGGCAAGCGGCGTATCGGACGCGGGCTTGGCATCGACCGATGGCTGGCCTTCGGCCGTCTCACTCCGTACCGTTTCGCGTTCCACTCGTCGCGAATCCCACCAGGCGGCCGTGGCCAGTAGCGTCTGGTAGCTGGCTTCGGCGGCTTGGGCCAGGTAGCGCGTTTCGGCCGCGGGCCGCACGTGCAGCAGCCGCATGAGCAGCGGTCCCTTCACCATGTCCGCATTGCCTTCGTCGAGCGCTTCGCGCAGCGCGGTCGGCAGTGTGGCGGGGTCGTCGTCGGGACCGTCGGGCGCGGCCGAGCTGCCCTCCAGGCGGTCACTTTCGAGACACTCGGCACAAAGCTCGAGTCGCTCTGCCAGCTGGGCACGCAACAGCCGATTGGGGTTTTGCCCGAATACGAGATTGAAGACGATCAGTATGGCCATGGGCGTGGCCGCCATGAGCCAGGCATAGAGCACGCCGCGAGTGAACACTTCGGCCAGCGGCACGTCGCTGAACAGGGTGACGGCGAAGGCCACCACGAGCGCGAGGATGCTGCCCACATGCCCCACCTGGCTGGCGGCTGCCAAAAACATGAACAGCATGGAGGCCAGCACGATGATCGCCAGGCGCCAGGCCGAATGCTCCAGCGTGGCGTCGCCGAGCAGGAGGAGCAGGCCCACCACGATCGACACCAGCACCAGCACGGCCAGCCCCATGACGATGCTTTCGGTGGCCTGCGGTTTGAGTACGAAAAATATCAGGTAGCAGCCAATGGCGGCCAGCGGAATCTGGTAGGTCATGAACACCAGAGCGGCCAGGGCACAGAGTGTGGCCGTGCGCCAGGTCATGGCCCACCGCCCGGGGTGGGGTTGCAGGTCGTGCCACGCCTGCCGCGCCATCGTGCCAACGCCGATGGGCGGGATGGGGGCTGGCCGCGTGCCTTTAGCAGTTGCCGTCATGGTGCAGGCGAACGCTGGCCGATGCGCCCACGCGCATCAGCTCGGCAGGCGGGTTCTGAATCTCGACGCGCACGGGAAAGCGCTGCGCCACGTGCACCCAGTCGAGGGATTTGGGCACGTAGGGCAAGCCGCGCGGCAGGTTGATCAGCCCTTCGGAGGTGACGCCCCAACCGATGTTCACCACCTTGCCCGTGAGCGGCGTGCGTGGTGCCGCGAGGGCGTAGACCGTGGCGCACATGCCGTCGTGGATGCGACCCAGTTCGGTTTCGCGGAACATGGCCGAGGCGTACCAGCGGTCGGTATTGATGAGCGTGAACAACGACTGATCGGGCGCCACGTACTCGCCGGTGCTGACCTGCAGGCCGACGATGCGGCCATTGTGCGGGGCATCCACGCGGGTGTCGGCGAGAGCGCGTTCGGCCATGGCGAGCGCGGCGCGCTGGGCGTCGACGGCCGCTTGCGCAGCGTCCGGGTCGCTCACCAGGTCGGTGGCGGCCTGCGCGCCGGCCTGAGCCTGGGCGAGGCCGACTTCGGCATTACGCACCATGGTGCGGGCGTCGTCAAGCTGTTGGGCCGTGACGTAACCCTTGGCGGCCAGGGGTTGCAGCCGGGCAAGCGATTGTCGGGCCAATTCCAGGTTGGCCTGGGCACGCGCCACCTCCTGGTTGGCCACTTCGGTATTGGACTGTTCGGCGCTGATGTGGCGCTGGCTGCTGGCCAGGGTGGCTTCGGCCAAGCGAAGCTGCGCGCGGGCGGCCTCGACCTGCAGGCGGTACGTGGTGTCGTCGAGGGTGAAAAGACGCTGGCCGGCTTCCACCCGAGCTCCTTCCTTGACCTCCAGTGTGGCCAGGCGACCCGCCACCGGCGTGCTGATGTGCACCACATCGGCCTGCAGCGCGGCACTTTCAGACAGGGGGTTGTGCTCGCTGCGCTGCCAGTGCAGCCAGCCCAACACCAGTGCCGCTACCACGAACAGCACCACCAGCAGGCGGGCGACAAGGAGCTTGACGGCATGGGATGCATGAGAAGGCATGGCAGAACCGGGAAGTTACGGAGTGAGGCCTAACCACAGCAGGCCGAAGGCCACGGCGGCAGCAAGGGCGGCATAGGCGAGCACGCGCAGCGGCATGAGGTCGTCGATACCCAGCCGGATGAGAACGACGCGGGCCACCAGTGCCACGCCGATGCCAACGGCGGCATACACCATCCAGAGCGGGAAGTAGGAGCCCGAGATCATCACCGAGGGTGCGTGCGGGCCTCCGCAGCCGGCGAGCAGCAGGGGGGTGGAGAGCAGAAGCGTCAGCGCAAGTGGTGTCAGGCGGGAGTGAGGCACGGCAACCCGGGTGTGGCTGGCAAAGGAGGCGGTGAGGCGACGGGGCTGCCAGGCCAGAGCGGCGCCGCGTGCGCGGGCCCATGTTAGTCATTGCAACGGCAAGGCGTCAACGCACCGCAGGCCTCGCCATTTGCGATTCGTTGTGATTCGCAATGTGACGAAATTCTGTTAGCGTTTGGCCTTTGTTGGCGCAGGCGGCATTGCATGCCACGTGCCACAGGCCGAATGGTTCCTTCTTGCCGGAGTTTGTGATGCTGTTGTTTCGCCCCCTGTCTTCTGCCGCCTGCGTCGGTGTGATCGCTCTGGCCGCCCAGGTGCCCGTGGCACTGGCCTGCACCTCGTTGCTGTATCAGGATACGCACGGTTCGCCCTACGCCGGGCGCACGCTGGAGTTGCCCGAAGAATTGCCTTATGTGGTGTCGTACACACCGGCGGGTACCGCGTTCGGCTCCGAGGCCGACCATCATCACGCGCTCGATTTCACCGGCAAGCATCCGTTCGTGTCCATCGGCATCCCCGATTTCGACGACAAGCATCTGAAAGTGATCGAAGGCCTGAATGATCAGGGGCTTACCTTCAGCCTGCTGGCCTTCCCCAGCACTGAGGGGCCGGCCGATATGTCGGCCAAAACGCAGGCCGTGCTGGCCGCCATCGATCTGGGTGGCTGGACGCTCTCGCAGTTTGGCACGGTGGCCGAAGTGAAGGAAGCGCTCGAAAAGCAGCCGGTGCTGGTGACGAATTTGCTGCCCTTCGGCGCCATGAAAACGCCGTTTCACTACACGCTGCACGATGCCACGGGCAAGTCGATCGTGATCGAGTATGCCAATGGCGAGCAGAAGGTGTACGACAACCCGCTGGGGGTGATGACCAACGGGCCGGCCTTTCCTTGGCATGTCACCAACATGAACAACTACACCCATCTTGCCAACGTGGATCACTCCCAGGCCAAGTTTCATGGCGAATCGTTCACGCAGCCCGACTCGGGCATTGCCACAGCGGGCCTGCCGGCATCCAACACCTCGGTAGGGCGTTTCGTGCGGGCGGTGTACTACTCGCAGTTCGCCGAGAAGGCACGCGATGCCAACGAAGCCATCACCACGCTCGGTCATGTGATGAACAACTTCGACCGGCCGCGTGGCATCACGATGGATGCGCGCCTGAAAGATGCCGGTACCGACAAGATCGCGCCCGGTGTGAACGAGCACGAAATGTACACCTCGGAGTACACCACGTGGACCACGCTCACCGATCTTAAAGGCGGAGAGTTTTTCGTGCGTACCTATGATGGCCTGAACTACGTGCGCTTCAGCCTGGATGAACTTGCCAATCTCACCGAGGGCAAGGCCGTGGCACTGAAAGACGTGAGCAGCGGCGTGGCCGATGGCAGCACGGCGTTGCAGAATGGCCGCAGCTTCTGACGGGCGATGGAATCTGCGCAACAAATGCTGCATCTGATCAGCCTGGGGCTGGTCATGATGCTGCCGCTGGCCAATCCGCTGACGTCGATGTCGCTGCTGTTGAGTCTGGGGCACCATATGCCGCTCAAGGAGCGACGGCGCCAGATCACCCAGGCCACGTTCTATGTGGCGGCGATCATGCTGGTCACCTACTACGCCGGGGCGTTCATCCTGCACGCGTTCGACATCTCCATGCCGGGCATGCGGATTGCCGGTGGTCTCATCGTGGCTTTCATCGGGTTCAATATGCTGTTTCCGTCGAACTCGGTGGGCGACATCCCCGAGGCGGATTCGGCGATGGATCCGGTGAAGGGCAAGGCGCAACCCAACATCGCCTTCGTGCCACTGGCCTTGCCCGGTACGGCAGGGCCGGGCACGCTGGCCATGATCATCAGTGCGGCCTCGCGCGTGCAGGCCGCCCGTCATGTGTATCCCGACTGGATGCTGGTGGTGGTGCCCCTTGTGGTAGCGGCGCTGTTGTGTCTGTTGTTCTACGTGTGCCTGCGCTCGGCCGACCGCATCGTGGCCATCATCGGGCAGGATGGCGTCGACGCCATCTCCCGCGTCATGGGCTTCCTGCTGGTGTGCATGGCCGTCCAGTTCGTGATCAACGGCGTGCTCGAGATCGTGCACCAGCACGCCGGGATGTAATCCGGTTGCCGAGATCCCGGCTCCCGTCCGGGCGCAAGGCGCCCGGCGGGTCCGGGATGACGGAGTGAAGCACCATCCAATTACGTCATCCCGGACGACCCGGCAGAGCCGGGTCGAGCCGGGACCTCGAGCTACCCGGACAGCATCCCGAAATCCCCTATCCTTTCCGTAGCCTATTTCCACGGAGCTCCCCATGCCTCTGCACTACCGCCACCCCCACAGCGACGACCGTCTCGACGACGTCTATGCCGCGTCCGATCAGGCGCACGCGCTGCCCAAGCATCGCTTGCCTGCCCACGAGCGCGACCCGCAGCACGTGTATCAGCTGCTGCACGACGAGCTGATGCTCGATGGCAATTCGCGGCAGAACCTGGCCACGTTCTGCCAGACGTGGGTGGATGAGCCCGTGCATCGTCTGATGGACGAAGCCATCGACAAGAACATGATCGACAAGGACGAGTATCCGCAAACCGCCGAGATTGAGGCGCGTTGCGTGCGGATGCTCGCCGATCTGTGGCGTTCGCCGGCGGCGGCCACCACGTTGGGTTGTTCGACCACGGGCTCGTCGGAGGCAGCGATGCTGGGCGGGCTGGCCATGAAGTGGCGCTGGCGCGAGCGTCGGCGAGCGGCGGGCAAGTCCACCGATCGGCCAAACCTCATCTGTGGCCCGGTGCAGATTTGCTGGCACAAATTTGCGCGCTACTTCGACGTGGAACTGCGCGAGATCCCGATGGCAGACGACCGCCTGATCATGTCGCCCGAGGAAGTGGTGGCGCGGGTGGATGAGAACACCATCGGTGTCGTGCCCACGCTGGGGGTTACCTTCACCTGCCAGTACGAGCCGGTGCAGGCCGTGCACGAAGCCCTGGATGCCCTGCAACGGGACACGGGCCTCGATGTGCCGATTCATGTGGACGGCGCGAGCGGGGCGTTTCTGGCGCCGTTCTGTCACCCCGATCTGGCCTGGGACTTCCGGCTGCCGCGGGTGGTGTCGATCAATGCCTCCGGCCACAAGTTTGGCCTGGCACCGCTCGGCGTGGGCTGGATCGTGTGGCGCGATGCCGAGCATCTGCCGAAGGATCTGATCTTCGACGTGAATTATCTGGGCGGCAACATGCCCACGTTTGCCTTGAATTTCTCGCGGCCCGGCGGCCAGATCGTGGCGCAGTACTACCAGTTCTTGCGGTTGGGGCGCGAAGGTTACTGCAAGGTACAAAGCGCCTGCTACGACACGGCACGCTACCTCGCGCGCGAGCTCGAGCGCATGGGGCTGTTTCGCATTCTGTACGACGGCAATCCGCACGAGGGCATCCCTGCGGTGGCCTGGGCCTTGAAAGACGATGCCGGCTCGCTGGGCTTCAACCTCTACGAGCTGGCCGATCGACTGCGTACCCGCGGCTGGCAGGTGCCGGCGTATTCCATGCCGGCCAACCGGCAGGATCTCGTCGTCCAGCGCATCCTCGTGCGCCACGGCGTCAGCCGCGACCTGGCCGAACTGTTACTCGCGGATATTGCCCGTAGCGTGGACTACCTGCGCGAGCACCCCTTGCAGGTGCCGGGCGGGCAGAAGGAGTCCGGCGGGTTTCATCACTGAGGTGGTCGAAAGCCGGCCGACACGAGGTCCCGGCTCCCGTCCGGGCGCAAGGCGCCCGGCGGGTCCGGGATGACGGAGGGAAGCCCCGTCACCGTACGTCATCCCGGACGACGCCCGAAGGGCGTCGATCCGGGATCACCGCAGCCAGCGTCGGAACCGCCACAGCGAGACGCTGAAAAGGGCGGTGCCGATGGCGGCGAGGGCGAAGTAGTGGGGCCAGAGCACATCGAAGCCGGCGCCGCGAAACAGGATGGCCTGGCCGATGGCGACGAAGTGCGTGTCGGGGGCGAGCTGCATGGTGTAGCGTAGCAGCGCGGGCATGTTCTCGGCGGGCGTCAGGCCGCCGGCCAGAATCTGCAGCGGAAAGAGCACCAGCATCAGCAGCAGGCCGAACTGCGGCATGGTGCCCGCCAGGGTGGCGAGAAAGATGCCGAGCGAGGTGGTGGCAAACAGCAGCAGCACCATGCCGGCCATCAACAGCCAGAGGGAGCCCGCCACCGGGATGGCAAGCCAGGTTTGCACCACGAACACCAGCGAGAACATGGCGGCCAGCAGTACCACCATACCCATGGGCCACACTTTGGCCAGCATGATTTCGGCGGGGGTCACCGGCATCACCAGCAGGTGTTCGATGGTGCCGCGCTCGCGTTCGCGGATCAGAGCGGCACCGGCCAGAATCACCGACAACAGCGCCACGTTGTTGATCACCTCCATCATGGCACTGAACCAGCCCGGATCCAGCTCCGGGTTGAAGCGGGCACGCAACACCAGTTCCACCGGAGGTGCGGGGCGCCCCTGGTCGCGCTGCAGAAAGGCATGAATCTCGTCGGCCACGATGGCCTGCACATAGCCCGCGCCGGTAAACGCTTGTGTCATGCGGGTGGCGTCGACCAGCAACTGAAGATCGGGCTCGCGTCCGGCGAGCAGATCACGCTGGAAGCCGGCGGGGATCACCAGGGCAAACGTGTCGAGCCCTTCATCCAGGCGCCGGTTCATGTCGACGAGGTTGGTGACGTGCGGCGGCGCGAATCCCGGGGGATAGAAGGCCGATATCAGCCGCGCCGACAACGGCGAGCGGTCTTCGTCGACCACGGCGATCGGTGCCTGGTTGAGCGAGAACGGCGCGGCCACCGAGGCCGCCACAATTTGCAGGGTGAAGACCAGGGCGATTAGCACCAGCAGCGCTGGTGTTCGCCAGAGCGACCACAATTCCTTGAGGCCCAGCCGCCAGACGGTGGCGAGTCGCATGGCTAGCGCGCCTGTTTGCGCAGCAGGGCTACGCTGAGGGCCAGGAGCACCGGCCCGGCCGCGGCCAGGGCGAGCAGGGCGTGGCTGAGGTCGCCGAGCGTGAGCGCCTTGGAGAACGCGCCGCGCGCTATGGTGATGAAATGGCTGGCCGGGTTGAGGTCGCCCACCAGCGCGGCAAAGCCCTCGAGGGAGCTGATGGGGTCGATCATGCCCGAGTACTGCACGGCAAGGGTCATGGTGAGCACCGTGGTGAGGAAGATGGCGGCGATCTGGCTGTTCATGAACGTGGAAATCAGCAGGCCGAGGCCGGTGGCCGCGATGGCATACGCCAGGCCGCCCAGCAGATAGGCGGTGAGGCTGCCGGCAAACGGCACGCCCAGCACGTACACGCCGAAAAGGGTCAGTATGACGACATTGATCATGGCCAGCACCACATAGGGCAGCTGCTTGCCGAGCAGGAACTCGAGTCGGGACACCGGCGTCACGTACAGGTTGATGATGGAGCCGAGGTCTTTCTCGCGCACGATCGAGAGCGTGGCCAGCATGGTGGGGATGAAGAGCAGCACCAGGCCGATCACGGCCGGCACCATGGCAATCAGGCTTTCCACATTGGGGTTGTAGCGAAATCGGGTTTCGAGCCCAAAGCTCTGACTCTCGGTCAAGCCGTGGCCCTGCGTCCGTGCCAGACGTTGCAACCAATGGGCGTGTATGCCCTCGACATAGGCCTGGGCGGTTTCGGCGCGCGAGGGCATGGCGCCATCGATCCATGCACCAATGGCCACGGGACGGCCTCGCTGCAGATCGCGAGCAAATCCGGGGGGAATCTCCAGTGCCAGGCTGAGTTCGCCGCTGCGCATGCGGTGGTCGCGATCGGCTTCGTTGCGTAGTGGGGGGCGTTGGGTGAAATAGCGAGAACCGGCGATATCCTGAATGTAGTCGCGGCTCACGGTCGTCTGGTCGTAGTCGAGCACGGCGAAGGGCAGATCCTCCACGTCCATGCTGATGCCGTACCCCAACACCAGCAACAGCACCAGGCTGCCGAAGAACGCAAACGCCGCCCGGATGGGGTCGCGGCGCAGCTCGAGCGATTCACGTCGCGCCACGCCGAGCAGGCGACCGGCGTCGAACGCTCGGCGGCGAGGCCTTGGGCCTTCGTTCGACAGGCGATCGGGCGTTCGATCGGGGTCAGGTGTGTTCTGCTGCGAGCTGGGGGTGGCGTCAGCCGGGGCTGCCATGGCCGCATCCGGCGCGGCGCCGGCGTCGGTTGCGGGCCTGGCGGCAGCGCCCCTCCCGGAGGGCGGTGCGACCGCTTGCCTCGAGTCTTTGGCGGGCTCGCTCGCGGCCTGCAAATGATGGATGAACGCCGTCTCCAGATCTCCCCCCTGGCTTGCTGCGATGGCCTCGGGCGTATCCGACACCAGCACGCGACCGGCATGCATCAGCGAGATGCGGTCGCAGCGCCAGGCTTCGCTCATGAAGTGGGTGGAGAGAAAGATCGTGACGCCGTCGTGGCGCGACAGGTCGATCAGACTCTGCCACAAGGCGTCGCGCGCGATCGGGTCGACGCCTGAGGTGGGTTCGTCGAGAATCAGAATTTCGGGCTGATGGATCATCGCCACGGCCAGCGACAGGCGTTGTGTCACCCCCAATGGCAGGGCGTCCGGCATCTGGTCGAGCACGTCGGTGAGATGGAAGCGTTCGGCCATGGCTTTCACGCGTGCCGGAATCCCATCGGCCGGCAAGCGAAACAACCGCGCGTGCATGGCCAGGTTCTGCCGCACCGTCAGCTCGGCATACAGCGAGAACGACTGGCTCATGTAGCCCACCCGACGCCGCGTGTCGAGGTCGCGTGGGTCCACGTCGCGGCCCAGCAGTCGCGCCGTGCCCTCGCTGGCCGGCAGCAGACCGGTGAGCATTTTCATGGTGGTGGTCTTGCCGCAACCGTTGGAGCCTAGAAAGCCGAAAATCTCGCCGCGAGCGATGCGAAAACTCACCTGGTCCACGGCGGTGAAGTCGCCGAATCGCATGGAGAGCCCTTCGGCTTCAATGGCCGGTGTGGCGTCGTCAATGGTCTGACGGGGCGGGATGACGAGCGCGTGGTGATCGGCTCGCCTCGCCTCGGGCAAAAGGGCGATGAAGGCGTCGTCGAGCGAGTCGGTGCCGGTGCGTTCCTGCAGTTCGGTCGGGGTGCCGGTGGCCAGCACCTCACCGCCATCCATGGCCACCAGTTGGTCGAAACGCGCCGCTTCATCGAGATAGGCGGTGGCCACCACCACACCCATGCCGGGACGCTGCGCGCGAATGCGGTCGATCAGCTCCCAGAACTGGCGGCGCGCGAGCGGGTCGACGCCGGTAGTGGGTTCGTCGAGGATCAGCAGATCGGGGTCGTGAATGAGGGCACAGCACAGGCCGAGCTTCTGCTTCATGCCTCCCGAGAGCTTGCCCGCCGGTCGGTCGGGGAACGGTGCCAGGCCGGTGGCCTGTAGCAGCTCGTGCATGCGCTGCTCGCGCTCGGCGCGGCGCTGGCCGAACAGGCTGGCGAAGCTGTCGAGATTCTCGCGCACGGTGAGCGTGGGATAGAGGTTCTTGCCCAGACCTTGCGGCATGTAGGCAATACGCGGACCGACGGCGGCCCGTTGCCGTTGACTGCGCAGGTTGGCGCCCAGCGCATGAACCTCACCCTGCTGCACTCGGCGGGCGCCCGCCAGGAGGGCCAGCAGGGTGGATTTGCCCACGCCATCGGGGCCGATCAAGCCCGTGAGGCAGTTGGCCGGAAACTCGAGCGACACCTGGTGCAGGGCACGCGTGTGGCGGTAATGGTGGCTCACCTGGCTCACCCGCGCCGCGTTGTCGGGCGTGGCGGCCCGAGTTGTGCGCCATGCGTTGTGGCCGTTGGCGTTTGTCATTGCAACAGGCCGGCCTCGAGTGGTTCAGGCCAGGCGGCATCCGCTTGCGTTCGCACGTAAGCCACGCCGGGTAGCCCGGGTTTCACGTATTCGGCATAGCGCTGCAGCAGGCTGGCGGGAATCCGGATACGCACCCGGAACATGAGATCCTGACGTTCTTCGGTGGTCTCGACGGCTCGCGGTGTGAACTGTGCCACGTCGGACAGAAATGAGACTTCGGCCGGGATCGGCACGTCGGGTGCGGTGTCGAGCACCAGCCGGGCCTCGTCGCCAATGGCCAGGCGCCCGGCATCTCGCGTGGGCAAGAACACCGTCATGTAGACGTCGGTGAGATCGATCATGTTGAGCACGCGGCCACCGCCCGGCACCACTTCCCCCGGTTGCACCACGAGATACTGCACGCGTCCGGCGCGTGGGGCGCGCAGGGTGCTGTCGTCGATCTCGGCCTGGATGCGCTCGAGCGCGGCTTCGGCGGCGGCGATGCCGGCCTCGGCATCCACCACGTTGGCACGAGCGGTGGCGATGCGGGCTTCGGCAGCGGCCACCTGGGCGCGTGCGGCGTCGAGCGTGGCGCGTGCGCCGTTCACCCGCGCCCGGTCGTCGTCGAGTTCCTGTTGCGAAATGGCTTTGTGGTCGATGAGCTGTTGCGACCGGGCCAGGCGCCGTTGCGCCGCGTCGAGCTCGGTCTGCCGCTGCGCCACCAGCGCCTCGGTGGCGTCGTGCTCGGCTTCGGCCTGGCGCACGCCACTTTCGGCCGCTTCACGCGAGATGCTGCGGCTGCGCAGTTGGGCCTGGGCTTCGCGCCGCTGTGCCTCGAGCGTGTCGGTGTCCATTTGGGCCAGCATTTGCCCGGCTGCCACGGTTTCGCCCTCGCTCACCACGATGGTGCTCACACGCCCGCCAGTGCGGCTGGCAATATCGATGGCCACGGCCTCGAGGCGACCATTGCCGGAGGCAATGCCCTCGGGCAGTGGTGGTGGCGCCAGGCGCTGGCTGGCAAGCCAGGCCGCGGCCACGATCACGGCTACCAGGGCCAGCCAGAGGAGGGGGGAGCGAAGAAGGTTGGGCATGGGAGGGTTCTATTGGCGGCGCTCAGGTGTTTCCATGAGGTCCCGGATCGCCGCCCGTTGGGCGGCGTCCGGGATGACGTGGGGGCTGCGCCGGGGGCGCTGTGCGTAGTCGTCATGCTCGCGGCGATAAAGGTTTCCTTGCGGCGCCACCCTTCCTCTTCGTCATCCCGGCCAAGACTGGCGCAAAGCGCCAGCGGGAGCCGGGATCGACGCCCTTCGGCGTCGTCCGGGATGACGTGGGCGGTGTCCGGTTATCGCCGTTCGCCCAGTGCCGCGTTGATCTTCTTGTCGGTGTTGTATTGGCTCAAGGCGTACACCGCCCAGATGGCGGCGGGGATCCAGCCGATGAGGGTGAGCTGCAGAATGAGGCAGATGATCCCCGACCAGGGACGGCCGATGGTGAAGAAAGTCAACCAGGGCAGGAGCAGGGCAATCAGCAGGCGCATGACAAAATCCTCGAGTAGGGCTTCTTGAACGAAGCCAACCTTTCGATTATTCCACGTCCGGGTCGAGCTCTGCCGCCGGTCCCGGCCGGCGCGCTCGGCGCAGCAGCGCGTCCACATCCACCGGGTCGCGCTGCTCCGGTGTGAGGAACTGCTCGGCATACTGCCGATACACCCCCGTGGTGAGGAAGAGTTCGAACAGGTCGGGGTCGATGTGATCGCTGCGCGCCATGTCGGCGAGGATGACGAGCGATTCGGATAACGACTTCGGCGGCTTGTAGGGCCGGTCGGCGGCGGTGAGCGCTTCGAAGACGTCGGCGATCACCATCACACGCTCGGGAGTGGAGAGATCGCTGGCCGCCAGCCGACGCGGGTAACCCGTGCCGTCGAGCTTTTCGTGATGATGGCCGGCAATCGCCGGCACGCGTCGCAGCGCCGGCGGCAGGGGCAGGCTCTCGAGCATGATGATGGTTTGCACGATGTGTTCGTTCACCTTGAAGCGCTCTTCCGGGTTGAGCGTGCCGCGCCTGATGCTCAGGTTGTAGAGCTCGCCATGATGCCAGGCGTGCTCGGGCAGCGTCATGTCGAAGCCCCAGCGATTGGCCGGGTCGTGTCGTTGCACCGGAGGCTTGCGCTCGCCCCATTCGCCGATGTGCTCGGGTCGATCGGCCAGCAGGCGCTCTACCGCAGGCAAGGAGCGAGGTTTTACGTTGGCCAGCGCCGCGGTTTCGGCGCGCGACAGGCCCAGGCGGTCGTCGAAATGCCGCCACCAGCGCCGCTCGCCGATGCGATGCAGGCGCTCGATGTCGGCCTGACGCATCGATTCGCGGCCGATGTTGGCTTCGGCGATGAAGGCGAACTCTTCACGCAGGCGCGCGCGTTCCGTTGTCAGCTGCCGGGTGAGGGCCTGTTCGTCGCCACCGGCTTGCCGGTCGCGCCACCAGTCGAGCTCGGCGTCGCGCCAGAGCACTTCGAAGCGCAGGCGCACTTCGTGAATGCGGTTGTAGAGCGTTTCGAGCTTGGTGGCCTTGTCGACCAGGTAATCGGGGCTGGTGATCTTGCCGCAGTCGTGCAGCCAGGCGGCAATGCGGAAGGCTTCGCGCTCGGCGGGCGTGAGCGAAAAATCGGCGAAGGGCCCGTCGCGCGCGGCCGCGGCCTGTTCCACCAGCATCTGTGCCAGCTGAGGCACCCGTTCGCAATGGCCGCCGGTGTAGGGGCTTTTGGCGTCGATGGCGTTGGCCAGCAGGCGGATGATGGCTTCGAGCAGACGTTGCTGCGATTCGATCAGCAGGCGAGTTTCGATGGCGACCGCGGCCGCACCGGAGAGTTCTTCGAGAAAGCGCTGGAAGGAAAACTGATCGCTTTCGGGGGTGTTGGACTCGTGGGGCGGCTCGACCACCAGCAAACCCAAAAGCTCGTGATTCCGGCTGTACAGATTGACGGCAAAGAAGCTTTTTGGCTTGCGCCCCAGGCGTTGTTCAAGCCGACGCATCTGGCCGCTGAGATCGTGCCGGCTTTCGATCAGGGCCGTGGGGTAATCGGCGCTGCCCGAGGCCGCCGCGAGCTGCAGGCGCGAGCTGTCGTCGGCCTGCAGGTAGACGGCGCCGCTGCGCACGCCCACCACCCGAATCAGGCTGTGCAACACATCCTGCATCAAGGCGTCGAGGTCGTCGGCCTGGTTGAGGGTGGCCGTGACGGCCTGCAGGTTGCGGATGGTGTCGGCCATGCGGTTGACCACCTGGCTCAAGGTGTGTACCTCGCTGACACGGGAATCCACCCCCACCGTTTGATGGAAGTCGAAACCCGACAGCGCGCCCACCTGGTGGGTGAGCCGACGCAGGGGCTGCACGACCCGATGGCCGACGTACAGCCCGATGAGCCCGAGCAGAGGGAGCAGGGCGGCCAGCCAGAGCCATTGTTGCAAGGCCTGGCGGCGGGCATCGGCGAAGAGCTCCGCACCGGGTACGGCGACCAGCAGATTGAGCGAATGGCCGGACAGCGAGCTGAGCGGCAGATTCATGCCGTACCAATGGGCGTCAGCCACTCGCATGGCGCGCGGCTCGGCACCGAGGTCGCGCCGCGCGGCCGCGAGCAGCGCGGGGGCCTTCAGCTCGGCCAGTGTGGGCAGATCGAGGCCGGATTCGGGTGCGTCGGCCAATGCGGCAACGTTTTGCCGCATGACGCCCGGCGAGGCCAGATCGGCGTGGGCGAGCACGTCGGCATCGTCTTCGATCACGGCGATCTCGGTACCCGGGGTAAAGCGCAGCTCGCGCAGGCGGACGGCGAGGTCGGCCACGGAAATGTCCATACCGACCACGGCGCCGGTTGCTGCATTGCGCTGAGCCAAGGTGAAGCCGGTTTCGCCCGTGGTGAAGAAGCGGTAGGGTGCCGTGACGGTGGGCTGAATGCCGGCGTCGAACCAGACGCGATCCCGCGGATCAAAATGGTATTGCTCGCGCTCGCGGGTCGCGAGCAGGGTGAGTTCATCGTTGTAGAAACGCCATTCACCGGTCACCGATGGGGCGGCGATCTCCGTCGCCGCGACGGCGGTGTTGCCCTCTGCGGTGGGCGTGAGATCTGGTGACTGTTCACGGATGACCCGCTGCACCAGATACACGGCACCATCCGGCGCGTCGAAGCGCTGCGCCAGATCGAGGCGATCGAGCGGACGAATCAGCAGAAAATCGCCATTGGCGTAGCCCACATAGACCGCACTGAGAACCGGGTTGGCCGCCAGGGTTTCGGTGAGGCCGGCAAGTCGATCGAAACGATCTTGCCAGGCAGGCGCGGTGGCGATGGGGTCGCGCACCAGCAGACGCAGCAGATGCTGACTGGGGTCGATGAGCTGGCGGGTGTGGTGCGTCACGATCTGGCCCAGGCGCTGGGCGTACTCGGTGGCCGCGGCCAGGCCCACGCGCTGCATGCCGAGGTAGCCCTGCCAGATGAACAGGCTGCCCACGAGCAAGGTGCCGGCCACGATCGTGAGGGCCACCAGGCTTTGGAGCGAAATGTGAAACCGCTTGGCGGGAGACGGGCTCATGACAGACATCCACAAGGTAGTGGGGGAGCCCCAAAGCATGACCAGCTGCGACAGAAATGACGCAAGGGCAGAATGCCACAAGGCAGGAGGCTTGCGGGCCTCTGGCGGCCGATTTTTTTGCGGGTTGCGCGTCAGACACGCCTGGCCTCGGGGGCGGGTTGACCTTCCCGCTGGTGCAAGGCTTGCCCCGTTGCTCCCCGTTGTGAAGTGCGATAATCCGGGTCTCTCTTACGTAATGCCTGGCTCCGGGTGGATGCCCCGCGGGCCGAGTCTTCTTTTCAGGGCCCCACCATGGCTGGCAGCACCCTCGGACATCTCTTTCGCGTGACCAATTTCGGCGAATCCCACGGACCGGCCATCGGTTGCGTGATTGACGGCTGCCCGCCGGGCATGGCCCTCGAGGCCGCCGATATCCAGCGCGAACTCGATCGCCGCCGCCCCGGCACCTCGCGGCACGTCACGCAGCGCCAGGAGCCCGATGCCGTCGAGATTCTGTCGGGAGTGTACGAAGGCCACACCACCGGCACCCCCATTGCGCTGCTCATTCGCAATCAGGATGCGCGCAGCAAGGATTATTCCAATATCGCTCAGCGTTTTCGGCCAGGGCACGCCGATTACACCTATTGGAACAAGTACGGCACCCGCGATCCGCGGGGCGGCGGTCGCTCGTCGGCGCGGCTCACGGCGCCCACGGTGGCGGCCGGTGCGGTGGCGCGCAAGTGGCTGACCGAACAGGCCGGCGTGCGCATTGCCGGCGGCATGAGTCAGCTCGGTGCCATCGATATTCCCTTTCGCGCGTGGCAGCACACGGCGCACAACGCCTTCTTCGCGCCCACCGACGACGTCGAGCTGCTGGCCCATCTCGAGGCCACCATGGATCAGTTGCGGCGGGATGGCGATTCGGTCGGTGCCAGCGTGGTGATCGAGGCCACCGGCGTGCCGGTCGGCCTGGGCGAACCGCTGTTCGATCGACTCGATGCCGATCTGGCGCACGCCATGATGGGCCTCAACGCCGTCAAGGGGGTGGAAATTGGCGATGGCATGGTGAGTGCGTCCCAGCGCGGCACGGAACACGGCGACGAAATCACGCCGGCGGGCTTCGTCAGCAATCATGCCGGCGGCATTCTGGGCGGCATCAGTACCGGTCAGGCCCTGCACGTGAAGGTGGCCATCAAGCCGACGTCCAGCATCCGTACGCCGCGACGCTCGATTGGTGTAGACGGCGAGCCGGTGCTGGTGGAAACCCACGGCCGGCATGACCCTTGTGTGGGTATTCGGGCCACGCCCATTGCCGAAGCCCTGATGGCGCTGGTGCTGATGGACCACTGGCTGCGCCATCGCGCTCAGTGCGCCCACGTGACGCCGCCCACCGTGGTACCCGGTGCCATCGGCTGATCTGTCGATGGCATTTCCCTGAGGTCCGGCACCCGTCTGGCCCTGGGCGCGCGAACCGGTGAGCGATCGGTTGGCGTTTGTTGAGCAGTGAGGATTGATCATGTCCAAGTCTCCCTTCCCCCAGGCTTTCGGCGCCGCACGCGCCGGAAGGTCGCGCGTACGTCTGGCGCTGGCCGGCGGCAGTCTGGTCCTACTGGCCGCCTGCGCCGCCGTGCAAACCACGCAAACCGGCGCGGTGGGTGTGGATCGCAAACAGTACGTATCGGGCCTGATCTCGCCACAGCAGGTGGAGCAGGAGGCGGCGCAAACCTATGCGGCCGTGCTGGGACAGGCGCGTGCGCAGGGAGCGCTCAACCCGGATCCGGCGCAGGTGCAGCGGGTGCGTCGGGTCGCTCAGCGGCTCATCGCACAGGTGCCGGCGTTTCGGCCCGAGGCTGCACGCTGGAACTGGCAGGTGAACGTGATCGGCAGCGATGAGATCAACGCGTGGTGCATGCCCGGTGGGCGCATTGCGGTTTACACCGGCATGCTCGAACGCATACAACCCACCGACGCAGAGCTGGCGGCGGTGATCGGCCACGAGATTGCCCACGCGTTGCGCGAACACACGCGCGAGCAGATGTCGCAACAGTTGGGGGCCGGCATCGGGCTCACCGTGCTGGGCGCCATTACCGGCAGCCGTGATGCCGTGCAGATGGGCAACACGTTCAGTCAGGTGATGTTTCAACTGCCCAACAGTCGGGAGTTTGAGAACGAGGCCGATGTCATCGGGCTGGAGTTGGCGGCGCGTGCTGGCTACGACCCGCGTGCCGCGGTGAGCCTGTGGCGCAAGATGGCTGCCCAGGGCGGTGGCGGGCCGCCCGAGTTTCTTTCCACCCATCCGTCGTCGTCAACGCGTATTGCCAACCTGCAGCAGATGGCACAGCGCCTGATGCCGGTATACGAAGCCAATCGCTGAGGCAGCGTTGGTGGGGCACGACGCAGTGCTGCCGCACTGCCTGGCGCGTGCCAGCTGGCGTGCCGGTGCGCGCCGGCCGGGCATCAAGGGTCAGCCCAGCAGCAAGAGCGCTGCCACGGTGCCGCCGATGTCGGCTGCCCGATCACGGTGTTCGGCCGCCAGGGTCTTGGGCGCCAGAATGTCGGCGGGCTCCTGCGCGCCATTCTTGGCGATCAGTGCGGGGGTGGCCAGTTCCAGCCGCCAGCCGGTGGCAATGCGTTCGAGTTGACGGCGGGCGTTGTCGCCGTCGGTGCCGGCCGCAATGGCCAGGCCATAGGGGCGCCCGGCAATCTGATCGAGCACCTCGTAATAATTGCGATCCAGGCACTCCTTCATGGCGCCACTCAGGCTGGCCAGGTTTTCCGGTGCGCAGAACACATAGCCCTGCGATTGCCGCAGGTGTTCGGGCGTGACGTCGTCGACCCACAGACGCAGGATCTGCAGGCGCTCGTCGTCCATCTCGCGGGCGGCGGCACGGGCACCGTCTTCGGCGGCCTCGGCCAGTTGCCGGGCCGCCCCGGTTCGTGAGTGCCACACGATCAGGAGCTGGTGGGAAGGGGGTTCGGTCATCGCGTTCTCCTGCGAGCGTGCCGGCGCGCGGCGCTATACAATTCGACCATCAGCGTGCCGGGAGCCGTCAGCGCCGACACAACGTCGTTGCCGCGCCCGCGTTGCCCGGCCCGCATCGCCATCAAGGAGCCATCCACTGTGAAGCAAATCATCGCCGTCATCAAACCGTTCAAGCTCGACGAAGTGCGCGAGGCCCTGGCCGACGTGGGCGTGAGCGGGCTCACGGTTACCGAAGTGAAGGGTTTCGGCCGCCAGAAGGGCCACACCGAACTGTATCGGGGCGCCGAATACGTGGTGGACTTTCTGCCCAAGGTTCGCATCGAACTGGTCGTGACCGACGACATGACCGAACAGGCCTGCGAAGCCATCATTCGCGCCGCCCACACCGGCAAGATCGGCGATGGCAAGATCTTCGTGTCGGCGGTGGAGCAGGTGATCCGCATTCGCACGGGCGAAACCGGCGAAGAGGCCATTTAGGCCATTGAACCCGGGGGTGGCTCAGGCCCGTTTCAACAGGGCCAGCACCACGCCTTCGCCGCCATCGATGGGGCGGGCTTCCACAAACGCCAGCACCTCGTCCTTTTGCGTGAGCCAGCGGCGAACCTTTTCTTTCAGCACCGGGGTGCGGTTTACCGAACCCAGCCCCTTGCCGTGAATGATGCGCACGCAGCGCCGTTCCTGCTTCACGCAGTCGCGCAGAAAATCGGCCACCACCTCGCGGGCCTCATCGACCCGCAGGCCGTGCAGATCCACCTGAGCGGTGACCGTCCAGTGGCCGCGCCGCAGCTTGCGCACCACGTCGGCGCCCAGACCGGCTCGACGAAACGACAACGACTCATCGGTTTCGAGCAGCCATTCGGCGCCGTAGTCGTCCGATAGCGACTCGCGCAGCACGGCGTCGTCGTCGGCCCAGCGCTGCAGGGGAACGGGGCGGGGCCGCTGATTCCGCGGCGTGATGCGGCCCGTGTGTTCGAGCGGGATCACGCGCCCCACCATGCGTCGAAACAAGGCCTGGTCGGCGCTCGATACACCGGTTGCAGCGCCCGTACCCGTTGGGGGCGAGGTGCTGCCCGCGCCGGAACCAGACCGCCAGGCGTCGTGCGCGGTGGCCTCGACCTCGGGCCGCCTCGCGTGCAGTGCCTGTTGCTCCTGCTGCCATTCGCGATAGACGTGCTTGAGCCCGGCCAGCGGCGGCGGAATCTTTGCCGGGCCTTGGCCCGATGCCGGCTGACCCGGCGCCGGGGCGTTGCGCTTACGCCTTTTCGGCATTCTCCAGCCACCGCTGGGCGTCGAGCGCCGCCATGCAGCCGGTGCCGGCACTGGTTATCGCCTGGCGGTACACGTGGTCCTGAACGTCGCCGGCGGCAAAGACGCCGGGCACAGAGGTGAGGGTGGCCATGCCATCGAGGCCGCTGCGAGTCACGATGTAGCCATTGCGCATGGCCAGCTGACCGTCGAACAATTGCGTGTTGGGTGAGTGGCCGATGGCGATGAACACGCCGGTGACCTCCAGATCCTTGCTCTCGCCGCTGCGATTGTCGCGAATGCGGGCACCGGTGACGCCAGTGTCGTCGCCCAGGATCTCGTCGAGCTCGTGGAAGTATTCGAAGCGGATCTTGCCTTCTTCGGCCCGCGCCTTGAGGCGATCGACCAGAATCGGTTCGGCGCGAAACTGGTCGCGGCGGTGCACCACGGTGACGGTGCGGCAGATGTTGCTGAGATACAGCGCTTCTTCCACCGCGGTGTTGCCGCCGCCCACCACGGCAACATCCTGATTGCGATAGAAGAATCCGTCGCAGGTGGCGCAGGCCGACACGCCTTTGCCCATGAAGGCCTGTTCGGACGGCAGACCCAGGTACTTGGCCGAGGCGCCGGTGGCAATGATAAGGGAGTCGCAGGTGTAGGTGCCGTTGTCGCCGCTGAGACGGAACGGGCGCTGGCCGAGCTCCACCTCATGAATGTGGTCGAACACGACGTCGGTATGGAAGCGCTCGGCATGCTGCAGAAAACGCTGCATGAGCTCGGGGCCCTGCACGCCCTCGGCGTCGGCCGGCCAGTTGTCGACGTCGGTGGTGGTCATGAGTTGGCCGCCTTGCTCGACGCCGGTGATGAGCACCGGATCGAGGTTGGCGCGGGCGGCGTACACGGCAGCGGTATAGCCCGCTGGGCCGGAGCCGAGGATAAGAACTTTGGCGTGCTTGGCGGTGGTCATGGGCCTGCCTTCGAGTGCGATCAAAGCCCCGATTATAGGGATAGCCAACTCTGGTCCCATGGCGCCCTTATAATCCGTCGCATGGCCCGATCGACCGCCGCTTCTCCGCGCGCTTCGCGCAACACTCGCAACAGCCCCGACACCATGCCCACGGTGTTGCCTGCGCGCATCTCGGCATTGCTGCGCGAGGCGCGCTGGCTGGTGTTTGCCGCCCTGGCGGCCTGGCTCGCCCTGGTGCTGGCCAGCTACCATCCGCAGGATCCGGGCTGGTCGCACGCCACGCTGGCCGAGCGTATTCACAACCATGGTGGTCGGCTGGGTGCCTGGATGTCCGACATGCTGCTGTACCTGTTCGGGCTGTCGGCCTGGTGGTGGGTGGTGCTGCTGCTGCATCGGGTCAAGGCGGGCTATCAGCGTCTGGCCGATCTGCTGCGGCATGCCGACCAGCCCGAGGTGCTGCCACGGGTGCACTGGGAGCAGGCCGTTGGCTTCGTGCTGCTGCTTCTGGGTTCGGTGGGGCTCGAGGCCCTGAGGCTGGCGTCGTGGACCACCGACCTCCCGGCCGGTGCCGGCGGCGTGATTGGTCAGTTGCTGGCCGGCTTCGGCAGCCGCTCGTTCGGCTACACCGGTGGCACCATGGTGCTCATCGTGATGATGCTGGTGGGTTTGAGCCTGTTCTTCAGTTTCTCGTGGATCACGGTGTCCGAATGGGTGGGTCGCCAGCTCGAGCAGGCCTGGTCACGGCTACGGGCAGGCGTGGATGCCTGGCGCGATCGCCGGGCCGGCCAGCGCGCGCAGGCCGAGCGCGAGCAACACCTCGAGGCGCAACAGGCGCGCTTCACCCACGAGGCGCCGGTACGCATCGAGCCCGCGCTCACCGAAGTGCCACAGTCCAAAAAGCAGCAGAAAGCCCGCGAGAAGGCCCAGGTGCGCGAGCGCCAGCAAGAGCTCTTTGCCGCGCCGGCTTCACCCGAGGCATTGCCGGCCATCACGCTGCTGGACCCGGCCCCGGCCAGCACCGAAACCATTCCGGCTGAAACCCTGGAATTCACCTCGCGCCTGATCGAGAAGAAACTGGCGGATTTTGGCGTGGAAGTGACCGTGGTCACGGCGCAGCCGGGCCCCGTGATCACGCGCTACGAGATCGAGCCGGCCACGGGTGTGAAGGGCAGCCAGGTGGTGAATCTGGGCAAGGATCTCGCGCGCGCCCTCAGCCTGGTGAGTATCCGGGTGGTCGAAACCATTCCCGGCAAGAATCTCATGGGCCTCGAGCTGCCCAACCCGCGTCGGCAAATGGTGCGCTTGAGCGAAATCGTGGGCTCGCAAACCTACCACGCCAGTGCGTCGATGCTCACCATGGCGCTGGGCAAGGATATCGCCGGCAATGCGGTGGTGGCCGATCTGGCCAAAATGCCGCACCTGCTGGTGGCCGGTACCACGGGCTCGGGCAAGTCGGTGGGTATCAACGCCATGATCCTGTCGCTGCTCTACAAGGCCGATGCCGATCAGGTGCGGCTCATCCTCATCGACCCCAAGATGCTCGAGATGAGCGTGTACGAAGGCATCCCGCATTTGTTGGCGCCGGTGGTCACCGACATGCGACAGGCGGCCAACGCGCTCAATTGGTGCGTGGCCGAAATGGAAAAGCGCTACAAGCTCATGAGCAAGATGGGGGTGCGCAATCTGGCCGGCTACAACGCCAAGATCGCCGAGGCGGCGCGGCGCGAAGCGCCCATCCCCAACCCGTTCTCGCTCACACCCGATCAGCCCGAGCCGTTGCAACACATGCCCATGATCGTGGTGGTGATCGACGAGCTGGCCGACCTGATGATGGTGGTAGGCAAGAAGATCGAAGAGCTCATTGCCCGACTGGCGCAGAAGGCGCGGGCGGCCGGCATTCACCTGATTCTGGCCACGCAGCGGCCCAGCGTGGATGTGATCACCGGTCTGATCAAGGCCAACATTCCCACGCGCATCGCGTTTCAGGTGTCGTCCAAGGTGGATTCGCGCACGATTCTCGATCAGATGGGCGCCGAAACCTTGCTGGGGCAGGGCGACATGCTCTACATGCCGCCCGGCACCGGCCTGCCGCTGCGCGTGCATGGTGCCTTCGTATCCGACGAAGAAGTGCATCGCGTGGTCGAGCAACTGAAGGAACGCGGTGAGCCCAATTATGTCGATGGCATACTGGACGGCACCGAAGGCGGCGAAACCGGCGACGGCGTGGGTTCAGTCACCGGCTTTGCCGATGCCGAGTCCGACCCGCTCTACGACCAGGCGGTGGGTGTGGTGCTCAAGCAGCGCCGCGCCTCCATTTCGCTGGTGCAGCGGCATCTGCGCATCGGCTACAACCGGGCGGCCCGCCTGCTCGAACAAATGGAAAACGCCGGCGTGGTGACGCCCATGCAGTCCAACGGCAATCGCGAGATCCTCGCGCCGTCGCGCGACGACGATTGATGAACGCTGGCCATGGCCGGCGAGGAGTTCCCCATGAAGGCATTTGTCCGCCTACCCCGGTTCCTGCAAAGGGTATCGGGTCGGCTAGCGTTTGGCGTGGCCAGTCTGGTCGTGGCGGCGGCGCCCACGGCGTGGACGCCAGCGGCCGCTGCCGATGGCAACGACGCTCGCGCCCAATTACAACGCTTCGTCAAGGAGGTGCGTACGGCCAGCGGCAGTTTCGAGCAGACCACGCTCAATGCTGACGGTCGGGTGATCGACGAACAGCGGGGCGAGTTCCTGTTCGCGCGACCGGGACGATTCCGCTGGGAGGTGACCGAACCTTTTCCGCAGCTGGTGGTGGCCGACGATGAGCAGGTGATCCAGTTCGACCCCGATCTGCTGCAGGCCTCCATTCGGCCGGCCGATGCGGCCGTGGGCAGCGCGCCCGCCCAGGTGCTGTTCGGCGAGGGTGATATCGATGAGGCCTTTGCGATCGAGTCGCTGGCGCGCGAGGGCGAACTGGCGTGGTTGCGGGCCCGACCGGAGTCGGCCGAAACAGGTTTCGCCCATCTCGATATCGGGCTGCTCGACGGCTTGCCGCAGGAGGTCGAGATCCTCGATGCCTTCGGCCAGACCAGCCGAATTGTGTTCACGCAAATCGTGCCCAACCCCGAATTGCCCGACGACGCCTTTCAATTTGAGGCGCCCGAAGGGGTCGACGTGGTGCGCATGCCATGACGGATCTGTTTGCCCGGGAGCCCAGGGCGCCGCTGGCCGATCGCCTGCGGCCCCGGACGATCGAGCAGATGATCGGCCAGACGCACCTGCTGGGGCCGGGCAAACCGCTGCAGCTGGCGTTTGCCTCGGGGCAGCCGCATTCGATGGTGCTGTGGGGCCCCCCGGGCGTGGGCAAGACCACGCTGGCGCGCCTGATGGCGCAGGCCTTCGATTGTGAGTTCATTGCCCTCTCGGCGGTCTTCTCCGGGGTGAAGGATATTCGCGCGGCCATCGAACAGGCCGAGCAATACCTGGCCGGCGGGCGCGCCACGATTCTGTTTGTCGACGAGATTCACCGTTTCAACAAGGCGCAGCAGGACGCTTTGCTGCCTTATGCCGAATCGGGCTTGGTCACCCTCATCGGCGCGACTACCGAGAACCCCTCGTTCGAGGTGAATTCGGCCTTGTTGTCGCGCGCCCAGGTGTATGTGCTCAGGTCGCTGAGCGATGCCGAGTTGCGTGAGCTCTGGCAGCGAGCGCAGCAGGAGGCGCTGCCGGGTTTGCAGCTGGAAGCAGCCGCGCTCGATCTGTTGGTCGGGCGTGCCGATGGCGATGCCCGGCGCTTTCTGAATCTGCTGGAGCAATGCGACGTGGCGGCGCAGGCCGCCGGTGTGGCGCGGGTGGACGCCAGCTTTCTCGAGGGTGTGTTGGCGCAGGCCACGCGCCGCTTCGACAAGGGTGGCGATCATTTCTACGATCAGATCTCGGCGCTGCACAAAGCGGTGCGTGGCTCGCACCCCGATGCCGCGCTGTACTGGCTGTGCCGCATGCTCGACGGTGGCGCCGATCCGCGTTATCTGGCGCGGCGCATCGTGCGCATGGCCTGGGAAGACGTGGGTCTGGCCGATCCTCGCGCCATCCAGCTGGCCAATGATGCGGCCGCCACTTACGAGCGCCTGGGCTCACCCGAAGGCGAGCTGGCGTTGGGCCAGGCAGTGATCTACATGGCCGTGGCCGCCAAGAGCAACGCCGGCTATCAGGCCTACAACGAGGCGCGCGCCTTCGTGCACCGCGATCGCAGCCGCGAGGTGCCGGTGCATCTGCGCAATGCTCCCACCAAGCTGATGAAGGAGCTGGGGCACGGCAAGCGCTACCGCTACGCCCATGATGAGCCGCATGGCTATGCGGCGGGGGAGCGCTATCTGCCCGACGACATGGCCGAGCCGGGCTGGTACCGGCCGGTGGCGCGCGGGCTCGAGGGCAAGATCGTGGAAAAGCTGGCGTTCCTGCGTTCGCTCGATGCTGCGGCCAACGATGGCGAGTAGGTCGTCCTCGCCAACGCCCGCCAGGGTCTCCACGGGGAGTTTGGGCGACGGGTTGAGTGAGAGGGAACGAGCCGCGGTCGGATTGCGCGGTGAGGTGCTGCGACGGCTTGATGCCATCACCCCGGCAGTACGGAGCAGCTCGGTGCCTGGACAGGCAAGGTTAAACACTCCCTTACAATAACGGTTTGTCCCGTCTGCGTCTGCGCCGGCCGGGGCAGGTTCCAGAAAACGACGGTGACACCCCATGCTAGATCCCAATCTCCTGCGCAAAGATATCGCGGCCGTGGCCGAGCGGCTCAAGACGCGTGGCTACGTTTTTGACACCGAGCAGTTTCACTCGCTCGAAGCCGAGCGCAAGGCCGTACAGATCGAAACCGAGGCGCTGCAGGCACGTCGCAATGCGCTGGCCAAGGAGATCGGCAAGGTCAAGGGTCAGGGCGGCGATATTTCGTCGCTGCTGGCCGAGTCGCAAGAGATTCCGGAGCGCCTCAAGGGGCTGGCCGATGTGCTGGCGGGCATTCAGCATCGCCTGAACGAAACCTTGCATGGCGTGCCCAATCTGCCGCATGCGAGCGTGCCGGTGGGCGCCGGCGAGGCCGACAACGTCGAAGTGCGGCGTTGGGTGCCGGGCGGTGCGAAGGAGCCCGCGGCGCTGGGGTTCGAGGCGCGCGATCATGTGTCTCTGGGCGAGGCGCTGGGGCTGGATTTCGATACGGCGGCGCGCTTGTCGGGGGCACGGTTCAGTTTTCTGCGAGGTCAGCTGGCACGGCTGCATCGGGCACTGGCGCAGTTCATGCTGGATCTGCATACCGATGAGCATGATTATGTGGAGTGCTATACGCCGTATATCGTGAATGCGAAGACGCTGTTCGGTACGGGGCAGTTGCCCAAGTTTCGCGACGACATGTTTGCGGTGAGCAAGGGCGGGCATCCCGAGGAAGAGGGCGACGAGCACTACCTCATTTCCACGTCTGAGATCACGCTGACGGCCAGTGTGCAGGATACGATCGTGCCGGGTGATCAGTTGCCGATGCGGCTGACGGCGCATACGCCGTGCTTCCGATCCGAGGCGGGGTCGGGCGGTCGCGATATCCGCGGCATGATCCGGCAGCATCAGTTCGATAAAGTGGAGATGGTGCAGATCGTGCGGCCAGAGGCATCGTACGAGGCGCTGGAGGCGATGACGGGTCATGCCGAGGCGGTGTTGCAGCGGCTGGAGTTGCCGTATCGGGTCATGTTGCTGTGCACGGGTGATATGGGGTTTGGCGCGGCAAAGACGTACGATCTCGAGGTGTGGTTGCCGGCGCAGTCGGCGTGGCGCGAGATTTCGTCGGTGTCGAATTGCGAAACCTTCCAGGCGCGGCGCTTGCATGCGCGGTTTCGCAATGGGCAGGCCAAGCCGGAGCTGGTGCATACGTTGAATGGCTCGGGGCTGGCGGTGGGTCGTACGCTGGTGGCGATGCTGGAGAATCATCAGCAGGCCGATGGCAGCATTCGGGTGCCCGAGGCACTGCGACCGTATTTGGGTGGCATCGAGGTGCTGGGCAAGTAAGCTTCTCGCCACGAAGATCACAGCGCAGGGTGACGATGTCGCCACGAAGATCACGTCATCCCGGGCAAGACGGGCGCAAGGCGCCCGCGCGACCCGGGACCTCGGTGCGGCACCTGAGCGCCACAGAAGACTGCATTAACCCCGTCCTTCGAATCCGCCGCCCGTCGCGTCCCTGTGGGGGCCAGCCCGGCGGGCGGTCCTTCGGACTTCCCTCGCTGACGTGCCCGACCGCGGCGGCGAGTGAACTCGCCCCGCCGCGTCGGTGACGCGTCGGGGCTCAGACAGCACTCGCCGACTTCCCCGCGGTCGAACCCGCCAGCGAGGCGCCCGCCTGACTGCTGGCCCCCACAGGGCCACGCCGGGCGGCTACCCGTCGTGCAGATGTGCCCCGCCGTTACTCCGCCAAGGCCTTTTCACGCGCCTCCAGCTTTGCTATTGTTGTTCCGAGGCCAGCCGTCCGATGCTCAACGTTGGGATGAATGAGCAAAAATGCGATGATCCGAGATGATCATCAGGTGGATAGGCCCCCGGCAACCCACGAACTGCGAGGCTGGCCTCCCTTCTTTTTGCGGTTTCCCCTCATGTCTATCCCCGTTGATTTTTCGATTCGCCAGGTCTTGCAGCGTTTGCATGCAGAGGCGGCGGAGGATGCGCGTCGCTGGGCGGCGCGCGAGGCGAGTTCGGGGGCGGCGAGTGGGCCTTCGGGTGGCGGGGATCTGGTGCGGCTGGGGGAGTTTTATCTGGCGGTGTCGCCCGACGAAGGTGAGTGGCTGTATTTGATGGCGCGGCTGGCACGGGCGCGTTATGTGGTGGAGTTTGGTACGTCGTTCGGGGTGAGTACGCTGTATTTGGCAGCGGCGGCGCGGGCGAACGGCGGGCGGGTAGCCACCACCGAGGTGCATCCGGAGAAGTGCGCGGTGTTGCGCCAGACATTTGCCGAGGCCGAGGTGAGCGATGTGGTCACGCTGCTCGAGGGCGATGCACGCGAGACGCTGGCGCGGTTGTCGATGCCGGTGGATCTGTTGTTTCTGGATGGCTGGAAGAGTCAGTATCTTCCCGTGTTCGAGCTGCTGAAGGATCGGCTGGTGCCGGGGGCACTGGTGCTGGCCGACAACTGCGATCACGAGGCTGCGGCCGATTATGTGGCGGCAATGACCGATCCGGCGGCCGACTGTCTTACGCTGCGCCAGGGCGACATGCTGGTGAGTTACTGGCGGCCGTGAGTGATGGCGCACTCGGTCCGGACGATGTCCTGACATTCTGCTTTCCGCAGGGTCTCGATGCCTCGCTGGAGCGTCATGTGGCGTTCTGGCAATGGATGATGCGTGGTGGCTCCGATGCTGGCATTCGCGAGAGTTTTGTGCCGCTCTGGAAGGCTGCGGTGGCGGGGCTTTGCGAGCCTTGGGCGAGCACGCCCCGAGGGCGACTTGCCCTGATTCTGGTGCTGGATCAGTTTTCGCGTTCGATCGCCCGCGGGTCGGCGCAGGCGTTTGCGCAGGATGCGCGCGCGCTGATGCTCGCCGAGACTGGCCTGGCCAATGGTCATTTCGACGCTTTGCAATATCCCTGGGAGCGGACCCTGTTCGCCCTGCCGCTGGTGCATGCCGAAGGGCCGGATCATGCCCGGCGGGTGGCACGCAATGAGTTGCTGGCCGTGCAGACGCTGGCTCTGGCACCGGAGCCGCTCAAGCCGGCTTATGGGTACTGTCTGGAGCAATCGCGACGACATCGCGCGGTGATCGACACTTTCGGCCGACATCCGCACCGCAATGCAGCCCTGGGGCGTGCGTCCACACCAGCCGAGCAGCAGTATCTCGAGGCCGGCGTGTTTCCGCATGAGCACGATGTGAAGGTGACCGGTCAGCCATGACGACGCCAGAACTCTCCCGGTGAAACGATCGCGTATCGATCGGAAAGGGCGAGCAAATCCTTGTCGCCCGTGATCAGATAATTTACGTCGGCGGCAAGAAAGGTTTGCAGCACGGGCTGGTCTTTTTCATTACGCAACTCGGCCTCAATGGCGCTGTCAGGCTCCACGATGTCGGCGATGAACATCAAGCGGTCACGATCTTCCCGGGTACGCTGCCGGGGTATGCCAGGCCCGATAACAGCACGTTGGTGTCGAGTGCTACGCGCAATGTCGTGGTCACCGTGGTCGAGCGCGCCGCTACGGCCTTCCCATCCTTCTGGATGAGCAGTGCGTCGTTGCGGTATTGCACTCTGTTCAGCGCCTCACCGAGGTTCTGACGCAGCTTGACGGTAGAGATTTCGTCGGTCACTCACTCCCCGAACCAAGCCGCATCGATCTCGGGCAGAGGAATGGCGTCGATCAGGCTGCGAGTGACTTCACTTTGCGGATTGGCAAACACGGCGCTGCATTCTCCGGCTTCCACGATCTCGCCGAGGTTGAGCACGATGACGTGCGAACACACGGTGCGAATCACGGAGAGGTCGTGGCTGATGAAAGCGATGGTGAGGGCCATGTCGGCTGCCAGTTGCTGCAGCAGGGCCAGTACCTGGGCCTGCGACGACACGTCCAGGCCTGAGACGATCTCGTCGGCCAGGACGAAGGCGGGGTCGAGCGCGATGGCGCGGGCGATGCCCACGCGCTGGCGCTGGCCGCCGGAGAGTTCGTGCGGGTAGCGTTCGGCGAAGGCGGCCGGCAAGCCCACGCGTTCGAGCATGGCGAGGGCTCGGCGGCGGGCATCGGCCACGCCGTAGCGTTGCATGGGGGCGGCGATGATGCGGCCCACCGTGTGGCGCGGGTTGAGCGACGACATGGGATCCTGAAAGATCATCTGCAGGTCGTGGCGCAGCGGTTTGAGTTCGGCTTCGGTGAGGTGGGTGATGTTTTGGCCCCGAAAGCGGATGGTGCCGGCGGTGGGTTCGAGCAGGCGCACGAGGGCGCGCCCGAGGGTGGATTTGCCGGAGCCGCTTTCGCCCACGATGCCCACAATGGCGCCCTCGGGCAGGCTGAAGCTCAGGCCCTTGAGAATCTCGATACGGGGGGCGGCACCAATGAGCGGCTTGCGCGTCATGTCGGGCAGCGACAGGTGCAAGTCGGTCACCTCGAACAGCGGGGTGGCTGTGGCAGTTGCGTCCGGCTCGGTGGCGGCGTCGCTCTTGCCTTCGGTGGTGGCGTCGAGGGTCATGATGCGGCTCCGACGGGGTCGCCGGCCGCGACTTCTTGCTGCAGACGAGCGATCAGTTCGGGCGGCACGGGGTGTAGCGGTTCGTTGGGATGGGTGTAGCGAGGCGTGGCAGCGATAAGCGCCCGGGTATAGGGGTGCCGGGGTTGTGCGAACACCTCGGCCGTGGTGGCGTCTTCCATCACTTTGCCGGCAAACAGGACGGTGACGGTCTGGCTGATCTTGGCCACCACGCCCATATCGTGGGTGACGAAAAGCACGGCGGTGCCGGATTCGGCTTGCAGCTCGCGGATGAGGCGCAGGATCTGCTTTTGCACGGTGACGTCGAGTGCCGTGGTGGGCTCGTCGGCCACGATCAACTGCGGTTGCGGCGCGAAGGCGGCAGCGATGAGCACGCGCTGACGCATGCCGCCCGAGAGTTCGTGCGGATAGGCCTTGAGCACGCGTTTGGGGTCGCGAATGTGCACGCGATCGAGCAGCTCGAGGGCGCGAGCGTCCGCGTCGCGGCGGCTCCAGCCCAGGCGCTTGACCAGGCGATCGGTGATCTGCGGGCCAATGCGGCTCGAGGGGTTGAGCGCCGTCATCGGGTCTTGCGGGATCATCGAGGTCACGCGGGCGACAGTCTGGCGGCGTTCGACGGCGGTGAGCGTACCCAGATCCCGGCCCTGCAACACGATGCGGCCGGCGGTGATGTCGATGTTGCGCGGTAGTACGCCGAGCACGGCCTTGCCGATCATGCTCTTGCCGGCGCCGCTTTCGCCCACCAGGGCGCGGACTTCTCCGGGGTGAACGCTGAGCGAGACCTCGCGCAGTAGTACGGGGCCGCCATGGCGCAGGCCAACGCACAGGGATTGCACTTCGAGCGTAGGTTGCGTTTGAGTCATGCCAGATTACCGGGACAGGGGGTCGAACTGGTCTTTCAGGCCTTCGCCCAGCTGGCTGAACGAGAGCACGGTCAGAAAGAGTGCGATCAGGGGGAAGAGCAGCACCCACCAGGCAAAATGAATTGATGCCCGACCTTCGGCGATCATGCCACCCCAGGTGGGATCGTCGGTGGAGATCGACAGGTTGACGAAGCTGAGAATGGCTTCGACGATCACGGCCACGCCCATCTCGAGGGCGAGCAGGGCCACGATGGTGGGCAGTACGTTGGGCAGGATTTCGCTCATGAGCGTGACCATGCGGCTGGCCCCGCCGATCTGCGCCGAGGGCACGTAGTCCATGCGCGACTGCACCAGGGTTTCGGCGCGGATGACGCGGGCGAAACGGGTCCAGTCGATGATGGCGATGGCCACGATCACGGAGGTGAGGCCGGGGCCCATCACGGCCACCAGCAACACGGCAAACAGCACCGGCGGGAAGGCCATCCAGATTTCGATGAAGCGCGACACGATGCGATCGATCCAGCCACCGAAGTAGCCGGCCATCAGGCCCAGAACCGAGCCGAACAGACAGGCGGCCACGGCGGCGACCACGGCCACGGTGAGCGCGATGCGCGCGCCATAGAGCAAACGCGAGAGCACGTCGCGCCCCAGGCTGTCGGTGCCCAGCCAGAAGCCGGGCTCGTAGCCGTTGAAACCGATGGGCGGCAAGCGTTCGAGCAGAAGATCCTGCATGAGCGGGTCGTGGGGCGCCAGCCAGGGTGCGCCCAGGGCGGCCAACAGCAGGATCAGCAGCCAGGATGCCGAGAGCCAGAGCCGAAGATTGCGCTTGCGCCCGCGTACGCGAGGTTGGACGGGAGACACGGTAACGGTGGCTTCAGCCATGGCGCAATCTCGGGTTGAGGAAGGTGTAGGCAACGTCCACGATCAGATTGATAAGAATGAACAGGCAGGCAAAGGCGATGACGATGCCCTGGATCAGCGGCAGATCGCGGTTGATCACGGCGTCGATGGCCATGTTGCCCAGGCCTTCGTAGGCAAAGAGTCGCTCCACGATCACGGTGCCGCCGATGAGGAAGGTGAACTGCACGCCCACCAGGGTGAGCGTGGGCAGGGCGGCGTTGCGCAGGGCTTCGCGCAGGATCACCTGGGTTTCGGTAAAGCCGCGCACGCGGGCCAGCACTGTGTAGTCGAGCTGCAGGGTGTCTTTCAGGCCCTGCTTGAGGAGCTGCGAGATGATGGCCGCCAGGGGCAGGGCCAGCGCCAGGGCGGGCATGATCATGTGGGCGAGGAGGTCGCCCACGATGTCGAGGCGCAGTCGCAGCAGGCCTTCGATCAGATAGAACTCGGAGACGAACGGCAGATCGAGCTGGGGCGAGACGCGACCCGAGATGTGAAAGATCGGCCACAGGACGCCGAACAGCAGTATCAGCAGCAGCCCCCAGAGAAAGTCGGGAATCGACAGCGTGGCACCATTGAACACATCTACGGCCGCCTCGGCCGGCCGGCCGCGCTGGTGGGCGCCCCAGATGGCCGTGGTGCCGCCGATGATCACGGCAATGATGAGGGCGAGAAACGACAACTCGAGGGTGGCCGGCAGGCGCTCAAGGACCAGGCTGGACACGGGCTGGCGCAACGTGATCGAAGTGCCGAAGTCGCCCCGCAACACGTCGCCTGCCCAGATGAAGAATTGCTGGACCAGGGGTTTGTCCAGACCGTAGAGCGCGGTGAGCTGAGCAATCTCGGCGTCGGACGCGCCGGGTGGCAACATCATGGCAATGGGATTGCCGGGCGCGACGCGCACCAGCACGAACACGACAATGGCAACGCCAACCAGCGTGACCGCCATGGAGGCGAGCCGGATGAGAATGGGCTTGAGCATGAATGAAAGCGGTGGGACCCACGGGCCCGGTTGGGGTGAGCGGTTGCCCTGGCGGCCGCCGGGCCGCGGTCGCCAGGGCGAGGTCGATCAGGAAGCCGGACGCATGGATTGCGGCGTGACATCGCCGGTGGCGGTGGGCGGCACCACCACCGAGTCGGCATGCACCACGGGCAGCACGTACTGCAGAATGGGAATGACGTAGGCGTTTTCCATGATGTAGGCGCTCACATCCTTCCAGCCCTGAATGCGCTTTTCTTCATCGGCTTCGCTCCACAATGGGCCGATTTTGGCGTCGAGATCGTCGGTGTCCCAGACCGAATGTGGCGAGGGACCAAACATGGCATGGCCGGTGGAGGTGGTGGGGTCGCCGATGGCATTGCCCCAGTTGTAGAAGGCGGCCGGGGCCAGTTCGTCGGCCGCGCGCAGCTCGAAGTGCTTGGCGATTTCGTACACCTCGATCTCGGCCTCGATGCCCACGCGGCGCCACATACCCACGATGGCCTGGATCATCTCGTAATCCTTGGGCTTGAAGCCACGGGTGGTCTGGATCTTGAAACGGACGGGGTTGTCGGGCGAGTAGCCGGAGGCGGCCAGCAGTTCGCGCGCCTTGTCGGGGTTGTATTCGAATTGCAGATCGGGGTCGAAGGCATCGTATTCGGGTGCCTCGAGCGTGGAGATGGGTACGCCGTAGCCGCGCAACAGACGATCGATGATGAGTTGCTTGTCGATGGCGTGGTGGGCCGCCAGGCGCACGTTCTTGTCTTCCATCGGGCCGATGTCGTTCAGGAAGATCATGCCCACGTCGGCCACGGGGAAGATCTCGCCCGTGAGGCCGGGCCGCTTGATGAGGCGGTCGTATTCTTCGTAGGGAATCTCGATGGTGACTTGCGATGCGCCGGATTCGATTTCGGCCACGCGGCTGGTGGCGTCGGTCACGAACTTGAGTACCACGGTGTCGTAGGCCGGCTTGCCACCCCAATAATCTTCATTGGCCACCAGGCGCACGAAGGCCCCGCGCTCGTAGCGGTCGACCTTGTAGGGACCGGAACCGATGGGGGCTTTCTCGAAGCCTTCGGCGCCGACCTTCTCGAAGTAGGCTTTGGGCAGCACGTAGCCCGTGAGAAAGGCCATCCACTTGAAGATGGTGGGTTCGAATTCGAGCACATCGCCGGTGATCACATTGCCGTCGATGCTGAAATTGCCGATCTTGGCCCAGACAAACTGGCCCGGGTTGCCCACGGCGGGGTCGGCGGCACGCTCGAGCGACCAGACCACGTCTTCGGGGGTGAGGTCGGAGCCGTCGTGCCACTTCACGCCCTCGCGCACCACCATGCGCACCTTGGTGTTGTCGTCAGTAAAGCCCCATTCGGTGAGGATGCCGGGGGCAAAGCTCAGGTCGGGCTCCTGCGAGATGAAACGGTCGAATACCGACAGGAAGATGGCCTGCAGCTTGGGGTTGACCCCCGAAGGCCCGGTGGTGGGATCCCAGCTGGGCAGCCCGGTGTTGTAGGCAATGGTCAGCTCGCTGTTGCTGCCCTGCGCCTGGGCCTGGGCCAATGGCAGGCCCACGGCCGACACGCCGGCCAACGCCAGGTTGAGCTGAATGAAATCGCGACGGTTTTGACTCATGGTTGCAACCTCTCTTGAAGGGGTGAAGTGCCGGCCGACCGGCCCTGCGGCCAAATCATGACGACGTGCACGTCACGGGGCAAAATACTTTGGTTGTCAATTATCTTGCGGATGCTAACAGTTTGAGGGCGTTTACCGCATTGGGGGATTGCCCAGGGTTTACAGGTTTTGTGCCACCAGATAGCCCGACCCGGCACCGGTGCCGGCGCCCGGCCACACCGACGCACCCACCATGTGCAGACCTTTGATCGGTGTGTGGCCGTCGGCATGGCCGCGCATGGGTCGGAAGAGGAAATTCTGTGCCAGATGGTGTGAGCCGCCGATTTGATCGCCGCCCACCAGGTTGGGGTTGTCGCTTTCGAGATCGAGTGGCGACACCACGTGTCGCGCCAGGATGTGCTGGCTCAAGCCGGGGGCATACCGCTCGATCTGGGCGATGACGCGATCGGCGAAGGGCTCTTTCACGTCGGCCCAATCGCGGCTGGCAATCTGGCCGGTGGCATCACCTGCGATGGTGCCCGGCACGCAGCGCACCTGTACCCACAGCGTGTGTTTGCCTTCTGGCGCGCGTGTGGGGTCGTACACCGTGGGTTGACCGATGACCAGGGCCGGAGCGTCGGGCAGCAGACCGGCTTGAGCCTGTTGATAGGTGCGGGCCAGATCGTTCAGGCTGGGTCCGATGTGTACATAGGCAAAACGTTGCAGGTCGGTGGCTTGCCAGGGCGGCAGGGCATCCAGCGCCAGGTGCACCATCAGGGTGCCGGGCGCATGACGAAAACGCGTGAGGCCCGCATCGAAGTGCGCATCGCCACTTCCGTCGGGCAGCAGGCGCTGCAGGCCTCGTGGTGCCAGATTGGCCAGCACCGTGGTGGCGGCGAGGCTCTCGCCGCTGGTCAGTTCGACCCCGGTCACGCTGCCCTGGTGGGTGCGAAGGCGTGCCACCTCGGCGTCGCAGCGTACCGCACCGCCGTGGGCTTCGATGAGGCCGATCAGGGCCCGGGTCACGGTGTCGGCGCCGCCCTTGCCGATCACCATGCCCATGGCCTGGCCGGCAAAGCTCTCGAGGTAGGGAAAGATGGCGCCGCCCGAGATGTCGGGCGCGAAGTCGAGATGCAGCCCCCAGGTGGCCAGCGCGGCCTGCAGCCGGGGGTCGCGGAAGTTGCGCTCCACCCATTGGCGGGGCGACGACAGCAGCAATTGCAGCAGCTCGAGGCTGCCGGTGGTGCCCTGCTGGCGCCAGATGCGCCACAGCGTGCGCGCCAGGGCGGGGCCGCGCATGGGCGACGACAGCAGACTGCCCAGCGCTTCGGCACGTGCCGGAAAGTGTTCAAGTTGCGCACGCCACGTGGCTTGATCCTCGGCCTCAGGCATGGTGGCCAGCGTCGTTTCGAGATCGGTGCAAACGCCGAAGTGGCTGCCATCCGGGAAGGCCGAGGCAAAGGGGCGGTCGATGGGCGCGAACTCGAGGCCATGGTCGGCCAGCCTGGCGGCATGCGCCTTGTGAAAGGCGGAACCGGCAAACATCGACAGGTTCATGGCGGCCACGTCGTGACGAAAGCCGGGCAGGGTGAGGGTTTCGGTGCGCACGGCGCCGCCGGGCCGATCGAGGCGCTCGAGTACGGTGACCTTGCGGCCCTTCAGGGCGAGTTCGGCGGCAGCAACCAGGCCGTTGATGCCCGATCCGATCACGATCACGCTCATGGGTCTCCTCGCGTTCTGGTGAAGCGTATGGCTTGGGTGTGTAGGTTTGTCATCATCATAGCGAATGCCGACGGCAACCATCAGCCTGGTCGCGCAGGCTGGCCGCACCGCCGGCCCCTCGTTGGCCTGGCCACGGGAGCAAGCAAAATACTTGCCAGCGCCAGCCCTTAGCGCATGACGCCGGGCAGCACCGCCACGATCCCCAGCACCAGCGTGGCCAGATAGTATCGATTCAGACTGCGCACCACGGCCAGCTCGTAGGGGCGGTGAAGCCCCACCCAGCCCCGGCGCCAACGCAGCCACTGCAGCGCGCTGGCCACTGACACCAGGCCGGCGTGCAGCAGCAGGTAGAGCAACAGCACGAGCAGCATGGCGTCGTGAGTGGTACTGCGCGGAGCGAGGTTGGCGCCGGCGAGCATGGCCACGAGTGCCAGGGCATGGAGCGCGGCCAGCGCGGCAGACAAACCGGGGGATGCCTTGCCGAAGGCGGTTTTGCGCGCTGCAGTCGGTATCGGGTGGGCGCTGGCCATGGCGTCAGGGGATTCCGATCCCGGAGTGGCACCATAGCGGTGCCATGCCCGTTGCGCCTCGCGCGTGATGCGCTCCCAGGCCAGCCAGGCCAGCACGGCGCTCAGCACCACCAGCCCGATCGAGGCAACGCTCAGTGACGGCGACGCTGGCAGACTCCATTGCGGTGCCAGCATCCAGAGATAGCCCCACGAGAACAGCCAGCAGGCAAAGAGGGATCCATTGGCGAGCAGCGCTGCTTGCATGCCCCACAGACCGGGACCGTCAAGCGTATTCCAGTGCACCGGCAGCTCGAGTGTGGGGCCAGAACTGCCGCCGCGTGGACCATTGCACCAGCTCCACCAGAATGCCAGCGCTCCCGCGACCAGCGCGGCAGCAGCCGCCAGTGGATAGGCGCGCACCAGCAGGCTGATGCACAACACGGCGAGCACGGCCGCCAGACCCAGCGGCAGCCAGGTGTTGCCGGGCAAGGCCACCACGGCCTGGGCGCGGGCGTCGAACGTCGATGTGGCGAGTGTTTCCCGGCGGGTAGGCTCAGCGTGACCCAGCCAGCCTTCGCCTGCTTCCAAGGTTTGCGGCAGGGTGGGTTCCTGCCACAGAGGGTTGGCAGGTACCGCACGCGGCAGGCTGGCAAAGTTGTAGGCGGTTGGCGGTGTGCCGGTGGCCCACTCGAGGGTGTCGGCCTGCCACGGGTTGTACGGTGCGCGTTGGCCAAAGCGGGCATGCAGCAAGAGATCGAGCAACACCAGTGCCACGCCTGCCGCCATGACGAAGCCGCTCACCGACGACAGCAGATTGAGTGCGCTCCAGCCGGCATCGGCACCGTAGGTGACGATACGCCGCGGCATGCCGAGCAGGCCCGTAAGGTGCATGAGAAAGAAAGTACCGTTGAAACCCCAGAAGGTGAGCCAGAAGCCCCATCGCCCCAAATGCTGCGGGCCCAGTCGGCCGCTGCGATGCGGCAACCAGTAGTACAAACCGGCCATGAGCGGAAACAGCATGCCGCCCACCAGCACATAGTGCAGATGGGCCACCACGAAGTGGGTGTCGTGCACCTGCCAGTTGAACGGCACCAGCGCCAGCATCACCCCGGTCAGGCCGCCCAGCACGAAAATGATCAGAAAGCCGAAGATCCACAGCATGGGCACGCTGCCGCTGCTGCGTTCGCCCTGCCACAGGGTGGCCAGCCAGGCAAAGATCTGTACGCCGGTGGGAATGGCGATGAGCATGCTGGCCATGGAGAAGAACGCCTGGGCCACGTGCGGGATGCCCACGGTGAACATGTGATGCACCCACAGCGCAAAGCTCAGGAACACTGTGATGCCTATGGCCACCACCAGCCAGCCATAGCCCACCAGTGGGCGCCGGGCAAATACCGGGATCAGGGTCGACACGATGCCAGCGGCCGGCAGAAAAATGATGTAGACCTCGGGGTGGCCAAACAGCCAGAACAGATGCTGCCAGAGGAGGGGGTCGCCACCCGCGGCGACGTTGAAGAAGGGCAGGCCGGCGGCGCGTTCGAGCTCGAGCAGAATGCTGGCCAGGATGAGGGGCGGAAAGCCGAACACGATCATCACCGCCATGCCCAGGATGTACCAACAAAAAATCGGCATGGTCATGAGGCGCATGCCGGGTGCGCGTCCGCGCAGAATGGATACCGTCAGTTCCACCCCCGCGGCCACCGCCGAGATCTCCACGAAGGTCACCCCCAGCAGCCAGAAATCCGAGCCGGGGCCGGCGGCGAAATCGCTCGACAGCGGGGTATACATGAACCAGCCGGAGTCGGGTGCCATGTTTAGCGCGAGGCTGGCCATGAGGATCAGCCCGCCAAACAGGTAGCAGTAGTAGCCCAGTGCCGTGAGTCGTGGATACAGCAGATCGCGCGCGCCGATCATCTTGGGCACGAGGTAGATGGCCAGCCCCTCGAGCACCGGGATGGCAAACAGAAACATCATCACCGTGCCGTGCATGGTGAAGAGCTGGGCGTAGGTGCCGGCATCCAGCAGGTCGTGATCGGGTACCGCCAGCTGCGTGCGCAGCAGCATGGCCAGGACCCCGCCGATCAGGAAGAAGATCAGGCCGGTGCTCACGAATCGCAGCCCCAGCGTGGTGTGATTGACTGAACTCAGGCGGCCGACGCCGGGACGGTCGGCCCACAGGCGGGCAAGGGCGGCATGGTCGTGGGTGCCGCGGGGAGCCATTGGGGTCATTCGTTGTCTCCGGAGAGGCTGGCAGCGGCCCCGGCATCCTTTTGCCAGGCCGCGAAGTCGTCGGCCTCCAGGGCGATCACGGTGAGTGTCATGTGAGCGTGGCCCGTGCCGCAGTATTCGGCACACACGCCCCGATAGACGCCCGGCGCATCGGCCTGCAGGCGCCATACGTTGGTGCGACCAGGCACGGCGTCGATCTTGCCGCCCAGGCGCGGGATCCAGAAGCCGTGAATCACGTCACGCGATTGCACATGAAAATCCACTGGCACGCCCACCGGCAGATGGATCTCGTTGCGGACCACGCGGTCGGGCAACTCCGGATACGCGATTTCCCACACCCACTGCCGCGCCGATACGTTGACCTCCCAGCCTGGGTCGCCGGCCGTGCTTTCCATGTGCTGACCGGCAGGCAGGCCGAAGGCCAGCAGGGCCACGATGGCGACCGAGGGCAGCACCATGCCGCCCCAGATCATGAAGCGCTGTGCCTGGCGACGGGTGGCCGGCGGGTTCGACGCCACCGCCGGGCGGCGCGAGCCGTGCCACCAGGCCCAGACCACGCCGGCCGTGACGATCAGCGCCACCGCCAGCATGGCCCACCAGACCGCGGCCACGGCACGGGCGTCACTGCTGGCAGGATCGAGAATGGAATAGGGGCCTGTGCACCCGGTGATCGTGAACAACGTGGCCAGTACCACGCCCGTGCCGGCTGGGCGCAAACGGCCAGTGTCGGGCCTGGATTCTGCTACGCTTGCCGTCATGCCGATCGCTCCCATTCAAAGTCGTGTCGCCATTTTCGGGCATCCCCTGCACCCGGCGATGATTCATTTCCCCGTGGCGGCGCTGATCCTGTTGCTGGGCAGCGATATCGGATACGCCATCACGGGCGATATCTTCTGGGCGCGAGCCAGTTTTTGGCTGGCTGGTGTCGGCACCGTGGGTGGCTTGCTGTCGGGGCTGGCCGGCCTGCTCGACCTCGTTCTGGTGCCTCGCATCCGACGGCTGGTCACCGCCTGGGCGCATGCCGTGCTGGCCGTCACGTTGCTCTCGCTGGCTGCCATGAACTTCGTGCTGCGCTGGGATGACCCCGTCACATTGCTGTTGCCGTGGGGATTGTATCTGTCGGTCCTCACCGCGTCGCTCATTACCATCACCGGGTTTCTGGGGGCACAACTGGTCTTCGAGTATGGCGTGGGGGTGGATGTGGCCTCGCTGCAGCAGCGTCGCCAGCCGCCCTGAAGCGGCCTTACCAATTCAGGGCCAGCGCCGGCAGGTTGCCCAGCGTGTGCGGTTTGGCCAGCACCAGCCAGGTGATGGCTGCCAGCAACAGGCCTGCCAGCGCCTGGGCCGCCAGGGTTGCGGTTCGCAAGTGCCGGGTGTCGCCACGTTCGGCGCGCAGCACCAGAAGGCCAGTGGCGGCGTGCAGCCCGGCGAGCAACACCACCAGGGTGAGCTTGGCCAGCAGCCACACCGCCAGAACCTGATGCCAAACGAATACCAGCGTGCCGGCTGTGATGGCCAGTAGCGCTGCAGGCGTGGCAATGTGGGTATAAACGAAGCGCGCCAGCGAGGGATGGCCCTCAGGGCTGTGGGCTAGCGTGTCGGCGGCACCTGCGGCCAGTCGGATCTGCGCCGGCAAATACAGCAGACAGGCGGCCCACACCAATAGCGCGATGATATGCAAAGACAGCAACCAGAGCACCATGGGTCTCCTGGGCAGTAACGAGAAACCGGAAAGTCGGACGTGGCACGCCGCGTTCGCGGACATTAATGCCGAGGTTGCCACAGGCCACAGCTTACATGGCGCGGGCCACGTCAGGGTCTCGGGGGGCTTGCACAGCGTGCCATGCGGTCCGGGCCCCCTGCGCGCGCCGTCACTGGGTCAGAACAGGAGGCTCTGGCCGTAGACGACGAGGCCGAGGGTCGCGCCCACCAGTCCGTACGCCATCAGCGCCAACAACCCATCGCTGGACACCAACGCCAGGCCGAACGCGGCGAGCGCAGCGCCTGCCACCGATGATGAAAACGGAATGAGCTCCAGAAATGGCATGCCGGCGGCCATGATCAGGCACAGGAGGGCAATGACCTTGGTGGCCGCACCTCTCACGAGCCAGGTGAGGCGGGGCTGGATGAAATAGTCGATGACACGCGCAGGCCGGCGCAGCCAGCGGGTGGCAATGCGCACGCTGTGGGTGGCCACCCGGCAATGCAGCAGCCAGGAAGGCAGCCAGAAATCCTTGCGGCCCAGGAGGAGTTGGATCGACGCCAGAAACACGACGCATGCCGTGGCGGTGGGCATGGCCGGAATGCCACTCAGGGGTGAGGCCACCAGCATGCCGGCCAACAACAGAATGGGAGAGAACGAGCGGGTGCCTGCGGCAGTGAGTATCTCGGCCACCGTGAGCCGACGATGTTCGCTGCGGGCGAGCGTCTCGAGATGATCCAGCAACGCTTCCAGATCCCTGACATCGTCCTGGTTTGCGAGGGCCACAGTGGTCTCCCTTGGGTTATTGGCACCGTGCGAGCTTCGCTGCCAACGCCGCGGCAACGCAGAATGCCCGGCTCGTAGTGAAAGCCGGGCATATTGTCGCTCGATCGTTGGCGCCCCCGGTTGCTCCGGGGGGCGGGCTTAGCCCTGGTGCTCGGGCAAGGCTTCGATCTCTTCCTCGCTCATCGGAACATAAACGCGGATGTCACCATCCTCATCGTTCCACAGGATTTCCACCTCGTCTATCGGCAGCTGAACGGTGCGGCTACCGACACCCAGGAAGCCACCGACATCGAAAAGGATGTGCGTGACGCTGCCCTGATCGTCCAGACCGAGATCGGCCACGTTGGCGATCTCCTCATCGTTGGCGCCCCAGACGTCTGCACCCTGGAGGTTCTCGGCCGTTTGCTCGTTGCGTGGTGCCACGGCATAACCCGCAGCGCTCCGACGGCGATCGTCGGTCATGCGGTCGGCCTCGCGCTCGACTCGTTGGGCGGTGCGCTCGGCGGTGTCTTCGACACGTTGTGCGGTTCGTTCTGCCGCGTCTTCTGCACGCTGCGCGGTTCGCTCTGCGCCGGATTGCGCGCGGTCCATGGCGCCCCGCGTGTCGCGCCGGGCCTCGGCAGGATCCTCATAGGTTGGCGCGTTCTCGAGCGTCTCGCGGTCAAAGTTGACGACCACTCGGTAATCCTGCGGCCGGTCGGGACGCGCCTCATCGCGCTGATCGGGCTCGCTGACGAATTCCAGTTGGCCCATGTCAATGGCCACTTCGCGTTCGCCCACGCCCAGGAAGCCCCCGATGTCGACCAGTACCGCGCCCACCTGGCCGTCGCGAGAAATGAGAAGGTCGCCGATGTCGCCAACCGATTCCCAGCGCTCATTCGCACGTTCGGCCTGCCGGGCGGACTGGTCGGTGGCGGTCGGCACATGCACCGCCTGGCCGATCAATTCGGTGGCCCGCATCTGCTCGCGCTGCGGTGCGTCGAGAAAGGGATTCGAGTCGTTCGCCTGGGCGTATGCGCCGTGACTCGCAAAGGCCGTCAGGATCGTGGCAACCATTGTCAGCTTCTTCATGGATTCTCTCCTTGTCGATTCATCATCGGCATCCTGCATTTCCGGCCCCCGTGTGGGAGACGGTGCGGCGAATCCGCTTGGCCTGGAGCACGTCGGGGTTGAGGCTCGGTGTGGCCTGGCGAATGCCGATGAGTGACATCTTGCTCCCGCCATGACCTGGCAGAGGTCAGTGGAGTGCGCGGCGTCGGGTAGGACAAGTCTGATTCCCGTGTCAGTGTCTCGCTGCGACCCCTGGCAGGGCGCTTGTTCGACGGCTTCACATCACGACCCATACCCTGAAAGCGATGTGACAGTTTTCAAGCCTGGTTGAATGCCGCGTGTCAGCATGGGATGAGGACCTTGTCAGCGCGGGATGATAACCACGTAAGCAAACAACGATTCGTCCTGTTTCGGCCTGCATCCCTTGCTGGCAATCTTGACGGTGCTTGAATACCAATTGCAATATGCATTGCTACTTAGCCATTCCTCGGGAGGACATCATGGCGAAGAAGGATGATCCCAAAACCGCTACCGGAAACGGTGGAGAAACCCACCAGCAGGCGGGCAAGAGTTACGATCGGCTGACCACGCATCAAGGCGCGCCAGTGGCCGACAACCAGAACTCTCTGAAGGCCGGCACGCTGGGTCCAGCGCTTCTCGAAGATCACGTATTTCGAGAGAAAATCTTTCATTTTGATCACGAGCGAATTCCCGAAAGAGTGGTGCATGCCCGAGGTTATGGGGCACATGGTTACTTCGAGACGCTCGACACCCTCAAGGACCTGACGTGCGCGGATATCTTTCAGCGCAAGGGCGAGAAAACTCCGGCTTTCGTTCGTTTCTCCACCGTGGCAGGCAGCAAGGGGTCGATGGATCTGGCTCGCGATGTCCGCGGTTTCGCCGTGAAGCTTTACACCAAGGAAGGCAACTGGGACATCGTGGGCAACAACATCCCGGTGTTCTTCATCCAGGACGCCATGAAGTTCCCCGATCTGGTGCATGCCGCCAAGGAAGAGCCGGATCGAGCTTTCCCTCAGGCGCAAACGGCCCACGATAATTTCTGGGATTTCATTTCTCTCTCGCCCGAAAGCATGCACATGATCATGTGGACGATGTCGGATCGGGCCATTCCGCGCTCATTCCGGTTCATGGAAGGTTTTGGCGTGCACACCTTCCGGCTGGTGAATCGCAAAGGCGAGGCCACTTTCGTCAAGTTTCACTGGAAACCCAAGCTGGGATTGCAATCGGTGCTGTGGGACGAAGCGGTCAAGATCAACGGCGCCGACCCCGATTTTCATCGTCGCGATCTGTGGGACAGCATCCAGCGAGGGGATTTCCCCGAGTGGGAGCTGGGTGTGCAGATCTTCGACGAAAGTTTTGCCGAAGCGTTTGAATTCGATGTGCTCGATGCCACCAAGCTCATTCCCGAGGAGCAAGTGCCGGTGCGTGTGGTGGGTCGACTGGTACTGGATCGTGTGGTCGACAACTTTTTTGCCGAAACCGAGCAAGTGGCCTTTTGCACGCAGAATATCGTGAAAGGCATTGATCATTCCGAAGATCCCTTGCTGCAGGGCCGAAACTTCTCTTATCTGGATACGCAGCTCAAGCGCTTGGGGAGCCCCAATTTCGATCGCTTGCCGATCAACGCTCCCAAATGTCCGGTGATGCATTTCATGCAGGACGGCCACATGGCCACACACAATCCCGTCGGGCGGGCCAACTACGAGCCCAACAGCTGGGGCGAAGGACCGCGCGAAAGTCCCGATGCGGGCTTCCAGAGTTACGGCAAAACGCTGGAAGGCATCAAAGAGCGTTTGCGCTCGCCTTCGTTCGCCGATCATTACAGTCAGGCTCGGCAGTTCTACATCAGCCAGACCCCGGAAGAGCAAGACCATATTCGCGACGCCCTGGGCTTCGAGCTCAGCAAGGTGGAAACCATCGCCATTCGCGAGCGCATGGTGTCGCATCTTCGTCATATCGACAACGCGTTGGCCCGTGGCGTGGCTGAGATCCTCGGCATCGATCCGTTACCGGAACCGGTCGCTGCGGCTCGACCCGTGCGCGACGATCTGCCGGCGTCCGACGCCCTCAGCATTCTCAAGAACCCGCCGTCGAGTTTCCAAGGCAGGAAACTCGGCATCCTGGCTTCCGACGGGAGTTCGGCCGAACTCATCGGCGAGCTCGAAGAGGCGGCCAAGGGCGAGGGAGCGGAGTGTGAAATTGTGGCGCCGCATGCTGGTCACATCACGCTCAGCGACGGCAGCACCCGAAAAGTGAAAGAGAAGGTGGATGGCGGCCCCTCCGTACTCTACGATGCCGTGGCCATCGTGCCTGCCGGCGACGCCGTGGCCAAGTTGACCACCTTGCCGCCGGCCCTGCAGTTTGTGGCCGATGCTTTCCATCACAAGAAATTCCTGGGCTACGGGGCCGATGCCAAGCCGTTGCTCGACGCCGCCGGCATTGGGGGCGCCCTTGACGATGGCTGCGCCGAGTTGAGCGATATTCGAATGGTCGCGAGCTTTCTGAAGGCTTGCCGGGCCTTGAGGTACTGGCCACGCGCCTGACCGGCGCTGTCACGGGAGCCGTCCTGGCCCGGGTTTGGCCTACATGGCCAGGACGTCTGCTGCACGACGTTGCAGCAACCCCCGCAGCAGCGGGTGCTGAAACCGCCGCTGAATCCGAATGGCGTAGAACGCCTCGAACAGGCCCGGAAACCGGGCAAATTCCCTGAGTTCGCCGGAACGAAGTTCGTCGCGCACCACCACATTGGGCAAAACGGCCGCATGGGCGGTGGCACGCGCCAGCACCCGCAAGGTGGCCATGTCTTCCACTTCGGCCAGCGCTTTCACGCGCAAATCGTGTGGCTCGCACCAGGCATCGAAGGCCTGGCGAATTTCGCTCTCGGGGCCAGGCAGGAGGAGGGTGGTGCCGTTGAGGTCGGCCGGAAACCGAAACCCCGCGGGCAGGCTGTCGGGCCGGCCCACCAGGCTCACCTGTTGGCGCGCGATGCGCTGACAGCGCCAAGCATGGGCCGCGTCGGCATGGACGTTGCGATTGGACAGTACGAGGTCGAGCTGATGGGTGGCCAGCCGAGCGAGCAGATCCTCCAGGTTGCCCGATTGCAGAATGAGCGTGACGTCGTGGCGCTCGAGGAGAGGTTCGACAAAACTTTCCTGGAAGTTGCGGCTGAGCGTGGCCACGGCGCCGATGCGCAGCACCTGGCGGCCCGGCCCGGCATCTTCCCGAAACAGCGAGAGCAGCTCGCTGCCCTGGCGATGGATGCTCTCGGCGTAGTCGAGCGCCATGCGGCCCGCTTCGGTGAGTTGCAGCCGCCGGCCCACGCGCTCGAACAGGGCCTGGCCCAGCTGAGATTCGAGGTGGCGGATCTGCGTGGAGAGCGCGGATTGCGAGATGTGCAGTTCTTCGGCCGCGCGTGTGAGGTGCCCCAGGCGGGCCACCACCCGGAAATAGTTCAGATGATGGTAGTTGAGTTGCGGCATGGTGCGGCTCCCGAGTTTTGGCGGCTCCGATTTCATTCTATTAAATAGAACGAAAACTCAATTTATTTGTATTTTACAGAATGAATGGCAAGCCCGAGAATGGCGTCGTTTTGTCCAATTCGAAGGGGAAGTTGCCATGGCAGGGTTCGGGTCCGCGCTGGTCGCCACGTTGGCACCCATGGGTCTTTGGGCAGGTCTTTGGGGCGTGCCGGCCCTGATGCTGCTGCTGGCCTGGCACGCGCGACGATCGCCTGCCGATGCGCAGAGGCCCTGGCGTCTGGCCCGCGTTGGTAGCCTGGCCATGGTGCTGCTGGCGCTGGCTGGCGGCTCGGTCGTGTGGGTCACGGGCCCCCAGGTGCTGGTGCCGCTGCCCTACTGGCCGGCGCTGCGCGTCGATACGCTCGGCATGACGTTGCTGGCCCTGTCGGGCTTGCTGGGCTGGGTGATTCTGCGCTTCGCCAGTCGCTATCTCGAGGGCGATGAGGGGCGCTCACGCTTGTTGTCGGGGCTGGCCGGCACGCTGGCGCTGGTGTGGTGGCTGGCCACTCTCGAATCACTGCTGTGGGTGGCACTGGTGTGGAGCCTGAGCAGTTTCGGTGTGTTCGGACTGCTGCGCTTCTATCGCGACCGGCCGGCGGCCCGTCTTGCCGCACACAAGCAGTTCGTCGTGAATCGAGTCGCCGACGGGCTGATGGGAGTGGCGCTGCTGCTTCTGTATCAAGCCCTTGGCACGCTCGAGTTCGGCGCCATGGCCACGCGCCTGGGGCAGCTCGACGGGGCCACGCCGGCGCTCACGGCCGCTGCCCTGTGTCTGGTGCTGGTGGCGGTGCTGCGTTGTGCCTTGATGCCTTTTCATGGCTGGCTGCTGCAGGTGATGGAGGCGCCCACGCCCGTGTCGGCGTTGCTGCATGCTGGTGTGGTCAACCTCGGTGGCTTCGTGCTGTTGCGGCTCACCGACCTGCTGTTGCTGGTGCCGGCGGCGCAGGCGGTGCTGGTGGTGCTGGGCGGATTGTCGGCCGCGCTGGCCGCACTGGCCATGCTCACGCGAGTGAGTATCAAGCTCGCACTGGCCTGGTCTACCACCGCGCAGATGGGCCTGATGCTGCTGCAGATTGGTCTCGGTGCCTGGAATCTGGCCCTGCTGCATCTGTTGGCTCATGCCCTCTACAAGGCACATGCCTTTCTGCTGGCGGGCAGCCGCGCGCGCGAGCCGGGACTGCCGGCAGCGCGTAACGCGGTCACCGTGCGGGTGTGGCTGGTCGGTGCTCTGGTCAGCCTAGCTCTGGTGGGCGGCGGCGCGTTGGCCGCCGTGGGGCTCGGCGGCGCGAGCCAACTGCCTGTGGCCAGTGTGGTGGCATTGGCGTGGCTGGCGGCGGGCATGGTGCCGGCGCTGGCGCTGGCCAGCACCGGGTCGCGTGGGCAAACGGTCTGTCTGGTCGGCGGCCTGATGCTCATGTTGGGCGGTCTGCATGTCGCAGCCCATTGGGTGCTGAGTCCGGTGCTGCCCGCGGCAGCGGGTCACATCCCCGGGGCGCTTGTGGGCATTGCCTTCACCACGCTCGCCTTGCTCTTTCTGGCACAGATTCTGGTGCTGGCGCAGCCGCAGAGCGCCCTGGCGCGCTGGCTGCATCCCCACGCCTTTGCCGGCTTTCACCTCGACGAGTGGGTCACGCGGGCACTGCTGCGGGTGTGGCCGGTGACGCTGCCGCGCCGGCAAACGCGTCACCACGGTTTTGCCTGGCCCCGTCCTTCGCTTCGGAGTTCCTCATGAGTGTCGCCGAGTTGCGTATTGCCCTTCCCGAATCGGTCATGACGGCGACCGACGCCGAACTGACCGCCGACGTGCATCAGGCCTGTGCGCGTATGGCGCCAGCCTGGCCGTTATCGCGCTGGATCGCGGTGAATCCCTGGTGGGGATATCGCGAACAAGCCATGCCCGAGGCGCTGGCCGAGATCGAACAGCTCAGTGGCGCCATCACGCTCTTGCCGGCCTTTGGCACGGGAGAGCACGCCAGCCCCGTCGCCGGTGTGGCGCCGTTGACGGCGTCGGCTCCGCCAACCTTGCCCACGCTGGCCGGATTCATCGACACGCGCCGGCATGCCGACCACTTGCCCGCGCTGACCGAGGTGGTATGCCAGGCCATCAGCCAGTACTGCGCAGCCCATTTCGACCGCGGGCAGGCGCGCTGGCAACCCACGACCGAAGGCGGTCTGTTTGCCGGCTGGCGCCGGGTGGCCGCCCGCGACCCCGAAGCCGAAACGCAAAGTGGCTTGCCTGGCCTCACGGCACGCATGGCGGCCTTGCCGGCCGATCGGCAATCGCTGTTGCAGCAGGCATGTGCCGCGCTGGGTGTGGCCCCCGCCTGGCGTCGCCGCTATCTCACGGCCTTGTTGTGGTCGCAGTCGGGCTGGGCCAGCTGGTGTGCCTGGCTGGGCTGGTCGGCTCAGGGCGAGGCGCAAGATCCCGAAGCCCTGGCCGACTTGCTGGCCATCCGCCTGGCGTGGGAATGGGTGCTGGCCGATCTGGCGGCCAGCCCCGCCGTGCTCGAGGCCTGGCGGGAGCGCTGGGCCACCACCGCGCCCGCGCAACCGGATGCGAGCCGTTGGTCCGCGCAACGGGCGCTGGAACGCGATTGGCAACAACAGATTCAACAGCGCTTGCGGCACGCCCGGGCTGCCCGCCGCACCCCAGGCCGCAACGCCGCGTCGGCAGCCGTCCCGAGTCGCCCGCGGTTGCAGGTGGTGTGCTGCATCGACGTACGCTCCGAGCCGCTGCGGCGTGCGCTTGAAGCCCAGGATCCGGGCATCGTCACGCATGGAATGGCCGGTTTCTTTGGCGTGCCTCTGGCCTTCGATGCCGGTGAAGATGAAGCGCAACCGCGCGTGCCTGGCCTGGTGCCGGCTTCTCTGCCGGTTGGGCTCGACCGCAACGACGAGCGCGCGCCAAAGGCTGCAGGCTGGCGGCGCGAACTCGCGCGCCGGGCCGCCGCGTTGCGAACCTCGGCCAGCGGTGGCTTTGCCTGGGTCGACTCCGTGGGCTGGCTGTATGGCGTCAAACTGCTGCGCGACACGCTGAGCCGCAGCACCAGTGACACCCCGCGCCTGGCCGATCGCCTTGGCCGCCACGGGCGTCTGCATCTGCCCGAGCTCGATGTCGATCTTGCTGCGGAGCTTGCCGGCAATGCCCTGAGCCAGCTGGTGATGCCTGCGGGAGGCTGGGCGCCGTTGGTTGTATTGGCTGGCCACGGCAGCCAGACCCGAAACAACCCGCATGCCGCAGGGCTGGAGTGCGGCGCCTGTGGCGGCCATCCCGGCGACGTCAATGCCGCCGTGCTGGCCGCTTGGCTCAATCATGCCGACATTCGTCAGCGGTTGTCGCAGCGGGGTCTCGATTTGCCGGACGACACGCGCTTTGTGGGTGCCCTGCACGACACCGTGACCGACGAAGTGGCGCTGTTGCCCGCCACCGACCCTACCGTGGCTCTGCGGCTGGCCGAGCTTCCGCCGCTCTCGCAGTGGCTGGAGCAGGCCGCTGCGCAGACCCGGCAAGAGCGCGCCGAACGGGCAGCCGATTGGCAGGGTGACGACGCCTTGGCGGCGCTTGCAGTCACGGAGGGGCGCCGTGGCATCGGCGCAGAAGCCCGCGCCGGGACTGTCGCTGGCCGCCGTACGGCCGATACTGGCGCCCGGGCCCGCCAGCGCCGTGCCCGCCATTGGGCCGAACTGCGCCCCGAATGGGGCCTGGCCAACAACGCCGGCTTCTTCGTGGCGCCGCGGGCGCGCACGCGTGGCGTGAACCTGGAAGGGCGCTGCTTTCTGCACGACTACGACCCGGCCACCGATCTCGACGGATCCCGCCTTGCCGGCATTCTGGCAGCACCCGTGGTGGTGGCGCACTGGATCAACCTGCAGTACTACGCCGCAACGGTGGACAATGCGAAGTGGGGCAGCGGCAACAAGGTGCTGCACAACGTGGTGGGTCGCGACATCGGGGTGTTCGAAGGCAACGGCGGCGACCTTCGCACTGGCCTGGCGCTGCAGTCGGTGCACGACGGTCAGCGCTGGATCCACACGCCGCAACGTCTCACCGTGTGGGTGGAGGCCCCGCGCGAGCGCATCGAACATGTGTTGGCGCAGCAGCCCGTGGTGCGCGAGCTGGTGGCTGGCCAGTGGCTGCATCTGCTGGCGATCGAGCCGGACGGGTCGGACGTCTGGCAGTGGCACCCTGCGGATCAGGCCTGGCGCACGTCGATCACGAATCGGGTACCGCCGCCGTCCGCCTGAGCCACCCGCACGTGCCACTGCAGCCGCTCGCTGGCCAGGTGCACGATCCACAGACCGAAGGTGGTGTTGCCGGATTCGCCAAGCAGCGGGTCGGCGCCGTCAGCGGCCAGATCCGTCAAGGCGCGGGCCTGGTCTGCCGGCAAGCCGGTGCCGAAGTCGCGAATGGAGATCCGGTCGGGGTCGAGCGTAACCTCAACCTCGCCTGCCGTGTGACGCAGGGCGTTCTGCAACAGGTTGTGCAGCAGCATTCGCGCCAATGCGTGATGCGTACGGATGCGCCAGGCCGGCGCATCCGCCGTCACGCGAATTCTGCCGCGCCATGCGGGATTGCCGTATTCCAGCGCATCGATCACCTCGTGCAGCAAGGCACTGGGTGACACGCTAGTGTCCACTTGCCCGGCAGCGTCGCTGCGGGCGAGCTCAAGCAACGCGGCAGTGTCGTCGCGCATCGTGACCACGGCCCGCCGCAGTCGCAACAGGGTCTTGCGGTCGGCTGGGCTCAGGTGGTTGCGCTTTTCCAGAACATCCAGTGCACCGCCCATCACTGCCAGCGGGGTGCGCAATTCGTGGCTAGCCAGCTTGATGAAGGCCCGTTCGCGGGCCAGGTGACGTTCGAGTGCGGCCAGGAAGCGATTGAACGCCTCGGCGATGTCGGCAAACTCGCGATCCTGATAATCGGTGGCAATCCGTGGCATCACCGGTCCCGGTTCGGTGTTCATGACATCCCGGGTCAGTCGGCGAAACGGCCGCGCCAGATGCCGGGCACCGGCCCAGGCAACGACCAGGCCGACGGCCAGCAGGCCCGCGGCCACTGCCAGCAGCACCCATTGCACCAGGGCTTCGCGGTTCTCCATGATGGAGATGTCTTGCGCCAGCAGCAGCCGACCCGGCGGCGTTTGCAGCGTTTGGCCATACACCAGAAAGGTTTGATCACCCACGCTGACCTCGCGCGCCACCGGCGGCTCGAGGTGGCGCAGATGGGCCGGCAGCGGGTCGTCGTTGACGCCCGGCGGGATGAACCACGCCTCGAGGTGAGCGGTTTGGCGATTCTCGAGTTGGCCGGGTGTCAGTGTCTGGCGAAAATGTTCGGCCTCCGCCTTGAGCTCAAGTCGCAGAATGTTGTCCTCGATGTCGTCGACGAACAGCTCCACCACGAGCATCGAGGTGGCGATGGTGGCAGCGATCAGCAGAAAGAGGGTGCGCGCCAGCCGCGCCGTGAGTGAGCGGCTCATGCCGAGGCCTGTGGCGTGCCGTCCGGGGGCTGGAGCCGATAGCCCCTGCCATGCACCGTTCGGATGGGGTCGTAATCGAGCGCCGACTTGATGGCCTTGCGCAAGGTGTAGACATGGGTGCGCAGACTGTTGTCTGCCAGGTCGTCGTGTTCGTCGCCCCACAGGGCGTGCATCAGGGTGTGGTGGTCAAGATAATCCGGGTAGGCCCGAATCAGCAGTTCGAACAGCCGGGCCGACGTGCCCGACAGGGATGTGTGTCGGTCGTTCAGCTTCAGCTCCAGGGAGCCAGGATCGAAGCGCAGGGCGCCGGCCTGAAGGACGGGTCGGCGAGGATGGTGTCGGCGCAGGAGGGCGTTGATGCGCCAGTGCAGCTCGCGCAGATCGAAGGGCTTGACCAGGTAGTCGTCGGCACCACAGGCAAAGCCGCGCTCCTTGTCCTGCAGGGTGCCCAATGCCGTGACCAGAATGACCGGAGTGGCACATTTCAGATCCCGGCGAATACGCTCGCAGATCTCGAAACCATCGACCCCCGGCAGCATGATGTCGAGCACGATCACATCATAGGTCTGGGTGGCCAGCAGATGCAGGGCTGTGAGCCCGTCGGCGGCAAAATCGATCACATGACGGTCGCTCTCGAAGAACTCCAGCAGGTTGTCGGCGAGATCGCGCTGATCTTCCACGAAAAGCAATTTGACGGGGGGCAGGTTGGCGATTGACGTCATGAGGTAGGCGACTGGACCGAATCAGCGGGCATCGGTCAGGGAAGCCAGCAATGGGCTCGGCTCCGCGATGCCCAGCAAGAGGTAGCGGCGGCTTTCGGCAAGCACGGGTGACTCGGGCCAAATGGGCTGATCGTGCTGCAGCAGCAACGAGCGGGGGACCGCCAGGTGAATTCGACGATAGCGATTTTCATCATACAGCGCGAACAGTTCGTCGCGGGTTAGCTGCCGGGCTTTACCGCTGGAATAGAAGCTCGCCGAAAACGGCATCTCCACCAGGTAGAACAACGGACTGTCGCCGGGACGGTAATGTTGCGCATAGTGCGCCACCAGCGTCTTTTCGGTTTTTGGCGTCAGAGTGCCGGTCATCGTCAATGCCACGTACCCGCCAACGGCGATCGGCACCAGCATCACCAGGCCATGGCGCAGCCCATTGGCGCGTCGGCTTGTCCACGTGGCCACCCACATGCCGATGCCCACGGCGGCAAAGGGCAATGAGGGCAGGGCGTAGGTCCAGAGGGTGTTTCCCGCAGGCGTGAAGAAGATCAGGGGCGCCAAGGTACAGATCCCCAGCAGGCGATAACGCCACACGGCCTGCCCGATGAGGGCCATCGCTCGTCGACCCTGTAATGCCAGCTGCACCACCAGACCCGCCAGCATCAGCACTCCCCAGGGGAAGGAGGCCCAGAGCCAGAACACCCAGATCATGCCCTTGGGCTGCTCGTGTGCGGTGCCGTAGAGATCGCCGGCCCATCCAGGATCGAGGAAGCGGCGAAAATGCTCGCCCACGACGAAGTAGTCGAGGAATCCCGGTGTTCTGATTTCCGCCAGCCCGTACCAGGGAACCACCAGCGCGGTCATGAACACGGTGCCACGGATCCAGGGAAGCGTGCGCAAGCGCTGTCGCTCATGGCGGTCAGACAGCGGCAGCCACAATACCAGAGGCAACGCCACCAGCACACCGGCCACTGGCCCTTTGGCCAGCAGGCCAATGACCAGACCGCCGAAGAGCCCCCATGGCCACAGGCTGCCCGCCCGGTGCCGCACGACCAGCGTCAGACTGACCAGCGACAGGGTGGTGCCCAACACCAGAAAGGCGTCCGTCATCACCGCGCCGGCGCTGACGAAGGGCAAGGCCATGCTCGCCAGAATCAGGGTGCTCCAGCGGGCCGCCGCCGTGCCAGCCTCGCGTCGCGCCAAGTGCCATACCAGGACAATCACTCCCAACATGGCCAACCACGACGGCAGCCGCAGGGCCAACTCCGACATGCCCAGAGCGCGTGCACTGATGGCCTGTGCCCAGAATGACAAAGGCGGCTTGCCCCAGAACGGCATGGCGGGCGCAAACCAGGGCGTGATCCAATCGCCGGTTTGCACCATCTGTCTTGCCACCTCGGCATATCTGGCTTCGGTGGTGTCGGTCAAGGGAAACCACAGCATGCCGGGCAGGCGGCTCAGGCACAGGGCGGCCAGCGCCAGCAACCAGGTCAGCGTGTGAGAGGCCTGACGCGGCGCCGGCACGCTGGCCACGGCAACGGGGTTGCCCGCGTGTCGTGCCGCGTCCAATGGGCTGGCGCCCGGCAGCGCGGGTTGACGCGGCGCGGCGACCTCAGCGGGTGACCACATGGGCTACCCCGCGTGCGTCGACTGTTGGGGATGTGGTCGACAGACCGTTCTCCACCACTTCCTCGGCGATGTAGATCGGGCGCTGCTTCGTTTCCAGATAGGTCTTGCCAACATACTCACCCAGAATGCCGATGCTCAACAACTGAATCCCGCCGAGGAAAGTCATCAATGCCACCAGCGACGGGTAGCCGCTGGTGGGGTCGCTGAGAAGCAATGCCTTGAGCACGATCCAGGCGCCGAACACGCCGCCCAGCGTGGCCGCGATCAGGCCTGCCAGCATGGCCCAGCGCAATGGTGCAATCGAGAATGAGGTGAGGCCTTCCAGCGCAAGTCCGACCAGACCCGGGTAGTCCCACCGGGACTCGCCGGCGGCTCGCGGGGGGCGATCGTACGCAATGATGGCGGTCGGCATGCCGATCCAGGCAAACAGACCCTTCATGTAGCGGTTGCGCTCGGGCAGCCGCAGCACCGCATCGACCGCACGGCGACTCATCAGCCGAAAATCCCCCGTGTCCCGCGGGATGTCGGTACGACTGACCCGGCTCAACAGGCGGTAGAACGCATGAGCGCTGGTGCGCTTGAGCCACGACTCGCCACGCCGCGAGCGACGCTGCATCAACACCACGTCGGCCCCCGCCAGCCAGCGTTCAATCATGGCGGGAATATGCTCTGGCGGATCCTGCAAATCCACATCCAGCACGATCACGGCATCGCCCTGCGCATGCGTCAGGCCCGCCGTCACCGCGGCTTCCTTGCCGAAATTCCGGCTCAGGCGGATGAGCCGAATGCCACCAGTCGTTCGCATTTGCGCGCGAATGATCGCCGAGGTCCCGTCGCAACTGCCATCGTCCACCAGCACCAGCTCCCACCGCAAGGTCAGCCCCTCCAGCAAGGGCAACACGCGGTCGAAAAACAGGGGCAGCACCGCTTTCTCGTTGAACACCGGAACGACGAGTGAGACGAGGGGCGACATCAGCGAGGCGAATCCGCCGTCAGCCAGCTTGTTCATGAAACACCCAGATCTTGTAGAGCAGATAATTGGTGACAGCCACGAGGCCAGTGGCAATGATCTGCGCCGGCAACGGCGCCCAGCCCATCACCCGATGGCCCGCGACAAACCACAAGGCATTCAGCAGTGTGGCCAGCCCGCACGACAAGGCATAGCGCCAGATGGCCGTGGCATGGGGTTGCGTGGCGCCAAACACCCAGCGACGCTGCATCCAGTAGTTGCCAACGGCCCCCATGGCGCTGCCCAGCACTGTGGCCGCCAGGGGTTCGACGCCAGCCGCCAGGCCTGCCGCCAGCACGGCCCAATGCAACAGCGTGACCGCGCCGCCGGCAAACAGGAAGCGCAAGGAACGGTGCCGAAGGAGAGAAACAGGCGCAAGGGGAAACACATGTGACGGTGGCCGTGGGTTGACGTTGTGCCCACTTTAGAGAACCGGCCGTCAGGAAATCGTGTGAAGAATGTCAAGCAAATGTCAGGCTTGCGCGATCGTCAACCCTGCTCGGTCACACTCACCGCCACATCCATGTCGACGAAATCCTCGCTCGTGCCCACATAGCTGCCCACGATCGGCATGATCTGGCGGTTGCTCCGGGCCACAGCAACCGGTATGAGGCTGGCGCCACCCAGCCTGCGGTGGGTGGGATCGAAAGCGATCCAGCCCGCCCCCGGGAGATACACCTCGGCCCAGGCATGCGTGGACCCGGGGTCGTTGGCGCTTTGCTCGGGATCGAACAGATAGCCTGACACCGCCCGGGCGCCAAAGCCCAGATGCCGAACCGCCTCGATGAACAGTGCCGAAATGTCGCGGCAGGATCCGCTCTGCAGCGACAGCGTTTGTCTGGGTGATTGCGTGCCTTCCTCGTCGCGAGTGCGATACGCCACCGTGTCGAGCATGCCGGCGTTGATGTCTTTCAGCAGAGAAAGCGTATCGGTGGGTGTGTCGCGCACGAAGGCGGAGGCCCAGGTCTTGATCGAGCCGTCCGGATCGTCATGCTCGGGAATGCGAAACGCGCCCAGATCGGCCTGATCGTCTCGGGAGTAGTCAAACGGGTAGGTGTGCGCCGCGGGCGCAATCCGGAACACCGGCCACGGCGTGGCCGACTGCTCCACGGTAAGTTCACTGGTGATCACCAGGTGGTCGGTTGGCTGCGCGAACACCCCCAGGGCGATCAGGTTGCCGAAGACGTCTTGCGTCCAGGAGAGCTCTGCCTCGGGCGAGCAGGTAATCGAACTCGCCAGTATGGCGATGTCGTGGTTGCCGCGCGGTCGAAGCATCATGCGATGAGGCAGCAGCTCCACCGGGTGGGCGTAGCGATACGTCGTGCGATGAACGATGGCCAATTTCATGAGGGCTTGCCAAAAGGGGGCAGCCGCGCGGTCGACCCGGGCGAGGATCTCGTGTCGGCAGGCACCACTATACTTTTAAACGATGCGGGCGAGACGACACGCGTTGTCTGACGAACCCCTGCGAGGGTTTCGACACACCTGCTCGGTTTATCACATCGTCAGCTCGGCGGTAACGAGGGCACTACCTCGCCCCCTTCGTTTTCCCAACGCTCGATGGCGTCCTGGCGCAGGATCGGATCCCGCATGTCGAGGTGAGCGATCGTTGTCGATCCGGCCTCACGCATGGCACGTGAAAGCGAGTTGACTGCGGTGTCAACTTCTGTTTGAACGGTCAGGTTCGAGTTCACTTGTGGCTCCCGGTGATTTTGATGCTTTTGATTGGGGGGCTGTCTCGAGGGGTCTGGCTTCCTTGGAGCATGCCGAGGCGTCGGTCAGAGCGCATGCTTCACCATCGCCAGTCGGATGTGCTCGATGGCGCGCGAAGGTTCCAGACCTTTCGGACACACTTCGGTGCAGTTCATGATGGTGCGGCAACGGAACAGACGATAGGCATCGTTCAGGTCATCGAGTCTTTCTTCGGTGGCCTGATCACGGCTGTCGGCAATGAAGCGGTAGGCATTCAGCAAACCTGCCGGTCCGACGAATTTGTCAGGGTTCCACCAGTAAGAAGGACACTGGCTGGAACAGCACGCGCACATGATGCATTCATACAGACCGTTGAGCGATTCCCGCTCTTCGGGCGATTGCAACCGCTCCTTTTCCGGAGGGGCGTCATGATTGATGAGATAGGGTTTGATCGACCAATACTGCTGGTAGAACTGCGTCATGTCGACGACCAGGTCGCGAACGACGGGTAGTGTGGGCAAGGGACGCAACACCACCGGTTCTTTGAGCATTGTTACCGGAGTGACGCAGGCCAGACCGTTGCGTCCGTTGATGTTGATGGCGTCGGATCCGCAGACGCCTTCGCGACACGACTTCCGGATCGTGAGCGAGTCATCGATTTCTGCCTTGATGCGCAAGATAAGGTCCAGCAGCATGTGATCGTTCGTGGAGACCGCCACGTCGTAATCCTGCATCCGCGGTTTGCGGTCGGCATCCGGGTCAAATCGGTAGATGGAGAATCGCATGATGGCGTGTTTTCGAGGGTAGGGAGGCGGATGGGGCTCAGGCGCCGTGGCCGAACAACGCACGCAGCATCCAGGCAGCCATGACGATCAGGCCGACGGCCAGCAATGTCAGCACCAACATTCTCATGGCAGCTGGCTTGACGTAATCCATGATCACGTCACGAAGGCCTACCCAGGCATGGAGCAGCAGCCCCAGGAAAAACACGCTGGCACCGATGACGAAGCCCGTTCCGGACGAGATGTCGCGCCATTCGGCATAAGAGCCGGGCGAAAACATCGCGAGGTACGCGAGCAGGTAAAGGAAGAAGAACAACAGGAGTACTGCGGTGACTCGCTGGATGAGCCAGGCTCCCAGACCGCTGACGGGCGATGTTTTCATAGCAAGGCCACCGCTGCGAGTACGGCGAAGAGAGGACTCACGCCATTGACGAACCAGGCACTTCGTCGGGCTGCTGGGAGCCCTGCGCCGATATCGATATCGCTGAGCAAATGGCGAACGCCCGCCAGCATGTGATGGCCCAGGGCCCACGCAAAGAGCACGGCCGTGGTTTGCATGAAAGGATTGGCGAGCAGCGCAACGGCCTGTTCGTAGCCGCGCAAGCCGCTACGCGACAGATCCAGCAGGTAGATGCTGAAGGGGATGCCGGTGGCAAGCACGATTCCGCTGATGCGGTGTGTCAGAGAGGTGATGGCACCCACGGGGAACTGGATCTGGAAGACGTTGAAAAAGACCGGTCTTTGCATGGGTGTCTCCCGATGGAATGAATATGCGCGGTTGACGTGTGGGGTGTGGTTTCGCAGGATCTTCGATGCCGATTTCGCCCCTGCGCGTATGCGGGGATCGAAGGTATGATTCTGCGATTCCGTGGCGCAGGTGTCTGTGCGACACCGCACAGTGTCGCGTGGGCTCGAACAACACAACGACGGGGGCTGAGTATGAACATTGGCATGTTGGTCTTTCCGGGGATTACGGCGACAGACTATGTCGCGCCGGCCGACCTGCTCGCCAGGATGCCCGGCGCGCGCCTGGATCTGGTGTGGAAGCACACGGAGCCAATGGCAACCGAGCTGGGTTGGGAGTATCGCGCCACCACCCGTATGGCGGATGCCTGCGACTACGATATGGTCGTGGTGCCGGGGGGCCCCGGGCTGGTGCGTCTGCTGGATGACGACGAGGTCCTGGCGTTCGTTGCCAGGCAGGGCGGGCAGGCCCGCTGGGTGGTCGGCGTCTGTACCGGATCCCTGCTGTTGGGCGCTGCCGGCCTGCTTGCAGGGTATCGCGCCACGTGTCATTGGGCGTCGCACGAGCTGTTGTCCCTGGTGGGTGCCGAGCCGGTGGATCAACGGGTGGTGGTGGATGGCAATCGTGTCACGGGCGCTGGCGTGACCTCGGGTATCGATTGTGCGTTGCAGGTGATCGCGCTGGCTTGCGGCGAAGACGTGGCCCGGGGCATCCAGTTGTTTGCCGAGTACGACCCTCAGCCGCCTTTGCGCGGCGGCACGCCCGAGAAGACGCCGGCCGCGATTGTTCAGCAAACACGTGACATGATGCGTGCCACGGTCGAAGAGCGTCGTGCCATCCTGTCGCAAGGGCGCGTCAAGCTGGCCGTCAACGCTGCCTCAGACGCCCGAGCCGGGCGGTGAGCGCTCTTCTGGCCAGCCCCGGAGCACGCCCGTCGGGCGCATGAGGCTCCGCCTTAGCGATAACCCAGCCGTTTCATCGCGGGCGTCAGGGCCGCCGCGGCTTGCGCATAGCCCTCCCACGGGCCGTTGCCCACCGACAGGCGCTCCGCCACGTTGTGAACCGTCCAATGAGCCCCGCTCGTGAGTGTGTTCAGCTCGCTCCAGGCCACTGGCACCGACACGCCCATCCCCGGCCGGGCGCGCGCCGACCAGGCGCTCACGGTGGTGGCGCCAAAACCATTGCGCAGATAATCGGCAAATATCTTGCCCACGCGATTTCGTGGGCCGCTCCTGGCCACGAAACGTTGCGGGATGGTGTGCGCCAGATGCTGCACCACAGCGTGCGAGAAGCCCTTGACGTCGTCCCATTCGTAGCGTCGCTGGATGGGCACCACCACATGCAGGCCTTTGCCGCCGCTGGTCTTGAGGAAAGCAGGCAAACCGAGTTCGTCCAGCAGCACGTGAACCAGGTGGGCGGCTTCGAGCATTTGATCCCAGGCCACACCCTTGCCGGGGTCGAGATCGAACGTCATGCGGTCGGGTCGATCGATACGATCTTTCCGGGCGTTCCAGGTGTGAAATTCCACGACGTTCATCTGGGCGCCCGAGGCCAGTCCTGCCATGCGAGCCACGGCGAGCAGAGGCGGGTGGTCGGGGTCGAGCGAAGGATCCAGCGTTTCGAACCCGCTCAGGGCGCCGGTATTCAGATGCTTCTGGAAGAACAGCTCGCCCTTCACGCCCTCGGGGGCGCGCACCAGCGACACGGGCCGCCCCTTGAGGTGTTCCATCATCACGGAAGCCACCTTGGGATAGTGGTGAACGAGATCCCGTTTGGTGCAGCCGGTGGACGGATCGATCACCCGATCGGGGTGAGTCACGTGGAGCGATGCGGGCAGGGCGGGAGTGGTGGCGGGTGCGGCTTTGCCTCGGCGTGTCGTCGGTCTGGTCTTGGCCCTGGGCATGGCGGCAGGCTCCTCACGAATGATGGCAGTGGCTGGCTTGTCGTCGCGCAAGCCGCGAAACACCGAATGTCGAATGCGATCCTCCTGGGTCCACTCGGCAAACGACACCTCGGCCACCAGCACGGGGCGCACCCAGTGCGCCTGGTATGGAATGGTGTCGGGCTTGGCAAATGGGGCTTGGCGTGTGATCAACGGATCGAGGCGCTCGCGGAGCGCTGCCAGCGTTCGTGTGCCGAATCCTGTGCCCACATTCCCGGCATATTGCAGCTTGCCGCGCGCATCGTGCACGCCAAGCAGCAGTGAGCCCAGCCCCGTACGCGAGCCGCGGGGATCGGTAAAGCCACCGATCACGAACTCCTGGCGGTGGTTGCACTTGAGCTTGATCCAGTCGGTGGTGCGGCGTGGCGCATAGCCCGCCGCCTTGCGTTTGCCAATCACGCCTTCGAACCCCAGCGCACAGGCAGCGGCCACCAGGTCGGTGGGCCGGGCCTCGAAAGCTTCACTGAAACGCACCCGGTCGGTGGGGGATCCGGCCACCAGCGATCGCAGCCATTCGCGTCGTTTCTCCAGGGGCCAGGCCCGCAGGTCATGGCCTTCGGCAAAAGGAGCGTCGAACACGTAATACACGAGCGACTGCGTGGCCGAGGTGTCAAAAGCATTCTGCAAGGCCTGAAAATCGGGCCTGCCTTCGGCGTCCATCAACAAGACTTCCCCATCGAGCCAGCCCGAGCGTAGCGGCAATTGCCGTATCGCCTGGGCCAGGTCGGGCATGCGGGCGGTCCAGTCGTTGCCCCGTCGGGTCAAGAGACGCACGTCGGCCCCTGCCACACGCGCCAGCAATCGGTAGCCATCGAACTTCAGCTCCCACTGCCATTGCGCCGCATCGGTCGGGGGCGCCTCGGCCAGTGTGGCGAGTTGCGGTGCCAGCCTGGCGGGCAGGGCGGCCTTGGGCGCCGCGGCCAGGCTCAGGTTCGCGCCCCCGCGCCCGGCTCGCCGCGGAGGCATCGGCCGAGCGACTGCCGGCCATGCGGCCACGCTATCGGGCATCTCGTCGACCACGCTGAACTCGGCGGCCGGGCGTTCCAGACCATCCCGTTCCTTGATCAGGAGCCAGGGGGGCGCCTTGTCGCCGTCGCGTCCGTGCAGACGAACCAAGGTCCAGCGACCCTTGAGTTTGTGACCGAGAATTTCGAACTTCAGCTTGCCTTTCCGGTAGCCATCGGTGGGATCGCCCACGGGCAGCCAATAACCGCGATCCCACACCATCACCTTGCCGGCGCCGTACTCGCCCGGTGGAATCTCCCCTTCAAAGGTGTTGTAGGCGATGGGGTGGTCCTCCACCGCGAACGCCGCCCGCTTCTCGCCGGGGTCGAAGCTCGGGCCCTTGGGCACTGCCCAGCTCTTCATGGCACCATCGAGCTCCAGGCGCAAATCGTAGTGCAGCTGTCGCGCCCAGTGCTTCTGCATCACATACCGCAGAGCCCCCACGCCGGGCTCACCGCCCGCGGCAGGTTCCGGCGTCCGTTGAAAGTTTCGCTTCTTCCGATATGTGGCCAGAGTGTCGGTCATGGCGTTCTGTTCGTCCGGGGCATCAGCCACATCGCTCAGCCCGAGCCGAGCCTACGGCGGTCAGGCGCGGCGGCGAGTGGCCTTCTTCGCCGACGTGGACTTGGCCGAGCTGCGCTTGCGCGCCTTCTTGGCAGGACGCGACTTCGCGTCGGAGCCCAGACTGCGCTTGAGCAGTGAGGTCAGATCGATGACGTCGGCGCTCGAAGACTGTGCCTTGCCGTGCTCCACCTCGGGCACGTCGGCCACCTCGCCCGATTGGGCCTTGGCTTCGATCAGCTTGTGAATCTCCTCGACAAACGAATTCCGAAAATCATTGGCGTCCCAGGGCTGGGTCATCTCCTCGATGAGCTCCACCGCCATCTTGAGTTCGGCCTCCTTGATGCCCGCTTCCTTGACGCCCGCCGGCGGCAGCTCGAGCTGCTCGAATGAACGAATCTCGCCACCCCAGCGCAGCAGATTGAGCACCAGGGCTCGCCCGCACGGAACCAGCACCGCCAAATGTTGTTTGGTGCGAATCACCACCTTGGCCACGCCCGCCTTGTTGCTCTTGCGCAGCGCTTCGCGCAACAGGGCATACACCTTCTCGCCACGTTTCAGCGGCGCCGTGAAATAGGGGCGCTCCAGATACATCAGCGGGATCTCGTCGGCATCGATGAACGCCTCGATCTCGATGGTCTGGTTCATTTGCGGAAAGGCCGCAGCAATCTCGTCGCCTGTCAGCACCACATACCGGCCATCCTCGTACTCCACTCCCTTGACGATGTCGGTGTTGGCAATCTCCTTGCCGGTGACCTTGTTGATCCGTTTGTAGCCCACGGGCTCCATGGAGCGCTTGTCGAGCCAATCGAAATCGATGTCCGTGCTCGATGTGGCCGAGTACAGACCGATGGGAATATGCACCAGCCCGAAACTGATCGCGCCCTTCCACAAGGTGCGGGTGGAAGTGGGGCTCTTGCCGTCGTTCTTCATTACGCGTCCTCCGCGTCTTTCTGTCGTGCGGGATCGTCTTTGCAGAGCCTGGCGCCCCCGTCACGACCCTCCCGCGAAACCTGCATTCCACCGCCATTGCGGGGGTTTATCAAGCGTTTCTCGCTGCCTGCGTCTTCGATTCGGGCCGAGGTCACCTCCCGTTCACGAGACGTCGCGAAGGGACCGCGGATAGAATGCCCTATAGAACGTTGAAGGGCGAGTGCCGATGTCGAACCGATTTTTCAGCCGCTGTGGCTTGCTGTTGTGCGCGTTGCTGGTGGGTGCGTGCTCGTCGGGACGGGGAGGGGAGGCCCACGGCAGCAGCAGTCTCCCATGCCAGTCACGCCCCAGCAGTTGCATGTACGAGGGCAAATATGAGGCGGGTGAGCGAGCGTACGCCGAGAGAGAGGCGGCGCGGTTGAATCAGGTGGCCTTGCAAAAACTGCGACGTCGCGCGAGTCGGTGAGCTCCGCGTGGTGTCGATGGTCACGCAGAAAAAGAAAAAGCCCTTGTTTATCAAGGGCTTATCTTTATATTCTGGCGGAAGGGGTGGGATTCGAACCCACGATACGCCTAAACGTATACCGGATTTCGAGTCCGGCGCATTCGACCTCTCTGCCACCCTTCCGAGGCGCGTCGAGCTAAGCCAAGAAGTATAGCAGAAGTTCCCGGAGTCCTGCACGCCGGGAACCACCGCCGCTTCGCTGCCTTCAGGTCTCCCGTATCACGTACACCGGGCTCGAGTAGATGAAGAAGCCGTCTTCCGTGGTGGCACGCAGGTAGATGGCGTTGTCGCAACCGGTGTGCAGCGGCACGCGCACGCGGCCGGTCATGCGGCGGGCGGGGTTCTGGTCGGGCAGGCGAAACACCTTGAGGCGGCGCTGGATGCCGCCGTTCTCGAACACCTGCGGGGTGAGGCCGATGCTGGCCACGGCGATGTCTTGTTGAATAAGCGGGGTGTGAATGCTCAGGCTGCCGGCTTGCGGATCGCCCAGCATCACGTCCACGCCGGCAAAACCACCGGTGGTGAGGCACTGCCATTGCAGGCGGTTGTCGACGGTCTGTTCCAGGCGCTTGTCGAGGTTCCAGAAGTTGATGGCGCGTGGCGACTCGAAGCGGTTGTCGGTGAGTTCGGCATGGCCGTCCCAGATGGTTTGCCGGCCACGGCCGCGGTATTCGGAGCCTTCCCAGATGAAGCGGATGCGCCGTCCCAGGTCGGGCGTGTCGTAGGGCCGCAGGGTTTGCACGACATCCATGCGGTTGCGCACTTCCACGTCCACGATCGGCGCGTCGGTGAGCAGTTCGAACACCAGCTCCACTTCGTTGCCGTGGTAGCGGCAAACCTGACCCATGTCGGCGCGCTGGCAGCTGGCTTCGGTCACGGGCTGGCCCAGGTTGGGGTCGTCGGAGTAGCACACGGCCGGCCGATCGAAGGCCACATGCAGATCCAGATAGGCCCGGCAGCCGGTGGTGGCGTAGTGTCGACGCTGGCGCAGGGCTTCGGCCAGTCCCTCGCGCGTGAGCGCGTCGGCCAGCAGGCAGCTCAGGCCGCCATAGGCGCCAAACAGCGAGGCGCCGGGGTGGCTGGCGCCCTGGCGGCCTTTGTGGCCGTCGCTGTTGGCCAGAATGCCCACCCGGTAGCCCTGGTCGAAGGCATCTTCCAGCAGCCATTCGAAGGTGCCCCAGTCGGAGTGGATTTCGATGGAGCGTTCGAGCTGGGCGTCGTGCGACATGGTGATGTCGGCGTAGCGGCCGCCGATGTGGGCAAATACGAGCACGTCTTCCTGGCTGAGTGCCTGGAAGAGGTCGTCGGCGCTGTTGGCGTCGGTAGGCAGGTCCGACAGGTCGTCGACGAGGGCGTGCGAGGATCGGTGCAGGGTGCGGCCTTCTTCGAGGTACAGCACATTGCGATCGCCACCGAGGCCAGTGTTGCCCGACCATTCGTAGCCGGGAAACACGATGTACTGGTGGTCTACGTTGAATTCGCGGGTGAGTTCGTTGAGGTGCTGCCAGAAGTCGAGGGTGATCTGAAAGTCGTTGCCCTGATGGCTCATCGCGTCGAGAAAGGCGAGGTCGCGGCCGAACTCGATCAGTTCGCGGGCCGAGTTGGTGCCGATGGTTTCTTCCGATTGGCCATGCAGGTCGGCCCAGTAGTGACGTCGTTGCGGCTGGCTCGCGATGCGGCAAGGCGTGCTGCGAGCCAGACATTGGCCGTTCTGCCATACGGTGATTTCAAGATCGACCGGCTCCGCAACGCTGAGCCCGTCGAAAATCCTGGCCTGGTCGCCGTCCTGCATCGAGAAGCGAGATGGCAAGCCCGCCACCGGATGGTTGCTGCGAATTTCGTACTCGCCGGCCATGCGATGGCTTGGGTTGCCCCATTTGTCTTCGCCCTTGAAGCCGAAGCGGAAGGTGTCACCCACGCCGCGCAACGAAGGCAGGATGGCCTTGTAGGCCACGGGCGGTCCGGCCACCACCGAGATGGTGGGCGAGTTCTCGATTTCGGTGAACTGATAGGTGGCGAAGGCATCCACCAGCACCTTGAACTCGAAGGTGGGCTCCACGAAGGTTTGTACCCTCATGCCGGGCGCGCCCTGGCGGGTGTCGCCAAAGCGAACGATGATCTGGTCGCCTTCGCGCAGGAAGCCGCGCACCACCCGGATGAACAGGGTCTTGTCCCAGGGGCGGATGTTGAGCTTGCCGTCGTACTGCACCTGCAGCACCGCGCCGTTGGAAGCCTCCACCGTGGTGTAGTTCCACCCTGTGGGGTTGTCGAACTGCGGGCGGCCCATGTCGCTGGCAAAGCGATGCACCACCTTGATGGAGCCCGTGTCGTCGATACCGAAATAGCCTGCGGTGTACACCAGCGTAAAGGAGGCAAAACTGCCGGCCTCGAACTCCCCGGTGGGCGTGAGGGTGGCGCTGCCCATGCGGTCGGCGGCGTACGTGGCGTGGGGCATGATGAACCTCGTGTCTCGAATGTCGTGTGTTGTTGGTGTGGTGGTGGCGCTGGGGTGTGCAGATCAGAAGTCAGGCGGATTTGGGCGGGCCGGCCGTGCCCAGGCCCACGCGGGTGGCCTCGGTGTCGATCAGTGACAACGGCGGCACGTTGGCCAGGTTCACATCGGGGCCCAATACGGTCACCAGGGTGCGCTTCATGGCTTCGATGTCGCAGCTGCGCACCTCCGGGATCCAGGCGCCGGGTAGCTCGATCATCACGCGGGCCATGTCCATGTTGGCCTGCAAGCGCTCGAGGGTGTCGGCCTTGAGTCGGCCGTCGGTGAGCAATTCGGCGGCTTCCACCAGCACCAGCTCGGCACCGGCGTCGAAGCAGATCTGGGCCTGTGCCACCAGCAGATCGGGATTGCTGGCAGTTTCTTTCGAACCCACCTCGCCAAACACGCGCAGACCTTGTTGAATGGCGTTCCGGATGTGCCGACGCCGGTCGTCGTCGGTCAGGGGCACGACATTGTCGGAGATTTCGATGGTGGTGAAACCAAGGCTCAGCGCTTCATCGTAGAAGCGGGGCAGGGCGCTCTCGCCCTGGGTGGCCAGTACGTACTCGTGAAACTGGCCACCCAGGAAAGCCTGCACGTCTGCGGCGCGGTAGCGCTCGAGCTTGCGCAGCAGTACCTCGCGCGGATAGAGCCGGGCCGTACCGGTCTTGATCTTGGCGATGTCGGCATACTGTCCGCCGATCTCGAGCAAGTCGTTGACCAGGCCCAGCGGCAAGCCGTCATCGACAATCATGGTCAAACCCCGGGTGCGGGGCTTCTGGCTGCGAGTGGCCGGTAGGGGCAGAAAGTCGAAAGGGGCTGGCGCGGGCGTCATGCAGGTCTCCTCGTGACGATGGTTTTAGTTGGGGGTGATGCCGGATTGTTGAACCAGATCGCCGAACTTGACGCGTTCCACGGCGAGGAAGTCGGTGAACTCTGTCACGGAATTGCCCACGGGCTCGACGCCTTGTTCGATCATGGTCTTGCGCACCTCGGGCTCGTTGAGCACCTCCACGAAGGCCTCGTTGAGTGTCTGAACCACGGCTTCCGGCGTTCCCGCGGGTGCAAACACGCCCATCCACTGCACCAGATCCACGTCCTCGGCACCGGGCGCTTCGCTGGCCGTGGGCACATCGGGCAACCACGACAACCGCTCCTTGTTCATGATGGCCAGCACATTGACGTTGCCGGCCTTCCACATGGGCATGACCGGCGCCATGCCCACACTGGCGAGCGGGATATGGCCCGACATGGTGTCGGCCGTGGCCGGGCCCGCGCCCTTGTAGGGCACATCATTGGCATCGAGGCCGGTGGTGCGGGCGATCCATTCCACCGCCAGGTGATGGGCGCTGCCCACCCCGGGCGTGCCATAGTCGAGCGTGCCGGGGTTGGCTTTGGAATACTCGATCAGCTCGCTGACGCTCTCGACCGGTACGGAAGGGTGGGCTATGAGCGCGATCGGTGACACGCCCGCCAGCGTGACCGGGGTCAGATCGGCGTCGGGGTCGTACGACATTTCCGAGATGAGGAAGGGCGAGATCACGGTTTCTGCGGGTGAGCCCATGAGCACGGTGTAGCCATCGGGCGGGGCCGATGCCACGTAGGCGGCGCCGATGGTGCCGTTGGCGCCGCCGCGGTTGAGCACCACCACGGTCTGGTCGAGCACGGGCCCCAGTCGACTGGCCAGGAGGCGGGCCACGAAATCGTGACCGCCACCCGCAGCAAAGGGCACGACGATGTTGATGGTTTGATCGGGGAACGATGTGTCGGCGTGGGCGGTGGAGGCTGCCCCTGACGCCAGGACGGTGGCAGAGATTGTGGCGCAGGCCAGTAGGCGACGTTGCGATACCATGGAAAATCTCCTTCCCCGGCGTCAGCCCTGAGGCATGCCGGAGCAAAAAGGCCCCTCAGGGCGAATGAGTAAAGTCCAAATCAAGTTCCAGCTCGGTAGGGGGGACGAGAATGCTCTGCCAGGCCAGCGGCTGCAGGCCTTTGGAGCGGGTCAGGATGCGAACGCGCAAGCCCCAGCTGCCCGGGGGAATGTGCATGGCCCGGCAGGCATCGTCGTCCAGTGCGATGACACTGCCACTCCCTTTGGCTTCCAGCGTGGGATAGCCAAATTCGTGTTCGAGAATTTCCTTGAGGTTCACGCTTTCCAGGCGCTCGGCCGGCATGTCGAGGAGCGCGGCAAACCGTGAGCCCGCCAGATACAGTTGGCTGAGGCAAGTGGCGCGGCCATCGATCGAGATGTGACGATCGATGCGCACGTAGCCCTGGCTGTCGTCGCCGAGCGCCTGGCGCCACGGGCCGGGCTCGGCGATACGAGTGCGCGCGGCCAATTGAGCGTAAACCGGCAACTGTTGCCCGGTGGCCGGATCGGTGAAGCGATAGTGCCAGGCGCGCTGCAGGGCGCGACGTGGCTGGCCCACGAAGGTTCCCACGCCATGTTGCCGAATCAAATGACCGTCGTTGGCCAAAGCGCCAAGCGCCTTCTGCGTGGTGCCCAGGCTCAGATTGAGCAGCTGGCCGAGCACTTTCTCCGGCGGCACCTGGTCGCGAAAGCGCAGGTCACCCTGATCGATCGCCGTCAGGATCGACTCGCGCAGTTGCAAGTGCTTGCTGAGCCCTCTAGGGGCCAGCGCGACGAAATGTCGCTTGATGGTGTGGGCGCTTCGGGTCACGGCGTCGGTCGAGGGAATGTTGGCTTGGGCGTCGAGGTTCATTGCTGCAGAGCTATAGAGCTATAAAGCTACAGTATGCAATGTACGTGCCAATGTCCATCACTAGGACTAACCCTCGGCATCTCCGCCTGGGCGTACGGCATGGGCCGTATCACCAACCCATAAAAAAACGCACCAGACGCTGTCATCGGGTGCGCGAAAATGCTTTTGGGTGCGGCAATGCGCCGTCGAGGTGCAGCCTGGTTCGCGCGTCTCAGCGCAAGATGAGCAATGCCCCCGGGCTGCGGCGCAGCAGCGTGGTGGTGGTGCTGCCCACGATCCATTCGCGGATGCGGCTGTGCCCATAGGCTCCCATCACCAGCAGTGGCAGACCGTCGTCGGTCATCATGCGACACAGGGATTCTTCCACATCGCCTTCGGCAAGGCGCGTGTTGACCTCGAAACCCACGTTCTCGAGGGTGGCGGCGGCCCAGCGCAGGGCTTCGTGCTCCTTGTCGGTGTTGGCGTTCACCATCATGAGTTGGCAGGGCAGGCCGCGCAGCAAGGGGCTGGTGGCTACGCGTTGCACGAGTACGCGTGCGGTTTCGCTGCCGTCGAAGGCGATGCCGAAGCGCTCGGGCGCGGCCGGGTTCTCGGTGGTAATCAGCATGCCCACGCGCAAGGTGCGCACGGCGCGCTCCACGTGGGGATCGAGATACAGGCGCGAGCCGCTGTCGGGCATGTCGTGCTGACCCATCACGACCAGCCGGGCCTGGGCCTCGAGATCCTGCAGGGTGTCCACCAGGCCGCCGTGCCGTTGCAGGGTTTCCGCCTCGGCCAGGCCGTGATCTCGGGCGCGGGCACTGGCGGCGGCCAGAATCTCGCGGCCGTGCGCCTGGGCCACCTTGGCCCGCTCTTCGTCGAGGCGGGTCAACTCGCCCAGCAACTGACCCTGGGTGTCGAGCCCCAGGCTGCCACTGAGGTCGGTCATCACCGTGGCCTCAGGCGGTTTCTCGAGCGCATGCAGCAGGGTGAGTGGAGCCGCCAGGCGGCGGGCGGCCCAAACGCCGTGATCGCACACCGCAGCGCTGTGACGAGCGCCGTCGATGCAGGCGATGATGCGCTCGCCCTGGCCGGGCGCTGGGTTGGTATGGTCGATGATTGGCGTCGTCATGTTGTCTTCCTCCTCAATGGCCCATGAGCCGGTCCATGGCGTCGGGCTTGTCGTGAATGGCGAAGCGGTCCACCAGGGTGCTACTGGCTTCGTCCAGGCCGATCACCTCGACTTCGGTGCCTTCACGGCGAAACTTGAGTATCACCGAGTCGAGCGCGCTGATGGCGGTGATGTCCCAGAATCGCGCCCGGCTCACGTCGATGCGCACGCGCTCGATCACTTCCTTGAAGTCGAAGCTTTGGCCAAAGCGCTCGGCCGAGGCAAAGAACACCTGGCCCACCACGTGGTAGTGACGGCTGCGGCCGTCGTCTTCCTGCACCGAGTGAATGCGCAATACGCGGCCTACCTTGTGGGCAAAGAAGATGCCGCTGAGGAGCACACCCACCAGCACGCCCTTGGCGAGATCGTGCGTGGCCACGGTGACGATCACGGTGGCCACCATCACGATGCTCGACGTGGTGGGGTGGCGGGCAAGATCTCGCAACGAACCCCAGCTGAAGGTACCGATCGACACCATGATCATCACGGCCACCAGGGCGGCCATGGGGATCTGGCTCACCCAGGGGCCCAGAAACACCACCATGATCAGCAACGCCACGCCTGCCACCAGGGCCGAGAGCCGGCCCCGACCCCCGGATTTCACGTTGATCACCGACTGGCCGATCATGGCGCAACCGGCCATACCGCCAATGCTGCCCGACGCAATGTTGGCGATGCCCTGGCCGATCGCTTCGCGTTTCTTGTTGCTGGGCGTGTCGGTCAGGTCGTCGACGATGGCGGCGGTCATGAACGATTCGAGCAGGCCCACCACCATTAGCGTGAGCGAATAGGGGAACACAATGGCCAGGGTTTCGAGATTGAGCGGCACGTCGGGCAACAGGAAGACGGGCAGGCTGTCGGGCAGTTCACCCATGTCGCCCACGGTGCGAATATCCAGGCCCATGAACATGGCGATGGCGGTGAGCACCACGATGCACACCAATGGCGAGGGCACGGCCTTGGTGAGGCGCGGCAGCAGATAGATGATGGCCAGGCCGCCTGCCGTCATGGCGTACACCACCCAGGTCACGTTGGTGAGCTCGGGCAATTGCGCCATGAAGATGAGAATGGCGAGCGCGTTGACGAAACCGGTGATGACCGATTTCGACACGAATCGCATGAGCAGGTCGAGCCGCAGAAAGCCGGCGATGATCTGCAACACCCCGGTGAGCAGCGTGGCGACCAGCAGGTACTGCAGACCATGCTCGGCCACCAGGGTTACCATCAGCAGTGCCATGGCACCTGTGGCCGCCGAGATCATGCCGGGCCGCCCGCCGGTGAAGGCAATGACCACGGCAATACAGAACGACGCGTACAGTCCCACCTTGGGGTCGACGCCGGCAATGATCGAGAACGCGATGGCTTCGGGAATCAGGGCCAGGGCCACGACGATGCCGGCCATGACGTCGCCACGAATGTTGGAAAACCACTCGGTGTGTATTTTTTGTAGTGACATGAGATGTTAGGGTGGACGATGTCGTGCCGCGCAAACCTGGTGGCCAGGCTCGCAGGCGGCTGCGCCAGCAAAAAAGGTACCCGGCCATGGCAGGCGCTGGCCGTACTGGCAATCGACGGAGGGAATTCAGGGTAGGCCGGACATTCCGCAAGGGAGTCAGGCCAGGCGAGACGCGTTGTGCAACACAACGGCAGGAGAGGTGCGCGAGTGCGCGATGGCAAACTACATGGGAGTCGAACGTGCCAAAATTACGGGAAAACCCGGATTTTAGGGCAAAACGTGCAACGAGTCACCCGCCTATGACTCGTCCTGAAGGATGGACACTATGGCAACGTGGTCTCGAGATGCCGGCCGCCAGCGTGGCCTCACCCGCCGGCTTTCGGCCGGGGGTGGCGCGTTACGCCGAGCCCCGTGCCTGGCAAGTGGCTGGCCCCACCCCGGCTGTGGAAGTCGATTCCCGGCGCTGGAGTCTGGCGCTCAGGGGCGCGGGCGGGCTCGATTTGTTCTCACGATTCTGGCAGCGCTGAGCCTCGGGGCCGGCGCTCGGGCCGCTGCGGCGTCGCCCGATCTCGCCGTGGCCAACGAGCAGCGCCTGCTTGCGGTCAGCTGGCAGGTGCACACTCTGCTCGGGCAGCGCCTGCAGCTGCCACAACCCCTGGTGTTGCATTTCGTTCCGCAGGGTCTGCTCGAGGGCAACACGGGGTGCAATCGCTTGGCGGCCGAATATCGACTCGAAGGCGATTCCCTGCGTATGGTGGGGTTGCGGCGGACACAGCAGGTGTGTTCCCCCGAGGCAGCGCAGCGGCAAGAGTCCCTCATGCAGTTGCTGAGCGGCCTGCAGTCGTATGCCTTCGACGCCGATGGCCGCCTGATCCTGTATTCCACCGAGGGCACCCTGGCCGCCCTGGCACGACGACCCTGACGCGCCCACACCAACCGGGGTCGCCAGGACGCCACACCCGTCAAGCCGGTGCGAGCGGTGGGTGTGTGCTGAGGTCGAGCTCAAGCGTCGTTGCGCGCGTCGTCGATCGGGTTGGTGTCGGTGGCGTCGGCACGACGCGGTAATTGCACCAGCATGCGGGTGCCTTGCGGGCGATTGTCGCGCGCCTGAATGCTGCCCTGATGGGCGCGCACGATGGCGCTCACGATCGACAGCCCCAGACCGCTTCCACGACTGGTGTTGCGACGCTGGAAGCGCTCGAACACGCGCACCTTTTCTTCGTCGGGGATGCCGGGGCCATTGTCGCTCACGGCGAGGTTCACATGGCTGGCCAGGGCTTCCAGCCCCACGGTCACGCGAGGGCGTGTGCTGGCGCCATGATTCAGCGCATTGTCGATGAGATTGTGCAGGGCAATCGAGAGCAGGGTGGCGTCGGCCTGGATCACCACCGGTGTGTCGGGTAGCTCGAGCTGGATCGGGGTGCTGGACGGATAGCCGGCCACCACATCGCGAATCATCTGGTCGATCGACACCGTGGCGGGATGAATCTGCAGACGAGGCTCGCGCAGGCGATTGTCGACAATCAGGCTATTGGTGAGGAGCGTCAAGCGTTGGCTGGCCAAGCGGATGTTGTCGAGCCTGGCGTTGACCTCGGGCGGGATGCTGTTGGTCAGAAAGCGCAGGGAGTCGAGCGACATCTTGATCATGGCCGCCGGTGTGCGGAATTCGTGCGAGGCCATCGACAGCAACTGGCGCTGTTCGGCTTCGGCCTGCTGCACGTCGCGCAACGCCAGTTCCAGCTCGCGCGTGCGTGCCTTGACCTTGTCTTCCAGCTCCTGATTCTTGTCGGTGAGCAACTGCATCAGCAGAGAGCGCTCCTGCTGGGTACTGCGCTGCATTGCCAGCGCCTGAAAATAAAGCGCGGCCTGCAGCATCAACAAGGTGAGAAAAGCCACCACGTGCCAGATCCAGTGTAGCGACGATAGCGGCAACGGCAAGGGCAGGGGCGCGCCCAGCAGCGACAGCAAATACCCGATGCTCACCAGAAAGAACACCAGCAACGGCGCTCCCAGGCTGAGAGCGAGAGGGTCGCGTCGCAACATTCGCCACACCAGCAGCCCGCAGCCCAGCGCGAGCGCCGGCAGCATCATGCCCAGGGCCAGAGGCACCAGCGGCAGGCCCGGCAGCATCCAGGAGACCACCCCCAGAACGCCCACTGCCAGGGCCCACGCCAGCATCAGACGCCAGGCCGTGCGCCACTCGGCTCGGCGGTGCAGGCCGAACAGCTCGGCCAGAAACCAGATGCCCATGCTGAAGGCCAGCAGGCCGCACAGCGCACTGAGGGGATTGAGCCAGGCCAGCGGCACGAACGTGAGGTAGTGATACACCACGCCGTTGTTGAGCATGAGCACCATCGACAACAGCGCCACGTAGCCGAACCAGATCAGATGAATGCGCTGGCGCAGCAACAGGAACAGGCCCAGCGCCGTACCGAGCAACAAAATGCCGATGGTCAACAGCACACCCAGCAACAGGCCGTGACGCGTGGCCACATCCGGGAATGCCGAGGCACGGAACAGCCGCAGATAGGCGGCGTGCGTGCCCTGATTCTCGACGCGCAGCAAGAGCGTGTGGCCGGGCCTCACCGGTTGATTGAAACCGAAGGTAGGCTTGAGGTATGGGCGAGGGATGATGGCCGGATCGACCTGGTCGCCCGCGGTGCCCAGCACGCGCAAGGAGCCGTCGGGCATGGCCAGCCATGCCGTGACTCGATCGAGGTGCGCCGGGCCGGCCTGTATCAACCAGTAGTCGGCGGTTTGCTCGCTGGCAGGCGCCAGGTCGAAGGCCAGCCACACCGGGTCGCGCCCGAAACCCTGGTTGGCCGAATGTTCGAACGGGACAAATTCACCGTGCCGGTAGGCCGCCAACGCCAGCGCGGCGCTGTCGAGTTGCACGTCGCCGCGGTTGGTCCTGAGCTCGGCGCCCAGGGTGTAGGCGTTGCGATCGGGCGGTATTTGTACCCCTTCCGCCTGTGCGCTGCCAGACAGACTCAAGGCGAGAGCCAGCAGAAAACGATAGAATGTATCCACAACTACTTTGCTCATTCAGCGAGTTTCGGGGGATGCTCTTGTCTACGGCTGGCTCCACTACGCGCAGCACCATCGCTCTGGTCGAAGACGAAAGCGTTTTGCGTCAGGAGATGGCGTTTCAGCTCACGCAGCTCGGCTTTTCGGTGGAAACCTTCGAGTCGGCCACCGGCTTCTACCGCTTCATGGCGGTCAACGAGCATGTCATCGCGGTGCTTGATATCGGTCTCGACGGCGAAGATGGCCTTTCCATCTGTCGTTACCTGCGCGAACACAATCAGCAGATCGGCATCGTGCTCATCACGGCTCGCGGCTTGCGCCACGATCGCCTGGCCGGTCTGGCTGCCGGCGCCGACGCCTATCTGGTCAAGCCCATCGATATCGATGAGCTTGTGCTGATTCTCAAGCGGCTCGACGAGCGGCTGCAGGTGGCCAGCGCGCCCGCGCCCCTGGTGGTGGCGCCCGCGACGGCGGCCACTCAGCCTTCGGCGCCGCCGCGCGACACCAGCTGGCAGCTCAGTACGGCCGGCACCACGTTGCTGGCACCCAACGGCGGCCACGTGATGCTGGCGGCCAACGAGAGTCAGCTGCTGCGTCGTCTGGTGCGGCGTGCGGGCGAGGTGTGCAGCCATGCCGAGCTGGGCGCGGCGCTGGGTATCCTGCCCGACGAGCTCGACAAGCACCGCCTCGAAGTCATCATCAGCCGGCTGCGCGCCAAAACCTTGCGCCAGACCGGCATGCGGCTGCCACTGCAATCGAGCCGGGGTGCCGGTTATTGCTGGGTCGATACGACCGAGTTCGAACATCAGGCCGATTCCTGAGCCCCGGCCTGGTGTCGGAACACCAGGCTCAGATTGTTCGCCGGCATGTCGTGCACTGCGGTGAGCACCAGTCCGTGCGAGCGGGCGAGCGCCTCGACCGTTTCCAGATCCCGCACGCCAAACCTCGGGTCGCGGGCTTTCAGCCAGTGGTCGAAGGCTTCGTTGCTGGCGGCCGTGTGCCGGCCCTCGCGGCGGTAGGCGCCGTAGGTGTAGAGCATGCCGCCCGGAACCAGCGCGCGGGCGGCACCGGCCATCAGGGCAGGCACGGTTGGCCACGGCGTGTAGTGCAGCACATTGATGCAGAGGATGGCGTCGAATTCGTGTTCGGGCCAGGTGTCGGTGTAGGCGTCAAATGCCCGAGGGGCGGCCACGTTGTCGAGTTGGCCATGCTCGATCCAGGCGGCAATCGACGGCAACTGGCTCGGGTCGGCTTCGGTGGGTTGCCAGTTCACTTGCGGCAGAGCCTGGGCAAAATGCACGATGTGTTCGCCGGTGCCGCTGCCCACTTCGAGCACGCGGGCCCCGGGTTGCAGTTCGTGCTGCAGGATGGCAAGAATGGCCTCCCGGTTGCGAGCGGTGGCCGGGGCGTGCCGGCGGAGGTCTGGCTGAGTCATAGAGGGTTCCAGCGCACTGAGACAGGGGCGGTGCAGCGTGTCGGTCAGACGGTCGATCCGCCATTGTATAGGGCAGGCGGTGCGGCTCGCCCTCGGTTGGCAGGGCACACAGCAGCACCGGATTGTGCTTTACTTCGGCCACGCATCTCCCGGTATCCTTCGCGCATGACCACGCACACCCCGCCACGCCGAGCCGCCAAAGGCAGCCGGCAAGAACCCTTCAATCCCCACATCGAGGGGGTCGCCTACGGGCCGCTCGACCAACTGGTCGGGTACGCCGTGCGCCGCGCGCAAATTCGGCTCTACGAAGACTTCGCCGAGTCGCTTCAGCCCTGGAACATCACCCCGCAGCGCTTCTCGGCGCTCACGCTCATTCACCACAATCCGCGCATCAAGCCCACCGAGCTGGCACGCGCCATGGGCATTGCCCGATCCGGCGTGGTGATCATCCTCGACTGGCTCGAAGGTGCCGGCTATGTGCGTCGAGTGGGCGAGCAGGCCGACAAACGCACGCTGGCGCTCGAGCTCAGCCTCGAAGGCCAGGCCGCCTTGCGCGAGATCACGGCTGCCGTGCAGGCCCACGACGCCCGCATGTCCACCCGGTTGAATGCTGCCGAAAAAACCCAGCTCATTTCGCTCCTCGATCGTCTGGCCGGCTAAAGCGCCCGAGCACAAGGGGCGGAGCCGAATGCCGGGTACTGGCGTGCGCCAAGCATGTGCCTGACCTTGATGCGCGCGGTTTGCAAGCTCCCGGAAGAGGCGACCACGCGCTTGTTCAAAGTTCCGGAAACAATGGCAGCGGCGTGGCCGGGGGCATGGCAGGTGCGGCCCCCACCGCCGACAGGGTACCCACGCGTACGCCCAGCAAGCGAATCCGTCGCTCCAGGGGCACCCGCTTCAGGCACAGGCCGGCGGCTTGCCGGATGGTGCCGGCGTCGGCCGTGGCCTGCTCGAGCGTGAGGTCGCGCGTCACCGTCTGAAAGTTGTCGAAGCGCAGTTTGATGCCCACCGTACGGCCTTCGCGCTGCAAACGGTTGAGGTCGGCCGCCACGCGCTCGCACAGGTGGGTGAAGGCTTGCGAGAGCTGGGTGCGGTCGGCGGCGACATGCAGGTCGCGCTCGAAGGTGGTTTCGCGGCTGACCGATTTTCGCTCGCGGCTGATGGTGATCGGTCGATCGTCGTGGCCGTGAGCCACGGCATGCAGCCAGCGTCCATAGCGTTCGCCAAAGGCGGAGATCAGCAGATCCTGCGGCGTGGCCGCCAGTTCGCCAATGGTGGCGATGGCCATGTGCTCGAGGCGTGTCGCAGCCTTGGGGCCGATGCCGTTGATGCGTCTGGCCGGCAGGGGCCACACCCGGGTTGGCACGTCGTCGAGCGCAAGCACGGTAATGCCGCCCGGTTTGTTCATGTCGGACGCCAGCTTGGCCAGCAATTTGTTGGGTGTAATGCCCAACGAGCAGCTCAGGCCGGTGGCTTCATGCACGGCCTTCTGCAGGCGCTGCGCCAGTTCGCCGCCGCGTTCGAGGGCCCGTTCCTGCAGGCCGTCGGCCACCTCGGGGTGATCGGTGAGATCGATGAAGATCTCGTCGATGCCGCGATCCTCGATTACGGGAGCCATCTGCGCCACGGCCTGTTTGAAGCGTTGCGACATCCGGCGATAGGCGTCGAAGTCGGCCGGCAGCAGGATGGCGTCGGGCGCCAGAGCGGCGGCCTTCATCAGGCCCATGGCTGAATGCACCCCCAGGCGCCGCGCCTCGTAGGTGGCCGTGGTGATCACGCCGCGCCCGGTGTAGTGGCGCAAACGGGCGAATCGATGCCTGCCATCGGCATCCGGCGTCGGCGGCGACGTGCGGCGTCCGCCCACCACGACGGCTTCGCCGCGCAGCTCCGGGTAGCGCAACAGTTCCACGGAAGCGAAGAACGCATCCATGTCGAGATGCGCAATCACGCGCTGGTTCATGGCGATGGCAGGTGACGGGACAAGGCAGGTAGCGGGAGGGTCGGTGCGCGGCGCAACAGGGTTCGGCCTGGTGCGCAGCGTTGCGTGTCATTGTAGGCAATCGCCCCAAGCTTCCCGGCGGGGCCCGACTTGCGTGTAAACCCTGTGGCGAATCGAGGGCCGGTTCTCCTACACTCGAGTGCTACGTTTCATAACGATTGGTCGTTTGATCGCCAAGTTCCGGTCGTTCGTGCGGTTTCTGCCGAAGGCCGTTTTCAGGAGACCTCGCATGTCCATTCTGTCTACCGCCCTCAAGGGCACGGCGGCTGCCGTGGCCCTGGCCATGGCCGGCACCGTGCCCGCGCTGGCCAATGATCACGACACCATCCGTATCGGTTACGCCATCTCCAAGACCGGCCCCTACGCCGGCGGTGCCAGCGTTACCACGCTGCCCAACTATGAGCTGTGGGTGAATCAGGTGAACGAGGCCGGCGGCATCGAGCTGGCCGATGGCACGCGTGCAAAGATCGAAGTCATCGAGTACGACGATCGCAGCAACTCCGAAGAGGCCGTGCGGGCCATCGAACGCCTCATCAACCAGGACGAAGTCGATTTCGTGCTGCCGCCATGGGGTACGGCGCTCAACCTGGCCACCGGCCCCATCTTCGACCGTCACGGCTATCCGCAGCTGTCGGTAACCTCGGTGTCCGATCGCATCCCGCAACTGATCGAACGCTGGCCCAATGCCTTCTTCTTCTCCAGCACCTCCGAAGCCTATGCCACGGGCATTGTCGATGTGCTCGCCGCGCTGCGCGAGGCCGGCGAAATCGAAGGGCGTGTGGCCATGGTCAACGTGGCCGACCAATTCGGCATCGAGCTGGCCAACGCGGCACGCAAGGGCCTCGAGGCTGCCAACTTCGACATCGTCTATCGTCAGAGCTACCCGCCGGGCAGCCAGGATATGCAAACGATCATCAACGAAATCCGTCGCCTGGAGCCCGAGGCTTTCCTGGCCTTCAGCTATCCGCCCGACACCATCGCGCTCACCGACCTCTCGATTCAACTGGGGCTCAACACCCCGGTGTTCTACACCGCCGTGGGTACCGCGTTTCCGCTGTTCAAGGGCCGCTTTGGCGACAACGTCGAAGGTGTCATGGGCACGGGTGGCGTCAATGTCAACACCGAAGCCATGCAGGAGTACATCGCCGCGCACCAGGCGCTCACCGGCAATGAGCCCGATCGCTGGCTGAGCGCGGTCACCTACGCCAGCCTGCAGGTGTTGCAGCAGGCCATCGAGAAAGTGGGCAAGGTAGACCGCGAGGCCGTGGCCAAAGCCATGGCCGAAGGCACCTACGACACCGTGGTGGGCCCCATGAACCTGGCCGATCGTCATTACACCCAGGGTTGGCTGGTGGGTCAGTGGCAGGATGGTGAGTTCAACGCGGTGGGCCCCGATCGCGATGGTGCGGTCGACGTCGAGTTTCCCAAACCCAACTGGCAATAGTCCCGCTTCGTCGCCCTGTCCCGGAGACGCCCCGTGCCCTTTCTCGACGCCCTGATCAACGGCCTGACGCTGGGCGGAGTCTACGCGCTCATTGCGCTTGGTCTCACGCTGCAGTATGGCGTGGCGCGCATCATGAATCTGTCATACGGGCAGTTTCTGATTGCCGCGGCGTTTGCCGCCTGGTGGCTGTTCACGGTGGCGGGAATCACGCCGTTCTGGGGGCTGCTGCTGATCGCGCCCGCCGCCTTCGTGGTGCACTGGTTCGTCTACCAGGTGCTGCTTTATCCGCTGGTGCGGCGGGCACCCAATCGGGGTGCCCTTGAGGTCGACAGCATCCTCGCCACCTTCGGTCTGCTGTTCATCATCGAAGGCGTGGTGCTGGTGCTGTTCGGCGGCAGCTACTTCAATTATTCCTTCCTCAATGCCGTGTTCGATATCGCCGACACGCCGCTACCGGCCAATCGCATGCTGGCGCTGGTGTTTGCGGTGGTGTTGGGCGTGGGTCTGTACCTGCTGCTGCGATTCACCCGCCAGGGCACGGCCATTCGCGCGGTGGCGGTCAACCCCGATGCCGCCAGGCTGGTGGCCATCGACACCCGCTTCGTGGCGGCCCTGGCCTTTGCCGTGGGTGGCGTGCTGGTGGCGGCCAGCGGGGTGCTGGTGAGCCTCTTCATGACCTTCAATGCCTCCATGGGGGTGCTGTTCACCATGAAGGCGCTCATCGTCATCATCATGGGAGGCGTGGGCAATCTGGCGGGGGCCCTGGTGGCGGGTCTGCTGCTGGGTCTGGCCGAGAGTTTCGTGGCCACCTACATCGATCCCGGCCTCACCGTGGCGGTCAACTTCGCGCTGTTCCTGCTGGTGCTCATCTTCCGGCCCAACGGTATCTTCGGGAGGGCTGCGGCATGAAACCCCCTCAGCTTCTCGGCCTTTTCCTGCTGGTCGTTGGCCTGGCCGCGGCGGCTGCCGTGCCCGTGGTGGGTGGTGGCTACGCCATGTCGCTCACCATCAACCTGCTCATGTTTCTGGTGCTGGCCACGGCCTGGGCGCTGTTCTCGGGTCCCACGTTGCTCATTTCGCTGGCCTCGGTGGCGTTCTTTGGCATCGGTGCCTACACCGTCGCCGTCTTCGGCGAAGCCCTGGCCTGGCCGCTGGTGCTGGCGCTGGCGGCTGGCATTGCCGGCCTGGTGGCGCTGGTGGTGGGCATATCCACGCTGCGGCTGCGCGGTATCTACTTCGTGATCTTCACCTTCGGCCTGGCCGAGCTCATTCGGCAGCTGGTGACCTGGTACGAAGCCAATTTCTCGGGCTCGGTGGGGCGCTACGTATTTCTCGACATCACCCAGGAGCAGATCGTCTGGCAGCTGGTGGCGCTCACGGCGGCCGTGTTTCTGGTGGGGGCCTGGCTCCGACGCTCGCGTCTGGGTCTGGCGCTGCGCATGATCGGCGACGACGAAACCGCCGCCGTGCACTGCGGTGCCAATGTGGTGCGCGTGAAGCTCATCGTTTTCGTCATCAGCGCTGCCTTCATGGCACTGGTGGGCGCCATCATCGCGCCGCGCTGGACCTACATCGACGCCAGCATCGCCTTCAATCCGATCGTGTCGTTCCAGGTGGTGATCATGGCCCTGCTGGGGGGCGCTACACGGCTCTATGGGCCGGCGCTGGGGGTCATCCCGCTGGTGTTCCTGTTCGAATACCTGTCGGCCAACTTCCCCAACTACTTCAGCATCTTGCTGGGCATCACCTTCATGGCCATTGTGTATCTTGTACCCAATGGCGTGGCCGGTCTGATCGAGCGCAAGCGCAAGCCTGCGCCGCCGGTGGCGGAGCACACCCCATGACGGCGGCCACTCCCATTCTGCGGGTTGAGGCGCTCACGCGTACGTTCGGTGGCCTGGTGGCCGTCGACAACCTCAGCTTCGACGTGCATCGCAGCGAGATCGTCGGTTTGCTCGGGCCCAATGGCTCGGGCAAAACCACGGTGCTCAACCTCATTTCGGGCGCGCTCAAGCCCAATCGCGGCAGCATCCTGCTCAATGGTCGCAACCTGGTGGGTCTGCCCGCTCACGCCATTGCCCGGGCGGGTGTGGCTCGTACCTTTCAGCTGGTGCGGGTCATGGGCTCGCTCACTTGCCTCGAGAACGTCAAGGCCGGCCTGGCGTTCGGCCCGGCACAACTGGCGGGGAGCAAAGCCGACCACGAGGCGCTGGCGCTGCTCGAGCGCATCGGCATGGCCGATGTCGCCGGTCAAACGGCGGGCGATCTCACCTATATCAACCAGAAGCGGCTTGAGCTGGCGCGCGCGCTGGCGCTGCGGCCCCAGTTGCTGTTGCTCGACGAATGGCTGGCCGGCCTCAACCCGTCCGAGCTGCACGAAGCCATCGATTTGCTGCGTCAGCTGCGCGAGGAAGGCACCACCATGGTGCTGGTGGAACACGTGATGGACGCCATCCGGTCGCTGTGCGATCGCGTGGTCGTCATGAATGCGGGCGGCAAGATCGCCGACGGCCCACCGGCCCAGGCGCTGGCCGAGCGCGAAGTCGTGCGGGCCTATCTCGGAGACGACGATGCTTGAGGTGCGCAATTGGCGTGTGGCCTACGGCCAGCACATGGCGCTGCAGGGGGTGGATCTCGACGTGGGGCCGGGTGAGGTGGTGGTGATACTGGGCACCAACGGCGCCGGCAAATCCACGCTGCTCAAGTCCATCGCCGGTTTGGTGCCCGCGCAGCCCGACAGCCGAGCCACGTTTCATGGCAAGGCCATCGCGGGGCAACCGCCGCAGGCCATCGTCGAGGCGGGTCTGGCACTGGTGCCTGAGGGGCGCGGGATCTTCGGTGAACTCACGGTGCGAGAAAACCTGCAGCTCGGCGCCTACGCTCGCCGCGCGCGAGCGGGTGAGTCAGAGCGGCTGGAGCGGGTGGTTGCCCTGTTCCCGAAGCTCGCGCAGCGCATGAAGCAGGTGGTGCAAACCATGAGTGGCGGCGAGCAGCAAATGGTGGCCATCGGGCGCGCGTTGATGTCCAACCCGCAATTGTTGCTGCTCGACGAGCCGTCGCTGGGCCTTTCGCCCCTCATGACAGGTGAGCTGTTCAAGGCCCTGGCGCAAGTGCGCCAGCAAGAGCTCGGCATTCTGCTGGTCGAGCAGAACGCCAAACGCAGCCTGGCGCTGGCCGATCGCGGCTACCTCATCGAAAACGGCCATATCGTGGGGCAAGGCACGTCGGCCGAGTTGCGCCACGACCCGGCGGTGCAGCAGGCCTACCTTGGTGGTGCCGGCCGCTACGACGTCGCTCGCGACAACGCGGCAGCCGAGGCCGGGCAGGCCGGGTAAAACCCGGCGGCTGCAGCGTGTCGGCCAATGCGCCAGCCCTGCGGGCTGACGCGTCAACCCAGGTGCCTAGTGCTTACCGGCGCGCTCAAGCAGGCCGCGTATCAGGTACATCTCGGCCTCGTGCACGGTGCCCATCTGGATCCAGGCCTCGTCGGTTTGTGTTTTCAGGCGCCAGGTGAGCAGGGTGATCACCGCACTGTCGGCACCGTGACCCAGCAGCGTGCCAGGAATCACCCGCGACATATTGCGAAATTGCATGTTGTCGGGGCTGCGGCCCACTTCGTAATCCACAATCAGGCGTTCGGGGTCGGGGTTGAGGCGCACATAGGTGGGCTTGCCGTCGAAGATCGAATCGCCCACATACACGCCAGGGGCATGCTCCTGGCGTTGCCAGCTGCCCCAGGCCCAGCGACCCTGCTCCAGGCCGTCTGACATGATTTGAAAAGCACGCATGGGGTCAGTGGCCACCAGGATGCTGCTGCTGTGGCAATGGGGATCGATCATGACTACCTCGTAAGGGATTGAAAAAAGGCCCGGCATTCGGGCCCGAAGGAAATCTGCAAATGGGCGCGGTGGGCGGTGAAACCGCGGCCGGCAGGGCGGCGATCGGGCCGTATGGCCGGCGGTTATCCCAGCCAGATCCCGTCGTCGATCGCCGGTGCCACGCGAGCCTGGTTCTCGTCGCTCTCCGAGAATGACATCAGCACGTCCACCGGCGTTAGCCCGCCCGGCCGGGTAAGCTCGCCAACCCAGTAATTCAGGCCGCCCTGATCGGGTGCGCGCTCCAGTACATTGAAATAATAGCGAGAGACGAGGTCTTCGGGTGTGGGCTGCGCGCCGTAGATGCTGCGGAACTCGTCGCTCGCCACAAAACTGGCGGCCACGTCCTTCAGTGAGTCGCCGAGGTCCATCTGGTCGATCCAGTACGTGAGGCCGCCGGTGTCGGGGGTGCGGTCGAAGGCGGCCTGGTACAGACGATAGGCGCTGCCCGCCGTTTCGCCTTCGCCCACATCCACGGCCAGCAGGCCATCGGCAAACTGCAGTCGTTCGATGTCGTAGAGCAGGTCGAAATTGCGACCGTCCGGCAATTGCACTTCCACCGGCAGATCCCAGCGGATGATGTCGTACTGCGCGAATGACTGCTCGTATACGATCAGATCCAGCCCGCCAGTACCGAAGAAATCCTCGGGCGCACCGGTGGCGTGATAGATTTCGCTGTACTTGGCACGGTCGTCGATCGGCGTGGGTTCAGGTTCGGGTTCGGGCTGTGGCGATGTGTCGCGATCAATGAGGTGGTCGTTCTCGCGAATGGCGTCCTGGATCTCGTCGTACAGAAAACCGATGTCGGCCCACACACTGCTGTCGTCGCTGCCGGCACTCTTGACACCAATGATGTAGGGGTTGCCCCCTTCCACCACATACAGGGGGCCGCCCGAACTGCCTCCGCCGAAATGATCGCCGGCGCTCCAGCCCGAGGCTTCGTAGGTGTTGAAGTAGGGATCGGGCGACACATAGATCTCGCCGTACATCAAACCGGTGCCTTCCGACGGGTAGCCCAGTTGCCGGGCGGTGTGGCCATAGTTGTAGCCGGTATCCATACCGAACCAACCGAGGGTGTCGCCGATGGGCTGATCGATGCCCAGCAGGGCCACGTCGTATTGCGACTCGTATTCGCTCAGCAGATGGTCGGGGTAGTCACTGTAAACCTCGCTGGGCCAACCTACCGCTTCCCACTCGAAGTTCTCGAGGGGCATGACACCGCGATCGTCGAAGCGCGACTGACTGCCGTTGTAATCGGCGCCGGGATACAGCTCGATGTCGGCTGCCCAACCGCCGTTCTCTTCGGAGTACAGCACGTGCGTGGCGGTGAGGATGTCGTTGGGGCCCACCAGCGCGCCGGTGCCAAAGACCTGGGTGCCATCGGGGTAGGTCACCACGATCATGGTCACCGCCTGGTAGGGGTAGGCGTAAGTGTTGGAGATTTCACGTGCCATGATGTACGCCTCCTTGCGTGGCTGGGTTGATGAATGTGCCACGACGCCGAACCGGCGGGTGATAGCTCTGAAACGACAGGTGCTGATGCGCCCCCATATAGCACGGTACCGCGCCAAAACATCCGCATCAAGTGACGGCAGACACCGAGGGTATGGCGTTGTGGGTCAATCGTCGTGGTGCGAGGTGGTGAGTCGTCGCACCAGGAACCAGGCGGCAAAAGCGGTAAACGCCGTCCAGAACCAGATGGCGTTGGTGAGCGGCAAGACGGTGTCGTCCATGCGCGGCCCCAGCCAGAGGCCAGTGACGAATGCGGTGACCGTCATGATGCAACCGCTCAGCGCTGCGGCCACGCCGGCCGAACGAGGAAAGGGCGACACGGCGCCACTCTGGCCGCAGGGCTGGTGGATGCCATGCCCGGCCATCACGAAGTACAGCGGCAACATGATGGCTGCGGCGTGGCTCACACCGGCCATGGCAAGCGCGCCCATGGCCGTGCCCCCCGCGAGCGACAGCGCGCCGCCGATGAACACGGTGCGGCGCACGCCCAGGCGAAGCAGCAAGCGCCGGCAGGCGAGGGTGCCGCCGATATACGACAGCGACATCGAGGCCAGCAGCAGCCCGTAGACCGTGGGCGACACACCGATCACCTCGATCAGCACAAAGGAGGAGGCGGCCAGAAAGGTAAACAGGGCGCCGTATGACCCCGTGGCAAGAAGGCTGAAGGCCCAGAACGTGCGGCTGCGCAGAATGTGCCACCAGTTGCGCGCCATGGCGCCGGGTCGCAGGGCATGCAGATCGGGCGTGCGCAGGGTCTCTTCGAGGCGCAAGGCCACCAGGGCCAGGGCAAACAGTGAGAACAGCGTGAGCACACCCAGAGCCGCCCGCCAACCCAGGGTGGCGGCCACGAGGCTGCCCAGGGGTGCGCTGACGCAAGCGATGGCGCCCAGGCCCGACAGACCCTTGCTCATGGCGCGGGCACCGAGGGCGCCGGCATACAGATCGCGCACGACCGCCCGGGCGCACACCACGGCCGAGCCCATGGCAATGCCCTGCAGACCACGCCAGATCACCAGCAGCTCCATGGAGGTGGCGAGCATGGCGCCCACCGAGGCGGCCGTGTAGGCGGTGACCCCCAGCAGCAGCACCGGGCGTCGGCCGAAACGATCGGAGATCGGCCCCCAGACCAGCTGCGATATCCCGAAGGTGAGGAGCAGAACGCTGAGCGTCATTTGCGCCTGGGTTACCGTGCCGCCCAGGGCGGTGGTCATGGCGGGCAGGGCAGGCAGGTAGAGATCGGTGGCCACAGGCTGCAGGCCAAGCAACACCGACAGCAGAAGCACGACAAGAGTGGAAGACATGCCAGCAATAGAAGCGAGGCCGCCCGTCGCGGCAGGACACACCGGTTGCGGGACGGCTCTGGGTCAGGAATTCAGGGAAGCTGGCACGATACCCCATGTGTCCACATTTGTCCGGTAGCCCCCCGGTGGGTGCAGGGTGTCGTCTGAGGTGAACGGGGCTCCGTGCCTTTCTCCTTGAGGCCTTGAGGGATAGATAAGTTGAGTTGGAAACGTCCGCTTGTCTCCAAAGTAGAAATGTCCGGCCTGTCGTTGTCAACGCTAAATGGAACTGTCCGCTTTTCTCCCAAATAGAAATGTCCGGTCTTCCGTTTGACACACCCCAAAATCTCTTGCTATAGTTCAGGGCTTCGCTGCTCAAACAGCACCGGGTTGCTTCGGCAGCCTTGCGGTAGGGTAGCGAAGCGAGTGTTGAAGTTTTTTGCAGGCAAGGCGGTGGATTCCACCGGTTGCGCCAGGCCGCAGTTGCCCCGGTTTGTGGGTGGTTGCAGGGCCCGGTGGCAACGGCAGCCGGTCACGGCGCCCCGATCAAGCGAGCCAGTGGCTCACTTGACAGCCCTCAAAAAACACTTCATAATCTCGCTTCTCTGCTGCACACAACGTTGTTTGTTGAGCGGCGGGGCAGAAAGG
>JAWLHC010000013.1:0-101697 GCA_041690575.1 Verticiella sp.
TTGGCGGGTATCGGACGGAAAACTGGGAGATATTGTACCGCCATTCGCATTGTTTCTTCAATGAAATCAATGCGTTGAGGATAAATCAGGGCCGACGAAGGCTTCCCCTACGCTCTGTCGCCGCTCAATGATCCGAAAACGAGGATGACTTGGCGCGCAAAGTGGTGGCATGAAGGTCGTCCGTGCATCGGGGCTTCAGTCTGCAGGGGCGGTTACACCGGATTCAGCCAGCGTTCCGTAATCGCGTCAATCGAGCCATCGGCCCCGCCCGTCTGCAGCCGCGTAACTCGCACTCTTCGGTGTCAGTCACATCATTCATCGCCGAGCTGACGCAAACCGCGCAGGAGAGCCTCGGCTGACTCAATGTCCAGATGTTGTCTGAGACGTTTTTCGTGAGTGCCGACGATCTCGCGCAGCCGAGTGAGTTCCTGGCGACCCGGTTCGGTGATCGATAGCAAAACGGTCCTCCTGTCATGCTGCGTTCTCTCGCGAAGCAGCCAGCCTCTTTCACAGAGTTTTTCGATGATGGGCACCATCGTCGAACGGTTCAGAGCGAGCACTTCGGCCACCACCCCTTGCGAGATTCCTTCATTTCTGGCCACCACTTCCAGAGTGCCAAGCATTGCGGTGGTTGCTCCACGCGCGCCGAGCTCCTGGTCGAGTTTCCGAAATGCCACGTTGTGGGCACGCCGAAGCTGAAAACTGACCAAATTCTCGAGGATGCCGAGGGATACGTGCTGACTCATGCCTGGACTGCCAGTGTTGAAGCCGGAACACCATAACATAGCTTACGATTAATGTTTTATGCAAAACAGGTTGACATAAAACAAAGTGACGATTAATCTTCATGCCACCGTGTTCACTCGTACTTGTTGAAAGGTTTCAGCCAATGTTCATCGTCGATAACCATATTCATCTTGGCCAGCCCGGCGTGCATGTGTCGAATTACATCTATAGTGAGTTACGAAAGAATTGGTCTGCTCGGGGGTTCAAATACCATAGTGCCGAAGTAGAAAGCGAAAAGCGGGCAGCCAGTTCGCTCGTGGACGTGATGGATGAAGCCGGTTTATCCGTATGTTGCGTTCTTGCCGGTAACTGGAATCGTTCGCTGCCTCCTGACCAGCGGCCCTACAATGTGCCCAACGCTTACGTAGCCTCGCAAGTTGTCGAATCCAAAGGGCGGTTGATAGGCATTGGAAGTGCGGATCCCATCGTGGATCCATGGGGCGCGGCGGATGAAGTAGTCCGTTGTGTTGAAAAATATGATTTTCGTGGAATCAAGCTTTACCCCACATATTCGCATTTTGATCCTCGCGACAAGGCTTGTGAGCCGCTTTATGAAGCGGCGATCGCCATGGATATACCGGTTCACTTTCATATGGGATACACGCCGGTATGCGGTACCGATATGAAGCTGCAGCAACCATGGTTGCTGGATGAAGTGGGGCAAAGATTTCCCCGATTGAAGGTGGTGATTTGTCACTTGGGGTATCCGTACGTTGATGAAGCGAGCGGCATTGTGTCACGACATAAAAATTTCTATGCGGATCTGAGTGCACTCGGGTTTCACCACCCCCGCAAGGTATATCAGATCATTCATGACTTTGGTTGCGTCAACTCTTGGGATCGGCTTTTGTACGGTTCGGAGAACCCATTCATGTCAACGTTCCACAAGACGATCTTGAGCATCAATGATGTGGCGAGAGAAATCAATATGCCCGAGCTGCCCGAAGAAGCGATAGAAAAGATCCTGGGTGGCAACGCCTGCTCGCTGTACAAAATTGATCAGGCGGCATTCGGGTCGGTTTCATAAAAATAATGCATTGAGAGGAGAAGGTGATGTCATTTTTTCGCGATTCCATCTATGCGGTGTCGATAGTGATGATGGCAGGGTCTTTCGGTGTCGGTGTCGGCGTTCAGGCCGAGACTTACCCGAACCGGCCGGCTAGCATGTACGTGGCGTTTCCTCCCGGTGGGCCGGCTGATGCTTTGGCACGCATGCTCCAGCCGGCCATGGGAGATGCCTTGGGCGTCCCGGTAGTGGTAGAGAATCACGGCGGCGCGGGGGGAGCTATCGGCGTAGCCCGCCTCTTGAGCGAGAGGCCGGACGGCCATGCTTTCCTGATGGCAACCGTTGCTGAGCCCATATTGCCGCCCCTCGTTCTCGAGAACGCCAACTATTCCCCGGAAGACCTCAGACTGGTCACGGCGCTGTCAGATACGTATCTTGCGCTGGTCGGACGGCCGGATTTGCCATTTTCCGATTACGAGGGATTGATCGAGTGGTCGGAGAATGAAAATGGCACTCCTCTCACTTATGCCACTCCGGGCAACGGCACGCTGTTCCACGTGGTCGGAGAGGATTTTCAGGATCTTTCCAGGATCGAGTTCATTCACGTGCCGTATCGCGGTATTGCGCCTGCCATCAATGATGTGATCGGAGGGCAGGTCGACCTGGCTTTCGTGCCTTTGGCAGGAAATGTCATCTCGTTGATTAACGACGAAAAGTTGACGCTAATTGGTACGACAGCAGCCGGGGATGTGAAACAGCTGAACCGATCTCCCTCACTGAGATCTGTCCCGGCGCTCAAGGATTTTGATCATTCCGTCTGGACAGGAATCTTTGTTGACCGCGACGTGCCCGCTCCGGCACTGGCAGAGATTCACAAAGCATCCGCCGCAGCGCTGCAGAGTGAAGATTTTCGAGGTCATGTTGTGGAATCTGGTGGCGTGCCGCGCGATCAGGCGCAGAGCCTGGAAGAGGCGGAGCAATTCTATCGATCTCAGGCGATTCGACTTCAGGAAATGGCGGATCAGATCGGGCTTGGTGCCTCATAAGGTCGTTCGTTGGCACGAGGATGCACAAAAAGTTTGAATGCGATGGCGTTATCGCAGCCGACCTTGATCCAGAACGATCTGTCGATCGGCCACCTGTGTCACGAAGGTGTCGTTCTGTTCTGACAATAGCACGGCCAATCCTTCATATTTGAGGGCCAGCACCATCTCGGCCATCTGTTCCACCAGCAGGGGAGCGACGCCTTCGGAGGGCTCATCGAGCAGAATCAGACGCGGGTTGCCCATGAGGGTGCGGGCCACGGTGAGCATTTGCTGTTCGCCACCGCTCATGTGCAGGGCCCGCCGTCGCGTCATCGTGGCCAGATTGGGAAACAGCGCAAACAGGCGTTCTGCGGTCCAGGGCACCTGGCCGGGCGGGGCAGGGCGGCGGCCCGTGGCCAGGTTCTCCATCACGGTCAGGTCGGTGAAGATACGCCGGTCTTCGGGCACATAGCCCAGGCCCAGGCGGGCGATTCGGTGGGCCGGCCAACCGCGAATGTTTTGCCCGTCGAACTGCACGCTGCCGCGGGTGCGTGCCACCAGGCCCATGATGGATTTGAGCGTGGTGGATTTGCCGGCACCGTTGGGTCCGGTGAGGGCCACCACCTCACCGGGCGCCACGCTCAGCGACACGTCAAACAGAATGTGGGCTTGGCCATACCAGGCATTGAGGGCCTGGACACGAAGCAGCGTATCGGAACCGCGTGGGTGCGTCGAAAGGGCCCCGGCGCCATCTTCGATGGCAGCGCCGACGGCGTTGTCGGGCCCCTGGGGTCGGGATGGGCTCGGCGCCACCGGGGTTTCGCGTTCAGGCGGCGTCATGACGAAATCCTCCCAGATAGACCCGCTTCACCTCGGCGTCGTTGGCCACGTCGGCCGGCGTGCCTTGCGCAATCACGTTGCCACCGGCCAGCACCACGATCCGGTCGGCGTGGGCAAACACCACGTCGAGGCTGTGCTCGGTGAACAGCACGCCCAAACCGTGGTCGAGACTGAGTTGACGGGTCAGCGCCATCAGGGCGTGCCGTTCGCTGCGCGCCATGCCCGCAGTGGGTTCGTCCATCAGCAACAGGCGCGGTCGGCCTGCCAGTGCCACGGCAAGCTCCACCCGTTTGACGTCGCCATACGCCAGCTCGGCGCAGGGCCGTTCTGCCTGTTCGGCCATATTCACTTGCTGCAGCAGCGCCAGGGCTTCATCGCGATGACGCTCACGCAAAGGGCGCCAAAGACGCCACGCCTGGCCGTGCCATGAGGCCAGCGCCACCTGCACGTTCTCGCGTACGGTCATCGACGTGAACAGGGCCGGAATCTGAAACGTGCGCCCCACGCCGTGTCGCCAGATGCGTCTGGGCGGCAGGCCATCGATGCGTCGCCCCTGAAGGTTCACACGTCCGGCATCGGGCTTCAGTTGACCATTGATGAGGTTGAAACAGGTAGACTTGCCAGCCCCATTGGGGCCGATGAGCGCCAGCATCTGGCCGGCGGCCAGCGCGAGGCTTACCTGCGACACGGCCTGTACGCCGCCGAAAGCGCGCGATATGCCTTGCACATCGAGCAGGGGCGCCCGGGCTGCCGGAGTCGGGTTCATGGCGTCTCTCCCGCGCGGGTGGCCACCCCGCGCCATCGCGCCGGGCGCCATCTGACCGGCCAGCGCAAACCTGCCAGGCCCTGTGGCGCCAACAGTACCAGCGCCAGAATGATCAGCCCCATCAGCGCATGCCAGTAATCGGTGGCACGCGCCACCGTGTCGTGCAGCCAGGTGAATACGGTGCCACCCACGACCGGGCCCAGCAGCGTGTGCAGGCCGCCGAGCAGTACCATCACCAGCGCATCGACGGAGCGCTCGATGCCCAGCACCTGCGGCGCGATGCTCCCCTTGGCAAACGCATAGAGCGCACCGGCCAGGCCACACACGCCGCCGGCCACCATGAACGCCAACCATTGCGTACGGCGAACCGACAGGCCGATGGCTTCGGCGCGCAGGGGCGCGTCGCGGCCGCCACGCAGGCTGTAGCCGAACGGGGCGAATATCACGCGTCGCAAGCCGAATACGCCCGCCGCCGCCAGGGCCAGGGTGAGCCAGTAGTAGGCCATGGGCGAGCTCAGCCAAGGGTCGGGCCAAAGCCCGATCAAGCCATTGCTGCCCCCGGTGACGCTTTCCCACTGATAGGTGAGGGCCCACACCAGCTGGGCAAACGCCAGCGTGAGCATGGCCAGATACACGCCGCTCAAGCGCACGCAGAACCAGCCAAACACCACGGCGCCCGCCAGCGCCACCAGTGGGGCCAGCGGCAGGGCGGCGGTCATGGGCAAGCCCCAGCCCTGCATGAACCAGGCAGCACCATAGGCACCCAGACCGAAATAGAGCGCATGGCCAAAACTGTCCATGCCGCCAGGCCCCATCAAAAAATGCAGCGAGGCGGCAAACAGAATGGCGATCAGCACCTCGGTGAGAAGAATCGTGGTGTAAGGCCACCACGTGGCGGTGATCGGCACGGCCACCAGCAACACCAGCACGATTCCCGCCAACCAGCGTGCCGCCGGGCTCCAGGGGCGCAGCACCGGCACGCGCCCAAGCTCGCGGCTTGCCACCGGCGGTCGCCCCAGCAGGCCCCAGGGCCGCCACACCAACACCACGGCCATGACCAGAAACTCGGCTGCCAGCGTCATTTGCGACAGCTGCACGCTGTGACCCAATATCGTGACCTGGCCGGCCGCGGTGAGCAGCGCCTGAATCACGCCGATCAGGGCGGCCGCCAGGAAGGCGCCGGTAATCGACCCCAGACCACCCACCACCACCACCACGAACACGCTGGCGAGAATGTCGAGATCCAGCGCCAGGCTGGCCGGCACCCGCGGCCCCTGCAGCGCACCGCCCAGGCCGGCCAGAAAGCAGCCCAGCGCAAAGGCGGAGGTAAATAGCCAGGCCGGGTTCACGCCCAGCGCGCCCAGCATCTCGCGATCCTGCGTGGCCGCGCGAATCAGCGTGCCCCAATGGGTACGATGCAACAGCCACCACAGCACCGCCAGCACCAGCGGCGCCATGGCGATCAGAAAGAGGTCGTACACCGGGAAGCGCGAGCCCAACAGCGAGATCGCGCCCTCCAGCCCCGGCGCGCGGGGCCCGAAAAGATCCACGGGCCCCCAAACGGCATGCGCCACATCGCCGATGATCAACACCAGCGCAAAGGTGGCCAACAGCTGAAACAGGGCAGGCGAGCGGTACGTGCGCCGCAGCACCAGGATCTCGGCCAATGCGCCGAGGAGGCCCACCAGCAGCGCGGCCGCCAGCATCGCCAACCAGTAGCCCAGGGCACTATCACCCCAGGCCGACGTGGCGCTCCAGGCCAGGTACACGCCCAGCATGTAGAACGAGCCGTGAGCGAAGTTGACGATGCGGGTAACGCCAAAGATCAGCGACAACCCTGCAGCCACCAGAAAGAGGGCACTGGCACTGGCCAGACCATTGAGCAACTGGATGACGAATCCGGCCAGAGTCATAGGTAAGCAACAGCCCGATCAGTCGGCCGGGCGCAGCTCGCGCACCACAGCATCCGGCGGTTGCAGATCCGCGCCATCGACGTAGCGGAAATCCACCATCACACCGCGACCCTCCTGAACCTCGGTTCGCCCCACATACACGCCCATGGTGGACTGATGATCGAGTGCCCGATACGTGATCGGCCCGAACGGTGAACTCAGGGTGAGGCCCCGGAAGGCGTCGATCAGTGCGTCGGTGTCGGTACTGCCCGCCCGCTTGAGCCCTTCGGCAATCGAGTGCAGCGCCGAGTAACCCACCACCGAACCGAGACGCGGATAGTCGTCGAAGCGTTCCTGATAGGCCTCGACGAACGCCGTGTTCTCGGGCGTGTCGATCGCATACCAGGGGTAGCCCGTGACGATCCAGCCTTCCGGTGTTTCGGCGCCCAGCACGTCGATGTACTCCGGCTCGCCGGTGAGCAGCGACACCACCTCCACGTCGTCGAACAGGCCGCGCGTGTTGCCCTCGCGCACGAAGCGGGAGAGGTCGGTGGCAAACAGAATGTTGAAAATCGCATCGGGCCTGGCGTCGGCCAGCGCCTGCACCACGCTGCCGGCATCCACCTTGCCGAGCGGCGTGGCGATCTCGGCCACGAACTCCACATCGGGTTGCTGTTCCTGCATCAGCTGCTTGAAGTGTCGCAACGCCGATTGCCCATATTCATAATTGGGATACACCACCGCCCAACGAGTCTTGTTCAGCGCCACGGCCTCGGGCACCAGCGCTGCCACCTGCATGTAGGTGGAGGGCCGCAGGCGGAACGTGTAGCGATTGCCCTGTTCCCACGTGATCTTGTCGGTGAGCGGCTCGGCAGCGAGGAAGAACACCTCGCGTTGCCGAGCGTAATCGGTGAGCGCCAGCCCCGTGTGCGACAAAAAACCGCCAAACAATAGTTCCGCCCCCTCGCGTCGTCGCAACTCCTCGGCCGCACGGACCGCATCGCCCGGATTGGCATTGTCGTCGCGCCAGCTCACTTCGAGCGGACGGCCCAGCACACCGCCCGCGGCGTTCACTTCTTCCAGCGCCAGTTGCCAGCCCTGGCGGTAGGGCTCCAGGAAGGCGGGTTGCGCCTTGTAGCTGTTGATTTCGCCAATACGGATGGGCTCGGCGGCCAGGGCCTGATTCACCGGGGCCGTGAGTGCCAGGCCCAGGCTGGCCGTGGCCAGACCGCGCCAGAATATCGAAAAATAGGGAGCAACCACCACAGTCTCCTCAGAAGGGGAAGTTATATGCTCATAGTGAGCATAAATAAGTGCAAAGCCGGGGCGATGAGCCTCAACGCCTGCGCCATAGACCCAACATAGCATGACAACGACGGCAGCCGATGAGAGCGTCGGGGCGGCACAGATGGCAGCAAACCCCGCCCGACTCGCGAAAGACTTATGCTAACTTTGAGTATAAGTGCTTGTCAAATGGAGAATCGAGGGCTAAGCCGACTTGGACCCGCTACCGCGTCATGGCGAGTTCGACGCAGAATACTGCCTATCTTGAGCAGGTGCAGGTAACCGAAGCCACCGAACCCAAACCAACGCCTTTGGCTACAAGGACATCGTGCTCGAAGACGAGCTTGAAGATCTGAAAGTCATCGGAGAATTCCTGTCCGTGCTGTAGAGAGATGAGCGGCCCGAGGGTCGCCTAAGCCGATGCAGGCACGATAAAGAACAGCGGAGCAGACATGCTCACAACCATCCAACATCGTAGAAGCAGGTGAAGCCCACATGTCAGATCCGTTCAAGCAGCTCCACGACGCCATGGACCAATTTGCGGTCGAGCGCGATTGGGACCAGTTTCACTCGCCCAAGAACCTGGCCATGGCGCTCACCGTGGAAGCGGCTGAACTACAAGAGTGCTTTCAGTGGCTGACCGAGGCGCAGTCGAAAGATCTGGATGAGCAGCAACTGGCTGCCGTACGCGACGAAATTGCCGATGTACAGCTCTACCTGATTCGACTGGCTGGAAAGCTGGGCGTGGATATCGAATCCGCGTGTTGGGCGAAGGTGGCAAAAAATGCAGAAAAGTACCCTGCCGACCATGTGAGAGGTAGTGCCAGAAAGTACACGCATTATCAGAACGAATAATCGGTGCATTTTCTGCGCTGGCTGAGAGCGGTCTTCAATGTCTGGCGTCGCCACGTACCTCGGATCTGTTCACAACTGGCGTACCAAACAAAATGCGCACTCTCTCGCGAGAGTGCGCATCGGGAAACCTGCCGAGCCGTGCGCCAGCCTCGAAGGCCTGGCACGGTTTGGCGTTGCTTACTTCAGCTTGGTTTCTTTGTAATCCACGTGCTTGCGTGCCACCGGATCAAACTTTTTGATCAGCATCTTTTCAGGCGTATTACGCTTGTTCTTGGTGGTGGTGTAGAAGTGGCCGGTGCCGGCCGTGGATTCGAGCTTGATCTTTTCGCGGATGCCTTTGGTCGCCATGACGATCTCCTGAAGTCGGGTAGGGCAGGTTAGACGGCTTCGCCGCGGGCGCGCAGCTCGGCCAGAACCACGTCGATGCCTTTTTTGTCGATCGTGCGCAGCGCGGACGTGCTCACGCGCAGACGAACCCAGCGGTTCTCGCTCTCGACCCAGAACCGACGCGACTGCAGGTTGGGCAGAAAGCGGCGCTTGGTTTTGTTGTTGGCGTGGGAAACATTGTTACCCACCATCGGCTTCTTGCCGGTTACCTGGCATACACGCGCCATGACCAAACCTCTTTCGTGAAAATTTCTGTGAATTGGAAAATTGCGCTCAAGGCGCACACGCTCGGCGGGGCAAGATCACTGGTGTGCAACAAGCCCGTAGGGGCAGGTGCGCCACACCGTGCAAAGGTGCGCCGCGAACACATTGGCGCACCTGAATCTTTGCCAGCCGTGCCATCCGGCGTGCAGGCACTGCAGCCGCCTGCCCGACGAGGCCGGGCGTGCCAGCCACCCTGATGACCACAGGGCGATTGGCGCAGCAATTTCGGTAAAGCACGCGATTCTAGCAGGCAGAGGGGTTTGTGGCAAGCAACAGGGCCAGTCGGGCGAGGCAGGAGCGCCACCGCGTCCGACCGGCTTCCAGGGCAAAGCTACCCAGGCGCTGGCGGCGCCGGCCGGCAGGCACCGCAGGACACGCGGCGGCGCTGTTGGCCCAGACTTATTGCACCGAGAGGCCCAGCGACTCCACGATCGGCCGCCATTTGGCGCTGTCCTTCTTCATCTGGGCAGCGGTGGTGGCAGCATCGGCGTACACCGGATCCAGGCCGATGGTAAGGATGCGCTCCTGCACGGTCGGATCGCTCATGATCTCGCCCAAGGCGCTCTCCCAGCCGGCAGCCACGTCATCCGGTGTGCCGGCCGGCACCATGGCATACAGGTTGAAGCGAACGTTGTAGTCGGGATAGCCGGACTCGGCCACGGTAGGGGCCTCGGGCAGGAAGGGCGAACGCTCCGCCGTGGACACCGCCAGCGGCCGCAGCTTGCCGGCCTGGATGTGCGGCAGTGTGTTCGAAATGCCGACGAAACCCGCCTGCACCTCATTCGATAGAATCGCCATCACCGCTGGCGCGTTGCCCTTGTAGCTGATGTAGTCGAGCTCCACGTCGGCCGCATCGAGAAAGGCCTCGAACGTGAGATGTCCCGGTGCACCGCTGCCACCCGAGCCGTAGTGCATGCGTTTCTCCCTGGCCAACGCCACGAACTCCTGTAGCGTATCGGCCGGCACGTCGGGATTCACCACCAGCACCAGCGAAATGCCACCCGTGGTGCCCACGGGGCGCAGATCGTCCTGTGGGTCGAACGGCAGCGTATCACCGTAAATCACCGGGTTCACCGTGAGGACGGTATCGGTCGTCAGGAACACCGTGCGACCGTCCGGATCGGCCTTGGCCGCTTCGGCCGCGCCGATATTGCCGCTGGCGCCCGGCTTGTTCAGCACGATCAGATTGCGGTCGTAGCGCTTGGCCATTTCATCGGCCAGCAGGCGGCCAATGGCATCTACCGGCCCGCCGGGGCTGAACGGCGCGATCAGCGTGAGCGTACCTTGCGGCAAGGCATCGGTATTGGCCTGGGCCAGGCCGGGGCCGCCCAGCAACAGGCCGGCCAGGCCGAGCCCGGTGACAGTCTGACGCCAGCTGCGCGAGAGTGAATGGGTTGTGAACATGTGACTCCTCCTTGGGTATTCTGTGTTGTGTGTTGTGTTCAAGCCGCACTGCGCGTCGACGCGGCAGCCGGTACCGCTTTGGCCGGGTCGTCTGCGCCCGCCGCAGCGGACGCCTCGGCCTGCTCTTGCGCGATCAGTTGCTCGAGCATCCGCCGAAAGTGGGTAAGGGCAGCATCGGCTGCGACCGCCGTCATGGGGAAGTCCGGATCCTCGTCGAGCACCGTCTGCTGCGCCTCGATCAACGCCTTGTCTTCATGAAAGCCCTCGATCAGACTGGCATGCAGCGACCGCGAGATGGTGTAGTCGTCGCCCTCGAAATCGTTCAGGTAATTCCAGAAGAAATGCGTCGTGCGGCGCGTCTCGGGCGTCATGAACTGGCAGTTGCGATACTGCCGAGCGCCCTCGACATTGCCCTCTCGCGCGCCATTCCCCGCCGGCGCAAAAAGAGTCTCGAGAAAGAAAATCCCCGGAATATGCATGTGCCCGATATTGCGCCGATCCACCATGGCGTGACGATCTGGGATCACCTTGGCGTGAAATGGCGGCGGTGCACTATCCGTGTGCCAACGCTCCACCCGGAAACCCCGCGGCAACCGCTCGATCGCCACGGGCTTGGTGGTGTAGGCGTATTCTTCGGAGCCGCCCAGCGTATTGGTATGAACGAACGCCAGATGGGCAAAGTCGCTGAGGTTATCGACGATCAGCAGATAGTTGGCGTCGTAATGCATGTAATCCGGCACCCCCTTCCACGCCGGATCCCGCAAGAAGGGGTAATCGATGATCAGATCCGGATCCGCCTTGGCGGGGTCGCCCATCCAGATCCAGATCAGATGATCCTTCGCCACCACCGGATAACTGCGCACCCCCAGCTTGGCCGGGATCTTCTCCTGCCCCGGAATCTGGATGCACTTGCCCGACGCATCAAACTTCAACCCGTGATACATGCAGCGCACGCAATCTCCCTCGCGTCGCCCCATCGACAACGGTGCTCCGCGATGACAGCATCGATTATCCAGCGCCACCGGCTGCCCACTCTCGCCCAGAAACAACAGCACCGGCTCCTCCAGCAGTGTGCGCGCGAGCAGCTTGCCATCGATCAACTCATGATCCCATGCTGCAACGTACCAACAATTCCTCAAGAACATCCCGATCTCCGTATCATGATTGCCACGCCTCGCATCGTAGGCAGCCCCGGCGAGGGGATAAACCGCCGGACGTGGAAACACTGTTCAGGATCGTGGACAATGGCGGTTGCGAGGGCAAGAGGGTTGCATGGCGCCAAGTGATGCTCAGGTGGTGCATCGGGGTCCCGGGTCACGCAGGCGCTTCGCGCCTGTCTCGCCCGGGATGACGCCTTTTACTTGCGTGGGACATTGAAGGAAGCACATGAACTGGGACGACCTCTACGTCTTCTGCCACGTCGTCGAAGATGGCGGCTTCAGTGCCGCAGGCCGGCACATGCAGCGCCCCACCTCCAGCGTCAGCGCCTCCGTCGCACGCCTCGAAGAACGCCTCGGCAACCGCCTCCTCGAACGCACCACCCGCCGACTCCGACTCACTGAAGCCGGCGAACTCCTCTATAACGACGTCGCCACCCCTGTCGCCCAACTCCGCGACCGCACTGCCGAAGCCCTGGCCCGCGGCAACCGCGTCTCCGGCCTCCTGCGCATCGCCGCCCCCTACGAATTCGGTGCCCACCACCTCGCCCGGCCCGCCTGCCACGTGATGACCGAACACCCCGAGCTTCAGGTCGAAATCGAAGTGGAGCACGAAACCGTCGACCTCTTCGAGCGCCACTACGACCTCGTCTTCGCCACCACCGACACCGGCGTACCGCCCTCCAGCGTGGTCGCACGGCGCATCTTCTCGCTGCCGCGAGCTCTCTTCGCCGCGCCCGAACTCGTGCACGCCCGTGGCGGCCTGCCGCGCCACCCCTCCGAACTGGCGCAATGGCCCCTGCTCGCCGGACGCGAAGACCGCGAATGGCGCTTTCAGCAAAACAGCGAATCGGCCCAGATCAGCACCGCGCAGCCTCGCATGCGCACCGGTAACGCCGGCATCCGCCTGCAGGCCGCTCTGGCCGGCCTCGGCATCATGCGAGTGACGGCCACCTATGGCGAGCCCGCCGTGCGGGACGGCCACCTGTTGCGCCTGCTGCCGCAGTGGCAGTGCGAGCCGTTGCGAATGTATGCGCTCTATCCCCAGCGACGCCTGCTGCCGGCCAAAGTGCGATTGTTTCTCGATCGCCTGCAGAGCATGGCGGCCGACGCCAGCGCCGCCGAACGCTAGCTGCGGCAAAAGTGACCCCATCGCCCCGCAGGAGCCCCATGGACGAGCCCGGCACCACGCCATGGCCGGACCGGTGCCACTCGCGCCAGCCGGTGCCGCCTACATCCACCCCCGCTCCGCCAGCGACACCGTCTCGTGCCCCGCCACGATGATGTGATCGGTAAGACGCACATCGATCAGCTGCAGCGCCTCCTGCAATCGACGCGTGATCTGCCGATCGGCCTGACTGGGCTCGGCATGGCCCGATGGGTGGTTGTGACTGAGAATCACCGCCGCGGCATGATGCCGCAGTGCGGCGCGCACCACCTCGCGCGGATACACCGGCGCCTGGCTCAACGTGCCCCGACTCAGCTCCTCGCAAGCCAGCAGACGCAGCTGATTATCCAGATACAGCACCCGGCACACCTCCACCGACTCATGCCCGAGCAGGGCCGCGCAATACTCGCGCACCACCTGCGGTCGGTTGAGCAGCGTATCGCGCCGCATCGGCTCGGCCAGCGAACGCCGCGTGAGCTCCAGCATGGCCATGAGCTGGCTGGCCTTGGCCGGTCCCAGCCCCGGCGTTTGCGCCAATTGATCCGAGGGCGCCGCGAGCAGACCGCGCAGCCCGCCAAACTGCAGCAGCAGTTGCCGTGCCAGCGCCAGCACGTGCTGACCCCGCATGCCCGTACGCAACAGCACGGCCAGCAACTCGGCGTCGGTGAGCACATCGGGGCCATGGCGCAACAAACGTTCGCGCGGACGCGACTCGAGCGGCAGCGCGGCAAACTCGGAAACGACGGGTGAGGGCATGCGGAAACCTTTAAAATGACGGGTTGAACCGACTTCATGTTGACACCTTCCGTGACACAACCAACGGCCACTGCGCCCCATTCTTCGCACCTGCCGCGCGTCGACGCCGCGTCGTACGTCACGTTGCACTACCGCATCACGTTGGCCTCCGGCCCAGCCCAGGGCCAGGTGTTTGCCGACACCTTCACCGGCCGCCCGGCCACGCTGCAGCTTGGCAGCGGCCAGTGGGCGCCGGGTATGGAGCAGCCGCTGCTCGAGCGCGACGAAGGCAGCCAGTTCACCTATACGCTGGCGCCTGCCCAGGCCTATGGCGATCGCAATCCCGATCTGGTGCAGAAGCTCACTCGTCACATGGTGCTGCAGCACGCTGGCGCCGACGCCGGCATGCAGCCCGGCGACATGGTCGAGTTTGCCGCGCCCGGTGGCGGCAGCTACGCCGGCGTGTTCAAGGGTTGGGAAGGCGATCACGCCATCTTCGATTTCAACCATCCATTGGCCGGCACCTCGCTGCAGGTCGACGTGGCCATCCTCGGAGTGTTATGAACCACACACCCGTCCGCGGTATCGACACCGCCATTCTCAACGGACCCAACGAGGTCGTGCTGGCGCGACCGCGCGGCTTTTGCGCCGGCGTCGATCGGGCCATCGAGATCGTCGAGCGCGCGCTCAAGATCCACGGCGCGCCCATCTATGTGCGCCACGAGATCGTGCACAACCGCCATGTGGTGGAAGATCTCCGCGCCAGGGGTGCGATTTTCATCGACGAGCTCGAACAGGCGCCGGCCGATGCCATCGTGGTGTTTTCGGCCCACGGCGTGTCGCAGGCCGTACGCCGCGAGGCGGCCGACCGGGGCTTGCAGGTATTCGACGCCACCTGTCCGCTGGTCACCAAAGTGCATGTGGAAGTGAGCAAGATGCGCGCCGCGGGTCACGACATCATCATGGTGGGTCATCGCGGCCACCCCGAGGTGGAGGGCACCCTGGGTCAGTCCGCCGGCGGCATGCATCTGGTCGAAACCGTCGACGACGTCGCCACCTTGCAAGTGGCAGATCCCCGCAAGCTGGCCTACGTGACCCAAACCACGCTCTCGGTTGACGACACCGCCCGCATCGTCGAGGCCCTCAAGGCGCGCTTTCCCGACATCGTCGAGCCCAAGAAGGCCGACATCTGCTACGCCACCCAGAACCGCCAGGATGCGGTCAAGATGCTGGCGCCCGAATGCGACGTGGTGCTGGTGGTGGGCAGTGCCAACAGCTCCAATTCCAACCGCTTGCGCGAAGTGGCCGAACGGCGCGGCACGCCGGCCTACCTCATCGACGGGCCCGACCACATCGATCCGGCCTGGCTCGAAGGTCGCAGCCGCGTGGGTATCACGGCTGGCGCTTCGGCACCCGAAGTGCTGGTGGAACAGGTGATCAACCGCCTCAAGGCGCTGGGCGCGGTATCGGTGCGCACGCTGCCGGGCGAGCCCGAGGGCGTGTCTTTCCCCCTACCCAGGGGGCTCAACCTGCCGGGTGAGGCCAGAGCGCAACGCTCGCAGTAAGCGTCATTTTTGCTGTATACTTGTGGGCTTCGCCGCTTTAGCTCAGTTGGTAGAGCAGTTCATTCGTAATGAAAAGGTCGCCAGTTCGAATCCGGCAAGCGGCACCAGAATCCTGAAAGTGTGAAGTCTCCCGGCTTCAGCAAAAAGCATCCGTGGCTTGGCCCGGGTGCTTTTTTTATGGGTCGTTTGCGAGCCATGCAAAAGGTTGTTGTCAGCTATGCACGTAGGCTGGCTGCTGACATGAGCCGGGTTCGGTATAGTCGCCCGCATCCTGTTGCGAGAGACATGCCATGAGTCAATTCACCCGTCTGGACGCCGCCAGCCTGGATGCCGCCGAAACCTACCGCCTTGCCGTGGGTTGCGTGGTGCCCCGGCCGATCGCCTGGATCACCACCGTGGGCCCGGGTGGGCGGGTCAATGCCGCACCGTTCAGCTCGTATAACTATGTGGCCACCGATCCGGTGATGCTTGCGATCAATCTTTCGGGTCGCGACGGCGAGCTCAAGGACACTGCCATCAACCTGCGCGACAACGGCGAGTTCGTGGTGAACGTGGCCACCGAGGCCACGCTCGACACCATGCACGCCACCGCCGCCGAGTATGCCTTCGACGAGAGCGAAACCGACATTCTCGACATCCCGCTATTGCCCAGCACCCACGTGCGCCCGCCGCGCATCGCCACCACGCCGGTACAGATGGAGTGCCGTCTGGTGCACACGCTGCCGCTGGGTCGGGGCAGCAATGTGCTGCACATCGGCGAGGTGCTGGCGTTTCATTTGTCTGAAGCCATCTACGATGGCCACCGAATCGACAGTGCCGGGATGCGGCCGGTGGCGCGGCTGGGTGGCCCGTTCTATGCCGCGCTGGGCGAGATCTTTCACCGGCCCATGTTGCAGAAGACGCCCGGAGCCAGCAAGTGATGCGGTTGCTGTGGTCCAGTCGCTCGCCCTACGTGCGCAAGGTGATGGTGGCCGCCATCGAGCTTGGGGTGGAGGCGCAGCTGCATACCGAATCCACGGTCGTCACCCTGCATCGCATCAACGCCGATGCGCTGAAGATCAATCCGTTGGGCAAGATCCCGGCGTTGATCGACGAGCAGGGTGAGGTGTGGTTCGATTCGCTGGTGATCTGCGAGCGCTTGCAACAGTTGCGCGAGGATGTCTTGCTGTTTCCAGCCGATGCCGCGCATCGGCTGGAGGCCTTGCGCTGGCATGCGCTGGGCAGTGGCCTGACCGATTTGCTGGTGCTCTGGCGCAACGAAAAGCAGCGCCCGCCCGAGCAGCAGTCGGCCGACCATCTGCAGGCTCATGCCGCCAAGGTGGCGGCCGCGCTCGATGCCCTGGAGGCCACCGTGCCGCACTGGCAAGAGGCGCCCCTGCACATCGGGCATCTGGCCATCGGTGTGGCGCTCGGCTACGCCGATTTTCGCTTCGGTGAGCTGGCCTGGCGCGAGAACCGCCCGCGTCTGGCTGCCTGGGCTGCCGTGCAGCACGAGCGTGAGTCCTACCGCCGAACCGAACACGTCGATCCGGCGGCCAGCTGACCCGCTAGCCGCCGCCGGTTGTCAGGCGGGCAAGGTGCCGCGTGCCGACGGTGAGGGCAGGGCGGCGTCGTCGTCCTCGTCGTCATCGTACGCATCGTGTTCGGCGTCGATCACGTCACCCGCCCGCAGTCGGAAGATCGCCACGGCCTCGCGCAGGGCCTCGGCCTGGCGCTCGAGCGAGGCGGCCGCCGCGGCAGCTTCTTCCACCAACGAAGCGTTCTGCTGGGTGGTGGTGTCCATCTGGCCCACCGCCTGGTTCACCTGCTCGATGCCGCCAGCCTGCTGTTCCGAGGCCGAAGCGATGTCGTGCATGAGATCGGTGGCGCGCTGAATTTCGCTCACGATGTCGCCCATGGTGCGAGAGGCGCCCTGCACCTGATCGGAGCCCAGGTTGACCCGGGTAACCGACGCATCGATCAGCGTCTTGATTTCCTTGGCGGCGGCGGCGCTGCGTTGCGCCAGCGTGCGCACCTCGGCGGCCACCACGGCAAAGCCTTTGCCTTGTTCACCCGCACGAGCGGCTTCCACCGCCGCGTTGAGCGCCAGAATATTGGTCTGGAAGGCGATGCCGTCGATCACCTGAATGATCTCGGCCATCTCACGTGAACTGGCCGAGATGTCGTCCATCGTGGTCACCAGGCGCTGGATGTCGTTGCCACCCTGCCGCGCCACCTCGGACGCCTGGCTGGCCAACTGACTGGCCTGACGGGCGTTCTCGGCGTTGTGGCCTACCGTGGATGCCAGTTCCTCCATGCTCGCCGCGGTTTCTTCCAACGATGCCGCCTGCTGCTCGGAACGCGACGAGAGGTCCTGGTTGCCGGCGGCGATCTCGCGCGCACCGCCGTTGATCTCCTCCACGCCTTGTCGCACGGTGGTCACGGCCCGCGTGAGAAAGCCCTGCATGGTGCGCATGGCGCGCAGCAGGTCGCCCACTTCGTCGCGGCGCCGGGTATCGATGTGGCCGGTGAGGTCACCTTCGGCAATGCGATTGGCCGCCCGCACGGCGTCGCCCAGGGGTCGGGTGATCTGGCGGGCGATGAGCCAGGCAATCAGGATGCCCAGCAGGACGGCGATCAGGGCCACCAGCAGCGTGATGCGCTCCATGGTGGTCAACACCTGGTCGAGACGCCGGATCTGCTCCTGGTTCAGGCGATCCACGCCCTGATTGAGCTGGGTGGCCACCTTCTGCATGGAGGAATCGGCACGTTGCAAGGCAGCGATGGCGGGCAGGTAGGTGGCGATCAGATCGGCATATTCCTGAAGATCGGCAGTGATGTCGCCGGTCAGCCCCTGAAGCGCGGCAGGCAGCTGCGCACCCAGTGCCTCCAGCCGCAGGGTGAGCCCCCGCAGCGCCTGCACCACTTCACCCTCGGCGGCAATGGTGCGCTCCAGCAGCAGGCCGCGCACCAGAAAGCGCACCCGCGTGTATTCCTTCTCGGTTTCGGCAATCATGATCGCGATATCGGGCGACACCATGGCATCGAGCATCGATGTGCCGCTCAAGATGGCGGCCACGTCGTCGGTGAGCTCACCAAATCGCTCGCCCAGACGGGTGGCAATGGCGCGCCAGCTTTCACGCGACTGCTCGCTGCCGTTGTAGCTTTCGACCATCTCTTGACGAGCCTTTCGATACGCCTCGATCGCGCTTTGAATGTCCTGCAGGGTGGCGCGTCCCGCCGGCGTCCAGTGCAGCGATTGGGCCGCGTCGATCCGCTCTGTCAGCGTTTTCAGGCCGGCCTCATTGCGCACGATGTCGTCTTCCTGATGCGTGGCCAAATAGCGCAAACGGGCAATCGTCACATCCGTGAGGGCGGCCGAAAAGCCGGTGGTGGCATTGGCTTTCAGCGATTCGGCGTCCACCGCCCGGATCGACCACAGACTCACGGCCGCCAGCACCAATAACATGACGATGACGAAGCCGAAGCCGAGGGACAGCTTGGTGGTAATGCGCAGGTTCTGCAGACCGCGCGACAAAACAGACAGCATCAGGACTCCGACGATGGATTCAAAGGGCAACGAGGGCTTTACGTCGGGGAAACCCTGAGGTTTAGGGCAGGGGCCGAAAGAAACTATGCGTCAGAGGCAAGTCGGGAGTCCGGATGATGGAATTTTGGAGTCTGCAAGTCCGGACAGCTGCGCTAGTCTTTGCCGTCGTCAAATGTCAGCGCCAGGCATGGCATGTGCGTCACGCGTTACCCCGCACGGGAGCAAGGCAGTTCATGGTCATTTTCGGAACGCGGCAGCGCGCCGCCGAGCGGCGGCGACAATCGCCGGGCATTCTCAGCGTCGAGCCTTACTTCTACAAGTCCGAATGGATGGAAACGGGCGAAGACACCCGTCTCGCGCCCAACGTGTTTCTGGTTGAACAACCGCCTACCGGCGAGTTGCCGGTGCACTTTCATACGCAGAACCAGTTTCAGGTGTTCATCGAAGGTCACGGCCACGTGGGCAAGACGCCGGTGCAGGCCGTGATGGTGCACTATGCTGGCGCCTACACGGCCTACGGCCCGCTGCGCTCGCCGCCAGACGGCTGGATGAAATACTTCACCCTGCGCGCGGCCTACGATTCTGGCGCCAAGGTGCTGCCAGAGCGGCGCGACATCCTGGTGGATGGGCCCAAGCGGATGATGCACAGCGAACCGCTCACGCCCCTGGACGAGACCGAGCTGGCGCAGCTCGTCGAGGCGCGGCAGGAAGACTTGATTCCACCGCAAACCGATCAATTGCACAGTTTCATCTGGTACCTGCCGCCGAAGGCGAAAGTGATCGTGCCGCCGGCGGCGCCGGGCGGGCAGTTTCTGATGTTGCTCGCAGGATGTGTCGAGGTGCAAGACAACGTGATGCAACCCTGGGAAACCGCCTATACCGATGTCACCCCGAAAGGGCTAGAGTGTGCAGCAGGTTCCAGTGGTGCGGCGCTGCTAGTCATGCAGATGCCCGCCATGGAAGCGGTTTATCGCGCGGCAGTGTCTCGCTTGTCGTAACGTGATGCCGGTATCAGGTTGTCAACACAACCAGGATCCCCGGCTCACACCCAGATTTTTTAAGGCATTCGCTTCGGCGAATGGATTCACCCCAAAGGGAGGAGATGTGAAAATGACAAAGCAGCGTTTCATTCAGAAGGCCATGCTCGGCAGTGCCATGGCACTGGCGGCATCCGTGTCGTTTGCCGCTGAAAACGACTACCCCGACCGCTCGATCGAACTGGTGATCCCGTATCCCCCTGGCGGCTCCATGGATGCACTGGGTCGCGCACTGCAACCCGGCATGAGCGAATCTCTCGGCGTATCCGTCGTGGTGCGCAATGTGCCGGGCGCCGGCGGCAACCTGGGTACGGCCACCGTGGCCCGTGCCAAACCCGATGGCTACACCATGGTCATCACGTCCAACGCCGTGGTCAGCATCAATCCTCACGTGTACGAGAACGTGGGTTTTGACGCCCAGAAAGATTTCGAGCCCATCAGCATGGTGGCCATTGCGCCGCTCGCCATCGGCGTGGCCGGAGATTCCGACATCAAGACGCTGCAGGATCTCGTCGACAAGGGCAAAGCGGGAGAAGAACTCACCTATGCCACGCCCGGCGTAGCCTCGCCGCATCACCTGATCGGCGAGTTCTTCAACGAACAGGCCGGCATCAACATGACCCACGTGCCCTACAAGGGCATCGGTCCTGGCGTCACCGACGTGTTGGGGGGGCATATCGACCTCGCCATCTCCACCATGTCGGGCTTCATGCCCTTCCTGAAGGATGGCAGCATCCGTGTGCTGGCCGTGGCCGACAAGGAGCCTTTCGACAAGATCCCCGACGTGCCCACCATCGCCGAGTCGTACCCCGGCTTTGAAGCCAATGGCTGGTTCGCTGCGCTGGTGCCCGCCGGCACCCCGGATTACGCCGTGAAGAAGCTCAACCAGGCCATTCTCGACGCTCTCAAGGATCCGAAGGTGCTGCAAGCCATGGATATGGCCGCACTCATCCCGGTGGGCAGCGACCCGGAAACCCTGGTCGAAACCACGCAGCGCGAATATGAGCGCTGGGGCAAGATTGTCAAAGACGCCGGCATCAAGCTCTAAGCCACACCGCGGGGAGGGGACGGTGTCCCCCTCAAGATCGGGCGGCCACTCACGTGCAACAACGCACGGAAGTGGCCGCCCTTTTCGTGGTGGAGGTGCCGGATCGACCCGGCCTGGCCGGGTCGTCCGGGATGGCGTCTTTTTGGGGACGTCCGCACGATTCTCGCGCTAGGTGTTTTCGCCCTGCATGCGTCGTGAGATTTCGGCGGCGTTTTCGAGCAGGACCTGGGCCAGGGCTTCTTCGCTCGCCCATGGGGGCTCGCCGTTGCGATACACCAGAACCAGGCTGCCCAACACATCTCGCGGCGCACGGAAGACCGGTGCGGAGATGCCCGCGGCCTCGGTGTCGAGCTCGCCGTGCGACACGTACCAGCCGCGCTTGCGTATGCCTCGGGCCCATTGCTGAAAGGCCGCCCAGTCCATGCCCAGCGCCTGCACATCGGGTTCGTGCGCGTGTTGCTGATACAGGCGCTGCAGCCGCCGACGGTCGATGAAGGGCAGAATCCCGCGGGATGGCGAACCCCGAAACAAGGGTAGCGGGCGGCCCTTCGCAAACAGCGTGAACGCCATGTTCAGAGTTTGCCGGCCGGGCGCGTGAAAGATATTGACCACCCGCTCCTGGTACATCTGACAGAAGAGCACGTGGCAACCCGTCATGTTGGCCAGGCCGTGGAGCAGGTCTTCGCCCAGCTTCAACACCGGATCGTAATACCGCACCAGATATTCGAGCTCGATCACCTTGGGGCCAAGGGTGTAGCGCCCCAGGCTCTTCGCCAGCAGGCCGGCCTGCGTCAGCTCGGCCACATACCGATAGGCCGTGGCCAGGCTCACCTCGAGCGTCTGAGCGATCTCTTCTACGGTATAGGCGTGGCGGGTTTCGGAGTAGAGATCGAGAATGGCGGTGAGGCGGTTGAGGACGGAGGGTTGTGACATGACAGGGGCGCAAGAGGTAAGCCGAAAACTATAGCAAAGGCCGCCAACAACGCCCGCTGCCCGTGTCGTGGTGCATGAGCCTTCAGCCTGCGGCTTGCGTCTCTGCCGCCAATAGCGTCTCGTGCAATCGCCGGTATTGCACCAGGGCCGTATCGGCCTGGATCATGACCATCGGATCGTCGTCGCGCTCGCTCCAGCGTTCCTGCTGCGCCTCGATGATCACCAGATCTTCGTCGAACGCCGTTCGGAGCGCCTGATCGAGCATCTGGTTGGTCACCGGATCGGCATTGGCAAAATTGCGGGGTTGCGAGAAGAAATAATGTGACGTGTTCTCGGTTTCGGGCGTGACCGCCTGGCACGACCGGAACTCGATCGCGCCTTCGCGATGGCCCTCCCTGGCACCGGAACCGGCGGTGGCAAAGCCCGAGTTCATGATCAGAATGCCGGGAATCAGGTAGTCGTAGTCGTTCCAGCGATCCACATTGCCCTGGGGCAGCAGCTTGGCCACAAACGGCGGTGGATCAAAATCGTAGAGCCAGCGCGAAATCCGCAAACCACGCTCGAGCACCTCGATCTCGGGCTTGAGTTGCGCGTAGGTTTCCGAACCCCCCAGCGTGGCAAGATGCACATAGGCCAGATGCGAGAAATCCAGCAGGTTGTCATTGAGCAGCTGATAGTTGGCCTGATAGTGCAGATATCCCGGTGGCGTACCGGCCCACTCGGGCGCATCCACCCAATGTGTGTCGGGAATCAACGACGGATCGGCCTTCTCGGGGTCGCCCATCCAGATCCATACCCAGCGGTGCTTCTCCACCACCGGGTAAGCATGCACGCGGGCTGCCTTCGGAATGCTGGTCTGTCCCGGGATTTCGACGCACACACCTTGCTCGTCGAACTTCATCCCGTGGTACATGCAGCGCACGCAGTTCCCTTCCTGACGGCCCAGCGACAACGGCGCCCGGCGGTGACAGCATCGATCGGCCAGAGCCACCACCCGGCGATCGGTGGTGCGATAGAACAACACCGACTCACCCAACAGCTTGCGGGCCAGAAAGCCCCCGGCGATTTCGTAATCCCAGGCGGCCACATACCAACAATTGCGCAAATACATCCCTTCCTCCGTCAACGGCGCTCACAGCGGATACGAGCAGGCGGGCGGCCCGACCGCAGCCACCCGCTTGTCGGTTCAGTTATCGCCGCCGGCGTATTCCCAGGCACCGTCGGTGATCCGCACCATCACCTGGCTGCGTTCATCCGCACCGTTGTGATCGGTGGGCGAGAGGGTATATACCCCCTGGCTCACCACCAGTTCGTTGGTCTGCTCGATGGCGTCGCGTAGCGCCTGGCGGAACTCCGGCGTACCGGGTTCGCCGTGTTGCAGGGCGTGCGGCAGAGCGTTCTCGAGAAAGGCGATGGCATCCCAGGCCATGGCACCAAACAGCGAGCGGGATCCCGGCCCGTGCTCGGCTTCGTACTTTTCGACGTATTCCACCGCCTTGGGCTTGACCGGGTTGTCATCGGGCAACTGCTCCGCAACGAGCAGCGGTGACACCGGGAACAACGCACCTTCGAGCGCGTCACCGCCAATGCGCAAGAAGTCGTTGTTGGCAATCGCCTGGGTTTGATAGACCTGTCCCTCGAAACCGCGATTCACCAGTTCGACATGCGGCATCGCGCCTGGCGTACCCACGGCCGCAATGAAGATGGCATCGGGCTGGGCACTCAACAGTTTGAGCGACTGCGCCACAAAGCTGGTATCGGTGGGATTGAAGGTTTCGGTGCCGACCACCTCGATGCCACGCTCGGCCGCCGCCTTGCTGATCACGTTGGCGAACACTTCGCCATACGCATTGGCCACGGCAACCACGCCCAGGCGCTCCATGCCTCGCGCTTCCATGTCGTCGAGAATGAGCTTGACCGGGATGGTTTCGTCGGGCGGCATCTTGAATGCCCATTGCTTCGGCCCTTCGAGCGGTACGACGATCGACGCACCGCCCGCCAACGTGAAGATCGGCGTGCCCGATTCGCCCGCGGCCTGCAGGGCGGCCAGCGATGTGGGGGTGATCGACGGGCCGATGATGATGTCCACCTTGCGGTTCTCGATCAGCTGTCGGGCAGCCGTGGCCGCGGCAGTGGGGTCGGAGCGGTCGTCGAAAACGGTGACGTTGAGGGTCTGGCCGGCGACCGAATCGGGCCAGAGATCCACGGTTTGCCGGGCGGGCATGCCCAACGAAGCCGCCGGACCCGTTTGCGACAGAATGACGCCGACCTCGATATCGGCCAGGGCCGAAGCGCCGGGAACGGCAAGCAGGGCGGCAATACACAGGGGGGCAAAGCGTTTCATGCGGTGTCTCCTCGAAGGGGTAATTGTGGTGATGAATCGCAGCAATATAGCTACATGATTATTGTTATATGCGAAGTAAGTCGTTTATAAGGCAAATTGGGTCGAAACGCAAGCGTGCGGCGAGAAGCGCGCTGGATTTTCCGCAGGTGACGAATCGACGGGGAGGATGGCCTCGAGCTGGACCGGAGATCGACCTGAGATCGACCGGGACGGTGTCCCTCTCGAGATCGGGTGGCCACTCATGGGCAACCACGCACGGAAGTGGCCGCCCGTTTCGTGGTGGAGGTCCCGGATCGACCCGGCCTGGCCGGGTCGTCCGGGATGACGCCTTCGTAGGGGGGCGCCCGGGACAACACCTTCGTAGGAGGGTCGCCCCGGGGTAACGTGCGTTGGTGGCGGTGGACGCGCGAGAGCGGCGCGATTAGTCGCGGCCTTAGCTCGTGGTGGAGCGTTTGCGGGCGGCTTTCCCGGCCGCCTTGCGGGGGGCCGTGCGCACGCGGGTCTCGCGATGGGGGGGCGATTCCAGCGCGAGGCTGGCCTGCGGATTCGAGCCCTTGGCCGCCTTGGCCGGCACTGGCGCCGGCTCACCGGCTTTGGCTGATTTGGCCGGTGTCTGCGCGGTCTCACTGGCTCTGGCTGATTGGGTCGATGCTGGCGTCGGCTCACTCGACTTGGCCGACTTGGCCGCTTTGGCCGGTGCCGGTGCCGGCTCATTGGCCTTGGCAGCAGCCTTCGCCTCCTGGCTCAGCTTGGCCTCGGCGTCGGCCTTGTCCTTGGCCGCCTGCCTGGCCTTCGCATCGGAGGCAGCCCTGGCCTCGGCTTCCTGTTTGGCCTTGGCCTCTGCGGCCGCGCGCGCCTCGGCTTCAGCCTGCAGTTTGGCCTGAGCCTCCGCCCGGGCTTTCTCCGCGGCGAGACGCTGCTCGTTGGCTTGTTCCTCTGCCCGGGCGCGTTCCACTTCCGCACGCTCGCGTGCCGCCTCGGCGTCGCGGCGCAGGGCTTCTTCGTGCTGCGCCGCCACCGCGTCGAAGCGCTCCAGCACCCGCTGCAGACGTTCGGCTTCATCGTCGGTCACATGACCTTCGGCGGCCAGCGACTCGCGCAAGAAGCCCTCGACGCCCCGGATGGCCTCGGCATCGGCTCGAGCCAACAGCTGCGGCAAGGCGTCAAGTGCGGCATCTTCGTCGAGCAGCATCAGCTCGATCTGGCTACGCACCCGATCCTTGAAGTCGCCCAGACAGCCGCTGCGGCAAGGCGTCATGTCTTCACGCAGCCGGCGAATCAGGTTGAAGGCGCGCTCGTCGACCTGGCGGCGGGATCGGCTGATGTAGAACACCGCGCGAATGGCCGCATCCACCAGATCGCCCTCGTTGATCTGCGTCTGCAGCCTCGCCATCTCGCGCTCCACGAACACGCGATGCTCCGGCGAGTAGCCCGGATGGCGACGCACGGCCTGGTTGTCGCGCGCCTTGAGTCCCGCCATGGCTTGCACCCAGGGGGAATCGTAGAAGGTTCGGAACGTATCCGCGTAAGCCTGATCGCGCAGATCGCGGAACAGATTCAATTGCTGCAGCGTGGCCTTCGACATGGCCTGCTGCCATTGCCAGAAGGGGTTGTCGTCGGCCACCGGCTGGCGATCTTCGCGCACCGCATCGGCCATGTCCGACACCGCCACCGACCACGGATTGCGATCCGACTGCCATTCGTAGGCCAGCCGCAGCGGATGCATCTGCCGATTCCAGGCGGCAAACGCGGGCGTGACTGTCGCTTGCACCCAAGGTTGCAGGAAACTGCGGTACAGCCCCAGGTTCATGTCGGAGATGCGCGACACCGTGGCAAAGCGCCGCTCGCTGGCTTCGTCTGGCTGCACGATATCGCGCACATCCTGGATGTGCCGATCGCGAAATGCCAGCACATAATCACCGCCGGCCAGATCGGCATTGGGCGTGGTGTCGGTCTTGTCTTCCAGCACCGCCTCATAAATGCCGGCCGGCAGGGTTTCGGCAAAATCGATGTTGTCGGTGAACTCGCGATGCTCCTTGCTGCCCACGCTGCCCGACACAAAAATGCCCAGATGGCCGATGCTCTCGTGCACCGCGTAAATGATGGTCTGGTCGTGCGCGAGCACGTCGCGCTGATCACGGTACAAATCGGTGATCCAGCCCAGGGCCTGGCCCGGCGGTGTGATGTTGTCGCCCTGCGAGCAGAACACGATGATGGGCGAGCGGATGTTGCGCAAATCGAGCCGCACGCCGTCGGAGGTGATCAGCTCGGCCGTGGCCAGACGATTGCCGATGAAGAGGTTGTCGACGATGTACTGGATCTCGATATCGTTGAGATACACATAGCCACCCCAGTACTTTTCGAACTCCAGGTAGCGCGGCGGTTCGGTATCCACGTTGGCGTAGAGGCGGTACTGCTTGCCCCACCAGGTGTTGGCCGGATTCAGGCTTTCGAAATTCTGCACCAGCCAGGCGCCGTCGAAGCGGCCGGCGCCCAGGTCGCTGGTGAGTGCCGTGAGCCAGCTGCCTCCCAACAGACCACCGGCATAGCGCATGGGGTTGTCGCCGGCCCAATACGACACCGGCGCGCCGGCCACCAGAATGGGGCCGAACAGTTCCGGCCGCATGGCGGCGGTCATGAGAATCTGCCAGCCAGCCTGGCAGTTGGCCACCACCGCCGGCTTGCAGTCGCTTTGCGGATGCAGCGCGATCACGGTTTCCAGAAACTGCGCCTCGGCATGCATCACGTCTTCCACCGACTGTCCGGGCACCGGGTCGGGCAAAAAGCCCACGAAGTAGCACGGGTGACCGGCGCGCAGCGCCGCACCCACCTCGCTTTCGGCCTTGAAGCCGCCGATTCCGGGGCCGTGGCCCGCGCGCGGATCCACCACCACGAAGGGCCGGCGGGAGTCATCCACCGTCACGCCTTCGGGCGGCACGATGCGCACCAGCCAATAGTTTACCGGTCGCTCCAGCGTGTGGCCGGAAAGCACCGGTTCGTACGCAAAATTGAGCACGTGCGGGACGTCTTCCTGCAGGTGGTCGTGGTACTGATTGCCGCGCTGCCGCATCACGTCGGTGTAGAGAATACTGCGTTGCCAGGCGTCCACGGTGTAGGCCGTGGCGTCTGCCAGCGTCTTCCAGGGAATGAGGGCAGGCGGCGTGGATTGGGCGTTTGCGGTATCGGGCATGGTGTGCTCCGGTTCGGAGGGGCGGATTTCGGGAAAAGCGTGCAAGCCCCATCACAACACGCCAGGATGGCATCGTTGTTGCAATGCACCATTTCTAACGGATATCCGCGGTGCCGTCAAATCGACACCACGGTAGGCGCGGGGGTCAGGCTTGCAGCGCCTCGAGCGATTCCTGCAATTCGAGCCATTCCAGCTCGATGTCGCCGAGGCGTTTTTGCACCTCGCCATGTTCAGCCAGCACGGTGATCCGTTCGTCGCGCCGAGCGTCGTCGTACAGCGTAGGGTCGGCCACCTTGGCGTCGAGTTCGTCGCGGCGCGCCTCGAGCCTGGCCATCTCGGCTTCTACCCGGGCCAGCTGCTTCTCGAGCGGTTTGCGTTCGGCCGCCACGCGCTGGCGCGCTTCGGCTTCCAGCCGGCGTTGGACTTTGCGGTCGAGCGGATTGCCGGCGTCGTCCGTGGCGCCTGGCGCGGCCACGCCGGCCGGGCGAGCCGAGCGCTCGCTCGCGTCAGCGTCGGCAGGCGCTGGCGTGCTGGCCGTGGTGCCGCGGCCCACGGCGCCGCGCTGCGCGAGCCATTGGCGGTAATCGTCGAGATCGCCATCGAACTCATCCACCTGGCCATCGGCCACGATCCAGAATTCATCCACCGTGGTGCGCAGCAAATGCCGATCGTGCGACACCAGCAGCATGCTGCCCTCGAAGCCGGCCAGCGCTTCGGTCAGCGCCTCGCGCGTGTCCACATCGAGGTGGTTGCTGGGCTCGTCGAGCAGCAGCAGATTGGGCTTCTGCCACACGATGAGCGCTAGCGCCAGGCGCGCCTTTTCACCACCGGACATCGGCGCCACGGGGGCAGTGGCCTGGTCGCCCACGATGCCGAAACTGCCCAGAAAATTGCGCAGCTCCTGCTCCCGGGTGGTGGGCGCCAGTCGGCCCAGCTGCACCAGCGGGCTGACGTCGAGATCGAGCATGTCGAGCTGCTGCTGGGCAAAATAGCCCACCTGCAAGCCGCGCGAAGCGGTCACCTGGCCGGCCTGGGCGTTCAGCTCGCCCGCCAGCGTTTTCACCAGCGTGCTCTTGCCCGCGCCGTTGGCGCCGAGAATGCCCACACGGGCGCCGGCCCGCACCATCAGCGTGACGTCGCGCAGCACCGCGTGGTCGGGATAACCGCAGGCCACGTGCTCGAGCTTGAGCAGCGGGTCGGGGGTGCTCTCGGGCGAAGGAATGCGGATGGCAATGCCGGAATCGCGCCGCAGCGGCGCCAGTTGCTCCATGCGTGCCAGCGCCTTGACCCGGCTCTGCGCCTGCTTGGCCTTGGTGGCCTTGGCCTTGAAGCGGTCGATGAAGCTTTGCAGGTGGGCGGTCTTCTTCTCCTGCTTCGCCAAAGCCAGCTCGTGCTGGCGTAGCCGCTCGGCGCGCTGCTCGACGAAATCTTCGTAGCCGCCCTTGTAGCGCTGCAACTTGCCCTGATCGAAGTGGAGAATGCTGCGCGCCACCGCATCGAGAAACTCGGTGTCGTGCGAAATCAACAGCACGGTGCCGGGATAACTCTCGAGCCAGCGCTCGAGCCAGATCATGGCGTCGAGGTCGAGGTGGTTGGTGGGCTCGTCGAGCAGGAGCAGGTCGGAAGGGGCCATCAGCGCGCGCGCCAGGTTCAGCCGCATGCGCCACCCCCCGGAAAACTGCCCCACCGGCTTGAGCCATTCGTCGGGGGCAAACCCCAGGCCGGCGAGCAACTGCTCGGCGCGCGATTCTGCCGTCCAGGCGCCGGCGTCGGCCAGCTCGGCCTCCAGTTCGGCCACCCGCATGCCGCTGTCGTGGTCTTCGTCGCCGGCCAAGGTGGCTCGTGCGGCTTGCAGCTCGCGCAGATGGGTGTCGCCGTCGATCACGAATTCGCGGGCAGGGCGATCCAGGGCGGTGATTTCCTGGGCGATCGCCGCGATCCGCCATCCCGGCGGGATCTGCAGGGTGCCGCCATCGGCATCGAGCTCGCCGGTGAGGAGGGCGAACAGGGTGGATTTGCCTGCGCCATTCTTGCCCACAATACCCACGCGTTCGCCGGGATGAATGACGAAGTCGGTCTGGTCGAGCAGCACTTTGGTGCCGCGGCGCAAGGTGATTTGGGTGGCTCGGATCATGCGGCGCTCAGCTGTGATCGCTCGAGGAGGAGAATGCTGTCTTGCGTGGTTTCGCTGGCTAGCCAGATCGGCTGGAGGTGGGGGAAGGCGGCTTCGAAGTGGGGGCGCTCGTGGCCGATCTCGAGGATGAGCACGCCGTGCTCGCTCAGGTAGCGCGGGGCGTCGGCCACGATGCGGCGAATGAGGTCCATGCCATCGGTGCCGCCATCCAGACCCAGCTGCGGCTCGTGGCGATACTCGGGTGGCAGGGCGCTCATCGCCTCGGCATTCACATAGGGCGGGTTGCACACGATGAGGTCGAAGGCCTGCTCGGGCACGCCCTGCAGGAGATCGGCCTGCACCACGGCGATGCGATCTTCCAGCCCGTAATCACGCACATTGCGCCGCGCCACGGCCAGCGCCGGGCCGGAGATATCGGCCGCCACCACCTGCGCGTGGGGGAAGACTTCGGCGGCGATGATCGCCAGGCAGCCCGAACCGGTGCACAGATCGAGGACGGCACGCACCTCGCCATGCTCGTCGCCCAGCCAGGCGTCCAGACCCTCGTCGAGCAGCTCGGCAATGGGCGAGCGCGGCACCAGCACGTTCTGATCTACCGCAAAGCGGCGCCCGCGCAGCCACGCTTCGCCCGTGAGGTAGGCGGCCGGCAGACGTTCGCGCACGCGCCGCTCGATCACCGCCAGTACCGCTTCGCGTTCACTGTCGAGCAGATGGGCGTCGAGAAACGGTTCGAGCGTGTCGGCCGGCAGGTGCAGCGTGTGCAGCAGCAGATAAGCGGCCTCGTCGTAGGCGTTATCGCTGCCGTGGCCAAACACCAGGCCCGCGCGGGTAAAGCGGGTGACGGCGTAGCGCAACCAGTCGCGCAGCGTGTGCAGGGGAGCGTAGCGTGTGAGCGTCGACATCATGCGTGACCCAGCAGCAGGCGCTCGAGCGTGCGCCGGTAGATATTCTTCAAGGGCACCAGCGAATCCACTGCGATGTGTTCGTTCACTTTGTGAATGCTGGCATTGATGGGCCCAAACTCCACCACCTGGGGGCAGATCCTGGCGATGAAACGGCCGTCGGAGGTACCTCCGGTGGTGGACAGCTCGGCCTGCAAGCCGGTCTCGTCGCGAATCGCACCCACCAGGGCCTCGCTCAGCTCGCCGCGCGGCGTGAGGAAGGGCTCGCCGCTCAGCACCCAGCGCAGCTGATAGCGCAGGCCATAGCGGTCGAGAATCTCACCCACGCGCGCCTTGAGCCCCTCGGCCGTGCTGGCGGTGGCGTAGCGGAAGTTGAACATCACCTCGGCAGTGCCGGGAATCACATTGGTGGCACCGGTGCCGGCCTGCACATTGGCGATCTGGAAGGTGGTGGCCGGGAAGTACTCGTTGCCCTCATCCCACTGCGTGGCCACCAGTTCGGCCAGCGCAGGCGCCATCTCGTGCACCGGGTTGCGGGCCAGGTGAGGGTAGGCCACGTGGCCCTGCACGCCTTCCACAGTGAGATAGCCCGACAGCGAACCGCGCCGCCCATTCTTGAGGGTGTCGCCCAGCTGCTGGCCCGAGGTGGGTTCGCCCACGATGCAAAAGTCGAGCTGCTCGCCGCGCGCCTGCAGCGCCTCGCAAACCTTCACCGTGCCGTCGGTGGCCGGGCCTTCTTCGTCGGATGTGAGCAGCAGTGCGATCGAGCCGGGGGCATCGGGGTGCGCCGCCACAAACTCTTCTGCCGCCACCACGAAGGCCGCCAGCGACGACTTCATGTCGGCCGCGCCGCGGCCGTAGAGGACGCCGTCGACCACGGTGGGCACGAACGGCGGCGTTTGCCAGTCGGTATGCGGGCCGGTGGGCACCACGTCGGTGTGTCCGGCAAACACCACCAGCGGCGCTGCCGTGCCTCGGCGGGCCCACAGGTTGGTGACGCCGCCCCAGGCGAAGGTTTCGCAGACAAAGCCCAGCGGTGCCAGGCGCTCGCTGAACAAGGCCTGGCAGCCGGCGTCGTCGGGCGTGACCGACTCCCGTCGGATGAGATCGGTGGTGAGGGCCAGAACGGGTTCGTCAGTCATCGAGTCAGGCGCCGCGCAGCAGTTCGTTCACGCTGGTCTTGGCGCGGGTTTGTGCATCCACGCGCTTGACGATCACGGCGCACGCCAGGCTGTGGCTGCCATCGGCCGCCGGCAGCGTGCCTGGCACCACCACCGAGCCCGACGGCACGCGACCGTAGTGGGTTTCGCCGGTGGTGCGGTCGTAGATGCGTGTGCTCTGGCTGATGAAGGTGCCCATGGCCAGCACCGAATCGCGCTCCACGATCACGCCTTCCACCACCTCGGAGCGGGCGCCGATGAAGCAATTGTCTTCAATGATGGTGGGGTTGGCTTGCAGCGGCTCGAGCACGCCGCCAATCCCCACGCCACCCGACAGATGCACGTTCTTGCCGATCTGAGCGCACGAACCCACCGTGGCCCAGGTGTCGACCATGGTGCCCTCATCCACATAGGCGCCGATGTTGACGTACGACGGCATGAGCACCACGTTGCGCCCCAGGAAGCTGCCACGCCGCGCCACCGCCGGCGGCACCACGCGGTAGCCGCCCGCCTGGAAGTCGGCCTGGGTGAAGTTCTGGAACTTGGTCGGCACCTTGTCGAAAAACTGCAGCGGCGCCTGGCCCATCACGGCGTTGTCTTCCAGGCGAAACGACAACAGCACCGCCTTTTTCAGCCACTGGTGCACCACCCAGTCGTTGCCCACCTTCTCGGCCACGCGCAGCGTGCCGCGATCGAGTTCAGCCAGTGCGTGCTCCACCGCGTCGCGCACGGCAGCCGGCGCGCTGGCCGGCGACAGGTTGGCGCGGTCTTCCCAAGCTTGCTCGAGAGTGTTCTGCAGATCCTGTGTCATGAAAGGGCTTCCTGTAAAGAATGGAGAGTGTCGAAATCGGGAGAAAGGAGGGGCGGCCGCCGGCACGTGTGGCCCGGGTGCCGGATGCCGGGCCGGGCGCGGCGCCCGGGGGCTCAGGCCGCGCCACGCTCGCCATGGCGCTCGCGCATGAAACGGGCCAGACGCTCGGCCCCCAGCAGGCACGCTTCGGGCGTTGCCACCAGCGCAATGCGCACATGATTGGCGCCCGGGTTCGCGCCATGCGAGTCGCGCGCCAGAAAACTGCCGGGCAGCACCGTAACGCCCTGTGATTCGTACAGAGCGCGCGCAAAGTCGGTATCGGGCTCCGGCGTGGGCACCCACAGATAGAAAGAGGCCGGCGGGCGCGCAACCGGCAACACCGCTTGCAGGATGGGCATGACCGCGTCGTACTTCTCGCGGTAGAGCCGACGGTTTTCCGCCACGTGGGTTTCGTCCTGCCAGGCCACGATGCTGGCCGCTGCCACCGTGGCGCTCATGGCGCTGCCGTGATACGTGCGATACAGCAGGAAGCGCTGCAGCCACTCGGCGTCGCCCGCCACAAAACCCGAACGCAGGCCGGGCACATTGGAGCGCTTCGACAGGCTGGAAAACACGATCAGGCGGCGGTAGTCGGTTCGCCCCAACGCATGGGCCGCCTGCAGCGCACCCAACGGAGGCGAAGACTCATCTTGATAGATCTCGCTGTAGCACTCGTCGGCGGCGATCAGCACATCGTGGCGATCGGCCAGCTCGAACAGCTCGCGCCACTGCGCCAGATCCATCACGTTGCCGGCCGGGTTGCCGGGCGAACACACATACACCAGCGCGGTACGTTGCCATTCGTCGGCGCTCACGGTGCTCCAGTCGGGCGCGTACTGGTGGGCCGCGTCGGCGTTCACATACACCGGCTGGGCCCCGGCCAGCAAGGCCGCCCCTTCGTAGATCTGATAGAACGGATTGGGGCACAGCACCACGTCGTTGCCGCGGGGATCGACCGCCACCTGGGCAATGGCAAACAGCGCTTCGCGCGAACCCAGCACGGGCAGTACCTGGGTATCGGCATCCGGCTCCGGGATGTCGTAGCGCTGCGCCAGCCAATTGGCGATGGCCTCGCGCAGCGCGGCCGGCCCCTGGGTGGCGGGGTAGCTCGACAGGCCATCGAGGTTGGCGGCCAGGGCCTCGCGGATGAACACCGGCGTGGGGTGCTTGGGCTCGCCCAGCGACAGCGGAATCGGCGTGAGCTCGGCCGGCGGCGTGGCGCCGTCGAGCAGCGTACGCAGCCGCGCAAAGGGGTAGGGGTGCAGCAGATCGAGTCTTGGATTCATGACGCAAAACGCCGGTATCGGCCATCGGGCCGCCGGCAACGGGCGCGAGGGAAACCCACGATTGTACTTCGCCTGTGCGCTACAATGGCGAGCTGCTCGGGCCGCACCCGGGCCAGGCGAGGATGGCGAAATTGGTAGACGCACCAGGTTTAGGTCCTGACGCCGTCACTGGCGTGGGGGTTCGAGTCCCCCTCCTCGCACCACCGTCTCAGTGGCCTTTCACGGCCCCACACATGGCCCCCGCATGCGCACCTTCATTCACCTTGCCGATAGCGCCTGGGCCCTGCCTCTGGCGCTGGGCATGGCATTGGCGCTGGTTGCCCAGGCGCAGTGGCGCTCGGCCCTGGTCTGGCTGGTGTCGCTGGGCTGTGCCGTCTTGCTGATCATGTCGGGCAAGATGGCGTTCGATCTCTTCGGCTGGTCGCTGCCGCGCTGGCAGTTCTACAACATCAGCGGTCACGCCATGTTCGCCAGTGCGCTATATCCGGTGCTGGGCGGCTTTCTCACGGCGGGCCTGGGGCGCGGCTGGCGCATTCTGGGCATCGGCGCGGGGCTGGCGTTCGCCCTGACCATGGCAGTGGCCCTGGTGTGGCGGCTCGATCACACCCTTTCCGAAACCGTATTGGGCGCCGCGGTGGGTCTGGCGGTGGCTGCCGTGGTGTTGCGCCAACCCCTGCGCATGGGCCCGGTATGGCGCGTGAGTCTGGTGGCTGCCCCCGTGCTGGTGTTCGTGCTGTGGCAGCACGTGTATCACCCCGTGCATACGGCACGCGACGGCATCTGGGATCGCGTGGCCACCTGGTTCGACGTGGAAGAACGCTACACCCGTCATATTCGGCGCAACCCCGACACCGGCCGCATACAGGTCACGGTGCGGCGGGTGGCAACTTCGGTGAGCTGACCCCTCCGCCTTGGATGGCATGGCGTTGTCTCGCACAGAGAGAACGGCGCAGGGCAGTGGCCCGCGCAATTCATGCAAGCCATCACAGCCGCCCGCGCCGGCAAAAGCCTTAAAAAAAACGCCCGTGAGGGCGTTTTTTTTAAGGCGGCACAGATCAGAATCCATGCCGCGGTTGGCGTGACAGGCCGGGCCCAGGGCCCGGCCGTGACAGCATGACGACAGTTTAGTTGCCGCCGCCGCCGGTGATCACGACCTCTTGACCGGCCGTGCCACCGCAGCTGTTGCCGGGAGCATCACAACCGGGGATGTCGCCACCCACGATCTCGGGCGCGTCGCTATTGATGGTGGCGCGACCGGCAGTGGACACCGAGCCATCGGGGTTGAGCAGCGGCACGGGCGGGCTGTTGGGATCGTCGGGGTTGGACGGCACGAGTACGCCACGCATGGCCTCGAGCGCGTTATCCGACGGCTGACCGACCACGATGGTGTCGGTGAGGTAGTCGAACCCGGCCAGGCTGATGCCGGTGTTGGTCTCGAAGTAGGCCTGGAACGAATTGCGGCTGTTGTTGAAGCCGGCGCGCGAGTTCGCGGCCTGGCTGAACAGATTGGATTCGTCTTGAATCAGATCACGCGGATTGGCATCCGAACCCTTGTTGGTTTGACCCATCATGAAGGTCACCAGGGCATCGGTGAGCGGCGAGAAGTTGATGCGGGTAACGTTGGGATCGCCACCAGGGATGATGGAGCGCATGCGGTTGCCGCTCTCGAGGATGGCCTCGCCCACGCACGGACGCACCGAACCTTCTTCCAGATTCAACTCGAAGCTGCCGTTGCTGCCGGAAATGGCACGACCCGTACCGCCGCCCTCGGCGCAGGTGATTTCGACGGCAGCGCCGTCTACCAGAGCGCCCACGGCCACCTGGCCATCGACGATGTATTCGGTGACGGGGCCGGGAGGGGGATCATCGCCGCTGCTGCCACCGCAAGCGGCCAGTACGGCCATGCTGAGAGGAGCCAGCACCCAGCGGGCTCCCAGAGAAAGGTAGGACTTCGATTCTTGTTTCATTAGATGACTCCTTGAGCGCCAAAGCGATAAGCCTGCGTGGTTCGGGCCACATGCAACACGATATCTCAGACCGTTGGGCGCGTAAACGGTAGAGGGATACTTTTTGCCGAAATTGACGTCTCGGGCAAAAAAGCCGTGGCCAGACCAGGATCGCCGTCGCCGGTGCGTGGTGCCGTGAGCGGCCCGATGCCGCCCACGTGTCCCGACTCAGCGAGTGTACTGATAAAACGCTTCGCGCATACGCGGTAATTGATTGCCCAGATAATCCTCGCCGAAACGACCCCGGTTGAGCAATTGCGTCGTGGCGTCGTAATCCATGGCAATGCTGTTGCCGCCCCGAGTGACACGATTGGCGCCCGACGACGCCACGGCGGTTTCGATGCCGTACTCGAACTGGCTGGTGCCGGCAAAGGTAATCGGATAGGGCTGCATGCCGCGCCGCGGCGTGAGTGGGATGCCCACGCGCAGGCCGGCGGTGGTCACGCCGTCGTTGCGTCGCGCATGCAGTTGCACGTTCACGTCGCCGAACCAGCGCGTGATATTGAGTGTGGGTCCGCGGCTGCCGTCCACGAATTCGCTGAAACCGGCCTCGATGGCCGTATTGCCGTCGTTCATCCGCAGCGTGTACGACAGGCTGTAGTTGGATTCGTCGGGATACTGGGGAGTGTCGTTGAAGTGCCGAAAGCGCGACAGCTTCAGATTGACCGTGTCGGCGTCGCGACCGGGCACGAAGAAATACGTCTGATTTTGCGCGCCCCCGTAGTTGTAATTGAACTGGCCCACACTCAGCACATTGAGCAGCCGCGGGTGCAACCAGAGCGCCTGGCTCACGTGCGCGGCGCGCGTGCCCGGGCGTTGCCGTGAGGGATAGAACACGCCCCCCTCCCGGAAATTGTCGGAATCGGCCATTGGGGTAATGTAACTGGCATAGCCCACCGCACCCCGCCACAGTGGCACCTGCGCCTGCCATTCGGCCGCCAGCGAATAATCGTAGGCACCCACTTCGGTACCCAGATAGGAGCTGATACGCGGCGCCACCGACAGCCGCACCCACGTGTGGCCAGTGGGCTTGTCGTGCAGCCAGTTCACCGCGCTGGCCTCGTAGCTGGGTTTCATGCCCGTCCACAGCGTGCCCCGCACCGGCCCCCAGTTGCCGTCACGCAGAAACGCGCGCATGCGTGGCGCGCTCACTGAAGTTTCGTACTGCCGCTGGCCGTTCTTCAGCGTCACGGCATACACGCGCTTCACTTGCCGCGGTGCATACTCGGCGGCCAGCCCCAACACGATGCCCAGCGCATCCACCTCGTTGCGCGCATAGCGGTGATTCTCGTACTCCACCACCAACTGGGTCTCGCCCGCCAAACCCACACGCAGACGCTCCAGGCCGGCCTGCTCCAGCGCCTGTTGCAGATTGGTCAGGCGCGTACGGGCCTCCTCGGGGTTGAACGGCGCCTCGGCCGCGGCCTCCTCGGCGGCGGTGTCGAGCGGCGGCAAGGCGGTGCCCGCTCCCGGCTCGAAATCGCGATACGCCTGCTGGTTGCGACCGAACGGAATCATCAGGCTCAACGCCACACTGGTGGCATCCACCCGGTTACCCTGCGCATCCTCGGCACCGAACGAACGCTGTGCCGTACCCACAAACTGCGCATTGCCAAGGAATGGAATGGGCGGCGCGTAATACCGCACCCCGGCATGGCCCTGCTGCCCGTCGTATTCCGCCAGCAGCGACAGACCCGTATCCCAGGCCATCACCTCCACCCCGCCAAACGGCCCGTCGAACAACTTGCCGCGGTTGCCCGAAGCCTTGCCGCGCGCATAACCCAACGACCAGCGCACCGGCCCCCATTGATCCGACGCCACGGCGTACGCCGCGTCGAAATAGTTTGCCGCACCGCCAATGTCGTTGATACCGATGGCGAAATCCGGGAGCCGTTCGTGCAGGGACGGGAACTGGAACTTGACGTTGGCCGACAGATCTCGCGGCCCGTTGATGTTCAACCCCGGTCGCGACGGACCATCGTATTGATACTCGGCAAAGCGCCCGAAGATCTCGAGATACGGCAAGAAACCCACGCCAAACGAATAGTTCTGCCGCTTGTCGGGGTTGGGAATGCGCGGCTCCATGTAATTGCCCGCCGTGATGGCCATGGTGCCCGGATCCAGCACCCAGGCCGACGGGATCACCAGCCCCCCCGTATTGCCCTTGGCGCTGATGCCCGTACCTTGCGCCTGAACGGCAGTGGCAGTGAGAAGGGCAAGGGTACCCAGCGCCCAGCGCGAGGGAAGGGATCGACAATGTGACATGCGGCAAACTCGAGGGGAGGGGGTCGGAAAACCACGACAGCGGCGCCGCCAGCCTGAGCCAGCGACCACCACGGCTTGCAAGCGCCCACGGCAAGCCGCAGGCAGGCCGCGATTATCTCCGCAAACCTGCCCGAGCGACAAGCCGGGTGTTCCCGGGTCAAGCCCGGGATGACGAGGTCACGCGGGCCTAAAGGGCCCGTCTCGCCCGGGATGACGTGGGTCAAGCCCGGGATGACGGGGTCACGCGGGCGCAAAGCGTTGCCACGAAGATCACGTCATCCCGGAACCGCCGGGCGCAAAGCGCCCGGACGGTATCCGGGACCCCCGTCATCACCTGAGCCCTCCCAATGGCCTAGGTGTCCTTCAGCTTGATGAAACATCGTGGTTCCCCGATAATGCAGATATCTGCATTATTTCGAGATATGTGATGCGAACAACTCTCGACCTGGAAGACACCTTGATCCGCGAGGCCAAAGCCTATGCCGCACGAGAGGGCAAAAGTCTCACGCGCATCATCGAAGAAGCCTTGGCTGCACGGTTGCGCGAAGAAAATATCGAACACGCCACCGCCCAGACTCAGTCGTTGCCCGTTTGGCACGGTAAAGGGGGCTTGCGATCCGGTGTGGTCAACCCGGCAAGCCACAAGCACTTGCTGGATTTGATCGATGACACCGAACAAGCCTTATGACGCCGGACGTCAACGTATTGGTGGCTGCCTCACGCTCAGATCACCCCTATCACGTTCCGGCATTGCGCTACCTTGAGGCCGCACTGGCTGAGGCTGGCCCAGGCAAGCCCTTCGCGGTCTTGCCAATGGTGGCATCCGGCTTCTTGCGGTTGGTGACCCACCCGAAGGTGTTCCACGAACCGACGCCGTGGCAAGCTGCCATTGATTTTCTCCGTTCAATTCTGGAAAGCCCTGGCGTCAGTTTGACGCCGTTGGGCAGCGAGTGGCCATTATTTGTCGACTTGTGCGAAAAGCATCAGCTCGCTGGCAACTCGATACCCGACGCCTGGATCGCCGCTGCCGCGCAGCATCAGCAATTGCAGCTGGTCACATTCGACCGGGATTTTCGCCGGCTGATGAAGGCAAGTCGTCTTGTCCTGCTCGAACGCTAGGTATTTCGGGCTGGAATGAGGTGGGCGTTACCAACAATCCGCCCCACCTTACCCCCCAAACACCCGCTCCCTTCCTACCAGCAACAGCAAGCTCGCCACCAGTCCGATCACCAGCAGCGCCGCATACAGCCGAAAAAACGCCTTGTCATCCGCGCGGAGGTAAAACCGCTGCCCGGCCCAACTCCCCAGGAAGGTAAGCGGCATGAGCAACAGCGCTGCCGTGGCGTTGCCCAGGTGCAGAATGCCCAGCCACACGAGTGGTGCCAGTTTCAGCGTGTTCTGAATCAGCAGAAACGCCGACTGCGCCCCCACGAAATGTTCCTTGCCGATCTTGTGGCACAGAAAATACACCGTCATCAGCGGCGTGCCCGAATTGGCCACGGTCTGGCTGATGCCCATGCCGGTACCCATGGCGAAGAGGCCGGCGGCGCTGGGTGGCCCGAGGTTGCGAGCCAGCGCCGCGATGCGATCGCGCAGACTCACCAAGGCCACATACAGCAGCGACAGGCCCGCCACCAGAATTTCCAGCCGTCGATGAATCGCCGCCATCTCGCCATCGGACACCAGCCACCACAGAATCAGGCCGCCCAGAGCGGTGCCCACCACCGCAGCCGGAATCAAGGGCTTCAACAGCTCGGGTCCGGCATCCCGTCGATGCTGCCAGTACGCCGTAACGGCGGCCGGCAGCATCAGCACCGCCACCACCGCAATGCCCACAGAAGACCCCAGCGCGAGCACCATGAGGGGCGAAACCACGAAGCCGCCGGCGCCAATACCGCTGCGCGCGAAGCCCATGAGGAAGGCGGCGAGTACGGCAAGAGCGAGGCAAAGCCAAGGCGCGGGCTGGGAGGTGAATGTGGTGAGCCAGTGGGGAGAACTGGTGAGTGCGTCCATGGTTGAAGGCTTCTTATGGCTGAGGAGAATAGGCGGTGCGCCTTGATCGCATGTCAGCAATCACAACATTCATGGATAGTGAGTCGCTTCCAAAGTTGCTGGTAGTGCGGCATCTCCAGACTGTTTTGTCCGTCAGTGGGCAGATTCTGCTTTGTCAATCGCGGTTAACAGGGCGATCATGGCGTCCAATGTTGGCATTGCAACATTGACGTCTGTGGCAAGTTCCTGGATGGCCACCAGCTGACCAGCCAACTCCATGGGACGTCGAGCCAGGCGGTCCTGTAGCATGGATGGTCGACCGGCCACGGGTAGTTTTGCCAGAATGGTTGGAACGCAAGGCACAAGATCAGGCCACCCCAAAGTCGCCGCAAGTCGCGCGACCTCGCACATCAGTGTCTCGGCGACGCGCATCAACTGTGGCTCTTGGGTCACCACAGACAGATCCTGACCAACGATGGCCGATATGGGACTAAACGCAATATTGCGTAGCAGTTTCACCCAGACAGAGCGACGCAAATCGTCGGTTATTTCGGCTGCCAGTTCAGCCTCTGCAAGTACTTTCGCAGTTTGTGTCAGTAGGTGGGGAGAGGATCTGTCAGGTGTGCCGAGAATCCAGCGCAGACCTTGATAGTGTTGAATCACGCCGGGGGCGATCACTTCGTTTTGTGAGTACACCACACAGCCGAAGCTGCGTGCGCTACCGATCCAGCGACCTATCAGATTCTCAGGATCGACTGCGCGAATGGGCTTGTCGATCATCTCGGGCGCAGCATGCCACCACCACGGGATGCCATTGTTGACAAAGACCACGCGACCGCCCGGTGCCAGCCAGGATGCGATTTGACGTGCCTGACCGGGCTGAGATGGTGTCTTGAGTGTCACAAACACCAGATCCTGGGCGCCATTTCCCCACGGCGATGCGGCCACATTGACATTGACCGTGCCTTCGGCTCCGTCAGCCTGCCGCAAGCTCAGACCTCGCGATCTCAACGCATCGGCATGCGCTCCCCGGGCAATCACCGTCACATTCGCAGTTTCGGCCTTGATCAAGCGATAAGCCAGATGCCCGCCGATCGCTCCTGCACCATAGATGCACACGTTCATGAGTGACTTGTCCGTTGTCGTGATGAACCCATTGTAGGCATCAATGGTTTGCCCGCCCTATGTACATAAGCTATTGGGTAATGCACGAATGTCATTATTGTTTTTGTTGGCTTTGCGTAGAGTGGCACCAGGTTCGGAAGCGCTCGAGATCTTCATCGCCTCGTGGCTATCCGTCTCATCCCCAACAGGAATTCTTCATGATGCTTAGAGCACTTATCGTCGACCCTGCCGATCATGTCGCCACGGCACTGGCCGATTTAGTCACTGGCGAGGAGCTTCGGTTGACTGTCGGTCGCTGCAAACACGAGGTGATCGTTCGCGAGCCCATTCCATACGGACACAAACTTGCTTTGATGAACATGAGTTCTGGCCAAGCTGTGCTGAAGTACGGAGCGGCTATTGGCAAGGCTAGTACCGATATCGCGGCCGGCAGTCACGTACATCTGCACAATCTGCGTTCGCAGCGCGTGGGAGGCTTGTCATGAGTGTCGCACGCATTCAGGGCTATCGCAGACCTGATGGGACTTTCGGTATCCGCAATCATGTGTTGGTCGTGGGTGCCATGGACAACATCAACCCGGTAGTTCGGCGCATCGCCGACAGTGTCAAAGGTACGGTCCCGCTGTGGGCGGCTTACGGCCGCGGCATGTTTGGTGAGGATGCTGAGCAACATTTTCGGACTTTGGTCGGCTATGCCACGCATCCCAACGTGGCTGCTGTGCTTGTGATCAGTATGGAACCCCAAAGTGCGGTCGCTCTGGCCAACGCAGTCGCAGTGACAGGGCGACCGGTAGTGTGGCTGGCAGTCCAGCAGGAAGGAGGTACTCAGCGAACCGTAGATGCCGGTATACGAGCAGCCACAAACATGGTGGTGCAAGCGGGTCGGGTTGTGCGAGAGCCAGTTGATGTATCCGAATTGGTGATCGGTGTTGAATGCGGAGCTTCCGATGCCACTTCAGGATTAACTGCCAACTCGATCACTGGTCAGTTCGCCGATTGGGTAGTCGACCATGGCGGAACTGTCGTCCTGTCTGAAACCGAAGAGATTATCGGAGCGGAAGATGCTCTAGCCGCTAGAGCGATCGATGCTACCGTCGCCGCCCAGCTGCTACGAGCAGTGCGTCAGCGCGAGGACGAAGCACGCTATCTTGGTGCCGACAGCGTCGGCTTCGGTCCCGATAATGCTACGGGCGGCTTGACCACTCTCGAAGAAAAATCGCTGGGTGCAGTCCGCAAGGGTGGGGTATCGCCGCTGTGTGAAGTGGTGGGCTATGCAGAAAAACCAAGTCGCAAGGGCTTGGTTTTCATGGATGCCCCTGCGCCAGGTACCGAAAACGTGACAGCGCTTGCCGGAGGAGGATGCCATGTCGTTCTCTTCAACACTGGCGTGGGCAATCCGGTCGGCAACCCAATTTCTCCCACCCTCAAGATTACCGGTAATCCGAGAACAGCGGAGCACTTTGCAGACAACATTGACGTCGATGTCAGCGGTGTCTTGCAGGGCGATTACGGCATGGACCAGGCCCGAGACATCCTTTTGGACCATGTGCTTGCCGTTTCGAACGGCATGATGACGCGCAGTGAAATCCTGGGTGACTTGGAGATCACAATCAGTCGTGTCGAAATGGGCTATCGGCGTGCCCGAGGCATCCAAGGAGAGGCAACATGAAGATCGTCAATGTGGAAGCAATTCCGCTTTGGGTTCCCATGCAGGAGACGCTACCGGCACCTGTCGGCGGCGAAACCAGCTCCGCACACACGCTAGTCAAGGTCACCACCAGTACTGGCCGCGTAGGTTACGGTGAAGTTTTTCGCTTGGCGCCGTCAGCGGCTCAGGCGCTGATCCATCATGAGTTTCAACCGCTTCTGGTAGGGCAGGATCCCAGGAGGATTGAGTATCTCTGGCATCAACTTTACGAAAGAAGCTTTCGTTATGGGCGAGCCGGCATCGTGCTCCACGCAATCAGCGGGATAGAGGTTGCCCTTTGGGATCTCCTGGGGCAGGAGGCCGGCATGCCGTTGTACCAGCTTCTCGGTGGTGCTTGTCGAGAGACTGTCCCCGCTTATGCGAGTCTGCACCGCTACGCCAATCCTGCTGAAGCGGCAGAGGTAGCTCAGCGCTTCGTAAAACAGGGATACAGCGCAATCAAATTGCATCAACGCGACGTTGCGAGCGTGGCGGCTGTCCGGAACGCGATTGGTTCTGATGTCACTCTGATGTTGGATGCATCCGGAGCCTGGACACCTCGAGAAGCCCTGGCCGCGGCACATGCCTTGGCAGAGCATGATCTTGCATGGCTCGAAGAGCCTTTGCAACGGATGGATGACTACGACGGATTGCGCTGGCTACGCGATCGTTCGCCGGTACCGATAGCAGCGGGCGAGAACGCCTACAGTCATTGGGGCTTTCGCGAGCTGATAACTCGGCGTGCCGTCGATATTGTGCAACCCGATGTGATCAAGGTTGGCGGAATTTCAGCTTGTCGCAAAGTCATGGCTATGGCCGAAGCCCACGACCTTGAGATCTCGCCACACTGCTTCTATTTTGGACCGGGCATCGCTGCGACGCTGCACGTGTGCATGGCCTCAACCCGGGCCCGCTTCATTGAAATCAACCCCATAGACCTTGAAAGTTGGTACATGCAGCCTGCTTTGCGCCCCGTAGGTGGACATTTAGCCCCATCCTCCACCCCTGGTTTGGGAGTTGCAATTGATAGCGCCACTCTTGAGGCCAATAGTCGAACTTTCATCGAATCACCATCCCCAGTACCTGACCATACTCGGTAGTCGGCAGGACTGAGGCAAACACCACGAGAACGAAGGAGCCAACTCATGTGTAACGATCGCAACCGAATCTCTCTCTGGCTCGGGCTGCTGGCGTGCGCCAGCCTCGTACCAACGACCTACGCTAACGATGCCGTAGCGGCTTACCCGGACCGAGCCGTTACCTTCGTGGTTCCATTGGCGCCCGGTGGTGGCGTCGATGCGATCGCGCGGCTGCTCGCCGCAGAGCTGGCCGAGACGTTTGATCAGCCTTTTATCGTTGAGAATCGGCCCGGTGCGGCCACCAATATTGGTACGGAGTATGTTGCTCAAGCGGCAGCGGATGGCTATACACTGTTATTCACCGGCAATAGCCACACTGTCAATCGCAGCCTGTTCAAGCTCCGATTCGACGCGAGGGACGATTTCACGCCTATCACTAATGTCGTCGAGTCGACCCAGGTGCTCATGGTGCATCGCTCTGTCCCGGCAAATTCGGTTGCCGAACTTATAGAACTGGCACGCGCGCAGCCTGGCCAATTGAACTATGGCAGTGCCGGGGTAGGGGCGCCAAGCCACATTGCGGGAGCCGTACTCGAGCACCTTGCCCAAATCGATATGATGCATATTCCGTACAAAGGTGCGGGCCCGGCGACAAACGATCTTCTGGGGGGGCAGATTGAAGTCTTGTTCTCCAGTTTGCCGTCTGCGATTCCACACTTTTCGGGCGAACGCGTCAAACCTCTGGCAGTGTCGTCAGCGCAACGTTTTCCCGCGGTTCCCGATCTGCCTACATTGGCCGAATCGGGAGTCGAAGGGTATGACGTGGGTACTTGGTTTGGTTTGTTCGCTCCAGCCGGGCTGGATACTGAGATCCGAGACAGGCTTGCCAGCGAGATCGCCAACGTACTGACAGACTCCGACCTTGTCGCTGCATTGGCGAAGCAAGGCATGATTCCCGTTGGTAGTGGGCCCGAGGCCTTTGAAGAACAGCTTGAGGCGGAGTACGCATTCTGGCCCAGGTTCGTGCAAGACACTGGCATTCAAGCTGAGTGATGATAGAGACTCCCCATGATCAGCCTACTATAATCTCGTCGAAAACTTCTACGAGGACGTGGCTGCCCATGGGGCTTGATCTGCAGTATTTGCGTTACTTTGTTGAAGTAGCGCGGCTCGGGGCGTTCAATGCCGCAGCGCGTCATCTGGGTGTCAGCCAACCCACATTGACGCGACAGCTGAGACGGTTTGAGCAAACGATGGGTGCCCGGTTGCTGGTTCGTAGCAGTTCGGGGGTTTCGCTAACCCCGGAGGGCAAGAAAGTGTTGCCCGGGGCAAAGCGCACGCTCCGTGAGGCCAGCCGAATGTTGGCGAGCTTGGAAGCCTCGAGCACGATTGTTCCGTTGCAGCTCGGGCTTCCACCATCAGCTGCCCAGCTTTTGCTAAACGATGTTCTCGATGAGGCGAAGTTGCGAGGTATTGATCTTGCAATCGTTGAGGGTACGAATCTGACCCTCATGCAAGGTGTGACCTCCGGGCGGCTGGAACTCGCCATTGTTGCGTGCCCCGAATACCACACCGCCTATAGAGTGATTCCACTCTGGCGAGAGAGTCTTTACTTGGTGCGTGCAGCCGCGTTAGGTGCATTGCCAGCAACCCTGTCTATGGCGGAAGCTGCCGCCTTTCCTTTGGTGGCCAGCAGCCGAAAAGATACAATTCGTCGCGAAATTGATCGAAATTTTTCGAGTCACGCCTTGACTCCTGTGATTGTGCTTGAGCTAGAGGGTGTAAGCACGATCAAGCGGATCTTGACGCAACAAGCGCTGGCAGCATTGCTGCCTTGGCTCTCTATTCGTGCCGAACTCAAACAAGGTGAACTTGCGGCGAGTCGTATTCGTGATTTGTGGATCACTCGCTGCCTCATCTATCCTGCTGGCATGGAAGTCCGTTCTGACATGAAGCAGTTACTCAAGCATTTACGACATTTGCCATCGCAACTGTTACCCGAGTTGCGTGAAAGTGGCTTTCAGTGGGATCTGAGCCAAATGCCAGACCAAGCCCTTCGCTGAATGGTGAATTGATCAAATCGCATAGGTCGCCCCCCGGTTTGGGTCATCCCTGGTACGACGCCTGCGTACCAACGTTGCGTGCGCTTGGTGACGCTCAACTCATGCAGCGAGGTCCCAGCCCCGGGTCAAGCCCGGGGTGACGACCTCGCGCAGGCCCTTTGGGCCTGTCTTGCCCGGGATGACGGGGGCTTCGTGGCGAGGCCTTGCGCCTTGCAACTCACGCGTAGTTGATCACCAGATGCCGGATTTCCGTCATCTCCTCCATCGCGTACTTCGTCCCCTCACGGCCCACGCCCGATTCCTTCCAGCCGCCGAAGGGCATGTTGTCGATGCGGTAGATCGGCACATCGTTCACCATCAGGCCGCCCACCTCCCAATCTTCCACCGCCTGGAACGCGCGACGCAGATCGTTGGTGAACATGCCGCCCTGCAGACCGTAGCGCGAATCGGCCGCGCGCTGCACGGCGTCGTCCCACTCCCGATACGTATTCACCGTGAGCACCGGGCCGAAGATCTCTTCGTCTTCCACCTTCATGCCGGGTTGCGTCTCGGAGAGCACCGTGGGCTGCACCACCGCGCGCTCGCGCGTGCCGCCGGCCAACACCTTGGCACCGGCGGCCACGGCTTCATCCACCCAGCTCTGGATCCGGATGGCCGAGCCCTCGTCGATCACCGGACCCACGTCCACGCCTTCTTCCATCGGGTTGCCCACCTTGCACGCCCGCACGCCGGCCACCAGCTTCTCGGTAAACGCCTCGGCCACCGATTCGTGCACCAGAATGCGTTGCACGCCGATGCAGTACTGGCCGCCATACACCACCCCGCCGCGCACGCAGCGCGCCGCGGCCAGATCGAGGTCGGCATCTTCGGCCACGATCACCGCGCCGTTGCCGCCCAGCTCCAGCGCCACTTTCTTGCGCCCGGCAATATTCTTGATATGCCAGCCCACCTTGGCGCTGCCCGTGAACGTCACCATCGCGAAGCGATCGTCCTTCACCATGGCTTCGGCCAGCGGCACCGGGCAATGCAGCACCTGCAACGCACCCGCCGGCAAGCCGGCTGCTTCGAAGATTTCGAGCATCAATTGCGAGGTGAGGGGCGTTTGCGGTGCCGGCTTGAGCACCACCGAATTGCCCACCGCCAACGCGGGCGCCACCTTGTGCAGCACCAGATTGAGCGGGAAATTGAACGGTGCAATCGCCAGAATCGGCCCGATCGGAAATCGGCGAGAAATCCCCACGCGGCGCCGCATTTTCGCAAACGCGGCGGCATCGGCATCGGCCAGTGACACCGGCTTGCCGGAGGAGTCTGTGGTCTGGTATTCGAATACGCCGGCGTCCACATCCAGCGGCACTTCTTCGCCATGCATCCGCCGAGCCTCGGCGGCCGCATTGGTGAGGTTGAAGATGGAGCGAGCCAGCTCGCCGCGCGCATCGTAAAGCGGCTTGCCCGCCTCGGCGGCGATCAGGCGGGCGAACTCCTCGCGCCGCTCGCGCAGAATCTCCGCGGCCCGCGCCAGGATGTCGGCCCGCACAAAGCGCGGCAACTTGCGCATCACGTCGAACGAGGCCTGTGCCTGCACGATGGCGCGCTCTATATCCTCGGCGCCGGCCACGGGCATGTGGCCCACCACGCTGCCATCATAGGGCGAGCAGATTGCTTCGGTTTCCATCTCGGGGCTCCTGGGCAGAACGAGTCTAGGGATGCACTCGATTGAACAATGCCCCGCAGCGCGCAGGAAGGCGTTTGAGGTGAGCGGGTGGTTCGAAAAAAAAGAACACGGAGCGGTGCGCGGTAAGCGCTCGTCGCCGTGCTCGAGGCCAACGCGCCCTCACGCTACGAGCCCCGACACGACTCCTGCAGCAGAGCCATGAACGTGCGCGCCGCCAGCGGCAGCTGACGCCCGCGGGCGGCCACGATGTCGATGCTGGCTTGCGCGGCCACGGCGTCGTCGAGCAGGGCGTGTTGCAGCGTGCCCTGGCTCACTTCAAATTCGAAAGTCATGCGCGGCATGAAGGAGAGCAGATCGGTGCTGCGCACCAGCGCCTTGAGCAGCTGCAGCGAGTTGGACTCGTGCACCAGATTGAGTGGCGTGCCGGCGGCATTGGCGGCGCGTTCCACCACATGGCGGATGCCGAAGCTGCGGTCGGGCAACACGATGGGCGCACCCTCGAGCTCGCGCATGCTCACCCGGTCGGCCGCCAGTAGAGGATGACCGGGCCGGCCGATCACCTGCATGGGCTGGGCAATGCGCCCCAGCAGGCGCAGGTCGTCGCGGCTGGGAATGTTGAACGCCAGGCCGATGTCGGCCGCATCCGTGGCTACCAGCTCGGCCACTTCGTGCGTGCCCATATGACGGATGCGGAACTGCACACCAGGGTGCTCCACGGTGAAGCGGGCGATCAGGCCGGGCAGAAAGGCACTGGTGGTGGCCTCCACCACGGCCAGGCGAACCGTGCCGCGTTCGAGCTGGCTGAGATCCTCGATGGCCGAGCGGACGCGGTCGATGCGGGTGGTCGTCTGACTGACGAAGTCGAGCAGCAACTGGCCAGCCTCGGTCAGCACCATGCCGCGCGAGGTGCGTTCGAACAGGGCGGTGCCCACGTCTTTTTCGAGGTTGGCGATCTGCCGGCTGATGGCGCTGGGCGCTACAAAATAGGCATCGGAAGCGTGCCGCAGCGACCCGGTTCGGGCCACTTCGGCAAAGTATCGCAGCGCTTGCGGTTGCAGCATTCACTCTCCTGAAAAGCGCCCAGGCACCGAAGGGGGCCAGCGTGGTTGCGTTTTGTAATCAACTTTCATGCCAGAACTTACTGCAATTCGACCGACGATGGCGCGCCAACCATCTCCGGAATTACCCCAACAAATGGTGCATGCCATGTCACTTTTCGGTGCTGAAATCGCCCTGCATTGGCGCCTTGTTGCACCGCAAAAATGCCGGGTTTGCACCACCCTGGCGTGTTCCAAAAAATCGAACTCCGCACTCGAAAACCTGTGATCCTATGCCTGGCGAGCGGTTGCTATATTGCTTGCATCCCCGCCGCCGGGCCCTGGCAGCCACACCCTTTGCCATGCTGCGCACGCCCGCCGACCGAGGTACACAAATCCCCGCAACGCGGGGCCACGGTGTTCCACAGTTCAAGACAAGGAGTTGCCATGAAACAGCGTTCGAGTTCCTTCACGCGAGTCGGCACCCAGGCGTTGGCCGCCGGTGCGCTGGCCGCCGGCCTGGCCTTCCCCCTGCAGGCGCAGGATGTGATCAAGTTCGGCGCGCCGCTGCCGCTCACCGGCCCGCTGGCACCCGAGGCCCTCAAGCAGCAACGCGGCTACGACCTCTGGGCCGAGCAGGTCAACGAGCAGGGTGGCATCGAGGTCGACGGCAAGAAGTACAACGTCGAGATCGTGTATTCCGACTACCAGTCGAACACGCCCCGTGCCGTGCAGACCGCCGAGCGCCAGATCACCCAGGATGAAGTCAACTTCCTGTTCGGCCCGTTCGGCTCGGGCGCTGCCAAGGCCGCCAGTACCGTGGCCGAGCGCTATGCCATTCCCATGATCGCGCCCACGGCGTCGTCGGCCCAGGTATACGATCAGGGCTACAAGTACTTGTTTGGCACATTTACGCCCAACGACACGCTCACCGACCCGCTGGCCGACATCGTGGATAACGCCATCGATGGCGATATCAAGGTAGCCATCCTGGCCCGCAACGATCTCTTCCCGCTGGCCATCGCCGAGGAGATGGAGATCTCGGCCGAAGCCCGCGGCATGGATGTGGCCTTCTTCGAGAAGTACGCCATCAACACCATGGATCATTCCGCCTCGCTCACGCAAGTGAAGGCGGCCGACCCCGACTGGATCTTCGTCACCGGCTACACCAACGACCTCGTGCTGATTCGCAAGCAGTTGTCCGATCTGCGCATCAGCGCACCGGTGGTGTCGATGATCGCCGGCCCGGCTTATCAGGAATACATCGACGCCACGGGCGCCGGCGCCCAGAACATCAGCAGCGCCGCCTGGTGGCACCCGGCCGTGCGCTACGACGGCGAAGACATCTTCGGCACCACGCAGAACTACGTGAAGCTGTTTGAAGAGAAATACGATGCCACGCCCGATTACGCCGAAGCCTCGGCCTCGGTGGCGGGTGCGTTGTTTCAGATGGCCATCGAAGAAGCCGGCACGCTCGACCCGGCCGCCGTGCGCGATACGCTGGCCAGCATGGATGTGATGACCTTCTGGGGCCCCGTACGCTTTGGCGAAAACGGCCAGATCACCTCGCTCGAGCCGCCGGTCTTCCAGATCCAGGACGGCAAGCCCGTGGTGGTCTTCCCCGACCTCATCGCCCAGGGCGAGTTCCAGCTCGGCGTGGAGTAATCGCCAGCTGCCCCGCGCGCGTCGAGCCAGGGCCGGCGGCGCGCGGGGTGGGGGTTACCGGAGAACCGCATGTTATTTCTGCAGGTATTGATCAACGGGCTGGTGCTGGGCTGTCTGTACGCCTGCATCGCCGCGGGCTTCTCGCTGGTGTGGGGCGTGCTCAACGTCATCAACATCATGCACGGCTCCTTCATCGTGCTCGGCTCGTATCTGGCCTGGCTGGCCTACGGCCATCTCGGGCTGGCGCCCTGGTATTCGCTGTTCATCGCCGCGCCGGTGTTCTTTGCGCTGGGCTATGCGCTGCAGCGTGGCCTCATCAATCGCGTGATCGCCGCGCCGGTGCTGGTGACGCTCACACTCACGTTCGGCCTCGACCTCATCCTCAACAACGGCATGCTGGTGGCGTTCTCGGCCGATTTCCGCCGCCTCATTCTCGATCCGCCGCTGGGCGTGTTGTTGCTGGGGCCATTGGTGTTGCCCTGGGATCGCGTGCTCGCCATGGTGCTCGCGCTGGTGCTCACTTTCGTGCTTTACATCATCCTGCGGCGCTCGCGTGTGGGGCGCGGCATCATTGCCGTGCGGCTCGACCGCGATGCGGCCCGGCTCATGGGCGTGAATGTGAACGTCACCTACGCCACCGCCTTTGGTCTGGGTGCCGCCATGGCGGGTTGCGCCGGGGTGCTGCTGGCCTTGATCTTCCCCATCTCGCCGCTGAGCTCCACCGCCTATCTGGGCAAGGCCTTCGTGGTCTGCGTGCTGGGTGGCCTGGGCAGTGTGCCGGGCGCCGTGGTGGGTGGCATTTTCCTCGGTGTGGTGGAAAGTTTCGGTGCCCTGGCCTTTGGTCCGGAGCACGGCACCACACTGTCGTTCGCACTATTGATTCTGTTCCTGATCTTCCGGCCGCACGGCCTCATGGGCAAGCGGGGTTTTGAATGAAGCCGATCTCCTTCGTCATCCTGCTCGTATTGCTGGCGCTGGCGGCCTTCCTGCCAATGGCAGAGAGCTCCTACGTGCTGCGTCTGGGCACCATGGCCGCCATGTATGCCGTGATGGCCGTCTCCTGGACGGTCATCGGGGGCTTCGCCGGGTATCCTTCCTTTGCCACGGCCGCGTTCTTTGGCCTGGGCGCCTACACCGGCGGCATCCTGATCTCGGGCGGGCAATCGCTCTGGGTCGGCATGCTGGCAGCCGGCCTGGTGGCCTTCGTGGGCGCCATGGCGCTGGGTGTGGTGCTGCTGCGCTTGCGCGGCCATTACTTCGCCATTGCCAGTCTGGCCGTGGCCGAAGTGCTGCGCGAGCTGGCCAACTCGTCCACCGATCTCACCGGCGGCGGCATGGGGCTCAACGTGCCCATGGTGGCCGGCGGCATGGGCGGCATCATGGGTTTTGCCTCCTTCTTTTTCTGGGCCATGCTGGGTCTGCTGGTGCTCACCGTGATCGTGGTGTATGCCATCGAGCGCTCGCGCCTGGGTTTCGGCTTGCAGTGCATCCGCCAGAACGAGGCCGCGGCCGACATGATCGGCGTCAATGGCACCCTCTACAAAAGCCTGGCTTTTGCCGCCTCGGGCATCTTCGTGGCCATGGCCGGCGCCGTGTACGCGGCCTGGGTCAACTACATCGAGCCGCCCGACGTCTTCGATATCCTCTATTCCGTCAAGCCCATCGTGATGGCGCTGCTGGGCGGGCTGGGGTCGATTGCCGGTGCCATTCTGGGGGCCCTGGTGTTTCTGGGTATCGAAGAACTGGTGTGGCGCAACTTCCTCGAGATTCACGCCGCGGTACTGGGTCTGCTCGTGGTCGTGCTGCTACTCTTCCTGCCCAACGGCCTGATGTCTTTCTCGCGCCGACTACGCATGTTCTATGGAGCCCGTCATGGCAGCTGATACTTCGCAAACCGTGCTCGATCTGCAGGGCGTGGACCGGCGTTTCGGCGGCCTGCAAGCCCTCACCGATGTCTCGCTCAAGGTAGGCGCCGGCGAAGTGCTCGGGCTCATTGGCCCCAACGGTGCCGGTAAAACCACCCTGGTGAACGTGATCACCGGCGTGCACGCCGCCAGTGGCGGCAAGGTGATCTACCAGGGCCGCGACATCACCCGCCTCAAGCCGTATCAAACGGCGCGCATCGGCATTGCCCGCACCTTCCAGGTGGTGCAGCCGTTTCCCGAGCTGAGCGTGCTCGACAACGTGGCAGCCGCCGCCATCTTCTCGCAAGGCGGCATGAGCCCGGCACAGGGTCGTGAGTTGTCGCGCGAGCACATCGGTTTCGTCGGCCTCGAGGCCATGGCTGATAAACCTGCGGCCAGCCTCACGCTGGCCATGCGCAAGCGGCTGGAGCTGGCCAAGGCGCTGGCCATGCAGCCCAAATTGCTGTTTCTCGACGAGGTCAACGCCGGCCTCAACACGGCCGAGATCGAACTGGCCATGCAAACCATTCGCGAGATCGCCGCGCGTGGCGTCACCATCGTGCTCATCGAGCACCTGATGAAGGTGGTGCTGGGCATCTGCGGCCGGGTGGTGGTGCTGAACCACGGCAAGCTGATAGCCGATGGCAAACCCGATGACGTGGTGCGTGACCCTCAGGTGATGGAGGCCTATCTCGGCCAGAAATACGTGCGCATGCACCAGGAGGCAGCATGACATCCCCGACAACCGATACCCTCATGACCGTGTCCGGCGTGCAGGCCGGCTATGGCGAGATCACCGTGCTGTGGGGCGTGGATCTGGTGTTGCGGCGGGGTGAGATCACCGCGCTCATCGGCTCCAACGGCGCCGGCAAATCCACGCTCATGCGCACGCTCTCGGGCCTGAACCGGCCCACGGCCGGCACGATCGAATGGCAGGGCAAGCCGGTGCAGGGGGCCACGCCGGCCGAGCTGCTGGGCCATGGCATCGCCCACGTGCCCGAGGGCCGCCGCCTGTTCGGCGCCATGAGCGTGGAAGACAACCTCTACATGGGCGCCTATACGCGCAATACCGGCAAAGCGCAGTTGCAGGAAGAGCTCGACCGCGTGTATGTCACCTTCCCCAAACTGAAAGAGCGGCGCCACCAGGCCGCCGGCACCCTGTCGGGCGGCGAGCAACAGATGTGCGCCATCGGTCGCGGTCTGATGAGCAAGCCCACCTTGCTGATGATCGATGAGCTCTCGCTGGGCTTGTCGCCTCTGCTGGTGGAGCAACTGGCCGAATCGCTGCACGCGCTCAATCGCGACGAAGGCCTGTCGCTGCTGGTGGTCGAGCAAGACGTGATCACCGCGCTCGAGCTGTCGCACACGGCCTACGTGATGGACCAGGGGCGCATCGTGCAGCAGGGCCCCAGCGCCGACCTGATGCGCGACCCCGCGGTGCGGGCCGCCTACCTCGGCGAGCTGAGCGAAGCGGCCGCCGAGGTGGTGGATTCTGTCGCAGAGCCCTGAGGCGTGCCGGCCGATGGGCGGCCGGCACGCCGATGCCGAATTCACTGTCTTCCGGAGGTTTTCCCATGTCTGATCTGCGTGCCATGAACGGTGGCAACTACCGTTACATCCCCGGCGTTCGCCAATATTCTGCCGGCGTGGTGGCCGAGGCCGGCTATCGCCTCGAGCGCGTGCGTTTTGCCCGCCCGGTACCCCTGCGCGAAGGCTTCGAGCGCATCCAGCAAACCCTCGAGGCAGCGGGCCGTCCGCTCACCGCATTCTGCGCCTGCGAGCTGCGCTCGCCCGAACCCTTCACCGAAGCAGGTTTCAAGGCCTTCAACGAGATCTATATCGGCACGCTTCGTCGCTGGGGCATCATGGCCGAAGAGGGCAGCGACAACCCGGTGGCCCGGGCCAATGTGTGTCCCGAGCTGGACCCTCCCGCCGAATCGTCGTTTCATGCCTTCACGTTCACCGTGGCCGATGCCGACGCCTTGCCCTCGTTCGTGGTGGCCGGCTCCGGCGAAGCTCCCGAAGGCCTGGGCGACTATCGCGATCACACCGTTCGCCTGGGCGACACCTCGCCCGACGGCCTGCGCGACAAGGCTCGCTGGGTTCTGGGCGAGATGGAACGCCGCCTGGCGGCGCTGGGTTTCACCTGGGCCGACGTCACCGCCACCCAGCTCTACACCGTGTTCGACATTCATCACCTCATTGCTGACGAGATCGTCCGCCGCGGCGCCATGCGCAACGGTCTCACCTGGCACTTCAACCGGCCCCCGGTCGAATGTCTGGACTACGAAATGGATTGTCGCGGCGTATTTGTGGAGCGCGTGATCCGCTAGCGCTCACCATCGCGGTTCATCCCGCACTACACTGGCAGGAACTCAACGTCGACCGTCAGGCGCTGCGGCAACAGGCGCAGCGCTCACGAGGGTCATGGTGTCGTCTCGTGTCGCTTCCCCCTGTGGTGTCTCCGCGGTTTGAACAGTTTGTGGCGCGTGCCGCCGGGCAAGATCCGTTGCCCGTGTGCGCCGTGGCGCATCCCTGCGACGCCACGGCGCTCGAAGCGGCCGTCGAGGCCCGCCGTCGCGGGCTGTTCGAGCCGGTGCTGGTGGGCCCGTCGCGCCGCATTCATCGCTTGGCCGAAACCTGCGAAATCGACCTCTCCGACCTGCGCCTGGTCGATACCCCGCACAGCCACGCCTCGGCCGCGCAGGCGGTGACCGAAGTGCAGCAGGGCCGCGCCTCGCTCCTGATGAAGGGCAGCCTGCACAGCGACGAATTGCTGCATGCCGTGATATCGCATCAAGGCGGGCTGCGCACCGAGCGCAAGATCAGCCATGTGTTCATCATGGACGTACCGGGGCACGACGACCTGCTCTTCATCACCGATGCGGCCATCAACATCGAGCCCGATCTCGACTGCAAGGCCGACATCGTGCGCAACGCCATTCAATTGCATCATGCGCTCGGTCTGGGCGAGCCACGCGTGGCCATCCTGTCGGCGGTGGAGCAAGTGACCGCCAAGCTGCCCAGCACCATCGACGCCGCCGCCCTGTGCAAGATGGCGGATCGTCGTCAGATCACCGGGGGATGGCTCGACGGCCCGCTGGCGCTCGATAACGCCATCAGCCCCCTGGCGGCCCGCATGAAAGAGATCGACTCGCCCGTGGCCGGCCGCGCACAAGTGCTCGTGGTGCCCGATCTCGAGGCCGGCAACATGCTGGCCAAGAACCTCAGCTTTCTGGCCAACGCTGCCGCTGCTGGCGTGGTGGTGGGCGCGCGCGTGCCCATCATCCTCACCAGCCGGGCCGACACGCTTCTCACCCGGCTCACCTCGTGTGCCGTGGCCATTTTGCTGTCCCATCATTTGCAGCAACAACCCGACAAGATCATCGAATGATTCGCTTGGACAACGCCCTCTGGGTGATCAACGCCGGTAGCTCCAGCCTCAAGTTCCAGATCTTCGAGGTGGCCAGCCAGGGCCCCGAGCGCCGCCTGCGCGGCAAGATCGGTGGTATCGGAACCGGGCATCCGCGCTTCGTCGTGCAAGGCGCCGAAGACCAGACCGTGGCCGACGTAACCCTCACCAGAGCCGATATTGCCGACCTCGCGCAGGCGCAGGAGTTCTTGTCGGAATGGCTGGAAGACAACCTGGGTGAACCGCCGCTCGCCGTGGGCCATCGCATCGTGCATGGCGGCCCCAACTACGCCGAGGCTGCGCTCATCACGCCGGCGGTGCTGGCCGATCTCATGGCGCTCGCACCCCTGGCACCCTTGCATCAGAAGAACAACCTGCTGCCGGTGCAACGCATTGCAGCGCGCTGGCCCGACCTGCCCCAGGTGGCCTGCTTCGATACTGCGTTCCATCGCGGTCACGCCCCCGAGGTGGAGCGCTTTGCCCTGCCCGAAGCGCTGTATCAGCAGGGCGTGCGACGCTACGGCTTTCACGGCCTGTCGTACGCCTACGTTGCCCGGCATTTGCAGGAACAGCACTCGGGCCGGTATTCGCGGGTCATCGCCGCGCACCTGGGGTCGGGCGCGTCCGCCTGCGCGCTGCGCGACGGTCTCAGCGTCGAAAGCACCATGGGCTTTACCGCCCTCGACGGCCTGCCCATGGGCACCCGCCCCGGTCGGCTCGACGCCGGCGTGGTGCTGTGGCTGCTGGAGCAGGGCATGAGCCACGACGACATTCAGCATCTGCTGTATCAAGAATCGGGCCTGCTGGGCGTCTCGGGCATCAGCGCCGACGTGCGCGACCTCGAAGCCAGCGACAAACCCCGCGCGCGCCTGGCGCTCGAGCTCTTCGCCTACCGCACGGCAGAGAGTGTGGCCGGCCTGGGCGTGGCGCTGGGCGGGCTCGATGCCCTGGTGTTCACCGCGGGCATTGGCGAGAACCGGCCGTGGGTGCGGCAACGGGTGTGCGAGCATCTGGCCTGGCTGGGGGTCACGCTCGACGACGCCGCGAACCAGGCGCAGCACCCCATCATTTCCTCGGCCGAGAGTGCCGTCGACGTGCTGGTGATTCGCACGGATGAAGAACGCATGATCGCCGAACAAACCTGGAGTCGTCTGCGGGCGGGATGACGGCAGCGCGGGCGGGGCAAAGGAAGCCATCGCCCTGGGGTCATCTGCACGCTGCATGACGTTTTGCGGTGGGGCTTGACCTTCCTGGGGATTCGGGTAAGATGGTTCGTAACGCTGGCCAGTTCTTGGCCCGCCGTTTTCGCCGCAGAGCTGCTGCGGCGTCTTTCATTTCACACTCTGATTCTTTCAACACCATGCCTGGATTCCTTGCGCGCCGCCATCGTGGGCTGCCCAACGGCAAGAACCTGGCCTGGCTTGCCTACGCTCGGTGAGCAACGGGTAGCCGGCCTGGCTGCCCCACGCTTGCTCCACCGAGCCTGATTCCCCTTTTCGTATTCCTTCAACGCTATTTTGCCTCGCCCTCAAGGGCCCGGCTGGCGCTCGGCTGCTGTCGCCGCGCGCGATACGTTGCGACCGCCATTCAGGAGGTTCTTATGACCACCACTCGCTGTTTCAATCGCGACGACGCCACACTGCTCTCGCGCACCGCCGAACACCTGCTGCGCCTCTCCGAAGTGCAAGCCACCGCCGCCGAGACCCTCGTCGACCTCATCGCCCAGGCCCGCATCCTGCCGGAAGACATCCGCGCCTCGGCCTATGTCGAACTCAACGACCGCATCACCTATGAGGTGTGCGACAGCGGTGCCCAGCAAACCATCACCCTCGTCGCTCCCGACGAAGCCGATGCTCGCACCAACCGCATCTCCTTCGTCAGCCCCGTCGGCCTCGCCCTCATCGGCATGCCCGTGGGCGAAGAAACCGACGTGACTCTGCCGGGTGGCAGAAACATGCGCATCCGCGTCCTCGAAACCATCCCCCTGGCAGCATGAACAAAGGTAGCGTCATCGGCAAGCAAGGTAGCGCCATTGCAAGAAAGTCGCGCCATCACCAAAAGGGTAGCGTTACGCTAGTAGGGTAACGCTACGTTAAAAGTAGCGTCATCCCGGACGCCGGTCAGCCGCAGGCTGTCCGGCGATCCGGGACCCCGCTCGACGAACCGCCTTGGGCGGCCCCTCGTTCACCTCCCCACGCCATGCCATCTTTTCACCGCGTCGGCGGTGTCCAGTCCGAACAGATCGAGCGCCCGACCCACGGTGTGATCCACCATATCGTCGAGGGTCTCGGGCCTGGCGTAGAACGCTGGCACCGGCGGCGTCACGATGGCGCCCATCTCGGTCACCTGCGTCATGCTGCGCAGATGCCCCACATGCAGTGGCGATTCGCGCACCATCAACACCAGCCGCCGCCGCTCTTTCAGCACCACATCGGCCGCCCGGCTCATCAGGCTGCTGGTGACCCCGGTGGCAATCTCGGAGAGCGTGCGAATCGAGCAGGGGGCAATCAGCATACCCAACGTGGGGAATGAACCCGACGAAATGCTCGCGCCAATGTCTTCAACGCGGTGCACCTGATCGGCCAGATCGAAGAGCGCGTTCAACTTCATCGACGTTTCGTGCGCCAGGGTGATCTGCGCCGATTTGGTGACGATCAGGTGCGTCTCGATGTCGGTGCGGCGCAGCCACTGCAAGGCCCGCACACCGTAGACAACCCCGGAGGCGCCACTGATGCCGATGATCAGCCGCTTGGGCGTGGTTGCCATGACAGTCATGCTTCAGGCATGGCCAGCGAAGCGCGTGCCGTTGCCGGTTCGGGCGTGGCTTCACGTTCGCCCTTGCCGTGCGCGGACGCGTCGGTGCCCGCGCCCCGTTGCGCCACATGCGCGTCGATCAACGAGCGCGCCTTGGCCATGGCAGCCGCGGGAAACTTCGGCATGGCCCCCCGGAAGTCCTCCTTGCGGGTGGCGTCGATGAAAACCTTGCCCGAGACGCCACCCGAGGAAGGATCCAGCCATGAGGTCATGGTGCCGTTGACGATCTGAATGTCGGTTTTGGGGTCGCAACGTGTGCAGATGGCCCAGATCACTTGCGTGAGGTTGTAGAGATCGATGTCTTCATCCACCGCCACCACATACTTGAGTCGGGGCATGGCCGCCGAACTGGCCAGCAGCAGGGTGGTGGTCATGCCCGCCCGCCGCCGACCGCTGTCCACCTGCAGCACCCCCCAGAAATCACGGCCCACCTGTGGCGGGCGATGCACGGCCTTGAGCATCGGGAACTTCTGTCGCAGGTAGGTAAAGGCCACGGCCTCTTCCAGTTCGCGCCACAGCGTGTTGGTTTCTGACGGTGGCGTGCCGGCAAAGACCCCATGAAAGATTGGCTGGCGTCGATGGGTGACGCACGTGACCCGAAACACCGGGCTGGTGATGATGGGGGTCTGGTATCCCGTGAACTCGACGAACGGACCTTCGTCACGGGTTTCGCCATCGAAATAGCCTTCAACCACGATCTCGGTGTCGGCGGGCACGTCGACGTCGATCGACTTGCAACGCACCGTGCGAATGGGCTTCCCTTCGAGTGCACCTGCCACCTCGAGCTCATACTCGCCATGCGGAAAATCCGACGATGCCGCGATGGTCAGCGATGGCCGGGCACCGATCAGAATGGCGGCTTCCACCCGTTGTCCCGTGCCGCGCGCTTCATCGGTGGCCAGGCGAAGATGGTGATCCGGCGCCACACACACGCCGATCTCGCGCGGACCATAGATTTGTCCGCGGTGGTGAGCCATGTTCCAGCCGAACTCCGGATGCCGTGCCACCCAGAGCCCGGCCGTAATGTAGGGCGCGCCGTCACCCTCGTTCCACAGGGGAATGGGCAACTGCGTCATGTCCACGTCGGCCTCGGCAATCACCACCTCCTGGCACGGCGCGGGCTCGTTCTCCAGCGGTTGTGCCGGCAATCGCCGGGTGAGGCGCTCGGCCACGAAACCCAGCAGATCGGGTTCGCTCACACCGAGCGCAGCGGCGATGCGTCGGCGAGGTCCGTACAGATTGACCGCCACTTGCCGACAAATCGCCTGGCTGCCGTCGAGCTGCGTCAGCACCGCGGCCGGGCCGTCGCGATCGGCCAGTTCGCGGCACAGGGCGCCCACTTCGTAGTCCAACGCCATGGGCTCATGGATCTCGAGGAGTTCTCCCTGGTCTTTCAGGCGTTGCAGAAAGCCACGAAAATCCGTGGCGCCGATTGCGTTCATGTATCACCTCAAGAAGGGGGAAGAGAAGGGGGAAGGGCAGCCGGCATCGCGGTCATCGCGCGGTAGCCCAGCCGGGCCGATACCGCGCGACAGGCCTGCGTGAGCTTGGCGGCAACGGCGCCTTGAAGTCGGGTGTCGAACGAGCCGAGCGGGCCGACCACGCTGATCGACGCGGCTGCCACGCCCCGCAGATCGAGGATGGGGGCAGCCAGCGATGCGATGCCCGGGCTGACCGTGCCCTTGATTCGGCTCAACCCGCGTCGACGGATCAATTCGAATTGATGCTGCAATTGCCGCACCGCGTGGGTGTCGATTTCGCTCGTGCCCTGACCACGCATCAGCTCGCGCAGCAATGCCGGACTGACCGTTCCCCAGGGGAGATGGGCAGCCAGCACCAGGCCACTGGCCGACTGAACCACAGGCAGAGTGCGCCCCACCTGCACGTTGATCGACACGGCGGTGGCGGGCAGTTCGGAACCCACAATGACTGGTCCGCGAGCGCCCCAGACCATCAAGGCAATGGTCTGGCCCAATTCGTCGCGCAGATGACTCGTGGCCTCGCGAGCCAGCTGCAAGGCATCGACGGCACCCATGGCGCAGAGCCCCAGCTCCAGCGCGGTGGGCCCCAGCCGGTAAAAGCCGCGTTCCGTATCGCGTTCGATCATTCCCGTGCGCACGAAACTCACCAGATATCGATGGGCCTTGGGGGTGGACATGCCCGCCTCTTCGGCAATGGTCGCCAGCTTTTGCGAGTGGCCGCCAAGCCGCGTGAGGGCCAGCAAGACGCCGATCCCGGTTTCCAGGCTATCCACACCAATCTGGCCGTCGCGCGCGGCCTTGCGCCCGCGCACTGGGGGGGTGGGAGAAGAGAGTGCCGCCCCGGCGGGCGGCGAATCGGCGGGAGTCATGGGCGTGCCCGTGTGGCAGGAGCTGGCGGGCCGTTACTCGGCTTGCAGCTGGTTTTCTTCGATCAGCTTGCCCAATTGCTCATGAATCTGACGGAGCTGTCTGGCATAGTCGTCCGGTCCGAGATACATGGGGTCGGCACCGAGGGCAGCCACACGCTCGAGCACTTGTGGCGACTCCATCGCTTTCGCGATTTCTCGATCCAGTGCGTCGATCACATCGGGCGGTGTGCCCTTGGGTGCCAGCACGCCGAACAGCGTGCCGGCATCAAACGGTTCGCCCAAGGCTTCGGTAATGGTGGGTACATCCGGATAGCGTTCGCTGCGCTCGGGGCTGGCCACGGCGATCAGCCGCAGATTGCCGGCGTCTACCTGCTCGAGCCCCGTGCCGGGGTCAAACATGAAATCGACGTGACCGCCGAGCAAGGCGTTGACCGCCGGAGCCGCGCCCTTGAAAGGAATGTGGGCCGCCTGGGTATCCGTCATGTCCTTGAGCAACTCGGTGGCCAGATGCGACGAACTGCCGCTGCCTGGCGTGGCGTAGTTCACCGACTCGCCGTTCTCGTCGAGATAGGCGAGAAATTCGTCCATGTTCTCGATCGGAAGATCCGGATGCACCAGCAGATACGAGTTGATGACCAATTGCGACGCCACCGGCGTGAGGTCGGTCATCGGGTCGAACGTCATGTCGTTGTACAGGTGGCCATTGACCGCAATCACGCCGCTGGGCGAGAGCAGCAGGGTATAGCCGTCGGGATCGGCCCCAACGACCGCTGCCGCACCGATGTTGCCATTGGCGCCGGCGCGATTCTCCACGATGAACGGTTGATCGAATGAGGCCTGCAGCTCGTTGCCCACCATGCGCGCCACCTGATCGGCAATGCCGCCCGGAGGGAAGTTCACCACGATGCGTACGGGTTTGTCAGGGTAGCTCTCTGCGGCCATGGTGGTGGCGGGTGTGGCGGCAAAGGCGGTGAGGCAGGCGGCGCCAGCCAAGGCGCCAAAGGCGCGCACGAGTCTCGTGCTGGCGGACAATACGGGCCGGCCAACAGAGGCCTGGCTGGTGTGCTTTGAGCCGGAGAATTTCACGTTGAGCTCCCGGAAGGTGGGTGGTTGGGAGCATTCAGTTTATGGGTCGATCTGGCGATTATGCAAAGCGTTTTTGAATTAACTTCTGCATAATATGACTTTCGATAGGAAGTTATAAGGTTCTGATATTAAAGAATAAATATTGACTTCAATCGCTGTCGCATTTGGTCATTCGAGCCAGGGTCGCTGCAGGGGGCTATGATCCTACATTCAATGGCCCCCTCGGTCAGGCGCCGCCCACAAGCTCCCCCGGGCAGCATGCACCCTGGCTTCGCAAGAAGGGGGGCTTGTCGCCAATGAGGCGGTTGAGGTTCACGGCATCAACCCACCACCTCGAATTGTTCCTCCCGCCGATCTCCGTACGGTGTCTTGTCGATCGCAAAATCGCTCCAGAGTGCGCGCAGCACCTGTCTGAAATCGTTTGGCACGGCCTCGTATGCTTCCAGCCATGTGAGGGTTTGGCCGTCACTGCTGCGCCGGCACAGCAACCGGCCGCCAACTCCCGTCCTTTCCTGCACATGCCGCAAGAAGGCGTGAAGCTCGCCGCGCAGGGCATCCGGGGTATCGGGCGTGCGGTAGTAGATATAGAGAACATGGGTGGGGGAATGGGGTGAGGGCGTCATCAGCGTGCTCCGTGGCGTGTCGTGCCGGACGATAAATCATCTTCCACGAAAAAGTGGGCCAGCCTCATGTTGGCAGGCCGCCATACGGTAGGAAAATGCCGCTCGCCGTTCTAGAATGACGCCACGCTGCGGCGCGTGCCTGCGGCATGCCACGCGAGCCTTCGGCTCCGGGCACAGTTCAGCCAACATCCAAGCAAGGATCATCCATGAAACCCATCAAACTGTTGCTCGCCGGGGTCGGCATCGTTGCACTCTCGGCATGCCAGGCGCCCTCGGGTGCCACCAGCCACAACAGCGGCTCGGCCGAGTTCACCTGCATCGCCGGCACGCTGGGTGGTGCCGTCATTGGCGGCGTACTGGGCAGCACCATCGGTGGTGGCACCGGCCGCACCGTGGCCACGGCGCTGGGCGCCGGGGCCGGTGGCTATCTGGGCAACAACATGGGCTGCAAATAACAGGAGCTTGCCATGAAATATTCGATCACCTTCGCACTCGCTCTGGCTTTCGCTGCGCCCACCGCAGCCCTGGCGGCCGACGACCCCAAAATGATGACCCAAGGCCAGTTCGATCACCTCGACACCAATAACGACGGCAAAGTGAGCGCGGGCGAGTACCGCGCCTTCATGGACGAAGCCTTCGGCACCTTCGACGCCAACGGCGACGGCAGGCTCAGCCGCGACGAAACCCGTGGCGTGTTCAACGACGACCATTACGCCGATCTCCACGCCGCTGGCTCCGGCAATGTCGATCGCAAAACCTTCCTCGACCGCGTCATGGCCGACTTCCATCGCCACGACTACAACAACGACGGCCACCTGCACCCCTGATGGCGGCCTTCCTTCGTCACTCCCTGGCTCTCCTGCTCACCCTGTCGGCAGCTGGGCTGGTGCAGGCCCAGCCCACGAGCGATGGGCTCACCCGTCAGTACGATCGCTGCATGGACCAATCTGAGGGTGTGACCCAGGCCATGGTGGAATGCATGGGCCAGGAGTACGACATCCAGGATGCCCGATTGAATGCGGCCTACCGCCAGCTTCGGGCCAATCTCACCGACTCGCGAGCCACTCAGCTGCGCGACGTGCAACGGCTATGGATTCAATGGCGTGATGCCAACTGCGGGTTCTACAACGACCCCGAAGGCGGCACGCTGGCTCGCGTGCTGGCCAACGAATGCATGGTCACCACGACCGCGCAGCGTGCCGCGGAGCTGGAGCAGTGGATGCAGTATTGATGCCGGATGGCCTTCCCACCGTCGTTCGGTCATAGGGCTCCCAATCGTCATCCGGCGGTTGGTCAGCCGTAGGTCTCCCATTCGTCATCCCGGCCGTCGTTCAGCCAAAGGCTGATCGACGAGCCGGGATCACTGTACCCATGGTTGCTTTTCCATCAGATCCCGGCTCGCCAAGCCGCCTTTGGCGTCTCGGCGTCCGGGATGGCGTGAGCGTGGGGCCTTCGGCAGGTCTGTCTCTGAGGGTTCCAAAGAAGAAAATGATCCATCCATATTGTTAGGTGAAAGATCACGTGTTATGTTGTGATTGACGATCGCGGGGTAGGGTAATCCGGAGGCATATGTCCAAGGATAGATAGCCGATTATCCTGCACCAGAATCAAGCACTATCGCTGCGATTGTTTCTTGTCTATTTAGGTGATTTATCACGTAACAGATCGATTCAGACTGAATGCCAAAAGGCAGGAGGTCGTGGCAGAGGCGGGCGTCGGCATGACTCGTTACCAGATTGGTGTGGATATCGGAGGAACCTTTACCGATATTGTTCTTCTAGGCAGCGACGGGCGCTTGCACACTCGCAAGACGCTGTCCACGCCAGAGGATTACGGTCTTGGCATTGTGCAAGGCATACAGTCTGCGATGAGCGAACTGGGCATCGATCCCCGGCGAGTGGAGCGAGTGGTGCACGCCACCACGGTTGCCACCAATGCCATCCTCGAGCATCGCGGTAGCAACGTGGGTCTGATTACTACCCGTGGATTTCGTGATGTGCTCGAGATGCGCCGTTTGCGCATCCCGGAAATGTACGCCCTTAATTATCCCAGCCCGACACCGCTGGTTCCGCGGCAACTGCGCCTGGAGCTAGACGGGCGCATGGGACCCAGGGGAGAAGAGTGGGAGCCGCTCGACGAAAGCGGGCTTGACGCTCTGATCAACCGGCTCACCGAGGCGCGGGTCGAGGCTGTGGCGGTGTGCCTCCTTCATGCCTACGCCAATCCAGGCCACGAGCAGCGGGTGGCCGCCCGCTTGCGTGAGCGCATGGCTTCCTCCGTGTTCGTCACCTGTTCGTCCGACATCCTCCCGGTCATCCGTGAGTATGAACGTACCAGTACCACAGTGATCAACGCCTTTCTGGGCCCGACCTTAACGCGGTATTTTCAGTCGTTGCAGCGTCATTTGCGGGCCATTGGCATCGATGCGCCACTGCAGGTGATGAAGTCCGATGGCGGCATCATGAGCGTCGAGGCAGCCATTCAAAAGCCGGCGTATTTGATCGAATCGGGTCCGGCGGCAGGCGTCATTGGTGCGGCCCGTTTGGGCGAGCTCATGCAGTTGCCTGACAGTATCTCATTCGATATGGGCGGCACCACAGCCAAAGCATCGATGGTAGAGGCTGGCGAAGTGTCGCGCACGCCCGACTACGAGGTGGGTGCCGGCATCAACCTCAGCAGCAAGCTGGTGATGGGTGGTGGCTACGCGCTGAAGCTGCCAGTGATCGACATCTCCGAAATTGGTGCGGGCGGCGGTAGCCTGGTATCGGTCGATGCTGGCGGCCTGGTGCGGGTGGGGCCGCGCAGCGCCGGCAGCTCGCCGGGTCCGGTGGCCTACGATCTGGGGGGCGAAGACCCCACTTTTACTGACGCCGTCATCGCACTGGGTTATCTCAACCCCGACCATCTCGTAGGAGGGGGGCTGCGTCTGAACCCTGGCAAGGCTCGTGCCGTGCTCGAGGCTAAGGTTGCCCGGCCTATTGGTCAGGATCTGTTGCGCGCGGCCTTTGGTGTGTTCGAAGTGGCTTGCGGCACCATGACTCGTGCGGTCAAGGCCATTTCTACCTATCGCGGGCGCGACCCGCGGGATTTCACTCTGTTTGCCTTTGGCGGCAATGGCCCGGTGGTTGCCACGCAATTGGCCACCATGCTGGAGATGCGTAAGGTGGTGATTCCGCCCAATCCGGGTGTGTTCAGCGCCTTCGGGCTACTGATGTCCAACGTCGAGCATGAAGCAGCACGCAGTTTCATGGCCGGCCTCGATACGCTGGATGTTGGCAGGTTGGCCCGTACCTATCGCTCGCTCGAAGACGAAGTGCTCACCGCAGTAGGTCGAGAGAGCACGGCCGGTGAGCGGCCCACCTTCGTGTATCTGGCCGATCTGCGTTACGCCGGCCAGGCTCACGAACTCACCGTCTCGGTGCCGACCGCAGCCAACGCGGTGCCAGATCTCGCGGCCATGACTGAGGCTTTTGCGACCGAACACGAGCGCACCTACGGACATCGCTCCGACACCGAAGCTGTGGAAGTTGTGACGGTTCGGGTGATTGCTCGGGTGGCTGTGCAGCAGATCGACTGGCAGCGCGTCCTGACGCCGGCGGCGGCTAGCGCCGCAACCAAGACCGTGGCGGCAAACCGCCTGGCCTATTTCGGCATGACCCAGGGCCAGATCGATACCCCGGTAGTCGCGCGACGTGATCTCATCGGAGGCCGCGCCGGTCCACTGATCATCGAAGAATATGACTCCACCGTGGTGGTTCCTCCCGGCTGGCACGCTCGGGTCGACGCGTTGGGCACGATTTATCTCGAGGGGGAGACAAATTGAATAAGAATCCGGCTACACCTGGCGTCGACGCCATTACGCTCGAAGTCGTGCGCAATGCGTTGGGATCACTGGCCGACGAAATGGCTTTGGTGATCATGCGGACGGCCTACTCGGCCATCGTCCGCGATTCCATGGACTACTCCACCGGCGTATGCGATCGAGACGGAAAAGTGGTAGCCCACGGACTCACCATGGCCCTGCATCTGGGGTCGTTCCCCGATGCCATGCAGGCCTTGACTGAACAGTACGAAGGCAATATTCACGACGGCGATATCTTCGTGTTCAACGACCCCTACGTAGCCGGCGGCATGCATCTGCCCGACGTGTACATCGTCAAGCCGATTTTCGTGGCGGGGGAGCTCGAGGGCTACGCCACCACGGTGGTGCACCAGATCGACATGGGCGGCATGGCGCCCGGAAGTACCGCGGTGTATTCCACCGAAATCTTTCAGGAAGGCCTGCGCATTCCCGTCGTCAAGATGTACGAGAAGGGCGAGCGCAACGAGACCTTCTTCCGGATCATGGCGCTCAATACCCGGATTCCCGACAAACTCGCCGGTGATATGCGTGCACAGGTTGCCGCCTGTCATACCGCCGAACGAGGCTTTCGCAAACTCGTGGAGCACCATGGTGCCGAAACCTTTCGACAGATTCTGGCCGATCTGCACGACTACGCGGAACGTGTGGCCCGGGCCGAGATCCTTGACCTGCCGGACGGCAGCTGGAGCTTTACCGATTACCTCGATGGCACTGGCGAGTTGCCTACGCCGCTGCCGCTCAAGGCCACCGTCACCATTGCGGGCGACGAACTCACCGTCGACTGGACGGGCTCAGCGCCTCAAGTCAAAAGCGCCATCAATTGTCCACCCTCATTCGTGAAGGCGGCGGCTCACTTGTTGCTCAAATGCATTGCCCAGCGTGATATCCCCAACTTCGAGGGCTACACCCGCCCCCTCAAACAGGTGTTGCCCAGCGGGACGATCGTCAATCCGGTGGAGCCGGCGGCCTGCGCCGCTCGCGCCATCATCGGCTGGCGCGCGATCGATGTTCTGTTGGGTGTATTCGCCCAGATCGTGCCGGATCGTGCCTGTGCCGCCGGTGAGGGGGGGGTGGCGTTTGCCAGTATCAGCGGCTTTGATGGCGGTCGGCGTTTCGTTTGTTCCGAAACCCTGGCGGGCTCGTGGGGTGCCATGCGAGATCGCGACGGTGTGTTTGGCATCCCCAATGCCGGTGGCAACATCACCAATCAGCCGGTGGAAATGATCGAGGCGCAGTTCCCGCTCAAAATTCTGCAGTACGCCATGGTTCCAAACTCCGGTGGTCCCGGTCGCCAGCGCGGCGCTCCGGCATACGTTCGCGAATATGAAACTCTCGGTGAAGAAACCATCATCGTGATGCGCTCCGATCGGCGGCACTACTTGCCGTTCGGCCTGGAAGGCGGTCAGCCAGGCACGCCATCGCTAAACATTGTGAACCCTGGCGAGCAGCAGCGTCTGGTGCCAGTGATGCCAATGGGGCCGGTGGTGTTGCAGCGCGGCGACCGTTTCTGCCATATCGGCGCCGGTGGTGCGGGGTTTGGCAACCCGCTTGAGCGCAATCCGCAGGCTTGCCTTGCCGACGTGCTCGAGGAGCGCTTTAGCGCCCAGTACGTGCGGGAGGTTTACGGCGTGGAGTTGTCGTCCGACAGTACAGCCGTGGACGAAGCAGCCACCGCCGAGTTGCGTGCGCAATGGCAAGAAGCCGATCTCGAAAGTGCCCGTCAGCCCGCCTGGTTGCGCCACTTTCTGCAACCTCTGCGGTTTGAAGAGTTTGCCCTGACAGGTGAGCGTCAGTTGCAGTTGCAAGAAGTTCAGGCCCCGAAGTAGTCGAGCAGCACGGGGCAGGTCGTTACCCGGACGGCATCAGCCATACGGCGTGACGAGTGGGTGTTGGTAGCTCAAACCTTTTGGAGAGTTCCATGAAAATGCCAGGCCGTTTCATTGCTGTTGCTTTTGTCACTGCATTACTTGTTCCATTTGCGGGAGAAGTCAATGCTCAATCCGGCTCCAGTCAAGAACCCATTCGTCTCGGGGTTGGGGTGGATCCTGCATTTTCGCCCATCTACTATGCCGTGCAGAACAAACTGTTCGAAGAGGCCGGCCTAAATGTGGAAATGCTGCAAATGGCTCAGTCGGCTGACGCGATGGACGCCGTCATCGCGGGTCAAAACCAGCTTGCTGGAGGCTCGGAGTCCACCGTGATCACCCGGGCAGCTCATGGCGACGTGCGTGCACTGGCCGTGTTTGGCGAATCCGGCAAGTTCATCAAGTTGGTGGGACGCAAAGGCATTGATGACCCCACCGATATCCGGAAGCTGGGGGTAGTGCGGGGTTCGGCCAGCGAGTTCGTGTCGGGCAAGATGCTGGAAAAGTATGGCATGGCGCAAGACGACGTGGAGTGGATCTACGGTGCGCCGCCCGAGTTTCCTGCGCTTCTGGCACGGGGTGACATCGATGCCTACTTCTTGTGGGAACCGTGGCCGGCCCGCGGGCTCGATCTGGGTGGCAGCGTGTTGCTGCACAGTGAAGATGCTGGATATAGCTACAACATGATTATCGCAGCAGACGGTGCATGGATGGACGCCAATCTCGACGCTGCCAAAACTATCGTACGCGTGCTCGATCAAGCGTGTGCCGCTATTCGCGAAGACCCGAATCGGGCAGCCCAGGCCACGCATGCCATGGTGCGCATCCCCGCCGAGCAGGCACGCGAACTGCTCACGGATGTGGACTGCTACGTGCGCGACTTCAGTGACGGCGACATGGCCACCTACAACGAGATCGCCGACTTTCAGTTCGACCGCAAATCGGTGCCGGTGCGCGCCGATATCGAACGTGTGATGCAGCGCGGCTTCGTCAACGACGCGCTGCAGGCGCAATAACGACGCCATCCCGGCGCCCGGAGCTCGCAACATGTCTGTTCCGTCTTCGCAACCCCCTTCGACCCGACAGGGCGCCGACATCCAGCTCGAGGCGGTGGATATCCGTCTCGGCACCAACGAGGTGGTGGCCGGCTTCTCGTTGCACATTCAACCCGGTGAGTTCGTCTGCCTGCTTGGCCCCAGCGGTTGTGGCAAGTCTACGGTGATGAATGCGATCGGCGGATTCGTGGTGCCGCGCGCCGGCAGGATCACGATGAATGGCCATGCCATTCAGGGGCCGGGTGTAGAGCGCGGCATTGTGTTCCAGAGTACCGAGTCACTCTTCCCCTGGCTCACCGTGCGCCAGAACGTGGAGTATGGTCCGCGTGTGCGCGGTGTGCCGGCGGCGCAACGACGGTCAGATGCCGAGCGCTACATTCAACTGGTGGGGCTTGGCCATGCTATCGATCAACTGCCCGATGAGCTCTCTGGTGGCATGCGTCAACGTGCGCAGATCGCTCGTGTACTGGTCAACGAACCGGCAGTCATTCTCATGGACGAGCCCTTCGGAGCGCTTGATGCCCAGACTCGCCTGGTAATGCAAGGCGAGCTTGAGCGTATCTGGCGCGCCACTCGCTCTACGGTGCTGTTCATCACGCACGACATCGGCGAGGCGGTTTTGTTGGGAGACCGGGTTGTCACCATGACTCGAGGCCCTGCTGCGCGAATCAAGTCTGTCACCCAGGTTGGCATCGACCATCCCCGCGATCTCACTCGCTCTCAGGAGACTGAACTCTATCGCCGCCTGCGCACCGAAATCGGTGAAGAGGTGGCGCAAACGCTCAACGGCTGAGTCTCACGGCCCAAGGAAGCTGCAACGTGATGCGCAACCCCAACAAACCGAAGTATCAGCCGCGCTGGCTTACCAGTCTCGGTTCTATCGTGGCGGGTATCCTGATCTGGGCGTGGCTGAGTCGCGATCTCAACCCTCTGTTTTTACCGTCGCCTTGGGCTGTAGTGCAGGCATTTGGCGAACTGGCGAAAGATGGCACCCTGTGGGCCTCACTCTGGATCTCGAGCCAGCGCATTCTGTCGGGCTGGACACTTGGCCTTGTAGTGGGCATTCCCCTGGGTTTGCTTATGGGCTACTTCGGCTGGGTGCGCCGCCTGCTCGACCCCTACATTGAGTTCTTCCGGTTCATTCCACCCATTGCTTTCGTGACGCTGGCGATCATCTGGCTCGGGCCGGGAGAGGCCTCCAAGGTGGCGCTGATCTTCTACACCACGGTGTTCATCATCGTGCTTAACGTCATCGCCGGCGTACTTTCGGTGAGCGAAATTCGCTTGCGCGCTGCCGCCACTCTGGGTGCCAGTCGAATGCAAGTGTTGCGCACGGTGGTTTTCCCATCCACCTTGCCCTACATGGTCACGGGTGCCCGCCTGGCGATGAGCAATTCATTCCTCACCATCGTGTCGGCGGAGATGGTGGCAGCCCAGCAGGGTCTGGGTGCGCTGATCTGGATGGCGCGCAACTACGCCCGTACCGAGTGGGTGTTCATCGGCATCATCAGTCTGGGATTGTTGGGATATGTGTTCGACCGAATTCTGCGCTACGTTGCCAACCGCTTGCTCAAACGCTATGGCGTGGTGGTGTAGCCGGATGCCGGATTCAACGTGAGTAGGGAGAGTGACATGACACAAAAGCAGACGCATCACGTGCCAGGGATTTCGGATGGCCTCAAGAAGGCCGATGTGCCTCTGTCGGTGGTGGTGCAGGCCAACGGGATGTTGTACCTATCGGGAATGCCGCCGCTGGATCCGTCCAGCGGCAAGATCCTCACTGGGCTCGACATCAGCGAGCAAACCCGAGCCTGCCTAGAGGCCATTCGGCATGCGCTCACCAGCGCGGGGTCGTCGATGGACAAGGTCGTGAGCATACGTGTGTATTGCACCGACCCGGCCCAGTTCGGCAAAGTCAACGAGGTCTACCGGCAATACTTCACTGATGCTCATCCGGCCCGCACGTTCATTCCCGTTTGTTCGTGGGGCATGGGATTCGATATCGAACTCGAGTGTGTGGCGTTGCCTTGAGGCAAATGTCATGCAAGTCGTGCGATTTCATCGCTTTGGCGGGGGCGAAGTGCTTGTTCAGGAGTCGGTCGAAGACCCCACTCCCGAGGCCGACGAAGTCCTGGTGGGCATCGAGGCGGCGAGCGTCACGCCTGGCGACTGGAAGCTGCGCGAGGGTTTGCTCACACGTGAGTTCCCGGTGTCGTTGCCGTGTATTCCCGGACGGGATGGTGCAGGAACGGTGTTGGCCTGCGGGTCGAGCGTCACTGGTTGGTTGATCGGCACGCCAGTGATGTTCGTGGCCAACCGATTGCGCCAGGGCAGCTATGCCGAACGGATCGCCTGCCCAGTAGACGACATCGTCGCACTGCCGGACACGTTGAGTTTCGCCGAAGGTGCCGCCTTGATGCACGCTGGCACTTGTGCGTGGATAGCGATGTGCGAGACCATGAAAATGCAGGCGGGTCAATCCTTGCTTGTGCATGGCGCGGCAGGCGCCATCGGTAGTCTGGCGGTACAGCTGGCGCACCATATGGGCTTGCGAGTCGACGCTACCTGCAGCGCTCGGCACGTAGATTCCGTGCGTCAATTCGGTGCCAGAGAGGTATTCGCCTATGACGAGGAGCAGTTTCCGTCTGCTGGTCCGGTTTATGATGGTGTACTTGATCTCGTTGGCGGTACGGTGCACGAGCGCTCCTACGCGCTATTGAAACGTGGCGGCGTGCTGGGGTTTCTCAAAGCAGAACCGTTCGTTGATCGCTCGCGTTCATATGGCGTGCGTATTCTGTCCATCGAGATTCAGGACCATCCGGTGGCACTGCAGGCCGTGGCAGAGCTCGCCCGGCAGGGTGTGTGGCGCCCCGTGGTGCGTGACCTGCTGCCGCTATCGCAGGCCGCGGTTGCGCAGAGTCGGCTGCAGCACGGCGATGGCGGCCGCGGTCGTCTTGTGCTCGACATTCACGGTATGGCCGCCAAACGGACACCGGGGAATTAACCGTTGCCTGCCAATTCAAGGAATTCATGAAAGCACGCCATCAGCCTATCCGCGAGCCCGATCCCGTGCCTGCACTTCAAGTGGAGGGGGCGTCTTACCAAACATCGATCCTCTATTGGGTGGGTGTGCTGGAGCAGGTGGCCAATGTGGAGTTTGCCAAGGCGCTGGGCGAGCCCCGCACCATCGTGGGTCGGTGGCGGACGTTGTCGGTGCTTGCAGAGCGCAATGGGATGCCGATCACACAGCTGGCCAATACCACTTTCATCGAGCGCACGGCACTCAGTCGCGTACTCGATTCGCTCGAAGCGGAGGGATTGCTTTACCGCCAACCCCGCCCTGATGACCGCCGCACCGTAGAGGTCTACATCACCCCGCGCGGTCGCCGCAGCTTCAAGCGCATGCTCCCGGTGCGTCGCGCCGTACTCAAGCAGGCGACAGATGGTTTCAGCCAGGAGGATCTGGCCGATCTCATGGGCAAGCTACAAACGATGGTGGCTAACCTCAACGCCGATACGGCGCTGGGCACGAGTTCGGTAGGGAAGCGGACTCGAGCTTGATGTCTACGACGAACTGACGAGAGTATGGCCCTCATGAGTCTGGCCTTGCGGTGACGTTGAAACTGCGACTCGCTGGCATTGGAGATTGTCGTAGCAGGCGATCATCGACCATGATGTCGAATTCTCGCGCCCGAGCCACGCACTCGGTCTACCGCGGGTGCGCCGACAGGCACCAGGATTTCAATGCCTGGGTGCTCTCGAGGTGAACCAGGGTCTCGAGGAGGGCCAGGGGTTCGGAGGCGGCGAGATAGACGGCGGGGTGACCGCGGCTGTTCCAGCGTCCGCCAAATCGCCTGGCCCCTTCGCCGTCGAAGGCAGTCTGTGCCATTGGCGTTGTACCAGGCGGTACGCTCTGAGCATAATCAACTGAACACGCCGTGCTCGAGTCGGCCGATGAGATCTACCACCTCGCTGGTGCCGGCCGAGGTGGCAACGAGATCGATCGGGCAGCAACCGCCCAGCCCTCTCACCGGGTGAGTGAGCCAACGGATCCTTTTCGTCAAGCCACCTGTTTTTCTGGCATGCGTATGTCGATCGAGATCTCGGCAAATGGCGCCAGCACTTGCCGCCTGGCGTTCCGCTCAAGGATGCCCCATGTCAGTAAGGCCGAAACGTCGCCATGCACGTTCTTGTAGTCGCGGTGCAGAATACGGGCGAGTGCAGAGATGGAGAGCGGACCGCTGTGTCGCAGGGTCTCTAGAAGATCCCAGCGCCGGGGCGTGAATACGTTCAACAGTTGCCCGATATCCTGAAAACCCACGGCGAAATGGGCTTCGGGAGTGATGCCGGCTTCAATCGCGTTCATGCTGTCGGCAAAAGACTCCAAAGGCTCGCGAATATTGCCACCGACGGTGACATGAAGAACGGCATCATTCATCGTGATAAGCGTCGACATCGACGAGAAAATCGCGGACCAGCCGATCCGGGTTCCGGAAATCGTAAGAAAATTCTTGATTCTTCCAGTGTTTGTGATCGCCTTTACCGCGCTCGTTATCGTACCCAACGACGCGCCGTCCCTCGACGATATAGGCGAGTCGGTACTTGTAGGGATGACGAGAGGAGGGGACTGGCTGAGGCAGGTGCCACAACACCATTTCAATAATTCCCCCACGATACGCAGCGCGGCTGCGGTGAATGAGTCTCGCCTTCAGCATGTGGCGACAGGCGTTGTCGCGATTATGGTCTGCAATGCCATATAGTGCAAGGGGGGTGAGTTTGGGTTGAAAATGACTCGGTTCTGAACGGCCTGCAAGAGCTGCCCTCCAGCAGTGTCCAATCCCACGAGATTTCTCAATCGCTCGGTGCGCGCGTTGCGCGCACCGTTTGCGGGCTGGCGGTCGGGCGTCCGCGATGGCAGGCCTGCTTCGGATTATTGAGTGTAAACAACAAACGCAATGAGAATGAGTCGTATTTAATATATAATTCTCCGCGAGGTCGATCCATCGCATCGCATCGAGAGGAGAATCACGATGAATCTGCGCCGTCGCGCAAGTCGAGCCATTCAGGGCAACGGTAGTGAGGGAGTCCCGCCAAAAGGTGCCCGCCATTTCTCAAGCCGGAAGGGGTGGCAGCCCACACTAGCGTTGCCATCGGCGCTGACGGGGGAGGGGCATTGCCAGGCGAGGGATCCGCGTGAGCCCGCCAGGGCGGTGTCGCCGGCCCTCTGGCGCCTGGCGCGCTGGCCCTGGGTGGTGGCCGTTCTGGTGCCAACGGTAGTGGCGGCACAATCGGCGCTTCCCACGCAATCCGAGCCTTCGGCTCCAAGCTCTGCAACCGCCAGCGCTTCGTCTGCCCCGGTGGCGCAGCTGCGCATCATCACGGTGGAGGGCGAGGTAGTTCCCAACGACACCCCGGCGTGGGAAACGACGCTGAACGCCGAGGAGCTCGACACCGAGTTCGTGCAAGACTGGAGCGATCTGTCGCGCCTGGTGGAGCCTGGTGTCACTTACGAGCGCGGTTCGCAGAGCATCAACATTCGCGGGCTGGATCGTAACCGCGTGCTCACCACCATCGACGGTATCCGCTTGCCGTGGCTCAACGACGGCACGCGCAGTGTCTTCGGCGGTCTCGATAGTGTGCCGTTCGGCAGTCTGGCCGAAATCGACATCTACAAGGGGGCGGATTCGAGCGCCGCGGGGTCCGGCGCGTTGGGCGGGCTGGTGTCGTTGCGCACGCTCGATCCCGACGACGTGCTGCGTCCGGGCGAGTCGTTTGGTGTGCTGGCGCGCACCGGATATCGCAGCGATCGCCGCGAGTACTGGGGCAATGCCGCGGTGGCGGGGCGGCAGGGCGATTCGCGCTGGCTGTTGCAGGCCGGTGGCTCGCGCGGGCACGAGCTCGAGAACATGGGCGATGTGGGCGGCTACGGCCCCACGCGCACCGAGCCCAACCCCGAAGATCGTCGCACTGGCAATGTGCTGGCAAAGTTCCAGCAGCGCCTGGCACCGGGGCACGAAGTGGGCATCACGGGCGAATGGTTTCGCGGCACACGCAACATCGACACCCAAACTGCGCAAGGCACTACCTACGCCATCGGCGCCAACAGCACTGAAGAAGTGAGCGAGCGTCAGCGCGTGGCGGTTCGCTACGATTACGAGGCGACCGCACCGGGCACGGGCTGGATCGACGATGCCAGCATGCAGGTGTATTGGCAGCGCCAGCATCGCAGCGACAATCAGGATGCCATTCGCTTGCCCGATGCGCGTGCCGAGATGCCCGATTTTCTCTTCGGCCCGCTCGGCAACCCCTATCGTTACCCCACGGGCCCATTCGGCCGCAGCAGCGAAGTCACGCAGTCGATTTTCGGCTGGCAGGGTGATGCCAGTCGCGGCTTTCAGTGGGGCAGCACGACGCACCGCATCACGGCGTCGGCCGATGTGGCGGGCTTGCGCGTCGACCAGTACGCCGGCGGCTACGACAACTGCCCGGCTGAGCTCTCGCCCAACCAGATGGCCGGGCCCGCGGCGTGCGAGTTTCTGCACGTGAACCAGGCCGACACGCCCAAGGTGGATGGCATGCAATGGTCGATCGCGCTGCGCGACGACATCGATCTGCTGGGCGATCGCGTACGGGTGACGCCAGCCCTGCGTTATGACCACTATCGCTACGATCCCAAGAACACGGCGGCCTACGACGACAACCCCAATGTGAACGACGGCCAGGTGCCGGCGAGCAACTCCGATTCGGCATGGTCGCCCAGCCTCACCGCGTCGTGGGAGGCCATGCCCGAGCTGGTGCTGCATGCCCGTTGGGCCATGGGCTTCCTGGCGCCCACGGCCGCCCAGCTCTACCGGAACTTTGGCGGGCCGGGCACGTATCTGCGAGTGGGCAACCCCAACCTGGATCCCGAACGCAGTCAGGGTTGGGAATTGGGTGCGCGCTGGGGTGACCGCCAACTGGGCGGCTCGGTGGTGGCGTTTGACAACCGTTATCGCAATTTCATCGACGACGACGTGGCCATCGATCCCGCGTCGATCGGCGTGGCGCCGGGCACCTATCCGTTTGGCATCACCGGCGTGCAGAACCGCGACCGCGTGCGCATCTACGGTGCCGAAGCCACGGCGCACTGGGGCTTTGCTTCGAATTGGCGCACCTGGGCATCGGTGGCCTGGGCCGTGGGCAAGGATCAGAACACCGACACCTATCTCAACTCGGTACCGCCGTTGCGCGGTGTGCTCGGGCTGGGCTACGAGCAGGCGCGCTGGGGCTCCAACCTCACCCTCACGGCCGCCCGGGCACGCGACGATGTGGAAGATCCGGCCAGCGATTTCGAGGCGCCCGGTTTCGGCGTGGTGGATCTCACCGCCTATTGGGAACCGTCGACGGTGCGCGGTTTGCGCCTGCAAGCCGGCGTGTTCAACGTGTTCGACCGCAAGTACTGGAACGCCCTGAATGTGCCGAACAATGCCATCGGTCAGCCGCAGAGCCTGCAGCCGGTGGATTTCTACACCGAGCCGGGCCGCAATGTGCAGGTCTCACTCACCTACCGGTATTGATCCGGAAGCTCCCGCCGGAAGGCGGGAGTCACTCACGCCCCTCAGGCCAAAGGCCGCAACTTGATGGTTCGCGGTCGGCCCATCATCACCATAACGACTTTCGAGGACGCTTCATGAATGCCATTCCCCAACCCCCCGAAGCGCAGGCGCTGCGCGATCGCTACCAGGATCTGGCCGGCGACAACCCGCCCCGAGCCCGCAACGCCGCGCAGCAGCTGGGCGTGAGCGAGCTCGAGCTGGTGGCTGCCGGTTGCGGTTGCGACCGGGTCGTTCCGCTCAAGCCAGACTTCCGGGCGATGTTTCCCGATTTCACCGCACTGGGCGACGTGATGGCCCTGAGCCGCAACGAGGCCTGCGTGCACGAGCGCCACGGCACGTACGAGTCGGTGAATGCGCGCGGGCATGCTGGCCTGGTTCTGGGGCCGGATATCGATTTGCGCGTGTTTTTCGCCCATTGGCATCATGGCTATGCCGTGAGCCAGAATGGCCGCGACAGCCTGCAATTCTTCGATCAGGATGGTCTGGCCATCCACAAGATCTATCGGGTGAACGGCGCTGCCGACGCCTGGCACGACTGGGTGCAGGCCCATGCCGGGGAGTCAGCAGCGAGCTGGCCGGTGCTGCGTCCGGTGCCGCCGGTGGTGCGCGATTCGCGCCCGGAAGACGCCGAAGCCTTTCGGCGAGACTGGCTGGCGATGCAGGATACGCACGATTTCTTCCCGCTCTTGCGACGCTACCACCTGGCGCGCCAGGGAGCGCTCGAGTGTGTGGGGCCAGACCTCGCCCAGCGCGTGGCGGACAACGCGGTGGAAACCACACTCGAAGCCGCGGCCGCCAGCGAGCTCAGCATTATGTGCTTCGTGGGCAACCGCGGCATCGTGCAGATCCACACCGGTCCGGTGCACAACCTCAAACGTACCGGCCCCTGGTACAACGTGCTCGATCCGCGCTTCAACCTGCATCTCAACACCGAGGCTTTGACCAGTCTCTGGGTGGTGAACAAGCCCACCGCCGACGGCTGGGTCACCTCGCTCGAGGCCTACGACGCGCAGGGCGAGCTGGTGGTGCAGTTCTTTGGTGCCCGCAAGCCGGGGGTGCCCGAGTTGCCGGCCTGGCGCGAACAGATGAAGAGCCTGTGCGACACCCCGTTGCGGGAGGAACGCTGATGCGGCGGGGTGCCATCTCAGAGCTCTGGTCGCGGCGCGCGGCGCTGCTCGCCCTGATGGCCGGCTGCGCCTGGCTGGCACCGGGGGTGTCATCAGGCGTGGCCAAGGCCGAGAGCGGCCTCACGGCCGAACTCACCGGTGAGCTGCCGGCGTCATCAGCTGTGCCCCAGCGCGTGGTGAGTCTGGGCGGTGGGGTCACCGAGATCGTGTATGCGCTGGGCGCGGCCGATCGGCTGGTGGCGGTGGACGACTCCAGCGTGTATCCCTCAGCCACGGCAGAACTGCCCAAGGTCGGGTATTACCGGACGACGCCAGTGGAAGGGGTGGTGGGCTTTCGGCCCGATCTGGTCCTGGCATCGTCGCAAGCCGGCCCGGAAGATGCGCTCGAGCGCATCGCGGGCCTGGGGGTGCGAGTGGTGACGGTGCCCGACCAGCCTACGCTGGCCTCGCTCGAGCAGCGTATCCGCGAGGTGGGCATGGCCTTGGGCGTGCCGGATGCCGGCGAGCAGTTGGCCAGCGACGTGCGTCGCCGCGTCGAAAAAATGTCAGATCAATCGTCGCCATGGCCCGAGGCCCGAGCCTTGTTTCTGATGAACCGGGGCGGGCGCTGGTTGGCCGCGGGGCAGGGCACGGCGGCCAATGCCACCCTCGAACTGGCCGGCATCGGCAACGCCTTCAGCGAATTCGACGGCTACAAGGAAATCTCGGCCGAGAGCCTGGTGGCGCTGGCGCCCGATCTGGTGGTCACCACCACGCTGTCGGTGGAAGGCGCCGGCGGGCGCCGTGCCCTGGCGCAGTTGCCGGGGCTCAGCACCACGCCGGCCGGGCGCCACGATCGCATGATCGTGCTCGACGATCTTCTGGCTCTGGGCTTTGGCCCGCGCCTGCCGCAGGCCGTGACGGCGCTGCGCGAGGGAGTGGCGGATGTCGCGCAGCGCTGAAACGGTGGCTCGAGGGGGCGGGGTGGTGGAACGGATAACCCGTGGCAGACGGGTGCCCGATGGCGAGTCGACGAGATCGGGCGCGACGGGTGGCAAGGGTTGTCGTCGCGGGCGGCGCACGCCAGCGCCAGGCGGCCGGGGTGAAGGCGTCGAGGTGAAAGGCGAGGAGGCGGCAGGCAGCCGGGTGCCGATTATCGGCTTGCTCCCGGTGCAATCGACGTTGCCTCTCTGGTTGCTGGGCGGTCTCGTGGCGCTGGTGGCGCTCGCGTCCAGTGTGCACGGTGCGGTGGACATCCCCTGGCAGGCCTTGCCGCGCTTGCTGTTCGGCTCCGTGCCGCCCGACGAAGCGCTCTGGCAAGAGGTGCTGTGGCAGGTGCGCCTGCCGCGTGTGCTCTTCAGCCTGTTGGTCGGGGCCGCGCTGGCATTGTGTGGCGCGGTGATGCAGGCCCTGTTTCGCAATCCACTGGCCGACCCCGGGCTGGTGGGCATTTCCATGGGCGGCGCAGCCGGCGCCGTGATTGCCATCGTGCTGCTGGGCGGTGGTCTGTGGCTGGTGGCACCCGCCGCCTTCGTCGGCAGTCTCATCGCCGCGCTGGCCGCCTGGACCCTGGGCCGCCGCTATCCCGGGGTGGCCGGCATCCTGCTCGCGGGCATCGCCATCAACACCATGGCAGGTGCCATCATCGGCATGATGGTGTTCATGGCCGACGACGCCCAATTGCGCGACCTCACCTTCTGGAATCTCGGCAGTCTGGCCGGCGGGCGCTGGAGCTGGCTGGCCGTACTGTTTCCCTGGGTGGGCCTGTGGTCGGTGTGGCTGCTCAGCCGCTGGCGGCTGCTCAACGCTCTGCTGCTGGGCGAACGTGAAGCCCTGCACCTGGGCTTTCCCATTGTGGCAGCGCGCCGCAACCTGCTCTGGGTGGTGGCGCTCATCGTGGGCCCACTCGTGGCCGTGACCGGCGGCATCGCCTTCGTCGGCCTCGTCGTACCCCACCTCGTACGCATGGTGCTCGGTGCCAACCACCATCGCCTCCTGCCAGCCTCCGTGTTGCTCGGCGCACTCACCCTGGCGCTGGCCGACTGGCTCGCCCGCACCATCGTCATGCCCGCCGAACTGCCCATTGGCCTGGTCACCGCGTTGCTGGGTGGCCCGTTCTTTCTTTATTTGCTGGCGAGAGGGAAGTGATGAAACACCCCGTTGTCCCGGACGGCTCGGCGCAAGCCCTCACCACCAGCGTCATCCCGGACGGCTCGGCGCAAGCCCCAACGGCCGTCATCCCGGACGGCTCGGCAAAGCCGAGCCGAGCCGGGATCTCGCACGATAACGGACGTGCCAGGGATGGCGGAGATCCCGGCTCGCCAGCCAGCCGTTGGCTGACTGGCGTCCGGGATGACGTTTTGGTGAGCGTCCGGAATGACGTTTCGGTGAGTGTGCGGGATGACGTTTCGGTCAGCGTCCGGGAGGGCGTTTCGGTGAGCGTCAGGCGTGGCGAGGGCGCGGCCCTTCGCGCCGATCGTCTTCGCATGGTTCGTGGTGGTCGTTGTGTGCTCAGCGACGTTTCCGTCGCCATCCGCCCCGGTGAAGTCACCGGCATACTCGGCGCCAACGGCGCAGGCAAATCCACGCTGCTGGGCGCCCTGGCGGGTGAACTGGCGGTGGCCGATGGCGAAGTAAGCCTCAACGACCACGCGCTTGCCCATCTTCCCACGGCCCGTCAGGCTCGTCTGCGCGCCGTGCTGCCGCAAAAGCCGTCGCTGCAGTTCAATCTGTCCGTACACGACGTGGTCGCGATGGGCGCCTATCCCTTCCCCGAACTCTCGCCGGCCCGGGTGCATAAGGAGGTAAACACCGCCATCGACCTCGCCGACGCGCGCCACCTGGCGTCACGCCCCTACCTCGAGCTCTCGGGCGGCGAGCAGCAGCGCGTGCAGTTTGCCCGCACCCTGGTACAGGTGCTGACCGGCCTGCAGGCCGAGCCGGAGGAGCCCAACTATCTCTTGCTCGACGAACCCACCGCCAGTCTCGACCCCAAACACCAGCAGGCCATCCTGCGGGCGGCCGCAGATATATGCCATCAACACGAAGTGGGCGTGCTGGTGGTACTGCACGACCTCAACCTGGCCTCGCGGTGGTGCGATCAGCTGATTTTGCTGCATCAAGGGCGCTTGCGCGCGACCGGCACACCGCAGCAAGTGTTGCAGCCCGAACCGCTCGCCGACGCCTACGATATTCAGGCTACCGTGGTGCCGGATCCTGCGCGCCCAGGACGGCCGCGGGTGTGGTGGGATTGAGGCGGATGGGCGTTGCGGAACGTCATCCCGGACCCGCCGGGCGCTGTGCGCCCGGACGGGATCCGGGATCTCAGCCCGACACCTGCGCATCAGCAGAAGAACGGGGTTTATCGAGATCCCGGCTCGCCGCCGCTGCGCGGCGTCGTCCGGGATGACGTGCTGGATAAGCCTTCGGCTGCGCTGCGTTGTTGGGGATGACGTGCTGGATAAGCCTTCGGCTGCGCTGCGTTGTTGGGGATGACGTGCTTGATAGGCCTTCGGCAGCGCTCCGGCGTTGGGGATGACGTGCTGAATAGGCCTTCGGCTGCACGGCGTCGTCTCCGGTGACGCGCTTGCATTTCGTTGACGTCATTGTCGACTGACTGCCCCGCTGAGAGGGCAGAGGTGCGCGCTGTTGGTAACGCCTGTTTGATGCTCGCGCGGGATGACCCACGTTACTTCGTGGGGTCGGGCTTTGCGCCCATGTCCCGCAGTTGCGCCTTGATCGCTTCCGCGGCTCGCAAGCTCAGGGCGGCGATGGTGAGGGTGGGGTTGGCGGTACCCGCGGTGGGGAAGACGCTGCCGCCCACGATGTACAGGTTCGAATGATCGTGACTCCGCAGCTGGGAGTCGACCACGGATTGGCTGGCGTCTGCTCCCATGCGGGTGGTGCCGAGGATATGGCCGGAGCCGAAGAATTCGGTGGCGTGGTGCGACTCGCTCACGCCCACGCGGGCAAAGATGTCGTCGTGGGCGGCACGGGCCGCGGCGAAGGCGTCGGTGGTGTAGTCGCCCACGCGGTAGTGCACGCGCGGGCGAGGGATGCCGTTGGCGTCCGTCAGTTCGGGGTCGAGGGTTACCCGGTTCTCGGGGTCGGGCTCCTGCTCGGTGAGCGAGGCCAGGCGCAGCTGCCGCGAGGTCTGCTCCGCCAGACGCGCATCGAGTTCGGCACCCACCAGGCCGTCATTCACCAGCGATTCGGCCGTGCTGTACGGTGCGCCCGTCGGCCACGACCACCCATCATTCCCGATTTCAATCCGAATCGCGCTGCGCTCGCGGCGCACGTCGCCATCTCGCAAGTTTTCAATGCCCGAGGTAGCCCCCGGCCCACGATAGGGATACACCGGCTCCCGGGTCAGTGCCCACGACAGCTGAATCGGGTGGTCCATCAGGTTGCGGCCCACCTGGCCCGACGCATTGGCGATGCCGTTGGGATAACGGTGGTTGCGCGAGGCCAGCAGCAGGCGCGGGGATTCGATGGCGTTGCAAGCCAGCACCACCAGACGCGGCCGCACTTCGCCCTCGCTGCCATCCCAGCGCCGAAAGGTGACCGCACGAATCTGGCCGTCGGCATCGGCGTCCAGCCGGACTGCGGTACTTTGTGCCATCAATTTGGCGCCGGCGGCTTCGGCTTGCCGAAGATGCACGGTGGCATCGTATTTCGCACCTATCGGGCATATCGGGATGCAACTGGCGTTGCCACAGCAGGCAGGGCGCTGCTGGCGAAACTCGGAGTTGCGCGCCTGCGGCGTGACCCGCACCTCGTAGGGTGAGCCCTGCAGCGCGGTGGCCAGCGTGTGGTCGAGATACGTGGCAGGTATGGCCGGCATGGGGTAAGCCGCGCTGCGTGGTGAGCCCAGATCGTGATCACTATCGCCCGCCACGCCCAGCTCCAGCTCGGCCGCGGCGTACCACGGCTCCAGCGCTTCGTAGGTGATGGGCCAATCCACCGCGCGGCCAAAACGCGACTGCATGGCGAAGTCGGATGGCAGCAGTCGCGGGCACGACCCCAGCCAATGCCAGGTGGTGCCGCCCGCCACCTTCAAATACGTGCTCTTGAAGGTTTGCGGCCCCGCTTGCACATACCAATCATTGGGCTTGTCGGTAGAAGGATGCATGGCCTGGGGCACGGCCGGGTAGGGGCTCTCAGGCACTTTCACCAGCGCCTGTTGAAAATGCCGAACCGCCGCGCTGCGATCCACCGGCGCACCGGCTTCCAGAATGAGCACTTGCGCGCCCGCCTCGGCCAGCCGCGTGGCCACCAGAGCCCCGGCCACGCCGGAGCCCACCACCAGAACATCAGCAGATATGGGGTTGTTCATGTGAGTGCCTGGTCAGGTTTGTGGGGACTGCGCCCAATACCCGGTGGCGCCACCGCAGGTGGCAGGCGGGTGCAGAAATGGGGCGCTGCTCCACACCAGCGGCGCTGCGCCCGCCACTCGCTGCGGGCCCTCCGGCGTGTTCACCACGCCGGTGTACCAGGCCCGAATCACGTCGCGTCCTTCGGCCGTGGCCGCTGCTTCGTTTGCCGGCGAGGTGGCCAGCTGCGCCAGCGCGGCCAGGCCCGGCTGCACTGATAAAGCATCGAACAAGGCCTGCGCCGCGCGTGCGTCCAGTGTGTTGCCGGCGCGCTGCGTGAGCTTCGCCGACAAAGCCACGAAATCCTGCAAGGTAAAAGCCGAAGTGGCGCTCCACGCCAGCGGCACGCCGGCGAAAGAAGATGCCAGGCCAGCGATCAGAATCGTGCGACGTTGAACCATGATGGCTCCTGGGGGAGATCCCGGGTCACGAGGCTACGCCTCGTGCCCGGGATGACGTACTAAGAGGATGCGCCCGAGCCCGAGATGACGTCCCGATTACCGCGTGCCGTCGAATACGCCGTCGATCGATTCGGCAACCAACACAGCATTTGCCCATTGCTCCAGCTCACCTTCACTCGCTTTCTGCAAGCGCTCGTCAACCCAGCTTGGCTTGTACCTCCGCCAAGGACTCCGCGCGCTTGCGCGCGGCGGGAAGCGGAACCGGCTTTGCCGGAGAGTAATCATCATAGAGCCAATCGAGCAAGGCCCGGCGTGGAGGACCATGCCGTTCAGGCGGTAACACGCGGTCGAGCTCGCCAATCAAGGCTTCCAGGGCTTGATAGTCTTTGCGTCTTTCAAGGCGCCAGGTGCAGCCCATCAAAAAGCGTCATTCAGGGCGCCGGGCGCAACCTCATCAAAGGCGTCATGCTGGGCGCTGGGCGCAACCTCATCAAAGGCGTCATCCCGGGTCGCTGGGCGTAGCCTCATCAAAGGCGTCATCCCGGGCGCTGGGCGTAGCCTCATCAAAGGCGTCATCCCGGGCGCTGGGCGTAGCCCAGCGACCCGGGATCACGAGCATTGTTTACCTATGGAACAGGGGGTGTTGGGTGGAGATCCCGGGTCCCGCGGCTTCGCCGCGTGCCCGGGATGACGTACTGGAGGGGCTTCGCCGCGTGCCCGGGATGACGTACTGGAGGGGCTTCGCCGCGTGCCCGGGATGACGTACTGGAGGGGCTTCGCCGCGTGCCCGGGATGACGTACTGGAGAGGCTTCTCTGCGTGCTCGGGATGACGTACAGGAGAGGCTTTGCCCGACGCACGGGATGACGCCCTTGGGGGGTGTGCCGTACCCCAGTAACCTGATAGCATTCTTACCATAGATAGTGATATTCAAGGAAATAAATGGTATGAAGCCACTGCGAATGAGGCAACTACCTGATCGCTTGCGAGCGGAGATCCGTGAGGCGAGGGCGGCCAAGGGGTGGAGCCAGCTGGAGCTGGGCGAGAAGGTGGGTTTGGCACAGAAGCATGTTTCCGGCATCGAAACCGGCAAGATCGTGCCGCGTTTCGATACGATGCTCGATCTGTTGCGCGCGCTGGACCTCGACGTGGTTGTCGTGCCGCGAGCCCTGACACCGGTCGTGACCAGCCTCACTCTTGACCACCGCAACCGCGAGTTCGTTGGCAGCAACGAGGGCGAGCGCCCGCTCTACTCGGTAGAGGATGACGAGGGCGGCTAATGACTACCACTCCATCCAACCTCATCGTTCGCCTGTCCGGTCGCCGTGTGGGCGTCATCACCCGACTGTCTGGCGACAGGCATATTTTTGCCTTCGACGAATCCTATCTGGACGACGTCGATCGGCCCACACTGAGTCTCTCCTACAAAAGCCAATCGGGCGGAATCGTCACGGCACTTCGGCCATACAAGGCGAAGTTGCCCCCATTTTTCGCCAATCTGCTGCCAGAAGGCCATTTGCGTCACTATCTGGCAGCACGTGCGGGTGTAAAGCCGGAGCGGGAGTATTCTTTATTGACTGTCCTGGGCCACGATTTGCCGGGCGCGGTAACGGTGCACGAAGAGGGCCTGAGTGATTCCAACGCCATGTCGGATGAAAGTTGGCAAGACAATGCCCACGGCAATGCGCTTCGCTTCTCCCTCGCCGGGGTCCAGCTCAAGTTCTCGGCCGTGTTGGAAGCCGCCGGTGGCCTTACCGTACCAGCGTCCGGAGTGGGTGGACATTGGATCATCAAGCTGCCATCCGCACGCTTTCCGGCGGTGCCCGAGAACGAATTCGTGATGATGACTCTGGCCCGCCGTATTGGCATCGACGTGCCCAGCCTGGAGTTGGTGCCGGTGCACCAAATTGCGGGGCTCCCGGATGAGGCACGCCTGGTACCGGGCAATGCGCTGGTGGTCGAGCGCTTCGACCGCACGGCTAGCGGCGCACGGGTGCACACGGAAGACTTCGCGCAGGTGTTTGGCGTGTTTCCTGCCGACAAGTACGGCAAGCGGAGCTATGCCAATATCGCCGCCGTGCTGGCGGCCGAGATAGGTGAGGCCGCAGTGAAGGACTTCACTCGACGACTCACCTTCTCGATCCTCATCGGCAATGCCGACATGCATTTGAAGAACTGGTCGCTGCGGTATCCCAACGGCCGACAGGCAACCCTCGCCCCGGCGTACGATTACGTTTGCACCGTGCCCTACCTCCCCGGGCAGGAGCTTGCGCTGGGGTTTGGGCAATCCAAAGCCCTAGACGCTATCACCCCCGACCAGGTGAGGCGCTTTGCCGACACCGCCCAATTGTCTCTCCCATCGCTGTGGCAGACGATCCTCGACACCGTTGAAACGACCCGCGATGCGTGGTGCCAACACCCCGAGCGCGACTTGCTCCCGGCAGGGTTACGGAGATCATTGGAACAGCACATGGCGAAAGTCGTCACAAACCTCCGCACGAACAGCTGATGCGCAACGGTCGCAAGCTGCCGCCCGCGGTTGAAAATAGCTCGAAAGAACGTCACCGAGCGCCGGCCGAATTTTTATCAACAATGCCATCCCGGGCGCCGGGCGCAGCCCCATCAAGAACGTCCTCCCGGGCATCAGGGGCAGCCCCACCAAGCACGTCCTCCCCGGCGTCGGACGCGGCCCCGCCAAGAACGTCATCCCGGGCGTCGGGCGAAGCCCGGCGACCCGGGATCACGAGCATCGCCTTTCTTTGAGTGACGTGAGTCTGGCTTGAGATCCCGGTTCCCGCGGCTTCGCCGCGTGCCCGGAATGACGTGCTAGGGAGGCTTCGCCGCGAGCCCGGGATGACGAAGACAAGGATCTGGGCCAGGCCGCACGACGAAGACTGGTATACGCCCGACGCCGGGCCAGGCTCCACGGCGAACAGGGGCACACCACGCTCATCCCCCCGTCAATCCCCCATATCCTCCACCCGCGCCAACAAGCGATCCAGCATCGCCAGAAATTCCCGATACTCCTCAGCCGACAACACCGACACCAGCTCGGCTTCGCGCTGTCGGGCGATGGGGTTGATTTCTTCAAATACCTTGCGCCCTTCATCGGTGATGCGCAGCACCGATTTGCGTCGGTTCTCGGTATCCACCGCGCGCGTGACAAAACCTCGCTTCACCAGTTTGTCCACGGCGCGGCTCACCTGAGTCTTGTCGTTGAGGATCTTTTCAGCCACTTCATTCGCCGACAGCGGGGCGTAGTGGGCGAGCACATTCAGCACGCGCCAGTCGCGCAGGGTGAGGTCGTAGCGCTGGGCGTAGATGCGGGCGGTGCCGAGGCTGAAGCGGTTGGAGAGCGTGGCGATCTTGTCGGCGAAGAAATCCTGCAAGTGTTCGTGAGGGGCAACAGACTCGGAGTGAATGTTTGGTATCGATCAAGCGGGAATCTGACTATTCATCGTCAAAATCCGGCAACTCTTCCGTGACTTCGCCGATACCATCAAAGTGTCGCATTTCGTGTTGCACTGCTTTTCGATCCCACCGGGGGCAAAGGCGTTCAATGAAATCGTAAATGTAGCGGCGCTGAAAGCGCTGGGGGTCGATCACGAGAGTCAGGCGGCTGGGGTCGAACAGATGGTCTACCGGGATGGCACGCAGGCGGGTATCCCGTTCGGGTTCGAACATGGCACTGGAAATCACGGCGACTCCCACCCCGTGCTCGACGTGGGCCTTGATGGTGCTGGCGTCGGGCAGCGAGAGTGCGGGCTCGAACTCGTAGCCTTTGCTGCGCAGGGTTCGGCTGACGGCCCAACCACCGCTGGAGAGAAATCCCTGTTCCACGATCGGAAAACGCACGATGTCGCGCAAGCTCACCGTGCGTTGTTCGAGCAGCGGATGACCCACCGGAACAATCAACACACGAGGAATCGAGCAGTACTCGAGGGCAAGCACCCCACTGCTGGGGTCGGGCCGCTCAATGGTCAAGCCGACGTCGGCCTTGCCTCCTCGCACCAACTCAATGATATGACTCGGGGTGGCCTGCCGGATATCCACGTTAACTTCCGGGTAGCGCTGCCGCAATTTGGCGATGACCGGTGGCAGCAGAGCGTACGCATAAGAATGAAGCGTGGCAACGGTAAGGCTGCCTGAATCCTGTTGCAGGATGTCTTCGCCCATGAGACGGAGGCCCTCGAACTCCTTGAGGATCCGCCGTGCGGTTTGCAGCACATGCTCACCGTCGTCGGTCAGTCCGACCAGCCTGCCACCTTTGCGCACGATCAGCGCCGCGCCAACCCGCTGCTCAAGCAATCGGATCTGCTTGCTGATGCCAGGTTGAGATGTGTGCAATGCCAGGGCCGCCTTCGAGATATTGAAGCCGGCATCGACGATGGCGCACAGATAGCGAAGTTGCTGCAGTGTCATTATCTATCTGCCTTCAAGCAGTCGCCGAAAGCGAAACGTCGCGGCGAAGAAATTGCGGGAAATTGTAGCCTTGCCGGTATGAACTGTCGGGATCTGCGTCGAGCCATTGTTCCCACATCCAAGCAACGTTCCCGCGCCACTACGAGGGCATAACCGGCGGCACTGGCACGATAACCAATGCTTCCTGTTCAACTTCAAGTTGGGTCGATAGCATGGCTCTCCATCGATCTGAGCCTGTTCCGGCCCCATGTCTGTCACTCTCGATTTTTATTTCGACCTGATGAGTCCGTATGCCTACTTGGCCCATACGCAATTGCCCCGCCTCGCCCGGCGCTTCAATCGGACACTGGTGTATCACCCTGTCGACCTCGCTGCACTCAAGCGCATGGCGGGCAACACCGGGCCGTCGAATCGGGAGATTCCGATCAAGCACCGGTACCTGCGCAAAGATCTGAAACGTTGGGCCGATCACTATGGCGTGCCTTTTCAACCGCCGGCAGGTTACGGCTCGGAACGGGTGAATCGGGGCGTGTTCTATGCCGCCGAGCGTGGCGCCGCCGAAGATTACGTGACCTGGGTCTGGTGTCGGATCTGGGGGGCCGGGCACGCGATGGACGACGACGCTCTGATTTGCGATGCAGCCCGCCATTTTGGCTGGGATGAAGGTGATTTCGCGAGCATTGTGGCAACCGACTCGTCCGTCTCCCCCCTTATTGAATCCACCCGAGAGGCCAACCGCCTGGGCATCTTCGGTGTGCCAATGGTGCGAACCGATGACGAACTTTGGTGGGGCAACGATCGCCTGCATTTCCTCGAGAGCCATCTCGCAACCACTGTTTCACTTTGATTGAATCTCCGGAGATCCTTATGCCTTACCGCCCGACGCGCTTGACCGTTGACGACATTCAGGGAGCGTGGGCCATCATGCCAACGCCCGCCAAAGCCAATGCGTCTGACCCGCTCGCCCGCGACACCGTGGATCTCGACGAGGCCGAACGTGCGGTCAATGCGTTGGTTGAAGCCGGTGTTGACGGCATTCTCACGTTGGGGACCCTTGGCGAGGGCGCCACGCTCACGTGGGACGAAAAGTACGCTTACATGGGCGTACTGGCCGAAACTGTTCGCGGCCGGGTTCCGCTGTTTGGAGGCACCACCACCCTCAATACCCGGGACACCATCGATCAGACCCGGTCGGCCCGCGACCTGGGCCTTGACGGCACCATGCTCGGACTACCCATGTGGTGTCGGCCCGACTTGCCTACGGCCGTGCAGTTCTACCGTGACGTTGCCACCGCCGTGCCGGAGATGGCCATCTGCATCTATGCCAATGTGGAAGCCTTCAAGTTTGACTTTCCACGGCCATTCTGGGCGCAGGTAGCCGAGATTCCGCAAGTGGTGTCGGCCAAATATCTCACGATTGCACAGCTCTTTACGGACCTTGAGCTGACGAAAGGACGCATTCGCTTCCTAACCACCGACGGGGATCACTACGCGGCGGCTCGAATCGCTCCTGACGACTGCACCGCGTTCTGGAGCAGCGGCGCCGCCTGCGGCCCCAGTGTGGCGCTCCACCTGCGCGACGCGGTGCGCAAGGCCCGCCAGAACGGTGACTGGAGCGAGGCCGAGCGCATTGCCCACGACATCAAACGCTCACTCGCCACGTTGTTCCCAAACGGCAGTGTGCTGGAGTTCGGCAAGTACAACATTGGCCTCGAGAAGGCACGAATCGACGCGGCAGGCTGGATGCGGGCAGGTCCGTGCCGCCCGCCGTATGTCAAGGTTCCGGAGCCCTTTATCGAGGGCGCTCGCAAATCGGGCGAAGCCTGGGCAGCGTTGGTCGAAGGTTATGGCCCTGCAGTGGCATCGCAGGAGAGCGCAGCATGAGTCGTTACACCGTAGAGCGCGTGTTGTTCGAGATTGCCTCGGCGCCCAAGCGGGCGGCGGCGTTCCGCGATGACGCGCCATCGTTTCTTGCCGATTTTCCGTTGGAAAAGGAAGAGGTCAGCATGTTGGCGAACTGGGATGTCGCCCGGATGCAGGCCCATGGTGCCGACCCCATGCTCACCATGCGTGCCCACACGGCGGTGGCCGGCCGGGAGCGGCTTGATCGCTACATGCAGAGTTTGCAACACGCTGCGGTCGTGGAGGGCAACTGATCATGGCGCATCTCGTCGGTGGCTTCTGTTTGCCGCACAACCCTCTGATCGTAGGTGCGCCGGCCGCGGCGCCCGAGGCGTCGGCCCAGCGCGTCCTGGCAAGCTTTGCTCGTATCCGCGAGCGTCTTGAAGAGTGGAAGGTTGATACGGTCATCGTGGTTGGTGACGACCACTACACCTTATTCGGCACGCAGTGTGCGCCCTCCATTCTCATCGGCGTCGGTGATATCGAAGGCCCGATCGAACCCTGGCTCAACATCGAGCGTCGAGCGGTTACCAACCACGTGCCCTTGGCCGAGCACCTGCTGCATACGGGGTTGGACCAGGGTTTCGATTGGGCAGTCGCGAAGACGCTAGTGCTCGATCATTCGGTGATGGTTCCGCTGCACCTCGCTGTGCCGCGGAACATGCGGGCAATCCCGATATATATCGGTTGTGGGGTTGCGCCGTTCATCCGGGCCAAGCGTTGCATCGAGCTTGGGCAAATGCTGGGGCGGGCAGTTGCAGCCTGGCCGGGTGAGGAGCGCGTGGCCATTCTCGGAACGGGAGGCATCAGTCATTGGGTCGGCATGGCGCGGATGGGCGACGTCAACGAAACATTCGACCGCCAGATATTGGATTGGGTAACCGCCGGCGACATCGCCGCACTGGCGGCACTGAGTGACGAGGCAATCATCGATCAAGCCGGCAATGGTGCCCTCGAGATACGCAATTGGATCGTCGCCCTGTCGGCGTTGGCTTCGTACCGTGCCAGTGTCATGCACTACGAACCCGTGACCGAGTGGATTACCGGGTTGGGTTTTGTCGAACTGGAGCCCGCATGAATCGGGAGGAAGTTCGCCGCGATTTTGTGGGTCGTGCCGCCCTTGTTACCGCCGCTGCCGCGGGCATCGGTCAGGCGATTGCCCAGGCCTTTGCGGCGCGAGGCGGCAGCGTGATGGTCAGCGACCGCGACGGAGAGGCAGCCGGGCGGGTGGCCGCGGAGATCCGCGAACATGGTGGAGAAGCCTGGAGCGGAGCGCTGGACGTGCGCGATGGTGCGCAACTTGAAGCCATCGTGCAGGCGACGGAATCGCATGCTGGTCGCCTCGACACGCTTTTCAATGTGGCGGGGATCAACATTCCCAAGACCATCGAGACAATGGACGAATCCGAATGGGATGCGGTTCTCGACATCAACCTCACGGCCATTTACCGCAGCTGCCGACTGGCGATTCCCGCCATGCGGCGTGCCGGTGGCGGCGCGATCGTGAATGTGTCATCGGTGGCCGGGCTCTGGGCTGAAGCCCGTTGCGGTGCTTACAGCGCATCCAAGGCAGGAGTCATTCAGCTCACGCGCAACCTCGCCCTGGATTACGCGGGCGACAACATCCGTGCCAACGCGATCTGCCCCGGCTCGACTCGCACTCCGCGCACCGAAACCTATTGGCGCCACTCGCCAACCGGAAAGAGCGAGCTGGCGGAGCTGTGCCCGATCAAGCGTTCGGCCGAGCCGGAAGAGATCGCGCGCCCGGCACTGTTCCTGGCCTCCGATGAGGCTTCCTACATTACGGGCGCGGTGCTGACCGTGGACGGCGGCCTGACGGCCGGCTTTCGCATACCCACGTTCGACCGATTGTGAATTTTATGTCTCATTACATCATTCGACTGACGCACAGGGCGGTCAGTCTTTGCACGCTTTATATCTGATCATGACATACGACACTCCCATGCGATGGCCAGACCAGGGCAACGCCATACCGAAATCCGTGTTTCAGCGCGATGACATTTATCGGCAGGAGCTCGACAACATTTTTCACGGCAGCGAATGGCATCCCGTGGCGCATCAATGTGAACTGCCTGAGTCGGGTGATTACAAAACCCATGATATCGGCGAGATTCCGGTACTCGTGATGCACGATTCTTCGGGAGAGTTCCGGGTATTCGTCAATGCTTGCCCGCATCGCGGCACGCAACTCAAGACGGAAACTCGCGGACGCGCCAAGACCATCGAGTGTCCTTATCACCGCTGGACTTTCGCCGTGGATGGCCGGTTGCTGGGAGCCCCGGGAATGGGCGACTTCCCAGCCTCGTTCCGCAAAGAAGATCACGGCCTGCGTGAGCTGAGAAGCGCGGTCGTCCATGGTTTGATCTTTGCCAGTTGCGCTGATGACGCTCCCGCCATCGAGGAGTACCTGGGCGGTGCCGCCGATGCGATCGAGCAGGTGTTTGGCGGCCCAGGCGACCTGCGCTTGCTGGGCTACCAGAAAGTGTCTTTTGCCACCAACTGGAAGGAGTACAGCGACAACGAGGGCTATCACGCTCCGTTGTTGCATGGCGCTTTTCGATTGTTGGGCTGGCAGGGCGGGAAGGGAGAAATCTACTCAACGCCGGCCGCCCACAAGGTAACCAGCGCCAAACTGAGCCACGCTGTCGACAACGGATTTCTCAACGACTTCTCGTTGATCGAGAAACACGACAAGCAAACGGCTCCCGACTCGATCATCGTCACGCTGTTTCCCGTCACCGTCATCATCTGCCACCTTGACACGATCAGCGTGCGTTATGCCTTGCCGCGTTCGGCGCATCAGACCGATGTGCACTACGCCTATTTCGCTCGGGGCGACGACAGCCCGGAACTATGTCGTCATCGTGTTCGGCAGGCGTCAAACTTGCTGGGTCCGAGCGGCTTGATATCTCTGGAGGACGGTGCGGTGTTCAACCGATTGCATGTCGGTTCGCGCAGCGGGGGCAACGTGCGCTTTCAGCGAGGAGTTACCGACGACTTTCAGGCGCCGGCCAAGCTGCAGCAGAACGACGAGGCCGGCAATCTGGTTCGCTGGGAGCGCTATCGCAACATCATGGGGTTCATTCGTGGTTGACATTGAGACATTGCACGGCATCGACATGCTGCAAACGACTTACGTTCGAGCGCTCGATCAGCGCGATCTTCCTGCCTGGGTGGCCTGTTTCTCGACCGAAGCCGAGTATTCGTGCATTCCTTTCGAAAACGTTGAACAGGGGCTGCCACTGGCGCTCATGCTTGACGACAATCATGCGCGCATTCGTGACCGTGCCAAGTTTATTGACGAAGTCTGGCGTGGCACCTTCGAAGATTATCGCACCCGACATTTCGTCCAGCGCCTCTCTTGTGAGACCGAGGAGGACGAGCGGTGGACTGTTCAGTCGAATGTGATGGTTCTCTACACCACGGCGGAAGGCCGTTCCGAAATACTGGTCGCGGGCACTTACGTTGACGAGATCGAACGCCGCAACGACACCTACACATTCCGCAAGAAGGTTGTCCTAATCGACACCGCTACCACTCCACGGTATCTGGTGTATCCCATTTGATTTTCAACACCGTCACGAGGAGACCATCATGACAAGCTCGAACTGGCCCCGCCTGCTGGGCGTTTCTCTCATCTCTGCTGCAGGCACCTGGGCGGCCGGCTCGGCGCAGGCGGCCGACGTCAGCACGATCGTCGTGCCGTTTGCACCGGGTGGTAGTTCCGACATGGTGGCGCGCCTGATCGGCAGCAAGCTTGGGGAGGAGCTCGGCGGCAATTACATCGTGGAGAACCGAAGTGGCGCTGGCGCCTCGATCGGTATCCGCGCGGTAGCTCAGGCAGAGCCCGATGGCAGTACCTTGCTGGTAACGCCCAACGGCCCCATTTCGATCAGTCCCCATTTGTATGATCGCGATTACGACCCCGAAACCGACCTGACGCCGGTTGCCCTGATTGCCCTGGTACCCACGGCCATTGCGGTTCCCGCAGAAAGCGATATCGATTCGCTTGAGGCGTTGATTGCAGCAGCCAGCCGAGAGGGTAGCCCCCTTATGTACAGCGTGCCGGCATTGGGTACTCACATGCATCTGGCCGGTGAACTGTTCAACTCCATGACGGGTGCACAGCTGGAAGCGGTGGCTTATCGTGGCACGGCGCCGGCCTCGCTGGCTGTGGCTTCCGGCGAAGTGCCAGCCGGAATTTCAGACCTCTCAAGTCTGTTGCCGCTCCAACAGGCTGAACGCTTGAGAATTCTGGCAGTAACCGGGGCCGAGCGAACCACAACCGCACCCGACATCCCTACCGTTGCCGAGTTGGGCGTGGAGGGTTACGCGGCCGACGCCTGGATCGGCCTGTTCGCGCCGGCGGGAACACCCGCCGAGCAAGTGGCAAACCTCAATGCAGCGATCAAGCGCATCGTGGCCATGCCAAATGTGGTGGAAACCTTGAACTCGGCTGGACTGGAGCCAGCGGTGGTCCTGCCGCCAGCTGAGCTGAAAGCGGAACTTCAGGCCGATTTCCAGCAATGGGGCCAACTGATCGACGACGCCGGCATCACGATCGAAAACTAAGCTGTAAAGCCAATGACAGCGTGCCAGGTTTTCCGGGCACACTGTCATGGCGTCAAACCCCCGTCTCGAAATAGGTGTGCTTGGTTTCGAGAAAGTCGTTGAGGCCTTCCACGCCATGAAGTCGGCCGACACCGCTCTCGCGATAACCTCCAGTTTCCGCTTCGGCAAAAAGCTTGTTGTGAGAGTTGAGCCAGACACTACCGGATTTGATTCGCCGAGCAAGGCGCCGCATGCGTTCGTGATCCCGCCCCCAGATCGATGCGGCCAGGCCAAATGGTGTGGCGTTGGCGCGCCGTACCGCGTCATCATCGCTCTCAAAGGTTTCAAGCACGAGAAGTGGTCCAAACAATTCACGTTGAATATAAGGGCTCTGAAGGTCGTCGACGGCAAGCAGCGTGGGTGTCAGGAAGGCGCTGCCTGACGGCATTCCGTCGGGCACGCTGCCCAGGCGCAGAACGTCGGTCTCCGGGCCGGCCGATTGGGCAAGCTGAAGAACGCGGTCGCGACTGGCGACGTCGATCAGCGGCCCCATATCGGAGGTTGCGTCGTGGCCGGGCCCGACCCGCACGGCATCGAGAGCCAGCAACAACTGCTCCTGAAAGTGGCTGCGTAACCGAGCTTCCACCAAAACCCTCGTGATGGCGCTGCACATCTGCCCTGCCATTACGAGGGAGTGCCCCACGATGCCACGGACCGTGGGGCCAACATCGGCATCGGCCAGGACAAGGGCGGGCGCCTTGCCGCCAAGCTCGAGCGACAGACGTGTGAGCCGATCCGAGGCCGCCCGAGCAATCAGCTTTCCGACCCGGGTCGAGCCAGTAAAACTGATCACATCGACTTCGGGGTGTTGGCACAGTGCTTCGGAGGTATCGGCGCGTGAGCTCACCAGCGAGTTGACCACCCCTTGGGGTACTCGAGCATCCGCCACCAGGCATTTCAACACCGCCTGATGGACGGTGGCTGTCTGGTGAGCGGCTTTGATCACGGTCGTGCATCCCACCGCCAAGGCCGGCGCCAGGGAGCGGATGAGGAGGGTAACGGGCGCATTCCAGGGCACGATGATCGCCGCCACGCCAATGGCTTCGCGCTCGAGCCAGGAGTAGCAGCCGGGCTCCACTTCTATGGTTCGACCGTAGAGGGTGCGGGCAAGCCCGGCGTAGTAGTGCAGCTCCGATACCGACGCGCGAATTTCGCCAATCGCCTCGCGGCGCAGCTTGCCGTTCACCGCGACGAGTTGGTCGGCGATGGTCTCTGTATTGGCCTCAAGCCGATCGGCAAAGCTTCGCAGAACATCAGCTCGCAGTCGGGGCTGCCGCGACCATGCGTCCTTTTCAAAGGCGCCTCGCGCGGCGGCCACGGCCGCTTTCGCGTCTGCGGGACTGGCGTCGTAGTAATGTGCCGCTATCTCGCCTGTCGCCGGATCGACGCAATCTCGGCGTGTCTCCTGGCGTTCTGTGCCTGGCAGCCAGCCGCCATCGATGTATTGTTGGGCGATAGTCATCAAATGCCACCTCCTGATGTAGAGTCAACCCGGAATTTTAGGTAGCGACGCCTGCAGAGCGACAGGAACCATTGGTTATAGGCGTGTGCCCGCGCGGTCTTGGTGACTGAGGCAAGAAATGGCGAATTCGCTTCAGGGCGTTGGAAACCCTTTACCTGTGCCCAGCGATATCGCATGTGAGAGAGCAGATTGCATGCTATCGGCACTGGCAATGCCCTGACCGGCAATATCGAACGCGGTGCCGTGCGCGACCGATAAGCGCAAGAAGGGCTCGCCCAGCACGATGGCGCAGTTGCCTTGAAAGTGGTCCGTTTTCACCGCGATATGGCCCTGATCATGATAGAGGGCAAGCGCACAATCGAACTGGTTGGCCAGACACATGCGAAACAGACTGTCTGGCGCCACCGGACCTTCGGCGTTTACGCCCTCGCCACGTGCCCGCTCGACGGCGGGCGCAATGTCTCTTGATTCTTCCGCACCATCGGCATGAGGGTTGAGCCCGGCCACACCAATGCGGGGGCGCTCGACTCCCCACTGTGTCAGAGAAGTATGCAGGACGCGGAGCAGGGTGAGAAGCTTGTCTTGGGTCACCTCGGCCATCACGTCTCGCAAGGGGATGTGGTCGGTCAGGTGTGCCACGCGTAAGGCGCCGGAAAGTAATAGAAGATAGGTTTGCCGGACGCCACTGTCGACGGCAGGAAGTTGGCCTGAGCGTCGTATCGCGTCGAAGTGCACCGGCGCCTTGACGATGGCATCAACATGCCGTTCAAGTGCCAGACGCGTGCACAGATCCCACCATTCGACAACGGCACGACCGCACTCGGCTGACACCTCGCCAGTTCTGACGGCGTGTGAATCCAGGGTGCCTGGATCCAGTACAGGCAGCACACCGGCTTCGAAGCGGGCCTCCTCATAGGTGCTGATGGGCTGGACGGCCAGCGGCACGTCAAGTTGTGTAATCGTGCGAGCCACGATGCCGGCATCGCCCACCAGCACGAGGTGAGCAGGCGCCGAATTGGTGGCCACGGCCTTGATCACCACTTCCGGGCCGATGCCGGCAGGGTCGCCGATCATGATGGCGATCTTCGCTATTGGTTTCATGGCGGCATCTTATGGTACGGCATGCCGAGTCCTCACATAATGGATAGGCATAGTGCGATAACCAAGCATTCCTTATCAAGCTGTCCGATTCGGCCCAACATTCCGGCATCGAAATCCTGGTGTCGGAGTGTTCGCATGATGTCTGCGAGTTGGTCGATCGAGAGCCTGAATGCCTTGCTGGATGTGGCTGACGACGGTCGGGCCCGTCTTGATCGGCGCGTCTATACCGATGCTGCGTTGTTTGAGCGCGAGATGCAGCAAATTTGGGAGAGAGGCTGGGTGTATCTCGCCCATGAGAGCCAAGTGCCGCATGCGCATGATTTCCTGACGACTCAGCTTGGCCGCCAGCCGATTGTATTGATCCGCGATACCGATAACACCGTGCGTGCATTCATCAACGCCTGCAGTCATCGGGGGGCGTTGGTGTATCGCACTATCCGCGGCAACGCGAGAGCGACCTCATGTCCCTATCACGGTTGGACGTTTGGCAGCAATGGCAGCTTGCTGGCAGTCACAGGAGAGGAGGCCGGTGCCTATCCCGACTCATTCAAGAAAGTGAACCTGGGTCTGGTCCCCGTAGCACGATTGGAGTCTTACCGAGGCCTTCTCTTCGGATCTCTCAACCCGGATGTGATTTCTCTACGCGAGCATCTGGGCGACGCCGCTGCCTACGTGGATCTCTTGCTGGATCAGTCGGAGTCTGGCTGGGAGGTCGTCAAGGGGCAATCCGACTACACCTACCGCGGGAACTGGAAGCTGCAAATGGAAAACGGCGTCGATTCTTATCACGCTCCGTTCGTTCACGCAAATTTCTCCTCGACCATCGCCAACCGCAAGCGAACGCAGCGCGGCGGCGCTGTCGTCAAGGCCATGAATGTGGCCCACGATCGCGAGGCCATGCAAGGCGGATATTTCGACTTCGGACGTGGTCACGTCACCATCTGGCGCGACTGGGACAATCCTGAGGACCGATTCAACTACTCCTTGCGCCAGGAGCTTGAGCAACGCATGGGAGCGACTCGAGCGCATTGGGCCATAGGGAGGCTACGCAACTTGCTGATCTTCCCCAATCTTCTGCTCATGGATCAGATGAGCACGCAGATCCGTGTGATCCAGCCGCTGGCTCCCGACAGCACCCGCGTCACAGGCTTTGCGTTTGCGCCGGTGGGCGAGCCCGCTGAACTGCGTCGGCAGCGGTTGCGATTCTACGAGGATTTCTTCAATCCGAGCGGCATGGCCACGCCCGACGATCTGGAAGTCTTCAATCTCACCCAACAGGCATTGCGCGGTGAGAAGGCGCGTTGGAGCGACTTGAGCCGAGGCGCCTGTCACCAGGTGCAGGGTGCCAGCCCGGCGGCCAAAGAGCTCGGAATAAGACCACTGAGTAGTGGCGGCTGGATTGAAGATGAAGGCATCTACCTCGGTATCTATCGCGCCTGGCTGGCCTACCTGACTCAGGAGGCCAACCATGCCTGAACCACACGATGCGCAAGCATTGCTGGCGCAGGTTTCGCAATTGCTGATACGCGAAGCCCAGTGCCTGGACGAGCGCCGATGGGAAGAATGGCTCGACCTAATGACGCCGGATGTGGAGTTCTGGGTGCCCGCCTGGCATGGCGAGAACGAGCTGACGTGCGACCCACAGCGCGAAATGTCGCTGATGTACTACCCCTCGCGACAAGGTCTCGAAGACCGTGTTTACCGGGTTCGTACCGGTCGTTCAGTGGCTTCCGATCCTCTACCACGGACTTGTCACTTTGTGACCAACATCCGCTCGGCCCTGCAGTCTGATGGTACCTGCCAGGTGGATGCCAACTGGCAAACCCTTTGCTGGCGTCGCGATGAAAGCACCACGTATTTCGGTCATTACCAGTACGTGCTGACCCCTCAAACCCAAGACGACGCATGGAGGATCCGGCGCAAGAAGGTGGTCGTGCTGAATTCACTGATTGTCAATGCGCTCGATTTTTACTTGCTGTAACCCTTAGGAGGAGACGATGATGAACCCATTTAATGCGCGCTGCCTGGCCAGATCTTTGCCCGCCATGGTTGGCCTGAGCTTATGGTGTGGAGCCATTCAGGCCACGCCGGGCGACAACGCTGTCGACCGTCCCGGGAATTATCCCGACCGACCCGTCACGCTGGTCGTACCGTATCCGCCCGGTGGCAGTACCGACATGGCTGCTCGCATCATTGCCGCAGAGTTGTCGAAGAACCTGGATCAATCCGTGATTGTGGAGAACCGCTCTGGTGGTGGCGGGTTGGTGGGGGTGAACTCCGTCGTGCGCTCACAGCCAGATGGCTATACGCTTGCGGTCGGAGTGTCCGGCGTTCTCACCATCTGGCCGGCATTGGGCCGCGAAATGCCTTTCGACCCGTTGCGTGATCTCGCTCCCATCACCATGATTGTCGACAACCCTCTGGTGATCGCAGCAAACAACGACTTTCCGCCCGACACCATGGCTGAGTTGCGCACGTATGCCGAGGCAAACCCGGGGCCCTTGTCTTTTGGTTCGGGAGGGCAGGGCACCGCCATGCATCTGGCCGGAGCCCGGCTTGCCAACATGACGGATATCGACCTCTCCCACGTGCCTTATCGAGGCACCAATCCCGCTTTGCAAGATGTGCTGGCCGGGCACATTCCACTTGCCATCATCGACGCGGCGACGGTAAGGGAATTTGTGGCGCAAGGTCAGGTCAAGGGGTTGGCCACTACGGGTGCAGAACGTTCTCCCACCATGCCTGAGCTGCCCACAGTCGCCGAGTCGGGCGTGGAGGGTTTCAGCGTCACCAGTTGGTTTGGCGTACTGGCACCGAAAGACACGCCTGAGGATATCGTGAGATTCTTGAATCAGCAGATTACGGAGATCCTCGAGCGCCCCGAGATCCAGGAGCGATTTCTTTCTGCCGGGCTCGAGCCATCCACCAATACGCCCGAAGTCTTTCGAGAGTTGATCACCAGCGAAACGGCACGTTATCGCGACGTGATCCGGGATAATCACATCACGATTGAATGAGGGATTGGTCGGCCTTGTTCGGCGTCAGTTCAGCTGCGCCGAACAAGGCGTCTCGTATTTCCAGGTGGATCCGGTGACGAGTCCATTGAGGCGCCAGGTGCTCGAGAAAAGTGTAGAGATAGCCGCGCATGAAACGGTTGGGGTTGAGCAGCGCCACCACCGGGCTGGGCGGGAACAGATGCGATACTTCCAGCGCCTGAACGCCCGAGACGGCCGGCAGCGTGGCCGGCACCACGGCGATGCCCATATCGCTTGCCACAAACGCTTGCATCACACTGGCGTCCATCGCAAACGCTGACGGGTGTAGTTCGTGGCCGTGAGCTTTGAAGACGCTGCTCACCCCCCAGCTCGTGCTCGAGGAAGCCAAACAGACCATCGGATAGCGAAGCAGATCCGTTAACTCAAGAGTCTCAAGTGACAGCAATTCATGCCCCGTTGGCACGATCAGCTTGAGTGGAATATCGGCCACAGGCAGTGCCAACAATTGTGATCCTGCCGGAGGTTGCCCGATCGTCAGTGCCACGTCGATCTCGCCTGCAAGCACCAGCGCAATGGACTCGGCCAACGGTGTTTGCTGCACATCTACGACTACCTTGGGATATTTGGCTTGCACGGCTGCGAGTGCAGGCGGTAGGAGTGAGAGCGCGTAAGTGTGCAGACTGCCCACTACGAAGGTTCCGCTCTCTTGAGTGAGATACTCCTGACTCATCAATTCCAGGCTTTCCATCTCGCCGACGACGCGTCGTGCTGTCTGCACCGCTCGTTCGCCACTTTCCGTCAAGCCTATGATCCGGCCCGCGCTGCGAGCCAGAATGGCAGTGCCCAGTTGCTGCTCGAGCAAACGAACCTGACGGCTGATGCCAGGTTGCGAAGTATGCAGCTCCCTTGCGGCCTGCGAAATGCTGAAGCCGCAATCCACGATTGCAATGAGGTATCGCAACTGGATCAATGTCATGGCGTGGCTCGGTATGTCGTCTGCAGCCGCCAATATGACGGATTCCCTCGTCTGTGCCAATCATAAGCACGTCTCACTCGCCCAGAGTCTCCACTTGCAGCAGTAGCCGGTCTAGCATTTCCACCAAGCATTGATACTCTTCGGGCGACAGCACCGACACCAATGCCGCTTCACGCCTGCGAGCGATGGGGTTGATATCGGCGAACACCGTCCTGCCCGTGTCAGTGATCCGCAAAACGGATCTGCGGCGATTTTGCGAGTCCACGGCCCGGGTGACCAGGCCGCGCTTCACGAGCTTGTCGACGGCGCGGCTGACTTGAGTTTTGTCATTGAGGATGCGTTCGGCGACTTCGCCGGCTGAGAGCGGCGAGTAATGCGCGAGAACGTTCAGCACGCGCCAATCCCGCAGCGTAAGGTCGTGACGCTGCGCGTAAATGCGAGCGGTGCCTAGGCTAAAGCGGTTAGAAAGCGTAGCGATCTTGTACGAAAAAGACTCGCGGAGGTCTTCACGGGTTGCCACGGCGGTTGGTGGGTTGTTGGATCGGGAAGCCAAGGGTGTAAGGATATCCAGCGTGAGAAAAGCGCAAGGAGGTCCGGGTCGGCGGCACGTGCCGCCGACCCGGA
>JAWLHC010000014.1:0-96044 GCA_041690575.1 Verticiella sp.
CTTTTGCGAACGTCACGCCTTTCTGCTGCGTCCCGTGCTGGTGGGTTGGGCCGGTTTCTGGCGACCGGAGGGGCCGTAGAGGGTGGTGCGGGCCTGGGCGTCGCGCAGGGCGGCCATGGCTTGCTGGTGGTATTGCAGCTGGGCGCGGATGATCACGCCGTTGTGTTCGTTTTGCTGGCGGGCGGCGTCGGCCTGGGCCAGCAGTTGCTCCCAGGGTTCGGCGAGGTCGGGGTGCGCAGACGCCGCGGCGGCGGCGCCGGAGTGACCGGTTTCAAAACCCAGGGTGGCCAGTTGCGCGTCGCGCTCTTGCGCGAGCTGGTCGAGAGTGTCGATGATGGCCATCTTGCGCTGGGTAATGTCGGCCAGCGCCTCGGGCGTGGCACGCTGCAGCAGGGCGTCGCCTTCTTCCGTGAGAATCTGCGCGAAAGCGGTCACGGCCTCGGCTTCGCGTTGCAGGCAGCTGTGCAGATCGGAGGCGGACATGGCGGATAAATGGCGAAGGGGCTAAGGGCGCTGAGAGCCGGAGCGGAGAGGCCGAATGGCAACGAACTGGCAGGCTGAAAGCGGGATATTGGCGTTGAACGCTAGCAGCGGTCAGCCACGATTCGAGGCATCGCCGCGCAGCAGCTCGCGAGCGCTGTCGAGCAGGCCGTCGGCAATCTTGCCAGCGTCGTAGCTGAGTTGGCCATGGCGAATGGCGTCGCGCAGCGCCTGCACGCGTTCAAGGTTGACGTCGCCATCCGGTGATTGCAGGGCGGCGCTGGCCGAGCTGAGCTCCACCTGAGCACTGGCGCCACCCGCCGGTGCTGCCGGCTGGGCGGGCCGCGCGGCGCTACTGCCGGCCGGGCGGGCTTCGCCGGCATCGGGCGTGGGACGATAACTGGGGTTGATCTTCACGGAGTTCTCCGGCGGGCGCGCTGGGCGCGAGGCTGACACCTGCATAACGGCAGGTGCGTTACCAACTTAAGGGGTGATTGTGGCACGGCCTACTGCGAAATTTCCACCACCCCGTCGGCGCGCACCATGCCACGCACGATCTGGCCCGAGGCGGTGCGCACCTGCAGCGGCGAGCCGGGGCTGGCGTCGGCCATGGCTTCGCCCTCGCCCGAGGCCACAAAACCACTGCCGCGCACTTCCACTCGCACGGCCTGACCGCGCTGGATGCTGTTGGGGCTGCGCAGGGCGTTCTGCCGCAGAAGCTGGCCGGCCGCGATGCGTCGCTCGGCGATCTGCCCCAGGGCGATCTCGGGTTGCAGGATCACCCCACGCGGCAGGCCGAGCAGATCGCCGTGCCGGCTTTCGAGGCGATCGGGGGTGAGGCCTTCGCCCTGTTCGATGGTGCGTGCGGCCACCAGGTATTCGCCCTGCAGGCGCAGTTGCACCTGGGCATAGGTTTGCCAGCGATCGGGCGCGTCGCAGCGCACGGCCACCGACATGCGCGCGCGCAGTCGTTGGCGCGCAGGGATTTCGGCGTGCAGGCTGTGGCAATCGGCAAAGCGATCGAGATTTCGCAGCGAAACGTCGACCTCGAGCTGGCCGGGCATGTCGGCCGCGCGCTCGGCCACGGCGTCGAGGACCAGAGCACGAACCAGATCGGGGTCTGGGCTGGCCTGGACGGCTGCGGGGGCAAGCCACAGCAACGGCGCCGCGATGAGAGCGACGCCGAGGCGGCGCAGGAATGCTCGGGGGTGCGGCAGGGTGCAGGTCATGGCCGAATTGTAAGCGGCCACTCCCGGGTGCAAAAGGCGAAATAGCCGGCAAACCCCGGCTTGTTCTGGCATTTGAAACTTGCGCTCACTTCGTATCATGCCCAGCGTGAGGGAAGCCGCCTGCAAGTGGGATGAGGATGGCTTCCTGCCATCGGCGTTCGCCAGCCCGGCAACCCGATGCCCAGAATTGCCCGGTCGGCCCGATGGGTTGGCCCGCCTCGCCGGAGTGTTCCGTCATGCTCGATCGTCTTGACGACGCGTTTTCGTTCTATCAAACCTCGCTGCAACTGCGCAGTCAGCGCCAGGAAGTCTTGGCGGGCAATATTGCCAATGCCGACACCCCCGGCTACAAGGCCCGCGATTTCGACTTCGCCAAGGCACTGCGCGAAGCCTCCGGTCAAGATAGCCAGATGCGCTTGCCCGATACCCGTCTGCAGCTGACGTCGGCGCGGCACATTCCGGCGCAGGCTCACAGCGCCGGCCCGGCCGGTCTCGAGTATCGGGTGCCATTGCAGCCCAGCCTGGATGGCAACACGGTGGATATGGACGTCGAGCGCGTGAACTTCGCCGACAACACCGCGCGCCACCAGGCCACTCAAACCTTCGTGACCTCGCGCATCCGGTCGTTGCTCAACGCCTTGCAGCAGTAAGCCAGTTCCAGGAAGACCTCCATGTCGATGAGTTCCATTTTTCAGATTGCCGGCTCGGCCCTCACCGCGCAGTCGCAACGCATGAACGTGGCCGCCAGCAACATCGCCAACGCCGACAGCGTGGCCGGGCCCAATGGCGAGCCGTATCGCGCGCGTCAGGTGGTGTTTCGGGTGGCACCGGTGGCGGGCGAAGCCGCGCCAGCTGCGGTGGGTGGCGTGAAGGTGGCCGGTGTGCTCGAGAGCCAGGCGCCGGCCCGGCTCGAATACCGACCCGACCACCCCATGGCCGACGCTGCCGGCTATGTGGCCATGCCCAACGTGAATGTGGTCGACGAAACCCTCAACATGATGTCGGCCTCGCGTTCGTATCAGGCCAATGTCGAAGTGCTCAATTCTGCCAAGACGCTCATGCTCAAGGCACTCACCATTGGTCAGTAAGCGGAGACCGCCATGCTTTCGAATATAGATTCCAGCAATTCGGCCGGTCAGGCGCTGGCCGCTGCCAATGGCGGCAATGCCGCTGGCGGTTTGATGGCCGACACTCAGGACCGCTTTCTCAAGTTGCTGGTGACGCAGTTGCAGAACCAGGATCCGCTCAACCCCATGGACAACGCCGAGGTCACCTCGCAGATTGCCCAGTTGAGCACGGTCAATGGCATCAGTCAGCTCAACGAAACGTTGCTGGCCCTCAGCGGCCAGATGGACATGACCCAAGCCATGCAGGCCTCGGCACTCATCGGCCGTGACGTGCTCGTGCCTGGCGACAAGATCGCCCTGGGCAATGGCGTGGCCACGCCGGTGGGTATCGATCTGGTGTCGCCCGCCACCCAGGTGACGGCCGACATCGTGGATCGCAGCGGCAAGGTGCTGCGTTCTTACGACCTCGGCGCACAGCCGTCCGGCATCGTGTCGGTGGGTTGGGATGGCCTCGACGAGGCTGGCGCCGCAGCGCCCGACGGCGCGTATTCCCTTCGGGTCACGGCAGTGAACGGCGAAGGCAAAGCAGTGCCCGCCGGCACGCTCACGTATGCCAACGTCACGGCGGTGGATTACGGCAGCAGTGGGGTCAAGCTCGACCTCGGCATTGCCGGCAAGGCCGAGCTCAACGACATTCGCAAAGTTCTTTAAGTATTCCACCTTCAGGATCAGGAGCATTCCATGGGATTCGGTCAGGGCTTGAGCGGCCTGAACGCCGCGGCACAGACGCTGGATGTGATCGGCAACAACATTGCCAACTCCGGTACGGCCGGCTTCAAAGGCGCGGCCGCCAAATTTGCCGACATATACGCCACGTCGCGCGTGGGTCTGGGGGTGCAAACCACCGCCATCGCGCAGAGCTTCACGGTGGGCAACATCGAAACCACCGGCAATCAGTACGACATCGCGATCGACGGCCCCACCGGCTTCTTTCGTCTGCAGGACCCCGGCGGCGAAACGGTGTACTCGCGCAATGGTCAGTTCCTGAAAGACAAGAACCACTTCATCGTCAATGCGCAGGGCCAGCAGCTTACCGGCTATCCGGCTGGCGCCGTCGGTGCCGACCCGGTACCGCTCACCGTGCCGGTGGGCAATGTGGCGCCGCAAGCCACCGCCGAGATCGATGCCGTGATGAACCTCAACGCGCAGGTTCAGGCCATTGATGCCGCCACCACGCCGTTCGACCCCGACCAACCCACGTCGTTTCATACCGCGGTGCCCACCACGGTATTCGACTCGCTGGGCAACTCGCACCAGCTCACGCAATATTTCGTGAAGCGTCCGCCAGCCGCCGGCGCCACCACCAGCACCTGGGATGTCCATGTGCTCCTGGGCGATACCGAAATGACGGGCAGCCCCACCAACCTGCAATTTACCGATGCCGGCCTGTTGCAGCCGCTCAACACCACAGTGGCGCTGGGGCCCGATGTGCCACCCAACGACGCGCCCACCGAGCCGCTCGAGATCGAGATCGATTTCACCGGCACCACGCAGTTCGGCAGCCCGTTCACGCAGAACATCGTGCCCGACGGTTATGCCTCCGGCGAGTTCGCCAGCGTGTCGTTTGCCGAAGATGGCACCGTGATGGCCAGCTATACCAACGGTCAGACCGAAGATATCGGCACCGTCGTGCTGGCCAACTTCAACAATGTGCAGGGTCTGCAGCCGTCCGGCGGCAACGCCTGGACCGAATCGCCCACCTCGGGGCCGGCCATTCTGGGTGCGCCCGGCGAGAACGGCATGTCGCGTCTCCTGGGGCAGGCGATCGAACAATCCAATGTCGACCTCAGCGCCGAGTTGGTGAACCTCATCATTGCCCAGCGAACCTATCAGGCCAACGCCCAGACGATCTCCACCCAGGATCAGATCCTGCAAACCCTGATGCAGATGCGCTGAGGCCTGAGTCATGGATCGCATTCTCTATACCGCCGGTGGCGGCGCGGCGCGGACGCTGGAGCACCAGAGCCTGGTGAGCCACAACCTGGCCAACGCCAGTACCAACGGCTTTCGGGCGCAGCTCGCGCAATATCGCGCCGTACCCATCGAAGGCCCGGGTTTGCCCACTCGCGTGGGCACCGTGGCGGTCACGCCCGGCGTCGACCTCTCGCAGGGTCCGCTGCAAACCACCGGCCGACCCCTGGATGTGGCCTTGCCGGGTCGAGGCTGGCTGGTGGTAGCCACCCCGCAGGGCGAGGCCTACACCCGCGAGGGCAGCCTGCATGTCGATGTCGACGGCCTGCTCAAAACCGCAACCGGTCGCCCGGTGCTGGCCGACAACAACCAGCCCATTGCCGTACCGGCCGAAGCCGAGCTTACCTTTGGCAGCGATGGCACGATCACCGTGCTCAATGCTGGCGACCTGCCGCAGGGCATGGCCGAGCTGGGCCGCCTCAAGATGGTCGACCCCGCTCCCGAGCAGCTGCAACGCAGCGACGACGGCTTGATGCGTCTGGCCGTGGCGCCGGGGGATCCCGCGCCATTCCTGCCGCCCGATCCCACGCTGCGCCTGGTGTCGGGTGCCCTCGAGGGCAGCAACGTCAACCCCATGCAGGCCATGGTCGAAATGATCAACAACGGTCGCCGCTTCGAAATGCAGATGAAGGCGGTGCAGACTGCCGACCAGAATGCCGAGCGCGCCAACCAACTGCTGTCGGCCAACGGCTGACACCTACCAGGAACGCTGACCCATGATTCGTTCACTCTGGATCGCCAAAACCGGTCTCGACGCCCAGCAAACCAAGATGGACGTCATCTCCAACAACCTCGCCAATGTCAGTACCAACGGATTCAAGCGGTCGCGCGCGGTGTTCGAGGATCTGCTTTATCAAACGCTGCGCCAGCCCGGTGCCCAGGATGCCAACGGCAACCAGCTGCCCACCGGCCTGCAGCTGGGTACCGGCGTGCGGCCAGCCGCCACCGAGCGGATTCATTCGCAGGGTGGCCTGGAAGAAACCGGCGGCACCTACGACGTGGCAATCAACGGCCGTGGCTTCTTCGAGGTGGAGTTGCCCGACGGCACCGTGGCCTACTCCCGCGACGGCTCGTTCAATACCGACCAGAATGGCCAGTTGGTCACCGCCAACGGTTATCTGCTGCAGCCGGGCATCGTGGTGCCCGACAACGCGCTGTCACTCACCATCGCGCGCGATGGCACGGTGTCGGTCACACAGCCCGGGGCGCCCGGCGAGTCGATCCAGATCGGCGAGTTGCAACTGGCGACCTTCATCAATCCGGCCGGTCTGCAGAGCGTGGGTGAGAACCTCTACGTCGAAACCGATGCGTCGGGTCCGGCCAATCTGCTGGCGCCCGGCATCGATGGCGCCGGTCTGGTGATGCAGGGTTGGGTCGAGACCTCCAACGTGAACGTGGCCGAAGAGCTGGTCACCATGATCCAGACCCAGCGCGCCTACGAGATCAACAGCAAGGCCGTGCAAACGTCGGATCAAATGCTGGCTCGTCTGACACAGCTGTGATCGCCCGCCTGATACGGAACCTTCCCGCATGACCCGGCCTGTCTCATTGCTATCTGTTGCCGCCGGCCCGACGCGTCGCTTCGCGCCCTGGCGCCTGCTGCCCCTGGGCCTGTTGGTGCTGGGCGGCTGCGCCATGGTGCCGCCCGAGCCTGTGGTGCTCGGCCCGATGACTGCCGAGCCGCCACCACGCCAGATGCCGCAGGCGGTGCCCAATGGCAGCATCTATCAGCCCACAAGCTACGGCAGCTACCCGCTGTTTGAAGACCAGCGGCCGCGCAACGTGGGCGACATCGTGACCATCGTGCTCGAAGAGCGTACCAATGCCGCCAAGAATGTGGGTACTCGCACCAGCCGCAATGGCAACGTGGGCGTGGGTTTCCCGCAGATTCCCGGCTTCCTCGAAGGTGCCCTGGCCGGCCAGGATCTCGACTTCGAGGGCGAGAACGAGGCCAACGGCACCGGCAGCAGCAATGCCAACAACGAGTTCACGGGTTCCATTACCACCACGGTGACGCAAGTGTTGCCCAACGGCAATCTGCGCGTGGCCGGCGAGAAGCAGATCGCCATCAATCGTGGCAGCGAGTACGTGCGCTTTTCGGGCACGGTGGATCCGCGCTCGATCCAGGGCACCAATACCGTGTCGTCCACCCGTGTGGCCGACGCTCGCATCGAGTATCGCAGCCGCGGCGTGATGGACGAGGTCCAGAACATGGGCTGGCTGCAACGATTTTTCCTGATTGCCTCGCCGCTGTAGGGCGACGAATCTGCCGGTGCCGCGCGTATGCGGCACTCACCGGAGTGTCGAAGTGAAGCGTTTTCTGTCGTTGGTTCTCGGCTTGAGCCTGATGTGTGTCACGGGGGCGGCGGTTGCCGAGCGCCTCAAGGATCTGGCCAACATTCAGGGCGTGCGCGGCAACCCGCTGGTGGGCTACGGTCTGGTGGTGGGCCTGGATGGCAGCGGTGATCAAACCCGGCAATCCCCCTTCACCGGGCAGAGCGTCACCAACATGATGTCGCAGCTGGGCATCACCATTCCGCCCGGCACCAACATGCAGTTGCGCAACGTGGCGGCGGTGATGGTCACGACCAGTCTGCCGGCCATGGCCCGGCCCGGCCAGACCATCGACGTGGTGGTGTCGTCGGTGGGCAACGCCAAAAGCCTGCGCGGTGGCACGCTGCTCATGACCCCGCTCAAGGGGGCCGATGGCCAGGTGTATGCCATTGCCCAGGGCAACCTGGTGGTAGGCGGCGCCGGGGCCGAATCAGGTGGCAGCAGCGTGCAGATCAATCAGCTGGGCGGCGGGCGCATCAGCAATGGCGCCACGGTCGAGCGTGCCGTTCCCACCACGCTGGTGAACGACGGCATGCTGCACCTCGAGATGGAACAAACCGATTTCGGCACGACCCAGAACGCGGTGGAAGCCATCAACCGGGTGTTCGGTGGCAACACGGCACGGGCGCTCGATGCGCGCGTGGTGCAGGTGCGCGCGCCGCTCGATCCGGGCCAGCGGGTGGCCTTCGTGGCCGCCCTCGAGAACCTCGAAGTGAGGCGGGCGCCCGTCACGGCCAAGGTGATCATCAATGCCCGCACGGGGTCGGTGGTGATGAACCGTAACGTCACCATCGAAGAGGCCGCGGTGGCGCACGGCAACCTGTCGATCGTGATCGATCGCAGCCTCGATGTCGTGCAGCCCGATACGCCGTTTGGGGGTGGCGAAACCGTGGTGGTGCCCAACACCGATATCGAGGTGCGACAGGAAGACGGCTCGCTGCAACGCGTGCAAACCAGCACCTCGCTGGCCGAAGTGGTGAACGCGCTCAATGCGCTGGGTGCCACGCCCCAGGATCTGCTGGCCATTCTGCAGGCCATGCAGAGTGCCGGCGCATTGCGCGCCGAACTCGAAATCATTTGATCCGGCATCCCCGTCATGATTCCCGCCTCGTCATCTTCCGGTTTCGTTCTTGATCTGGCCAGCCTCGAGGGCATGAAGGCGCGCGCGCGCACGTCGCCCGAGCAAAGCGAAGCCGAAGTGGCCCGCCAGTTCGAGGCCCTGTTCGTGCAGATGATGCTGCGCAGCATGCGCGACGCCAGTTTCAAGACCGGCCTGCTCGACAATCACCAGACCCGCATGATGCAGTCGTTGCAGGATGAGCAGACGGCCTTGCACATGAGCGAGCAACGCGGCCTGGGGTTGGCCGAGGTGCTCACCAGCCAGATGCAGCGCATCCGTTCGGCGCGCGAAACCGCCATCCAGCTGGCGCAGGATCCCGGCCAGGCCACTGGGCTGCCGGCGCAGGCCGCGTCGCTGGGCAGCCCGGAGGCCGGGGCTGCCGCGCGCCGCGCCAATGCCGGCGTGGGCGAAGCGGCCGGCTTTCCTGCCTTTGCTCCCGCTGCGCAACCGCACCGCCTTTACGGCAATCAGGCCAGTGCTGGCGGACTGCCGGTTCAGTCGGGTGCCGTGACAGCCCACGGCAAGAGCGATCGCGGTGGCATCGCCGGTGTGCTCGACAGCATTCGTTCCGGCGCGGTGGCCGCAGCGCAGCGCGGTGCCGAGCTGGGCCGCCGCGCCGTGGCCGACGTGCCGGCCCATGTGGAAGTTTTCGTACGACGCCTCGAGGCGTCTGCCGAGCGCGTGGCCAACGTCAGCGGCCTGCCCAAACGTCTGATCCTGGCTCAGGCAGCGCTCGAATCGGGCTGGGGCCGCCAGGAGATTCGTCATGCCGACGGCACGCCCAGTCACAATCTCTTCGGCATCAAGGCCACGGGAGGCTGGCGCGGCGGGGTGGCCGAAGTGATGACCACCGAATATGTGGATGGCGCAGCGCAGCGCATGCGCGAGCCGTTCCGCGCCTATGGTTCGTACGACGAGGCGCTGCACGATTACGCCCGCCTGCTCACCGACAACCCGCGCTATCAGGCCGTGCTCGAGGCACCTTCCGATGTGGAGGCTGCCCGTCGCGTGCAGGAGGCTGGCTACGCCACCGATCCGCGCTATGCCGACAAGCTCATCGCCATCATGCGTCAGCTACCGGTGTAGCAGCATCCCCTCCCGGCTGGCCCTTAAGTGGCGCTGCGCCGTGCCGTTAATCTGAGAGTCCTGCCGCTACCGGCAGCCTGCACCGGAAGTTTCGCGCCATGTCCAATCTATTCAATCTCGGTCGTCGTGGCCTCAGCGCCGCCCAGATGGGGCTCAACGTCACGGGTCACAACATCACCAACGTCAACACCCCGGGCTTCTCACGCCAGCAGGCGCTGGTGAGCACCACCAACGCCCAGGGGACGTCGGCCGGTTGGGTGGGCACCGGGCTGCAAACCGATTCGGTGCGGCGCATCTACGACGGCTTTCTTACCGGTCAGGTCAACAGCACCACGGCCAACCAGGCGTCGACCAGCACGTTTACCAATCAGATGAGCCGGGTCAACAACCTCATCGCCGATCGCACCGTCGGTGTGGCGCCGGCGCTGTCGGAGTTCTTCGAGGGCGTCAACGCCGTGGCGTCGCAACCGGCTGAGCCCGCCGCCCGCCAGGAGCTGCTGGGTCGCGCCGAGAGCCTCGCCTCGCAGATCACCAATACCAACCGGTTCCTGCAGGATCAGCGCGAGGGCATGAACCAGCAGATCGAAACCACCGTGCGGCAGGTCAACAGCATGGCCGCGCGCGTCAACGAGCTCAATCAGCAGATTCAATCGGCACGCGCCACGGTCTATGGCCAGCCGCCCAACGATCTGCTCGATCAGCGCGATCAGCTCGTTACCGATCTCAACGAACTCGTGGGCGTAACCGTGGTGGAGCAGGGCGATCGCTTCAACCTCACCGTCGGGAACGGCCAAACGCTGGTCTCGGGCAATCGGGTGTACGACCTGCAGGCAGTGCGCTCCGATGCCGACCCCACTCGCATGGCGGTGGCCTACACCACCGCCGGCGGCGCCAGCGTGGAGCTGGCCGACGACGTCATACAGGGTGGCCAGCTGGGTGGCTTGCTGCAGTACCGTACCGAAGTGCTGGACCAAACCCAGAACGAATTGGGTCGCCTTGCCCTGAGCATGGGTCTGGCGTTCAACGCCCAGCATACCCAGGGTGGCACGCTCAGCGGCCAGGCCGGTGGCGATTTCTTCGACCTCGGCACCCTGCCGCGTCAGGCCATCAGCAGCCAGCGCAACGCCGACCCTTCGGGCGTCACCCTCAACTACGGCTTCACCGCCAACGCCGCCTCCGAGCTCACGCTCAGCGATTATCAGGTGGAGTTTTCGGGCGGTGAGTACACCGTGCAGCGCCTGAGCGACGGTGTGGAGTTTCAGCCCACGCCCGCTGGCGATCTCGACGGTTTCGAGCTCGATGGCCTGGTGTTCGATGCCCCCGGCGGCACGCCGACCGACGGCGACACCTTTCTGGTGCAACCCACGCGCCAGGCTGCCCGCGATTTTGGCGTGGCCATCACCAATCCGTCGGACATCGCCGCTTCGGTGCACGACCCGGCCGACGCCACCGTGGGTGGCAGCGCCAATGGCGACAACGCCCTGGCCATGGCCCAGTTGCAAACCCGCAAGATTCTCGGCGGCAACACCATGAGTGCCACCGAGGCCTTCTCGCAACTGGTCAACAACGTGGGCGTGAAGGCGCAGTCGGCCAATACGCAGCTGTCGGCACAAACCACGCTCAAGCAGCAGGCGTTTCAGGCCCAGCAGGGTGTGTCGGGGGTCAACCTCAACGAGGAATACATCAACCTCGACTTCTACACCCAACAATACAACGCCAGCGCTCGCATCATCGACGTGGGCACCACCCTGTTCGACACCTTGCTCGGCCTCGGCCGCTGACCTCGCCGTACCGGAGTTTCCTCATGATGCGTATCAGTACCGTCGTTTCGCACCAGCTGGGCGTCAACGCCATGACCTCGCAAGAGGCCAAGGTGCTCGAAACCATGCAGCAGCTGGCCTCCGGCAAACGTGCGCTCACCCCGGCCGACGACCCCCTGGCCGCGGCACAGGCCGTGAACGTGGCGCAAACCGAAGGCCTCAACCTGCGCTACGCCACCAACCGCGACGTGGCCCGGCAGAACCTCTACCTGCAGGAAGAATCGCTCACCACCGTGAGTACCGTGCTGCAGGAAGTCTCCACCCGCCTGGTTGAAGCCGGCAACGGTTCGTACTCCGACGCCGACCGCGGAGCCGTGGCCATGGTGCTGCGCGAAATGCGCGAAACCTTGCTGGGCCATGCCAATGCCACCGATGGCAACGGTCAGTACCTGTATTCGGGCAACAAGGGCGGCAGTCAGCCTTTCGTGCAGAACGCAGTGGACGATTCCGTGGCCTACACCGGCGACGACGGCCAGCGCGTGATTCAGGTGGCGCAAACCCGCCAGATGGCCAGCGCCGATTCGGGCGCCGACGTTTTCCGGCGCGCCTCGCCGGGTAGCCTCGACTACTACGCCGAGGCCGGTGCCAACAACGCCGGCACGGCCACTTTCGGCAAAGTGGAGCTGGTGAACCCCGCGCACCCGGATGTCACCAGCGACGTGGCCTACGATATCGGCTTCACGGCCAATCCCGCGCACGATGCCACCGACCCCAATTCTGCCCAGTGGCTCCTGAGCGCCACGGCGCAGCCAGCCGGTACGCCGGTGGGTGGGGTCGACGGCATGCCCTACAAAGAGGGCGAAGCCATCACCCTGGGCGGCGTGCGGGTTGCACTCGACGGTGAGCCCGACGCTGGTGACACCTTCCGTGTCCAGCCGGCGGCCACGGCCGACCTCGACATCTTCGCCACGCTCACCAACGTGATCAACGCCCTCGAGCAACCGATCACCAACAACCCGGTGGCGGCAGCCGATCTCAACAACGCGCTCAACACCGCCAACCGCAAGGTGTCGATGCATTTCGACAACGTGCTCACGGTGCGTGCCTCGGTGGGCGCGCGCCTCAACGAGCTCGACGCGCTCGATAACGAAGGCGCCAACCGCGGCCTCAATTACACGCAGCAGCTCTCGGCACTCGAAGACCTCGACTACCGCGCCGCCAGCAGCGACATGGCCGTGCGCACCATGGCCCTTCAGGCCGCCGAATTGGCCTACATGAAAACGCAAGGCCTGGGGCTGTTCAGCCGCGGTCGATAATGGCGGCCCCGGGTCAAGCCCGGGGTGACGACCCCCGCCATCAACTCGCGCCCGCGTATCCCGACAGCACTCTCCCCATCGCCTCAAACCCCTGCGTGAACAGTCGTTCGAGGAATGGCGTGGTTTGCGGCAGCACGATGGTGAGCATCACCAGGCCCGCGAGCAGCGACAGCGGGAAACCCACGGCGAATACGGAGAGCTGCGGGGCAGTGCGGTTGAGAATACCCATCGACAGGTTGATGGTGAGCAGGGTGGTGACCAGGGGCAGACCCATCAACAGGCCGAGCATCAGGGTTTGGCCGGCCCACGAAATGAACTCGCCCAGACCGTCCTGGGCCAGCGCCACCGGGCTGATCGGCAAGACTTCGAAGCTGTAGTGCAGCCCTGCCAGAATCAGCAAATGACCGTCCACCGCCAGAAACACCAGCAGCGTCACCATGTTGAACAGACGTGACAGCACCGAGGTGTTGGCATTGGTATTGGGGTCGATGAAGGTGGCAAACGACAAGCCCATTTGCAGACCGATGATCTCGCCGGCCGCCTGCACGGCATAGAACACCACGCGGATCGTCAGACCGATCGAGATCCCGATCAGCACCTGCCACACCAGAATCAGCAGGCCCTCCCATGAGGTGGGGGGCACGGTTGGCAGATCTTCCAGGCCCGGCATGATGGCCAATGTGATCAGCACGCCCAGGCCTACCTTCACGCGCGCCGGGATGCTGTTCTCGCCAAACAGCGGTGCCGTGGTCATCACCGCCAGGATTCGCGTCAGCGGCCACAGAAAGGCGTTGATCCAGGCATAAAGCTGGTCGAGGCTCACGCTGATCATGCGTGCACTCCTAGACCACCAGGTTGGGGATGCCGAGGAGCAACTGACGGATATAGTCGACCATGATGCTGATCAGCCATGGCCCGGTCAGCACCAGGGTAACCACCATGGCCAGGATCTTCGGGATGAACGACAGCGTCATCTCGTTGATCTGGGTGGCGGCCTGAAAGATGCTGATGATCAGACCCACCATCAAGGTCACGATCAGCAGCGGGCCGGCCACGGCCAGGGCCACTTTCATGGCCTGGTAGGTCATCGACATCACCATTTCGGGCGTCATCTGTCACCTATGCCGTAAAGAAGCTGGCCGCGAGCGAGCCCAGCAGAAGATTCCAGCCATCAGCCAGCACGAACAGCATCAGCTTGAACGGCAGACTGATGGTGACGGGCGGCACCATCATCATCCCGAGCGACATCAATACGCTGGCCACGACCAGGTCGATGATCAGGAACGGGATAAAAATGGTGAAACCGATCTGGAAGGCGGTTTTCAGCTCGCTGGTCACGAAGGCCGGCACCAGCAGGCGCAACGGCACATCGCTCGGGGTGTCGAACTCGCTGATGCCGGCCAGTTCGGCAAACAGCCGCAGATCGGTCTCGCGAGTTTGTGCCATCATGAATTCATGAAACGGCACGGCGCCGCGCTCCAGCGCGGTTTCAAAGGCGATGTCGCCAGCGGCCAGGGGCTGATAGGCGTCTTCGTATACCCGGTCGAACACCGGCGACATGGCAAACAGGGTGAGAAACAGCGCCAGCGCGACCAGCACCTGGTTCGGTGGCGTTGCCGCCGTGCCCATGGCGGTGCGCAACAGGCTCAGCACGATGATGATCCGCGTGAAGCTGGTCATCAGCAGCAGCATCGCCGGCAGGAAGGTGAGCATCGTGAGCAGCAGCAGGGTCTGCACGCTCAACGAGTAGATCTGACCGCCGCCTGCGGTAGGCTCGGCCGTGATGGCCGGCAGGCCCTGGGTGGGCATCTGTTGCGCCAGGGCGTCGGAGGGGCCGATCAGGAAGATGAGCAGTCCCAGCGCCAGCAGCGCGAACACCGCGCTGACGGAGCAGGCAATGATGCGGCGGCGCAGGGAAGGGGCGTGAGGAGATCCCGGCTCCCGCAGGCGCTGCGCGCCTGTCTCGGCCGGGATGACGGGCTCACTCAGACGCTGAGTACCTGTCTCGACCGGGATGACGGGCTCACGCTGGCGTTGTGTACCTGTCTCGGTCGGGATGACGGTGTGGGGCAGTCGCGTGCCCAACCCGTCATCCCGGACGCCGTCGCAAAGCGGCGGCGAGCCGGGATCTCGGGGCGCTTGGGCGCTGTGGGCTGGCGCCGGTCCCGGCTCCCGCAGGCGCTGCGCGCCTGTCTCGGCCGGGATGACGGGCTCATTCAGACGCTGAGTACCTGTCTCGACCGGGATGACGGGCTCATTCGGGCGCTGCGTGCCGGCTGGGCGCACGGGGTCGGGTAGGGTGTTGGGTGCCGTCATGATTGGCGACGTTTCATGGCGGTTTGCAGGCGGCTGAGGAAGTGGCTGTCGGTCGCGCTGCTGCCGGTGCCGGGCACGCCCGGGCTACTGCCAACGTGTGCGGCGGCGTCCTGAAGATCGCGCGCCGGCAGTTCGTGCAGGGTGCGCATGCCGCCGGGGCTGACGCCGATCACCAGCCAGGTGTCTTCCACGGCGACCACCACGATGCGTTCGCGCGGGGCCAGCACCAGGCTGCCCACCACCTTCATGGGCACGCGGCCGCCCGAGCGCGTCGGGCCACCCCAGCGTCGTGCCAGCCAGGCGAGCGCAAAAATGAGCGCCAACACCACCACCAGCCCCAGGCTGGTGCGCAGCAGCATCGCGCCCAGCGGGTCGCCGCCGCCGGTGCTGGCGTCTTCAGCGGCGTGTGCCACGGACAGCACTGCGCTGCTGAACACCAGGCAGATCGGGGAGGCAAGCCGTGGCAAACGAATCAAGTGGGTCATGACAAAAGGAAGTCTCAGACGTCAACCGCTAGGCCACATGGCAGGATGCGAATCCGAAGGCGCGAACCGTATCGCGCCCGGCGCCTGAACCGATGGCCAGGCGCGCTTCGCAGGCGGTCAACCGCGACGACTTGCCTCGCGAGAAGCCGCCGCCGGCGGATAACGGGCAGGCTTTGACCGGCCGGCCAGCGTCAGCGCCGGTTGAGGCGGTGGATCCGCTCCGAGGGCGTGATGATGTCGGTCAGGCGGATGCCGTAGTGGTCGTCTACCACCACCACTTCGCCCTGGGCGATGAGGTAGCCGTTGACGAAAATGTCCATCGGCTCGCCCGCCAGACCGTCGAGCTCCACCACGCTGCCCTGGCCCAGCTGCAGCAGATCCTTGATGGTGAGGCGAGTGCGGCCCAGCTCCACCGTGAGCTGCACCGGCACGTCGAGGATGAGGTCGATGTCGGCCTTGGCCGTTGCCGGGTTGTCGCCCGCCAGCGGCTGAAACACCTCGTCGGCGGCGGACTCACCGCGCGGTTCGGCGGCGGCCTCGTTGGTGGGCTGGCGTTCGGCAGCGGTCTGCTCGGCCAGGGCGCTGGCCCAATCGTCGTCCAGGTTGTCTCCCAGGCTGTCGTCGGGCTTGTTGGGATCGTTCGGATCAGTCATGTCGGGCAGGGTCGGAAGCAGGCGGGTCGCCCGCAAATTGGGTGGGAGGCTGCATGTCGATCACGCGCAGGGCATGGTGGCCATTGAAGGTGCCATAAGCACATTCGAGCAGCGGCACGCCGTCGACGCGCGCCGTGATCGCTTTGGGAATCTCCACCGGCAGCACATCGCCCACGCGCATATGCAGCAATTGGCCGATGGAGGATTCGATATTGGCAAACTCGGCGCTGAGCGTCACGTTGGCGCCGCGTACCTGGCGCGACAACAGGTGAGTCCAGCGCTGATCCTTGGTTTCGTAGGCCGCTTCCTGCACCGGGCGGGTGAGCAGGTCGCGTACCGGTTCGATCATGGAGTAGGGCAGACAGATGTGCAGGTCGCCGCCGTTCGCGCCAAACTCGATGTGCAGCGACACCGTCACCACGGCCTCGTTGGGCGCGGTGACGTTGGCAAACTTGGTGTGCATCTCGGCCCGCACATACTCCGGGTTCACGGCGTGCACCGGCTGCCAGGCCCGGCCGTAGCATTCGAGCGTGAGGTTCACCACCCGCCGGATGATGCGCTGCTCGGTGAGGGTGAAGTCGCGCCCCTCGATCCGGGTGTGATACCGGCCATCGCCACCGAACAGGCTGTCGATGATCAGAAACACCAGGCTGGGGTCGTAGGCAAACAGGGCCGTGCCACGCAGCGGGCGCATCTGCACCATGTTGAGATTGCTGGGCACCGGCAGGTTGCGCTCGAAGTCGCCGTACTTCTGGATGCGAATGGCGCCCACGGTAATGTCGGCACTGCGTCGCATGAAGTTGAGCAGGGCCGAGCGCAGGTTGCGCGCAAAATGCTCGTTGATCGCTTCCAGGGCATGCATGCGCTGACGCACGATGCGCTCGGGCGAACCCAGATCGTAGGGCCGTACCCGGCTGTCGTCGGGCTCTTCGCGCCCTTTCAGACGAGGATCTTCGTCGCCGGTCACGCCCGCCAGCAGGGCGTCAACCTCGTCCTGCGAGAGCATGGTCTCGTAGGTGGCCATGGCTTATTGCACCACGAAGTCGGTAAACAGCACGTCGTCCACGCGCTCGCCGCGATCGGGCAGCAGGCTCTCGTTGGCCGCCGTTCTGATGGCCTCGATCAGCTCGGCCTTGCCGCTGCGCGTTTGCACGTCGGCCGGATCCTGCTCCGACAACAACAGCAGGATGCGGCTGCGCACCACCGGCAGATATTCATCGAGCCGCAGGCGCGAGGCCTCATTGGGCAGCTTGAACGACACGCCCACGTGCATCAGGCGTTCGGAACGCTCGTTGCTGGCCGTGACCGTAAAAGGCTCGAGCGTGTAGAAAATGGGCGTGGCTGGCGCTGGCGGCAGCGACGGCTCGCTGTTGGCCGCCTGCAGTGCACCACCGCCGCCGGCATCGCGAGAGACGACGAGATACGTGATAGCGGTGGCCGAAGCGGCCAGAATGGCCAGCGCGGCCAGGGCCAGCAGAGGCTTGCCCAGGGCGCCGCGTTGGCGGGCCGGGGGCGACGGGGGCTGGCGGCGGCCAGCGCGATTGACGGCAGAGGCGAACATCGATCTCGAGGGAGTTCAGCGAACGGGGGCTATGGGAAGGTGCGCGCAGCCTGGACGCCAGCGCGCGACTCGCATTATCGCGGCAGATGCCCAGGCCCGAGCGGTCAAACAGACGGGGATATGCCCGCTAGCTCGGCGCTTTGGCCGGCCCGGGGTGTCAGGCGAAGGTATCCACCAGGCCACGTGGGGCGTTGCCGGGTCGCGTGACCGGTGCGCTGGCGTCGTCAAGCGCGCCTGCATCGCCGTTGCCCTCGGCAAACTGGCGTGCGCCGGTGCCGCTACCCTCATCGCCAGGCGTCTGTTGCTCGCCCACGCTGGTCTGGCCCAGTTGAATGCCGGCATCGGCCAGCGCCTGCTGCAACTGTGGCAGGGCCTGTTCGATGGCCTGCCGCACGGCGGCATGCGGCGACAGGAACGCGGCGCTGGCCTGCTCACCGGCCAGGCTCAGCGTAATGCGAACCGGCCCGAGATCGGGTGGGTCGAGCCGGAGCTCGGCATGGCGCAAGCCCTGCGTGCCATCGCTGCTCAGGCGAACCATCTGCTGGCCGAATTGTTGCCCCCATTGCGGCGAACCCAAGGGGGCGTTCACCTGGGCGACCCGCGGCGCATTGACGGTGCCGGCGCCGGTGGCCGGCGCGGCGGCCAGACCCACGGGCAACACCATGTCGTCGGCGCTCTGGCGGTTGGCCTGGCGTGCGGCCTCGGCCGTGGCATCCGGCGGCGCCACCAGAGGGCGCGCCGTCACGTCGTCGATCAGGGTGCCCACCGCTGCGGTCAATGGGGTTGGTGTTTGTGTGCCGGGCTGGGCCGAATCGAGCGCCACCTGAGCGGCCAGGGTGCCGGGCAGGGGCAGGCCAGCGGTCAGCGCCGGTGCAGGGGGCTGCCAGCCGGTGCCTGGGCGTGGGGCTTCGGCAGTGGCGCCACCGAGGGCCTGCCAGGCGCTCGCGGCCAGGGCCGCCAGGTCACCAGCGCCGGCGGGCGCCGCGCCGGAGTCCGCCAGCGTCGTTGGCAGCTGGGCCAGGGCATCGGCCGACAGGGCCTGCAATTCTTCCAGCGCCGCCGGCAACACCTCCTGGGCGAGGCGGGCGGGGTCGATTGCCGCCAGTTCGCCATCGAGGGCGCGGCTGATGGTTTCGGCCTGCGCGCCCGTGAGCGAGGCCGGGTCGGTTTTCAGCGCCACCACGGTGTCGGCCAGCAGCCGACTGCGTTCGGTCAGCTCCTGAATCTGGGCCACCAGCGGATTGACCGTGGCCGCCGGGGCTTCCGCGGCCGCCTTGGCGCCTGCCTGCGCCGCGGCGTAGTCGTCGCCCTGGGCGGAGGATGCCGTGGCACGGCTCTGGTCAGGGTGGCCAGCCTTGGCGGCATCGGCCGCCGATGTCGCCCGATCCGCGTTGCCACGCTCCGCGACGCTGTCCGAGCGCTCGGCCCCTTCATGGGGCCGGCGGGAGGCGTTCTCGCCACGACTGTCTTCGGTGCGAGAGTTGCGATCCGACCGCTCCATCGACGACGACGATCGCTCTGCGCGATCAGAATCCTGGCGAGCCAGGGAGGCGGGCTCGCGACGGGAGTCAGGGCGCGACGGCCCCTCGCTGCGGTTGGCGCCCTGTTCGCGGTGATTCTGCAGCAGTTGGGCAAAGCGGTCGTCGGCGGCTGTCGACGGCGCGGCGCCGGCCTTGCCGGAGGGGCTGGACGTGAGCCAGGCGAGAGGGGAGGTTTGCATCAGTGACTCCGGACAAGGCGGCGCTGCAACATTCGGGTGGCATGCTCGTCGGCGGTGCGCTGATCGCGCCGCTCGTCGGCAAGCCGCTGGTGGGTCAGCTGGCGTTCGGCCAGCGTGTCGAAAGCGTTCAGGTGGCGTTTGCGGTCGCGCCAGTGGTGTTGTCCCTGAGTCAGTTCGCCTTCGGTGTGTTCGAGCACTCGGCGTTGCTCGGCGATGGCGCCTTCGAGCACACCGATAAAGCGCTGATAATTCTGCCAGCCGGCCGCCGACAGCCCGCTCTGCACGGCACTCTGCAGGCGAACCCGGTAGTCGGCCAGGTAGTTCTCCAGGGCCGTGAGCTGATTCTCGGCACTCAACCTGGCCTGCTGCAGGCCACCGAGCTGGCGGGTGGCATCATCGAGCTGGTCGCGTGCCAGATCGATCAAGGTATCAAGTGGCTGCGGCTTGCGCATGGCGGCCTCCTTTCGGAGTCTGGAAGAGGGTGTTGAGGTGCGCCTGGGCCTCGGCATAGCCCACGTTCTGCTGCAGATCCTGCTGCAGGAACTGGGTGAGCGCCGGGTACAGCGCAATGGCGTCGTCGAGTTGCGGGTCGTTGCCGGGGGCATAGGCGCCCACGGCGATCAGGTCGCGATTGCGCTGGTAGCGCGAGAACGCCTGCTTGAATCGGCTCACCTGCTGAAACTGTTCGCGATCGATCAGCGAGGTCATGGCGCGCGAGATCGATGCCTCGATGTCGATCGCCGGATAGTGGCCGGCCTCGGCCAGGTTGCGCGCCAGCACCACGTGACCGTCCAGAATGGCGCGGGCCGAATCGGCAATCGGATCCTGCTGGTCGTCGCCCTCGGTGAGCACGGTGTAGAAGGCGGTGACCGAGCCATGGGTACCTTCTGGCCCGGCGGCGCCGTTGCCGGCGCGCTCGACCAGCATCGGCAGCTTGGCAAACACCGAGGGCGGATAGCCCTTGGTGGCGGGCGGCTCGCCGATCGCCAGGGCGATTTCGCGCTGCGCCATGGCGTAGCGGGTGAGCGAATCCATGATCAGCAACACGTCGTGGCCCTGATCCCGAAAATCTTCGGCCAGGCGAGTGGCATAGGCTGCGCCTTGCAGCCGCAGCAGCGGTGACACATCCGCCGGCGCAGCCACCACGACCGCGCGCGCCAGGCCTTCCGGCCCCAGAATGTTCTCGATGAAATCCTTCACTTCGCGGCCGCGTTCGCCAATCAGGCCCACCACGATGATGTCGGCCCGCGTGTAGCGCGCCATCATGCCCAGCAGCATGCTCTTGCCCACGCCCGAGCCGGCAAACAGGCCCATGCGTTGGCCACGCCCCACCGTGAGCAGGCCGTTGATGGCGCGCACACCCACATCGAGCACGGCGTCGATCGGAGCGCGCGACAACGGGTTGATGGGCGGCGTGTTGAGGCTCACGGCCCGGCCATCGACCAGCGGGCCGAGATCGTCGAGCGGTCGGCCGGCGCCATCCACCACCCGGCCCAGCAGGCCGTAGCCCACCGGCACCGAGCGGCCGCGTGGGGCGTCGGCCGATTCGGCCGGGCAGCGCACCGGACCTTCCAGGGCAAACACGCGCGAACCGGGCGCCAGGCCTGCAATATCGTGCTGCGGCATGAGGTACAGGGTGTGACCGTCGAAGCCCACCACTTCGGCCTCGGCCGTATCGGGTGAATCCGGCGAAATTTCGACCACGCAGGCCGAGCCGACGGGCAGGCGCAAGCCGGTGGCCTCGATCACCAGGCCAGTGGCTCGCACCACGCGGCCGGCGCGGCGACTGAGCTCGGCCTGGCGCACGCATGAGGCCGCCGTGGCCAGCGACTTCTGCCAGGCGGGCGCGCCGTAGTGCGACAGTTGGGTGGGGGTCAGCTGAGCAGCCATGGCGGCTCCAGTCCGGTGGCGGCGCAGGCGCGCTCCCAGCGCGTGGCCAGCGTGGCATCCAGTTCGCCCAGCGGGCTCACCAGACGGCAGCCGCCGCGGGCCAGTTCGGCGTCGGTAACCAGACGCCAATGATGATCGACCAGCGTGGGTCCCAATTGGGCGCCCACCAGCGTGGCGTCGTCGGGGTGCAGGTGCAATTGCACGGCACCGTCGCCCACCGGCTCGTGGTGCAGCAGGTGCTGCACAAACACCACAATGGCATCGGGCCGGGTTTGCAGCTCGCTGCCCACCACGCGCTCGGCCACTTGCAGCGCCAGCCGTACCAACGAATCGGGCACGGTGTCGTCGATGGCGGCGAGCGTGGCCTGGCAGTGGTCGAGCAGGGCGGCCAGGGCTTCGGCTTGCTCGCGGCTCTCGCGCTGGCCGTCAGCCAGGCCTTTGGCGTGGCCGGCGGCCAGGCCTTCGCGCTCGCCGGCGGCATAGCCCTCGGCATGGCCGGCCTGGCGGCCTTCGGCCAGCCCGGCGGCGTAGCCTTCTTCACGCGCCTGACGCCGCTGGGCCTCGATCTCGGCGGCCTGAGCCGCCTCGCGTTCGGCTTCGGCGCGGCGAGCGTCTTCGGCCAACTCCTGTTCGCTACGCTCGGGTTCGGCCTCGACGTCGTTGGCGACGGTCGGCTCCAGTTCGAGCGCACCCACCTGCCAGCGCCGCCAATTCGACAGGCGCTCGCGCGGAATGATGCGCACGGGGCGGGCACCGGCGTCAGACATACGCTTCGTCGTCCTTCGAGGTGAGATTGATCTGGCCGGCTTCGGCCAGGCGGCGCGCCACGACCAGCATCTTCTTCTGCTCGGCTTCCACGACCGACAGGCGCACCGGCCCCATGGCGTCGAGATCCTCGCGCAGCATGTCGGCCGCGCGGGTCGACATATTGCGCAGGAAGCGCATGCGCATGGCCTCGGGCGCGCCCTTGAGCGACAGCAGCAGGGTTTCGTTCTCCACTTCCTTGAGCAGGAGCTGGATGCTGCGGTCTTCGAGGTCGGCCAGGTTCTCGAACACGAACATTTCGTCGACGATGCGCTGGGCGAGGTCGGCGTCGCGCTCGCGCAGGTTGTCGATCACGGTTTCTTCCTGCGAGGTCGACATCATGTTGATGATCTCGGCGGCCGTGCGCACGCCACCCAGACGGCTGCGCTTGGTGCCTTCGCCGCTGAAGAGTTCGTTGAGCGTGTCGGTGAGTTCGGTGAGGGCGGCCGGTTGCACGCCGCCGAAGGTGGCGATCCGCATCACCACGTCGTGGCGCAGGCGCTCGGGCAGCATGGCCAGTGCCTCGGCGGCGCGGGCGCGCTCCAGGTGCACCAGAATGGTGGCGATGATCTGCGGGTGTTCGTCGCGGATCAGCTCGGCCACGGTGCCGGCGTCGAGCCAGTTGAGGGCATCCACGCCGCTGCCGGATTGCTCCTGGTCGAGGATGTCTTCGATCACGCTGGCGGCGCGGTCGGCGCCCAGGGCCCGGGTGAGCACCGAGCGCACGTAGTCGTCAGTGCCCAGGTTCACGGCAATGAACTGGTCGGCTTCTTCGCGGAAGTCCTCCAGTACCTTGGCCACTTCTTCGTGCGAGACCTGCTTGAGGTTGGCCATCATCGAGCCCACCTGCTGCACCTCGCGTGAGTTCATGTGCTTGAGCACTTCGGAGGCGGCTTCTTCGCCCAGGCTCAGCAGCAGAATGGCGCAGCGGCGCAGGGCGTCGTTATCCATGCTTCTTCTCCTCGAGCCAACCGCGCAGTACCGCGGCCACCGCGCGCGGATCTTTCTGTGCCAGCGTGCGTGCGGTTTCCAGGTTTTCGTCGTAGCGGCTCTGGCGGCGTGCCTTCTGGGCCGCTTCGGCGGCGCGCTGGGCTTCGTCCACCTCGGCCTGCTGGGCCTGCTGTGCCACCTCGACGCGGGCGGCACGCCGGCGCATCACCGGCCGCATCACCGCCAGCCAGAGCAGCAGCAATGCCACGATGATCACCAGACCGTTGATGGCGGTTTGCCCCAGCGCGATGGTGTGAGGCTCTTCCCACCACTCCAGGCGCGGCTTGATGGTGCCGGCAAAGGCCTGGTTCACCACGTTGACCGTGTCGCCGCGCTCGGCCGAGTAGCCCATGGCCTGCTGCACCAGCATGCGCAGGTCGGCCAGATCCTGCTCGCTGAGGGGTTGCGGTTCACCCTCGGCGTTGGGCAGGTGGTTGACCACCACCGCCACCGACAGGCGCTGCAGCTGGCCTACCGGATGCTGCAAATGCGTGATGGTGCGATCCACCTCGAAGTTGGTGGTGGTTTCGCGGCGCGCATTGCCGTCTTGTGCCAGGTCGCCGGCCATGCCGGCTTCGGCCAGCTCGGCCTGGGCGGCGTTGGCACCATCGAGGCCGGCGGCGAGATCTTCCGCCGCCGCGTCGTCGGCGTCGATGGCATCGATGGCATCGGGGTTGACAATGGGCGCCACCGGATCGAGCGGCGGCTGGTTGCTCAGCGCGCCGGGGATGCCCTGTGGCAGGGTCACGTCGCCGTTCACCGTTTCCAGCGTCTGCTGGCTGCGCACCGAAGCGCTGCCCGGCACCTGGTTGGGTCGGTAGACCTCGGAGGTTTCTTCCCGGCGGGTGAAATCGAGCTGCGCCGTGACCTGGGCGCGGGCGTTGCCCGGGCCGACCAGCGGTGTGAGGATAGCCTCGATGCGCTGGGCGAAGCGCTGTTCCATGTCGCGCACCAGGCGCAGTTGGGAGTCGTCCAGTCCGCGGCCGTCGCCTTCTTCATTGGAGAGCAGGCGACCGTATTGGTCCACGATGGAAATATTGGCCAGCGTGAGTTCGGGCACGCTGGCGCTCACCAGGTGAGCCACGGCAGCCACCTGAGCGGCATCGAGCGTGCGCCCGCCATACAGGTGCACCAGTACCGAGGCGGTGGGCGGCTGGCGATCGCGCACGAACAGCGATTGGCGCGGCATGGCCAGGTGCACGCGCGCGCTCTCCACGGCTTGCACCGATTCGATGGAACGCGCCAGTTCGCCCTCCAGCGCCCGCTGATAATTCACTTGCTCGGTGAACTGGCTGGCGCCGAATTGTGCGTCGTCGAGCAGCTCGAAGCCCACCGAGCCGCCACGGGGCAGGCCTTGCGAGGCCAGGTTGAGGCGGGTTTCGTGCACGCGCTCGGCCGGCACCATGAGCGCACCGCTACCCGCCTGAAACTGGTAGGGCACATTCATTTGCGTGAGTGAAGCGATGATGGCGCCACCATCGCGCTCGTTCAGATTGCTGAACAGCACCTGATAGTTGGGGCCGCGGCTCCAGAGCAGAATGGCCACGATCAGCGCCACCAGCAAGGCACCGCCGATCATCAAGGCGACGCGGGGCAGGGCCTTGAGGCGGTCGACCAGGGGCGCGAATGCCGGTGGCACACCGGGCGCGGTGCGTGCAGCGGTATTCATGCGGCGCACACTCCGCTAAAGAAATCTCGACAAAAACCGTTAATCAGCAACATGAACCAGTCTGGAATGGGGGAGGCCGGGGGAGAATCCCGGTTGGCAGGCCAGGTGGCGCAGCGCGCACCGGGCATACCGCCTTCAGGCTGGCAGATTATGGCGCGGCGGGCGCTGCGGCCAAGGCGAGATAAAGCCGGTATTTGCACGGTATTTGTTGCGTATGGCCGGCCACCCCCTACGTTAGTATCCGGCAAACTCCTGTCACAATCGCTGCCGAATTCATGACGCCAAACGTTCTTCAATCCATGCAGGCGCTGGCCGCCCAGGCGGCCAACCAGAAACCGGCCACGCCCGCCGGTCTGGGCGCGGCTGCACCCGATCCGGTCAACTTTGCCGATGCCCTGCAAAACTCGCTGTCCCGCATCAGCCAGGCGCAAGAGGCGTCCAACGCCATGCGCGAGGCCTATGAGCTGGGTGTGCCTGGCGTGTCGCTCGATCAGGTGATGATCGAATCGCAAAAATCGGGCATCGCCTTTCAAACCGCGGTGCAGGTGCGCAATCGCCTGATCGCCGCCTACCAAGAAATCTCCAGCATGCCGGTGTAAACCGCTGCTGCTCCTGGTGCGCCCGGCCTGGCCGGGCGTTCGTCTGTTCAGCCCCCTGCCCACAGAGCCCCATGCGCAACAACCAGCCCATCTACGACTCCGAATATCTGCTGCGTGACGATCAATACCTGATCTCGCGCACGGATCTGCAGGGCCGCATCCAGTATGCCAACCCGGCCTTCATCGAAGTCAGTGGCTTCTCGCGTGAAGAGCTGGTGGGCGAGCACCACAACATCGTGCGTCACCCGCACATGCCGCCGGCGGCCTTCGCCAACCTGTGGGACACCATCAAGCAAGGTGACACCTGGGTGGGGTACGTGAAGAACCGTCGCAAGGATGGCCGTCACTACTGGGTGCTGGCCACTGTGTCGCCCATCTTCCAGGGCGAAGACGTAGTGGGCTACGGTTCGGTGCGGGTCAAGGCCGACGCCAACACCACGGCCGAGATGGATGAGCGCTATCGCCAGATCATGGCCGGTGAGCTCACCGGCTGGCGGCTCGATCGCGGCCAGTTCAAACCGGCGGGCTGGCGTGCCCTGCCGTCGCGCCTGGCCTTCTGGCGCGTGGACACGCTGGCGGCCCGCGTGGCCTGGCTCACCGGCAGTGCGCTGGCCGGCTTCGCGGCCATGGCGGCCGTGGGCATCTACGGCAGCACACTCCCGCCCGAAGAAGCGGCCTGGGTCTCGTCTGCGCTCATCGGCATGGCGCTGCTTGGCACGGTATGGCTGGGCGGGCTGGGCGTGTCGCTGGTACGCACCGTGTGGCGACCCCTGCGTCAGGCGCTGGTGTTCTCGCGCCAGATCGGGGCCGGCAATGTGGAGGGGATTGAAATCGAGCCCGCCCGCGGCGAAGTGGGCGAGCTCATGTTTGCGCTCGAGATCATGCGCAAGAGCCTGATCAGCATTGCGCACGACATGAACAGCAGCGTCGGCAGCGTGGTGAGCGGCGCCGAGCGCATCGCCCGCGGCAACAACGACCTGGCCGGGCGCACGCAGCAGCAGGCCGCGGCGCTCGAGCAAACGGCTGCCAGCATGGAGCAATTTGCCGCCAGCGTGGCGCAGAATGCGGCCAATGCCAGCCAGGCCAGCGAGCTCGCCAGCCAGGCCACCACCACCGCCAGCCAGGGCAGCGAAGTGGTGCACCAGGCGGTCGATCGCATGCGGCTGATCAGCTCCACCTCGCACAAGGTCACCGAGATCATCGGTGTGATCGACGACATCGCCTTTCAAACCAATATCCTCGCGCTCAATGCGGCGGTCGAGGCGGCCCGTGCCGGCAACCAGGGCAAAGGCTTTGCCGTGGTGGCGGGCGAAGTGCGCGCGCTGGCGCAGAAGTCGGCCCAGGCTGCCAAAGAGATCAAGGCCCTCATCGACCAATCCACCACCGAGATCGACGCCGGCGTGGATCTGGTGGCGCACTCGGGGCAGACCATGACCGAAGTGGTCACGGCCATCGAGCGGGTGTCGGCCCTCATGGGCGAGATCGCCGCCTCGTCGCAGGAGCAGGCGACCGGCATCGCCGAGGTCAAGAGCGCGGTGAACCAGATGGACGAAGTCACGCAACAGAACGCCGCGCTGGTGGAAGAGGCCGCTGCAGCCTCGGGCGTGTTGCGTGATCGCAGCGCCTTCCTCGATCAGGCCGCCTCCGTGTTCATGGTAAAAAAACGCCGCAGCCGCCGCGGCTGAGCCCGTTCAGCCCCCTGGCCCGCCTTCATGTTCGATTTTTTCACCCTGCTGGTCGTCATCCTGCTCCTGATGGAGGCCATCGGCGGGGTGCTGCTCGTGGGTTGGTGGTTGCAGCGCCGAGGCGACAACTCGCTGGGCTGGTGGGCGCTGGCGCACGGCGCGGGCGTGCTGCTGCTGTGGTTTGGCTGGTATGCCATGGGTGGCACGGTATCGCGCATGCGTTACGCCGAATTTGGCCTCGTCGGCATTTTGCTGCTGGCCGTGGTGCCGGCCTTTGGCTACCTGCTGCTGCGCATGACGCGAGCCGAAGCCACCATGTTGCAGGCGCCGGGACAACGCACGCTGTTTCACTACGCCGCCACGGCCAACCCCGAGCAGACCGACCGCCTCGCGCACGATCTGCTGGTGGCGTTGGCCGACCCCGGCAAGCAATTTGCCCTGCATTACCAGCCCATCTTTGATACCTACACCCGCCATATCACCGGCTTCGAGGCCCTGATCCGCTGGAACCATCCCACGCGCGGCAATGTGCCGCCCGATCAGTTCATTCCGCTGTCGGAGGCCAACGGCAGCATCTCCACATTGGGCCGTTGGGTGCTCGAAACCGCCTGCCTGGCCGCGCAGCGCTGGCCGCACCCCTGGACCATCTCGGTCAATCTGTCGCCGCTGCAGTTGCAGCAGCATCGGCTGATTCGCGACGTGCGCGACACCCTGCGCTACACCGGGCTGGATTCAGAACGCTTGCAGCTCGAGATCACCGAAGGCGTGATGGTGGATACCGCCAGCCAGATCATGAACCGCCTCAAGGCCCTGCGCGAACTCGGCGTGCGCATTGCCATCGACGATTTCGGCACCGGTTACTCCAGCCTGCAATATCTCGAGCGTCTGCCGTGCGACACGGTGAAGATCGATCGTACGTTCGTCAACGCCATCGAGCACGACCAGGCCGCGCGCTCCATTGCCGGTGCCGTGGTGCGGCTCTGCCACGAACTTGGCCACGACGTGGTGGCCGAAGGGGTAGAAACCGAAGGCCAACTCGACATCCTGGCCGAGCTGGGTTGTCAGCGCACCCAGGGTTGGCTGTTGGGCAGACCGATGCCGGCCGATCGCATCGTGCCGGTGTTTGGCGACAACCCGCTGTACGAAGCGGGGCGCCTGCAGCAGCCCGCCGACGATACCTTGCACGTGGGGGGCGATGGCCTGCGCATTGCGCCCAACGCCATGGGTTGACGCCGTACGTTACAACGCTGTTCGCCGTGAGACATTTGTGATTCAATCAGTCGGGTCGTAACAGCCCGCGCCGGTCTGGCGGGTTGCCCCTTGCCTTCTCTTTGCGCTCCAGGCCGCCCGGCCCGGGAGTGCCGGTAGCCCATCATGAGGTTGCTCCGCCGCAGCGCCGCGCCTGCCACCCATCGCTCTGCCATGGCGTGGGTGCAACGCGTGCTGCATCACGACGCCCGACAGCAGTGGCTGCGTCTGGCCCAGCGCGTGCTGGGCTACGCCCTGTTGTGGCTGGCGCTCGATGGCGCAGTGGGCTCATTGTGGCCCGGGTACCAGAGCCTGGCGCAACCCGGTTTGCTATTGCCCATGGCGCTGGCCGTGGCCATTGCCGGGGGCCTCATCCTGTGGTTGCGCGCGCATCCGCGGGTGGCGCCAGTGGGTGGCGCCGTGCTGCTGACGGCCATGTGGGGCATCCAGTGGCTGGTGGTCACGCTTCGGGTCGACGACGCGGCCAATCGCTGGTGGCACATGGCGCTGGCCCTGGGCACCCTGGCCGGCATTCTGGCCTTGTTGACGCAACGCAATTTCATGCCCATGCGGGGCGTCAATCGGCGGCCCCTGCACCTGGTGGCCATCCTCGGCACCGGCGTGGCCGTGCTGGGTGCCACACTGGCGCTCGAACTCGAATCCCGCAACTCCCTGGCTCAGGCCGACCGGCTGGCGGCACAAACCGCGGCCGACCTGCGCGCCGAAATCGGTGCCACCCTGGCCCCCTTTGATAGCCTGGCCCAGCGCTGGCAGGTGATTCATCACTTCCCCGATGCCGCCTATCGTCGCCACGAGTTCTGGCAATTGCTGGCACGGCATCCCGAGCTCGAGCAGGTAGCACTGGTGTCGCCCGGGGGGCAGATTACCGAAGAAGTGAGCGAGCCCTACCGCTTCGATCGCGTGCTCGACCAGGTGGTGGCGAGCGCCGCATACCCCAACTGGCGCGCGCAACTCATGAAGCAGGGCGTGGCCCAGCTCGCGCTGGCCGATCAGTTGCCGCTACTGCACAGCGCCGGCGCCACGGGGGTGATTGGCGTGGCCCTGCCGGGTGACAGGTTGGCGGGGTGGGTGGTGCTGGCGCGTACCAATCTCACCCTAGTGGCCGCACAAACGCTGCTGGCGCAAGATACCCCCTGTTGCTGGCGTATCACGGCGGGTGCGCAATCCGTGTTCGTCAGCGACACACCCATGCAATCCCAGGCCCTCGAAACCGACACCATCAGGCTGCCCCTGCAGCACGAGGCGGCCTGGACGGTGGCTTATCACCCACCGCTGGCGGCGCCGGTCGCGGGCCCGGCCCCCCTGGCCGAAGGCATTCTGTTGGTGGGGCTGCTGTTCACGCTGTTTCTCAATGCCAGCCAGCGTCTGGCCGAGCTGGCCAGTTTTCATGCCGGCCGCATGCGCCAGGCGGCCACCCACGATTCGCTCACCGGGTTGCGCAACCGTCGTGCCCTGGCCGACTGGCTGGCCGACGCCACCGTGCGCGCCAACCAGCTGCAGCGGCCGCTGGCCGTGGCCGTGTTGCAAGTCACTGGCATCAAGGCCATCAACAGTACCTTTGGCCACGAAGCTGGCGATGCGGCCCTGTGCGCGGTGGCGTATCGTCTGCAGACCGGCCTGCCGGCCGATGGCATTGTGGCTCGCGTGAGCGGCGAAGAGTTCGTGCTGGCCATCGTGGGCGACACCGAAGCCGATGCCCGCCGGCGCATGCAGCAATGCCTTACCGCTCTCGCCGCGCCCATCGAGTTGGGTAACGGCAGCGCTCGTCTGCGGGCCAGCGCTGGCTTGCGGGTGAGCCAGGGCGAGGTGGTGGCAACCGAGGCCATGACCCTCGTGCGCGACGCCGATCTCGCCCTGATGCAGGCACGCGGCGACGGGCAAGGCGCTTGCGTGATGTATTCCGCCGATCTGGCCGAGCGCTTCCTGGCGCGCCAGACGTTGCGCAACGACCTGCAACAGGCCATCGACCAGGGCGCCTTTCACTGGCACTACCAGCCCATCGTCGACGCCACCACCGGTCGGGTGCGAGCGCTCGAGGCCTTGCTGCGCTGGCAGCACCCGGCGCGTGGCAATGTGTCGCCTGCCGATTTTGTTCCGCTGGCCGAAGACACCGGTCAGATCGTGGCCATTACCAACTGGTGCGTCCAGGCCATCTGCCGCGATGCCGCTGCCCTGCGCGCCGCCGGCATCGAGGATGTTCCGCTGGTGCTCAATCTGTCGGCGCGAGACTTCCGCCGCGACGACATCGTGCCGCGTCTGCAGGCCGCGCTCCAGGCCGCGGAACTGCCGGCGCAGGCGATCGAACTCGAAATCACCGAAAGCGTGCTGATCGACGACGAAGCGGGTGCGGTGGCCAAACTGCACGAACTGCGCGCTCTGGGCATCGGCGTGGCGCTCGACGACTTCGGCACCGGCTATTCCAGCCTCAACTACCTCAAGGCCTTGCCCATCGGCAAGATCAAGATCGACCGCACCTTTGTGGAGTCTGTCACCAGCGAGCCACGGGATGCCGCCATCGTGCACGGCATCCTGGCCATCGCCCACAAGCTGGAACTGGTGGTGGTGGCCGAAGGCGTGGAAACCGTGGCCCAGCTCGCCTACCTCATGCGTGCGGGCTGCGACCAATTGCAGGGCTTTCTGCTGGAGCGCCCGCAGCCCCTGGCGCAGCTGCAAGCCACGCTGCTGCGCCAGGGGGGGCGCGTGCCGCTGCCGTATCAGCATCGCAGCCTGGACGACGCCCCGCACACCCTGCTCGTGCTGGATGACGACAACCACGTGCTCAATGCGCTGGTACGCCTGTTGCGTCAGGAGAATTACCGCATTCTCGCCGCCAGCACCACGGAAGAGGCTTTTCATCTGCTGGCGCAAGAGCCGATTCAGGTGGCGCTGGTAGACCATCGCATGCCCGGCATGGGCGGCACGGCGTTTCTCGAGCGTCTGCGCGAGATCCACCCCCAGGTGGTTCGCATGATTTTCTCGGGCTATCCCGATGTGCAGGCGCTGTCTGATGCCGTGAATCGTGGCGCCGTCTACCGTTTCGTCCTCAAACCCTGGGACGACGATGCGCTGCGCCGCATGATTCGCGACGCCTTTCGGCACTATCAGGGAAATTGAACACCCTTGAGGAGGATCAATGCCCGGCAAGGCTCGGGGCGCGTATAGTTCCATATTCTGATACGCGAAGATCCCACCCGGCTCTGACGCAAGCCACACACTGAAGCATCCGTCGACGCAAGATTGGCGGTGCTCCAATCATGGCAATCCCAAGCGCTGTCTTCCCGGAGAAATCCACACAGGGAGGCTCGATCATGCTGGCAGCACCCTCTGCATCCGATCGCAGTCACGAAGATCCTGCCGTCGTGTCTGAACGATCCCCGTCCACCGCATCGTCAGCGGTTCTGGCCTATGTCGACACCCTCGAATCGACGCAAACGCTCGTACCGCATGCCAGGGCAATCGCCAAAGCCCTGAACGCGCCACTGACGCTGCTGCACGTTCTCGAATTGCCGGTGCGGTCGGATGGGCCCGCCGATCCGCTGGAGTGGAGCCTATGGCGGCAGGAAGCCCACGACCGCATCAAGCGCATTGCCGGAGAGGGCGCCGCGCGCCAGCCCAAGCTGGATATCAAAATTGCCGAAGGCCGCCCCGTCGACCAGATTTGCCGCTACCTGCGCGAATTGCAAGCCGTTGCCGTGGTGGTTGGCACGAACGCCGACGAGAACGCCGCCGGGTATGCACTGGGCGATACGGCACGCAAACTCATCGATCGCTGCCGCAGCTCGCTGCTATTGATACCACCGGTCATCGCGCAGGCGTCGGCGGTGCATTATCAGCGGATTCTTGTGCCGCTCGACGGTTCGCGCAATGCCGAGAGCGTCTTGCCACTGGCGATGCGTCTTGCCAAAGCGGCGGATTCGGAGCTGATCTTGGCCCATATCATCCCCGCTCCGGAATTGACCGAGACCGGGCCACTCGAGGCCGATGATCACCGGCTGCGGCAACAGGTGAGCGAACGCAACGAGCGGGTGGCAAAAAAATACCTCGATCAGGTCCGCTCGCGCCTGGCGTGTTCCGGGTTTGCCGTACGCAGCGTCGTCTTGCGCGATGGCGATGTCCGCAGCTCGCTGTTGCAACTGCTCGATGACGAGCCGGTCGATCTGCTCGTCATGTCGGCCCACGGTCACGGCAACCGGCCTGACGTGGCGTGTGGCAGCGTCGCCGACTACATGACATCGCATGTGCGCATTCCGCTGCTTCTCGTCACGGGCGCGCAGGCGCCCGGCGGCGAACATCGAGCGAGCAACCGCGGGCAGGCCGGACAATCGCGCGGTTTCGTTTCGTAATGCCCGCGTCGCCAGAGGTCGGAGCCGTTCCTCTGGTCGAGGCGGCGCAGGCGCTGGCCGATAGCCATCGGCTGTCGAAGCAGAGGCCACACCCGGTCGCTTCCTGGGTAAAGCTCGAACCGATGGCAGACTGGCTGCGGCCATTGCGGGCGGCTGCCGCCGACCCTGACCCAGGTGCCGTGAAAGCGGCCGAATGGTTGTTCGACAACGACTATCAGATTCGGCGTGTGATCCGGCAGGTCGCTCGCGACATGCCGGAGGCTTTCTATGAAAAGCTGCCGAGCCTGGCAAATCGGCAAGACGAGGGCATCCCTCGCGTGCTGGCGCTGGCCTTCGGGTACTTGCAAGCGTCGCATCTGCAGCTGTCGCTGGCGGGGCTGGTGCAATTCGTTCGTGCCTATCAAGGTGGGACGCCCCTGACGATCGGCGAGCTGTGGGCGCTGCCTGCCATGCTGCGGCTTGCCTGCCTGGAGATTCTGGCGGAAGCGTGCGGCCGACTGTTCCCCGAGGTGCGCCCCCCCTTTACGACGACGCGCTATGCGGGGCGGTTCGACACGTTCGACGACACCGACCGCGTGGCCCGTGCGCTCACCACGCTGATCGCCATCGCGTCCGTTCAGTGGAAGGAGTTTTTCGATCGCGCGAGTCTGGTCGAGGCCGCACTCAGAAAAGACCCGGCGGGGGTCTATTCGCGCATGGCATTCGACACGCGCGACCGCTACCGCAAGGCGGTCGAAGACCTGGCGGCAGGATCCGAGCTGTCCGAAGCCGAAGTGGCCGAAGCTGCGGTGTCGAAGGCGGCAGAGGGAGTGTCAGGGCCCTGCGATCATGTCGGCTACTGGCTCGTCGGAGACGGCAGGTACGCCTTCGAGCGGATGCTCGGCTACCGCGTCTCGTTCGGGCTTGCCGGTCGACGCTGGCTGCGTCGTCACGCCGGTCTGCTGTATGTGGCGGCGCTCGTCATCGCCTCGGCCGCCGCGCTGGTGTTGCCCGTCGCCTATCTGGTGGCTGCGGGCGCAGACTCGATCATGCTGATCCTGGGCGCCGCGCTGACGGTGCTGCCGGCCTCGGTGCTGGGCATCACCTTGGTCCACTGGGTCGTCACGCGTGCCGTTCCACCGCGCGTCCTGGCCAAGCTCGACTTCGAGAAGGGGATTCCCGAAGATTGTCCGACGGCCGTCATCCTGCCCGTGATCCTCCGCCAAGCCGGCGAGATCGGTCGCCTGATGGAGCGGCTCGAGGCACATCGGCTGGCCAATCCCGACCCATCGCTGCACTTCGTCCTGCTCAGCGATCTGGCCGATGCGCCGCAGGAGCACGCGCCGGGCGACAAGGCGATCGAGGAAGCCTTATTGACCGGCATCCGCCGGCTCAACACGCGTTATGGCGCCGTCGAAGGGGGTCCGTTCGTCCTGCTGCACCGGCCACGCCGGTTCAATGCGAGTGAAGGCTTCTGGATGGGCTGGGAGCGCAAGCGCGGCAAGATCGAGGAATTCAACCGCCTCGTCCTGACGGCCGAGACCGCCGGGTTCAGCCTCATCGAGGGCGATGTGCAGCAATTGCACGGGGTTCGCTTCGTCGTCACCGTGGATGCGGATACGGTTCTGCCACCTGGCGCCGTGAATCGGCTGGCCGGCACATTGGCGCATCCGCTCAACACGGCGCGTTTCCACGATCACTCGGCTCGCGTGCGTTCCGGCTACACGGTGCTGCAGCCACGCGTGGAAATCTTCCCGCTCAGCACGAGCCGTTCGCCCTTCGCTCGCCTCTTTGCCGGCAACACGGCAATCGATATCTATTCGCGCGCCGTCTCCGACGTTTATCAGGATCTCTTCGGCGAGGGGATCTACGTTGGCAAGGGCATCTACGACGTGGCGTCCTTCCACCAGAGCCTGGAAGGCCGGGTGCCGGAGAACGCACTCGTGAGTCATGACCTCTTCGAGGGCGTGCACGGCCGCGCGGCGCTGGTCAGCGATATCGTGCTCTATGAGGATTTTCCGGCAAGCTATGTGGAGTACGCCCGTCGGTGGCACCGGTGGGTGCGCGGCGACTGGCAAACCCTGCCGTGGCTCATGCGGCACGTGCCGGGCGCGAGCGGGCAACGTTTCGTCAACCCACTTTCCACGCTCGACCGCGGGAAGATACTCGACAATCTGCGCCGCAGCCTGGTGCCGATCTCGCTGTTGCTGCTTGCCCTGGCGGGCTGGCTGGTTCTGCCCGGCAGTCCGTGGGTGTGGACCTTGCTGACGGTGGCCGCTCCCGGGGCCTATCTGTTTACCGACCTCGTCACCGGGCTCGTCCGGGGCCCGAGGCGCGGCGCCATGCAGGGCCTGCTCCACAGTCTGGCCGACCATACGGGCCGCTGGGTGCTCGCCCTCGTGTTCCTGGTTCACGATGCGGGGGTGGCGCTCGACGCGATCGTGAGAACATGCTGGCGCCTGGGTGTGTCGCGTCGCCACCTCCTCGAATGGACCTCCGCCGCGCACACTTCGGCTGCGGTCAAAGGTGTGGGGCCGCGCCTGGCAGCCTGGCGCCATATGGGGTACTCGCCGGTTTTCGCGCTCGTCACGGGCACCCTCATCCTGCTCTTGCAGCCCGCAGCGCTGATTCCGGCGGCACCTCTACTCGTGATGTGGCTGGTTTCGCCGGAAATCGCCGCGCACATCAGCCGCGCAAGGCAACCGCCGGTCGAGCAAGTGCAGCCGCACGACCGAGCCTTTTTGCGGCGACTGGCGCGGCGAACATGGCTCTACTTCGAGACCTTTGTCGGGCCGGCCGACAACTGGTTGCCACCGGATAATTATCAGGAAGAGCCGCATTCGGCGATCGCGCACCGCACCTCGCCAACCAATATCGGCATGATGTTGCTCTCGGCCCTGACCGCCTGGGATCTCGGCTACCTGGGTTCGCGTGAACTGGCCGCACGCCTGCGCAATACGTTCAATACGCTCGACCGGCTCGATCAGCACCGCGGCCACTTCCTCAATTGGTACGACACGCTCACGCTCGAGCCGCTGGAGCCGCGCTATGTGTCGACTGTGGATAGTGGCAATCTTGCCGTCAGCCTCGTCGCGCTGAAGGCCGGCTGCGAGGAGGCGGCATCCGCTCCGTTTCTGAGGGTGGCCCTGTGGGAGGGGTTGGCCGACACGCTGGAGGTTCTGGCCGAAACGACCGCTGCCCTGCCTGGCGCGAATGAGGGCGCACTCGAGGCTTGCCGATCCGCTCTGCTGGCGCTTGTGGCGCGGGCCCGCGCCGACGTAACGGCATCGTGGCCGGTGCTGTCGGAGATCGCGGCCGAAGCCTTTCCCCGCTACGAAAATGCCCTGGCGCAGGCGCTTGCGGCGTCCGGCGAGCCGCCGGCCGACACCCTGCGCAACATCCACATCTGGCTCGAGCGCGTTCGGCACCATCTCATGCGCATGCAGCGCGACCTTGAGGCGCTCTTCCCCTGGCTACCGCTGCTGGAGGCGCCGCCGGCGGACTGTGAAGCGCTTGCCCGGGAATGGCAACGCACGCTGTGTGCATCCGTGTCGCCGGCGACGATCGGTGACGCCGTATCGCAAGCCCGAGCCGCGCTGGTGCGGCCGCCTGGCACCGAGGATGTCGATGCCGTCACCGAATGGCTGCACGATCTTGACGCCGCGATCGAGCAGGGTGGCGAGCGCCAGGCAGCGCTCCGGCAAGACTTGCTGGAACTGGCCGCCACCAGCGAAGAGCTGGCTTTCGCCATGAAGTTCGCTCCCTTGTTCGATGCCGAGTCGCGCCTCTTTCACATTGGCTACAACGTCAGCTCCGATCGGCTCGACCCGTCGCATTACGACCTTCTGGCAAGCGAGGCGCGGCTCGCCAGCTTCTTTGCCATTGCCAAGGGAGATGTCGCCTTCGAGCACTGGTTCCATCTCGGGCGCCCCTTGGCGCGCGTGCCGGGAGGTCTCGTTCTGATCTCCTGGAGCGGATCCATGTTCGAGTACCTCATGCCGCCGCTGCTACTCAAGAGTGTGCCCGACACGCTGCTCGGGCAAAGCGAACGGATGGCTGTCGATGTCCAGCGGCGCCACGCCCTGAAATGGGGCGGCCCATGGGGCGTTTCCGAATCGTCTTTCGCCTCCCGCGACGCCGACCATCACTATCGCTACCGAGGCTTTGGCGTGCCCGAGCTGGGCTTGCGCCGTGATCTCGCGCAGGATCTGGTGGTGGCACCGTATGCCAGCGCCTTGGCGCTTGCCGTACGAAGCGAAGCGGCCGTGCAAAATCTGCAGGCCCTGGTCGCACTCGGTCTGACAGGGGTCTACGGATTGTATGAAGCGGCCGACTTCACCCCCGAACGGTTGCTGCCGGCCAGGCCGTTCGTGCCGGTACGCAGCTATATGGCGCACCATCAGGGCATGATCCTGGCTGCGTTCGACAATGCCCTGTTCGACGGCGCGCTGGTGCGTCGCTTCAACGCGCATGCCAGTGTGCGCGCCATCGCGCTGCTGGCCCAGGAGAGAATTCCCTGGGAACTGCCGCCCGAGCTCGAAGCGGTAGACCTTGCCGAACCGGAGCCCCGGCGCAAGCCGGTGCTGGCGGCACCCCACCCGTGGCAACCGCCCTTGAACAGCGGGTTGCCGCAAATCCACGCACTGGGCAACGGCAGTCTGTCGAGTCATATCAGCGCCGAAGGCGGTGGCGGGCTGTCGTGGCGGGGTCATGCGCTCACGCGATGGCAGCCCGACCCCACACGCCACGATGCCGGCTTGTGGGTGTATGTGCGCGACGACGATACGGGGGCCGTGTGGTCGATCGGCCACGAGCCAACGGGGGTTGCGGCGCGCGAGCAGCGCGTGGTGTTCCATCCCCACATGGCGGAGTTCCATCGCCGCGATCAGGAGATCGGCTTGCGCATGGAGGTCGGCGTTGCCCACGACGACGATGTGGAAATCCGGCGCATCAGCATGGTCAATGAAAGCGGCGTGGAGCGGCGCCTGCGTCTGATCTCATACGGCGAAGTGGTGCTGGCCCCCGCACTGGAGCATGAGCGCCATCCGGCTTTCAGCAAGCTCTTCGTTGGCAGCGAGTATCTGCCCGGCCTTCACGCCCTGGTGTTTACGCGTCGTCCGCGCCACGCGGAAGATCAGCCGCCGGTGCTTCTGCAACGCATCGTGGCCGACGACGCCGGCGTCAAGATCGAAGGTTTCGAGAGCGATCGGGCCAGCTTTATCGGCCGCAACGGCACCTTGCGCGTGCCGCGGGCGTTGCAAGAAGGGTTGTCGAAGCGCCTGGGATGGACGCTGGACCCCGTCATGGCATTCGACCTGAGCGTCACGCTCGCGCCCGGTGAGCGTCGGCAGTTCTCTCTGGTGACCATGGCTGCGCCCTCCCGTGAGGCGGTGCTCCGCCTCGCTGCGCGTTACGCCACAGCAGCGGCACTGGACTGGGCGCTGGACGTGACGGCGATGGACGCGGCGCGCGAGGCCAGGCAACTCGGCCTTGAGCCGGCGCGCCTGCCCGAGTTGCAGGCGCTTGCGTCGCTGTTGATCAGCCGGCATCCGGCATTGCGGGCGGCATCCGACGTGGTCGCGGCCAACCGGTTGGGGCAGCCCAGGCTATGGGCGTTCGGCATTTCCGGCGATTATCCGATCCTGCTCGTTCGTGCGTCCGACCCGCAATCGGTGGATCTTTTGCGTGTGCTGATCGCCGGCCAGAAAATGTGGCGCCGACGCGGCATCCAGGCGGATATTGTGGTGATGCGCCCGGGCATGTCGGGTTACATCGAGCCCTTGCGGGAAGTGCTCCTGTCGCTCCTGCAAGAAGCGCAGGCACAGGAGCTTCTGGGTCGGGTCTGCGGGGTGCATCTGGTGCTTGGCGATCAGGTGGGCGAAGCGGAGCGTCGCCTGCTGGAGGCCACGGCCATCGTCGTGCTCGACACGGCCCGCGGCCCGCTGGCGGCGCAGCTCGACGCGGCCACGCCGCGCGCGCAACCGCCACGCTTCGAGCCGACTGCCGTGGGGTCCACTGACGACACGCCCGAGATGTCACGGTTGGCCGGGCTCCGCTTTGACAATGACTATGGCGGTTTCAGCGACGACGGTCGCGAGTATGTCATCCAGCTGCAGCCGGGCGCGACGACGCCGGCGCCCTGGTGCAATGTGCTGGCCAACGAAGCCTTCGGCACGCTCGTGACCGAAGCGGGCGGCGGCTATACCTGGGCGCTCAACAGCGGCGAGAACCGGCTGACGCCCTGGACCAACGATCCGGTGGTGGATCCCGTCTCCGAGGCGCTGTACCTGCGCGACGAAGAGACGGCGGAGGTCTGGACGCCCACGCCGAGCCCGGCGGGTGCCGGGCCGGCCTACGACATCCGGCACGGCGCCGGCTACACCACCTGGCGGTGCACCGCTCATGGCATTGAACAGCAGCTCACGGTGTTCGTGCCGCCGGACGACCCGGTCAAGATCGTCTGCCTAACACTGCACAACCCCCACGCCAGGGCGCGCCGGGTCACGGCCACGTATTACGCCGAATGGTTGCTCGGCGCTGTGCCGCGCCTGGCGCGGCCCTATGTGGTTGGTGGCTACGACCCCTCCAGCCACATGCTGCATGCACGCAACGCCTGGAACCCGGATTTTGCCGAGCGTGTGGCATTCCTCACGTCAAGCCTGCCGCCGCACAGTTTCACCACCGATCGGGAGGACTTTCTCGGGCGAGGTGGCACGCTGGCACTCCCCGCGGGGCTCACCCGATGGGATCTCGGCCAGCGCGTTCGGGCCGGCGCCGACCCTTGCGCCGCTTTTCAGGTACATCTCGATATCGAGGCGAACGACAGCGTGACGGCCATCTTCGTGCTGGGGCAAGGGAGCGACTTTGCCGACGCCGCGGAGCTCGCCCGGCGCTGGCAGGAGCCCGCGCGCTGTACGGCGGCGTTCGAGGCGTTGAAGCCACTCTGGGACCGGCGCCTGGGTGCCGTGACGGTGTCGACCCCCGATCCGGCCCTGGATCTGATGCTCAATCGCTGGCTGCTCTACCAAACCTATACCTCGCGCCTGCTGGCGCGCGCCGGCTTCTACCAGGCCGGTGGCGCCTATGGCTTCCGCGACCAGTTGCAGGATGTGCTTGCGCTGCTATGGAGCGAGCCGGCGCGCGTCCGGGCGCATATCCTCGAAGCCGCGGCCCACCAGTTCGAAGCCGGCGATGTGCTGCACTGGTGGCACCCCCCCACGGATCGGGGCGTGCGCACACGGTGTTCCGACGACCTTCTGTGGCTGCCTTATGTTACTGCCGCCTACGTGGCGGCCACCGGCGACGACGCGATCCTGGCCCAACCGGTGCCGTTTCTGCAGGCCCAGGCCCTGGCAGAGCAGGAGCACGACCGATACGCCCGTTTCGACGCCTTGAGCGAACCGCGCAGCTTGTTCGAGCATTGCGAGCGCGCCCTGGATCGCGGCGTTACCCGCGGCGCCCACGGCTTGCCGCTCATGGGAAGCGGCGACTGGAATGACGGCATGGACCGCGTTGGCCGGGAAGGGCGTGGCGAGAGTGTGTGGCTGGCGTGGTTCGCCATCGTCACCATCCAGCGCTTCTGCGAGCTGGCTCGCATCATGGCGCGCGACGACCTTGCCGAACGGTGGGCAAACCGGGCCCGCGAGATGGCGGCGGCGGTCGAGGCGACCGCCTGGGACGGCGGCTGGTATCGGCGCGCGATCGATGACGACGGCAACCTCCTGGGGGCCGCAACGGCCGCGGAGTGCCGCATCGATTCCATCGCGCAGTCCTGGGCCGTGCTGGCGGGCGACGATCCCTCGCCCAGGGCGCGCACGGCGTTGAAGAACGCGGCCCTCGAACTCGTATCGGAGAAGGCACGCCTGGCGCGTTTGCTGTGGCCGCCGTTCGACAAGACGCCGCTCGATCCCGGCTATATCAAGGCCTATCCGCCCGGCATTCGTGAGAATGGCGGGCAATATTCGCATGCGGCGGCGTGGCTGGGGCATGCCTTCGCGCAGCTTGGCGACGGCGATGAAGCCGCTGCGATCTTCGGTCTTCTCAACCCCATCCTGCACGCCGCCACCAAGGCCGACGCCGAACGGTACCGAGTGGAGCCCTATGTGGCAGCTGCCGATATCGCGAGCGTCGATCCGCATACGGGGCGTGGCGGCTGGACGTGGTACACGGGTGCGGCGGCCTGGACATGGCGGCTCGGCGTCGAGGCCATGCTGGGGCTGAAGCTCAGCCGGGGACGCCTGGTGATCCAACCCGTATTGCCCAAGCACTGGGGCGGCTACCAGGCCGACATCACAACCCCGGGGGGCACGCTCAGGATCGACGTCAAGGATCCGGCAGGGCTTGGCTGTGGCCAGGTTCACATTCAGGTGGATGGCAAGCCGCATGAGGGCGGTGTCTCGCTGCCGGTCGACGGCAAGACGCACCGGGTTGACGTGCACATCACCCCGCTGGGGGGCGTTATCGATCCGTGAGTGGGCTTACTTCCGTGAGTTCAGCTCCAGCGTGGTCACCAGCCGTTGCAGAAAGCTGTCGCGCTGCAGGTCGGGCTCGGCGAAGATACAGCCCAGGTGAATATATGGCACCTTGCCGCGCCGTGTGTCGTGCTCGATCACTTCGTGCGAAATCACCACCTGCAGCAAGGCGCGAGTGCTGCCATGCTCTTCAAAGTGCAACTCCACCTCGTGCATGAGCTTGCCACTCTCGGGCAAGCCGGTGGTGCTGGCTTCCACTCGCAAACCGATTCCGGCCAGCGAGACATCCTGGATCCGAAACACCACGTCTTCGCCATCGCCACGCTGCCAGATGGCACAGCGTGTATTGGGCGGCGCCACCGGTGCCCGAAAATACTCGCGCCGCTGCATGCGATACAACTGTTGGGGGAAGTCGGCCACCAGCACGTCGCGCTCGTCGCCATCCGGCGTAAATTCCAGCTCCTCGCTCATCGGCCCGAGCTTGAACTCGATCGGCGTGCCGTAGGCCGACCCTTCAAACGCCAACTCGCTGGCTGAAACCAGCAGCTTGCGCTCGCGTTCGCCACCATAGGGCAACAGCATCACCTTGCGCCGGCGCACGTCGACCCGAATGAGGTACACGGGCAGGATCTCGCCGGCACGGCTGGTACAGAGACGGTCGGCGCCGCGTAACAATTCGGTGAGCGCCGAACCCACCTCCACGGGGTTCTCGAGCAGATACTTGGGGTCGCGGTTCATGTGTGCTAACTGCTGCCCCGCGTGGGGGCGTTGTCGTTGGAATGTTCGGGGGAAGGGCTGTTGGCAGAGGGGCCGGGCAAGTTCGCCTCGGTGGGGGCGCCCGCCGGGTGGGGGCTCGTGGCACCGGAGCTGGTGTCGACGCCGGGCTGCCCGGAGTCTTCACCGGCGCTGGATGCCGCCAGCGCCTCGGCCTCGGCCACCGCGCTGGCTGGATCGAGCGCTTCGAGGCGGTACAGCCAGGCCAGCAATTCTGCCACCGCTTGATACAACTGCGGCGGAATGTGCGTATCCAGATCCACCTGCATCAGCAGACCCACCAGCTCGGGCGATTCGTGCACGTACAGGCCGTGCTCGCGCGCCGTGCGCAAAATGGTATCGGCCAGCACACCATAGCCCTTGGCCACCACGCGCGGGGCGTTATCGCCCTCGCGGTAGGTGAGGGCGACCGCGCTCTGGCGCTGGCCGCGCTCGGGGGTGGTACCGGGGTTGGGCTCGCCGCCCGAATCGGACGGCGGCGGCGACGCCGGCGTGTTCATGCCGACTCCGTGTGCGCGGCAATCGCGGTATCGGTGAGCTGGATGCCTTGAGACTGAAGCCGCTCGCGCAGCACATCGAGGTGAGCCTGCAGCAGCGGGGCACTGGCCGGGGCTGCCAGTTGCAGCACCAAACGGTTGTCGACCAGGTTGAGGCGTGCCTCCACCTCGCCCAGCCGCGGCAGCTGCAGGCGCAGCGTGGTGGCCCAGCTGGCGATCGCCTCGTTGACCTCGGGCTCGCGGCGCTGAATCTGCCAGTGCATGGGCGCGTCATGCCAGGCCTGGCCCTGCCAGGCAAAGGCCTGGTTGGCCAGCGCCTCGAGCTGCTGGCGCACCAGGGCGGCTGCATCGGGGTGAATGCCGGCCAGCGACTGGCTGGCCGTTTGCGACAGCCCCGAGGCTGCCGCGCTCAAACTGACCTGGGCCGAGGCTTGCGCCTGACTGCTGGCGGTGGACGCCGCGGCGGCGCTGGCGGCGGCGTTCGATGCCGTTGCCGCGGCGGCAGCGGCGCCGGCGGCCTGGCCGCCCGCGGCTTGCCCCGACTGGCCCGACGCGGAATGTCCGCCCTGACCCGTGCCCGGCTGCGGCAAGCGCGCCTGCGGCTCCTGCAACAACTCGGCCGCACCGCGCTGGCCAAATGCCAGTTGCGACAAATGCGATTCGTAGAACAGACCACTCTGCGACACGGTTTGCTGCAGCGCGGTTTGCAGCGCCGGCAGCAGCCCCGGGGGCCCCGGGGGCAGGGCGGCTCGCCCCGCACCGGCCATGGCGGCACCCGACGGCAGGGCAGAACCCGGGCCGGCACCGGCGCCGGCATTGCCGGCCCCCGCAGCACCACCACCGGCCGCAGCACCGCTTGCGGCACCGCTCGCGCCGCCCGTGAGCGCCGTACCCAATGCCGTGCCAGCCGCGCTGCCGGTGGCTGTGCCCGCCGCCGTGCCTGCCGCGCCACCTGCAGCCCCACCGGACCCCGCGGCGCCGGGGGCAGCGCTGCCGGCACCGCCAGCCGCCGTACCGCCCGCAGCTGCCGCCGAGCCCGCTCCCGCAGCTCCGCCCGGCATCATGCCGCGCCCGGGCATTGCTCCCGCTGTGCCCGGCATGGGCAAGGGCAGCAGCGGCACGCGCCCCTGCAACGCCCCCTTGCCCTGCATGCCGCTCAGCAACAGGGCCAGAATGGTGCGGGCAGGTTCACTCAATTGCGTGCGGGAAGACGCATTGGCGTCGGCCCCGGCTTGCGCGGCCGCCTGGCCCGCCGCGCCACTGGCCGACCGACCCTCCACGCCGCGCGAGGCCGCCTCGCCAGCGCGCCCCGGCAAATGCCGGATCTCGCCCTCGGATCGCCGAATGGTATTGGCCTGGGCGTGCAGCGCCTGCGCCGGCTCCGTGGGATTGCCCCGGCTGCCTTGCAGCAGCACCGGATGCTGGGCCAGGGTAGTGCCCAAAACCGCATCCAGGCGCGTGGCCAGGAGCGTACCCAGCGTGCTCACGGCGTGGCCACCGCCGCCGGCCCGTAAGCGTGCATCAACGCCTGCTGACGCTTCATCGTGCCAATGAGCTGACCCAGCCGGGCCAGACTGGGCTCGGCCAGATCGCGCGTGGCCGCGTCATTCTCAAGTATGGCTACGATCAGCTCATGCTTGGCCGCGCGCTCGCTGGCATCGAGCGGGCGCAGCTCGCCCAGCTGCTTGATATTCTCGATCACCGCGATGTAGCGGCCACCCAGATCGAGTACCTGCTGCCACTCGTCGGCCCGGGCCTGCTCCAGAATCTGCGCAGAAAGGTCGGCCGCGAGGTGATAAAGGCGCAACATCTCGTCGGGGGTGCTCGGGTTCATGACGGGTAACTCGCTCGTGATCTTCAGGGGCGACGGCAAACGCCACCGCTGTGGGGCATGGGCCAGGCGCTCAACCCGCGCTGGCAGTGGCTTCGGGTTGCAGGGCCGCCTGCTGGCGAGTCAGCGACATCTCTTTCCAGGCGTCGGCCACTTCCTTCAGCAGCGTATCGGCCTCGGCCAGCTTGTCGGCATCGGCTCGCAGATTGGCCTGCAGCAAACACCGCTCAATATATTCGTACAACTGATACAGATTCTCGGCTACCTCACCGCCGGCCTCACGATTGAGCGCCGCCCGCAAGCCGCTGCCCACGATCTCGAGCGCCTTGGAAATGGCCTGGCCTCGCGCGGCCACATCGCCGGCCTCCATGGCCACCTGCGCCCGCCGGATGGCGCTGCGCGCGCCATCGAACAGCAGGGTGATCAACTTCTCGGGCGAGGCGCTGTTCACGCCCGTTTCCAGGCCAACCCTGGCGTAGCTCTGGGCGCCGCGCGCCCGCATCGGTGCGTATGTCATCGTGCCAACCAATCGGTGAGGGTAACGTAAAGTGTAGGGCGAACTCTATGAGGAATAACGCGGAAAGTGGCGGGTAAAAACCCGGGATATCTCGGCGTGTGGGCCGGGCTTGAGTCGGTTTGCCAGCAAGCCAGCACTTAGCTGTTGCTATTGGACTTCGACAGGTTCTCGAGCATACCCAGCTGCGAAGTGAGATATGACCCTATGCCGTTCATCTCGGACATATACCGCTCCAGCGCCACAAACTGTTTCTGATAGTTGGCCATCTTCTGATCGATACGATCCTGCGTGCGATCGTATTGATCTTGGATGGTGCTGATAGTGGATTTTGCGCCTTCGGTGGCGTTGGTGAGCAGGCCGCGCGAGCCGGTCAGGCCTTCTATGGCAGCGTTGATCTGGCCGACCAGACCACCCTCGCCGCTGAACAACTGGGCCACATCCATCCGGTTGTTGGCGATGGCGTTGTTGAGTTTTTCGCCATCGACCTGCAGCGCACCATCCGACACCCTGGTGCTGATACCGATCTCCCACAGCATGCCAAGCTCGCCGTCCGGCGACACCGAGTTGAGCGCGGCCGACAATCGAGTCTGCACTGAACGAGCGACGATATCACCGGTGAGCACGTTGGCCTGATTGTTCTCGGCGTCGTAGCTGCTCAGCCCGCGCACCGTACTCAACAGACTGTTGTAGGCCGACACGAAAGAGTCGATGTTCTTGCGAACGCTCTCGGTGTCATGGGCTACCGTGAGCGTATCGGGTGTGCCGGCATCGTTGGTGCCCTTGAGGTTGAGGGTAAGCCCCTCGATGGCACCTTCCAGCGTGTTGCTGCCGCTGGTAAGGGTGATGCCATTCACGTGAACCTTGGCGTCGTTGGCCTCGGCCACCTGGCTCATGGGGCTGGCCACGGCTTCGTCGTAACCCAATACATCGGTAAGGTCGGCGTTGTCGCTGGTGATCTGCGCCACCCGGGCATCCGCGCCTGTCTCGGTGGTGGAGAAAACCAGCTGATGGGGCGTGGTATCACTGCCATTGTTCAACAGCGTGGCAGTAAACCCCAGATCGGCCTCGTTGATGGCCGCCCGAATATCCTCCAGCGACGTTTGCCCGGCAGTGAGATCCAGAGTTTTGGTGCTGCCATCGCCCAGCGTAAAAGTGAGCGTGCCACCCGTAGCGCTGAGAGCATCGTCGCGGCTTGCCTGGCCCGCCGTGGCCAGACTCTGCGTGCTGGCCAGGGCTTCCACATGAATTTGATAACTACCGGCCACCGCACCGCTGCCTTGGGGTGCCGTCGCGGTGAACGCATTCTCGTTGGACGAGGTGGTCTTCAGCCCTGTAAACGCTTGCTCGGTGGAAAGATTGTTCGCAGCGGCCTCGAATACCTCCAGTGCATTGGTGATCTTGCCATAGGCGGAGATCTTGCTCTGTTGGGCCGCCTGACGCTGCTCCAGCAGCCCCAGCGGCGCCTCCTCCACCTTGCGCAAATCGGCAAGCAGATCATTCAGCGGCAGGCCGCTCAGGCCCAAAGAAGAAATCGAGGCCATGGTGAAGCTCCCTCGTGGCAATCGGTGGCTAACGAACCTTTAACGGCAGCCGCATCGCTCACTTAAATATGGAGAGCAAAGTGGTGCGAGCCTGCCGAGAGATTCCCGAGTGTCTCACGACACCGTGAAATTTTTTGCTTAAGTTCCGCTAGCCGCCCGACGTAATCCTGGCTGTACAGGGAGACACGAGGTCTGGCTCCGGTTGGCAAGGCCCAGCGCCCCAGCCCCAACGCCTCCCCCTGATACACCCATGGCGGGCCACCGGCCCTCCGGCAACATCTTCCAAACCAGGGAGCTTTCCATGTCTGTCATCAATACCAACTATCTGTCGCTGGTTGCCCAAAACAACCTGCAAAAATCCCAGTCGGCGCTGGGCAACGCCATCGAGCGCCTCTCCTCCGGTCTGCGCATCAACAGTGCCAAGGACGATGCCGCCGGTCAGGCCATCGCCAACCGTATGACCAGCCAGGTCAGCGGCCTCAACCAGGCTTCGCGTAATGCCAATGATGGTATATCGGTTGCTCAAACGGCTGAAGGCGCTCTAAACCAGGTGAACGACAACCTGCAGCGCATTCGTGTGTTGACTGTGCAATCGCAGAATGGCACGAATAGTTCCGACGACCTCAACTCCATTCAGGCTGAAATTGATCAGCGATTGACAGAGATCAATCGCATTTCAGAACAGACCGATTTCAACGGGGTTAAAGTTCTTGCTAGTAATCAAGAGCTTAGCATTCAGGTCGGTGCGAATGACGGCGAGAAAATTGAGATCGGTCTAAAAGAGATTAACTCTAGCTCCCTTTCTCTTTCCACGTTCAATGTTAATGGTTATCAAGGTGCTTTAACTGCTCAAGCGGCCGGTACCACTACTCAAGCCATGAAGGACGCCTACGGTGAAACCACTGCTGTAGATACGACTACAGTTGCAGAAGCAAATGGCACTTTCGCTGCAGAGCTTGGTGTTGCGACGGCGACCCTTGACGGGACTCAAGCCTATGTGGATGACAATGGAAACTGGTTTGCAAAACTTGATGTTACTGCCGCAGATGCGACCGAAAGCAACGTCTTGAAGAGCCAAGGTATTGATGTTGCTGCTGGCGATACCGAGTCTTTCTATATTGCCATCGATCCGCAATCGGCCGACCTTACTACGACTGCAGGTACGGCAGCTTTCTCGATCGACGTTGGCAATTTTAAGGTGTCAGACCTTAGCTCCAGCAGAACGGCTGATCCGCTTGAGGCCCTTGATAGCGCTTTGAAGCAGGTGGACACGCTTCGTTCCGATCTTGGCGCAATCCAGAACCGCTTCGAATCGGCCATCACCAACCTGCAAACCAACAGCACCAACCTGCAGGCTGCTCGCTCGCGCATCGAGGACGCCGACTACGCTGTTGAAGTCGCCAACATGAGCAAGAACCAGATCCTCCAGCAGGCTGGTACTTCGGTCTTGGCTCAGGCCAATCAGATCCCGCAGGGCGTGCTCTCCCTGCTGCGTTAATCTTCGCGTTGCCCCGGCCGAAACTCTTCGGCCGTCTCTATCGCCAGGCGCTTCGCGGTGCCTGGCGATTTTTCTTGTGTGTTCGATAGGAACGATCAGGCGATTCCTATCGACAGGCGGAGGGGACGGCTCCATTTTAATTGTCGGGCATTAGCCCAACAGCGTCATCACACCCTGTGGCAACTGATTGGCCTGTGCGAGCATTGCCGTACCGGCTTGTTGCACAATCTGGCTACGGGTGAGTTGAGACACCTCCTCCGCATAGTTTGTGTCTCCAATGCGCGACTGGGCGGCCGCGATATTCATAGCGGTCTGCCCGTTGCCTGAAATAAGGGATTCCAGTCGGTTATCGAGCGCACCCAGCTCGCTGCGCTTGTCATCCACGCGAGCAATAGCGGCGTCGATCGCGGCCAACGGCAGTGCCGGGTGCCGCAAACGTTCGGCATCGCCGGCTTCGCCTAGCGTGATGATGGTTTGATTGTTCTCCACGTTGGTGCTTACCCAGGCATTCATGGGGTAATAGAGCACCACTTCGCCCGAGCCATTGATGGTTTGCAGGCGATACTCGCCATCCTGATTGCGCACTACCTTGGCCGTCTTGTAGGCATCAGCGCCGTTGGCTGATTCGTGGATGTTGAAACGGTAGCCGCCTTCTGCATCTGGCCGCATCACGTCGGTGTGAGTTTGGCCGTTGGCCTCCACATAGTTCACCTGCACATTGCCATTGGCGGGTTCCAGGTGCACCGTGGAGGTGCCGCTCACGTAGGGGTCGTCTACCACCGACAACTGCGTGGCGCGACTGCTGGTTACGGTGATGGCGTCTTGCGCGCCGCCCGTGGTGATGTCCACATCGGCATAGTGATACTGATACTGCCCGCCGCCCAGAGATTCTTCCACATAATAGTAGCCGCCCAGATACACCAGGTCGAGATTGGCATCGCTCGCGGCGTCTGCACCGTCGAGCGTCAGGCTGTAGTCTGCCGTCGCTTTCGACACATAGGGCGCGTAGTTCAAGGTAGCCGTGGGGCCTGGCAGGTCGGCCGTTGCGACACGGGTATCGGTTTTCGCCCGAGCCGTCAGACTGTTTTCGCCACCGTGAACGGTGACCTCGGCCTCGAAGTAATGCAGTGATCCGTTGTGGCTGTGCTCGATCCAGTACTGCCCGCCAGAGCGAACCACGCTGGGGTTGGTGAGTGCAAAGAGATCGCCGTTCTCATCCTGATAGCTGCGCGTGGACATCCATTCGGCCACCGTCGTGTACACCACGGCGTCGCGCACCTGAATACTGACGTTGCTCTGCAGGGTGTCGGTATCATGATGGGCGCTGATGCTCACTTCTTTCAAACGACCACCCGGGCCATCGAGCTGAATGACATCACGGCTACCGGGTCGTTGCACGTCCACAAGGTTGGGCGAGTTGTCTGGCGGCAGGTAGGCCACCGAGGTGGCCGGGTCGTCCAGGGGAATCATCGAGGCGCTGCCGGTTACCTCGTCAACGGGCGTGATCGTGTCTGGCCGGCCCTGGATCGTCAGGTCGAGCAAACCAAGCTCCTGCACACTGAAGCCCGGCGGATTCAGGTCAACCGACAAGGTTTCGCCATCGTGCGCGCCCACCTGCAGATTGCGGGTGCCGGCGCTGCCGTCGAGCAGGGCCATCCCGTTGAAGCTGGCGGCTCGGTTCAGCCGGTCAATTTCTTTCAGATTGAGATTTATCTCGGCCTGAATCTTGTCACCTGCGTCTCCGTTGTTGAGTTCGTTAAGCCCCTGCACGGCCAGCACCCGGATGCGCTGCAGTCGTTCGTTGATCTCGCCCAGCGCGCCCTGCGCCGTTTGCGACATCGAGATACCGTCGTTGGCGTTGCGCCCTGCCTGCTCGAGCCCGCTGCGCTGGCTTTGCATGCGGTTGGCGATGGCCATGCCAGCGGTGTCGTCTTTGGCGCTATTGATGCGCAGGCCCGAGGCGAGGCGCTCCACGGCAGTGGATAAGCGGTTGTGATTGCGGGCAAGATGGTTCTGTGCCTGAGTGGCGAGGATGTTGCTGCGGACCGATGTCATGACCTTGCTGCAATGGTTTGTCATTAACGGTTACGGTGCGCAGCAGGGCAATTTAAGGGGAGGGTGTTGCCTTCAGCGTCATCAAGTTGCGTAGGGCGACAGTACCGGTGCTACGCCTCGGGCCTTGGGGCGAAGCTCATGGATACTCTAGGGACCTTATCTCTCACCATAATAGTTGTCGGTCTGGCCGTCACCCGCGGCCCCCTCCAGCCAGCAAGGGTTCCCGCCAAGGCGCTGAGTAAGGTCGGCGGCTGCGTGGATCACATTCGCCTTGAAGTCGTCGATGATTTCGTCGGTAAACCGCGAGGCTGGGCCAGAGATCGCCACGGCACCGCGAACCCGGTGATCCGGACCATAGACCGGAGCCGCAACCGCGGCAATGTCGGGCTCGCGTTCTCCCACCGTTACCCTCACGGGCGAGGATGGCTTTGGTGAGTAATCGGGCTCGTACTCAACGAGGGCGCGGCCGGCCGCGCCCATCCCCAGCGGGAGTATTTCACCGGCGTGCATATGGTCACGCACCGAGCGATGGGAGTCTACGCGATACAGGCACAGCCGCACGTCACCCTCGCGACGAAAGTACGATGCTCCTTCGCCGGTGGCTTGGGTGAGGCGCTCGAGCACTGGCACAACGATGTTTTCCAACCGCAGGGACGCTTGATAAACACTGCCCCAGTGGAGCAAGGTGTAGCCCAGTTGATACCGACCGTCAGGTAGCTGCTGGATGCAACCGAAGCGGATCAGCGAAGCCAGAAAACGCAGGATCGTACTTTTGTAATACCCGGTGCGCTTGGCCAGCTCGTGGAGAGTCAGTGCCTGGTCGTTGTAGTCAAACACATTCAGAAGGGTCAGCGCTCGCTCGAGAGCCGCGACGCCTTCGCGTTTTTCCGTGTCTTGTGTGGCCAAGGCTGATGCTGGTGCAGAAAAGTGGAGGAGACGTGCCACGATTCTAGCAGTCTGCCCCCAGAACCTGTGGTGGGCCAAGCGTGTGGATCGACGAACTTCGTAAATGGCGAGGTGGATCGTCGTCAAGCGCGAGGTATCAAACCAGCCCGCCAATTCTTGGAGGATTCACCGCATCCGAGACGCGCAAGTCGGGATGCACGATGTCGCCTCCCGCCACAATATCCACGCCGTCTAGGGTCAAGCTGCAACCTCGCAGCGGGATGTCTAGATGACACGCGGTATCGTTCGTCCCGCCGAGTTCAACGTTGGGGCCGAGCGAGAACAGCACGTTGCCATAGTATGACAAGGCGTGCATCACGTGTTCTTCGTGTCCTCGTTTGGTGGCATGAAAGTGATACCAGCGTGCGGCATCGTTCATCCCCCACCCAATATGCGAGATGGCATAGGCACGGGAGTCATGGAATCCGGCAATGTAACTGCGCAGGAGATCGGCATCCATACCGTCGCCTTCGATGTGGGTCACGTAGCCGTTGCTCACGGTCAGCACCACGGGCGCTTCGATATAGCGCTTGAAGGCGGCAAGGATGTCGCCAGGCTGCAAGATCACGGTGCCGGATACCCCCTGGTCGTTACCTTGAGTGAAAACGAAGCCGGACGGGAAGTGATCCCAGCGTCCTGGCTGATCGGTGTAACCATACTCCGAGATCACAGGGTAATCGCCCAAGGGGTAGGAAATGTCGGTGCCCGCTGCAGACGTGACCCGCAACATCCTGGCGTCCATCAGTAATTCACGCCCGCGCTCCACACGCGCCGCCAATTCCCGCGTAGGGAACATCTGCTTGAGTACATGCTTGGGTTCCATAATGCGCAGTACTCGAGCCCCGGCAGCCTGAATCGCATTCTGTTCTCGCGAGAACAGCAGGCCCACGAGGTCGATGACCAGATCGCAACGTTTCAGGGTTTCCAGTACCAACTCCTGGCCAACAAGCGGGTGACGACCCTGTACCCCTGCCTGGTTCTCCTGTTCACGACGCACATTCACATTGAATGCTGTGGCACCCAGGCGCGTAGCGGACACCATCAAGGCTTGAGCGTAATCGGACCATTCCCACCCGGCGCTCACGACAGCCACCGTTTCGCCGTGGCGCACTTTGCAAAGTTCCAGTTCGCGCGTGAAGAGATCGACGAGTTCAAGGTCGATGACGGGGGTGGTGGTTGTCATGGCATTTTCTCACTGTGCAGGATTGGAGGGCTGGGGGCCACATCGATGGCTAGCAGTTTGCAAAGGCTCTCCCAAAACGCTTCGGTGTTCTCGGCCTGGTACTGGTGGGCTGCGCCCTCCAGAGTGAGCACCCGGAGGCTGGGGTTGGCCGCCTGAAAATCGGCGATGTCGCCTGGACGAATCACGCCGCTTCCGCCTGCCACGAGGAGCGAGACGGGGCAGGTTGTCAGGTGCAGATCGTGGTACGGATCCTGGGAGTGAAAGTCGTGATAGGCGTCATCGATGACCCGCGGATCGCAAGTTGGCAGCCATTCAGCCCGTTGCTTCAGGAGCGGTTCGGGCCAGGGCGCAATGCCGGGTGCTCGGAGGTAGACTTCGGCCTGACCCTTGTGCGCCGCATCCAACATCTTGCGCGAGCGTTCGGCCGGCACCGGGTAGGGGCGGCGGCCCGGGCCGCTGGCGGGCGGATCGAGCAGTACGAGATGTTCGATGGCGGGAGCGTCGGTGCGGCATGCGACACGCAGGCCGATGCGGGCACCCATGGAATGGCCGACGATCGTCGGTCTGGCTAGATTCAGCACCTGCAAGAAAGCCATCAGATCGTTGGCACAGGCATCCAGCCCGTAGTCAAGATGCGAACCCTGTTCGGATAGTCCTCGGCCGCGAACGTCCAGCAGATAGCAGTCGTAGTCTCGGGCCAGGCGCTCGCCGATATGACACCACAACGCCGCCGGGCTGACGATGCCTGGCACCAGAACGAGGGGTGGAGCTCCCGTGTTGGAGTAGTGAAAATAGTGTTGATCAATCGACGTGGTAACGACCCGGCTTGCAGGTTGTGGGTGATCCGCTGAGGTACTGCTGGGCGTCGGAAACTGGCTCATGGTCACTCGCATTCAGGGGGTTCATGCCAGCGCATAGATCACCACGGCGATTGCGGCCAGTGCAGCCAGTGCGATGCCGACGTACCGGTTGTATGTGGGCTTCGGCTTCACGCCCGGTGTGGTGTCCGCGATGCTGCTGCGCGGAGTGGCGTCGTCCGATTCCGGCGCAACCTCTTGCTGGAATCGATCGAAGAATTCGTTGGCGATCTTGGCCACTACACCTTCGACAAGTCGTGAGCCCACCTGAGCCAGTTTGCCGCCAAGCTGGCCATCGGCGTGGTAGCGCAATTCGGTACTGTTCTCGTTCTTGCTGTCGAGGGTTACATGCACCGCACCTCGAGCAAAGCCCGCGGCCCCGGCGTTGCCTTCAAGATTGAGTGTGTAGCTTGTCGGGGCCTGAATGTCGGTCAGGCGCAGGACGGCATTGACTCGAGCCTTGATAGGCCCTATCACCGTCTTCAAGGTAACGTGATATTCGTTTTCTGCAGCCTGATCGATCGATTCGCAACCAGGGATCGATGCCTTGAGAACCTCGGGGTCGAGCAAGGCTTGCCAAACGCGGTCGCGAGGAGCGGCGAGAGTGTGTTTTCCGTCAACCTTCATGGTTTCTATTCCAGCGTCCCGGGCCTGCCGCAGCCACCGGCCCAGATTGTTCATCGAGATGGGTAACTGCGTGATGCTGACGTTCAGAGGGCGCAAGGCCTGAGAGACGGCGTTGGCCAAGGCCGCGCCGGTGGCGATGATGCCGCCTTCGCCCGCTCCCTTGACGCCCAGAGGATTGCCGGGTGACGGGCACAGAGCCAGCGTTTCTCCGCGCAGTACCGGAAAGTCACTGGCCAGCGGCAGAAGATAGTCGGCAAGATTGCCGGTGAGCAATTGGCCATGCTCGTCGTAAACGAATTGATCGAGAAATGTGCCACCGAGACCCTGCACGGCGGCGCCGATCGACTGGCCATGCACGATCTCCGGATTAATGATCCGGCCAATGTCTTCGGTACTGTAGAAATCCAGCACTTTGACTTGTGAAGTACGTGTGTTGACTGCCACGTGTGCGAGCTGAACGCCGAAGGTATATGTCAGTTCGTTGTGCATGAACACATCTTCCACCGAAAGCGGACCGCGACTCAGTGGGTCGTTGTCCGCTGGTAACGAGGCGGAGATCTGCTCGATGTCCGTAACCGTTCGGTTATCCCGGTCGTACACCACGCCGCGCTCGTAGCGTAGGTCTTCCGGCGTCAGGCCCGATTGTTCTGTCGCCACTGCCAGAATGCGTTGCCGCATCGCTTGAGCCACTTTGGCTGTCGCGTTGCCCGCCATGACGGCCGAGCGGCTGTGATACGCGCCGAATCCGGTTTGGAGCAGATTGGTGGAACCATGTCGAACGGTGATGCTTTCGAGCGGAATCTCGAGGGCATCGGCCAGGATCTGGGCCATTGAGGTTTCTTGGCCCTGGCCGGCCGAGGAAGCGCCGACGAAGAGATCAAATCGTGCCTCACGGCGCAGTTCCAGCCGAGCACCTTCGCCTGGCCCGCCACCGGTCGATTCCACAAAGCAGCCCAGGCCGATACCGTGATGCCAGCCATCGATGCAGCGACCGTTGAGGTGCTGCTTGCCCGTGTAGTCGAAGGCTGCCAGGGCGTGGTTCAGCACCTGAAGGTAGTCGCCGGAGTCGTAGATTGTGGGCGCCATGTTGGGCACCAGGGCGCCCGCATCGTAGGGCAGGCTCTCTGTGGGGATCAGGTTGCGTCGGCGGATCTCTACCGGATCGATGCCCATGCTTTCGGCCGCGACATCCAGCAATCGTTCGCGAAAGAAAGTTGACTCGTATCGTCCCGGGCCGCGATAGGTACCTGCCGGCGTTTTATTCGTGCAAACCGCCTGGACATGGAAACCCGTGGCCGGTACTCGGTAGGGGCCTGGCAGGAACTGCGTGCCTTTGCCAGGCATCACGCCCGAGTTGGTGCGAACATAGGCTCCGATATCGGAGAGCCAGTGGCCTCGCATGCCCAGGATGCAACCCTTCTCATCCAGGGCAATTGCCAACTCGCACCAGCACTCGCGAGAATGATTGCTGGCCATCAGGTTCTCACGTCGATCCTCGATCCATTTGACCGGCGCTGCCAGCTGCCTGGCGGCAAAAGGCACGAGAAAGTCTTCCGGATAGAAATCGCCTCGTACGCCAAAGCTGCCGCCCACGTCCACTTCCAGCAGGTCTACCTGATCGGATGTCAGGCCGAGCATATCGCTGAGGATGGCGCGATTGGCAAACGGCACCTTGGTCGCACCCCACACCGTGAGATGCTGGAGTGCGCTATCCCATTCGGCGCAGAGGCCTCGGGTTTCCAACGCCACGGCGCTGTGCCGGTGTACGTAAAAGCGTTCCTGAAAGATCCGGGCGGCATTCTGGAATGCCCCGTCGACGTCGCCAAATCCGCAATGGTAGTCGGTGGCCAGGTTGCTCCCCTTGTCGGGATGGAGCAGAACCTTATCGCCGGCCGCCACTTCGGCTTCCGTCACGACCGGCAATTGTTCATAGTCGAGCACGACGGCTTCTGCTGCGTCTTCGGCAAGATAGCGATCGTGGGCAACGACCAACGCAATGGGCTCGCCAACGTATCGCACTCTGTCGTGTGCAATCGGCAACTGTGCGTAATGTTCCATGCCGGGCAGCGGGCAAACGCGCTGTGGAATGGGCTTCAGCCAGGCTGCAACGTCGCCGTAGGTATAAATTGCCACGACCCCCGGCATTTGCCTGGCAATCTCGGTCTGGATGTCCGCAATCAAGGCGTGTGCAACCGGGCTGCGTACCACCACGGCGTGCAGCATCCCGGGCCGCCGAATGTCATCGACATAGCAACCCTGGCCAGTGACAAAGCGTCGCGCTTCGGTGCGCGGCACGGCCTGCCCCACGACCGGTGTCGTCATGTGGTCTCTCCTTGACGAAGACGTGCCGTGGCCAGCACGGCTTCGATGATCGAAACGTAGCCCGTGCAGCGACAGATGTTGCCGGAGAGGGCTTCGCGCACCTCATCAGCAGTCGGCGAAGGATTTTCGCGCAGCAGCGCCTCGGCGGAAACAATCATGCCCGGGGTGCAGAAGCCGCATTGCAGGGCATGATGCGCCACGAACTGCTGCTGCAAGTCGGATAGCTCGCCATTTGCGGGAGTGAGGCCTTCAATCGTGGTGACCGCACGTCCTTCAGCCTGCCTGGCGAACATCAGGCACGCCCGCGCTGACTCGCCGTCGATCAACACAGTGCAGGCGCCACATACGCCATGCTCACAGCCGATATGGGTGCCGGTCAGGCGCCAGTTATCCCGAGCATGATCGGCGAGCGTGATTCGGGAGAGAGTCTTCGATGGGTTCGCCGGCGCGTTTCTCTGAGATTCCGGCGTGGCGTGCGCGTTCGCCCTTTGGCCCACGCTTTCCATCAGGCGCCCGTTCACCATGATCTTGTCTGCCGGAACGGGGCCCTCTGAACGGGGTGCCTGTGCCGACCGAGTGAGTTTGGTAGCGCTTGCGCCTGCCGCCTGGCGCAATGCCAGGGCCACCACGGCTTGAATCAAGTCTTGCCGGTAGGCGGCGTCGGCGTGAAGGTCTGAGCGAGGCTCCACGGCCGTGCGGGCAAACCAGGCCAGATCGTCGCACCGCTGAAAGAACGTGTGTTCAGACTCCTCTGCTGCCTCATGATCGGGGCCGAACCCTGCTGGCGGGAGTTCGGCGCGCTCCAGGCGCCGGGTGAGGGCCGGGAGCGCCACAGGGGTGTCTGCAACGCCGAAGAGTACTGCTTTGGCGTGTGAGCAAATCTGACCGTCGTGGGTGTCGATCACGACTGCTGCACCGGCAAGGGCGAAGTCGCCCTGGCGACGCGAAACTTCATGAAAACCCCAACGGCGCCCAGAAGGCCATGCAGGAAATGTGATTGCGGTCAGAATGTCGTGGGCTTCGAGCGAAGTGGCATAGACCCCTTGAAAAAAATCGACCGCTGCAATGTTTCGGGTTCCGGCAGGCCCGGTCACTGTCAGCGTGGCATCCAGTGCGACGCAAAGCGCAGGCCATTCTGCTGCCGGGTCGGCATGGGCGAGGCTGCCGCCAATGGTGCCCCTGTGGCGCACCTGAGCGTGGGCCACGTAGGCCAGCGCTTCGGCAATCAGCGGCCAACCCTCCTGAATGGTTTGGCTACGCTGACAATCGGCATGACTGGCCATAGCGCCGATCTTCAGATTTCCTGCCTGATCCACCGTAATGTCGCGGAGAGCGGCAATGTCGCCCAGGTCGATCAAGACCTCTGGCGCCGCCAGGCGAAAATTCATGGCTGGGATCAGACTCTGTCCGCCGGCGAGCAGACGGGCATCCTCATGGGCTTGCAGCAGGCCCAAGGCTTCGTCGAGCGTCGCAGGTCGATGATAGTCAAAAGGACTTGGCTTCACGGGAGCTCCATGCAGATTGGCGACAGACAGAGTCGAGACCCATCAATCTACCTTGATGCCAGCCGCTTCAGCGATGGGTCGGAACGTCTCTACTTCGCGTGCATAGCGCGCGGCGGCCTCGCTGGGTGGCATCCCTTCGGGCAATATGCCCATTTCCGCGAGCTGGTTTTTCACCTCCGGCGAGTGCAGCACAATATGTAGTTGCTCCTGGAGATAGTTGGTGATCTCTTCCGGCGTACCGGCGGGGGCGGCGATTGCTGAATAGAGCGAGAAATCAAACCCTTCATAGCCTTGTTCGGCGATCGTGGGAACATCCGGCAGAATGGGATTGCGGTTGGCCGAAGTCACGGCAAGCGGTCTTGCCTGATTCCCCTGCGCGAGTGGCGCGCCTGGGCCGATATCGGCGCTTAGTAGCTCGATATCACCGGCCAGCAGGCCTTGCGCAGCAGCGGCAGTACCTTTGTAGAGAATTTGCGTCAGATCGATGCCTGCCTCGGATGCGAAGTATTCTGTCGGAACCTGGAAGGATGCTCCAGCCGATCCGTAGTTCAATTCGCCAGGGTTGGCTTTGGCATGCTCCACCAGGTCGTCGAGCGTGTGAATGTCTGTGTGATTGCCAGCAAGCAGGACGATGGGGTACGACCCCAGGATCGTGATCGGTTCGAAATCGTTGACCGGGTCGTAGGGCAGATTTTCGTAGGTCACCTGGTTGAACACCATCGGTCCGCTACCTCCGATCAAAAGCTTGTAGCCATCCGGTTCGGCGCGTGCCACATACTGCGCAGCCACGATGCCGCTGGCACCGGGACGATTCTCGACAATGACTTCCCCGCCGATTTGTTCCGACAAGTAGCGCGCCACCAGCCGTGCGACCAGATCCGTCCCGCCGCCCGGGCCGAATGCCACGACGAATGACACAGGTTTGTCGGGATAACCGCCCGGGCCATTGCCTGCGGTCGCTGTCGACACGCCTGCCAGCATGGCCATGCCAATGAGTGTGGTGATATTCCGTTGCATCGCTATCTCTCCTTGAGGAGTGTGGGCACTACAGGGGGACATTGACTGCGTCGTAACTGAACAGCCACTCGTACCGCTCACGCACTTTCTCTGGGGCCCACTCTGTGGCCACGTAGCGCTCGGCGTTCGCGGGATTCGACAAGGCGTCGTTGTGAAAACGCCCCAGGTTTTCGCTCGATCGGCGGACGATGCGTGTGGTGCGCTCGACGCGCGCCGCCTCATAGCGCTGAAGTGCTTCGGGGATGGATGCGACATCACTCAACGCCCGCGCCAGCACCAAGCCGTCCTCGAGGGCCATGTTGGCGCCTTGTGCGAGATACGGGAGCGTTGCGTGGCATGCGTCACCGAGGAGTGTCACGTTGCCGCGCGACCATTGAGGAAGCGGGTCGCGCAGGAACAAGGCCCATTTGTATGGGACTTCGACGTTCTGCACGATGGTTTGTATGTCGTCGTGCCACCCTTGGTAGTCGGCTCGCATTTCCTCGTGACTTCCGACTTCTGTCCATGACTCGGTTGCCCAGTCTTCTCGTTCGATGTGTCCGACGAAGTTCAGCAGGCGCCCCGCGCGTACCGGGTAGAGAATCACGTGACCATGGGGACCAAGCCAGTTCACGCCAACAGGTCGACGCAGGTGCGGCGGCAGTTTGTCGATGTCGATGACGCCGCGCCAACAGGCGCCACCCGTGAATTTGGGCTGCGCAGGGCCGAAGAGGCCCGAGCGAATTGCCGAATGCAATCCGTCGGCTCCGATCAGCGCGTCGCCTTCATGGACATCACCTTGCGATAGCGTGAGCTGTACACGATCTCCTCGGTCGACAAAGTCTTGGCATTGACTGTCGAGCCGAATGGCATCTGGATCCAGAGCGAGAACCCCTTCAAGCAGCATGCTGTGAAGATCGGCCCGATGCATCAGGAAGTACGGCACCCCGTAGCGTGCAACGCATTCTGAGCCCAGATCGAACAGAGACCAGCTTTGCCCGCTGTTCCATATCCGAACTTCCTTGGCGTCGGCCACGACCCCCAAGCGATTGACGGGCTCTTCCAGTCCGAGGTGGTACAGAACCCGCACCCCGTTCGGCGCGATCTGTACGCCGGCACCTATTTCCTTTAGTTCGGCGGCTTGCTCAAAGACCGTGACGCGAAATCCACGCTGCAGAAGTGCGAGCGCAGCGGCCAGACCGCCAATGCCGGCACCGGCGATAAGGATGTGGGGTGTAGGGGCATCAGAAGGACGGGGCATTGTCAGGCCTGCGGGCAAGAGGAAATCAGTGTCAAGGCGTCGTCGGTGCTCATCACATCGGCGTACTTGCTCTGCATGTCGAAGAGATTGACAGCATGAGAGGCTTGTGATCTGTCGTACACCGCCTCATGGGGAACGATCACCTGAAAGCCATACGAAGATCCATCGACCACCGTGGCGCGCACGCAACCGCTGGTGGTGCAGCCTGTGACCAGAATCGTGTCGATTTTTTGGGAGATCAGGTGACTGGTCAGGGCGGTCCCGAAGAAAGCGCTTGCGTGGTGCTTGGGTAGGAGAATGTCTCCCGGTTGCGGAGCGCATTCACTGACGAAATCATGATCCGCGATCGGAATCGACATGACGGCGGGTGCCTTCTCGGCGAATCGCTGGCCGTCGTGTTGCGACTTCGGGGCTACGTAGGGAAACAGGATGGGCAGGTTCCTGGCGCGGAACGCGTCTATCAGTCGCGCAATGTGCGGCACGGCCTGCCAGCCATGTTCTCCACAACTGATCGGGTAGCGCTTGATTGACTCTTCAATGGGTTCCGGGCTACGGCCCATCGAACGGTACTGAACGTCGATGACCAACATGGCAACCCGGGTCGGGCGTGCGCTGGATTGGCCAAATCCCGACCGCTCATACAGTGCCAGTTCCCTGGAGGGAATGACGTGCTCCCACAGTTGGGAAAGGGCAGGGCTTGACACTTCACTCATGAATGGATGCCTCATAGGCCGTGAGAGACGGTTGACGCGTCAAAGTTCTATCAGACAGAATTGCTTTCTGTTAGAGAGAACATAAAATAAGGAATCAAAACCGTCAACTCAGCCCTGCTATCGATATGTGACAGAAAGTACGTTTCGTTCGGTGGAAAGTCTTTGTCGGAAGGGCCGTTTGCGAGGCCAGGCAGGAAAATGAAGCACGCATTCCGAACGGGATCCGACTCGGTTACGCTTTGCCCTAGGGCTTTGTCCCAGAGGAGTACACATGTACAGCCTTGATATGTCCGTCCTGCAGAGAGCGCAGGCATGGCTCCAGGTCAGCCAGCAGGTCTGGTTGGCCACGGTAGTTCGCACGTGGGGGTCGGCACCCAGACCGGTTGGATCGATGATGGCTGTGCGTGACGATGGTCAGATCGTCGGTTCAGTGTCGGGGGGATGTGTCGAAGACCACTTGGTAGGGCAGTTGTTAAAGGGCGAACTGCATCCCGTGCTGCCGGTGACGCTGCGCTATGGGGCCAACGGGGATGAGGCGCGTCGTTTCGATCTGCCTTGCGGAGCGACACTGGCTATCGTGCTGGAACGCCTGAGCTCGGCCTCTGGTCTGGTGGAGGTGCTGGACGCGGTAGATCGACACCAAGTGGTGACTCGACGGCTGGATCTGATTTCAGGCGCCGTTACCGTCTCGCCGGCTGGGGAGCTTGCCGGCTTGCGCGTCGAGGATGATGTGATGTCGACCGAATTCGGACCTCGACATCGATTGCTGCTCATCGGGGCCGGCGAGGTCTCGCGTTATGTGGCGCAAATGGCGCTGGCATTGGATTACCGGGTTGCGCTTTGCGATCCTCGGGAAGGGTATCGTGGCGCTTGGGATGTGAGCAAAGTTGAGCTCAGTCGAGAGATGCCCGACGATTGGATCTGTGCGCAAAGTGTAGACAGCAATACGGCGATTGTGGCCTTGAGTCATGATCCCAAGCTTGACGACATGGCGTTGCTTGAAGCGCTTGTCTCTCCCGCTTTTTACGTCGGGGCCATCGGCTCAAGACGCAACACTCAGGCTCGGAAGGCACGGCTGATGAAGTATTTCGATCTGTCTGAAACTCAGGTGGATCGCCTCCATGGCCCGGTCGGTTTGTCCATCGGGGCCTCGACTCCACCCGAGATCGCGGTGTCGATTCTGGCGGAGATTACCGCAGTGCGCCGAGGAGTCGCTGTGACCAAAGGCAAGGACCGAGTGGCGGCCTTGAGCGAGACCGACGCCGAGGTGGACGGCAATGTCGCCTGCATTCGGTCCTGAGATACTTGGCATGGCGAACCCATCACCTCCCGCGGCGATCATTCTTGCCGGGGGCGAGGGGCGACGCTTTCGAGCGGAAGGTGGCGGCTACAAACTGCTCGCGACGTTGCCAGACGGTCGTGCCATGATTCGTGCGGTCTGTGAATTGGCGCTTTCCGTGACGGATGTTGTCTGCGTGGCGGGCAGATGCGAACTGACAAGGATAGATTCCGCGCTCTCCGACCTGCCAGTGGAGTTGCTGGCCTGCCCCAGTGCTGTGAGGGGGCCGGGGGCAGCAATCAAGTGTGCGCTAGACGCGATTCCGCCCGGGCGAAATCTGATGATTTTTCTGGCCGACATGCCTTGGGTTTCGCGCCGTTCGGCACGCGCCGTGGCGTTGGCCCTGTCGGAAGGGGCCGAATTGGTCCGACCCGTGTATCAGGGACAGCCTGGACACCCTGTGGGAATGGCTTCTCGGTGGCGAGACGAACTGCGGTACCTGCCGGATCGCCATGGGGCGAGCGTGCTGTTGACGCGTGAGGCTGACCGGATGACATTTCTTGCCGACAGAGATGAGGGTTGTGTTCTGGACATCGATCGGCCTGCAGATTTAACGGCTCGAGCCACTCGATTCCCATGACCCGCCAATGCAATCGCCGACCCTTGGGTCGGCGATCCATGCCAGGCCAACCGGCGGATCAGCTCTCGTTCGACGCACCAGCCACCTGACTCAACTGGTGATACAGCCGCCAGGTGGGGCTATTTGCCGGCGTATTGGGCAATGTTCCCAAAAAGAGCTGGCGAAGTGACCAGGGCTCCGCGAGCGGTATTCGAGTCACCCGGGGAAAAGGTCCGAGCCGACTCCACACTCGCGAAGGCACGATGCACAATCCGAGTCCGGCCTGAACCATCAGAACCATGGCGTCGAGGCTGGCCACCTGCATCGAGGGGTTCAGGCGCAGCCCGGCACGGCGGGCCTGATCTCGCAGCACCTTTTCGATTTCGGTGCCGGGGGGCGGCCCGATCAGGGCCTGGTTGGCAACGTCGGCCAGGGTGAGGCCGGCACGCTGCGCCAATTCATGGGTCTGCGGCACCAGCACGGCCAGGTGATCTTGCCGATACAGGATGCCGTCGATGCCGGGGGGCAGTCGAGACGCGGCAAAAATGCCGAGGTCGAGTGTCTTGCCGTACAGGCCAGCAATGACCCGCTTGCTCGATAGCGATTGAAATTCGACGTCGATGCCGGGGAACTGTCGGCGAAAACGGGCCAGCACTTCGGGCAGCGATTCGAACAGGGCAAAGGTGGAAGCGGCCATCCGCACTCGTCCGCGGGCGCCTTCTTCCAGGCCGGCCAGGTCGGCTTCGAGCCCGTCGATTTCGTGCAGGATGCGTCGGGCGCGATTGAGCAGCAGGCTGCCCGCCTCGGTGAATCGAACTGCATGTGGCGAGCGATGCAGCAGAGGTTGGCCAACCAGCTGTTCGAGTTCCTGGACTCGTCGCGATACCGCCGAAGGCACCAGATTGACGTCTTCGGCGGCGCGAGCGAACGTGCCATGGTCTGCAATGGCCACAAGAATACGCAGAGTCTGCAGCTGCAGCTGTCGTTGCAGGCCGTGTCTCGCCACAGCCATGGCATCGTTCTCCTTCATTTACTGCGGCTCGATGCCCACCATGTTGGCAATGGCCTGGTACCGATCGATCTCCGAAGCATACAACGCGGCCATTTCGTCCAGGTTCATCTTGGCCGAAACCTTGGGTCCGTTGGCCTCCAGGCTGGCTTTGACATCAGGCTGAGCCACGGCTCGGGCGAGTGCGTCGTTCAGGGCAAGGCGCACCGAGTCGGGGGTGCCGCGAGGGACGGCCAGGGCCGCCCAGATATCGAACCGGAAGCTGTCGAGCGTCTCGCTTTCTTCGAATCGTGGCAGGTTGGGCAACAGGGGGTGTCGCTCGGCACTGGCAATGGCCAGTGGCTTGACGCGCCCGGACTCGATGAGATTGTGTACCGGACCGGCCAGCGGGATGAAGGCGAGATCGATCTGACCGCCCATCAAGTCTTGAATCACGGGGCCACCGCCGCGATAGGGTACGTGCAGCAGCTCGATATCCGACTGGCGCGCAAAGTATTCACCGGCAAGGTGGTATAGGGAGCCGTAGCCGACCGATCCATACGTCATGTCGGGCTGCTCCGATTCCCGGGCGGCGGCAATCAGCTCATCGATGTTGTCGTACGGCAGGTCTTGCCGAGCGATCAGTACGAGATCGGTGTTGATCACCATGCCCGCGAGCTGCACATCGTCCGATTCGAAGTTGGCACTCTCCATCGAAAGGGGTGCCTGGATCAACTCCATGGGGCTGCCCAGAAGCACGTGGTAGCCATCCGGGTCGGCGCGCAGCACGCGATTGACACCGATGGTGCCGCCACCACCGCCCACATTCTCGACCAGAACGGTTTCGCCCAGCTCGCCCTCAAGGGCGGGGGCAAATTGTCGGGTCATGACATCCGACGGGCCCCCGGCCGGGTAGGGCACGATCAGGCGAACCAGTTGATCAGGCCATTCGGCCGCTTGGGCACCTGGGGCCATGGACAGGCCGGCAGCAGCCATGGTGGAGGCAAGGGCCAGGGTTTTGAATTCTTTCAGCCATGTCGGGATCATGCTGATCTCCTATAGGGGTAGCGCGGTGAGAAAGGGCACGGATCATGCCCGGGTGAACATGGGTACAAGTTGGCCGTTGTCGCTGGGCCGGAAGGTAACCGCCACGGCTTGGCCGATGGCGATCGTGTCGAAAGGGACTTCGACGATGTTGGTCATCATGATCGGACCCTCTTCGAGCTTCACATAAGCCATCACGTAAGGGATCGACGTTCGCCGCACAATGCTGAACGCATAGATCGTTCCGTGGCCGCTGCAACGCAGCCATCGAGTGGCGGGACTGAAACAATGCGGGCACAGGGTGCGAGGCGGATAGTGGGGCTTCTCGCAGTGGTCGCAGTGCTTGATGAGTAACGTTTCGTCGTTGGCGGCTCGCCAGAACGACTCGGTCTCTGGCGTCTGGCGCGGGGCATCGATGGGGCGAGAAATGGGCATGTCAGTGACGCTCCAGAATCAGGGTGGCGTTGCCGTGACGCGTGGCGAATGCACCGCCGGTACCATTCACCAGAGCGAGGTCGCAATTGGCCACTTGCACGGCCGGGTGGGCTTCGCCACGAAGTTGACGGATGGCTTCGATCACCTTCGTCATGCCGCCCCGGTTGGACGGGTGGTTGTTGCACAGGCCGCCGCCATCGGTGTTGAACGGTAAGCGGCCCACGCCAGAAATCAGGTTGCCGTCGGCAACGAATCGACCGCCTTCACCTTTGGCACAGAAGCCAAGATCCTCCAGGGCCGTGAGCACGGTGATGGTGAAGCTGTCGTAGAGCGAGACGTATTTGATGTCGGCAGGGGTGACACCCGCCTCGTCGAAGGCACGAGGGCCGGAGATGGCAGCGCCGCAGTAGCTCAGGTCGATGTCGCCACCGTTCTGATGCTTGATGGCGTAGCCGGCGCCCTTGAGTCGAACCAGCGGCTTGTTCAGGGTGCGGGCAATGGCCTCGCTGACCATGATGATGGCGCCGCCACCGTCTGAAATGACGCAGCAATCCAGTCGATGCAAAGGGTCGGCAATCATCGGCGAGGCAAGCACATCCTCCACGGTCACGACATCGCGCATCAAGGCGTTTGGGTTGTGTTGCGCATGTGTCGAGGCCGCCACACGAATCCAGGCCAGTTGTTCGCTCGTCGTGCCAAACTCGTACATATGGCGCATGGCACACATGCCGTAGAGGTTCACGACGGTGGGAGCAAACGGGAACTCGAACTGACCGGCAGCGGCCGTGTAGCCATCGTTCAAGGGCGTGGTGCCCGTCGCCATGGCCTCGGCTCGGGGTCTTCCGGCCAGCGTGATCAGGGCAACATCACACTTGCCCTGAGCAATCGCTTCAGCCGCGTGCTCCACGTGCACCAGGTACGAAGAGCCCCACGACTCGGTGGTGTCGAGGTAGCGTACGTTCAGCCCCATGTAATCGACCACCGAGAACGGCCCGGTGCCTTGCGCCTCCCAGCCCGGTACATCGCCCGCGCAGAAGTAACCGTCCACATCCCGGTGTTCGAGGCCGGCATCCAGGAGCGCTCCCCGTGCCACTTCCGCGTGCAGCTGGGCCAGCGAGCGGTCGATGGCATGGCGGGTAGGGTGCTCGTAGATGCCGGCGATATAAGCGTTGTAACGACTCATGCAACATTCCTCTGTTAAAGACACTGTCAGCGCAAGACGATGACGTCCGGCTCCGGATCGGGATGAAACAGCTGCGTCACCCGGTTGATCCGGTTCTGCAGGACTCGGGCCTGCGCGACATAACCCTTGTCGGTGATCTCGCCTGCGCTGGGGTCCAGCGGAGCACTTTCAATGACGAATCGTCCGATTTGCCGACTGGCGCCTTTCTGTTCGCGATTGAAATCGCGCAGTACACGCGTCAGCGCCGTGACCGCCAAAGCTTGGGCGGCCACTGGCTCCGAATGCACTTGTTTCAGGTGCGTGGGGTTCAGGAACATCAACAGACCGATGGATGACCGATCTGCGCCAGCGATCACAAGGTCGTCCACCCAGGGCGCCGTCTCGGCCAGCAATTCCAGGCGCAATGTGCCCACGTTGACCCAAATGCCCGACGAGAGCTTGAAGTTTTCAGCCAATCGACCATCGAATCGCAGTCCCTTGGTGGGGTCGTTCTCGTCGAACCAGCGCACGGCGTCACCAATGCAGAAAAAGCCGTCCTCGTCGAACGCCGCGGCCGAGCGTTCGGCGTCGTGCCAGTAGGCCTGCATGACGGTGGCGCCCCGAAATCTCACTTCGGTCTTGTCGCCACGTTGAATCAGCTTGGCCTCCACGCCAGGTATCGGCAAGCCGATCGATCCGGTGTCATCGCTGCCCCACCAGCTCAGGGTGGCCGGCGAGGCGGTTTCGGTGGAGCCAAGTGACGACACGATCGGGATGCGTTGTTCTCGGGCGTGGATGGCGAGACATTCGAGGCGATCCCAGGTGTCTTGTGAAAGTCCGGCACCGGCGTACAGCAGAAGGTCGAGATCGCTCAACAGGCTTCGGTTGAGTTCGGGCCGCTTCTCGAGCTCCGGCACCAGGTACTCATACCCCCGGGGCACGTTGAACATCAGTGTGGGCTTCTTCAGTTCCAGGTTTTCGCAGGTGCGCGCGATCCCGTTGGCCGTGGGGCGGCCATCATCGATGTAAAGCGAGCCGCCACTGCGCAGAATGAGGTTGAAGGTACCGTTGCTGCCTGCCGTGTGATTCCACGGCAACCAGTCCACCATCACCGGCGGTCTTTCGGCAAGAAAGGGCCACAGCGAATGGAACGATTCGGCTGCGGCCAGCATCATCGACTGACTGATGGCCACTCCCTTGGGGAGCCCGGTAGAGCCGGAGGTCAGGATGATCTTGGCGATCGTGGCACCATCGACTGCGGCGCATGCTTCACGCAGCCTGGAGTGGGTCGGTGTTTGTGTGAGGTTGTCGAGTGTTGCCGCCCCCGGTATCGCGGAGCGTGAATGCCGCATGACCACCAGTGGCGGCGCGCCTGCCTCATCGATCGCGATCTGGTGTATGGCATCCACGGCATTGCGGTAGCGCTCATCCTCGGCATAGATCAGGCTCGGCCGAAAGCGCTCGGCAATCCAGCGCAAGCGCCGGTGGTCTGCATCGGCCAACGCATAGTTGGGTGATACCGGTAACACCGGGATACCGATCTGCGTGGCGGCCAGCTGAAGCAATGCGTGTCCGATCGAGTTCTCGCTGAGAATCAGAATGGGTTGCGTGGTCTTCAGGTTCTGTTGCAGCAGCCAGCTCGCCACCGCATCGACCTGCTGTCTGGCCTCGACGTACGTCAGTTCACGCCATGGCTTGTCGTGGGCGAACTCGGGATCCGTCTCCGGGTAGCGCTCGGCCAGAAATACGCGGTCGCCTGCGGTGCTGGCGTAATGCCACAAATGCTCGGCCAGCTGGCGCGCGAGAGGCGGTAATGCCACTCGATTGCGTACCACACTCGTGGTTCCGTCGATGATCTCTATTTGCGGTTCAACGCCGGCAAACGACACGTCGATGAACGGAAAGCGCTTTGGATTCATGAGTTTGAGAGGCTTCTATGGCTGGCAGGTGATCGATTGTCCGGGCGCAAGTCGCCCCGCCGTGGGTCAACCACGGCACGTCAGGTGTGAATGAACGGGATTCCTATTGCGGCACGAACCTGCTCATGTCGACAGGTGCTCCGGTGACTCCCATGGCACGTTCAAACGCCACTTTCACTGGCTGTGGCTGCCCGGCCAGCAAATAGAAGTCTTGCAGCAGCGGGCCCATGAGCGGGTGAGTGAGCATTTGCTCTCGAGGTAATCCGTCGCGCAGGTCGTCCTGGTCGATGCATGGCAATGGGAGCCGGTGATTGTGCGCGGGAGTGCGGATCAAGGCCCGCGGGTCGAGCCCGTGCGCGATGGCATCCAGGTCGTCGAGGAGCCGTCGGCGCATCATCACCACACCCACGTCGCTGGCGCCCAGCGACTCCTCGGTTCGATCGGCGATCGGCCCCTGACTGATCCATGCGGCAATGTCCTGGTTGCCCAGATGGCTGGTGATCAGTTCACCGGTATCGTCGTACAGCGGAGCGTGCCAGGTCGGGATGTTCTCTTGCTGGAAGGGTTCGCGATCCCTCGGAACTCGCAAGTGCGACCAAATGATGTAGCGCGTGGTCTGATCGTCGATGGGCACCTTCCACTCGAAGTGGTGACCAAAGTACCAACCATTCGGCCAGAGAATGGCTCTGCCGATCTTCCACAAGGGCGTTTGCGTGTTGCCGCCTTCGCGATAGCGTCGCGATAGCAGGCCCCAGGGGGCGTCATCCACATGCATCTGCAAGGTCCGGGGGGAGTCGGGGCCCTGATCGCCTGCCTGGCGTTGTGGCGTGTTGTTGTGCAGCCACTCGAAGTGCACCGGATCCACCGCGTTTTCCTGGCACTGCAACCAGTTGCAGGGCACGTCGGCGATGGCGATCTGTGCGAAGGTATGTTGCCAATGAAAAGCATCCCAATCCGGCAACTCGGGTGCGGGGTCGGGCCCCAGGTATGCCCAGACCAGGCCCGCCTTTTCCTTCACCGGGTATCCCGCGAGTTGGCGGACGGGCGCGGCCACGCCGGGGCGTGTGGTTTCGTCGAAGGGGCGCTCGGTGCACTCGCCGGCGAGGTTGTAATGCCAGCCATGGTAGCCACATCGAATCCCTTGTTCGGCAACGAAACCAAAGGAGAGATCGGCGGCACGATGGACACATTTGCGGCCGATCAGCCCCAGGTGTCCCTGTAGGGTGCGAAACAACACCAGATCTTCGCCCATCAGTCGCAGCGGCAGCACGGGCTTGCACTCGAGCTCCGAGACCCCTGCCACGGGGTGCCAGTAGCGACGCATCAGGTCTCCCATGGGAGTGCCGGGCCCGACTCGGGTTAACCGGTGATTCTGTTCTGCCGTGATCATGGTGGGGTTCGGTTTGACTCGCTGGCTGCATATTGACGCGAAATCGTCATACGAGACAAACGATGATTGCGAAATCTTAAGTTGTCGCCTCGACAACATCGAAGCGATTGATGTTGTCGGCGCCATACTGCCGAAGGCCGCATATGCAGAGCTTCGGCACGACTTCACCCAGGGGTTCTGTAGTTGCTGGGGTAGAGAAGTGTCTACCGAGCGCTCTCGGCGAATCCCACGATCTGCCGAAACATGGTGCCTGCGGCGACCGATAACGCCCGTCCCTTGCGTTTGGCCAGCACGACTTGACGCCGCAGTGTGGGGTCTTCGACCAGCACTGTGCCCAGCCCATCCTGCCGAAAGTGCACCAGGGTCAGCTCCGGCACAAGACTCACGCCCAAGCCGGCTGCCACCAGGCCCGCTACGGTGCTGAGGTATTCCACCTCGAGTTCACCGCCAGGTCTGTCGTAAGCTGAAGGCGCCACCGCCAGATGTTGGCGCACGCTGCTGTGTGGCGATAAATTGATCAATGATTCGTCTTTGAGGTCTGCCAGCGTAATCCGTTTGCGGCGAGACAGGCGGTGATTGCTCGGGCATACGAGGTGATATCGCTCGGTTCGCAGCACGGTGGTTTCGAACTCGGCGAGTTTGCCGCCGGCCACAATGGCCAGATCCACTTTGCCTTCTCTCAGCAGGCTCAGGGCACGATCCGCCAGCGCATCGTGCAGCCGCAACACGACCCCAGGGTACTGTTGGCGAAAGCGGGCAAAGATCTGCGGAATCCACCCTGCGGCAATAGACGGCAGCGCAGCAACCGCCACGAGCCCTGTGCGTTGCTCGGCCAGATCCCGAAGCCCGGAAAATACCCGAGCGAACTCGCGATGGAGGTCGGCAAGCTGGGCGGCAAACAGTTCACCCTCGGGGGTCAGTGAGACGCGACGTGTGGATCGCTCGAACAGACGCACCCCGGCATGTTCCTCCAGTTTGGCAATGCGTCGCGTCAACGCACTTTGAGAAATATGGCAGCGCTCGGCGGCGCGAGTGAAGTGCTGCGTTTGGGCCACAGCTCGAAAGAGCTCCAGATCTCGGATGTCCATATTATTGTGATTCGTGCATGAATTATTGCAATCATTGCATTTGCAAGATCACGCTGCAAGGTTGATGATCTGCTTATGGTTTCGTCTACACACTCTTCATTGGCCATAGGTTGTGGCGCGGGGTTCGCCGGCGACCGCTGGGATGCGGCCGGTCCCGTGGTGGCGAGCCTGATCCAGCGCGGTGGTCCGGCCGCGTTGATCTATGAGAACTTGGCCGAACGCACCTTGGCCTTGGCTCAGCAAAGGCGAAAGGCAAATCCGGAGGCGGGCTGGGAGCCGTCGCTACCCGAGTTCCTTCGTCCTGTCATGGCCGACTGCCTTGCGGCGGGCATTCCCATTGTTGGCAATTTTGGTGCGGCCAATCCACGTGGGGCCGCCGCGCGAATTCTGGCGCTTGCTCGTGAGTTGCAGGTGCGCACACCGCGGGTGGCTGTGATTGAAGGAGATGATTTGCTGGCTACGCTCTCAGCGGAACAGCGGCAGATGCTTCAGTTCGAACGTGCGGGCGCTGACAATTGGCTGAGCGCCAATGTTTACCTCGGGGCAGAAGAGATCGCTGCTGCCCTCGCGGCAAATGCCGATATCGTCGTCACCGGGCGGGTTGCCGATGCGGCCCTGACCCTCGGACCCTTGATGCATCATTTTGGTTGGTCAACCGACAACTGGGATCTCCTGGCCGCTGGCACGGTGGCCGGACATCTGCTCGAATGTGGTGCGCAGTTGACGGGAGGCTATTTCGCCGACCCCGGCCTCAACGATGTGCCAGATCTGGCGCGAGTGGGATTCCCCATTGTCGAGGTGAACGCGCAAGGCGAGATCCTGGTTTGTAAGCCTGCCAACACGGGAGGCAGAGTCGACCGTCAGGTGGTCATCCAGCAACTCCTGTACGAAATTCACGACCCTTCCTGCTACCTCACTCCGGATGTCGTGGTGGACATGAGCGCTGTGGAGGTTTCGTCCGTGGCTCCCGATCAGGTTCGGGTGAGTGGCGTGCGTGGTCGCCGCCGACCAGAAAAGCTAAAGGCCACGGTTTGCCATGAGAATGGTTGGCTGGCCGAAGCCGAGGTGAGTTACCCAGGGATCAACGCCCATGCTCGCGCTCAACTCGCGGCCCAAGTCGTTCAGGCCAGAATCGAGATGCTGGGGCTGGCCTGTGAGCCGCTGCGCATCGACTTCCTCGGCCAAGGATCGACGATGTTGTCGGATAAAGATGCAAACGGCATCAGCGCCCGGCCTATCGATACGCCATTCGCCCAAGGCATCTGGCAAGAGGTTCGTTTGCGCGTTGCGGGTGAATGCCCGTCTTCAGAGGCGGCCCAACGGGTGGCGCGGGAGGTGTTGTCGCTATATACGTGTGGCCCCGCCGCCGGTGGTGGTGTCCGATCGCAGGTAACGCCGCGCATTGCAACCCATTCGGTTCTCGTGCCTCGCAGCTGGGTTTCGCCGTCTTGGGAAATGGTGAGCGCATGAAGACAACGATAGCGCCACGTCGTCTCTATCAGTTCGCTCATTCTCGAGCGGGCGACAAAGGCGATGTGCTCTCGCTCAGCCTGATTGCGCATCATTCATCACATTGGCCGCTGCTCGTTGAGCAGGTGACTGAAGAAAAAGTACGGCAATGGTTTCGGCACCGGCAGCCGTCGCGCGTCGTGCGGTATCTGCTGCCACAACTTCACGCCATGAATTGGGTTCTGGAAGGTGTGCTCGACGGCGGGGTGAATGGGGCTCTCAACCTCGACGGCCACGGTAAGACCTTGTCGCAGTGGCTCCTTGCCATGCCAATCCATGTGTCCTCAGACCATCCGGGATTGTTGTATTGCTTACCGCCATTGCCAGAGTTGACGCGAGGTGAAACCGCATGACTCACCCCGGCCAGGTCGCAACTCACCCGGTGCAAGACGTGGTCTGGCCACTGTCCACGTTCACTCTTGAGTCGGGTGAACGTTTGGCACCCGTTCGGCTGGGCGCAGCGATTCACGGCCGGGTGGAGCCGTTAGCCGAGCGTACGTTGATCGTGTTGCCCGGCACAGCGAATGATCGCCACAGTGCAGAAGGTCATATCGGGCCTGGTCTGGCCTACGACACGGATCAGTATTGCGTGATCGCCGTGGACGGTTTGGGTGCAGGCAGCAGTTCGCAACCCGCTGATGGCCTGGGCTCGACCTTTCCGGCTTACAGCGTGCGCGACATGATGCGCCTGACCCAGGAGTGTTTGCGCGCGCACCTGAACCTTACGCGTGTGGCAGCGGTGGCCGGCGCCTCGATGGGCGCTTTTCAGGCACTGGAATGGGCGATTCATGCTCCCGACACGCTGGAGCGAGCCATCTTGCTCGTGCCGGCGGCATCAGCTGGGCCTGTGTTTCGACTGGTGACGCAAACCGCGCTGGAAGTGCTGAGGCTCGATCCCCGGTGGAATGATGGCAATTATCGCGAGCCACCCATCGCCGGCTTGCGCGCTGCAGGGCGTTTGTATTACCCCTGGACGGTAACGGATGACCATCTGCGCAATCATCCGCCTGATGTGATTGCGCGCGAGCAGGCTGACACGATGGATCGCGCCGCCAGTTGGGATGCCTGGAACTTCATTCGACGTTATCAGGCGTCTGTGGCGCACGATGTATCGGTGCCTTTTGGCGGCGACATGCAGCGCGCCTTGGGCTCTGTGCGGACACCGCTCATGGTGATGCCTAGTGCCAGCGAACGACTGCTCGATCCTGACTCGGCTCGCGAGATCGCCCATTGCGCGCCGCACGCAACCTACCAGGAAATTCCCAGTTCGTTCGGCCATCTGGCCTGGCGAGCCAACCCGGGCAGTACAGAAACGGACTTTGTCACTCAGGCAGTCACCCAGTTTCTGCGAACTCACCCCCACGCATAACCCGAGAGGAGACCTTACATGAATTGGCTACGCTGCTTGACTGTTTTGACGACCATGAGCGCGTGCGGAGTGGCAGCCGCGCAAACCTATCCCGAACGTCCGATTCGATTGATCGTGCCATTCTCGCCAGGTCAGGGCGCTGACTCCGCAGCGCGGTTGGTGGCCAATGCCTTGGGCGAGAAACTGGGTCAACCTTTGGTGATTGAGAATCGCCCTGGTGCTGGCGGCAATATCGGTGCGGAAGCGGCTGCCAACGCCGAGCCCGACGGCTATACGCTTTTGGTGGGCTCCAACGGTACGCACGCGGCCAATGCCGCCCTATACGCGTCGCTACCATTCGATCCACTGGCGGATTTTGAACCCATCTCATATATCGGCTCGGTGGCGATGGTGCTACTCAGCGCTCCGGATTTTGACGCATCAGACGTGCAAGACGTGATCGACATGGCCCGGCGCGAGCCGGGCGAGCTCAGTGTGGCCGTACCCAGTTCCACGGCGCGAGTCGTGTTCGAACTACTGTCCAAGACGGCAGGGGTAGACCTTCATCCCGTGCCTTACAAGGCAAGTGCCAACGCCATGAATGATCTGATTGGTCATCACATTCCGCTGAGTATCGACACGGTCATTGCTGCCGGGCCGCAGGTCTCTGGAGGCAATCTCAAAGCCCTTGGTGTGAGCTCCGGTCAGCGGTCGGCTGCCTTGCCCGATGTGCAGACCTTTGCCGAAGCGGGTTTGAGCAACTTTGACCTGGCCGCCTGGAATGTCTGGTTTGCTCCGGCGGGCACCGATCCCACCGTCATAGAAACCCTGAATCGAGGACTCGGCGAAGTATTGAGTGATGCCGCCATCCAGGACCAGCTACGCGCCCTGGGGTATGAGCCCGAAGGCACCCAGAACCCGGCCGAAGTCAAAGACTTCGTGCACAATGAGGCTCAGACGTGGGGCGATCTCATTCGTGGTGCCGGGATCAGCGCTGGATAGCGGCACCTGAAGAAGACGCACTGCGTTTTATCGTCATGATCCAACCAGGTCAGAGGAAGGAGACAAAAGATGAAAGTTTCTCGAGCGAACTACATGGGATGGATGCCGACGCTGGCGTTGGCCCTGACGGGCATGGCTGTCTCGCCCGCATTTGCCCAGGCAATTGACTGTGAACCGATACGCATCATCGACCCGTATCCCCCCGGAGGGTCTACCGGCAATTTGGCACGGATGGTGGCCGAGAAAATGACGGCTGATCTGGGACGGACTGTAATCGTTGAAAACGTGGGGGGTGCAAGCGGCAATATCGGATCTGCCCGGGTGGCACGCTCGGCCCCCGACGGCTGCACGCTGGTGATTGGTAACGACGCGACTCACGCCACGAACTATCACCTGTTTCCTGATACGGGCTTTCATCCCATCGACGACACCACGCCGATCACCCTGGCGGCCAAGAACATTATCGTGCTCGGGGTGTTGCCCGACTTTCCAGCCGACGACATGAATGAGTTCGTTGCCTATGCCAAGGAGCGCCCCGGCGAGTTGTTCTATGGGAGCTCTGGAATCGGGTCGCCTCACCACCTTTCCGGTCCATTGCTGAATCAGCTTACCGAGATCGAGCTTGTTCACGCCCCTTACCAGAACGGACCGCCTGCACTGGCCGATGTGCTTGGTGGGCATATTCCCATGCTGTTTTCCAGCCTGTCAGTGGCTCTGCCCCATCTGAATTCGGGGGATCTCAAAGTGCTCGGTGTGACCGAGCGGGACCGGTTCCCGGGTTTGCCGGATGTGCCTGCGATCGCAGAAACGGTTCCTGGCTTCGAAATGACGTCTTGGGTGGGATTCTTCGGCCCGAAGGGTATGCCAGAAGCCGTTCAGAGGGAGCTGTATGAGTCCATGGAGAAGGCTTTGCATAGCGATGACGTGTCGGAGGCTTTGAGCAAAATGGGGTTGATGGTGGTGGCAAGTAACCCTGCCGATTTCGCAAAGCAACAACAACAGGATTTCAAGCAACGCGCCCGGTTGATCGAAGAGAACAATATTTCGATGGAATAGCATCGATCCTGATCGCGGGCTTCGCCCCTTGGGGCGAAGATCAACCGGAATACCCATTTTTCGAGGAACCACACGTGTCGTTGGCCCATTCGCTCTGCGCGTCAAGCTCGCTCTTTGAGGTATCCGAACTTATCCGCCAAAGAGAGGTATCTCCAAGTGAGGTGGTGGAGGATGCGCTAAACCGTATTGGTGAGGGGGAGTCAACGATACGTGCGTTCACATGCGTGACCCCAGCATTGGCCCGAGCTGCTGCCAGGCAACTGGATGATGAGTGGTTGCGTGGCGAGCTTCGCAGCCCTTTGCACGGTATTCCTATCGTTTACAAAGACAATATCGCCACTGCTGGCGTGAGTTGTACAGCAAACTCGCGTAGTTTGGCCCAATGGGTGCCCAACGAGGATGCCGAAGTGGTGGCGCAGCTCAATCAAGCCGGCAGCGTCATGGTAGGGAAGGCTACGCTGTGGGAATTGGCCGGTGCACCGCCCACACCGCAGTCGCTTCACCCTTCTCCTCGAAATCCCTGGAATTTGGATTACACCGCCGGCGGCTCCAGCAGTGGCTCAGCTGCTGCCGTGGCGGCAGGTTTTTGCCTCGGCGCTATCGGCACCGACACAGGTGGATCCGTGCGAAATCCTGCAGCCTCCTGTGGCTTGGTCGGTTGCAAGCCAACCTTGGCACGAGTCTCTACGCAAGGCGTCATTCCGCTGTCGCCTACGCTGGACCATGTTGGCCCCATCACCAAAACCGTTGCCGACAATCTGCTTTTGCTCAACGAAATGGTGTGCCGGGATTTACTCTCGCCGGTAGTCTGGCCCGAGGTGATGCAGCACCCCAGCACGCTCCACGACCTTGGCGTTCGCCGACTTCGTTTTGGCGTGCCCCGCCACACGCTGGAGAGGTTCTCCCATAGCAGCGTCTGTGTCGAAGCGTTTGAGCAGGTGCTGCAGACTCTGCATGGCTTGGGAGCTGAAGTCATCGACGTGGATTTGCAGGCCTGGGATGACATTTCAGTGCTTGGCGGCGATATTACGGCCAACGATGCTTTCGCCCTCTATGGCAAGCAGTTGGCCAACGCGCCCCAAAACTACGAATCGAGCTTTCACGCGCGTTTGCAGCGGGGGGCGGCCCTGAGTTCTGAGCGCCTGGCTGAGCTGAAACAAGCCAGAGCACGCGGCCTTGATGCGCTGGCAAACTTGCCGGAACCAATCGACGTGTTCATCACGCCCGGTGCAGGCGATACGGCGGATTCATTTCTCACGATGCAGAGCCCTGGCTACGGTCCCAAAGCGGACTACACACGGATGTACAACGTCACGGGGTTGCCCGCTCTGGTGTTGCCCATGGGGCTCGCCCCCGACGGTTTACCCTTGTCGTTGCAGCTGGCGTCTCATCCGTATCGGGAAGATTTGATTTATCGGGCCGCGTTTGCTTTGGAGGACGCGTTGCAGTTTGCGCAATGCCGCGCCTCCAGCGGATCGCCGTGGTTGGCGAGAGCTTGACGAGCCGAGTCGATCGCCATGGAACTTGTCAAGAACTATGCTGGAGTGCTTGACCAAAGATTGGGGTTTGGTATTTCGTCAGCGGTGCTTACCATTGATGTGGTGCACAGATTACTCTAATCCAGTGTATCTTTATTGCTGTGATGTGCAGTCGAAGTGCTAGCAGCAACTTTCGCTTTCCTGGATTCCGCTAGGTGTGAAATCATTCAAATATGGCTTCGGTAAATCAAATTCTTTTCACGGGATTGTACGATTTTATGAAGCTTAATAATTCTGCCGACTTGGGTCTACTTCTATGGAGAGATCGTAGATGGTTCCATGTGCAGCCTGCTTGCCGGGTGATGAATCTCGAGGTTATCCTATGTACCCCAGACTGCGTTACTCCACAAGTTCTCAAAGTCTTGTTCAGTTTCTTTTCCGGCTCTTTGAAGAACATACGAAAGAAACTCTTCAGTTTCGTCTTCTGATGGTACATTCGCCTCCGCCCACAATTGGATTTCGGCCCGAAAGGATGAGTAGAAAGGCTGGAGTAGGATGAGGCCAACACCGAACCGTCCGCAGGCTTGCTCAATGTACTCCAACCCTTCCACGGGATGGTCCTTAAGCCACTCGAGAACCACGTAAGATTCATGGGCAAACCGACGGTGTGAAGCGGCTTCGAACACTGACTCGAGGTTCCAGCGACCCCAAGACTTGAGTTCATAAGTGGTGAGAAACAACTTGGATTGACGCTGAAGACGATAGTGACGCACTGAGAGCTTGATGACATCAGGATTCGACCATTTGCCCCGGATTCGCAAGGCACTCGAATCAATTATCTGAGCGCACTCTTCAGATTGCTTGCCTTCCGCCCTGAGGATTTCGCAGAACGGAGCGTAAAGGTCTTTCTCTTTGCTTACACCTGAAGTCGCTGCTCCTTTGGTTAAATCAGCAGCTGTACGTTCGCCTTTATTGCTGAGGCGTAAACCTCCTCCACGACACCGATACTTCTCAATTACGCCATCTTCAATAAGCGAGTTCACTATTGTAAGGTAGCGACTGTCCTCCATTCGGAGCTCAGATTTCAAGTACGGGTTGGACAGACCGCCATGCTCCGTTAGCAACCACAGCAATCTGTCCTTATCAGAAGGCCTCGACATTCCAAGCTCTCAAGAAATAATTAAATTATGCTGCAGTGCTTCTGGAGCGCAGGATCATTGCGTCCTTCCACAAGCTCATGCTGTCTCGATATTTAGAACTATTCTGATAGCGGCAATAAGCAAAAGTTTCATATAACCAATATGGTGGGTCTGGTCGCAGAAGTGTTTTGAATAGTATGATGTATTTTACGAACTGAAAATAGTTTATCTTGTATGTGGAGGTTTTGTTTAAAGATATGTTGCTCCGCAGCTTCGACATCTACCATTGAACACAGTCAACTTTGTGCAGTTGGAGCACTTATTGCCACGGCCACCTTTGCCGTTGTTAGGTGGCAAAATCATGCTGTAGCCACAATGACTACATTGTCGCCCAGTTGCAGTCTGGAAAAATGTCTGCTTTGAGCAGTGTGGGCATTTTTTTCCTGCCATAAATATATTCTCATTGAGCGTAGGGCGAACTTGAATCTTAAAAAAGACAATCAAGCTAGACTGTATTTTTATTTTCTTGGGCTAATAATTTTGCTTCGCGTTGTTGGTGTGAGATTGCCAAATTGGATGAGATTTTGCTCGCCGCCAAGCTAGATAAAATAGTGCGATCGCGGGAATCAGTAGAAGAAGAAAGGTTAGCGTAGGCCGGCTATCTGGCTCGGGGTTGCTGGCAAACGGAATTCGCCAAATCTTCGTTTCTACATATGTGCGTAACGCAAATGTCAGGAATATTGCTGCTAGACTACTCACCAATCCTAGAATCACATATAATTCAGTGCGCCAATCTAGCAGGTTCTTGCCTCTCAGCGCAAGTGTATAGTTGAATGTGATAATGGCAACGGTATATGCTAGCAAAACAGCGACAGTACGTTCTGGAGACGGCGGAAGGAGCTTATTTAATTCGGTATTTTCGACTACTACGAGGGCCATGAATAGTGCCATGCAAGAGAATGCGAAAACATTGAGTATTCGCATCAAAAATCCAACACGCTTGCGTTCTTGGGCGTCCATATTAAGGCTATTTCTCGTCCTGATTTAATTTTTCCCGGCGCGCGTAGAAATAATTTTTCATGAATTCTTTTACGAGAATAACCAGCGCCAGAAGCGCAAGGAGGGGCCAAAGCTTGCGAGCCGTGTGGCCGGCACTCCACAACATGCCGCTAAACGTGAAGCCTGTTGCCACGATCAGTCCAACAAGAGCGGCAACGCCTTTCCAGTGCTGCAACAAGCGTACGGCGGCATTCGCCGCTATCGCAATAACAGGTATGGCCACGTTCTTGCTCCTGTAATCGGCTCCAGACTCAGGCGATGCTAAGAGCATAGCATCAGTCAAACCTTGCAACAATATAGTGGTGCCGCGTGAGAATTTGGGTTCCCTGCAGAGCAATAAGGTCCATTTGTCTTTCTGGTGGGCGCCGGACCGAGTTTGCGGATTACGGGACACGCGAGTCGATACAGAGTTCGATGGTGGCCCTGCCTTCGCTCAAGGGATATCTCCTCGCGGACAATTGTCATGGCGGATCCAGTGCTGGTGAGAGGTGTTGACCGCCTTGAGCTTGCACTTCTACGCACGGTACGGGAAGACAATGTTGCCGCTATGCTAAGCCCGTCGCCAGCTGAAAGAGATTGGTCGCCTTGCTACGTAGCCTGTGCTAACCCCTCAAGCGCCAAGTGTCGTCCGAATCGACCACAGTTCCGGAAAGAACCGATGCTCCACCACATGTTTCAACCAGCCCACCCCGGCCGAGCCTCCGGTGCCTGGCTTGAACCCCAGGATGCGCTCCACCGAGATGAAATGTCGCCAGCGATATTGTGAGAACAAATCTGCGATCTCGATCAGGGTTTCGCCCAGCAGGTAGAGGTCGTTCTCGGGCTCGGGCTCGGCATACACCTGGAGCCACGCCGCTTCTACCCCGGGGTTGATGGCGTAGGTTTCTGCCCAATCACGCTCCAGGGCGTCGGCGGGCACCGGCAGGCCGCGGCGGGCCAGCAGCGCGATCACGTCGTCGTACACACTGCGCGAGTCGAGGGCCTGTTTGAGTTGCGGATACACGTCGGGATTGTTGGCGTGCGCCTGGGCGAGGCGCACCGACTTGTTGCCCAGGATGAACTCCACGTGGCGATACATATACGACTGTTGGCCCGACGAGATTCCAAGGTGGTCGCGAAAGGCATTGAAGCCGCTGGTGGTGATGGTGGAGAGCACATCCCAGGTCTTCACGAGGTATTCGAACAGCCGCTTGATGCGGGGCGCGAGCGCCAGGGCGCCGGCGGTGTCGTCGGCCTGGATGCGCTGCTGAAAGTTGAACAGTTCGTAGTGGATGGCCTTGAACGTAAGTTCCTTGCATTGCGTCATCAAGATGAAAACCATCTCGTCATGCGCATCGCTGCGCATATGTTGCAAGCTCAATAGCAGGTCGTTGCGGTGGTAGTCGATGTAGGGGTTGCTCTGCCCGGCAAAGTCCACCAGGGGTTCGCCTTCGGTGGTCTTGACGGCGTCGGCGCGGCTCGCATCGGTGGAGGTGGCGATGTTGCGCACCAGGGCAAGTTCGAGCTCGGGCTTGCGAACTTCGGGGATGGTGCGCTGACGATGGGTGGGCATGATGAGGCTTCCTGGCGAGCCGGCCCCGGGCCGGCAGCGATCGAGTGTTTTGGTCAGCTTTTGCCGAGTGGGGGGCCGGTAAACGGGCGGGCAAATGGCCCGATGACGTTCATGTCAAATTCCACCAGTCTCACCGCAGCGGCGTCGCGAGCGGCCTGGGCCAGCACGGCTTCGGTATCGGCGATGTCGGCCACGCGGTAGTATCTGGCGCGCACCGATTCCGCCAGCAGGGCGAGGTTGAAGCCATGCAGGTCGGCGTAGTAGCGCCGGCCATCATAATCGGCGTCCTGCAGGTTGCGCAGAATGCCGTAGCCGCCGTCGTTCATCACCAGAATCACGAGGTCGCGACATTCCTGCACGGCAGTGGCCAGTTCACCCAGGTTGAGCATGAAGCCGCCATCACCGGCCAGCATCCAGGTGGTGCGGTCGGGGCAGGCCGTGGCGGCGCCGATGGCCATGGCCAGGGCCTGGCCAATGCCGCCACCGGTAGCGTGCACGCCCTGACGCGGGGCGTACAGCGGCATCAAGCGGTTGCCCCAGGTGCTGTTGGAGATGGTCACGTCACGCACCCACGAGAAGTCGCGGCCGCACACCGACCGCAAGGCATCGGCGATCTGGTCGTAGGGGGCCACCGTGGCGCGCATGCCGTTGGCGGCACGCTGGCGGGCCTGGGCAGCGTCGGCGTGCAGGTCGGGGTCGCAGTGCATGCGGCCTTCGAGCAGTTCGGCCAGGCGACGCAAGGCAATGGCCGCGTCGCCCGCCACGAAAGCATCGGTGGCGTAAGCGCGGTTTTCGGCCAACAGGTCGGCGTCGATCTGAAACAGCGGTCGCGGCAAGGGCAAGGTGTGGGTCAAGGTTTCGGGCACGCGCAGGCGCGAGCCCACCACCAGCATGGCGTCGCAGCTTTCGTAGAAGGCGGCGATGGCCGGCTGACCGTTGAACGCGCCCAGGGTGCCGGGCTCGTCTTCCGCCAGGATGCCGCGGCCTTGCAAAGTGGTAACCACGGCAAAGCCCAGGTCGCGCAGGCGCCGTACCGAAGGGCTGGCGTCGCGGGCACCGCCGCCCACCCAGAGCACAGGGCGACGCGCCTGACACAGGCGGTCGGCGAGGGCGCGTAGCGCGGCCTCATCCGGGGCCAGGGCGGTAATGGATGGAGGCGGCGGTGCGGTCCAGTCACTGAGCGCGGCGCCCTGCAGATCGATGGGAATCTCCACGCTCACCGGGCCGGTGGGCGCCGTCAGGGCAAGGCGCACGGCCTCCTGGATGACGGCCATGGCGGTCTCGGCAGAGCGCACGCGGTAGGCGGCCTTCGACACGGCACGCAGCATGCCGAGCTGGTCTTTGGTTTCGTGCACGTAAGAGCGGTCGCGGTCGAGATAGTCGGTGGCCACTTGTCCGGTGATATGCAACAGCGGCGTGCCTGCCGACAAGGCTTCGATCAGGGCCCCCGCGGCGTTGCCGGCACCGGTGCCGGTGCTGGTAAATGCCACGCCCAGCCGCCCGCTTACCCGGGCGCAGGCGTCGGCCATGCCCACGGCGCCTGCCTCGCCGCGCGCACCGATATAGCGGATCTTGCCGTGGCGGCCCAGGGCGTCGAGTAGTGGCATGTTGTGAATGGAGAGCACGCCGTAGGCTTGCTGCACGCCCAGGTGGCTCAGGTAGCTGACCAGGGCATCGCCAACGGTCATGGCAGTCGAGGGTGGCATCATCGTAGTGTCTTCAACGGTCATAGGAAGCGGGAACGCCCGTGGCGCCGCGTCGGCCAGCGTGCAAGGCCTGGTCGCGGCCGCCGTGGCGCTCCACAAGTTGGTTCTGGTCGGTCTTGGCCAGGCGATCGATCGCATCGGGGTCCACAATGGCTCGCAACTGGGCATGCAGCCGCTGCAGGATCGGAGCGCTGTCGGGCCGGGCGGCCAGGTCGTTGCGCTCGGCCGCATCGGTACGCACGTCGAACAGCTCGCGGCCGTAGCCCACGTAGTGGTGATACTTGTAGAAGCCATCGGCCAGAAAGTAGGCCGCGCTGGGCGAGCCTACCCCGTGGTACTCGCCAAACACCTGTCGCGACGGGTCGTCCGGTGCGTGGGCAATCTCCCATAGCGAGGTGCCGGGCAAGTCGTCGAGCACCAGATGAGGGGCAAACGCCGCCACCAGGGTGGGAAAGATATCCACCAGACTCACATTGGTGGCGCAGCGCTTGCCCACCGGCACGCCAGGCCCCGCCAGGATCAGCGGGATCCCGCTGGACTCCCGGTATAGCGTGCCCTTGTTCCAGAGTCGCCTGCGCCCGAGGTTGTCGCCATGATCCGAGGTGTAGATCACCCGGGTGGTGTTCTCCAGGCCACAATCGCGCAGGGTTTGCAGCACCTGGCCCACCTGTTCGTCCATGAACTCCACCAGGGCCAGATAACACGCCACGGCATAGCGGCGTCGGTCATCGCTGCCCAACGCGGCATCATGGTCCATATAGGCCACCATTCTGGCGACCCACGGATGGTGTGGCGGCGCGGGGTCGGGCAGACAGGCTTCCAGGCCAGGATCGTTGAGCACGCGCTGCAAGTAGCGCTCGGGTACCACCAGCGGAAAATGCGGGGCCACAAAACTGCTGAACAGCAACCAGGGCGCATCGGCGTCTGGCGCCTGGGCGCGCTCGCGCAGCCACTCGCACGAGCGGCGACTCACGTCCTGGTCGTAGCGGTTGTAAGAGGATTCGCCCGCGCCCAATCGGGCGAACATGCCCGAGCCGGACGAATGCTCGGGCAGCGGGTCGCGCACCGAGCCCCATACCTGACCCACGCCATCCTGGATATGAACTGGGATGATCTGCTGGCGAAACCCCACCGGGTCGGAGGTCTGACGAAAATGCAGCTTGCCGATGGCGTCTACGGCCACACCACTTGCCGATAACACCTGCATCCACGACGGCACGCTGCCGTCGTAGGCGAGGGCGTTGTCCCAGAAGCGATGCTGATGTACGTGCTGGCCCGTGGCCAGGCTGGCGCGAGCGGGCACGCATAGCGGAGACGCCGTCCAGGCCCGCTCGAACACCGTGCCGCGTGCGGCCAGCGCGTCGAGGTTGGGTGTGCGCACGCCAGGGTGGTTCATGAAGCCGGCCACCCAGGGATTGTGCTCATCGGCCAGCAAGAACAGTAGGGAAGGCATCTTGACTCCGCCAGGTGGGCTCATTCTCATCGATCAATCGTGAAGCCGGACCGCTCGACCACCGTGGCCCACTTGCGGCTCATGTCGTCCATGGTGCTTGCCAGCTCGTCGGGCGAGAGCGTGAGCGAATCCAGCGACATGCGGGCCAGGCCCTCGCGGTAGGCGGCCGACTGGCCAACCTGGGCAAACGCCTTGGCCAGGGCTTGCTGTGTGTCTTCTGGCACATCGGCCGGCACATAGACGCCGTAGAACAGATTGCTGGTGAGCTCGGGCATGCCCACTTCGGCCATGGTGGGCACATCGGGTGCCAGCGGGTTGCGTTGCTCGCCGGTCATCGCCAGCACCTGGATCTTGTCGGTGTTCTGCTGCGCCAACAAATTGGGCAGAGCGGTCACCATGGCGGCGAGATGGCCGCCTGTCAGATCATTGACGGCCTGCGCCCCGCCGCGGTAGGGCACATGCGTCAACGGCGTGTTCGACAAGCGATCGATCTCGGCGCCGATGAAGTGAGGCTCGCTCCCCGCGCCGGGAGAACCGTACGAAGCGAGATCGGGGTTCTGCCTGGCCCATTCCAGAAACTCGTCCATCGTGCTGACTGGTGCTGCAGGCCCCACGGCCAGCCCGAACTGATAGCCCGCGAGGGTGGACACGCCGGCGAAGTCTGACGCTGCGTACGGCAGATCGGGATAGATGTGCGGATAAATCGTGAACACGCCAGGAGGCGTCACCAGCACGGAGGACCCATCGGCAGCCGACTGCCGCAACGCTTCCACACCCAGCCGCCCACCGGCGCCGGCGTGGTTCTCGACGATCGCCACATAGCCCAATTCCTTGAGCTGATCCGCGGCCAGCCGCGCCGCCACATCCGGCGCGCCGCCTGCCGGGCCCCCGACGATCAGACGTAAAGTGTTGCCGGGTTGACTCACCGCCGGCGTGCCCAGCATGATGGCAGCGCTGGCAACGGCAGCCACCACGAAATGTCTCCTGGTTTGCATCATCACTCTCCTCACGATGTGATGACTGAATTCTAGGTATCTGCTGGCTTCGACGATAATGAAATCTGGCCCCCTCCCCATAACCCCCTGTTTATGACCCGCTATGAGCGACCTCGCCAGCCGCCTGACGCTTCGACACCTGCGTCTGCTCGTGACTCTCAGTGACCTGGGCAGCGTCACCCGCGCCGCCTACGCCATGCACGTCACTCAGCCGGCCGTGTCAAAAGCCATCCGCGATCTGCGCGACATCCTCGGCGATCGCCTGTTCGAAGCCACCCCCGACGGCCTCGCCTGGACCGCCCCCGGCAGCACCGCCTTGCAATACGCTCGAGCCATGCTGCGCAACCTGCAGGAATTGCAGGAACAAACCGAACGCACGCGCCTTGGCAAGCAGGAGCGGTTTGCCATCGGCTCAACCCGGGTCGCCGAAGCCATGGTGTCGCGCGCCGTGCCCGGCAGGCTGCTCGAACAAGGCCTGAAGGTCAGCCTGCACCGAGGCTCGCGTGAGCAGATGCATGTGGAGCTGGCGCGACGCACCGTCGACGTTGCCTTTGGCCGCTGCGACGCCGGCTTTCGTGAACCCGATTTCGAATACCACCCCGTCTACCAGGACCGCTTCATCATTGTGGGCGCCACCGAGCACCCACTCGTCAAGGCCGGCAAGGCCACCTTGCGCGAGCTCGCCGACGAAGCGTGGATCCTGCCGCCGCGCGGCACCTTCGTGCATCACCTGTTCGCCCAAGCGTTTCTTTCCGAGAATCTCGCCCCGCCCGAGGCCAGCGTGCTCTCCACCCAGGGCTTGAGCGACCTGCGAATCATCGAGAACCATGGCTTGCTCACCTTGTTTCCCGAAACCGAGGCGCGTCGCCTGCAGCAGGCCGGCGGCGTTGCCTGCCTCGACGCCTTGCCCTTGCCCTACCTGCAGATCGGCGCCATCGTCTGGCGAGGCCGTGCGCCGCAACCGGCCGTGACGACTGCCATCGAGTTGTTGAGGGAGTTCACCGCGGGGGCGATCGCTTTGAGCGTCGGTGGGCACCGGAACCGATTCGTCAGCTGAGGTGGCATGCGCCCAGAGCGAGACTGGCCGCACTCTGAAGTATCCCGGGGCGGGGCAAATCACCGCCCCAAGCCACCCCCTCTACCACGAAGCGCCCTCGTTCGGCCCCTGAATCATGTCCTGCAGATGCTCCCGCAGCGCACGCGCGCGTTCCGGATCGCGATAGGGCGAGGCGCTCTCGGCGGTAGTGCCTCGCTGCGCGGGCAGGCCCGCTTCGTTGTCGTCTTCCGAATATTCTTCGTAGGGGTCGGTGAACGGCAGCGCCGGACAATCGCTGCGACTCGGCGGTGCCTCGCCCTCCAGAAAATAGCGCATCACCGGCTCGTCCACGCACGTGGTGTCGTACGGGAAGAGGCCGTGGGTGATTTCGTTCTCCACCATCACCAGACGGGCGTTGGGCAGCGCTTCGAAGGTGTGCAGCGCGCCCTCGGCGATGGTGGCCGGGTCGAGCTGGGCTTGCAGCATCATCAGGGTGCCGGCTTTGGCGGTGAGCGCCGGCTCGGGCTTGTTCACCACCGGGCCGCCCCAGTAGCTGCACGGTTGAAACGTCACCTCGCCGCCGCTCAGAGGGTAGTCGACGGCAAAGCGATCGCCCAGATCGATCCAGTATTGCGGGTCGGTATTCACCGCAGTGTCGTTGCAAATCACGGCCCAGTAAGTGGCGTCGTCACCGCCCATGCGGATCGATTGCGGGGTGTTGTTGAGCTTCCCGAAATACGTGTTGGCCAGGCCGATCGCTTCCTGGCGAATGGCCTCATCGGCTGGCGGCCAGGGCGAGAACTGGCGCGCATTCAGATCATCGATGACCTCCGGCAGACCAGCTTGTGGCTGTTCGCGCAAGGTTTCGGCCAGACGGATCGCGGCAGCATAGGCCACCACGCTGCCGTTGAATCGTTTGCGATTCTGCAGACCGATCCCCGGGCCGACGATGCCCTGCAACACTTCCGGGAACGCCAGAAACTGCTGGCGGATGGCATTGGCGTCGGTGCCGAGCCCGAAAAACTCGGGATACTCGGCCGCGCGCACGGCCAGCACCTGATCAAACACCCGCTGGCTTCCGCCAAACTGATTCTCGCGGTTCTGCGCGAAATCGGTGGTGAAATCCATCGAGCTGTCGAGCAGGAAGCGGCCCACTCGCTCGGGGTGTCGCGCCGCATACCAGGCGCCCAGCCAGGTGCCATAGGAGTAACCCAGATAATGCAGTTGCTCCTGGTTCAGCAGATGTCGAATCAACTCCATATCTTCCACCGTCTGCTCGGTGTTGATATAGGGCGTGAGCGGGTTCTTCTGGCAAGTGCGGGCGATCAGCCACGCGTTGTAGAGAATGGCATCCATCGTGGCAGGGCTGCGATCTTCCAGCGGAAACGGGTGCGGTCGCTCCCATTCATTCGATTCGCAACTGAGCGTGGTGCTTGCCCCGGTGCCGCGCGGCGAAAAGCCGATGAGATCGAATCGCGCCTGCATGTCGTGGCGCATGTCACCGTTCGGCAGACCGGTATCCGCCAGCGCAAACAGCGACGCCAGCGTGGGCGCCATGCTCAGCCCGTCGCCGCCCGGCCCGCCGGGATTGATCAGCATCGCACCAATCCGGCGTTCGGCATCCGACGCCGCCACACGCGTCATCGCCACCACCATGCCGCCACCCGCCGGGTCGGTGTAATCGATCGGCACGCGAACGTCGGCACATTGCAGGCGATCGCCCAGATCCTCGAACCACTCGGTTTCTTCACGCCCGAAAATGCTGGGATCGCAGGCTGCCCAGGTGAGCGTCTGATTGCGATACTCGGCCATCGGGTCGGGTGGGGCGTCGTTGGAATCGCCACCGCAGGCAGCGAGCAGCACTGCTGCCGTGATCACCGTACCCAGCCTGAACCCTTGCAATGCCATGTCGCCCCCTTGAGCGTTGTGGAATCGGATGCCAGACACTCACGATTTGGCGCATCGCCCGACATTGAACGCCGTGCAGTCTAGCAGGCTCGTGGCTCGATCGGGTTTGCTGCTTCCCCGAGAGCGACCCTAACGCAACACATCCTCGATCGGCCCCTCCCCGTACCCCGAAAAATGCTCCAAGAGCGCTTGATGGCACGCGGCCACCGCTGGCGCCATGGGTTTGTCCTTGCTCCGGTACAACATGAACTCCCGATCGATCACGGGATCGGTCATCGGGATCAGGGGTAAGCCATGCATACGTGTCATCGGTTTCACATAACCCGTACATAGAGCAATGCCCGCCCCACTGGCCGCCAACGCCAAGGCGGTGCTGGTGTTGTTCACGATGTAGTGGGCATGAAGGCGTACACGTGAGGGTACGGACACTCGATAGCGCATTTCAGCGGCACGGCCGATGAAGATCAATGGCTCATCGTTGAGTGCGCTCCAGGGCACTTCGCGCGCGCTGGCCAGCGGATGATCGGCGGGGCACACCATATGTGCGCGCGAGATGAAGATGGGATTTGCGTCGAGTGCTTGCAGGTTGCCGGCTTCGGCTGAGTGCATCGAAATCGCGATGTCGGCATCCTGCCGCTCTATGGCAGCGAGGATGTCGTCGGAGGCCACTTCGATCGGTTCCAGGCGTACGCCCGGCCAGCGCTGGTGAAACACCGCGAAGAAGCGAGTGAGGAGGGTCCAGGTGATCACCTGGGTGGTGGCCATACGTACAACGCCGGAGCGTTGTTCGGCCACGTCGGCCGCCACACGATGCACTTCGCGTAGGGCGGCCATCATGTGCGCGACGTGAGGCAGCATGAGGTGGCCGTTGGCGTTGAGTTCCACTTTGCGCGTGGTGCGTTCGAACACACGAAATTGCCAGGATTCCTCGAGGTCGCGGATGAGCCGACTGAGGGCTGATGGGGTGACGTGGAGATCGTCGGCCGCTTGGGCGAAGGAGCCTGTGCGTGCGATCACGCTGAAGGCGCGGTAATGGCGCAAGGACAGTCGCATGGCGTTCGATTGCTGTGTTTAAGTCAATAATTATTGATAATAAATCGATTTACCTCATCGGTCGTGGCTCCTAGACTTCTGGGAAGAATTCTCGAAACCTGTCGAGATACAGAACCCCGATAACGAGGAGCCACCGTTGAGCGAACCCCTGATCCTGAGCGATTCCGTGGACGGAATTCGCACTCTCACGCTGGATCGCCCCGCCAAACGTAATGCGTTCACACACGGTATGTGCGAACAATTACGGGAAGCGTTTCTGGATTTTGAGGCGTCGTCGGATCGCGTGCTGATCCTGGCGGCCAATGGCACGGTGTTTACGGCGGGTGCCGATCTCAACGATCCGCCCAATCGGTTCTGGGAAGCTGTGCCCGGCGTGGGTATTTCGGTGAACAAGCCCATGATCGCCGCGCTGGAGGGCCCGGTAGTGGGTATGGGTGTGGCGTTGCTGGCCTATTTTGATCTTTGCGTGGCCGGCGAGAAGGCCGCCCTGATTTACCCGGAAGCCAAGGTGGGCGTGGCAGCGGGTCTGATGTCGGCGATCACCGGCCGCATTCCGCACAAGATTGCGCTGGAGCTGATGCTGTTGGGCGACCCGATCCCCGCACAACGTGCCTACGAGGTGGGTTTTTTCAATCGGCTCACGCCCGCTGGCGAAGCGTTGGCAACAGCACGCCAACTGGCTGCCACCATGGCCAATAATGCGCCGCTGGTGATGTCGTTTCTCAAACAGATGGTCAACGACACCATGCCACGCAGTCCGGTGGAGGCCATGTATCGCACGCAGCAGCGGGCTGAGGTGGTGTCGCGCAGTGCGGATGCCGGCGAAGGATTGCGGGCGTTTCAAGAAAAGCGGCAGCCCAATTTTTCGGGGAAGTAGTTTTTCATATGGCGGCCATACGGATTGGCTCGGTCGCCTTCATGTTTGGCGCAGCCTGCGCCCACCGGCTTTCCTCAGGCGAGTCGATATTCCAATAATCAGGAGACTATTCATGAGTTCGAGTTCAAGGCAATCTGTCCTCGCGTCGTCGGTTCGTCGTACGATCCTGGCCAGCGTTTGCGCCGGTGTCTTCGGCGCGATGGTCCCCACCTCGGCAGTTTTGGCAGACGAATGGCCAAGTCGGCCGGTGACGGTGATTTCTCCCTACAATCCGGGCGGCACCAACGATATTGTGGCGCGTCTGGTGGCCAACCACCTCGGCCAGTCCTTGGGCCAACCGTTCGTCGTGGAGAACCGTGCCGGAGCTGGTGGCCAGATCGGCGTCAATGTCGCGATCAGCGCCGAGCCGGATGGCTATACGCTACTGTTGGCCAACAATGGTGCGCTGATCGTGCAATCGGTCATGCGAGACCCCAGCCCGTACGATCCAAACAACGATCTAACAGCCATCGCCAAGGTGGCTGATGCGCCCAACTACCTCGGCATCAGCACCGAGGTGCCGGCCGAAACTGTGCCTGAATTTCTGGAATACGCGCGGCAGCACCCGGGTGCGCTCAATTATTCTTCCGCTGGCGTGGGATCCTTTGCCAGTTTGCTAGCCGAAGCGCTCAATGCGAGTGCAGGAATCGACATCGTGCACGTGCCCTCCAACGGTAGCGCCGCTGCTCTTACGGAGCTTCTGGCAGGCCGTGTGCACATGATGATCGACCCCGTGGTACTGAGTCAACGTGACGGCGATCGGGTGCGTGTGTTGGCTACGACGCACAGTGAGCGGGTGCCCGACTACCCTGAAATCCCAACCCTGGTGGAAGTGGGTGGGCCCGATTTGGCGATCACGGGCTGGTTTGGGCTGCTGGGACCCAAAGGTCTGCCCGCCGAGGTCGTGGATACCTTGCAGGAGAGTGTGGACTCACTTTTGGCCGATCCTCAAGCGCAGCAGGCTTTGGCTAACGCCGGTCTGGTTCCGGCCTTCTTGGCGCATGAGGGTTTTCAGAAGCTGCTTGCCACTGATCAAGTCAGTTACCAAAAGGTCAAGGAAAGCACCAATCTGGAGTTGAATTGATATGACGCCCCAGGCCATGTTGCAGTCGACCGACGGCAACCCCTCCGGCTCCGCCATTCTGGGCGGCATCAAGGTGCTCGATCTGACGCGCGTGCTGGCTGGACCGTGGTGCACGCAATCCCTTGCCGACCTGGGCGCTACCGTCTATAAAATCGAGAAGCCAGGGGTCGGCGACGAGATGCGTCACTCGCCGCCCTTCCTCAAAGAGCCTGATGGCTCGCGCTCGAAGGAATCGGTTCCCTACCTGTGCGTGAACCGTGGCAAGCGCTCGCTCACCATCGATTTCACCCGACCCGAGGGCCAGGAAGTGGTGCGTCAGCTCGCGCTGCAGTGCGATGTGCTGGTGGAGAATTTCAAGGTGGGAGATCTCAAGCGTTTCGGCCTGGATCAGGCGAGCTTGCGCGAACAGAACCCCGGCCTGATCTATTGCTCCATCACCGGTTACGGCCAGGATGGCCCCATGGCCTCGCTGCCGGGTTACGACCCCGTGTTTCAGGCCATTTCGGGCATCATGAGTACCTGTGGCCTGCCCGATGGCGTGCCAGGCGGCGGCCCCATGCGCTCCATGGTGTCGCTGGTGGACGTGATGACTGGCATGACGGCCACTAGCGCCATTCTCGCGGCGCTGTTTCATCGTGAGCGCACCGGGCAAGGGCAGTACATCGATATGGCGCTGCTCGATGTGGCCTTGGCCAGTACGGCGCACTTGGGGCAAAATTACCTGGCTACGGGTAAGGTGCCGCAGCGTGCCGGCAATGGCAGTCTGCTGTTTGCTCCCTCAGGTTGCTTTCCGTGCAAGGAAGGTCATGTGTTCATTCAGATTGGCAACGATTTGCAGTGGCGGCGACTCTGCGAAGGGATGGAGCGGCCAGATTGGTTGGCCGACGAGCGTTTTGCCACCAATGCGCAACGCATGGAGCACGTGCCCGAGCTGAACGCTGTCGTTTCGGCCATGACGAGTACCTTCGACAAGCAGGTGCTGGCAGATCGGTTGGGTGTGGCCGGCGTGCCTTGCGGGCCGGTTAACACCCTGGCCGAAGCATTTGATCATCCGCAGGTGAAGCATCGCGGTATTCGTGTGGAGGTGGAGCACGAGACTCTGGGATCGGTGCCCCTGATGCGCAGCCCCTTGCGCTTTTCGGAAACACCACCGCAGCATAAGCCCGCGCCACGCTTCGGCGCCGATACCGTGACAGTGCTGCAAGACGAGCTCGAGCTGGACGACGCAGCCATTGACAGACTGCGCGAGGCGTCGGTGCTGTAACTTGATGAAGTTGAAGTTGTCGTGGTGATGGGAGGTCGTGCCTGCTTGGGCCGACCTCCTTTTTTACAGCATGAGCTCGAGTGTCTTTGAATAACCCGAAATGAAAGGCTTCACCGCGCCGGTGTCGGCGTCGAACACGTGCCGCTCTATGGCGCCGATATTGCCGCCATAGAGATGAATGCTGATGCTCACCTGATCGTCAAGGCCGTTGCGCACCGCGTGGATGTCGCCATGCTGAGGTGACACGATCGCTGTGTTGCCAGGGCTCAATCGATGGGTGTCACCCGGCACCAGGCGGTCGTCTTCCCAGCGATACGCCTGATCGATTTCGGCGCCGCGCAACATGCCGATCACCCCCCAGGTGGTGTGATCGTGTATGGGCGTGGCCTGGCCGGGCCCCCACACAAAGCTCACCAGCGAGAAACGTTCGGCGGGGTCGAGATACAGCAGGTGCTGTTGGTAATGTTGAGGATGAGGCTCGGCCATGGCATCAGGCAGCCAGGCGTCTTGTGCCACCAAATTCTGCATCAGAACTTGCGCTTGCTCGGGCAGGTCGGCTGGCGCGCGGGCCACGAGCTCGGTCACGCTCTGGAGAAACCGGTGCAGGGTGGGGTGGGTCGTCATGGTTGCTCCTTCGTCTGGGGGGACGCAACGCGGGCCTGCGTTTGGCGAGCCCGATACGCTTCGATGCGCTGCTTGAGGCCGGGGCGAGCGGCCGATTGCACCAGTTCGGCCAGATCGGCCTCACGAGTTCGACTGGCTTCGTTCAGGCTAGCGCGCCTTAGGGCGGCGAGTGTGCTGCGGTCTTCGATGGCAGGGGTGCTCACGGTGCCGAGGGCCTCGCTGATGTCAGAGCCGGCGGGCAGCACCTGAGTGGCCAGGCCGCAAGCCAGGGCGTCTTTTGCGTCGAGTGTTTGGCCTTCGCAAGTGAGCAGGCGGGCGCGATGGGCGCCCACAAGGCACGCCAGTCGGCGGGTGCCCAGCACCAGGCCAAAGCCGGCACCGGGAAAGCGCAGGTTGGCATCGGCGGTGAGCACGCGATGATCGCTGGCTGCGAACAGATCGGCACCGGCGCCCCACACGCGGCCCTGAGCCACGGCGGTGACCGGTACGGGTGAGCGCCACACGGCGTCGAGCAGCATTTCGATGCGAACGAAGCGCAGCAACAGGTCGCCATCACTGCTGGTGTCCAGGGTGGACAGGTCGAAGCCCGTGCAGAAATTGCGGCCTTCACCTGTGATCACAATGCCCGATGTGGCCGGGTCGGCCACGGCCGCTTGAAAGTTGGTGAGCAGGTGTTCCACCAAGTCGGCCGACAAGGCGTTGCCCCGGTCGGGGCGATTCAACGTGAGGGTATTGATGGCGGTCATTCGCTGCCCAGCCTGATGGCAGCCTGCAGGCTTGCGTTGCGCTCGCCCAGCGTGGGCAGTTCGGGGCGCAACGGCAGCGTTTCACCATCCAGGAGCACAGGGCATACCACGGTCTGCGTGACCGTGCCGTCGGGTAGGTGAATGGGTTGCACCAGCTGCAGATGTTGGGCTTGCGGGTCGTTCAGCGCGTCAGCGTACGGATTGATGGGCGCATGCGGTACGCCGGCAGCAGCAAAGGCGGCCAACCAATCGGCCACTGAGCGTTGACGGAAATGCGTTTGCAGAATCTCCACCAAATCAGCTTGGTGTTGGGCACGCAGACTGGGACTGGTGAAGCGGTCGTCGTCGAGCAGTTCGGAGGTGCCCACCACGTTGCACACCGATGTCCATAACCGGTTGTTGCCGGCGGCAATCACAAACCAGCCGTCGGCCGCTTCAAACGCCTGATACGGTGCGTTTCGCGGGTGCGCGGAGCCAAGCTTGCGTGGGTTGTTGCCAGTGCCGAAGTACTCACTGGTTTGCAAGGCGGCAATGGCCAGGCTGGTAGAGAACATCGGCACATCGATATGGCCCCCTTCGCCACCGCTGCGCACCTGGACCAGCTTGGCCGCGATGCTGAAGGCAGCATAGAGGCCGGCGGTGAAGTCCGACACCGGCACACCGCATTTGACGGGCGCACCCCCGGCTTCACCGGTAACGCTCATGATGCCGGAGGCCGCCTGAATGGTGACGTCAAACCCTCCTTCGCTGGCCCGAGGCCCGCTCTGGCCGTAGGCCGAAATGGAGCAGTACACCAGATCGGGTTTGCGTGACTTGAACCACTCCCAGCCCAGGCCGAGGCGGTCCATCACGCCGGGGCGATTGTTTTCCAACAGCACGTCGGCGGCCAACACCAGCTCGCGAGCCAGTGCCAAATGCTCGGGGTCTTTCAGATTCAATGCGACCGAACCTTTGCCCCGATTCAGTGAGGCGAAGTTCTCGCTGAAGCCGCCGGTGAGAGGGGGCCATTGCCGCAGCGAATCGCCTTCGGGCGGCTCCACTTTCAGCACATTGGCGCCGTAGTCTGCCAGCAGCATGCCGCAAAAAGGCCCGGAAGCCACCTGGCAGAACTCGACAACCGAGACGCCTTGCAAGGGGAGGGGAGATGACATGAGATAAGTATGTGTGCGTAAAAAGTGGTCGTCGGGAGCAAATGCGCGGCACGGCCTCTGCCGATTGACGCGCGCCCTTTGGATTTTGTGCTCTCGTTCTATATACTGGAAAGGTAATTCTGTATATAAAACTATAGCAAATGAACACCACACTGGTGAAAGGCCTTCAGCTACTCGAATCGCTCGCCCGGCATGACGGCGCAGCCGGCATCACCGAACTGGCCGCCGAACTCGAACTGGGCAAAAGCACGGTGCACCGTCTGCTCCAGACCCTGGTGGCGCTGGGGTATGCGCACCACGACGAGGCGGCGGGCGCCTATCGCATATCGCTCAAACTCTGGGAGCTGGGCACGGTGGTGGAAAAGCGTCTCGATCTCACCACGGTCAGCGCCACTGCCATGGCCGAGCTGCTGCGCGACACGCGTGAAACCGTGCATCTGTCGATACTGGACGGCAACGAGGTGATCTACGTTGCCAAGCTCGATAGCCCCGAGCCGGTTCGAGCCTATTCTGAAATAGGGGGCCGGGCTCCAGCGCACTGCGTGGCCACTGGCAAGGCCATGCTCGCCTGGCAGAATCCCGTCACTTTGAAGGCGATGAGCCTGGCTCTTCACCGCCATACGCCGCACACTTTCACCGACCCCGAAGCCTTCCTGTCAGAGATGCACAATGTGCGACAGCTTGGCTATGCCGTGAATCGTGGCGAATGGCGCGAATCCGTGTGGGGCGTGGCGGCGCCCATTCCCTACCCCGGTGGGATCGTCCGGGCTGCCATTGGTATCAGCGGGCCATCGAATCGAGTGCGTGCTGAGGTCATCGATCCGCTTGCCCAGCGGGTGATGGCGGCGGCGCAGGGTGTGGCACGTCAATTGGGGAAGTAGGGAGCCGCCAAACCCTAGTACCGAACCTCAACCGGCAGTTCGAGGGCGCCTTCATTCACCGTGAATGCCGCCTTCTCGAAACCCGGCGGGCCCAGCGCAATCGACGGATTATTGGAGAAGCCTACGCCTTGCTTGGGCTTGCCCAGGAATCCGTAGCTCACGTGGGTTTCGCCCTGCTCGGCATGAAACGCGGCCACGGCATAGCGGCCGGGCGGTACAGGGCCAAAGTCACATATTGCCGTGCCCTGCTGGATAGTCGCATTCACGGCGAGTTGCGCGCGGGTCTCGTCTCGCCAACCCTCCTCGCCGGTAAACAGACCGCAACGAACTTCGCCCTGATCATTCTTGATGCCGTTGATTGTTGCGCTCAGGGGCCCGGCGGCAACCGGTAGTGTGAGGCTTGCCAGGGCAATCAAGCCGATGATCCGCGGCCGGCGTTGTGCGATGGGTGTCATGTCGTAAGGGCTCAGTTGGGGTGACGCGGTGGGTTTGCGGTTGCTAGCTCGAAGGGTTAGGGGTTTTTGTTGTCGGGCGCGCCAGGTTCTATCTGGGCCTGGTGGCCGGCTTGCCCCGGATACAAGGCCTCTTCGGCCACCACGGGGGGTGGCCCGGTGCGCTCTTGGGCACGCCCGGCGCGTTGTCGCGAGGTGAACATGGGGCCGCGGGCTTGCACTTCGGGCGCAAACTGGCGCAGGCCCAGCTTGGCCGGCACGTTCACATACACCGCCTCGAACCCCCCTCGACGAAAATAGGCTTCGTGCCAGAAGCCGGTACCTTTTTGATCCTTGAGGAAACCTTGCCACCAGATCTTGTGGGGCTCGGAGCGGGCCCAGGCTTCGAGGCTGTCAAAGTCGCGCCAGTACTGCCGCATGCCGATGTGCAGCGGGAAGAGGGAGTAGATGATATTTTCGTGAGCGAGCAGGCCGTCGGGCTTATCGTTGGCCGCTGCCGAGATCTTGGGGCCAAATCCCAGCAGAGTGGCTACGCCGCGCAGGAGGTTGACCCGCATGCCGAGGTAGAGCACGACGAGATCGGGGTACCCCGACAAATCGACGGTGGTGCGGTCCATGGTGGCTCCTGAGGCTGTCAACGCTAAATAGAAATGTCCGGTTTTCTCCAAAGTAGAAATGTCCGCTTTGGTGACCGAGGAGTCTACCCCAGTGCAGGGTTGTCCACCGGCG
>JAWLHC010000015.1:0-88791 GCA_041690575.1 Verticiella sp.
GTTTTGGCGGGTATCGGACGGAAAACTGGGAGATATTGTACCGCCATTCGCATTGTTTCTTCAATGAAATCAATGCGTTGAGGATAAATCAGGGCCGACTCAGGCATCCAGCCCGGCTTGCACTGTTTCGGCCGCGCGCAGCACGGCACGTGCCTTGGCCTCGGTTTCCAGCCATTCTTTTTCGGGATCGGAGTCGGCCACGATGCCGGCGGCGGCCTGCACGAACAGCATGCCGTTCTTGATCACGCCGGTGCGGATGGCGATGGCCACGTCCATTTCGCCGCTGTAGCTCAGGTAGCCGGCCGCACCGCCGTAGATACCGCGTCGTACCGGCTCGAGCTCATCGATGATCTCCATGGCGCGCACCTTGGGCGCGCCAGTGAGCGTGCCTGCCGGGAAGGTGGCGCGCAGCACGTCCAAGGCGGTGAGCTCGGGGCGCAAAAGGCCATCCACATTCGACACCAGGTGCATCACGTGCGAATAGCGCTCGATCGCCATGCGCTCGCTCACGGTCACGGTGCCGGTTTGCGCGATGCGGCCCACGTCGTTGCGGGCCAGGTCGATGAGCATCACGTGCTCGGCGATTTCCTTTTCGTCGGCTTGCAGTTCGGTGGCGAGGATGGCGTCTTCTTCGGGCGTGGCGCCGCGCGGGCGGGTGCCGGCGAGGGGGCGGATGGTGACGCGGCGGCTTTCCTGGCGCACGAGGATTTCGGGGGAGGAGCCGACGACGTGGAAGTCGCCGAAGTTCCAGAAGTACATGTACGGCGAGGGGTTGAGGGTGCGCAGGGCGCGGTAGAGCGAGAGTGGGGCGTCGCGGAAGGGCTTGGCAATCACTTGGCCCACCTGCACCTGCATCACGTCGCCGGCGGCAATGTATTCCTTGGCCCTGGCCACGGCGGCCAGGTAATCGGCCTTGGCGAAGTCGCGGCGTTCGGCGGTTTGGAGGCTGGGCTGACTGTAGGGTACTTCCACCGGACGGCGCAGGCGCTCGCGCAGGGTTTGCAGGCGCTGACGCGCGCGGCTGAACGCCTCGGGCTGTGCGGGATCGGCATACACCATCAGGTAGAGTCGGCCCGCCAGGTTGTCCACGATGGCCAGCTCGTCGGTTTGCATCAGCAGGATGTCGGGCACCGGCTCACCACTGCCCGCCGGCTCGGGCTTGGCGCATGGCCCCAACCGCGGCTCAATGTGGCGCACCGTGTCGTAGCCGAAATAACCCGCCAGACCGCCAGCAAAGCGCGGCATGCCGGGGCGCAAGGCCACCGTGAAGCGCTGCTGGAAGGCAGCGATGAAGTCGAGCGGATCGCCCTCGTGCTGTTCCACCACCTTGCCATCGCACTCCACCTCGATCTGGCGGCCCCGCGCCCGCAAAACGGTGCGCGCGGGCAGGCCGATGAACGAATAGCGACCGTAGCGCTCGCCCTCCACCACCGATTCCATCAGGCTGGTGTAGCGCCCGCCTTCCGGGCCGGCATGGGCGAGCTTCAGATACAGGCCCAACGGCGTGTCGAGGTCGGCGTAGGTTTCGGCGACCAGCGGGATGCGGTTATAGCCCTGGGCGGCAAGCGCCTTGAATTCGAGTTCGGTCATGTGTGTCTCGGGTTGGATGGCACGGCGCCCGAGCGACCGACACCCGGGCATGCGCCTGCGCGTCGGTCGACGACGGGCGGGTGGCCAAGGCAGAGAGGGAGTGAAGAAGGAGAACTGCGGAAAGCGGTGTGCTCGCTCGTTATGCCTGTTGCCACCCGATCGGCCAACGCCACCAGCCCTGTGCCGAACGCACAGGGGCAGGAGCCAAACGGATCGGGAAGCGGCAAACCGACATGAGAGCAACGTGAGGTGAACCCGGCGAGCGCCGGTTGGCACAAACTATAGCACCGCGAGTCGGCGTTGCGAAAGCACGGCGACGACCGATCGGCAGGACTTTGCCTGCTTGCGGTCGGCAGCCGGTGGCGCGCGTGGTCGCATCGCCAGCGCGCTGGCGTGGCGACTAGGTCAAAGCCACTAGAATGATGCAGGCCCTACCCGGTCGGGCGTTGCGCCAACGCCACGGGAGCCGCCGCCGTTGCCCGCAGTGAGCCGCGGCCAACTCCGTGACGGTGCGCCACGCCCTTCTTACACAAATCCAAGATACCGAGACATGATCACAAGCTCCTCGCCCCAACTGCAAGCCCTGCAACAGATTCTGCAAGACCGCTACAGCTGCCGTGCGTATCGGCCCGAGCCGTTGCCGCGCGAGGTGATCACCACCATTTTGCAAACCGCCCAGCGCACCGCGTCGTGGTGCAACACCCAGCCCTGGCAGGTGCACATCGTGGGCGGCGAGGCACGCAACCGCCTGAGCGCTGCCCTCTACGCGGCCGGCGAGGTCGACCCTATCGGCGCGGGCGAGTTTCCCTTCCCCACACAGTATGTCGATCAATACCGCGCGCGCCGCCGCACCTGCGGCTTTCAGCTGTACGAAGCCGTGGGCATCGAGCGTGGCGACCGTCAGGCCTCGCTGCGTCAGGCGCTCGAGAACTTCCGCTTCTTCGGCGCGCCGCATACCGCCTTGCTGTTCACCCCGGCCGACATCGGCACCTACGGCGCGGTGGATGTGGGCGCTTATGTCACCAATTTCATGAATGCCGCCACCGCGCTGGGCGTGGGCACCATCGCCCAGGCGTCGGTGTCGGGCTACCCGCAGATCGTGAAGGAACACCTGGGCGTGGGCGCCGATCAACTGCTGGTGTGCGGCATTTCGTTCGGCTGGCCCAACCACGACCACCCGATCAACGACTTTCGCACCGAGCGAGCCTCGCTGGACGATGTGGTGCACTGGCACGACTGACCAGGCCTTTGCGACAGACGAAGACAAATGCGGGCGGAATGTTGGCCCACACATACTGCCGATCCACGTGGTGGTAGGTGGCCTCCAGAAACTCCTGCAATTGCCGGGTGTACTGAAAGGCCACGAAAACCCCGCCCGGGTTGAGCAGTCGATGAATGTCGGCCAGCAACCGGAATCGATCATGGGGCGAGAAGTTCACCCAGGGCAAGCCCGACACCACACAGTCCAGCCCCGGCACGCCGATGGCTGCCAGCGCCTCCGGCAGACGAAAGGCGTCGTCTTCGATGACGACCGCGGGAAACTCGCGGCCCAGCCGGCGCTTCATGTCGGGGTCATTCTCGAAACAAAGGAAGTGCGACGACGCCGGCCGCAAGGCATCGATCTCGCGGGTGATCACGCCAGTTCCGGCACCCAGCTCGGCCACCGTGCCAACCTCATCCCAACGGACATCGAGCAACATGGTCCGCACCAGGGTGGGAGAGCTCGGGGTGATGCTGCCAATGCGCTGTGGCGACTGGATGAACCGACTCAGGAACCGCAGCGCTGGCGACATGGATCTCTCTGGGTTGCGCCAACCGCCGGCGGCTGGCTACGATGACTGCCTGCCGTGATGGGCAAGCCCGGCACTCCTTTCGAGCCCGCAAGCGCGAATGGCAGACATCTAGATGACCATGGAACACACCGCCAGTTCCGCCACGACGCCCCGCCAGCAACACCAACCCTGGCCCTCGCCGAAAGTGCCGTGACAACCCTCGGATCTGCCGCTATACTCCACCACGAAAATCACCCGAGATCGCTTTTCATGTCTTTTCGCACAACATCCTCCCCCCAGGCTTTCTGGTGGCGCTTCCTCTAGGAAGCGGCTTGTTGTCGCGGGTATTTTCCGCCACCTTGCCGCCGTTCAGGTAGGCAAGGCTATTCATCCAGGCTCACTCGTGCGGCGGCTCCCAACCCAGGAGAACGTCGCATGTCTTGCAATACTCCCCGTGCTGTTGCCCGTTTCGTGGTTGTCCCGCGTGAATCCCTCGTGCACGCCGGCTGGCAGTGGCGGGCCGCGTCGGCATCGGCCACAAGGGCAACCCGGGCTGCCACGCGCACCCTGGCAGGGCTACCGGCACGGCGGGTGTCGCCATGAAGCTCTTCATGATCGACAACTACGATTCGTTCACCTACAACCTGGTGCAGTATTTTGGCGAGCTGGGCGCCGAGGTGATCGTGGCGCGCAACGACGCCATCACCCTCGCCGAGATCGAGGCCCACCAGCCCGATCGCCTGTGTGTGTCGCCGGGGCCATGTGCACCCGATCAGGCCGGCATCACACTGGCGGCCATTCATCACTTTGCCGGCCGCCTGCCGATTCTGGGCGTTTGCCTGGGCCATCAGGCCATCGGCCAGGCCTTTGGCGGACAGGTGGTGCGGGCGCAACGCATCATGCACGGCAAGACCTCACCGGTGAATCACGGCAGCACCGACGTATTCCGCGGCCTGCCCACGCCCTGCACGCAGATTCGCTACCACTCGCTGGCCGTGGCACGACAGGGTCTGCCCGATTGTCTGGCCATTACCGCCGATACCGACGACGGTGAAATCATGGGGCTGCGCCACACCACACTGCCCATTTACGGGGTGCAGTTTCATCCCGAATCCATTCTGAGCGACCACGGTCACACGCTGCTGAACAACTTTCTCGAGATCTGACGCCATGACTCAAATCACCATTACCGAAGCCCTCGCCCGATGCATCGATCATCGCGAGATCTTCCACGACGAAATGCTGCATCTGATGCGGCAGATCATGCGTGGCGAGATCCCCGAGCCGCTGGCCGCCGCCCTCATCATGGGCCTGCGCACCAAGAAAGAGACGATCGGCGAAATCACCGCCGCCGCGCAGATCATGCGCGAGTTCGCCACCCCCGTGGTCACGCCCAACCCGCAGGATCTGCTCGACATGGCCGGCACCGGCGGCGACGGCAGCCACACCTTCAACATCAGCTCGGCGGCCATGTTCGTGGCCGCCGCCGGGGGCGTGCCGATTGCCAAACATGGCAATCGCAGCGCGTCGTCGTCGTCGGGCAGTGCCGACGTGATGGAAGAACTGGGCGTGAACGTCATGCTCGGGCCAGAGCAGGTAGCCGAATGCATTCAGGCCACCGGCATCGGCTTCATGTTTGCCCCGGCCTATCATGGCGCCATGAAGAACGTGGCAGGCATCCGCAAGGCGCTGGCGATTCGCACCATGTTCAACATCCTCGGCCCGCTCACCAACCCCGCCGGCGCCAAGAACCAGCTGATGGGCGTGTTCCATCCCGATCTGGTAGGCATCCAGGTGCGCGTGTTGCAGCGCCTGGGCTCGCGCCATGTGCTGGTGGTGTATGGCCGTGACGGCATGGACGAGGCCTCGTTGGGCGCCGCCACCCTGGTGGGCGAACTCAAGGATGGCGAAGTGAACGAATACGAGATCCATCCCGAAGATTTCGGCATGGACATGATTTCGAACCGCAGCCTGAAGGTGGGGAATCGCGAAGAATCGGCTGCCCTGCTGCGCGAGGCACTGAACAACCAACCCGGCGCCGCGCGCGACATCACGGCACTCAACGCCGGGCTCGCGCTGTATGCCGGCAACGTGGCCGATTCGATCGATGCTGGCGTGAAGCTGGCCTTCGAACTGATCGCCAGCGGCCAGGCCCGCAACAAACTCGAAAGCTTTGCGGCGTACACTCGCCGATTTGCTGCCGCGGCCTGAGCCGATGCCGCCTTCCGGCGCCACTCCCGCATGGCCTGCCCCGCACGGGGCAGGCCATGGACCTCAACCGAACTTCACGCTCTCATGAACGACGTTCTCGAAAAAATCCTGGCCGCCAAGGTCGACGAAGTCGCCGCTGCCCGACGCATGCGCAGCGAAGCCGACCTGCTGCGCGAGGCCGAGGCCCGCCAGGACGTCCGTGGCTTTGGCAACGCCATCGAGCAGGCCATCGACGACGGCCGCGCGGCGGTCATCGCCGAGATCAAGCGCGCCTCGCCCTCCAAGGGCGTGATCCGTCCCGACTTCGACCCTGTCGCCATCGCCGGCAGCTATGCCGCACACGGCGCGGCCTGCCTGTCGGTGCTCACCGATGTTCAGTTCTTTCAGGGGTCGCAACACTACCTGCGACAAGCACGCGCCGCCTGCGCCCTGCCGGTGCTGCGCAAGGATTTCCTGGTGGATACCTACCAGGTGGTTGACGCCCGCGCCATGGGGGCCGACTGCGTGCTGCTGATCGTGGCCGCCCTGGCACCCGCACAATTGCGCGAGCTCGAAGCCTGCGCCATGAGCCTGGGCATGGATGTGCTCATCGAGGTACACGACCCGGCCGAGCTCGACGTGGCCCTCACCCTGCAATCGCCGTTGCTGGGCATCAACAACCGCAATCTGCGCACCTTCGAGGTGTCGCTCGACAACACCCTGAACCTGCTGGGTCAGATTCCGGAGGGCCGCCGGGTGATCACCGAAAGCGGCATCGCCACGCCCGACGACGTGCGCCACATGCGCGAACACGGCGTGCACGCCTTTCTGGTGGGAGAAACCTTCATGCGCGCCACCGAGCCCGGCGAAGAGCTGCAGCGGTTGTTTGGCTGAACTCAGATGCCCTGATACCCCTTGCGCAAGACATCCACCGCCGCGCGCGGGCTGAGAATATCGGGCACCGAGAAGTTGTTGTAGCTGGGGTCGTCAATGGGTCGATCGCCCGCGGCCACCGAATGGATACCAAACCACTCTTCATCGCCATAGCCACCCGGGAAGGCGGCATTGGTGGCCGACGATGGGCTGGCGTTATGCACCGTGGGCGTGCTGGCCTTCCACCACTCATCGGTCCATTCGAACACGTAGCCGCCGCTGCAGATGTCGCGATTGGCGAGCAGATCGGCCAGGTGCGATTCCACATACTGCCCCTGCAACGCCGCATTGTTGGGCAGCTCCACCGCCTGGCCCTGAGGATTGTGGGTCGAGGCGGGGCACCCCCACTCGGTGATCAGCAAGGGGCGCTTATCCACCTGGGCGAATGACGAGAACAGAATATCGAAGCCCTGACCCACCCTGCCACGATACGAGTTGATGCCGATCACGTCGATATTGGGCACGCCGTTGCCGTAGCGATGTGCGGCCTTCGGGGTAATCATGCTGTCGTCGACAAACGCGACCGACGTGAGTTTGGTGGGGGCGATGTTCTTGCAGCGTTTGGCAAGGTCGTCCTGCCAGGCCCACCAGGCGGGCGTCTCGCGTGCCGTGGCGTTATTGAGCTCGTTGCTGATGGTGAAACCGATGATGGCCGGATGGCTGCCCATTTCTTCGGCAATCAGCTCCACGCCCTGCTTGACCGTGCTGTCGAGCTGGGTGTTGCCGTTCTGGATGCTCTCGAACACGCCCTTGTCGATGGGATAGCTGGCCCACACATAAACCCCATGCGCGGCGCAGGCGTCGAGAAACTTCTTGTGCACATTGCGTGCGGTGGAGGGATCCACCGGGTTGGACCATGGCGACGTGGAATAGAGCCGAACCGTGTTCAGGCCGATGTCGTTCATCAGGGGCAGATCGCGCTGCCAGATCACCTCCCAGGGGTCGGTGAAAAAATCACCGAACGGTACCCAGTTATAAGTGCCACCCACCGGCACCGGTGAATAGCAAGCACCCTTGGCGTAGAACTTCTGGCCATTGACCAGAATATCGCGCCCCTCGGTGGTGAAGGTGGTGGTGGCGGGCAGGGGCGCGCTGGTGCGCAGGCTACCTCCCCCGCCCCCGGTCGCCACACCCAGAGGATCATCGCCGCCACAGGCCGAAAGCAGCCCGGTGCCAAGCAAGGCGGCCGATCCGCCGCTCACGCGCAGCAGTTGTCGGCGGCGGACATTGACGGCGGCGGCAGGCGGGAGCAGCAGCGGCGAACGACGGTTGGACTCGCTCATGAGGGTCTCCTGAAGATGGGCACAAAGGTTGGCATCAGAGAATCGAGCCGCTCGCCTGCGGAACACGCGGAGGCCCTTGCGAGCGTGCATGGCGCCGTGCCGGACACCTCCGGTGCCCACAGCCCGCTGCAGCGCTTTGTTAAGATTCGGCAAAAGACGGTATGGCGCAGTTCCGCTCGGTAACTTTTGATCACAAAGCAGACGCACGGTACATTCCGCTCCCGCATGTTAACCAGCAACACTCGCCTCTGAACACCCCCATCGCATGACATCCACAAACAATCGCCTGCACGCCGGGCTGGCCGAGCACGCCCGTCGGTTGCCCCCGGCCTGGCGCGAGCAACTGGCTGGCGTGCTGCACAGCCAGGGCTGGGCCGAACTCTCGCAATTTCTGCAGGAGCGCCAGGCTGCTGGCGCCACCATCTACCCTGCGCAGCCCCTGCGCGCGCTGGAGCTCACCCCTCCCGATTCGGTCCGTGTGGTGGTACTGGGTCAGGATCCTTACCATGGTGCCGGTCAGGCTCAGGGCCTGGCGTTTTCGGTGCCCACTGGCCTGCGGCGCCCACCCAGCCTGCGCAACATCTTTGTGGAAGTGGCGCAGAACTGTGGCGGCCAGCCGGCGCAGTTCGACAACGACCTCACGCGCTGGGCCCAACAGGGAGTGTTGCTGCTCAACGCCCTGCTCACTGTGGAAGACGGCCAGGCGGCCTCACACGCGCGACGCGGCTGGGAGGCCTTTACCGACAGCGTGATCACCAGCGTGGCGCGTCACCCCGCACCCAAGGTGTTTCTGCTCTGGGGCGCGCATGCCCAGAGCAAGCGCCGCCTGATCCCGATCGATTCACCGCACCTGGTGCTCACCGCCAACCACCCCTCACCATTGTCCGCACAAAGGCCGCCGCAACCCTTCATCGGCTGTGGCCATTTTGCGCAAGCCAACCAATGGCTGCAGGAACAAGGGCTGCCCCCGATCGACTGGGTCGGCCACTCAGCGCAGGCAACATGACGCCACCCTCGCTCGGGCGGGCCCCCGTTACAATTTGGGCATGAGAACTCCCGCTTCCGCGTCGCCGCCAACGCTCTCCCCCGCCATGCTCGAACACCTTGCCCGCATGGAGGCGCACTTGCGCCAGCAGCTCGACGACGCCGGTGGCTGGCTGAGGTTCGAACGCTTCATGCAAGAGGCTCTCTATGCGCCCGGGCTGGGCTACTACGCCGCCGGCAGCCGCAAGCTGGCCGGCCCGGGCGACGCTGCCGGCAGCAGCGACTTCATCACCGCACCCGAACTGAGCCCCTGGTTTGGCCGCACGCTGGCCGGTCCGGTGGCCGACGTGCTGCACGACGCCGGCAGCCTGAACGTGCTCGAAGTGGGCGCGGGTACCGGTGCGCTGGCCGCCGCCCTGCTGCCGGCCTTGCGCGAACGCGGGCTGAACGTGAACTACCACATCCTGGAAGTGTCGGCCGATCTGCGCGAACGCCAGGCAGAGCGGCTGGCCGACTGGCAGCCGGCGGTCACCTGGCTCGACACTCTGCCGCAAGGCTTTCGGGGCTGTGTGTTGGGCAACGAACTGCTCGACGCCATGCCGGTGCGGCTGTTTCGCTGGAGCTCACAGGGCGAGGTGCTCGAGCGCGGCGTGGTGTGGCACGACGGTCGCTGGAGCTGGCTCGACCTGCCGGCCGACCCCACCTTGAGCGATGCCGTGCAAGAGCGCATGCCACCGCTGCCCGGCTACCTCTCCGAAGTGAACCAGCAGGCCGAGGCCTGGCTGCAGGGCCTGGGCGACTGGCTCGAAGCCGGCGCCGCCCTGCTCATCGATTACGGCTTCCCGCGGCACGAGTTCTATCACCCTCAACGGCATCGTGGCACCCTGATGTGCCACTTCCGCCACCAGGCCAGCGACGACCCGCTCAAGCTGGTGGGCCTGCAGGACATCACCACCCACGTCGACTTCACCGCCATGGCCGACGCCGCCTACGGCAGCGGCCTGGAAGTGCTGGGCTACACCAGCCAGGCTGCCTTCCTGATGGACGCCGGTCTGCTCGAGGGCCTGCAGGCGCTCCAGGCCAACGACCCGCGTGCCTACACCCGCGAGCTCAATGCCGTGCAGAAGCTGATTCAGGAGTCGGAAATGGGCGAGCTGTTCAAGGTACTGGCTGTGGGTCGCGATGTGGCTGTGCCCAGGGGGTTTCGGCGGGACAGGCTGCATTCGCTCTGAGGCACCGGCACGGATACGGCTCGTGTCCGCGAACGACACAAACCGTTGCCATTTTTACGAATAGAGGGTGACCGCGATCACAGACACCCAGGCCCCCTCGCACTAGACTCCGCGCAGCGTCGAAGCTTGCGTACGACGCAATCGGGATACTCACAACAAACCCAATGCTCTCGGAGTCTCTTCTCATGGCTACCCTTCCAATCGACGACATCCAGGCCGACGTGGCCGGGGTATTTCTCTCCTACTTCCAGCGCGCGCCCGAATTCGAGGCGATGCAATGGTATGCCGATCTCTATATTCAACTGCTGGCAGCCCAGGGCGATGACCCGGCCGCCGAAGACAACGCGTTCAAGGAGCTCTCGGCCCAGATCTATGCCGACGGCGCCGCTTCCGGCGAAGTGCCGCAAGGCCCCACGGTCACCGATAGCTGGTATGTGAATTACCTGTATCAGAATGTCCTGGGCCGCGTACCCGATGCCGAAGGGCTGGCCTACTGGGTGGGCGAGCTCGAAGCCGGCAATATTGCGCGCCCCGAGCTGGTGTCGATCTTGCTGGCAGCCGCCGTTGACGGCGGCGGCCGCGATGCCGACTACGTGCTGAACCGCGTACAGGTGGCCGTCGAGTTTTCGCAATGGCAGAACTCCAACCCCGAGATCCTGCCCACGCTTCGCTACGACGCCACCGAAGTGATGATCGGCGTAAACGAAACCGAAGCCAGCGTGGTGATGGCCGAACAGAAGCTCTACACCACTACGGGACAAGACGGCGACACCTTCACCCTCACGCCCGGCATCGACACCTTCATGGGCACCACGCTCAACGACGTGTTCAATGCCTTTTCGGTGAATCCCAACACGGGAGCCGCCGCCAACACGCTGACGTCGTTCGACAATCTGAACGGTGATGAGGGCATCGATACCCTCAACATCTACTCCGACGGCACGCTGAACAGCACCGTGCCCGGCAACGCCACCATCAGGAACATCGAGATCGTCAACGTATTTCACGAAGACGCCGATACGCCTGCGGCAGGCCTGACCAACGCCGCTCGCTACCAGGGTGTTCAACAGCTCTGGCAAATCGGGGGCGTGGCCGCCGTCACCCATCTGGGTGCCGATACCGTAGCCGGCTATCGCGACACGCAGGGCGAGTTTGCCGCCAGCATCATGGCCGCCGCCAGCGCCCGCTCCATCACGGTGGCGCTCGACAATGTGGGCATGGACGACGACATCCCGTTCATGATGTTCTGGACCCACGACGGCGCCAACGCCAACTCGGTACTCGACACCGTCAACGTCGTGGGCACGCTCAACGCCAACGCCGAAGATGGCCTGTTCACCTGGATCGAGCTGGGCCACAACGTGCAGACGCTCAACCTCAACACCGACGTCGACATGGTCGTGCTCGAGGTGGAGAACGACGAAGACAGCACCAATGCGGTCACCACGTTCAACGCCGCCAACTCGCGCGGCGACATCATCTATTTCGTGGATGAATCGGTGCAGACGCTCATCGGCGGCATGGGCGATGACGTGTTCATCTTCGGCGAGGATGGCCCCGACCTCTGGAACACCATCGACGGCGGCGAAGGCTTCAACATGGTGGTGGTGGGCAACAACGTCTTCCAGACCCAGGACTACGACGCCCTCAACCAGATGAGCAACATCCAGGCGCTGGGCTTCGAGGGCGACAACGTGCAGCTCGACGCCGGCCAGGTGGCAGGCTTCAACGCCTTCCTGTTTGGCGATATCAACGACAACGACCGCAACTTCGCCCAGATTCGCAATTTGTCGGAAGATCAATTGGTAGCGGTGTACGAAGAAGATGATCTGCTTGTCGTGCTCGAGAACGCTGCCGCCGATGCCACCTTCGAGGTAGAAGCCGGCTCGATGCTCGACATCTGGATCAGCGGTGCCACGGCCAATTCAAAGGGTGCCACGGGCGGCACCCTCACGCTGCTGGGCGAAGGCCACGTGGATTACGACAATGCCGTATCGATCACCAATGCGCCCACCTGGATCGAATCGCAACTGGGGGCGAACGGCCTCGAGATCACCACCGGCGCCAACGGCAAGTACAGCACCATCGACGCCACGCTGCTCAGCGGCCACTTCGATCTCTTCGGCATGGCCGCCGGCGTGACCGAGACCGTGCTGCTCGGCGCCAGCGACAGCTGGATCTACCTCGATGTGGTGTTCAACGACGCGTCGTCATCCTCCATCGGCAACCTTGACGTGATCTCGGGCTTCGACGCCGACAGCACCGCGCTCGCCGGCTTCGACACCGTGCAAAACCACCAGCTGGGCAGCAACGTCACCACCCTGCAGCAAGCCTTCGCCAGTGCCGCTGCCGCCTACGAGGCAGACCTCGGCGAAGACATCAACGTGCTGGTGTTCCAGTTCGGCGGCGACACCTATCTGTACGCCGACACGATCACCGACGACGGGGCCGGCCGCTACGACAACGGCGACTTCGCCCTCAAGGTGCTCGGCCTGCACGACATCGAGGTTTACCAGGAAGTCTGAAGCCCCGCAGCGCGGCGGGTCCTCTCCACGCGAGGTGTGTCGCCCTCGGGCACCCACCTCGTTTGCGAGCCGACCGCCTTGTCTGAACGTCGTGGTCTGCCACGGCCACTTGATTCATACGCCCGTAATGGTTACGCCATACGGGCGTTTTTTCTGCCACGAACTCGATTCACTATTGACACCGCTCCCCATGCGGATTCTCATTACCGTACGCAATTCTTGCCTTCCACTCAAGAGCTCGAGGAGTTTCTCGCATGGCCACCTTGCCTATCGCCCAGATTCAAAACGACGTTGCCGGTGTGTTTCTGTCGTATTTTCAACGCGCGCCCGAGTTTGAAGCGATGCAATGGTATTCGCAGCGCTACATTCAGCTGCTGGCCGAGCAGGGTAACGACCCCGCCGCACGAGACAACGCCTACAAGCTGCTATCCGATCAAATCTACCTCGATGGCACTGGGGCCGGCGAGGTGCCGCCCGCCAACACCATTGGCAATGCCGCCTATGTGAACCTGCTCTATCAGAATCTGCTCGGGCGCGAAGGCGATGCCAGTGGCGCCGCCTACTGGACCGAGCAGCTCAACACCGGCGCCATTGCGCGTGGCGAGCTGGTGGCCATCATGCTGGAATCCGCTCTGGGCGAAGGCGGGCGCGACGCCGCCTGGGTGGCCAACCATCTCGAAGTGGCGGTGGCTTTTGCCCAATGGCAAAACTCCAATCCCCAGATCCTGCCCAGCCTGCCCTACGATGCCGCCCAGGTACTGGCCGGCGTGACGGAAGACCCGGCCACAGTGGCCGAGGCCTTCACCAAGCTCTACAGCTACGGCGAAGACCAGGGCACCACTTTCACGCTCACGCCGCAGATCGACGAAATCACCGGCACCGACCGCAACGACACCTTCAATGCGGTGGATGTCGACCCCAATACCAGCGCCCCGAACACCACCACCCTCACCGCCTTTGATCAACTGAATGGTGCCGAGGGGCTCGACACCCTCAACATCTTCGCCAACGGCACCACCGGCACCAACGATGGCGTGCCCGACACCGCGCGCATCCAGAACATCGAGATCGTCAACATCATCAACCAAGGGGTGGATGCCGCCCAGCACCTCACCGACGCTTCCGTATACGAGGGCATCACCCAACTCTGGCAGCTCCACGGCGCTGCCAACGTCAGTGAGCTCGAGGCCGGCACTACGGCCGGCTTTCGTGCGTTCAACACCCTCGCGGCCGAAGTGGGCGCGGCGGCAACGGCCAGCACCATCAACCTGGCCATCGACCACCCCGAGTTCGCCAGCGACGACCGCGGCACCTGGCCAGCCATCCTGGCGCAAGGCGAGTCGCTCCACACGGTGAACGTGGCCGGCACCCTGGGCGGCGGCGCCTACCTGCGCCTGGAGGCCGAAGTGGCCGATGGCGCCGATACGCTCTTCGTGAACAGCGAGATCTACACGGTGGTGCTCGATGTGCAGGATGCCTCGGGCCGGGCGATTGCCAATATCGACGCCAGAGGCTCCACCGGCGATATCGGCTTCCGGCTGGACCAGGTGGATACGCACAGCTGGGGCGGCGCCGGCGACGACACGTTCAACTTTGACCAAGGCATGCTCACTATCGGCACTCACGTGGATGGCGGTGGCGGCTACAACGAAGTACTGCTGCACGAAGAGAGCTTTCAAACCCAGGATTACGACCTGATCAACGGCTTCGAGAACATTCAGCGTCTGGCCTTCGGCAGCGAGTACACCACGTTCGATGCCGCCGAGCTCAGCCAGTATGAAGACCTGGCCTTCGTGCAGTGGGTGCCCAACCGCGACATCGACAACCACGCCAATATCTACAACCTGGGCGCGCACCAAACGCTGAGCGTGGATCAGGGTATCGTGGCCGAGCTCACCCTGGCCAATGCCGCGGCCGATGTGTCGGCGCACGTGGCGCGCGACGGCTGGCTGGATCTCTGGATTGCGGTGGGCGAAGAAGGCGCCACCGGCGGCACGCTCACACTCACCGGTGAGCAGAGCGGCGACGTGGATTTCGACAACACCTGGGGCCGCAACCTCGACACCGGCGAAACCGAGCACCTCGAGCAGGGCAAGTTTGCCGTGATCGACGCCAGCGAACTGATGGGCAGCCTCACGCTATGGGACATGGCGCCCGAGCTGGCTGAAACCGTGCACCTGGGCGACGGCAGCGAGAATTTCGTCTTCCTGGATATTCTGCCCGGCGCGGGTGAATCGTCGTCGAGCATCGGCCGGCTCGACACCATCACCGGCTTCGATACCGAGGGCGCCAGCCTGGTGGGCCTGGGCGACACGCGCGAACACATCGAGCTCGACCCCAACGTCACCACACTGAACGATGCCTGGGCGGCCGCGGCCGCGGCCTGGGCCGAGACCTCGCCCGACGTGATCACCTTTTACTTCGAGGGTGACACCTATCTGTACGCCGACACCATCGACCCCGGTGCGGGTCGCTACGACAACGAAGACTTCGGTCTGCGCGTTACCGGCGAGCACGATCTGGCTTGAATCCCGCCGCGGGAGACGCGGCTTGCGGGTCGCTGCGGCGACCCTTTTTCGAAGGAGCAGGATGTCATGGCAACCCTACCGACCGACATCATCGAAGCCGACGTCGCCTCGATCTTTTTGTCTTACTTCAAGCGAGCGCCCGAGTTCGAGGCCATGGAGTGGTATGCGCAGGTGTACGTGGATCTGCTGGCCGAGCAGGGCGACAACCCTGCCGGGGTAGAAAATGCCTTCAAGGCATTATCGGCACAAATCTATGCCGATGGTACCGGCGCCGGCGAGGTGCCGGCCGGCCCCACGGTGACCAACGCCTGGTATGTGGATTACCTCTACCAGAATATTCTGGGCCGCCAGGCCGACCCCGATGGCCGCAACTACTGGATCGACCAGCTCGACACCGGCGCCATCGACCGCCCCGAGTTGGTGGGCATTTTGATTGCTTCGGCGATGGAGGGCGGCGGCCGTGACGCCGCCTACGTGGGCAACCGCACCTACGTGGCCGTGCAGTTTGCCCAGTGGGAAAACTCCAACCCGCAAATCCTGCCCGACCTGCGCTATGACGCCGCCGAAGTGCTACTGGGCGTCAACGAAACCGAGGCCTCCGTAGCCGCGGCCGAAGCCAAGCTCAACCAGTCCACTGGCGACATCGGCGAAACCTTTCAGCTCACCCCGGGCATCGATACGTTCGAAGGCACGGTACGCGACGACACCTTCAACGCCTTCTGGATTGAACCTCCGGGCGGCGGCGACAATCAATCCACCCTCACACCGTTCGACAGCATCGATGGCGACACCGGCTGGGATGTGATGAACATCTTCACCGATGGCACGGCCAACCCCTGGGTGCCCGGCACGGCCAGCGTGCAGAATGTGGAAGTGGTGAACATTTTCTACGACGGCATGTTCACCGACCCCTTGCCCGACGGCGCCCGCGCCCTGGCCGACGCCTCGGTGTACCAGGGCGTTCGACAACTCTGGCAGATCGACGGCGCGATGGACGTGACCGAACTGGGGCCGAACACCATTGCGGGCTTTGACGGCCTGATGATCGGCGAGGCGTCGGCTCCCATCCTCATCGATACCACCGACGCCGCCACCGAAGCCAACCTGGCGGTCACCGGTTTTCAGGGGGCCGATGCGGTGTTCGACGTGTTTGGCGAATCGCTCAACACCGTGAACGTGATCGGCAACCTGGGCAGCACCCGCGAAATGGAGCTGATCCTGACCCTGGGTGATGGCGAAACCTCGGCCACCGTCAATACGGAAGTCCAGACCGATCTGTTTCTGCACAGCTACGACCACGACAACAGCATCGCCATGCTCGATGCGTCCGGCTCTACGGGAGGCGTGGTGCTCATCACCGACTGGAGTGATCTGGTGGGGCCCGGCCAGGCCTTCACCGCGCTGTTTGGCAGCGGCGACGACGTCATCAAGTTCGACGTGACCGAACGCGGCATGACCCTGCAGGACGTCATTGACGGCGGCGACGGCATCGACACTGCCGCATTCAATTTCACCGGCTCGTTGCAGACCCAGGATTACGACACCATCAACCGCCTGCAGAACTTCGAGGTGGTGGCGTTTACCGGAGGTAGTGTGACCGTGGATGCCGCCGAACTCGCCGGTTTCAACCTGGCCTTTGGCGGTGAAACGCATTTCGGCGAAGATCCGCCGGATGCCCATGTGATCATCGAGAACCTCACCAACGACACCCTGGTCACCTTCTTCAACGAGGTGGACGACGACTGGAACGTGCCCGGCCCCGCCAGCGCCACCCTGCTCGACGCCGGTGCCGACGTGGCGATCCTGGTGGAATCCGACACCACTGGCGAAGACCAGTACGTGCTCGAACTGATCGCCGAGCACGCCCCGGGCGACGCCAGCGGCGGCATGCTCGACCTGTGGGGCAACGGCGGCGTGATCTTCGACAACACCACCGGCAAGTTCGCCATCATCGAAGCCACCTTCATGGGCGACGGCATGGCAGCGGGCGGCCTGGGTCTGGACCTCACCGGCATGGCCACCCACGTGGCCGAGCAGGTCTTCCTCAGCGACGACACCTGGGACGAAATCCATCTCGAGGTCGACGCCACCGATGGCGAGCGCAATTCTTCCACCATCGCCAATATGGACCGCATCTTCGGCTTCGACAGCGGCGAAGATAGCGATGAGTTGATCAGCAATGTGGCCTTCAGTGAATACCTCAACGACATGGCCGGCTGGGGTGAAGTGGCCACGCTGCAACAAGCCTGGGCCTTTGCCGCCAACCAGGCGGAGTCGGCCGACGATGGCATGTACTTCCATTTCGAGGGCGACACCTACTTCTACGCCGACACGGTAGACCCGGGCGAGGGGCGCTACGACAACGGCGACTTCGCCCTCATGCTGGAGGGCATACACAACCTCGAGTGGGGGCCCATCGTTCTCTGAGTGCTCTTGATACCGGGCCAGCCTTCGTGCCGGCCCGCCGCCTCGACAGGGGGCGATGTGTTGCGACACACCGCCCCCTGTCTTTTTTGCGCTCCAACCCTTCCCCTACGATTCCTTCTCATCCCCACAACACCGTAAGACGGAGACCCCTGCATGACCTCGCTGCCTCTTGCCGACGCCCAACGCGACGTTGCCAGCCTGTTCCTCGCCACCTTCGATCGTGCGCCGGAGTTCGACGCCATGCAGTGGTACTTGGCGCAGTATCACGCCCTGCTGCAGGCGCAAGACAACGCGCCGGCCGCGCGCGACAACGCCCTGAAACTGCTGGCCAGCCAGATCTACGCCGACGGCGTGACGGCGAGCGAGGTACCCGCCGGACCCACGGTGAGCAACGCCTGGTATGTGGCGCACGTGTATGGCAACGTGCTGGGCAGGCAACCCGATGCCGACGGCGCTGCCTGGTGGACGGCACAGCTCGATAGCGGCGCCATGGATCGCGGTGGCCTGGTGGCCCAGATCATTGCCGCCGCCCGCGGCAGCGAAGGCAGCGATGCCCAGTACGTCAGCCATCGCGAAACCGTGGCCATGGCGTTTGCCGAATGGCCCAACTCCAACGCCCAGGTGTTGGCAGACCTCCGCTACAACGCCACCGACGTGATGATCGGCGTCGATGCCAGCCAGGCCTCGGTGGCCGCCGGTCTCAACCGGCTTTACGACGTGACTCGCGCCGAAGGCGAACATCTCGCCCTCACCCCGGGCATCGATACCCTCGAAGGCACCGTGCGCAACGACACCTTCAACGCCTGGTCGGTGAATCCCGCCACGGGTGAAGCCGCCAGCACCCTCACCGCCTTCGATCACCTCGACGGCGGCGCGGGGCACGACACCTTCAACCTGTATATCGATGCGGCGCAGGAAGCCAACCTGGCCTTTCCCGACACGTCTCAGGTGCGCGCCATCGAAACCGTCAAGCTGCACTACGCCAACGGCACTGCCGTGGCCGGACTGGCCGATGCCCGTTTCTACGATGGCGTGGAGGCCCTGTGGCAGGTGGGCGCCGCCGCTGACGTCACGGGCTTGAGCGCCGGCGTGATGGCCGGCCTGCGCCACTTCGGCGAAGTGGATGACGTCAGCTTCAGCGCGTTGCCGGGCACCGACCTTGTGCAACTCGCCTTCGACGACACCCGTCCGGCGGTCGAGCCACCTCGCGTGGCGGTGCATGTCGAGGGCGACGACGTCAACCAGGTGCGGATCGACGGCCATCTGGCACACCACAACGCCGTGCATCTGGGCGTGACGGTGGGGGGCGACGGCGATCGACTGACGCTGCATACCGCGGTAAACACCGAGGTGGGGCCGGTGTTGAACGCCGACGGTGACTGGGTGAGCACGCTCGACGCCAGCCAGAGCACCGGCAACGTGGGCTGGATCCTGGTGCTGCCCGATACCGTGGCCCTGGGCGGCGCCGGCGACGACACCTTCTCGATCGACGACGGCTCCTTGAGCCTGAACACCACGATAGACGGCGGTACCGGCTTCAACACCGTGGCCCTGCTGCAATCCAGCTTCCAGACCCAAGACTACGACGCCCTCAGTCAGCTGCAGAATGTGCAGCAATTGGCCTTCAACAGCGAGCAAGTGGTGCTGAACGCCGCCGAAGTATCGAGCTATGGCAGCCTGCGACTCCATGACCTCGAGCAGGATCCCGACAACTTTCAAGACGTTCAGTCTGCCATCTTCAGCCACCTGGCGTTCGACCAGGAGCTGGTGCTCGCCGCCCGCACGAAGGCCACACTCGACCTCATCGACGCCGACAGCTCGCTGGGCATCACCCTTGAGGCCGGCAGCCACCTGACGGTCTACATCGACGCCAACCACCCTGGCGCGAGCGGCGGCATGCTGGCCATCGGCGGCCAGGCTGGCAGCCTGCTCACCTTCAACAACGCCATCGGTTGGGATGCCGAAGAACAGATCAGCGCGCCCCTGGAGCAAGGCAAGTTCAGCGTGATCGACGTCAGCACCCTGGCCGGCAGCCTCGACTTGCGCGGCCTGTCGGCGGACACCGCCGAAACCGTGCGCCTGGGCAGCGGGGAGCACAACGAGATTCAGTGGCAGGTGGGCACAGACTCGGAGCCCGGCAGCTCCAGCATCGGCCGGCTCGACGTCATCGAGGGTTTCGACGCCCAGGCCACGCAGTTCTACGGCCTGGGCAGCATCACGCAACTCGAGCTGAGCCCCGGCGTGAGCACATTGCAGCAGGCCTGGGCCGAAGCCGCCGCGGCCTATGCCACCCAAGGCAGCAACGTGCTGTTCTTTCATTTCGACGACAACACCTGGGTGTATGCCGACACCGTGGACACGCTGAACGCCCGGTACGACAACGACGATTTTGCCTTCCGGATCGACGGCCTGCATGATCTGACGGCCTGAGGAGGTTGGGCGGCCGCGTTGGGTCGACCCCGACGGGCCGACTCGGGCTGGGCTGGGCGCGGCCGGCTTGGTGCTGCGCAACAACAGCTTTCGTGAATTTTGTGACCATGATCACTGTGCTGACGTGCGAATGTCGTTACTGTTTTGCACGGTGCTCACAATAGCGTCGATTCACGCACGCCAGCCGGGCATTCCACCCCGTACCCGGTCCGTCAGGTTCCGCTCAGGAGATTTTCACCATGGCAACACTACCCACCATCGAGATCGAGGCCGACGTTGCGGCCGTCTTCCTCTCCTACTTCCAGCGCGCCCCCGAATTCGAGGCCATGGAGTGGTACGCCCAGCTGTACATCGATCTGCTCGAGGCGCAGGGCGACGACCCGGCCGCCGAACAGAACGCCTTCAAGGCACTCTCGGCCCAGATCTACACCGATGGCGTGAACTCCAGCGAAGTCCCGGCCGGCCCCACCGTCACCAACGAGTGGTATGTCAACTACCTCTACAACAACCTCCTCGGCCGTGCCCCCGAGGAAGCCGGCTTCGAATACTGGGTGGCCGAACTTGACGCCGGCACGATCGAGCGCCCCGAACTGGTGGGCATCATCCTCGCCTCCGCCCATGAGGGCGGCGGCCGCGATGCCGAGTACGTCGAAAACCGCACCTTCGTGGCCGTGAACTTCTCCCAGTGGGAAAATTCCAACCCACAGATCCTGCCCGACCTCAAGTACAACGCCGCCGAAGTTCTCATCGGCGTGAACGAAAACTTCGACACCGTGGTCGCGGCGCAGGAAAAACTGCACTGGAACACCGGCCAGATCGGCGAGACCTTCCAGCTCACCCCGGGCATCGACACCTTTGAAGGCACCGTGCTCGACGATACCTTCAATGCGTTCTACGAAGGCGAAGGGGGCAGCACGCTCACGAATTTCGACACACTCGATGGCGATCAGGGTTGGGACGTCTTCAACATCTATACCGATGGCGACTCCAACACCTTTGTTCCCGGCTCGGCTTCCATCATGAACGTGGAAGAAATCAATATTTTCAACAGCAGCAACATGCCTGCAGCTGTGGCTGGTGGCAACAAGGCACTCACCGACGCCTCGGCGTATCAGGGCGTTCGTGAACTCTGGCAGATCGACAATGCCATGAGCGTGCTCAATCTGGGGGCCGAGACGGTCGCTGGCTTTGAGAACCTGTCGCTGACAGATGGCGAAGGCGGTGGCGTTGCCAACGTCAATGTGCAGGCCACCAACGGTGCCACGCAAGCCAACATCGCTCTCTTGAACGTGGAAGGCAACAACGACCACGAGGCCTATCTGGGCGTCTCGGGTAATGCTCTGGATACCGTCAACGTGTTCGGCTTCCTCGCCGATGAAGACGACGTGCTGATGCTGCAGGCCGAGGCGGGGGATGATGTGGCTGCCGTCACGCTCAACACGGACGTCACCACCTTCATCGAGCTGATGTCTGCCAACGACACGGCGATCACCACGCTGGATGCGTCTGGCTCCGAAGGCGATGTCTGGTTTGAGGTGGGCGGCGACACGCGCAATGTCACCACCGGCCTCGGCGACGACGTGATCATCTTCGGCGAAGACGCCGACGGCTTGCCCAGCCTATTTCAGAACATCGACGGCGGCGAAGGTTTCGACGTGGCAGCCCTCGGTGCGACCCGCTTCCAGACCCAGGATTACGACGCCATCAATCAGATGCAGAACATCGAAGGCCTGGTGTTCTATCATCCTGTGGAATTGGAAGGCGAGGAAATCCCCGACCTGGCAGGAGAGGACAACCCCGACGTGGTTCAGCTGGACGCTGCCCAGGTGGCCAACTTCGGCATGCTGGTTTTCGGCAACCCTCTCAGCGAGGGCGCCCTGCACGCGGCCGAAATTCGCAACCTCTCATCCGATCAGACTCTCGCCGTGGCCAAGAATGACGCCGGCATCCTGCTTCTCCACGATGCCGCTGCCGACGTAACCGTGGGCGTTGCTGAAGGAGCCTGGGCTGCCGTCGAGATACTGGAAGGCGGGCTGGGTGCTACTGGCGGCACGCTCACGCTGCTGGGCGACGGCTTGGTCGACGTCTCCAACGTGGTCGACGAGGGCACCGCCGGCAAGTTCGCCACCATCGACGCCAGCATGCTGGGCGGTGATCTCGAAGTGGAGGAGATGGCGGCCGGGTTTGTGGAAACGGTGCTGCTGGGGGCCAGCAGTGACGCAGTGACCCTGACCATGAACGAGGACGGCAGTCTTTCTTCCACCACCAAGGGGGCCACTGACGTCATCGTGAACTTCACCAGCACTGGGCCTGAAGCCACACGCGACATGCTCTGGATCGAAGCTGAGGCAGAAAAAGCGGTTGTCGAGGCCGATGTTTCGGGCGCCAACACCCTCAACCAGGCCTTCGCCGCGGCTGCCGAGAACCAGACCGATCTGGTGTTTTTCCTCTGGGAGGGCGACACCTACCTGTTTGCCAATACGGGAACGGACGCTGGTTACGACAACAGTGACTTCACCTTGCTGGTAATTGGCGAGCACGACTTCGAGGAGCCGGGTCTCATTGGCTGGGATGTACCTCCTGTCGGTTAACACCTACTGAAAACTCGCTTGAATCACAACCGCCGGGCATTGCCCGGCGGTTTTTATTGACGAAGCCCTTTACCCGCCTGGCAGCTTCAGGCAAAAGACCCCTACGGCTTCAGCCGATACCGTAGACTCCCTGAACGCCTGGCACGACAACGACGATTCTGGCTTCACAGCAAGCCCGGCCTCCGAATCCAGGACGTTTCAGGCTCCATGCCAAATGAAATGGCCACTTTCGCCCGATTTGTGACCACCGTCACTGTGAAGTCGTTCGAATACCGTTACTGTGTTGCTCAGCGCTCAAAATAGCGCCCGTTTACGCACGTTAGCTGGGCATTCCGCCCTGTACCCCGTACGTCGATTTCCGCTCAGGAGATTTTCACCATGGCAACACTACCCACATTCGAGATCGAGGCCGACGTCGCGGCCGTATTCCTCTCGTACTTCCAGCGTGCTCCCGAATTCGAAGCCATGGAGTGGTACGCCCAACTCTATATCGACCTCCTCGAAGCCCAAGGCGACGACCCGGCCGCCGAACAGAACGCCTTCAAGGCCCTGTCGGCCCAGATCTATGCTGATGGCGTGGGTGCCGGCGAAGTGCCCGCTGGCCCTACGGTCACCAACGAGTGGTACGTCAACTACCTGTACAGCAACGTGCTCGGCCGTGACCCCGACGAAGAAGGCCTGGCCTACTGGACGGGCGAACTCGACGCCGGCAACATCGATCGCGCCGAGCTGGTGGGCATCCTCATTGCCGCCGCTCAGGGCAACGAGCGCGACGCCGCCTACGTCGACAACCGCACCTTCGTCGCCGTGGAATTTTCCCAGTGGGAGAACTCCAACCCGCAGATTCTCGACGGCCTGAAGTACAACGCCGCCGAAGTGCTCATCGGCGTGAATGAAGACTTCGACACCGTGATCGCGGCGCAGGAGAAACTGAACTCGAACACCGGGCAAATTGGCGAAACCTTCCAGCTCACCCCGGGCATCGACACCTTTGAAGGCACCGTGCTCGACGATACCTTCAATGCGTTCTACGAAGATTCCAGCACCCTCACCAGCTTCGACACCATCGATGGCGATGAAGGTTGGGATGTATTCAACGTATATGTCGAAGGTGAAGGCGGTGCCAACGCCATGTTCCCCGGCACAGCGTCAGTCACCAACGTCGAAGAGGTGAACCTGTTCGGCGCCGGTTCGGCTCAAGAGTCGCTCACCAACGCTGCCAACTACGACGGCGTGCTCGAACTCTGGCAAATCGATAGCGCTCGCAACGTCACCAACCTGGGCGCAGAAACTGTCGCGGGCTTCGAGAACGTCATGCTGAATCTGGGCGGCGAAGATGACTGGTCGGTGGTTGACGTGCAGGCAGCCAACGGCGTCACCGAAGCCAACATCGCCCTCATCGGCGTTGACGGCGAAGACGGCATGGCCTTTCTGGAAGTCGGCGGCAACGCGCTCGATACGGTGAACGTATTCGGCGAGCTCGAGCATGATGACGATATGCTGTTCCTGCTGTTCGAGGCGGGCGTCGACGTGACCGGCGTCAACGTCAACACGGCGGTGGATACCTACGTTGCCGTCAACCTGTTCGACGACGACATCACCTCATTCGATGCCTCAGGCTCCACCGGCGACGTCTGGTATGCCGTGTCGGATGCGGTCCGTAATGTCACCATGGGCCTCGGCGACGACGTCATCATCTTTGGCGACACTCCCAACCTGTTCCAGACCATCGACGGCGGCGACGGCTTCGATGTAGCCGCCCTCGGCGCCGCCACTTTCCAGACCCAGGATTACGACGCCATCAATCAGATGACGAACGTAGAAGGTCTGGCGTTCTGGGACGAAGACGCTACGATCGAGCTCGACGCCGCACAAGTGGCCGACTTTGGGCTACTGGCATTTGGCATTCCCGATGACGAGTTCGAAGTCATCGACGCCGAAATCAGCAATCTGGCTGCTGATCAGATGCTGGAAGTGGCCCACGACGATGTGGCTTTCCTTGGTCTGCACAATGCCGCAGCCGACGTCTTCCTCGATGTGCAGGAAGGCGCCTGGGCCGACCTCATGATCATGGCCGGCGGTCTTGGTGCCACTGGCGGCACACTCACGCTCGTGGGCGAAGGCTCAGTTGACGTCTCCAACGTGGTCGAAGACGGCACCGCCGGCAAGTTCGCCACTATTGACGCCAGCATGCTGGGCGGCGATCTCGAGGTGGAACAGATGGCTGCAGGGTTCGTCGAAACCGTGCTGCTTGGCGCCAGCGGAGACGAGGTCACATTGACCGTGGGTACCGAAGGCACGCTGTCGTCTTCCACCAAAGGTGCTACTGATGTCCTGCTGAACTTCAACAGCAACGTTGCCACTGATCACGACGCCATCCTTTTGGGTGGCGAGGGTGCCGCCGATCTCGCCGATGTGGTTGAGGCCGATGTCTCCAGTGCCAGCACACTGAACCAGGCATTCGCCGAAGCAGCGTCTGGTGAGTACGATGGCAACCTCGTGTTCTTCCTGTGGAGTGGCGACACGTACTTGTTCGCGAACACCGGTACGGACGCTGGCTACGACAACAGCGACCTGACCATGCTGGTCACCGGCGAACACGACTTCTCGCAGGAAGGCCTGATCGTCTGGCCCGACATGTGAATTGCGTGAGGTCACGCCTGCTGCATGAATCTTGACCTCAAACCGCCGGGCACCGCCCGGCGGTTTTCATTTGCGCACATACCCATCTCGTTGGTCGAGGCCTCTACGGCTTCAACCGATACCCCGTCCGGAAGATCCAGGCAACGATCACCAGACAACCCAGCAGAAACGCCAGCGTCATCGTCAAACTCCAGCCCACGTGGATCTCCGACACGCCATAGAAACTCCACCGAAAGCCGCTCACCAGGTACACCACCGGGTTGAACAACGTGACCTTCTGCCAGAACTCGGGGAGCATGTCGATGGAGTAGAACGTGCCACCCAGGAACGTGAGCGGGGTGATGATCATCATGGGCACAATCTGCAGCTTCTCGAAGCCCTGCGCCCAGATGCCCAGCACGAAGCCAAACAGGCTGAAGGAGGTGGCCGTGAGGATCAGAAAGCCCACCATCCACACGGGGTGCGTCACCTCATACGGAATGAAGGCGCGCGCCGTGAGCAAAATGATGGCACCCAGCACCACGGATTTGGTGGCCGCCGCGCCCACGTAGCCGATCACGATCTCCAGATACGACACGGGCGCCGACAACACCTCGTAGATGGCGCCCGAATACTTCGGCATGAAGATGCCGAAAGCCGCGTTCGACACGCTGGTGGTCATGAGCGAAAGCATCAGCAAACCGGGAATGATGAAGGCGCCGTACGGGATGCCGTCGATCTGGCCCACGCGTGAGCCAATGGCCGTGCCAAACACCACGAAGTAGAGCGAGGTGGAGATCACCGGTGCCGCAATGCTCTGCATCAGGGTGCGCCAGGTGCGTGCCAGCTCGGAGAGATAGATGGCCCAGATGGCTCGCCCGTTCATGCCGTTTGCCCCACGAGGTTGACGAAGATATCTTCCAGCGAACTCTCGCTCGAATGCAGATCCTTGTAATCGATCCCCAATTCGGCAAGTGTGCGCAGCAACTCGGGGATGCCGGTGCGCTCGGTGGCCATGTCGAAGGTGTAAATCAGTTCATGCCCCTTGTCGGCCAATGTGAGCGGGTAGTTCGCCAGCGTCGGCGGTATCGCCGTGAGCGGCGTCACCAGTTGCAAGGTGAGCCGCTTCTGGCCCATACGTCGCATCAGCGTGGCCTTGTCTTCCACCAGAATGATCTCGCCCTTCTGAATCACACCGATGCGGTCGGCCATCTCTTCGGCTTCTTCCAGATAATGCGTGGTGAGGATGATGGTCACGCCGCTCTTGCGCAGCCGCCGCACCATCTGCCACATGTCGCGACGCAACTCCACGTCCACACCGGCCGTGGGCTCATCCAGAAAGAGAATCTGCGGCTCGTGCGCCAATGCCTTGGCAATGAGCACGCGCCGCTTCATGCCGCCCGAGAGCGTGACAATGCGCGAATCGCGCTTGTCCCACAACGAGAGATCACGCAGGATGCGTTCGATCACCTCGGGGCTGCGCGGCTTGCCAAACAGGCCGCGGCTGAACGACACCGTGGCCCACACCGTCTCGAACGAAGTAGTGAACAGCTCCTGCGGCACCAGCCCGATGGCCGAACGCGCCGAGCGGTAATCGCGAACCACGTCGTGGCCTGCGGCCATCACCCTGCCCGATCCGGGCGTCACCAGCCCGCAGATGATGCTGATGAGCGTGGTCTTGCCGGCGCCGTTGGGGCCCAGCAAGCCGAAGATCTCGCCACGTTCGATCTCCAGGCTCACATCCTTCAGTGCCTCGAAGCCCGAGGCGTAGGTTTTGCTCAGGTGTTGTACCGAGATGATGGATGACACGGGTATCCTTGATTGAGGGCTCACGCAAGAGGCAGGCGATGCCCTGCAAGGGCACGAGGCACCCACTCGGCGGGATGAATGGTTCAGGCAGAATTGTAGACCGCCCCCATACGCAAGACAGTTGCCGAAGCTCAACGCTGCCCGGGGCATGCCCTTCTCCACCTTTTGAAGGCAGACGCGATGCCTCGGGCGATCATCTGCGATCATTCCGGCATACCGTCATCACCATAGAGGAAATCCTGGCTGCGCGCGGCGCTCGGCCCTGGCGTGGCCTTGACCACGACAGAAGCTCGCACGGCGGCAAGCAGCTCCCGCCGGGCTTCCTGGCTCGTCGTCATCTCGATAGGCATCGATTGTTCCATGGCAAAAATCCCTACCGGCGCCCTATGTGGGCGTGACCCTCACCCCAATGATGCTTCCGAAATATCAGGGTATCAGTTCCGAAATTTACAAGTTTATGATGCTGATTTGAAATACTTTTCCACGATCGGACCATGAACGTGGACGTTTTGCTGTACGAGCGCAGCGACACCTTGCCTATGCGCGACAAGCTCTGGGCCGCACCGGTGTCTACCCTCTGGGGCCAGTAGAACGCCCGCAGAGCCGCCCTACCCAGGTTCGCGCAACGGCGTGCGCAGCGCTTCCTCGTACACCAACCGCCCCACGATGTTGGCGGCATCCACCAGCGCGCCCGGCGCCAGGTGGGCGTAACGCATGGTCACCTTGGGGTCGTAATGTCCCAACAGCTTTTGTACCTCGTAGAGCGAACGCCCGGCGTTGACCAGAAAGCTGGCAAACGAGTGCCGCAGATCGTGCAGGCGCACGTCGGGCAGGCCGGCACGGCGGCGGATGGTATCCCACGCATAGAAGATGGAAACCGGCGGACGGCCAGTGCGCGGGTTGCAGAATACCCAGGGCGACTCCGCCTCGCGGGGCAGGCTGCGCAGCAACTCCACCGCCGCATCCGACAGCGGAATGTGGCGCGGCCGGCCGGATTTTGACAGCGGCACCGTGAGCAGCCGGCGCTCCAGATCCACGTGCTCCCAGCGCGCGTCGAGTATCTCGCGCTTGCGCGCGCCGGTATAGAGCAGTAATCGGATCACCTGACACACCATCACATTGGGGTTGTGCTCCAGCTCGGCAAACAGGCGGCGCACCTCGGTGGTGCTCAGAAAGCGTTCACAACCGCCGGCCTCGGCCAGCGGCTCCACGCCCTCGCAGGGGTTGCCACCGGGCGGCAGCACCTCCCAGCGCACCGCACAGCTGAACACGAACTTGAGCAACGACAGCACCCGGTTGCAGGTGCCCGGCGCATAGCCGCGTTGCTGCAAACCGTGCTGAAATGCCAGCACATCGGCACGCCGCACCCGATTGAGCCGAAACTCACCAAACTCGGGCAACACATGGCGCTGCAACAACGAGGCGTCGGTGGCCCAGCTGCGCTTGCGCGCCCGAACATGCGGCAGGTAGCGCGTTTCCACAAACTCGGCAAACCGCGGCGCCGACCGAAATCGCTGGCGCTCCACCTTGGGGTCGCCACCCTCGGCCACCATGCGCCGCATCTGATGCGCCAGGGTGCGGGCATCGGCCAGCATCGTGTCGCGCAGGCCGCCCAGATGACAGAATCGGATGCGACGATCGCCATCACGGTAGCGGAAGTAGTACGTGGCGCCGCCACTTGCGCGCAACTCCAGGCAAAAGCCCTTCACTTCGGTATCAAAGAACAACACGGCACCCCGCACCGGCCGACGCTCGGTGAGGCTCTGCAAGAACTCGGTGGTCAAGGCATGCGCGGGCATCAGAGCGGCACTCCAGAGAATGATTCGAGGCAAAACTGGCAGGGGAAGAGATGCGGTTGCCCCACTTGCTTGCATGCGCATCGACATTGCGTAAGACGCAAGATCGTGCCGTCGCATTGAAGCAACATCGGGGCGTTCAGGCATGTCTGCCCAACACAACACACTGCCAATTGCAACCGGTTGGAGATGGGTCGGTGCGCGTTGGCTTCACTTACCAAAATCATATCTGGTTACACTCGTATCGCATTGATTTCACGGAATTTCTGGTGCGAAAGACAGCGGCCATCATGACAGTATGGTCGGATATGGGTAGGTAAATCGCTCAACGTCGCCCATATATCGCTTTAACTACCTGATTTCTCGACTTTCGTCAGGTCACCAGACTGTTCGTCTCACTCCCGGCATTGATACCGTTGAAGGGACTTCTTACAACGATACTATCAATGCGTTCTACGAGGGTGAAGTTGCGACCGACAGTACCCTCTCGGCCTTCGACAGCATTAATGGTGAAGCCGGCACTGACGTCCTCAACGTTTACGTTGGCGGCATGGCAAACGCCTCAATGCCGGACACCGCCTCGGTAAGCAATGTCGAAATCGTGAATATCGTGTCCGAGAACGGCGTGGCCCCCTGGGGTTCCAATTCCCTCACCAACGCATCCAACTATGTTGGTGTTGAGCAGCTTTGGCAAATCGGTGGCGCCACTCACGTTATGAACGTCACCAATGAGGTTGTTGCCGGCTTTGACTCCGTTACCGACCTCGGCGGCGATGCAGAGTGGGGTAACCAAGTAGGAACCGTCGCTGCAGCCACGGAAGCCAACATTGCTTTGGCTAATGTCGATGGCGCTGCGCTCACAGCTCACGGCGAGTGGGACGGTGAAGCCTCCCAGTATCGTGCTGGCAATCAACTCAACACGGTCAACGTGGTGGGTGCACTGAGCGACGCTGACGACGAAATCGTCCTGAACGTGATCGCCGGCAACAATGTTGAAACGGTTTTCGTTAACTCCGAAGTCAACGCCGAACTGGGCGTCGTGGCCAGTCAGAACGCCTACGCCGAAGGTGCATACGACGCTGAGGCTGACACTGTGGCGGAACTTGATGCCTCCGGATCCACCGGCGATATCGAAGTTAACGCCAGCAAATTTGATGCAGTCACGCTGGGTGCTGGTGACGACGTGCTGATTTTTGACGAAGCTCCGAGCCTGTTCCAGGATATCGACGCAGGCGAGGGGCTCGACATTGCTGCTCTTGGTCTCGCTACCTTCCAGACCGAAGACTACGACGCCATCAATCAGATGGAGAACGTCGAAGCCTTGGGTTTCTATAATGGCGAAGACGATATCAAGCTGGATGCAGCTGAAGTCGCAGAGTTCAAAACCCTGGTTTTCGGGCTTGAGGATGATGTCTCAGGTTGGGTAGACGCCGAAATCAGCAACCTCGCAGCAGATCAGCAGTTGGTCGTCACTGCCGATGATGGTGCCGACTTGGTCCTGAAGGACTCTGCAGCCGATGTCAGCCTCCTCGTAGAGGAAGACGCATGGGCAGATCTCTGGATCGCAAACGATGGCCTTGGTGAGACCGGAGGTACGCTCACCTTGACCGGCGAGGGCATGGCATGGGTCGACAACGTTGCCATGGTCGGCGCAGAAGATGCTGGCAAGTTTGCCACCATCGACGCCAGCGGCCTGGAAGGCGGCGTTCATGTCTGGGAAATGGCCGCCGGCTTTGAAGAGACTGTGCTTCTTGGTGATGGCAGCGACATGGTCGGTATTGACGTGCGTAGCGGTGAGGATCTTTCCTCATCCACCAAAGGCGCGACCGACCTGATCGTTGACTTCAATAGCGATCTAAACGATGAAGACCACGATGTTCTCTGGATCGATGGCATGGAGGCCCCGGAAGCAGGGTATCCCGAAAAGGTTGATGTCTCGAGCGCAGAGAGCCTCAATCAGGCCTATGCCGAGGCTGCTGCTGAAGAATATGGAGATGACCTCGTATTTTTCCTCTGGGAAGGTGACACCTACCTGTTCGCCAACACCGGCACGGCTGCAGGGTACGACAACAGCGACTTCGCCCTCCAGTTGACTGGTGAGCACAATTTCGCGCAAGAAGGGCTGATCGACTGGGGCTATGACGCCACCTGACTTGACTAGCAAGTGGTCGACCCTGTTGTTGCTTTTGGAAAATCAATGACGAGTCTCTAGGCAATTCGCCTTGTGCGACTTGCGATCACCACTAGCGCGTTGAACCGAGGAGCCGGTGTCTTGTGACATCGGCTCTTTTTTTAGTCAATGCACCACCCGCCCCGCACTAACCCCCCCTCGCTCCTTCATCCATTCCGGCCACCCCTGCAGGTTCCACCCGGCCAGTCGGTACTGCCGGTACACGATCGTCACCCATTGCCTTAACGCATCGGCCCCCAGCGTCAGGCTGCACACCGGCAGCCCACTATCCACTGGCGGCTTGAACACCAGGCGCACACCGCGTTCGCCGCGGGTGAGGTCGATGTTGTCCACCAGGTAGGTGCAATGGGGCTCCTCGATGGCTACCGCTTCCTGCTTGGGGATGCCGGCGGCGGCGCTTTGCTGGGCAAAGCGTTGCAGCTCGGTCTGGCGCTGCGGGTTGGCGGGGGCGACAGGGGTGGGGGTGTCGTCGCTGCTCGCGACCATGGGACGCTGTTCGAGCCACTGCAGCAGGTGGCCGAGGGCGCGGTTGGCGAGGCGTTGGGTGAGCCAGAGCACGCAGGCTTGGCCGTCGGCCAGTTGGCCGGCGAGGCGCAGGCGGTCTTCAGTGGCCACGTATTGGGTGGTGAGGCGGTGCAGGGGTTGCGCAGCGGTGTCGGGCTGCGGCGAGGATGTGGTCTTGAGCATTCCGGAAGTATAGTGTTGCGCCGGAACTGGCGGCGCTGTGCCGGCGTCTGAGCGCTGGCGGCAGGTGTCGCCGTTTGCCGCAATCGACTCACAAGGAGGACTCATGACGCAAGACGAGCATGCCATTGGTCATACCCTGCGCACGCTGATGATGGCGTTTCAACGCCGCGAGGCAGATCTGTTGCAGTCGGTGTACACCGAGGATGCCGATTGGACCAACGCGTTTGGTCGTTCGCTGCACGGGCGCGAGGCCATCGTGACCTATCTGCGTGAATTGTTTGCCGACGCCAATTTTGGCGATGGCGAGATGCGCGGCGAGCCGCAGGTGGATGTGCGCGCCATCACCGACGACGTGGTGGTGGCGAGAACTTACGCTGAAATCACGGGCCAGCGCACGGTGGATGGCGGCACCATTGCGGTGCGCCGCAATCATTCGCTCAAGGTGTTGCAGCGTCAGGCCGAAGGCGATTGGCGCATCGTGTCGGAGATGTACATGGATGCGCGCGACGACGTCACCCACGTGCATCCCGGCGATTCCGGCTGAGGCCGGCCAGGCTGCGAAGATTCCGCTAGGCTGCGGGGGGCTGCTGAGCTACCATCTGCCATCGACTCCATTTTGAGCAGGCCCCGCCATGCTGGCGTCTCTCGCCATCAATGGCGTTGAGCGCTTTCGTCAGGTGTTCGAAAAGTCGCCCAACGCCTATCTGCTGTTAGCGCCGGATTTCACCATCATCGCCTGCAACGAGGCGTACGAGCAGGCGGTAGGTCGTTTGCGCGATGCCATGGTGGGGCGGCTGTTGTTCGAGGTGTTTCCTGCGGCCAATCCGGAACAACGCGAGCGCGTGCAAGCGTCGCTGGCCTGGGTGTTTCGGGAGCGACGACGCCACACGCTGCCGATGTTGCAGTATCCGGTGGCCCACCTGGCCACGCTGGCGTCCGATTCGCCCGAGCGCTGGTGGACGGTCACCCACGTGCCGCTGTTCAATGTAGCGGGCGATGTGGAATGCGTGCTGAGCCATCCCACCGACATCACCAAACTCACCCGCCTGCGCGCGAATCAGGGCGGGCAGGCGGTGGCTTTGGTTGAAGCGCACGGGCTTACCGAAGAGCCGGTGAGCGACGTGCAGTGGGTGCGCGGCATGCAGCACATGTTGGCAGCAGAGCGCGACTATCTGCAGCAGCTGTTCAAACAGGCGCCCGGCTTCATCTGCGTGTTGCGCGGGCCCCATCATGTGTTTGAGCTGGCCAACGACGCCTATCTGCAACTGGTGGGGCATCGTACGGTGTTGGGCCAGCGCCTGGTGGATGCCTTGCCCGAGGTGGCGGAACAGGGCTATCTGGATCGACTCGATACCGTGCTGGCCACGGGCACTCCCTTCATTGGCCGTGCCTTGCCCATTGCTCTGCAGCGTGAGGCGCACGGCCCCCTGGAAGAGCGCTATATCGATCTGGTGTATCAGCCCATTCGTGAGCTCGATGGCACTGTGTCGGGCATCTTCGTGCAGGGTCACGACGTCACCGACGCCCACGAGCTGGCCCGCGAGGTGGCTTGGCAGGCCGCGCACGATCCGCTCACCGGCCTCTACAACCGGCGTGAATTTGCCAGTCAGCTCGATGCCCTGGCCCAGGTCTGCGACGAACCGACTGCCGCCGAAGGGCCACATGCCTTGCTGTACCTCGATATTGATCAGTTCAAGCTGGTGAACGATCACTGCGGCCATGCCTCGGGCGACGAACTGCTGCGCCAGGTGGCCGACACGCTCAAGCAACAGGTGCGGGCCAGCGACATCCTCGCGCGCCTGGGGGGCGACGAGTTTGCTCTGGTTCTGCGCAACTGCCCCCTGGAGGTGGCGGTGCGCATTGCCAATGCCTTGCGTGAGCGCATTGCAACACTCGACTTCGTCTGGGCCGGCCGGCGCTTCGGCACCACGCTCAGCGTGGGGCTGGTGGCCTTTGGCAGCGCATTGAGTGTGCCGTTTGAGCAGGCCCTGAGCCAGGCCGATGCCGCGTGCTTCCTGGCCAAGGAGAAGGGCCGCAATCGCGTGCAGGTGTACCGCCATGGCGACGCTGAAATGCATCGCCAACGGCACGACATGGATTGGGCCAGTCGCCTGCGCGATTGCATGGCAGAAGATCGCGTCGTGCTTTATGGTCAGCGCATTGTAGACCTGCGCGACCCGGGCGGCGTCACGCACGCGTGGGAGATGCTGGCCCGTCTGCGCGAGCCAGACGGCACGCTGGTGCCGCCCTCGGCCTTCATCCCCGCGGCCGAGCGTTACGGCATCATGCCCGCGCTCGATCGACACATCATTCGCCTGGTGTTTGCCCGCATGCACCACATGCCGGAGCCGAAGCGTTCGGCCACGTATTATTTCGTGAACCTGTCGGGCGCCACGCTCAACGACGATACGCTGCCGGATTACGTGCAAGCCTTGCAAGCCGAATTTTTCGACGTACACCCCGAGCAAGTGTGCTTCGAAGTGACCGAAACCGCTGCCGTGAGCAACCTCAACCTGGCCGCGGCCGCCATGCAGCAATTGGTAGACCAGGGCTATCGCTTCGCGCTGGACGACTTCGGCAGCGGCATGTCGTCGTTCAGCTATCTGCGCAGGCTGCCCGTGCAATACGTGAAGATCGATGGCGAGTTCGTGCAAGGCATTCTGCACGACCCGGTGAACGCCGCCATGGTGGATGCCGTGACCCGCGTGGCCCACACCATGGGCATCCTCACCATCGCCGAATTTGTCGAAAGCCCCGATATATTGCAACGGCTGGTATCGCTGGGGGTGGATTTTGGCCAGGGTTTCGGCCTGCATGAGCCCGAGCCGATGTAACAATGACAGCGGCCCCAGGCGAGTTCTCGCCTGGGGCCGGATACATCGGGGCAAACCTCACCCCGCAAGCAATGCGACCCGAAGGTCGCGAGTCTCGCTTAGATCACGAACGGCTCAATGTCGTGTTCACCGGCGATCTGCAGGGCGAAGTCGCCGTTGTCGTAACGGCCGGCACCGGCGTCCACGGTATCGGCGTACACGAAGGTGTCGCCTTCAAAGTGGAAGTACAGTACGTCAGTGTCGCCGTAAGCGGCGGCAGCTTCGGCGAACGCCTGTTGCAGCGTGCTGACATCGCCGCTGAGCATCAGCTCTTCGGTCGAGTCGAAGCCCATCAGAGCCGTTTGCTCTTCGTCAAAGCCAACGACCATGTCCATGGCGCCAATCGACGAAGAAGAAGCACCACCTTCAACGATGTCAAGGGTGATCTGGCTGATGGTGTCTTCACCCAGCACAACGGTTTCTTCCACGCCGGCAGCCATGCCGCCCAGCATCAGATCGCCCTCGAGCCATTCGGCGTCGATCACGCTGTACTTGCCGTCGACGTTACTGAACAGCACATTGCCTTCACCCGCCACGGCCAGTTCACCACCGGTGGCGCCGATGGTGTCGGCGCTGGTGTTGTCGATCTCAAGGAGGAGAGTGGTCTCGTCGCCCGGCAGGAGACTGGGGGAGTCTTCTTCCAGGAGGAATTCGGTGTCGGCAGCAGCGCCGACAAGCGTCATCGCGATCGTGTCGTCTTCACCGATCACCACGAGCTGCTCGGAACTCAGGTTGCTGACGGTGGCCGTGCTGAGCAGAACCCCTTCCAGGTCACCGAAAGCCAGCACCTCGAAGTCGCTCACTTGCGCGGCGTCAAGGGTCACGTCTTCACCCGTGAACGCCAGGGCTTCGATGTTCTCGAGCTGGTTGATGGCATCGTAGTCTTGAGTCTGGAACACTTCGTTGGCGAGGGCAACGGCGTCGAAACCGTCGCCACCGTCCACGCTGGTCCACAGGCCGAGCTGGCCCGGCTCTTCAAAGATGAAAGCGTCGTCGCCAGCACCGCCCATGAGCGTGTCGACGTCTTCACCCACGAGGTAGATGATGTCGCCGGTGGAGCCGGACGCGTCGAGCCCGGTCACGGGTGCCTCGGCGTCAACGGGAACGATGGCTGTCAGGAGAACGTCCACCTCGCTGTTGAGCATTACGGTTTCAACGCCTGCACCGGCATTGATGCTCATTTCGAGGTCATCGGCAGCAGCATTCAAACTGCCTGCCACATTCACGGTGCTCAGCGACTCGCCTTGCACTACGACTTCGGGGTCGGCGTCTGCAGAGCCAACATTGTCGAGCGCCAGAGTCGCCGAGGCGGCGGCGTCGGCAGCACTGACGGTAGCGGCCAGCGTGGCGACATTGCGGAAACCGGCGGCGGTGGTCTCGCCAAGCTCAGAGACGTTCATGGCGGAATCGATCTGCCACAGTTCGCTAACGCCTTCGTAGTTTGAGGCATCCGTGATCGATGGGTCGGCATCACCAGCGCCAAAAAGGTTGACGACTTCTACATTGCGTACCGATGCCGTGGCCGGGAACTCGGCATTGGCGTCATTGCCGTCGTTGACATAGACATTCAGCGTGTCGCGACCAGCGCCACCGTCAATCGAATCAAAGGCGGTCAGCGTGCTGTCTTCGTCGGCGGTGACGTAGAAAGCGTTGATGGTGTCGTTGTACGACGTGCCTTCAACGGTATCAATACCAGTAGTGAGACTGAAAGTCTCGCCGTCCTGACCGGTGGTGGTGTTCAGCTTGTCTTGAGCTGCAGCCACGGTGGCGGGGTCTTCGTTCACGCCGATGAGCACTTCGGTGGCGTTGTACTTCAGGCCATCGAGGATCTGCGGGTTGGAGTTTTCCCACTGCGAGAACTCAACGGCCACTGCGGTGCGGTTGTTGACGTAGGCGGCGTCGCGCTCGTCGCCCTCGGCGGCGGCGATGAGGATGCCCACGAGCTCGGCGCGCTCGATGTTGCCGGCGTCGAGTTCGCCGGTGAAGTAGGCCAGGCCTTCTTCGTCGGCGTCACGGCCGAGCACGTTGTTGTACAGGTAGTTGACGTACCACTCGTTGGTGACGGTGGGGCCTTCGGGCACTTCGCCAGCGCCGGCGCCATCGGCGTACACCTGGGCCGACAGGGCTTTGAAGGCGTTCTCATGAGCAGCGGGGTCGTCGCCCTGGTCTGCCAGCAGCTGGATGTAGAGGTCGGCGTACCATTCCATGGCCTGGAATTCAGGGGCGCGCTCGAAGTACGACAGGAAGACCGAGGCGACGTCGGCCTGAATCTGATCGTTGGGCAGTGTAGCCATGTAGACAAACTCCTAAGGGTTAAACAACGGGGCACACCAGGCGCGCCCGTAATAGCGGGAAAGGATCCAAACGCTGAAAGAATTGTATCCATGTCCAGTCGCTCCGCATGTGATGGCGATCACAAAACGGGCGATTACCTGAGAAACTACGTGAATATCTTGCGACAAACACAAGCCACGCAGTATCAGATAGGCCACGATGCTATCCCTTCGAGCTGTTAGACATATCAGGGTGTTGCGCAAACGACGCAGCGAGGATTTGCGCGAAGCGCAAACCTGACAAACCGCTCGTTTTTGCCACAGTGGCGCGATGCGGACGTTACAAATGCCGTCAGTTTGGCTCTACGGGGAGTGCGCGCTTGTGGGCCGAAGCACGGTAGATGCGTACGATCGTGTCGAACACCTCGGCATCTACGGGCTTTACCTCGAGAAAATCGTCGATCGTCTCGTAACTTACACCAAACGCCTCCTCATCCGGGCGCTGCGGGCGCAGGGTTTCGAGGTCGGCGGTGGGAGTCTTGTGCACGAGGGTGGGCGGTGCGCCCAGTTCGGCGGCCAACGCTCTTACCCGGCGCTTGTTGAGGCCGGCAAGTGGCGTGATGTCGGCCGCACCGTCGCCAAATTTGGTGAAGAAACCCATCAAAGCCTCGGCAGCATGGTCGGTGCCGATCACCAAACCGTTGCGGGCACCTGCCACGCCATATTGCGCAATCATGCGCTGGCGCGCCTTGATGTTGCCCACCACGAAGTCTTCGTGATGATCGTCGCGGTAGACCACGCCGGCCTGGCGCAGGGACGCGCGGGTGGCGTCGGTGGCGGGCTGGATGTCTACGGTGACGCGTTCGTCGGGCTGGATCACCTCAAGGCCCTGCTGCGCGGCGTCTTCGTCGTGCTGGGCGCCGTAGGGCAGACGCATGGCGATGAACGTGGCCTGCCCGCCGGCGGCACGCACGCGCTCCACGGCGCGCTGCGCCAGGCAACCGGCGGTGAGCGAATCCACACCGCCACTGATGCCCAGCACGTAGGTGGTGAGGCCGGTGGTTTGCAGGTAGTTGGCAAGGAAGCTCACGCGGCGCTCGATTTCGGCGGTGGCGTCGAAGCGTTCGGTAACGCCCAGGGTGCGGGCGATGTCGCGTTGGAGATCCAGGCGGTCTTGCGGTGACATGGTTGGCTCCGGTGGGATGAGGGGGAGTGTAGACGATGGGTGGGAAGCAAGAATTGGTCCCGCCCCGGCCCCGGCCCCGGCCCCGGGTCAAGCCCGGGGTGACGACGTCAAGCCCGGGGTGACGAGGGCGAGGACGGGTGAGGTGGCCACGCACGGGTTTCGCGAGGTCCCGGGTCACGCTGACGCTTCACGTCAGTCTTGCCCGGGATGACGTAGCGTGGGAGGACTTGGTTCGGGTTGATGTTTGGCGACAGGCAGGCGCGCTATCGCTGAAATAGACGTTGGTCCCAGATGACCTCGTGTGGGTCAGAAACCTGGATTCTGGCGGCGTCGGGATGGCGTGGGTTGACCAGGGCGTTGAAGTCGATACGGGCGACGACTGACGGGACGAACAAGATGGCGCTGCGTTGTTCGTGCAGCCATTGATTGCCGAAGGCACGGGCAATACCCAAGTCGTTGCTATCCCAACCCTCCGGCAGCTCGTGGGCGTGCCAGGTTTCGGTGGCGAGATCGCTTGGCACAACCGCCTCGACGAAAGCCTGCGTAGACGGTATGGCCCCGATGTTGGTATGCGCCAGCACTTCGAGCATGGCGCAGGAGAAGGTGGCGGCGGCGTAGATGAGCGGCATGCCAGGGCTGTTGAACCGCCCGCCCATAAGCAACGCGCCAGTGCCGTCCCATATGGGATGACGCCGGTCGGCAATGCGGTAAAGACGCATCACGCCGGCAAGCCGTAATAAATGGCCCAAAGAAGTCCTTCGACCCGGCGGCCTCCCAGTTCGGTGCGCGCCACTTCCAGCGGGGTGCGATGGTCCAACTGCGGATGCGGCGTAGTGAGAAAGCGTTGTGCGTCGGGCTCGGACGACCAGACGTGAATGGCGCCGGCCAGAATGCGCGCGAGCCGCGCCACTTTTTCGGACTCTTCGGCGTTGAGACGGGTGCGCCGCTTGTAGGTGGCTTCGGGCACCAGTTCGTTCATCAGCTTGCGGCGATCCTGCAGATTGGTGAGCAGGCGCTGCACACTGGCGCCTAGAGCTTCTTTGGGCAAGCCGGCAGCCACCATGTACTCCAGCTCTTCCGGAGTTTGTGGCAAGGGTTTGAGTTGGAGCACGGCGCCGATCTCGGCTGGACTCGCCATGTCGGGGAAGGTCATGGCTGCTCCCAGGGAGTGGTATCAATTGATACCATTATATCCATCATATGATCTTTCAGGAAGACCTCGTAAGGGTGTTGCGGTCGCGCTGACGCTTCGCGAGGTCCCGGCCCCGGCCCCGGGTCAAGCCCGGGGTGACAACGTCGAGCCCGGGGTGACGACGTCAAGCCAGGGGTGACGACGTCACGCCCGGGGCGACGACGTCACGCAGGCGCTACGCGCCAGTCTCGGCCGAGGTGACGCTTCTTGACCAGCGGACACGGCGATCAGTTTGCTCGGAGTCTGGCTTCGTTGCGGATGTCGTCCAACAGGCGTTGCAGGGCTTCGGAGGGGAGGCGGTCGGCGCGGAGGGATAGGCCTACGGGGCCTTGGGAGGCTTCGGTGTTGAGCGGCAGGGCCGCGAGGGCGCCAGTGGCGAGGTCGTTTTCGACCACGCCGGTGGGTACGCACCAGATGGCGTCGGTGTCGAGCACGAAGCGGCGACCGAAGGAGACGTCGATGGTTTCCACGATGCGGTCGGGGTGGCCCAGGCCGGAGGCGAGCAGGTACTGGTCGGCGGCTTCGCGCAGGCGGGTGCCGGCGTCGGGCAGCACCATGCGATAGCGGCGCAGCGTGGCCACGCTGGGCGCGTTGGTACCTGCCGCCTGCAGCAAGGGATGCCCGGGCCGGACGGCAAACACCACCACTTCGGGGTAGAGGTACTCGAAGCTGAGGCCCTGCATGTCGGCCGACTCGGCCATGCGGCCGATCACCACGTCCAGTTCGCCCTGGCGCAGCAGGCCCACCAGATAGGCGTTGCTGCCGGTGCGTACGCGCACCCGGGCGGCGGGCTCGGCGTCGAGAAAGCGGCGCACGGCGGGGGGCAGCACGGTGGCGGCCACGTTGGGCAAGGCGCCGATCATCAGCACCGGGGCGTCGGCGGCGCGCGCCTGGGCGATGCTGTCGAGCCCTTCGCGCAGGGTGCGCACGCTGCTGCCGGCATAACGCGCCAGCACGCGGCCGGCAGCGCTGAACTCCACGCCCTTGCGCGTGCGGCGCAAGAGGCGCTGACCGGTGATGTCTTCCAGCTCGGCCAGCGCCTTGGAGACGGCGGGCTGGGTCACCGAGAGCGCCTGCGCGGCACGCACCAGACTGCCGTGCTCGGCCACGGCGAGAAGCACGGTGAGATGGCGCAGCTTCACACGGGCCAGGGCCGATTGCGGATTCATGGCGGGCTCACTCTGCGGGATGCCTGGCCAAGACCATCTCGGCCGACATCCATTGAAGAATAACCAATTGGAATACAACCGGGACGATTATTCAATTTCCATAACGGCTAGCCGCACCTAGAATGCCATCAATCCTCAGCACTCGAGAATGATCAACATGAGCACTGCCACCCTGTTTGCGCCGCCGAGCGCCAGTACCACCGAGCACTTCCAGGTGCGCCGCAAGGGCGTGTTTCTGGGGGCCGAGATCACGGGCATCGATCTCACCCAGCCGCTGAACGAGGCCACGGTGGAGGCCCTCAAACTTGCCCACGCCGAGCATGGCGTACTGGCTTTTCCCAACCAGAAGATCAGCTCCGAAGACCTCAAACGTTTTGGCCGCTATTTTGGCCAGTTGAGCGTGCACCCCTTCTCCAGCAATGCGGAAGACAGCCCCGAGCTGATCGTGTACGACAACAAGGAAGGCAACCCGCCGGCGCCCACCGATGTGTGGCACACCGACGAAACCTTTCGTGAATGCCCGCCCATGGGCACGGCGCTGTGCTCCAAGATCATCCCCGAGATCGGTGGCGACACAGCCTTTGCCAGCATGAGCGCGGTGTACGAAGGTTTGTCGGATCATATGCAGAACTTTCTTTCGGGGCTCGAGGCGGTGCACGATTTCAAGCCGTTTCGCGGGCTGTTTCCCAACACGCGCGAAGGCATCGAGCGGATGCGCAAGTTCGAGGACCAATACCCGCCCGTCACCCACCCGGTGGTTACCCAGCATCCGATCACAGGTCGCAAGGTGCTGTTCGTGAACCCGCAGTTCACGCTCTACATCAAGGGTATGGCCGAAGACGAGAGCCGCACCATCCTCGACATGCTCTATCGCAAGACGCTCACCCACGAGTATCAGTATCGCCACCACTGGGAGCCCAACATGTTGGTGTTCTGGGACAACCGCTGCGTGCAGCATTCGGCCCTGCACGATTACTACCCGCAACGTCGCCTGATGGAGCGCGTCACCATTGCCGGCACGCGTCCGCTCGCAGCGCACGAGCCGCTGGCCCACGAACAATTGCGGCGTTACCTCATGCCACCCATTACCGCGTTCAACAGCAGTCGCCAGAAGCGACAGCACGAGCGCTGAGAATCACTGGCCCGGCACCTCGCCGAGCCTTTGTCGCGGCAGGCTGCCTGGCAGCCTGCCGATTTTGTCGTTTACCCAAGGAGGAATCATGTTGAGACACTGGATTGCGGGCGCCTGCCTGGCTGCCATCGCCGGCGGCGCTGCCGCTCAAGACAACTACCCCGACCGCTCGATCCGCTTCGTCGTGCCCTACCCGCCCGGCGGCTTCACCGATCTGCTGGCACGCACCATTGCGCCCAAGATGGGCGACGTGCTTGGCCAGTCTTTGGTGATCGAAAACCGCGGTGGCGGCGGCAGCACCATTGGTACCGACAATGTGGCCAAGTCCGACGCGGACGGCTACTCCATTCTCATGGTGGCACCCGACTTTGCCATCAATGAGAGCCTGTTCAGCGAGCTGCCTTACAGCGCCGAGGAAGACTTCCGCGGCATCAGCCTGGCCGCCTACAGCCCCATGGCTGTGGTGGTGCATCCCTCGCTCGGCGTGGACACCATCGAGGAGCTGGTGCAACTGGCCAAAGACAAGCCCGGCGAGCTCAACTACGCCTCGGGCGGCAACGGCACCGGTGCCCACCTGGCCACCGAGCTGTTCAAGACCCAGGCCGACATCGACATGCTGCACATCCCCTTCAAGGGCAACGGCCCGGCGCTCAACGCCGTGCTGAGCGGCGAAGTGCCGCTGATCTTCCTGCAAGTGGCGGTGGCCAAGCCGCACATCGAGGCCGGCAAGCTCAAGGCCCTGGCCGTGCCCGGCGGCGAGCGCTCCGACGTGCTGCCCGACGTGCCCACTTTGTCTGAAACCATTCTGCCGGGCTTTGATGTTCGCCCCTGGTTTGGTGTGGTGGCCCCGGCCGACACGCCCGACGACATCACCGCCAAGCTGAACGAAGCCGTGGTGACGGCCCTGGAAGACCCCGAAGTGCAGAAGACGCTGTCGGATCGCGGCGCCGAAGCCGCACCCACCACCCCCGCCGAGTTCGACGAGTTTCTCGCCAACGAAGTGCCGCGCTGGCGCGAAGTGGTCGAGGCCTCGGGAGCTCGGGTGGATTGAGGTTGATTGCGGAGAGCTAGCCTCACCCTTGCAGGTGAGGCGGCTTCACCTCACGGCCAACGTCGAGTTTGCCGTGGCCACCAGGCTGTCGTTGCGCTCGGTATACAAGCGCGCCTGGGTAAAGGCCATCGCCTTGCCCAGGCGATCCACCTCGCCCCGGGCCAGATAACGGCCCGCCGGCGCCGGCTTCAGAAAGGCGGTGGACAGATTCACCGTGGCGCACGACACGCCCACCGGCAAGCGCACCATCGCCGCGTAGGCCATGGCGAAATCCAGCATGGCCGTGATGGCGCCGCCTTGCAGCACCCCTTCCCCCTGAATGAACAGGGCTTGCGGCTCGAACGCCAGCAGCACGGTGCCCGCCTGGGCATCCGCAGCCAGCAACTCGGCGCCCAGCGCCTCGGCCAGGGGGTTGGAATCGCAAGGGATGGGCTCGCCGTTGGAGGCCAGGAAGCGCTGCAGCAGCGCTTGGTCGGGGTTGGCAGGTTCAGGGGGCATTGGGTAGGTTGATCGCACGGTAAGCGGGCAATGATCGCCGAGAAGCATCGCATGGGCAAGGCCTGAAGCGCTGGACCCGAATACGGGCTTCGCCACCAAGAAGTAAGGACATACGAGGCCGACGCGGCCTCGCAGCCCCCGCGGCATCACTCCACCGTGATGTTGTTGCGCTCGATCACCTCGCCGTAAACCTCGGCCTGCTTCTCCACGTGCTCGCGGAAAGCCGCCGGGGTGCCGGGGGTGGGATACATCCCCATGGTGGCGAGCTGGGCGCGGATCTCATCGCTCTCCAGGATCTCGCCCAGCGCCTGATTGAGACGGTTTCGCACGTCGTCGGGCAGTCCCGACGGGGCAATCACACCTTGTTCGGCCGCCCCCGCAAAGTTGTCGATTTCCACTTCGTCGAAGGTGGGCACATTGGGCAGGGACTCAAGTCGCTCCGGCCAGGTAACGGCCAGGAAACGGATGCGGTCGTCGTCCTTGAACTGATTGGCGGTGACCACGCCGGTGAGCATGGTGCCCACGTTGCCCGACGCCACATCCACCACCGCCGCAGAATCACCGCGGTACGGAATGTGACTCATGTCCAGATCCAGTCGATCCACTAGGGTGGCCATGGCAATGTGATGCGGCGAGCCTACGCCGGGCGAGGCGTAATTGGCGGCACCGTTCTGCTCCTTTGCCCACGCCACCCATTCGGCGAAAGTTTCGACCGGCAGCGTGGAGCTTACGCCCAACACCAGGGGGAAACTGCCGGTCATGGTGATGTAATCGAAATCGTCGATCTCATAGGGTAGATCGTTGAACATTGCCCAGTTGTTGTAGAGGTGGGCATTATCGGCCGTGGCAATGGTGTAGCCGTCAGGTGCGGCACGGTGCAGGGCCCGCATGGCTACGGTGGTGGCACCGCCCGGACGGTTCTCCACGATCACGTCGCCGCCGAGCTCGCTGCCGAGCTTCTCGGCCAGCAGGCGCGCCACCACGTCAGAGGCGCCACCGGCGTTGTAGGGCACCAGCCAGCGGACGGTTTGTGAGGGATAGTCGTCGGCGGCAAGGGCAGCACCGCCGGAAGTGATGCCGGCAACGGTGATCACGGCAGTGGCCCATTGGCGCAGGGGTCGGTTCATGAGTGTCTCCTTCTCTCTGAGGTGTGGTGGGGAACCGCGGAAGAACGCCGGAATAGCTTGCAGCCCACCCGGCTATGAAAAGCGTTCACCGGCCCAGCGCCGGATAAGCTCCACCCCTTGCTCGAGGTGCTCGGGCTGGCCCTTGAAGTAATGATTGGCGCCGCGAATCACGTGCATCTGCTTGTCGTGGCTGCGGCAGGCTGTGTGCATCAGGCCGATGTCGGGTTGCGGCACGGCGTCGTCGGCGCTGTGCTCGAGCGCCAGCAACGGCACGCTGATGGCGGCGGCGCAGGCTTCGCCATTGGCTCGAGAGTGCTCGAGAGACCATTGCGACAACCACGAACGCAGGGTAGAGAACCTCGCAAGGCCTACAGGGCCACTGTTCACGGTTTCGGGCACACCGAGATAACACTGGCCGATGGGCCGATCGTTGGGCTCGATGCTGGCATCCATAAACCGGGGTTCGGCCAGCGTTCGGTGGGTGACAAAACCTCGCTCCAGCTCGGCACCACCACGCGCCTTCAGGGTGTGCAGCGTGTCCTCCACCCAAGCGGTAATGCGCCGCACACGGGCCTTTTGCGCGGCGCGATATTCGGCCAACCAGTCGGCGGGGAACGGCGGCTGCACCGGCAGTTGCGGCGAGTAGAGATCGAAGCGCGGATCGCGCCGATCGGGGTTGTGCTCGTCGAGCACCGAGGGGTCGATCCAGTCGGCCAGGGTGCGGGCGCGAGAGCGGTGCGCGGCCTCGAGCGCTACGCCATCGGCTGGCGGCAGGCCGGCGCCGGTGAGGTCGCAGGGGTCACCCGCGGGCGTTTGCGTGATAGTGGGGTTCTCGGCCTGCGATTGATAGAACAAAGAGAGCGATCCGCCACCCGACCAGCCCAACAGAATCACCTTGGCAAAGCCCAACACCTCGCGTGCATGGCGTACGGTGGCGCCCAGATCGAGCGCCACTTTTTCATAGATCAGGGCGGTGTCATTTTTGGCGTAGCGGCTGCCCATGCACAGCACGGGAATGCCGGTTTCGGCCAGGGCCGACGGCAGCGGCAGCAGCTGCAGGGTAGACGCTGGATGCATCAGGATGAACAGCGCCTCGCGCGGCTCGTGCTCCGGTTGAATCAATACCCCCTCGAGGTTGACGGCGCCCTGGCTGCCCGAGAACCCGTAGGTTTCGGTGAAGCTGGAGCGATCGGGGTAGCTAATGTGAATCCAGTCGCGTCGAATGCCGGGCATGGAGGTGTCCTTGTGGTGGCTGTGTGCAAAAGACTCGGATGGCAACGATCAAAAAGGGCGCACGGGCGCCGGCCCACTGGTGTCAGGCTCGTCGCGGCATTCGCGGATTCGATCCAGGATGCGGTGGCGGTCGCCCAGGTCGTGCGCCAGGCAAAGCACCAACTTGGCAAGGAACACCTCGCGCTCGTCTGGGGCCACGGTGTCGAGCGCATCGGCCAGCTCGTCGTAACAGACTTCGAGATCGGCAAAAGGTAGAGCAGTCATCAGGATTCCGGTCGATTGAGGCACAACACGCGGCTCAAGGGTTCGTCTAGCGCCGGCATGGCCGAGGCGCGCCAGCGGCCAGCCACATGTTGATCGGGCCGCAGCAGGTACACCGCACCCTCGGGCGGCGCGCCCCACACCGCACGGACCCGCCCCTCGGGATCGTCGATGCAAACATCGGCGCCGCACGCCCGGGCAGTGGCATTGCCCACCACGACGACGCGCAGATACAGGCCATGATCGCGCCAGGCGTCGCGCTCGGCCATCAGGCGATCGATCAGTGCCGCTTCGCCATCGATCACCAGCAAGTGAAAAGAGTCATCGCAATGATCCAGCAAATGATTACCTTGGGCAGGCAGTTGAATCGGCTCGCCATCGGGTGGTGGGTCTTGCGACGGGGCATCGCCGCGCAGCCTGACATTGCGCGCCGGGGCCCCGGGCGGCGGGCCGCCCGAGAAGGCCGAGGCATGGTGGTAGGGCTGAGTGAGAGCACTGTCTTCGTAGTCGATCGGACGGGAGGTTCGCCAATGCAGCAAATCGCGCACGAAGTCGTGATCGAGCGCCAGCGACAGCACCGCCTTCCGCAGCAAGGCGTGCCCCGACGTGGGCGGCGCCATCATGCGCGTGCTGCGCCCTGCCTCGATGCAGATCTGTCGGGCATCGGCCACGCGCTCGTCGCTGTAGGTATCGAGCAACGCCTCGCCACTCCGACCCTGCACAACGGCGGCCAGCTTCCACGCCAGATTGATGGTGTCCTGGGCGCCCGTGTTGAGGCCACGCACGCCGAACACCGGCAGCAAGTGCGCAGCATCGCCTGCAAACAGCACACGGCCATGGCGATACGACTCCAGCGTGAGCGCATTGGGCTTGTAGAGAGTGACCCATTCGAACTCCCAGGGCAGATCCACGCCGATCTCGGCCAGATGCGCCTGAACCTGGCCACGAATGCGATCGCGATCCATCGCCAGCTCGTCAGACACATCGTCGGGCACGCGGTAATCGAGCCGCCACACATCGAATGGTGCCTTGTGCATCAGCGCCGCCTCACCCGGCAGCCAGGAGGGGTCGAAATAGCAGCGTCGCCCCGCCGGCGCGTCCAGCGTCATGCGGATGTCGGCAATCACGAACCGGCCTTCGAACGACTGCCCGGTAAACCGCAAGCCCTTGAACCGTCGCATGGGTGAGCGCGCGCCATCGCAGGCCACCACCCATTGCGTGGTGAGCCGATAGGCGCCCTCAGGCGTATCGCAGTGCAACACCACTTCGGAGCCAGACTCGTCCAACCCCGTGACGAGCGTTTGCAGCCGGACATCGACTCCCAGTGCCAGCGCTCGATCGAGCAGAACTTGCTCCACCTGGCATTGCGGCAGGTTGGTCATTGGCCAGAATTTGTCATGCTCCCCGAAGGGGATGTCGAGGTGGTGCACCTCACGATTTCGGAAGTAGCTCCGCCCCTCTCGCCACAACAGGGCGTCCCGCACGATCTCGTGGGCCACTCCCGCCTGCTCGAAAATCTCCATGCTGCGCCGGGTGAACGCCAGCGCTCGACTGCCGCCACTCACCTGAGCCTCGGCCTCCAGCAACACGGTGGGCACGCCCTGCTGCTGCAAGAAGATGGCCAACAGCATGCCTACCGGGCCGGCACCTACCACAACGACAGGATGAACCGCGCTGTCACCATCCATCTCCGGAGGGCGTCGGAAGGGGTAGACCTGATATTGAAAATAGCTGGAAACGTTGGGCGAGATTGACGGTTGATGCATAACGTTGCGCTCCTGCCAGCCGGTTACGCGAGCGATCGACCGGCGTGCCCGACCTTTTCGCGGGTCCAGGCATCCAGCGCCTGCCGTGCCTGCTGCCGTGCCGATTCTGAGATTTCGGTGTCTTCCATATCAGTAGTGAGTTCGAGGCGGATGCCGTTGGGGTCGAAAAAATAGATCGAACGCACGAAACCATGATCGGTGATGCCCAGCACATTCACGCCGGCTGCGTGCAGATTGGTGCGCGCTCGCTCCAGACTTTGCAGGCTACCCACGCGCAACGCCAGGTGATTGACCCAGGCGGGCGTGTTGGGCGACGGCTCGGCCACCTGGTTGTCACCCAGGTCGAAGAACGCCACACACGAGTGGTCTTCAAGTTGAAAGAACAGGTGCACATACGGGCAGCGCTCGCCCGTGCTGGGCACGTTGTCGGCCCGGATCACGTGCACCAACGGCAGGCCCAGAATGTCTTCGTAAAAATGTCGGGTTTCTTCAGCATCGCGACAGCGCCAGGCAAAGTGATGCAGGCGCTCGATGGGTTCGTGCAGCAAAGCAGCCATGAGGAATCTCGCAACATGAGAATCAAAGTCGAGGGAAATTTTGCGCCCGCTACCCAATAGTGTCAATAATTGATATTCTATTTTTACGACTTGCATGACATCCCAGGGAGATCCTTCATGACACAACCCCTCGCCGGCATTCGGGTGCTCGAAATGGGCCAACTGATCGCCGGGCCCTTCTGCGGCCAGATCCTGGCCGATTTTGGCGCCGAGGTCGTGAAAATCGAACCACCCGGCCAAGGCGATGCCATGCGGCAGTGGGGCCGTACCGATGAGCAAGGCCACCCGGTGTGGTGGTCGGTGATCGGTCGCAACAAAAAGTCGCTTGCGCTCGACTTGCGCCGCGAAGCCGGCCAGGCCCTGGCACGTGAACTGGCCGGCCAGGCCGACATCCTGATCGAAAACTTCCGCGTGGGCACACTGGAGCGCTGGGGCCTGGGCTGGGAGGCACTTTCAGCGCTCAACCCCGGCCTGATCATGGTGCGCGTCACCGGCTACGGCCAGGATGGCCCCTATGCGGACCGCGCCGGATTTGCCTCGGTGTGCGAAGCCATCGGCGGCCTGCGCTACGTGAGCGGCTACCCCGATCGCCCACCCGTGCGCACCGGCATCTCACTGGGTGACTCACTTGCCGGCATGCACGGTGCTCTGGGTGCCATGATGGCACTGCAGCATCGCCATCTGAGCGGCCAGGGACAACTGGTGGATGCCTCCATCTACGAATCCGTACTTGGCATGATGGAGAGCCTGGTGGCTGAATACGACCGCGGCGGGCACGTTCGCGAGCGCTCCGGCAGCGCCCTGCCCGGCATTGCACCTTCCAATGCCTATCCTGCCGCCGACACCAGAGAAGTGATTATCGGTGCCAATCAGGATTCCGTGTTTCGCCGCCTGTGCGAAGTTATGGAGCAGCCCGAACTCGCCGATGACCCCCGTTTCGCGAGCCATCGCGCTCGCGGCGATCATCAGGAATCGCTCGACGCCCTGGTGGCCAGATGGACCCAACAACACCCCGCGCAAGCGATCGTCGACCGCCTGGCCGCCGCCGGCGTGCCCGCCGGCGTTGCCTACCGCGCGCCCGACATGCTGCAGGACCCCCACTTCCAGGCCCGCCAATCGATCATCCGTATGGCCGATCCCCGCTTGGGCAGCGTGGCCATGCAAAACGTATTCCCCCGCCTTTCGGCCACGCCCGGCAAGGTGAATCACACCGGCCCGGCGCTGGGTGAACATACCGATGAGGTACTGCAAGCCTGGCTGGGCATGTCGGGCGATGAAGTGGCCGAGTTGGAGGGTCTGGGACGGTAGGCGGTCAGTGGATGCTCAAGCATCGCCTCGCGTCGAAGCACCGAGTCAGAATTCATTAACCCAAAAAATGGGCTTCAGCCCAGGAGGAGACATCGTGAAAGTCATCAACATCTTTGGCGCAATCAGCGCGAGCGCCCTGTTTGCCATCGCAAGCACTCCGGCGTTTGCTGCAAGTTACCCCGAGAAGCCCGTGACCCTGGTGGTCAATTTCCCACCGGCCGGACCGGTGGACCTGCTGGCTCGCTCATTGGCGCAAAGCGCTTCAGAGCGTCTGGGGCAAGCCGTCATCGTTGAGAACCGCCCGGGTGCCGCGGGCAATTTGGGCGCAGCCTACGTTGCCAGGTCAGATCCGGATGGCTACACGCTTCTGACCACGATCGACACCACCGTAACAGCAAACCCGCACTCGTACGCCAACGTCAATTACGACCCCGATCAGCTCGAGGCGCTGGCGATCGCAGGCAAATATGATCAGGTGCTCGTCGTGCATCCCGATCTCGGCGTCACCAACTACGACGAGCTCGTCGCCCTGACCAGCGCCCGAGTGGCAAGCTACTCATCGGCCGGGATCAGCTCGCCCGGACACCTTCAGTTCGAATTGCTGAAGACCCTCACCAACGTTGGCGGGCAACACATTCCCTATAAAGGGAATGCCCCGGCGGTGCAGGCTCTGGTGTCGGGCCAGGTTGACATGGGCATTCTTGCCACTGCCGGCGCACTTCCGCAGATTCGTGAAGGCAAGCTCATCCCCATCCTCGTTCCGGGCAATTCGCGTGAAGCCGAACTTCCCAATGTGCCTTCTGCCAGCGAGCTGGGCATTGAAGGATTCGATGTGGATGGATCATTTCTGTTGCTGGCGCCTGCCGGCCTTCCCGACGACGTGGCCCGGATCTGGCAGGATGAAGTGGAAGCGCTGTTCGCCAATGACGAGTTTCGAGGACGCTGGACTTCGCTCACCCTTCGGCCCGACACGATGCGTCGCGACCAGACGCGACAGTGGGTGAGCAAAACGAGTCAACGCTGGAAAGACTTGATCAAGGCCCAGGACATTCTTATCGAATAGCAAACTGAAAAGAGTGCCCCTTCAACCCCGCAACCACCTCCACAGTGTGGTGCGACTCACGCCCAGCGTCTGCGCGGCGGCCGCCCGGTTGCCATGACTATTCCGCAAGGCCAGAAGGGCACGCTGTTGCCTAGACTGGACTTCACCCATAGACCTGACCGTGGCCCGAGCAAGCGCTTGCGGCCGTTGCCCATGCAGGAGCTCCCCCGGGGCTATCCACGAGCCCGCCTCATCGCGAGCCGGGCCATCGCTGGTCACGGCCGGCGCATCCCCAAACACCTCGGGAATCACCTCGGCCAACGCCACTTGGCCGCTCCCATCAAAACACTCAGCCGCGATCACCAACCGTTCGATGAAGTTCTCCAGCTCGCGCACGTTGCCAGGCCAGGGATAGGCCTGCGCGCGAGTCGCAGCCAGCAACACCGTGACGGCAGTTTGCGCGACCATCGGCTCGCGATCCAGACGCCGAGCAACTCGGGCCACCAGATACTTGGCGAGCCCTGGCAGATCTTCGGGCCGCTCGCGCAGCGGTGGGGCACGCAACACCAGGATGTGCAGTCGATAGTACAAATCCAGTCGAAAGCTGCCGTCTCGTACCCGCGCAGCAAGATCGGTGTGGGTGGCGGCGAGGATGCGCACATCCACCGGGATGGCTTCGGCACCGCCCACGCGCTGCACTTCGCGCTCCTGCAGCACCCGCAGCAACCTCGCCTGCAGGGCGGGCGAGACTTCGGCCACTTCGTCGAGAAACAGGGTGCCGGTGTGGGCGTGCTCGAACAGACCGGGCTTGCCGCCCTTGCGCGCGCCGGTGAAGGCACCTTCTTCATAACCGAAGAGCTCGCTCTCGAGCAGGGTCTCTGGCAAGGCACCGCAATTGATGGCCACAAACGGCCCGGCGGCGCGTGCGCTGGCCTGATGCATGCCTTGCGCCAGAATCTCCTTGCCGGTGCCGCTTTCGCCCAGGATCAGGGTGGTGCTGTCGGTGGCGGCGTAACGCTCGGCGAGGGTGACGGCGTGTCGAGCGGCCCGACTCACCCCCAGGAAATCGTGCAGGCCATATCGCGCACCGACCGGCTGCGGGCGGCCGCGGCCACGCAGCCGCCGCTCGGATTGCCGGATGGTGGCCGGCTCCTGCGCGATGAGCAGATGGCCACTGGGCGTGCCGCCTTCCTGCAACGGACGACACTGGATCACCAGATCCCGGCCCTGCAGGGGCACGATCGTCTCGCCCTCACGCTGGCCGACCGGGTTGGCCTCGAAGGCCTGGGCCAGCTCGGGTGCCACCTCGGACAGCGCCCGGCCCACCCAGTGCGAGCGCGTCTGCCCCAGCCACTGCGCCATGAGTTCGTTGAGGGTTTCGATCCGGCCATGGCGGTCCACCGCCATCACGCCTTCACGCAGTTCGCCCAGAATGGCGTCGAGTCGTTGGCGTCGGGCGGACTCGGCGTGCGCCGCCGCCACCAGCGCCAGCGCGTCGTCGAAGGCGCGGCGCACGGCCTCGGGTGAATAGAGAAATTCGCCGTGCAGACCCGCCTGGCGGGCCAGATCGGTGGCCAGGCCCGGCGCCACGATGCCTTGCACGCCGCTGGCGGCGAGGGTGGCCACCACCTGGCGGGCTTCGTTGGCCGAGCGGTAATGATGCACCGGTACGCCGGGGGCAAAAGCCTGAAGGAACTGCTGCAGTTCGGGCGGCACCTGATCGAACACCAACAGTGCCACCGATTCGGTCACCGCCCGCGCCTGCGCCAGCGCGCGCATCACGTCGTAGCCATCGACCCGCACCGACACCACGGGCACGTCGAGGCGATCGCGCAGATAGGCCGCATGCGAGCCCGCTGCCACCACGGCGTCGACCCGGCGCTGCGCCTGCCATTGCTGCACGGCCACCACCGCCTCTTCAAAGCCGGTGGTGATGCGCTCGACATCGGCCAAGTGGGCATACTCGGGTGCCACCTCCTGCAGCAAACGCCGCAGGCCGTGAAAACCCACCGCGAGAATCAACGTCCGCTGGCCCATGTTTCACTCCACGTTTCTCATGTTTCATACAATTGAAACATTGCAACCGATACGGTGCAACAGAACGGCGACCCGGCACCGCAGCGTGCAAGTCAACTACCTGATTTCATTGAGGGTTCTTCACCCGATACAGACTGGCGTGCACTGGCACGACGATTGCACGGGTAATACCTCATGTCAGCCGAGGAGAACTCCATGTCCAGCCCAGGTGCACGCTTTCGTGCGGCGCTGAAAGAAGAAACCCCCCTGCAGATCGTTGGCACCATCAATGCCAACCATGCCCTGCTGGCCCAGCGCGAAGGCTATCGCGCGATTTACGTGTCGGGCGGTGGCGTGTCGGCCGGGTCGCTGGGCATGCCCGATCTGGGCATTGCCGGTCTGGAGGATTTTCTGATCGACGTGCGCCGCATCACCGACGTTTGCCCGCTGCCGCTGCTGGTGGATGTAGACACGGGCTTTGGCCCCAGTGCTTTCAACATTGCCCGTACCGTCAAGAGCCTGATCAAGGCGGGTGCGGCCGCCTGCCACATCGAGGATCAGGCCGGGGCCAAGCGCTGTGGCCATCGCCCAGGCAAGCAGATTGTGTCGGTGGCCGAGATGGCCGACCGCATCAAGGCAGCGGCCGATGCGCGCACCGATCCCGACTTCTTCATCATCGCGCGCACCGACGCCATTGCCGTGGATGGGGTAGACGCCGCCATCGAGCGCGCCCAGGCCTGCGTGGAGGCCGGCGCCGACGCCGTGTTTGCCGAAGCGGCTCGCGAACTGGGCACTTACCGCCATTTTTCACAGGCCATCGATGTGCCGTTGCTGGCCAACATGACGGAGTTCGGCCAGACTCCCCTGTTCGACCTGACCGAGTTGCGCGAGCATGGCGTGGGCATGGCACTGTATCCGCTGTCGGCCTTTCGCGCCATGAACCGTGCAGCCGAAAGCGTGTTCCGCGCGATCCGTCGCGACGGGCACCAGCGCGGCGTGCTCGACCAGATGCAGACTCGCGAAGAACTCTACGAGGTCATCAGCTACCACGCCTACGAGCGCTACCTGGATGAACAATTCGGCGCCGGCGGCAGCAAGTAGCCTTGAGCGTGATTCATCGCACACCTGAATACCCTTTTATGCGCCAGCGCCTGCGCTGACGCCACACGGATCGGAGGACGACATGAGCGACACCCCCACCCAACCCGGTTTCAAACCCAAGAAGTCGGTTGCCCTGTCCGGCGTACCCGCGGGCAATACGGCCCTCTGCACCGTGGGCCGCAGTGGCAACGATCTGCACTATCGCGGCTACGACATCAACGACCTGGCCGGCGCCTGCGAATTTGAAGAAGTGGCCTATCTGCTGGTGCACGGCAAGCTGCCCACCGAGGCCGAACTGCGAGCCTACAAGGCGCGCCTGCGCTCGATGCGTGGCCTGCCCGCAGCGCTCAAGACGGCGCTCGAAGCCCTACCCGCAGGCGCCCACCCCATGGATGTGTTGCGTACGGGCGTGTCGGTTCTGGGCTGCCTCACCCCCGAGAAAGACGATCACAACGTCGCAGATGCCCGCGCCATTGCCGATCGGCTGATGGCGTCGTTCGGCTCCATGCTGCTCTACTGGTATCACTTCAGCCATCATGGCCGCCGCGTCGAGGTAGAGACCGACGACGACTCCATCGGCGGGCATTTCCTGCACCTGCTGCACGGCCAGGCGCCTTCCCCCGAATGGGTGCAGGCCATGCACCTCTCGCTCATTCTCTACGCCGAGCACGAGTTCAACGCCTCCACCTTCACCGGCCGGGTGATTGCCGGCACCGGCTCCGACATGTACTCGGCCATTGCCGGCGCCATCGGCGCGCTGCGCGGCCCCAAACATGGCGGCGCCAACGAAGTGGCGTTCGAAGTGCAGCAGCGCTACGACTCACCCGACGATGCCGAGGCCGATATCCGTCAGCGTGTGACCAACAAGGAAGTGGTGATCGGCTTCGGTCACCCCGTGTACACCGTGAGCGACCCGCGCAACGCGCTGATCAAGGAGGTGGCGCGGCAACTGGCCGAGGCGGCAGGCGACACCAAAATGTACCGCATTGCCGAACGCCTGGAATCGGTGATGTGGGACACCAAGAAGATGTTCCCCAACCTCGATTGGTTCAGCGCCGTGAGCTACTACCAGATGGGTGTGCCCACGGCCATGTTCACGCCGCTGTTCGTGATCGCTCGCACGTCTGGCTGGAGCGCGCACGTGATCGAGCAGCGCCAGGACGGCAAGATCATTCGCCCCAACGCCAACTACACCGGGCCCGAAAACCGCGACTTCGTGCCGCTGGCCGAGCGTCGCTGAAAGCGCCTTGCGCCTTGACGTCGTTGCGCCGCTAGGCCGTTGCGCTGCTGTGCCACAGTGCCGTTAGCCCGCAGCGCCAGCCCGTTGGCGCCGCCGGCACGGCGCGCCAACGGGCTCACCCTTTTCCCTATCATTGAAGAAACCTGCCAAATGTCTCACACCGCCGCCCCCACCGCACAAACCCCCGACCCGGTTCTGGTCGACATTGCCGACTACGTGATCGGCTACGAGATCGACAGCGACCTGGCGTACTCCACCGCCCGCAACTGCCTCATCGACACCCTGGGCTGCGGCCTGGAAGCCCTGGAGTACCCCGCCTGCACCAAACTGCTCGGCCCCATCGTGCCCGGCACCGTCGTGCCTCACGGCGCCAAGGTGCCGGGCACCCCCTACCAGCTCGACCCGGTGCAAGCTGCCTTCAACATCGGTGCCATGATCCGCTGGCTGGACTTCAACGACACCTGGCTCGCGGCAGAATGGGGCCACCCCTCGGACAACCTGGGTGGCATCCTGGCCACCGCCGACTGGCTCTCGCGCACCGCTGTGGCCGCCGGCAAGGCCCCTCTCACCATGCGCGACGTGCTCACCGCCATGATCAAGGCGCACGAGATCCAGGGCTGCATCGCCCTGGAGAACGCCTTCAACCGGGTGGGCCTCGATCACGTCGTGCTGGTGAAGGTGGCCACCACCGCCGTGGTGGCGCAGATGCTCGGCCTCAACCGTGACGAAATCATCAATGCGGTCTCGCTGGCCTGGGTGGATGGCCAGAGCCTGCGCACCTACCGCCACTTCCCCAACACCGGCAGCCGCAAGAGCTGGGCCGCCGGCGACGCCACCAGCCGCGGCGTACGCCTGGCCCTCATGGCCCGCACCGGCGAAATGGGCTACCCCACCGTGCTCAGCGCCAAGACCTGGGGCTTCTACGACGTGCTGTTCAAGGGCAAGCCGTTCGAGTTTCAGCGCCCTTACGGCAGCTACGTGATGGAGAACGTGCTGTTCAAGATCTCATTCCCGGCCGAGTTTCACTCGCAGACGGCGGTGGAATGTGCCATGCAACTGCACGAGCAGCTGAACGCCATGGGCAAGAGCGCCGCCGACATCAAGCGGGTGAGCATCCGCACCCACGAAGCCTGCATCCGCATCATCGACAAGATAGGCCCGCTCACCAACCCCGCCGACCGCGACCACTGCATCCAGTACATGGTGGCCGTGCCCCTGCTGTTTGGCCGCCTGCAGGCTTCGGATTATGAGGACGACGTGGCCGCCGACCCGCGCATCGACGCTCTGCGCGACCGCATCGAATGCCACGAAGACCCGGCCTTCACCGAGGCCTATCACGACCCCGAGCGCCGCGCCATTCCCAACGGCCTCACCGTGGAACTCACCGACGGCACCGTGCTCGACGAAGTGGTGTGTGAATACCCCATCGGCCACCGTCGCCGTCGCGACGATGGCATCCCGCTGCTCGAAGCCAAGTTCCGCCGCAACCTTACGCGTCGATTCGCGGCGAAGCAGCGGGCAGCGATTCTCGAGGTGTCGCTCGACCAGCAACGACTCGAGGCCATGCCGGTGCAGGAGTATGTGGATTTGTTTGTGTGATTCGGGGTACGCGCACCGGAAGGTGCGCGCTTGCTGTCGCAGCCAGCATCGCAATCGGTATGAATTCGACTACAACTTTTGGAGGGACGATTGATTTACCAATAATCTTTACCTTGCAGGTAAAGAGAAATACAATGAGGCTTCGTTGGAGATCCGTTATCGGCACGGCAAGTTGCGCCAACTCTGCGAGCAGCGGGTCGTCGCCGAGCGCATGCTGGGAACCCAGGTGGCACGCAAACTCATGCTGCGTTTGCAGGAGCTGCAAGCCGCGTCTCGAGTCAATGATCTGATTGCGGGTCGCCCTCACCCACTGACCGGCGAGCGCAAGGGTCAATTCGCCCTTGATCTTGCGGGGGGCTGGCGCCTGGTGTTTGCACCAGCCAACCACCCGCTGCCGCTCCGACTCGACGGTAGTGTGAATTGGAGCCAGATCACCATCATCCGCATCGAGTTTATCGGGGATTACCATGACTGACGCCGACTTCGCGCCCGACTGGGTGCTACCCCCGGGCGAAACCGTCCTCGACGCAGCAACAGAACGTGGTTGGTCGCAGACAGAACTCGCCAGGCGGCTGGGCTATACCGAGAAGCATTTGAGCCGGTTGATTCATGGCAAGGTGCCGATCACCGTCAACGCGGCCCAACGCCTGGCGCGAGTGCTGGGCAGCAGGATTGTTTTCTGGCTCAACCTCGAGGCCAACTATCAAGCGCACCGCGCACGCCTGGAGGCTGAAGGCCTCCGTAGTGAGTGGGCCGGCTGGCTTGACCTCCTGCCAATCGACGACATGATGGCGAAGGGCGCAATCCCTCGCCGCCCTCGTTCTGCAAGCAACCTGCCCCAGATCGCAGACGATTGCCTGCGCTTTTTTGGTGTCGCATCGCCGCAAGAATGGCAGGTGCAGTACGCAACCTTGCCTTTGGCCTTTCGTGGTCCGGCGTTACCGCCAAGGGCGGAAGGCGCCCTGTCGGTGTGGCTGCGCCTGGGAGAGCGGCTTGTGGAGCAAGCCGGCAACCAAGCGTCTATCAGCTACCACAGGGCTCGATTTCGCGACACACTCCACGGTCTGCGTCAACGTTCTGGCACCGAGTTGCACAACTCGCTGCTAGAGGTACAACAAGGCCTGAAAAATGCCGGTGTTACGCTGGTCGTCGTGCCTCCGATCCGGCAAGCGCCAATCCAGGGCGCAGTCCGTTGGCTGGGGGCAAGAAGGCCAGTCATCCAGCTCACACAGCATGAAGAATCCGCCTGGCCCTGGCAGATTTTTTATCATCAGGCAGACTACCTTTTACGCCATGGTGACAATCCCGAAACCAAGCGATTGCTGGCTCTCGATACCACTGCAGGCACACCCGGCACGGCCGCCCCGGCGCGTGAGTCCGAGCCTGTGAGCCAGACCTAACCCCTACCGCAACGCCGTCCGCGCGATCTCCACCACCTCATTGCCCTTGCCGCTCAGCACGGCGCGCAGCATGAACAGGCTGAAGCCTTTCATGTGTTCCAGCGTGATTTTGGGGGGCATGGCGAGCTCCTGCTTGTCGGTCACCACATCGAGCAGGGCCGCACCTTCGGCGGCCATCAGCCATTGCATGGCGTCGGCGAGGTTGGCGGAGTCTTCCACCCGACGTGCCTGCAGGCCCACGGCGTCGGCGATGCGATCGAAGCGGGTGTCGACGAAGTCGGTGCCGTTGTCGAGGTAGCCGGCGGCCTTCATCTCCATGGCCACAAAGCCGAGCGATCCGTTGTTGAGCACGATGATCTTGATGGGTAGCTGGAGCTGGCGCGCGCTGAGCAGGTCGCCCATGAGCATGGAGAGGCCGCCGTCGCCGCACAGCGCCACCACCTGCCGCCCGGGGTGGGCGGCCTGGGCGCCCAGGGCCTGGGGCATGGCATTGGCCATGGAGCCGTGGTTGAACGAACCGTGCAGTTTGCGCTGGCCGTTCATGGCCAGATACCGCGCGGCCCAGAGCGTGGGAGTGCCTACGTCGACGGTAAAGATGGCATCGGCGGCAGCGTGTTCGCTGAGTGTTTTCACCACATGCTGCGGATGCAAGGGTCTGCCTGCCGGCGCGGGTCTGGCATTGTCGTCGAGTGCCTGACGCGACTTGGCGTGATGGGCCAGGGCTTTTTCCAGAAACTGTCGCTTGTCTTTGCGTTGCAGCTGCGGCAACAGGGCCGTGAGGGTGTCTTTCACGTTGGCGACGACGCCGAGGTCGACGGCCACGCGACGGCCGATGGCGGCAGGGTTGCGATCCACCTGGATCACGCTGGCTTTCTCCGGGTAGAAATTGCGGTAGGGGAAGTCGGTACCCAGCATGAGCAGTACGTCGCACTGCTCCATGGCGTGGTAGCCCGAGCTCACGCCGATCAGACCGGTCATGCCGACCGAATGGGGGTTGTCGTATTCCACGAAGGGCTTGCCGCGCAGGGCGTGCACCACCGGAGCGCCGAGGGCTTCAGCCAGCGCCACCACTTCGTCGTGGGCGCCTTCGCATCCGCTGCCGCACAGCAGGGTGACGGCTTCGGCCGCGTTCAGCCGTTGTGCCATCGCTTCGATGTCGCCCGCGGCGGGCACCAGGGCAGGCTCACGGGGGGGCACCCAGGCGGGCGGCGCATGGGGTGCCTCGAGCAGGGCCACGTCGCCAGGCAACACGATCACCGCCACGCCACGTTCACCCAGCGCAGTGCGCATGGCGCGCTCGAGCACGCGGGGGAACTGCGCGGCGTGGCTCACCATTTCCACATAGTGGCTGCATTCGGCAAAGAGCGCTTCGGGGTGGGTTTCCTGGAAGTAGCTCAGACCGATTTCGGTGGAAGGGATGTGCGCGGCAATGGCGAGCACGGGCGCCCGGTTGCGGTGGCAATCGTAGAGCCCGTTGATCAGGTGCAGGTTGCCGGGGCCGCAGCTGCCGGCGCACACGGCAAGATTGCCGGTTTCGATAGCGTCCACGCCGGCGGCAAAGGCGGCCACTTCTTCGTGCCGGGTGTGCATCCAGCGCAGCGTTCCCAGCCGCAGCATACTGTCGGACAGGCCGTTGAGGCTGTCGCCCGTGACGCCCCACACGCGGGAAACACCGACGTCGATCAGGGTTTTGGCAAGGTAATCGGCGAGGGTCAGGGCCATGTGGGCATCCTTGGCGAAGTTGGATGGTCGGGCAGCGGCGGATATTCGGGCCGGTAGGCCATGTCGTGGATGAAGGCCTCGACATCGGCCGGCCGATCCACCCGGGCCAGCCCCTGGTCGAAGATGTACTCGGCCACCCGCGTCGCCACCTTGAGCGAGGCGTGGAAGATCTCGCTTTGCGGCGGATAGATCAGGCCCACGTCGAGGTATCCCTGGGTAATTTGCTCTGACAAGGCCCGGGCGGCAATGATGAACATTTCATCGGTGACCCGCTGGGCACTGGTGGCATAGATGGCCATACCCATGGCGGGGAAAATATACACATTGTTGCCCTGCCCGGGCACGAAGGTTTTACCGCCCAGATGCACTGGCGCATACGGGCTGCCGCTGGCAAACACCGCGCGCCCTTCCGACCAGCGGTAGGCGTCTTCGGCCGAGCATTCGGAATGACTGGTGGGGTTGGAATACGGGAAGATGATCGGCCGGGGGTTGATGATTGACATGGCTTCGATCACGGCCTGATTGAAGGCCTTGCCCACCGTGGAAACACCAATGATGGCCGTGGGCCGGATCTGCCGGATGGCCTCGACAAAATCGGTCACTGGCGGGTGTTCATGGGCAAACGGCTTCTGAAAATCGGCCAGATCGTCGCGTTCCGACTGCAGCAGGCCGTGAATATCGAACAGCCAGCAGGCTTCGTGCGCGGCTTTGGCCGGCACACCCTGCATCATCAGTGCCTTGACGATCAGGCCGGCAATGCCGGCACCGGCCGTACCGGCGCCAAAGAACAGCACGCGCTGCTGCTCCAGGGGCTGGCCTGTGATGCGACACGCCGTGCTGATGCCGGCCAACGCCACGGCAGCGGTGCCCTGGATGTCGTCGTTGAAGCAACACACCTGGTTGCGATAGCGCTCGAGAATTGGCGCGGCATGGGGGAAGGCAAAATCCTCGAACTGGATGCAGGCTCGAGGGTAGACCTTTTGCACGGCCGTCACGAAAGCGTCGATGAAGTCGTCGTAGGCCTCGCCCGTTACCCGCTCGTGCGACAGGCCCAGATAGAGCGGGTCGGCCAGCAGGGCGGGATTGTTGGTACCAACATCGAGTGTGATTGGCAGCGTGTATTGCGGCGGCACGCCGGCACACGCTGTGTAGAGCGCCAGCTTGCCGATGGGGATGCCCATGCCGCCAATACCCTGATCGCCCAGGCCCAGAATGCGTTCACCGTCGGTCACCACAATAAAGCGCACATCTTGCTCGGGCCAATTGTGCAGCATCGTCTCGAGCTGATCCTGACGGTTGATGGGCAGGTAAAGCCCGCGCGGCCGACGGAAGATGTGATCGAACTGCTGGCATGCCTCGCCCACCGTGGGCGTGTACACCAACGGTATGCAGCGCGCCGGGTCGGACATCAACGTCTTGAAATACAGGGTTTCGTCGAGGTCGTGCAGCGCCGACAGAAACTCGTAGGCGTCGAGATCGGATTTCTGGCGGTCGAGCTGTTGCATCACGCGCGCCAGGCGCTCGTCTTCGGTTTCCACCTTCTCGGGCAGCAGACCGAGCAGGCCGTAGCGTTCACGCTGGGCCAGGGTGAAGGCGGTAACGCGGTTCAAACCAGCGTCGGACAACAGGGCGTGGCCCGAAAGATCGGAGGAGGAAGGCATGGGGGAGCGCAGTTCGAAAGCGATTGGCAAAAGGGGCGTAGACGGCAGCCACCCTCACGCAAGTGCCGAAGAGGGCTGCCGATCGGCCGCAAACCCGGGCTCGACCCATACCATCCAGGGGCCACCCCGGCAAGGGCCGCCCCGGCAAAGTAACCGGGCTGCCCGTTGCCGGCAAGCCCTGCCGTTGGCCTGGAGGCGCTGCCCGAAGTCTGCCACCGAACAACAAACGAAAGCCCGCGCTGCAATACGGCCGGCCGATCCTACCCCCGCGCCAGCACCCGATCCAGCACCGCCCCAAACCGCTCGGCATTCTGAAAGCCCACCACTCGGGTATCGGTCTGTTCGCGCCCCCGACCATCGAAGAAAATGATGCCTGGCGGGCCGAAAAGGCGAAAGCGCTTCAGCAGCTCGCGATGCTCATCGTTGTTGGCCGTCACATCGGCCTGCACCAGCACCATTTGCGCCATGCGTTGCGCCACGGCGGGGTCGGAGAAGGTGAAACGCTCCATTTCCTTGCACGACACACACCAATCGGCATAGAAGTCGAGCATCACGGGGCGACCCTCGGCCTGATCGATGATCTGCTGCAATTCGTCGAGGTTCTGCACGGCCATGAAGGGCGGATGGGCGCCGTTGCCGGTGGCCGTCATGGCAGGCGCCAAACCACCGGCGCCGGCACCTTCCGCGCTGTTGCCGGCGCCGGTGAGCCAGCGGGAATCGCCCACCTTGCCGCCAAAGGCCGAGGCCGCACCGGTGTCGGCGGGGCTGAATGACGCGCCATCGCCAGAGCCCGAAGCTGCGTCGGCTGCGGCGTTGCGATTCGCATCTGAAGCCACGGCTGCACCAGCGCCGCCCGCATCACCTCCTCTAGCCCAGGGCTGCGACGCACTCTGGCTCCAGGCTCCGCCCGTGCCCCCGCCCAGATGGGCCAAAGGCTGCAGCGCATCACGCCCGCCGCTGCTGAGGCCCACCAGCTGTATGGCCCCCACCAGTGCCAGCACCCAGCCCAGGCCCTTGGCGCTGCGGCGGCCCACGCTGGCGTCGGCTGGCAGGGCATTGAAGGCACCCAGCAGGCTGGCGGCGAACACGGCCAGCAGGGCCCAGCCCAGCATCTCGGCCCAGGCCGGCAGCACGGGCAGCAGCATCCACCAGGCCACGGCCAACAGGAGCAGGCCGAAGAACTGCTTGATCCCTTCCATCCAGACGCCAGCCCGCGGCAGCAGGGTGCTGGCCGAGGCGCCGGCCACCAGCAGGCTTGCGCCCATACCCCAGGCCATGGCAAAGAGGGCCAGGCCACCCAGCCAGAGGTCGCCAGTTTGTGAGATGTACAGCAGCGCGCCCGCGAGCGGCGCAGCCACACATGGCCCGACGATAAGCGCCGAGATGGCGCCCATGCCGAAGGCGCCGGTGATGCGGCCTCCGGGCAGACGATTGACTTGCGTGGACAAGGCGGTCTGCCAGCGCGCCGGCACCTGCACGGTGAAGACGTTGAACATGGCCAGCGCCAGCACCACCAGGATGCTGGCAAACAGGGTGAGCACCCAGGGCGTTTGCAGCGTGGCAGCCAGGCTGGCGCCGGTGAGGCCGGCGGCGATACCGGCCAGGGTGTACACCAGCGACATGCCGAGCACATAGGATGCGGCCAACCCCAACCCACGCCAGCGCCCGGTGTGGTGCCCTTGCGCCTGGCGTGCCGCCTGATCGCCCACCAGCAGCGCCGACAGAATGGGGATCATGGGCAGCACGCAGGGCGTGAGCGACAGCAGCAGGCCAAGTGCGAAGAAGACGCCCACGGTTTGCCAGAGCGCGGCACCACCAAGGGCATCGGCCAGGCCCAGATCCGTGGCGTTGCGCCAGTCGGCAAAGCCGCCGCCATTGCCCCAGCCGCCGTCATTCAACGTGGCAGCCTGCACCGACCACCCGCCATCGGTCGCGTCCAATGCCACCGGCCAGGTTTGTGGCGGATAGCACAAGCCGGCGTCGGCACAACCCTGGCTGGTGACTTGCAAGGTGAAGGCCTGGGGCGACCCCTGCAGCGGTAGGTCGATGGCAATGTGATCGCGGTGGGTCTCCAGATCCTTTTCGAAGACCTGGTCGTAGATCACTTCGCCCGGCGGCACCTGCGGCGGGCCGTAGCTCGCTCGTGCCGGTTCGGGCTCGGCCGCGAAGGCAAACTGATCGTGATACAGGTAATAGCCGTCGGCGATATCGAAGCGCAGCTGCAAGCGATCGGGCGCCACCAGTTCCGCCGACAGGCGAAAGGCCTGCTCGGGTGGCAGGAAGTCGTCTTCGCTCAGGCCCTGGGCCTGAGCCACGGACCCCCAAACGGCGAGGAGCACCAGCACCAGGGCCAGCCAGACACGAAGCCAGATCGACCGGCGCGAGCGCAAACAAGGTGCCGGATTGCCGGCAAAAGAAATGTCAGTCATGGAGGGGAGATCGGGTTTCTTCAACAACCCACTGCAAATACGCCGGCAAACCCCCGCTCACGGGGATCACCAGGATTTCGGGCACATCGTAGGGGTGGAGCCGCACGATGGCGTCGCACAGCGCCTGCTGGCGGTCGCGGGTGGATTTGATCCACAGCGGCAGCTCCTCGTCGCCGGCAATGTCGTCTTGCCAGCGATACATGGACAACATGGGCGCACCAAGGTTCACGCAGGCGGCCAGCCCCTCTTCCAGCAACACATGAGCGATGCGTTTCCCCAGGTTGAGGTCGGGCACGTTGGCCGCGACCAGAATCACCTCGTGACCGGCTGCGGCCGCGTGAGTGGATGTGGCGGAGGCGGCAGGGTGTGGCGTATCGGTCATATCGCGTCCTTATCCCGGCAATGGGTGAATGAAAGGCGGTGGGAATGATGACAACATGGCGCCCCTGTCGAGGCACGACATCTCACCGCAGCTCACCGCAACAAGCGGCGGCGCAGCAGCACGGCCGCCAGCCACATGGCCAACACGGCCGTTACCAGCAACTGCAGAATCAGCCAGCCGGCATGGGCCGGCACTTCACCCAGAATCAACGGGCGAATGAGGTTGATCGCCGGCGCCATGGGAAACCACTGGATCACCGACACCAGCACTTGCGGCAATTGCTCCACCGGGAAGAACACCCCGGAGAGAAACACCATGGGCGTGACGCCCAGCGTGAAGTAATACATGAAAAAGTCGAAGCCACGCGCCAGCGCTGTGATGATGATCGCCACCGAGGCAAAGGTGAAGCCGGCCACCACCAGCACGAAGGGAATCCACACCATGGTGGGCGCCCGGGCAATGTCGAAGATCAGCACCACCAGCAGGATGGCCAGACCGCTCTTGATGGCCTTGGCCGCGGCCCACAGCACCTCGCCCCACAGTACGTCATCCAGAGTGAGCGGCGTGTTGAGCATGCCCTCCCAGGTACGCTGCACATGCAGGCGCGAGAACGCTCCGTACGTCGCCTCGAAGCTGGCGCCATAGAGCGCCCCCATGCAGATGGAGCCGGCAGCCAGAAAGGTGATGTAGGGCACGCCGTCGATGGCGGGTAACAGCTTGCCCAGGCCGTAGCCGAGCGCCAGCAACACCACCATGGGGTCGAGCACGTCGCCCAGCACGGTCGAGAGGGCGGTCTTGCGCCACACCAGGAAATGGCGACGCAGCACGGCCAGTACCAGCCGCCCCGGCCTGGGCCAGGCATGGACGGCAGCGACAGCAGGAACAGCAGACATCCGGTTTCTCCACAAGCCATCGGGCGCCAGGCGCTCAGGTGCCTTCGCGCATGTCTCGCCCGGTAAGGCGCAAAAAGAGGTCTTCGAGGTTGGCCGGTCGCTGCAGGTAGCGGACATCGCCGCGGCCGTGCAGGGCAGCCACCACTGGCGCCGGCTCCTCCGTGTAGCAGAACGCCGTTTCACCACTCACTTCGATGCGCGCCGCCAGCGCGCTGCGGTGCTGGCGCAACCAGCTCTCGAGACCATCGCCATACACTTCGATCACGTAGGGTTCGAGGTGCTGGGCAATGAGTTCGTGCGGCGAGCCTTCGGCCACCAGATGGCCGTGGTCGATCACGCCAACCCGGCCACAAAGCCGCTCAGCTTCGTCCATGAAGTGCGTGGTGAGCAGGATGGTCTTGTTCTGCGCGAGCAGCGCGCGCAGCCGCTCCCACACCAGGTGCCTGGCCTGGGGGTCGAGCCCGGTGGTGGGCTCGTCGAGCACGATCACGTCGGGGTCATTCACCATGGCCCGGGCCAGTGTGAGGCGGCGCTTCATGCCACCCGACAGCGTGTTGATGCGATCGTCGCGTTTGGCGGTGAGCGCGGCAAACTCGAGCAGCTCGGGAATGCGTGCACGGATGTCGGCGTCGCGCATGCCGAAGTACCGGCCAAACACCAGCAGGTTCTCGGCCACGGTGAAGTCGGGATCGAGGCTGTCGAGCTGCGGCACCACGCCGATACGTCGTCGTGCCGCCTGCGCCTGAGCGGGCACATCGAACCCCAACACATTGACCGTACCGCCGTTGAATGGCGTGAGCCCCAGCAAGGCGCGCAGCGTGGTGGTCTTGCCAGCGCCGTTGGGGCCGAGCAGGCCATAGCACTCGCCTGGCGCGATGGCGAACGACAAGCCGTCGACGATGCGACGCTCGCCAAACGATTTGCGGAGGTTCTCGACCCGCAAGGCGGGGCCGACGGCAGCGGCAGCCACTGCCGTGGAAGTTTCAGCATGCATGGGGCGATTGTAAGGCGCCGGCAAGGCGGTCGTTAGGCGGCGGCAGTCACGCCGAGCCCCGGCCCGGCATGCGCCAGCAACCAGTCGCGCACCGCACTCACCTTGCCGTGGCGCAGCGTCGCGGGCGTGATCACGTACCACCCCTCGGGGCACGGCACGCGCACCGGATGCAGCACGCGCAAACGCCCGGCCCGCACCGCTTCGTCGTCAAAGGGGCTGCGCGCCAGCGCCACACCCAGGCCGCGTTCGGCCGCCGCCATCATCACCGCTTGCGAGTCGAACTGCAACGCCACCCGCGGCGTGGCGCCCTGCAGTCCGGCGGCTTGCGACCAGATCCGCCAGTCTTCGGGAAAATGGCTGAGGTGCAGCAAAGGCAAGGTGAGCAACTCGGCCGGCGACATCGGCAATCTCCGTGGCAGGCCCTCGAGCCGGGGCGAAGCCACCGGAAACAGCTCGGCAGCGAACAGGAAGTCGAACTGATACTGCGGGGCATGTTCGTACACCCGCACGGCAAGATCCACCCGGCGAAACAGCTCAGGCAACGGCGCAGTGATGGTACGCACGTCGATAGCGACATCCGGAAACGCCTGACGCATGGCATCGAGGCGGGGCACCAGCCAATTCAGCGCCACATTGGGAAACGCCGCGATTCGCACCTGGCGCTGGCCGGCATCGGCACGAACCTCGCCCGTGGCTTCGGCCAGTGTGTCGAACGCTACCTTGAGCCCGGGCAAGAGCTGCTCGCCTTGCGGGGTGAGCACCAGAAAGTTGTGCTGCCGCTGGAAGAGATCGACCCCCAGCCAGTTTTCGAGCACCTTCACCTGCTGGCTCACGGCGGTGGCACTCTGATGCAGTTCACGCCCCGCCTGCACGAAGCTGCCCAGACGGGCGGCCGCTTCGAACGCGCGGGCGGCCCGCAGCGGCGGAAGGATTCGACTCACGGGAAATCTCCTGGAGCGGTTCTGACCAAGCTCCGCTTGGGCACCCCCACAAAATGCCAGCGAAAAGCGGGTTCACAAGATAGCACAGCGGGCGCATGATGCCGATTCGTGCAGAACGGCCGGCGTTCTCTTGTTCATCCCCACTCGGAGCACTCTGTGTCTCAGCCCTTTACCGTGACCTCTCTGGGCCCCATCGGTGCGCGCATCGACGGCCTCGACTTGCGCCAACCCATCGACGACGCCACCGCCCGCACCCTGCTCGACGCCTGGCACGAGCATCTGATCCTTGTGGTGACGCGCCAGCCGATCAACGATCATCAGCTGGCGGATTTCGCTCGCCGCTTCGGTCAGCTCGAGCAGTCGCCGATCCCGGACATCCTCAAGGGCAACGCCTATGTGCCCGACACGCCCGAAATTACCGTGGTGTCGAATGTGGTGGTCGACGGCGTGCCCATCGGTGGCCTGGGCGATGCCGAAGCCACCTGGCACAGCGACATGTCGTATCTCGACACGCCACCGCCCGGCTGCATGCTGCACGCCCGCGTGCTGCCGCCCGAAGGGGGCGACACCTGGTTCGCCAACATGTATCTGGCGTTCGACGACCTGCCCGCCGCACTTCGCCAGCGAGTCGAAGGCCTGGTGATCAACCACGACTCCAGCACCACCAGCACCGGCGCTACCCGCCGCGGCTTCGACCCCGTGACCGACGTGCGCGAGGCACCGGGCGCCCGCCATCCCGCGGTGCTCGAGCATCCGGGCAGCGGCCTCAAGGCACTCTACCTGGGCCGTCGCCACAATGCCTGGGTGGTGGACATGCCCGTTGACGAAAGCGACGCCCTGCTCGACGAAATCTGGCAATACTGCGCCCGGCCGGAGCACACCTATCGTCATGTCTGGTCCGATGGCGACCTCGTGATGTGGGACAACCGCTGCACCATGCATCGCCGTGACGGCTGGACGCCAGGCGCTCCCCGCACACTGCACCGCGCACAACTCAAGACCATGCAGGTTTGATCCCGGCGCAGTTGCACCACCCCATAATCATCATCACATCGCGGCCATCCGGCCGCACTACAGGGAGACACCCCATGCCATCCGCCCGTTCCTTTCTGTCCCGGACTGCTTCATCTGCAGCCGAGGCCGGCCCGCTGCGCCGGCTACCCCTCACTCTGGGGGCGTTGATGTTGGCCGTCGCGTTGCCTGCTCAGGCCGCCGACTTCCCCGATCACTCGATCCGGCTGTTCGTTGGCTACCCTGCCGGCGGCGGTGTGGATGCGGTGGCCCGCGCCCTGGCCGAGCGCATGACCGAACAGCTGGATCAGACGGTGGTCGTGGAGAACCGTACCGGCGCCACCGGCACCATCGCGGCCGACGCCACCGCCAAGGCCAATCCCGACGGCTATACCTTGCTGTTTGCCGAAACCGGCCTGCTCATCGCCAAGAGCGTGATGGCCGATCTGCACGTGGACGCCGTTCGTGACTTCACCCCGGTGGCCGGCGTGGCCCGCCTGCCACTGGCCATTGGCGTACATCCGGAACTCCCCGTGCAAACGACGCAAGACCTGATCGACTTGCTCAAGGAGAACCCCGGCAAGTACAGCTATGGTTCAGCCGGCATGGGCACCGTACATCACTTCGTGTTCGAGCTCTTCAAGAAAGAAGCGGGCGTGGATGCGGCACACATTCCCTACAAGGGCGGCGCTCCCATGCTGCCCGATCTCATCGAAGGTCGGCTCGAGATCGGCATGCTCAGTTCGTCGATCGGCGCCCCGCATGTGGCCAGTGGCAAGATTCGGGCGCTGGCGGTTACCACAGCGGAGCCGGTGAGCAACCTGCCTGGCGTCCCGCCCCTGGCGGATACGCTGCCCGGCGTGGATGCGGCTGCCAGCTTTTTCGTACTGGCTCCCCGCGGCACACCGGAAGATCGCGTGCAGACGCTCTACGACGCCATTGCCGCGTCGGTCGAAGATCCGATTTTTCTTGAGGTACTGAAGAATCAGGGTGCGCTGCCCAACGCCGCCACGCCCGAGGCTCTCAAGGCGCAGCTCGAAGCCGAAGATCGTCAGTGGGCCGACGTGGCCGAGGTTGCCGGCATCTCGGCAAACTGACCACGGCCAACACACTCGCTCCACCGATCAGGCTGGGTCGGTGTCCAGATGCGTCGCCGTGCTTGCACGTGGCGACGCATCTGTGATGTTATTTCCCTTCTCAGCCACAACCACAAAGGAGACTTGTCATGACGCTGAAATCCCCCTTGCCCACCCTGGCTCGCCTGGGTCGCCACCTGCCCGGCCGCCGTCAGCTGCTGGGCGCGGCCGTGGCCGCCGCCCTGGTGCCCATGGCACCGGCGATGGCCGATGATCACGGCAACTACCCCGACAAGCCAGTGAAGATCCTGGTGGGCTTCTCGGCCGGTGGTGGCGTCGACAGCATCGCGCGCGCGCTGGCCGAACAACTGGCCGCCGAAATGGATGCCTCTTTTGTGGTCGAAAATCGTCCCGGGGCTGCCGGCACCATCGCGGCCGACGTCGCCGCCAAGGCCAACCCCGACGGTTACACGCTGTTCTTCTCCGAAACGGCCTTCCTCATTGCGCAGAGCATCATGCCCACCATGAAGCTTCGTGTGGGCCAGGATTTCGTGCCGGTGGCCAGCGTGGCCAAACTGCCGCTGGCCCTCACCGTGCACCCGAGCATGCCGGTCGAGACCACCACCGAACTGATCGAGCTGCTGAAGGAAAACCCCGATAAGTACAGCTATGGCTCGGCCGGTGTGGGCACTCCCCATCACTTCATCTTCGAGATGTTTGCCGATAAAACCGGCGCCAGCGCCACCCACGTGCCCTACAAGGGTGGCACACCCATGGTGCCCGACATTCTCGAAGGTCGCATCGACATCGCCATGCTGAGCACGTCGGTCGCCGCACCCCACGTCAAGGAAGGCACCCTCAAGGCACTGGGCGTCACCACCGCCAACCCGGTCAGCAACATGCCCGACGTGCCGCCCCTGGCCGACACGGTCGACGGCTTCGACATCGCCTCGAGCTTCTTCGTGCTGGCGCCCGCCGGCACTCCCGAGGCCATCGTCAGCCAGCTCAACGAGGCCATCTCGGCCGCCGTCCAAACGCCCAAGTTTGAACAGGTGCTCGAAATGCGTGGCGCCATGCCGGCCGTCTCCACCGTCGATGAGTTGAACGACGAACTCACCGAAGAAAGCGCCGCCTGGGACGCCATCGCCAAGAACGTCGGCATCGAGCTCAACTGAATGGCCATCATTGAGCGCATCACGCTGCGGCAGGTCAATCTGCCGCTGCGCGTGCCCTACTGGAGCATGATCTCCACGCTGCATGCCCTCGACGCCCTGGTGGTCGAAGCCGAGATTGACGACGGCCGCACGGGCTGGGGCGAAGCCGTGATCGTGCATGGCTACACGCACGAAAGCGTCGACGGGGGCTGGGCTTTCGCTCTCGACCAGGCTGCCGATCTTCCGGGGCAGACGGTCGAGGCCGCCATCGCGCGGTTGCAGGCGCACACCGCCGAGCAATCTCATGCTGTCACGGCACTCGTGGCCGCGCTCGAAATGGCACAGGGTTCGCCGGTTCTGGCACCCCAGGCCACAGAGCGCCGCGTGCCCGTGGTGGCGGGGGTCAGTGCCAATGATCTCGAGGGCGTTCGCACCGAAGTCCCCAAGCATCTTGCTGCGGGTTACCGCACGCTCAAGGTGAAGGTGGGCCAGGACGTGCACGCCGACTTGCAACGGGTTCGCGAGATCCTGCGAGTGGTCGACGGCACCGCCGTACTGCGGCTCGACGCCAATCAAGGCTTCAGCCCCGAGGATGCCTGTCGATTTGCCAGCCAGTTACCCGAAGAGGGCGTCGAACTCTTCGAACAAGGCAGCCAGGCCGGCAACTGGGATGCAGCCGTGGCCATCAAGCAGGCCAGCAAGGTGCCGGTCATGCTCGACGAGTCCATCTTCACCCTCGACGACATCGACCGCGCGGCCCAACGCCAGGCTGCGCACAAGATCAAGCTCAAGCTGGTGAAGTGCGGCGGCGTGGCGGCGCTGGGGCAAGCGCTCACTCACATCGACACACTCGGCATGGACGCGGTGCTGGGCAACGGGGTGGCCACCGAGATCGGCAACTGGATGGAAGCTTGCGTGGCGCATCGGCAATTGCGCAACGCCGGCGAGATGAACGGCTTCACAAGGCCCCGCGATCGCCTCCTGGCCAACCCCCTGTCGGTGGAGGCGGGCCAGCTGGTGATTCCGGCCAATTGGTACCCCGAAGTCGATGCCGACCGACTCTCGGCACTCACCACCCGGCAACAGCATTTCCACGCCGCCTGAGTCTTGTCACGTGGCACTTTCACGCTACCATGGGGTCGGTTGAACGCTGCGTTCAACCGACCCCACTTTCCCACACTACACCAGCATGCTGCACACTCCCACGATCTTCGTGCTTGTCTTTCTGGTGTCGGCGATTCTCGCCGTGGCTCTGGCCTTCGTCGCCCAACCCAAACATCCCGAACTGCGCTGGATCGCGGCCGCCACCGGGCTCAACGCGCTCACCTACGTCTTCTTCCTGCTGCGCGATCTGCAGTTCGATGCCATCACCATTCCGGCCGCCAATGCCACCTTGTCGATCAGCTACGCGCTGTTCGCCGAAGGCATTTACCGATTCCTGCAGCGTCCGGCGCCGCGGGCCCGGCTATGGCTTCCCGTGCCACTGGCCATCCTGGTGGCTCTGCTGACCCTCAACGATCCCGCCACGCGCGTTGTGGCGCTCAGCCTCATCAACATGGCGCAACTGGCCATGATCGTGATTCCGCTCTGGCAAAGCCGGCAAACGCTGCTTGGCCGCGGCGCCTGGCTGCTGGGCGCTGGCGTGGTGGCCGTTGTGGCCGTGTACGGCGCGCGCGCCCTGCTGGCCATGCTCGACCCCTTGCAGCTTGTGTTCATCACGGCGTCCAGCCCCAGCCAGGCCGTGCCATTTGTGGTGGGGCTGGCCGGTGTGTTGTTGATCGCCCTGGGCACGCTGGTGATGATCAAGGAGCGTGCCGAATGGGTGCACCAGGAGGCCGCTCACCGGCTGGCAGTGTCCGAACGCCACTACCGCCAACTCATCGAGGCCGCCAACGAGGGGATTTGCGTGCTGCAGGATGGCCGCGTGCGCTATGCCAACCCCCACGTGGCCACCCTCACCGGCTACAGCGCTGGTCAGATTCTCAACAAGCCCTTTCTCGACTTCATCCACGAAGACGACCGTGCCGAGGCCACCCACAACCACATGCGCCGTCTGCTGGGCGAGGCCGAGAACGAACGGTTCACGCTGCGCGTGCGATGCGCGGATGGCCAGATGCGCCATGTGGAAGTGAGTGGCGTGCAGTACGAGTGGCAGGGGCGGCCTGCCACGCTGAACTTCTTGACCGATGTGTCGGCGCGGCATGCGCCTGAACCGGCACGAACGCCCTCGTTTTCCTCGTGAAACGCATGCCGAAACGCACGTGGTGGGGGCGCCTCCGGTGAGCGTGACGCCTCCCTCGAGCCACGCCGCTTCGTTCTGGCTGACGCGATGGATTTACCAATCGCCTCCGGCCGGATTCGCCCTCGGGTTGTTGAGCGTGATGCTGCTCAAGACCGGGATTTGGGTCATGCCCAATCTCGACGTATCGCAAGCCATCGCCAAGGATCCGTTCGCGTCAGCCAACCATATCTACCTCGTCACGAATTGGCTGCATCTGTTCCTGGCCTGGCTTGCCGGGGCTGCACATCATGCGTGGGCCTTCATGGCTTTTCACCTGGCCTTCTCACTCGGGTTCGTCGCCACGTTCTACCTGTGGGCCCGACACGAACTGACCGACCCTCAAGCCCGAACCTCATTGGTGATGTTTGCCTGTCTACCCGTATCGGGCACGTCTTTCTATTGGCTGGGCATGGACTCCGTCACGTTGTTCCTGCTGATGCTGGCGTTGACGACACAGCGACATCCCCTGGCAGCGCTCCTGGTCGGCCTGACGCTGGGCATGCAACACTTCGAACAAGCCATCGTGGCGCTCTTCGGCCTGGGCCTCTATCTCGCGTTTGAAGCCCGTAACCACTCGTACCATCGGAGCCGCCTCCCTTGGCTCGGCTGCCTTGCGATCGGCGCAATCGTCGGTAAAGGTACCGCCATCGCCGTGCTGCATGGCAGCGACATCGTGGTCGTGGGCGACCGTCTGGCGTTCTTGCGCGAGCATTGGCCAGTCATGATGAAAGCCCTGGCAGCCAATCTGCATTCGGTTCTATGGACTCTTTTGGCTGCCGGATGGTTTGCTGCCATCTACACGCTCCGATTCGGACGCCAGATGCTGTCGTTCTGGTTGGCGTTCGTTCCTTTGCTGGCCGTCCTGCTTTTGGTGGAGGATCAGACACGCGTTTTCGCGATTGTCAGCTTTCCGCTCCTGGCCTTTGCCTGGCTCTTCAATCCGGGCTTTCTCGAGCGTTTCAGCCCTCGCCTGGTCACCGCCCTTCTCGCCGTGTGGCTCGTTGTGCCCTGGTACTGGAGCTGGCGTGGTGTCGCCTACGGGTCTGTACTTCCTTATGATCTGGCCGTGATCAGCCACGCGCTATGGCAATGGCCGACCATCCCGACCAACGCGTACCTTTGGCCATTCTGACGAGACTCTGTGCCAAGCTTCATTCGCCCCTTGCCCAGACTGCCCATCGATCCGCCGCTGAACCCTTGGGCGATGACGGCCTGGCCGTGGCCAACGCCGGCTGGGCGCCCTTCCGTGGCCAGCTCAAAAAAAAACCGCCCGAAGGCGGTTTCTTCCTGGCGACCTCGCCCACCCGTAAACCCGGCAGCAAGACACCAAACGCTACGGCGTCGAGAATCACTCCTCGTCGGCGTCGCTCGACTCGACCACTTCGGGTTCTGGGCGATCGACCAGTTCCATGAGGGCCATGGGCGCGTTGTCGCCCTGACGAAAGCCCATTTTGAGCACGCGGGTGTAGCCACCAGGACGAGCCTGATAACGGGGGCCAAGCTCATTGAACAGCTTGCCTACAGCGTCGCGGTCGCGCAGGCGCGCAAAGGCCAGGCGACGGTTGGCCAGCGTGGGCTCTTTGGCGAGCGTGATGAGAGGCTCGATGACGCGACGCAGTTCCTTGGCCTTGGGCAATGTGGTCTTGATGGCTTCGTGCTGAATCAGCGAGACCGACATGTTGCGGAACATGGCCAGACGATGGCTGCTGGTGCGATTGAGTTTGCGGAGTCCGTGACGATGACGCATGGTAATTTCCTTGTTGAATCTTGAAGCCGCGCGAGGCGACCCGTGAAACCGGATCTTCTATCGGCGTAGCCGCGGTCCGGTGTGCAAAAAGCGCGCAATTATAGCGCAAACCCATGGCTGCCACGCCGAGCGGCAGCCATTGGGGATCAGGGGCGCTCGAGGCCCAGGGGCGGCCAGTTGTCGAGCTTCATGCCCAGCGTCAAACCGCGGGCCGCCAGCACTTCCTTGATCTCGTTGAGCGACTTGCGACCCAGGTTGGGGGTCTTGAGCAGCTCGTTTTCGGTACGCTGAATGAGATCGCCGATGTAGTAGATGTTTTCGGCCTTGAGGCAGTTGGCCGAACGCACGGTGAGTTCGAGGTCGTCGACCGGACGCAACAGGATGGGGTCGATCTGCGGCGTGCCACGGCTGGGCAGGTCGGCCGCGTCGGCCGAGCCCTCGAGGGCAGCAAAGATCGACAGCTGATCCATCAGGATACGGGCCGCCTGACGCACCGCTTCTTCCGGTGCGATCACGCCGTTGGTTTCAACATCGAGCACCAGGCGATCGAGGTCGGTACGCTGTTCGACACGCGCACTCTCGACCGCGTAGCTCACGCGCTGCACGGGGCTGAAAGAGGCATCCAGCACAATGCGACCGATAGTGCGCGAGTGATCGTCAGTGAACCCGCGCAGGTTGCCCGGCACATAGCCACGGCCCTTTTCCACCTTGATCTGCATCTCGAGTTTGCCACCCTCGGTCATGTGCGCCAGCACCTGCTCGGGATTGACGATCTCGACGTCGTGCGGCAGCTCGATATCGGCCGCCGTGACGATGCCGGCGCCGTTCTTGCGCAGGGTGAGCATCACCTCTTCGCGACCGTGGAGCTTGAACACCACGCCCTTGAGGTTGAGCATCATGTCGACCACATCTTCTTGCACACCGTCGACGGTGGAGTACTCGTGCAGCACGCCGGTGATTTGCACTTCGGTGGGGGCGTAGCCCGCCATCGATGAGAGCAGAATTCGGCGCAGGGCGTTGCCCAGCGTGTGGCCGTAGCCACGCTCGAAGGGCTCCATGATCACCCGCGAATGATTGGGACCGACGTGTTCGACGTCGACACTGCGCGGCTTGAGGAAGGGGGCGTTGGCCATGAGACAGGTTCCTTTTCAATACCCTCGGCTCGTTACACCGATAAGGCTGATGGAATGTGGAGGAGGCTGGTGCGGAAAGAGCGGCGCCCCTTCTCGAAGCGAGAAGAAGACACCGCCCTGCCGGCCGAGAGAGATCAGCGCGAGTACAGCTCGACGACCATCGATTCGTTCACGTCGCGAGCGACGTCGGCACGATCGGGCGCCTGCTTGAACACGCCGCTGAGCTTGTTGGCGTCGACTTCGACCCACTGCGGGAGACCCTGGCTGGAGGCCAGCTGGAGGGAATCCTGAATGCGGGACTGCTTGCGGGCCTTTTCGCGGATCGTCACCACATCACCCGGCTTGAGGATGATGGAAGGAATATCCGCGGTGTGACCGTTGAGCTCGATGGCGCGGTGATTCACCAGCTGACGAGCTTCGGCACGCGTGGAGCCGAAGCCCATGCGATACACGACGTTGTCGAGACGCGACTCGAGCAACTGGATGAGGGTTTCACCCGTGTTGCCGCGACGGCGCTCGGCTTCGGCAAAGTATTTACGAAACTGCTTTTCCATCATGCCGTACATGCGCTTGAGCTTCTGCTTCTCGCGCAACTGCTGACCGTAGTCGGACAGACGGGCACCCGAGGTGCGACCGTGCTGACCCGGCTTGCTCTCCATCTTGCATTTGGAGTCGAGCGAACGGCGAGCACTCTTCAGGAAAAGATCGGTGCCCTCGCGACGCGAGAGCTTGCATTTGGGGCCAATATAACGTGCCACGATGTAATCCCCTTAGATGCGACGACGCTTGGGCGGCCGGCAACCGTTGTGCGGTACCGGAGTGATGTCGGAAATGCTGGTGATCTTGATGCCCAGCGCATTGAGCGCGCGCACCGAAGATTCACGACCGGGGCCAGGGCCCTTGATCCGCACTTCCAGCGTTTTGATGCCGTAGTCTTGAGCCACGCGACCGGCCGTTTCGGATGCCACCTGGGCAGCAAACGGCGTGGACTTGCGAGAGCCCTTGAAACCGGCACCACCCGACGTCGCCCACGCCAAGGCATTGCCTTGACGATCGGTGATCGTAATGATGGTGTTGTTGAACGAGGCATGCACGTGGGCGATGCCATCGGACACGTTCTTTTTTACCTTCTTGCGGACGCGTGCCGCGCCGCTGCCTTGAGCTTTTGCCATGAGCTAATCCTTATTTCTTCAGCGCAATACCAGCGCGACGCGGACCCTTGCGGGTACGGGCGTTGGTGCGGGTGCGCTGACCCCGTAGCGGCAGACCACGCTTGTGACGCAGCCCACGGTACGTGCCGAGATCGATGAGACGCTTGATCGAGAGTTGCACCTCGCGGCGCAGATCGCCTTCGACCGTAAGCACGTTGATGTGCTCACGGATGCGCTCGAGTTCAGCGTCGGAGAGGTCTTTGACCTTTTTATCGAGAGGCACTCCGGCCGATTCGCAAATCTTGCGAGCACGGGTGCGTCCGATACCAAAAATCGCAGTCAGCCCGATCTCGGTGTGCTGATGCGGAGGGATGTTGATGCCAGCAATACGGGCCATAACGTTTCCTTACTTTGTCGTCTGCTGAATCAACCCTGGCGCTGTTTATGGCGCGGGTCGGTACAAATCACCCGCACCACCCCGTGGCGCTTGATGACTTTGCAGTGGCGGCAAATGCGCTTCACAGATGCCATGACTTTCATGGTTGACTCCTTGAGTTCCGCACGGCTTATTTCGTTCGAAATACGATACGTGCGCGAGAAAGGTCGTATGGAGTGAGTTCCACCGTCACCTTGTCGCCCGGAAGAATCCGGATGTAGTTCATACGCATCTTGCCGGAGATGTGGCCGAGTACTACGTGGCCGTTCTCGAGCTTGACACGGAAGGTTGCATTGGGGAGGTTCTCGAGAACCTCGCCCTGCATTTGGATAACGTCGTCTTTAGCCATGTTTACCTTATCGCACCGGCAGGTTCATGCCCTTGAAGTTGGCCTTCTTGAGCAGCGAATCGTACTGATGGGACATGATGTACGACTGCACTTGTGCCATGAAGTCCATGGTGACCACGACAATGATCAGAAGGGAGGTACCCCCGAAGTAGAAGGGCACATTCCAGCGCAGCACCAGGAACTCGGGCAGCAGGCACACCGCGGTGATGTAGATGGCACCAGCCAGAGTGAGACGCGACAGGATCTTGTCGATGTATCGCGCCGTTTGCTCGCCCGGACGGATGCCAGGAATGAACGCACCGCTCTTCTTGAGGTTGTCGGCCGTGTCGCGGCTGTTGAACACCAGTGCCGTATAGAAAAAGGCAAAGAAAATGATCGCCGCGGCGTACAACGTGATGTAGAGCGGTTGCCCCGGCGACAATGCCGCGGCGATGTCTCGCATCCAGCGCATGCTCTCGCCCGTGGCGAACCAGCTCGTGAGCGTGGCCGGAAACAGGATGATCGACGACGCAAAGATGGGCGGAATCACGCCGGCCATGTTGAGCTTGAGCGGCAGATGCGAGCTTTGCCCGCCATACAGCTTGTTGCCCACCTGACGCTTGGCGTAATTGACCGTAATGCGTCGCTGACCGCGCTCGACGAAGACCACGAATGCCGTGACCAAAATCACCAGCGCCACAATGAACATGGAGGTGATGATGGCCATGGCACCGGTGCGCACCAGCTCGAACAGCCCAGCCAGCGCAGCCGGGAGACCCGCCACGATACCGGCGAAGATGATCAGCGAAATGCCGTTGCCCAGGCCACGCTCGGTGATCTGCTCACCCAGCCACATGAGGAACATGGTGCCGGTAACCAGCGAGATCACCGTGGTAACCCGGAACAGCATGCCCGGATCGATGACCAGCCCGGGCTGCGACTCCAGCGCCACCGAAATACCGATGGCCTGAAAGAACGCCAGTGCCAGGGTGCCGTAACGGGTGTACTGGGTGATCTTGCGTCGACCGGCCTCGCCCTCTTTCTTGAGCGCCTCGAGCGAGGGCACGATGACCGTCATGAGCTGCATGATGATCGATGCCGAAATATACGGCATGATGCCCAGCGCCAGAATCGAGAACCGCGACAGCGCGCCGCCCGAGAACATGTTGAACAGGCCCAGGATGCCCCCTTCGTTCTGTTGGAACAGAACCGAGAGCTGATCGGGATCGATGCCGGGCACCGGTATGTGAGTGCCCAGACGATAGACCATCAGTGCCAGCGCCAGAAACACCAGACGGCGTTTGAGGTCGCTGTAACGGCCTGCGGCCTTGCCCAACGTATTCGCAGTAGCCAAGGTAATCCCCGTGCGCGTGTCAGTTGGCGGCGTTGAGACTGCCGCCGGCAGCTTCGATGGCGGCGCGAGCACCGGCCGTGGCATTGATGCCGTTCAGCACCACTTTGCGCTTGAGCTCGCCCGATTTGATGACTTTGGCGTGACGCACCTGCTGACCGACGATGCCGGCCTGCTTGAGCACCTGCACGTCGATCTCGTCGACCGGCAGCTTGTCGAGCTCACTCAGACGCACTTCGGCGTAGAGGTGACCATCGAAGGTCTTGAAGCCACGCTTGGGCAGACGGCGCTGCAAGGGCATTTGACCGCCCTCGAAGCCCACCTTGTGGAAGCCGCCCGAACGCGACTTCTGGCCCTTGTGACCGCGACCGCCCGTCTTGCCCAGACCGGAACCGATACCGCGACCGACACGGCGACGCTCCGGACGGGAGCCTTCAGCAGGCTCGAGCGTATTGAGTTGTGTGATGTTTTCCATGGCTATTCCTTCAGGCTTCCGAGACGGAGACCAGATAGGCCACCTTGCGGATCATGCCGCGCACCTCGGGAGTGTCGATCAGCACTTTGCTGCTGTTGACTCGGCGCAGGCCCAGGCCGCGCACCGTGGCGCGATGCGACTCGCGCGTGCCGATGGGCGAACGGACCAGCGTAACCTTCACCTGTTTTTGCGTGCTCATGACTTATCCCAGAATCTCTTCGACGGATTTGCCGCGCTTGGCAGCGATCTCCGCCGGCGTGGTGCACGATTGCAGCCCGTTGAGGGTTGCCCGCACCAGGTTGTAGGGGTTGGTGGAGCCCAGGCTCTTGGCCACCACGTTGCGCACACCCATGACATCGAAGATGGCGCGCATGGGGCCACCGGCGATCACGCCAGTACCTTCGGCAGCGGGAGAGATGAGCACCTTGGAGGCGCCATGCTGACCCACCACCGCGTGGTGCAACGTGCCGTTCTTGAGGGGCACCTTGAACAGACCGCGACGGGCCTGTTCCATGGCTTTCTGTACCGACACGGGCACTTCGCGGGCCTTGCCCTTGCCCATGCCGATGCGTCCGTCGCCGTCGCCCACCACGCTCAGCGCCGCGAAGCTCATGGTACGACCACCCTTCACGACCTTGCTGACGCGGTTGACCGCGATCATTTTTTCGCGAAAGCCATCATCACGCTCTTCGGCGTTCGCGTTCCTGCCTTGCATCTTGGCCATTGTGATCCTCGCTTAGAACTTCAGGCCGGCTTCGCGCGCAGCTTCCGCCAGCGCCTTGACCCGACCGTGATAGCGGAAACCGGAGCGATCGAACGCCACCGACTCGATACCCGCCGCACGTGCCTTCTCGGCAACGCGCTGCCCCACCAGAGTGGCAGCGGCGGCATTGCCGCCCTTGCCTGTCTGGTCGGCGAGTTTCTGGCGAACTTCGGGCTCGACGGTGGAAGCCGTGAGCAGAACCTTGTTGCCTTCCGGGCCAATGATGCTGGCATAGATGTGGGCATTCGAACGGAATACCGACAACCGGTGCATGCCAAGCTTCGAAATCTTGCGCCGCGTGGCTACCGCGCGACGCACACGAGTTTGTTTCTTGTCCATGATTCGTCCTTGCGCCGTTACTTCTTCTTGGTCTCTTTGAGGATGATCCGCTCGTTGGCATAGCGCACGCCTTTGCCCTTGTAGGGCTCGGGCGGACGATAGGCACGGATCTCCGCTGCGACCTGACCCAGGCGCTGCTTGTCGCTGCCCTTGAGAACGATCTCGGTCTGGCTGGGGCACTCGACTTTCACGCCTTCGGGCATCTGGTGCACGACATCGTGCGAGAAGCCCAGCTGGAGCTTGATCGAATCACCCTGTGCCTGGGCGCGATAACCCACGCCAACCAGGTTGAGACGACGCTCGAAGCCTTTGCTCACCCCGGTTACCATATTCTGGACCAGAGCGCGCAACGTGCCGGACATGGCCTTGGCGTAGCGCGAATCGTTAGCGACCTCGAAGCTCAGCTTGCCGCTGTCTTCGGTGATCTTGACGGCACCATCGAGCGACTGAGCCAGCGTACCGAGCGGACCCTTGACGGAGATCTCGCTGGGGGTGATGTTGACTTCGACGCCCTGCGGCGTTTCGACGGGATATTTTGCAATACGTGACATGTTGGACTCCTTTACGCCACGTAGCAGAGGACTTCGCCCCCGACGCCCGCAGCGCGGGCGTGGCGGTCGGTCATGACGCCACGCGAGGTGGAGACGATGGCCACACCCAGGCCGTGCATGACCTGGGGAATGGCGCTGCGGCCCTTGTAGATGCGCAGACCGGGACGCGAGACGCGTTCGATGCGCTCGATGACCGGACGGCCGGCGTAATACTTGAGGGTGAGTTCGAGCGTCGGCTTGGCGCCGTTGCTCTGCACCTGAAAATCTTCGATATAGCCCTCATCCTTCAGCACGGCGGCAATGGCCACTTTCAGCTTGGCGGAGGGCATGCTGACCGTGGACTTTTCCACCTGCTGCGCATTGCGGATGCGGGTCAGCATATCGGCGATGGGATCGCTCATGCTCATGTTGAATCTCTCCTACCAGCTGGCCTTGGTCATGCCGGGAACCTCGCCGCGCATTGCCATCTCGCGCAGTTTGGTTCGACCGACGCCGAATTTGCGATACACACCGCGCGGGCGACCCGTGACGGCGCAGCGATTACGCTGGCGTGTCGGGTTGGCATTGCGCGGCAGCTGCTGCAACTTCAGGCGAGCTTCGTAGCGTTCTTCATCGGACTTCGACGTGTCGTCGATGATGGCTTTGAGTGCGTTGCGCTTGTTGGCAAATTTGTCTGCCAGCTTGGCGCGCTTGACTTCGCGATTGATGAGTGAAAGTTTTGCCACGTCATCACCCCTTAATTACGGAACGGGAAGCGGAACGCGCTCAGCAGGGCGCGGGCTTCGTCATCGGTGTTGGCGGTCGTCGTGATGCTGATGTTCAGACCACGCAGCGTGTCGATCTTGTCGTACTCGATCTCGGGGAAAATGATCTGCTCTTTCACCCCGATGTTGTAGTTGCCGCGACCATCGAAGGCCTTGCCGGAAACCCCACGGAAGTCGCGCACGCGGGGCAGTGCCACCGCAATGAGACGATCCAGGAATTCGTACATGCGCTGACCGCGCAACGTAACCATGCAACCGATCGGGTAGTCTTCGCGAATCTTGAAACCCGCGATGGCCTTGCGCGTTTTGGTGATAACGGGCCTCTGACCAGCGATCTTGGTGAGGTCGCTCACGGCGTTCTCGATGACTTTCTTGTCGGCCACCGCCTCGGACACACCCATGTTCAGGGTGATCTTGGAAATGCGAGGCACTTCCATCACGCTCTTGTAGCCGAACTTCTCGGTGAGGTCGGCCACGACTTTGGTGCGATAAAACTCTTGCAAACGTGCCATTTCCTACCCCTTACGCCTTCGCGCCAATGGCTTGACCATTGGAGCGGTAAACGCGCACTTTCTTGCCGTCTGTTTCGGTAAAGCCGATGCGATCAGCCTTGCCGGTTTCCGGATTGAAAATGGCGACATTGGAAACGTGGATGGGCATGGTCTTGTCGACAACACCACCCATTTCGTTGCGCATGGGGTTGGGCTTGACGTGCTTCTTGACCACGTTGATACCCTCGACCACGACATGGTCGGCGCTGACGCGACGCAGCACGACACCACGACGCTTGCGATCCTTGCCGGTCAGGACGATGACTTCGTCGCCTTTGCGAATCTTGTTCATGGCCAGCTCCTCAGAGGACTTCAGGGGCGAGCGACACGATCTTCATGAACTTCTCGGTACGCAGCTCGCGCGTGACCGGTCCGAAGATGCGAGTGCCGATGGGTTCGAGCTTGGCGTTGAGCAACACGGCTGCATTGCCGCCAAAGCGAATGAGCGAGCCATCTTTGCGACGAACGCCCTTGGCGGTACGCACGACGACGGCGTTGTAGATCTCGCCCTTCTTGACGCGCCCGCGGGGCGCGGCTTCCTTGACGCTCACCTTGATGATGTCGCCGATACCGGCGTAACGACGCTTGGAGCCGCCCAACACCTTGATGCACATGACGGCACGCGCACCCGTGTTATCGGCCACGTTTAGCGTGGTCTGCATTTGAATCATGATTTAACCTTATCCAACTTGAGCCGCAGGCAGACCGTGGCACGATGCGACGGGTTGCACAGCGATCAGTTTTGGTCCCGTGTGGCCCAACCTGCCGCATGCGGCTTGCACCGTATGACAGCCTGCAAGGCCTGGGTAGAAATCTTGCGGAATTGAACTCGCAAAACAAGGCATGTTGGCGTTTGCCCACCTTGCCGTACGAGTTGCGAGGGTGTTTTCGGTTAGCTCACTGCCTCGGCTGGCAACACCAGGCAGACAACAGTACGCTACTGACGAAAGACGACGAGTATACCCTGCGAGGAGCTTCGCCGCAAGCCCTGTGGTGCAAAAGCACCATTCAGGCCATGAAACCGCCGGCACCGCCGGCGGCTTCCACGAGACCGACCGCTCAGATAACCCGGGCAGCCTCGATCAAACGAGTGACCGACCAGGCCTTCTGGCGCGAGATCGGACGACCTTCGGCGATCTCGACCGTATCACCCTCGTTGTACTGATTGTTTTCGTCGTGGGCCTTGTACCGGCCCGAACGGACGACGATCTTGCCCAGCAACGGATGCTTGACGCGACGCTCTACCCGAACGACCACGGTTTTATCCATCTTGTTGCTGACGACCTTGCCCACCAGCTTGCGCGTACGCTTGGCCGGTGTCTGGCCTTGTTCTTCGGTTGCAGTGCTCATGCTAGACCCCCTGCCTTCTGGCGCAGCACCGTGCGTACACGCGCGATGTCGCGACGCACCTTGCCGAGCTGGCTGGTGTTGGAAAGCTGCTGCGTGGCCACCTGCATACGCAGGCTGAAATGGGCCCTCAGCAGGCTCTCGAGCTCTTTCTTGAGCTCGGCGGTATCCTTGTTACGGAGTTCGCTCGCTTTCATGACAATTCCTTCGTGTGCCTTCAGGCGCCGACGTGACGCGTGACGAACACGGTCGAGATCGGCAGCTTGGCGGCGGCCAGGCGAAAGGCTTCGCGAGCCAGTTCCTCGCTGACGCCTTCCATTTCGTAGATCACCTTGCCGGGCTGAATTTCGGCCACCCAATACTCGGGGTTGCCCTTACCGTTACCCATACGGACTTCGGCAGGCTTCTGCGAGATGGGCTTGTCGGGAAACACCCGGATCCAGATGCGGCCGCCACGCTTGATGTGACGGTTGATGGCACGACGAGCGGCCTCGATCTGGCGCGCCGTGAGGCGGCCGCGACCGGTGGCCTTGAGACCGAACTCGCCGAACGAAACGTTGGTACCGCGCGTGGCCAGACCGGTGTTCCGGCCCTTCTGCTCCTTGCGGTATTTTCTGCGTGCTGGCTGCAGCATGCTTATTCTCCGTCTTTACCTGCCGGGGCAGCATCTGCGCCGGCCGGCTTGCTATCGGTTCGGCGTCCGCCACGACTCGGGCGAGCACCCGGGCGACCGCCCGGACGATCTCCACGAGGACCGCGACGCGGACGACGCTCGTCTTCGCGCGGCGTGTCGGCAGCGATCAGGTCGGCGTTGGTGAGGTTGTCACCCTTGTAGACCCAGACCTTGATGCCGATGATGCCGTAGGTGGTGTGCGCTTCGGCGGTGCCGTAGTCGATGTGGGCACGAAGCGTGTGCAGGGGCACACGGCCTTCGCGGTACCACTCGGTACGGGCGATTTCGATACCGTTGAGGCGACCCGAGCTCATGATCTTGATGCCTTGAGCACCCAGACGCATGGCGTTCTGCATGGCGCGTTTCATGGCGCGGCGGAACATGATGCGCTTTTCGAGCTGCTGGGCGATGGAATCGGCCACCAGTTGCGCATCGACTTCGGGCTTGCGGATCTCTTCGATGTTGACGTGCACAGGCACGCCCATCAGTCGCTGCAGATCGGCCTTGAGGTTTTCGATATCCTCGCCTTTCTTGCCGATCACCACACCCGGACGAGCCGAGTAGACGGTAATGCGGGCATTCTTGGCAGGACGCTCGATGATGACGCGACCCACCGAAGCGTTCTTCAGCTTCTTCTTGAGGTATTCGCGTACCTGGGCATCCTGGATCAGCATGCCGCGATAGGTTTTATCCTCGGCGTACCAGCGGGAGGTCCAGTTGCGAGTGACTGCCAGACGGAAGCCGGTCGGATGAATTTTCTGTCCCATCGTGACTCCTTAGACGCCGACCTTGACCACGATGTGGCAAGTCTGCTTTTCGATCTTCACGCCGCGGCCTTTGGCGCGGGTGTCGAAGCGTTTCAGGGAGGACGCTTTATCGACGTAGATGGTTTTCACCCTCAGCTCGTCGATGTCGGCGCCATCGTTGTGTTCGGCGTTGGCAATCGCGGACTCCACAGCCTTGCGAATGATCACGGCCGACTTCTTGGGCGTGAATGCAAGGATGTTGAGCGCTTGCGCGACAGGTTTGCCGCGCACCAGGTCGGCGACCAGGCGAGCCTTCTGCGCGGAAACGCGCACGCCGCGAACGACGGCGGCTGTATCGTTACCGTTCTGCATGGCTTACCTCCGGGACTTCTTGTCAGCCGCATGACCCTTGAACGTACGGGTCAGTGCGAATTCGCCGAACTTGTGGCCCACCATGTTCTCGTTGATATACACGGGAACATGCTGCCGACCGTTATGAACGGCAAACGTGAGCCCGATGAATTCGGGCAGGATGGTTGAGCGGCGCGACCAGATTCTGATCGGCTTCTTTTCTTTGCCGCCGGACGCAGCTTCTGCCTTCTTGAGCAGATACGCGTCGACAAACGGACCTTTCTTGATCGAACGTGACATGGTTCGCCTCTTACTTGCGCTTGCGTCGCTGGACGATCATATTGTTCGTCCGCTTGTTACGACGGGTCTTGTAACCCTTGGTAGGAACACCCCAGGGACTGACCGGTTCACGGGCTTCGCCGGTACGGCCTTCACCACCACCGTGCGGGTGGTCGATGGGGTTCATGGCCACGCCACGAACCGTAGGCCGCACACCGCGCCAACGCATGGCACCGGCCTTGCCGATCTGGCGCAGGCTGTGCTCTTCGTTGCTCACTTCGCCGATGGTGGCGCGGCACTCGATGTGCACACGACGCACCTCGCCGGAGCGCAGGCGAATCTGGGCGTAGGTGCCTTCGCGGGCCAGCAGTACGGCCGACGCACCGGCCGAACGGGCCAGCTGGGCACCCTTGCCCGGCACCATTTCCACGCAGTGGATGGTGGTACCGACCGGGATGTTGCGAATGGGCAGGGTGTTGCCGGCACGGATCGGGGCTTCGTTGCCCGAGATCAGAGCCGCGCCCACCTTGAGACCACGCGGGGCGATGATGTAACGACGCTCACCGTCGGCATAGCACACCAGTGCGATGTGAGCCGTGCGGTTGGGGTCGTATTCGATGCGCTCGACTTTTGCCGGAATGTTGTCTTTATTGCGACGGAAGTCGACGATCCGGTAATGCTGCTTGTGACCACCGCCGCGATGACGCGTGGTGATGTGGCCCATGTTGTTGCGGCCGGCATTCTGGATCTGCTTCTCGAGCAGCGGTGCGAACGGCTCACCCTTGTGCAGGTGACTGTGGGTCACCTTCAGCATCGAGCGGCGACCCGGCGAGGTCGGCTTCAGTTTGACGAGTGCCATTTACTTCACCTCCTGCGAGAAGTCGAGTTCCTGGCCTTCCTTCAGGGCAACGTACGCCTTGCGCTCGTTGCGACGGCGACCCGTGAACCGGCCAAACCGCTTGGCCTTGCCTTTGACGTTGAGCACCTGAACCGACTCGACCTCAGCCTTGAACAGCAGTTCGACTGCCGCCTTGATCTCGGGCTTGGTGGCGTCGGGCAGGACGCGGAACGCGATGTGCTGGTTCTTTTCGGCCACGAAGGTGGCCTTTTCGGTCACGATCGGGGCAACAAGAACCTGCAGCAGGCGTTCGTTGGACAGATTTGCTTTGACTTGGCCGTTCATCCCAGCATCTCCTCGAGTTGCGCGATGGCCGGACGGGTGATCAACACGTTTTTGTAGTGGATCAGCGACAGCGGATCGGCGTAACGCGGCTCGACAACCGCCACATGAGGCAGGTTGCGCGTGGCGAGGTAAAGGTTCTCGTCGAAGGCATCGGTAATGATGAGCACCGACGACGAGGCGTCGCCCAGGCCGAGGGCCTTGAGCTTGGTGGCAGCCGCTTTGGTCTTGGGCGTATCGATCGTGAAGTCTTCGACCACGGCGATGCGCTCTTCGCGGGCGAGCTGCGACAGGATGGCGCGGATCCCGGCGCGATACATCTTCTTGTTGACCTTCTGGCTGAAGTTCTCGTCGGGCGAGTTGGGGAAGGCGCGACCGCCTCCACGCCAGATCGGCGACGAGGTCATGCCAGCGCGGGCGCGACCGGTACCCTTTTGGCGCCAGGGCTTCTTGGTGGAGTGCTTGACTTCGGCACGATCCTTCTGCGCACGGTTGCCGGCACGGGCATTGGCCTGATAGGCCACGACCACCTGATGCACCAGCGCTTCGTTGAAGTCGCGACCAAACACGGTATCGGCCGCACTCACGGTGGCAGCGGCCTGGCCTTGTTCATTGAGCAGCTTGATATCCATTACGCCCCCTTGCCGGCTGCTTTGATCGCCGGGCGAACGACTACGTCGCCACCGGCATGACCCGGAACGGCGCCGCGCACCAGCAGCAGACCGCGCTCGGCGTCGATGCGAACGACGTCAAGGTTCTGGGTCGTGCGCTGTTCGTTGCCCAAATGACCCGCCATTTTCTTGCCGGGAAAGATGCGGCCGGGATCTTGCGCCTGGCCGATGGAGCCGGGCACACGATGCGAGCGCGAGTTACCGTGCGAGGCACGCTGCGAACCGAAGTGGTGACGCTTGATCGTGCCGGCAAAACCTTTACCGATGGTGATGCCGGTGACATCAACCTTCTGGCCTTCGGTGAAGACGGCGTCGACCTTGACTTCGGCACCGGGCTGCATTTCGGCAGCCTGGGCGGGATCAAGGCGGAACTCCTTGAGCATGCTGGAGGCTTCGATGCCGGCCTTGCTGTAGTGACCGACCTGCGCCTTGCTGACGCGCGAAGCACGTCGCTGGCCGTAAGCCAGCTGAACCGCGGCATAGCCGTCGGTTTCGGGGGACTTGACCTGAGCCACGCGGTTACCCGACACGTCCAGCACGGTCACCGGGATGGACTCGCCTTCCTCGGTAAACACGCGGGTCATGCCAACCTTGCGACCCACCAGACCCAGCCGGAACGCGGCGGGCGTGGATGTCGGATTCGACATTATTTTCTCCAATCCCGGCTACGATTGGCCGGGGCTAATTTGACACCAATGCATGACACCCAACGCCCGAACCACTGTTGCTCGGAACGCAAGCCAAGAAAGCAGACTTGAAGGCACCACACCCACCTGTCGCCGACAGGCAGCTGGCATCGTGGCTGTTTACACAGAATTTGCCACCCAAAAGGCATGAAACCCTACCCGCCGCCTTGCACGACGGGCGCATTTTTTCATGCCACAAATGGCAAGCCTGAAAGTGTAGCACTCTCCGGGCTTCTGAGGCAAGCCCCTTGTGGTCCCGGGTCACGCGGCCGCGCAGCGGCCGTCTCGCCCGGGATGACGTCGAAATAGGTTTCACCCGGGACGATGGCGATGGGGCGCGAGCACGAAGCGAACATCACTCCGTCAGCAGAGCGCCGCCACAAAGAGAACATCACCCCGTCAGCAGAGCGCCGCGTCACCCCGTCAGTAGGGCGCCGCCACGAAGAGAACGTCATCCCGGGCGAGACGGGCGCGTAGCGCCCGCGTGACCCGGGACCAACAAAAAAGGAGCGCCGCAGCGCTCCTTTTTCACACCCTTTACTGCAGGGCGATTTCGACGTCGACACCGGCGGGGAGGTCGAGGCGCATGAGCGCGTCGACCGTCTTGTCGGTGGGATCGACGATATCCATCAGACGCTGATGGGTACGGATTTCGAACTGGTCACGCGACGTCTTGTTGACGTGCGGCGAACGCAGAACGTCGTAACGACGGATACGGGTGGGCAGGGGTACGGGGCCCCGCACAACGGCGCCGGTGCGCTTGGCGGTATCGACGATTTCCGAAGCCGACTGATCGATCAGTTTGTAATCGAAGGCTTTCAGACGGATGCGGATCTTCTGCTTTTTCATGAAAATTCCCAAAGAACGAGTGGCGCTGCCTGGAGCAGCATCCCGGGCGGCATGGCCGCCCGGGTTGGAGCAAAGTGATCGATCGCCGAATTACGCGAGGATCTTGGCCACGACGCCGGCGCCGACGGTACGACCGCCTTCACGGATGGCGAAACGCAGGCCTTCTTCCATGGCGATCGGCGCGATCAACTGCACGGTGATCGAGACGTTGTCGCCCGGCAGCACCATTTCTTTGTCGGCCGGCAGCTCGATGGAGCCGGTG
>JAWLHC010000016.1:0-11308 GCA_041690575.1 Verticiella sp.
CGGATCGTCAGCCAGCCTTCGGCTGCCCGACGTCCGGGATGACGTAGCGGAGGGCCTTCGGCTGCCCGACGTCCGGGATGACGTGGCGGAGGGCCTTCGGCTGTCCGACGTCCGGGATGACGTAGCGGGAGCCTCACACCGCAACCGTCTCCCACTCGTGGGCAACAAAGGCGACGCGGTCGCCGCTGTGCACGACGGGGTCGCGGCGGATGCCGATGAGGCGAGTGGCATTGGCGAATGACAGTCGCTCGATTTCCCGACCGTACAAATCCAGGATGCGGCCATAAGGCTCACCGGGCGCCAGCTCGGTGTTGGGCTCCGCCAGGCGTTCGAAGAGCCCACCGCGTGAGCCGGTAACGTGCTGGTATCGGCTCACGCGAACCAGCTCAGGCGGCACCGCAACTGCCGTATTGCGTCGAAACAGCCCCATGGTTTCAGCCATGCCTTGCAAGCCTCGCACACCCTGGGCTACGTGTCGCGGCTCAAGCCTGCCACCGGCACCGAGTTCGATCATGAACGCCGGTTTACCCGCCTGGAGCATCCAGTAATCCAGCGCCCCGGCGAGGTGGCCGGGCAGTTCGCCTTCGCGCAGCTCCAGCGGCATGAAGCAGGCACTGACCGGTTCAAAATGTGCCAGCAAACTCAGGATATCGGCCTCAGGAACGCCTGCATGCGGCGGGGCATTCTTGAACACGGCAAACGGTTCGCAGTCGAAGGCCGCACCCATGGCATGAAAACTCACCAGGGCGTCGGCAAAGCCTTCGAGGGTGGTGGTGAGGGCTGCGGCGAACCGTTGGGTCACGAGACCGGCATCGTGACCGGGAAAGCATTGGTCCAGATCGAGGTCGTCCAACAGCGTTCGTTTGCGGCGGGCATCGAAAGCGTGCGGGTTGGCCGTGGTGGTCACGATCACACTGCCGTGCAATTCGTTCAGCGCCAGCCCGCGCACAAAACGAAGCGCAGCCACCATGCCGTTGAGTTCGTCGCCATGTACCTGGCCGTTCAGCCAGAGGCAGGGCCCGGGGTGAGCCCCCTTGGCCAACACGATGGGGATGCCAACCGGCGATCCGCTGGCAAGATTGCCCACTTCAACGAAATACTCCTGCGTGCTTGCCACAGCCTGAACGTGATGGCAGCGTGCCAGCGCGCCGGGTGCCGCTTCCAGTGAGATGACTTTCTGCATGAGTGCTTGCCTGCCCTTCCCGATGGTCGCGGCCGAATGGGATGATGCGATGAGAGTGTGAAACGACGGGCCGCCCGCGTCAATTTCGAACGACGCGGGCGGCCCGGCCCGGCAACCGCTTATTCCACCTTGATGCCAACGGTGTCGATGATGGCTTGCCGCTTGGTGATATCGTCGCTCACGATCTGGGCCAACTGATCTGCTGGCCCCGGCGTCGGGATCAACCCGGCGCCCTCAAGAACACTCACCACCTTGGGATCGCGCAAGGCGTCCTGAGCCACGGCGTTCAGCTGATCCACGAGGGCGTCGTCCATGCCGGCCGGCCCGAACATGCCTGTCCAGCTCATGATCTCCAGTCCGGGCACTGCCTCGGTAAGTGACGGCGCGTCGGGGAAGGCATCATTGCGATCGGGCGACATCACGCCGATGAGCCGAAGGTTGCCGGCTTCGACATGCGACTTCACCGCGGCCAGACTGGAGAACGACACCAGAATCTGACCACCCAGCAAGTCGGTCACGGCCGGGCCGCCCCCTTTGTAGGGCACATGATTGAGCTTGGTGTCGGCCATCTGATTCATCATTTCGCCCGCCAGATGGTGAGGCGAACCGATACCCGGGGTGGCAAACGCCAGGCCTTCGCCTTCCGGGCTACGCGCGTAAGCCAGGAACTCTTCGAGGTTTCGCGCCGGCATGGACGGATGCACCACCAACGTGATCACGTTGGCCACCAAAGGCGCAATCGGGGTGAAATCTTCGATCTGGTCGTAGGTGACGCCTTCGTACAACATCGGGTTGGTGACGTGGGTGGCGTCGTTGCCCAGGCTCAGGGTATAGCCGTCGGGCGGCGACTTGGCCACATGGGCCGAGCCAATGCTGCCGGTGGCGCCGGGGCGATTCTCGATCACCACCGGCTGCCCCAGTTTCTCGCTCATGTACTGGCCCAGGGCTCGGCCGGACACGTCGGTCACCGATCCGGGCGGAAACGGCACCACGAGGGTGATAGGACGATCGGGATAGCTCTGGGCACTGGCGGCGGTGGCCACAGCCGCCAGGCCAAAGGCCAGGGTAAGTTGCTTGAGTGTCATGAATGTCTCCTCCGGGGCTCGCAGGGAATGCCAGAGTTGGCTTATGTATGCTGCCGGAATGCATTATATGCAACTCAATCCGCACTATGCAATAAATAACTCCAGACGCGCAAAGACACTCTCAGCGACATGATGAGTCGCAGAGCTTGTTTATGCCTACAATCTGAAAGACGGGAGAGTCTGTGGGGCGGGGAAGATCCCGGCTCGCCGGCCAGCCTTCGGCTGACCGGCGTCCGGGATGACGTACCACTGAGTGCCACCACTGCGGCGTCGTACCGGGCGAAGCCTCCCCAAAAACGTCATCCCGCGCGCCGGGCGAAGCCTCCTCACAAAGCGTCATCCCGGGCGCCGGACGAGGCCTCCTCACAAAGCGTCATCCCGGGCGCCGGGCGAAGCCTCCCCAGAGCGTCATCCCGCGCGCCGGGCGAGGCCTCCCCCAGCGCGTCATCCCGGGCGCCGGGCGAAGCCCGGCGACCCGGGACCTCACCCACTTTTTCTGGGTGAGAGCCCGGCTCCCGTCCGGACGCTTCGCGTCCGGCGGGTCCGGGATGACGGTTCGGCAAGTGCCTGCCCATCGGATGACGGTTTGGCCAAAGCCCGCGCATCGGTTGACGGTTCGGCCGCTGTTCGCTTGCGCGAGGCCGCGACTTGAGGTGCGGCGGCTCGAGCCGATGGACCGAGCGCAATCGAGGTTCGAAATTCCTCGGCGGCGGCTTCGTCGTAGCCGAGTTCGCGCGACGCCTGCCGCGCCGCGGCCTTCACCGCCTGCGCAAATTCGCCCTCGTAAGACGCATCGAATTCATTCTCGAGCCCCACCGACGTCAGCGAGAACACCAACGACTCATAGGCATCGAAAATCGGCGCACTGACCCCATGAATCCCCGGGGTGCGTTCGCCCAACACGTGCGAGACGCCCTGCTTGCGCACCTCGTGCTGCAGCGCCTCCACGTCGGCCATCGTGCGGAATCGTCCCGGTGCGCTACGCATTTCGGCCTCCAATACGGGGCGCAAGCGCTCCGGGTTCTCGAACGCCAGAAACACCCGGCCGCTGGCACCGTTCAACACAGGCGAGCGCGACCCCGGCTTGACGTTCACCGTGATCGAGTGGGAGGCGTCGAGCCAGCGCACCATCGTCGGGCCTTCGGTGGTCCAGATGGAGATGAACACGGGCATGTTGATGGCGTCGCGCAGTTCCACCATGGCGCGACTGGCGGCCTCGAAGCCGTCGGTCTGTCGCAATGCGGCCAGCCCGGTGCGAATGGCGCTGGGCCCCAGGCGATAGCGGCTGGAGCCCGTTTCCTGCCGGATCAAGCCCGAGCGCAACAGGCTCACCAGGTAACGATGCGTGTTGCTCACCGTCATGCCCACCGCCTGCGCCAGTTCGGTAAGCGTCATCGCGCGCGAGCTGGTGGTGAGCGCCTCGATCAAACGAAACACCGCATCCACCGATTGAATGCCTTGGGGCTGTCTGGCCATGGTTTCCACAACTAGGGCAATCGTGAGGCAGCGCCACCCAAGGCGCTGGATCGTCACGAATTGTACCTGCGCCCCACGAGCCCGCCCCCGCCCCTCCATCGTCACCCCGGCCGAGACAGGGCCAGAGGCCCTGCGTGAGCCGGGGCCGGGGCCGAGGCACCCCTATTTCTTGCACAATATGCAACCCTTCGCATATCATGCCAACAACACGAAAAACCTACCGCCATCACATTGGAGACACCCCCCATGGGAATCCGCACCGGTCACGAATACATCGAAGGCTTGCGCACCGGCCAACGCGAAGTCTGGCTGCGCGGTCAGCGGGTGGAAGATGTGACCACCCATCCCGCCTTCGCGCGCCCCTTGCATCACACGGCCAGGCTGTTCGATATTCAGCACGAGCCTGAGTTTCGCGACCGGCTCACCTACCTCACCGAGCAGGGCGAGCGGGTGGCCATGGCCTATCTGCCTGCCTACACGCCTGCCGATCTCCGTCAACGCGAAACCGCCTACCGCCTCATGGCCGAGCAAACGCTGGGCATGATGGGCCGCTCGCCCGATTTTCTTGGCAGCGTGATTCACGGCTGGGGCGAGTCGGCCGAGCTGCTCGAGGCCATGGGCGCGGACTTCGCCGACAACCTGCGCACCTACGCCAACTATGTGCGCGACAACGACGTCTTTCTCACCCACGCCATCATCACGCCACAGATCGACCGCTCGAAGAGCTCCGGCGAGCAAGCCGAAGAATTTCTGCACCTGGGTGTGGTGCGCGAAACCGATGAGGGTCTGATCGTGCGGGGCGCACGCATGCTGGCCACCATGGGGCCACTGGCCGACGAAGTGCTGGTCTACAACATGGCCAACCAGAAGGCCGAAGACGCCAAGTACGTGCTCATGTTTGCCGTGCCGCTGAGCACGCCGGGCATCCGCCAGATTTGCCGCGAGCCCTACGACAACGGCGATCGCCTGCCGGGCAACCATCCGCTGGGTACCAACTTTGAAGACAGCGACACCCTCATCATCTTCAACGACGTGCTGGTGCCCTGGGAGCGCGTGTTCGCCTACAACAATGTGGAGGTGATCAACCGCTTTGCCGCCGGCAACAACGGCCGCGCCCACTCCAGTCACCAGGCGGCGGTGCGCGGCCTGGTCAAGCTCGAGTTCGTGGTGGGCCTGTTGATGGAAGTGGTCAAGAGCAACGGCGCCGAGCGCTTCCTGCACGTGCAGCAAATGGTGGGCGAATGCATCCACTATATGGAGCTGCTGAAAAGCTGCCTGGCGCGCGCCATCGCCGAAGCCGAGCCCACCTTTCTTGGGCGCGTCCGCCCGCCCATGCTCGCCGTGAACACCGGCCGCATGCTCACGGCGCGCAACTACTCGCGCATCGTCGAGATCCTGCAAACCGTGGGCGCCGGCGGCATGCAGATGATGCCCAGCATGGAAGATTTCGACAGCCCGATCGCCGCCGACGTCGCCACCTACTATCAGGGCGCAGCCGGCACCGACGCCAGGCAACGCGTCGCCCTCTTCAAAATGGCCTGGGATGTGTGCGGCGACGCCTTCGGCCAACGGCAGGTGCAATACGAGCGCTACCACCAGGGCGACCCCGTGCGCCTGATGGCCAACCTCTTCCTCGGTTACGACAAAACCCAATGCCAGCGCCTGGTGGCACATGCCATGGATGTGGTGGAAAACGACATCCTCCAGCCACCCACGTCATCCCAAGCAAGAGTGGCATAACACCACCCAAAAATTGTCATCCCGGCCAAGACGAGCGCGTAAGCGCTCGCGCGACCCGGGACCTCCCCCAAATAGCGTCACCCCGAACGACTCGGCTTGGCCCCACCCAAAAACGTCATCCCGGGCAAGACTGGCGCGAAGCGCCAGCGCGACCCGGGACCTCCCCAAAAAAATGAACATCCAATCCCTAGGCTACATCGGCCTCGCCAACCAGGACCTCCCTGCCTGGCGCCAATTCTCCCAGCGCCTGCTGGGCACACAATCCACGTCCCGCCACATAACAGGCGCGGGTGAAACCCTCACCCTGCGCATGGACGACAAGCACCACCGCTTCCTGCTACTCGCCGAACCCCAGCCCGCCAACACCTGGTTCGGCCTCGAACTCGCCAACCAGGCCGCCTTGCACCAAGCCTGCCACGAACTCAAAGCCCACGGCATCCCCTTCCACCCCAGCACCACCGAAGAACGCGCCTTGCGAAAAATCGAGCACATGGTGTGGCTCAACGACCCCGATGGCAACCGCCTGGAGCTCTACGTAGGCCTGGCCCAGGCGCAAGACCCCTTCGTGCCCGACCGCCCCATGGGCGGCTTTCGCACCGGCGAACTTGGGCTGGGCCACGTGGTGCTCATCGTGCCCGACCTCGATCGCTCGCAGGCGTTCTACGCCGACGCGCTGGGGTTCAAGGTGTCGGATTACGTGCTCACGCCCAATCGCCGGGTGTTTCTGCACACCAATGCACGCCATCACTCCGTGGCTTTGGCCGAGCGTGCCGGCAGCGGCATTGCCCACATCATGGTGGAAGTGAACGACTTCGACGACGTGGGCCGGGCGTACGACGTGGCGCTCTCCGATTACGCCGATCGCATCTACTCCACCTTGGGGCGCCACTCCAACGACCACATGACCTCGTTCTATCTCAACACGCCGGCCGGCTTTCCCATCGAGTATGGCTGGGGTGGTCGCCTGGTGGACGACGCCACGTGGGAGGTGGGCTATCTCTTCGGCCCCAGCCTGTGGGGGCACGACCGCATCGGCGGCGAGCCCGCCGCCCGCGCGGCCGCTCGCGAGCAGCGCGACATCGCCTATCGTGAAGGCATCCGTGCCCCACTCTCGCTCCCCCACCGAGACGCCAATGACGAATAAAGCCAAACCCGCCACCTACACCTCGCGCCCCTTCGACATCGCCCCCGAGGCCCGGGATGCGCGCCAGCAAGCCATTGCAGCACGCATCGAGGGCGGCCCCCGGGGCCGCATGCCGGTCAACCTGCGCGCCTGGCTGCACAACCCCGACTTCATCGACGTGGCCGAGCCGTTCGGCCTGTATGTCTCGCAGCTCGCCCCCATCACCAAGCGACAAAAGGAAATCCTGGTACTGGTGAACGCACGCCACTGGCGCGCCGCCTTTGAAGATCACGCGCACCAGGCACATGCCCGTAAAGCCGGCATCACCGAAGCACAGATCACCGCCATCCGCCACGGCACCTCACCCGACTTCAGCGACCCCATCGAGCAACTCACCTGGGAGCTTGCCGTGGCGCTGCACGATGGCGGGCCCATGGCCGAGCCGCTCTATGAACGCTGTATGGCGCAGTTCGGACACCAGGGCGTACAAGACCTGATCGGCCTGGCCGGTCTCTACACCATGATTGCCATGACCCTGAATGTGTACAACGTGCTGCCTGTGCAAACCGAGCCGCAGCCGCCCGGCCAGCAAGCCTGAACACCGACCAGCCGCCACCTACCCCGAGGTTTAGTCATGACAGAACCACACGCAAGCCATTCCGAAGCCGACACCAGCCACCAGGCAACGGTAAACGCCGGCAACCGAATAATGAAGGTACATTACAACGACATCGGCCAGGGCGAAGAAACCGCGGTGATGTTGCACGGCTCCGGCCCGGGCGCCACGGGGTGGTCGAACTTCTACCGCAACATCACCCCGCTGGCAGCCGCCGGCTATCGTGTGATCCTCATGGACGCCCCCGGTTGGGGCCAGAGCGAAGCCATCGTCTGCGAAGGCTCACGTTCCGAACTCAATGCGCAGGCACTCAAAGGCCTGATCGACGAACTGACCATCGACAAGGTACACATCGTGGGCAACTCCATGGGCGGCCACAGCGCCGTGGCCTTTGCTCTGGCACACCCCGAGCGCACCGGCAAACTCGTGCTCATGGGCGGTGGCACCGGCGGGCCCAGCGCGTTCGTGCCCCAGCCCACCGAAGGCATCAAGCTGATCGGCGCGCTCTATCGCGACCCCACGCTTGAAAATCTCAAGCGCATGTTGCAAACCTTCGTCTACGACCCCAGTGCCCTCACCGAGGAGCTGGTTCAGGGTCGCCTGAACAACATCCTGGCACGCCGCGACCACCTCGAAAACTTCGTCACCAGCGGCCAGCGCAACCCCAAACAGTTCCCCGACGTGTCGTACCGGTTGGGTGAAGTAACCGCCCCCACCCTCATCATCTGGGGCCGCGACGACCGCTTCCTGCCGCTCGACATCGCCCTGCGCCTGCTCGCCGGCCTCCCCAACGCCGACCTGCACATCTTCAGCCGCTGCGGCCACTGGGCCCAATGGGAACACGCCGAGAAGTTCAACCGCACCGTGGCGCAATTCCTGCAGCACTAAACTCCCGCGCCATCCCGGACGACCCGGCCCACTAAAAAAACCCGTCATCCCGGTCAAGACGGGCGCAATCGCGCCCGCGCGAACCGGGACCGCGCGAACCGGGACCTCAACGCGAATCCCGTCACCCCTCCCCCAGCCCCGCATACGCCCCCCGCCAGAACAACAAAGGCTTCCCCTCCGAAGCCCCGCAATGCAACACCCGGCCATAGAACACGTCGTGGTCGCCAATCGTGTGCACGTCATGCACATCACACACCACGAACCCCAGCGCATCATCCATCACCGGCACGCCCCACGCATTCTCACTGGCATCCTCACGCCGAAACCGTCGCTGCTCCTTGCCCACAAACCGCCGTGAAATCGCCTCGTGCTCCACGCTCAACAAGTTGATCGCAAACCGCCCCCGCTGCCGAATCGCCGCGCCGGTACGGCTGCCACTCACGATGCACACCAGCACGATCAAGGGTTCGAGCGAAACCGACGTGAGCGAGTTCAGCGTCATGCCGAACTGCTCGCCATCAAGCGTCGTCGTCACCACCGTCACGCCAGTCGCAAACGAACCGATCACACGGCGGAACTCGGCAGGTGACACATCATGAGGATTCGTGGAAACCGGGTCGGCATTCATCGCTTGGGCTCCTGAGCAGGTTATTGCACTATAAGATATTAGTTGCATTAAATGCAATATCAACGACCTTAGCCCAAGCGGCATATGCAGTTTTATCAAATTAAGATAACCTTGCATAAAAAATCACTGACAGGCGGTGGATCCACGCGGCACATCGCCGGCAACTGCGGAGAAACAAAGTATGCGCATCACGGTGCTGGGTGGCGGCCACGGCAGTTATACGGCCGCTGCGGATTTAACACTCCAAGGACATAGCGTTACGCTCTGGCGACGCAATAGTGCCGAACTCGAGGCGCTGGGCGAGCCGGCCACGATCTCCTTGCAAACCGCCGAAAGCACCACCAGCGTGCCGCTTCACCGAGCCACCGCGGATCTGGCCAGCGCCGTGAATGGCGCCGAGCTCATCGTCATTCCATTGCCCGCAACGTCTCATGCCGACCTGGCCCACCGTTTGGCCCCGCACTTGCAAGACGGCCAAGTGGTTTATCTCACGCCAGGCACGTTTGGCACCTATCTCATGGCCCGAGTGGTGCACGAAAGCGGAAATCGTGCGCGTGTCGCGTTCGCCGAAACCGGCACGCTGCCCTACCTCACCCGCAAGCATGCCCCCCAAGCGGTGGCACTCACCACAAGGGCAACAAATCTTCCAACCGGTGTTTTTCCGGCATCCGCCACCGACCACGCGCTCAATGTGATCCAGCAGGCCTATCCGTGCGCCCATGCCGTGGAAGACGCGCTGTCTGCCGCGCTCTTGAATGCAGGCCCCATCATTCATCCGCCGCTCATCATCCTGAATGCGGGGCCACTCAATCACTCAAGCAACTTCGATATTCACAACGAAGGCACGCAACCCGTGGTGCGCGCCGTCACGGATCAACTCGATGCCGAACGCATTGCCGTTCGGCAAAAGCTAGGCTACCAAAGCCACCATTACCCCCTGCGCGATCATTACGAAGGGAAAGACTGGATGTACGGCCCCAAATCGCATGCCGGGCTGGTGAAAAGCGGCGACTGGCGCGAGCCGATCGACCTTTTCGAACACCGCTACATGCGCGAAGACGTCGAGCTCGGCCTGGCTTTTCTCACGTCGGTCGCCGAATGGGCGCAAGAACCTGCACCCATCGCCACCAGCCTGTTTTCATTGGGCGGCGCCATCTGCCAATCCGATTTCGCCAATAGTCCAAGACACTGGCGCAACATCGGTCTGAACCACTATTCGATGAGCCAACTCAAGGAGCATTTGCATGACGGCTTCCGATGATCTCCAGGCAGATCCGCAATCAGGTCACCATGACCTATTCCAACATCGCCCCCATCCGCTCGCACATCGAATCCGGCCGACTCAAAGTGCTCGCCTATCTGGGTGAAGAACGCGCGGTGTCGCATCCCGCGGCACCTCCAACGTCATCCGGCGGAGTCTCCAACGTCCTCCCGGGCGCCGGGCAAAGCCTCCCCGAAACGTCATCCCGGGCGTCGGGCGGAGCCCGCCGACCCGGGATCTCAGCCCGAAACCTGCACCGGTCACAGAAAAACGGGATGCAGCGCGATCCCGGATCGCCGGTCAGCCTTCGGCCGACCGGCGTCCGGGATGACGTGGTTGGGAAGGTCTTCGACTAACCAGCGATCCGGGATGACGTGCTTGGGAAGGTCTTCGACTAACCAGCGATCCGGGATGACGTGCTTGAGCGCCACCAACCGCTCAGCGCTGCTCTGCAAACACCGCTTCAAGTGACCCGGCGTTCAGCACCGCATCGGCCAAACGCTCGAGCTCAACTTCGTCGGCGCCCTGCAAACGTTGATCGACCCACGCCGGCAGGCTGGAGCCAAAGCGTTGGGCGAGCAGACGCTTCAAGACGCGAGCCTCACCTTCAAGCCGCCCTTCTACCCGCCCCTCAAGGCGCCCCTTATTGCGTTCATGCGCAAACCAATCGGGAGTTCCCTCTGCCAGCATGGTCTTTACCTCCGCCAACGATGTCGTGCGTTCCATCTCATCTCCAATATTAAGCTGATGCGACGGCAAATAGTCGTCGTAGAGCCAATCCACCAGCGCGAGTCGCAGACCGGTATGACGCTCCTCGGGTAGCAGTCGATCCAGCTCGTCCACGAGTGTGACCAGCGCCAGCGGATCCTCCAGCCGCTTCATCCGGAAGAAGACGGCACAAGCATTGGCCAGACCGGTCAAGCGCTCGGGCTCCAACACGTTCTCGTCGATCAACAGGAACGCCAGCGATGGGCTGTAGCGCTGCATGGCCTTTGAGAATTCACGCTACCGCGCCGAATGCGCCACAACAGATCGCTGCGCCGTTGGGCTCGTCCGCGCGTCGTCCATTGCGTGTCCACTTTCTCCAACGTGGTCAAGTCCCAGCCCTCGGTGATCTCGGCCGACACAAACCCCCGCAGCAGCTCCGCCATCATGTGCGGATCACCGAAGATTCGACGATAGGCGTTGTCATGCCGCAGCGGCGGAACGTTGAAGGACGATGGGGGCATGCGGCAACGCCTCCCTCTTGCGTCATCCCGGGCGCGCGGCAAACCCCCGCGCCCCGGGGTCTCACCACAAAAACCGCGC
>JAWLHC010000016.1:11318-32353 GCA_041690575.1 Verticiella sp.
CCCCTGTGCCGCCCCCGCGGCCCCCCCCCCCCCCCCCCCGACCCGGGATCTCAGCACATAACCTGCGCAATCACATAAGTACGAGATTCCTCGCGATCCAGCATCGCTGGTCACGACCCGAAACGGGTAGGCCTATCTCTTCACCACACCCACATGAAATACTCTCAGGCACCCGCCCCACTCCGCGTACCCTATGGAACTCCGCCACATCCGCTATTTCATCGCCGTTGCCGAAGAGCTCCACATGGGCCGTGCGGCCAAGCGGCTACACATCTCACAGCCCCCGCTGAGCATGCAGATTGCTGCGCTGGAGAAAGAACTCGGCGCCAAGCTGTTCCTCCGCGGCAGTCGGCGGCTCACGCTCACGCCGGCGGGGCAGGAGTTTCTCAAGCACGCCTACCATGTGATGGCCGATGTGAGTCTGGCGATCACGTCGAGTCGCAAAATCAGTTCGGGGGAGTCGGGCACGCTCACGCTGAGTTTCATTGCGGCCATGGCCTACAGCTATCTGCCGCCTATCCTCAAGCGCTTTTCGGAGCAGTTTCCCGAAGTGCTCCTCCTTCTCGACGATATGTCGGGCGCTCAGCAAATCGATGCGTTGCGCGGCGGACGTTTGCAGGTGGGGTTCGTGCGCCCGCCGGTGGCCGACGAGGAGCTCTCGAGCGAGATCGTGGTGAAGGAGCCCTACCTTCTGGCCATGCCGGAGCATCATCCCAAACGGCGCGATGCCGTGCATCTGCCGGACTTCAGCGCCGAGAAGTTCATCATGGTGCCGGCACGGCCCGGTTGGCGAGTTCATGATCAATCGATGGAAATCTGCAAGAGTGCGGGCTTCACGCCCAAGGTGATTCACGAGGCGCGCGAAGTTCACACGCTGGTGTCGCTGGTGAGCGCTGGCCTGGGCGTGGCGCTGGTGCCCAGCTCGGCGCGCCGGCTTGGCATCGCCGGAGTGCGCTACGCCAGCTTGCAATCGGATCACTACCTGCCCGAAGCCGAGATCGCGATGGTCTGGCGTCACGAAGAAGCCTCTCCCACGGTACACAATTTCCTCACCGTCGCCCGCAACGTACTGCGCGAAGCGCAGCAGTTCGATATGTAAATCGAATAACAGAAGGCTCCAATGGATATTGGACCTTATGCCTCCCTCACCCTACGATGCGCTGGACAACAACGCGGCCTGCGTTCTGCCAGCGCCGCTTTACGGGGGAGAGACCGATGAAATTACCGATACTGAAGGGTTTGGTGGGTATCAGCCTGATGCTGGGCGCGAGCGTGCCGGCCATGGCCAGCGGCGAGAGCTATCCCGAGCGGCCCATTTCCATTGTGGTGGGCTTTGCGCCTGGTGGGCTCAACGACGTACTGGCCCGGCTCATTGCCGCCGAGCTCGGCCCTCGGCTGGGGCAGCCCGTGGTGGTCGAGAACCGCCCCGGCGCAGCCAGCAACATCGGCACCGCTTACGTTGCCCGTGCCAAGCCAGATGGATACACGCTGCTGCTCAGCTCCTCGGCGCTGGCGATCAACCCCAACCTGTTTCCCGATCTCACCTTTGATCCTCTGACCGACTTCGATCCGATCTCGCAGATCTCCGTTACCAAGATGCTGTTGATGGTGCGCCCGGATCTCGAGGCCGACAACCTGCAGGAGCTCGTCAATCTCGCCCAGGCCAACCCCGGCAAGCTCAACTATGGCTCAGCGGGCGTGGGCTCGCCCATTCACTTGTCGTCGGAGGTGTTGAAAAAAGCCACCGATACCGACATCGTGCACGTGCCCTACAGCGGCAGCAGCGAAGCCTTGCTGGCCGCGATGTCGGGCCAGGTGGATGTGCTGGTAGACGTGATGCCCACCGCCGTGCCGCTCATCAAGGACGGCAAGTTGCGGCCCATTGCCGTGGCGGCCACCGAGCGCGCCAACGCGCTGCCCGACGTTCCCACCAGTGCCGAAGCCGGTTTCCCGGAGTTCATTGCCGGCTCCTGGAACGCGGTGCTTGCGCCAGCCGGCACGCCGCAGCCCGTGATCGAGCGCTTGAATCGCGAGATCAACGAGATCATGCAATCCGAGGAGATCAAGCGACGCGTGTTCGACCTGGGCGCCGACGTGCAAACGTCCACGCCCGAAGAGCTGGCCGATTTCATGCAAGCCGAAACCGACAAATGGGCCGACATCATCCAATCGGCCGATATTCGCAGGGAGTAAGCAGCATGAGAAACGGCCACTATGTGATCGACATGCGGGCGCGGCCACCAACGGCCGAGATCTGCCGCTATTTCACCCCCGCGCACGTGAAATTCTTTGCCGACCGGTTGGGCATGCCCGTACTGCCGCGATCGTATGCGGAAGCGTCGGTGGAGCAGTTCTTTGCCGAAGCCGACCAGGCCGGCGTGGATCGCATGGTGGTCGTCAACCGCATCGTGCCAGCCGCCGGCGGTTCACCCGCCAGCGACGTGTCCAACGAACACATCGCCGAGGTGGTCGCCACCTACCCGCAACGCCTGATCGGCGTGGCCGGCATCGATGTGGGCGGCGACTTCGGCGATCCGCTTGAGCAAACCCGCCACGCCGTCGAAACCCTCGGCATGCGCGGCATTCACATCTCGCCCACCCGCAGCGCGCTGGCCACCCATGCCGACGACCGCCGCCTCTACCCACTGTATGAGCTCTGCCTGGAGCTCGCCCTCCCGGTGTTCGTGATGACGGGCCCGTTTGCCGGGCCCAAGATCGACGACTCCCACCCCAGGCATCTGCAGGGCGTGGCCACCGACTTCCCGCAACTCAAGCTGGTGGCCGGCCATGCCTGCTGGCCCCACATCGAAGCCATGATGGGCGTGGCGTATCGGCACGAGAACATCTTTGTTTCGCCCGATGCCTACCTCTTCATGCCGGGCGCCGAGCCTCTGGTTAAAGCCGCGGCCACCTTCCTGCAAGACCAGTTTCTATACGGCTCGGCCTATCCGGTACGCGAAGTGGACAAATGCCTGGACGACTTCCTGGCCTTCAGCTTCAGCAGCACGGTGTTGGAAAAAACCCTGCACCAGAACGCCGTTCGCCTACTCAACCTCGAGCCGCCCGCGGAGGCCAAAGCGTGAAGGCCACCGCTCAAACCAACGAGTACGGCCAGCCCTCCATGGCCCTACCGCGTTACCCCACCATCGAGCTTCTGCTGCGTCATGGCCCGTGGCTCTTTGCCCTCATTGCCCTGTTGCCGCTGCTAGCTGCCATTGCCGCCCTGCCGTTGGGCGCGCCACTGTGGCTCCTGCCCATCACCGCGGTGGCCAGTGCGGTGGCATTCCTGCTTTTGCGCGCCTTTCTGGAGCTGATGCAGATCCTCGCCGATTTCATCCTCCCCCGCTGAGCATGGCAACACGCCCCAATTCTCCCAGCGCCGAACCCTGGGATTTGATCGTGATTGGCGGCGGCATCGCCGGCCTCACCGCGGCCAACCGTGCCGCCGAACGTGGCAAACGGGTACTCCTGCTCGAGAAAGGCGAGCCGGCCCACTACCCCTGTAACACGCGTTTCTCCGGCGGCGCCTTTCACATCGCCATGCGCGACGTCTTCGAACCCGCGGCAACGCTAGAACAAGCCGTGCTCGACGCCACCGACGGCACAGCCGACCCCGCGCTTCTCGAAACACTTATCCACCGCGCCGTGCCTACCCTGCGCTGGCTGCAGGGGCGCGGCATCCGCTTCGGTCGCGTACCCGCGATCAACCAGCAGAATGTGTTGCTACCCCTGCGACCCAATCGTCCCGGTGTGCATTGGCCCGGGCGTGGCGGCGACGTACTCGCCCGCACCCTCGCCATGCAATTGATCGACCGTGGTGGCACCCTGCTGCGAGGGCACAAAGCCCTGCAACTGCTGCAACGAAACGGCGCAATCTGCGGAGTCATGGCAGAAAACACTTCCCTTACCACCTCGCGCGAGCCCATCGCTCTGCATGCCCACGCCGTTCTTCTCGCCGATGGCGGATTTCAGGCAAACCCCACACTGCTCACCCAAACCGGCAACGGCCATCCTGCCAACCTCCATCAGCGCAATGCCGGCTCAGGCACTGGCGACGGCCTTACCATGGCCTTGCAGGCTGGAGCCGCCACCTGCGGCCTCGATCATGGCTTCTACGGTCACGTACTCAGCCGAGATGCCTTGCACAACGACACTCTCTGGCCGTTTCCCATTCTGGATTTTCTCGCCATGACCGGCATTGTGGTGAACACACAAGGCGAACGCTTTGCCGATGAAACCGAGGGCGGCGTATCCTTGGCCAATGCCATCGCCCGGCTCCCCTCGCACGAACGCGCCTGGGTGATATTCGACGAACCCGCCTGGCGCACCGCCGGTGCCCACCGCGCCATCCCGCCCAACCCGCATCTACTGTCGGCCGGAGGCTCGCTCATCAGCGCCCCGAACCTTGAAGCCCTTGCTCAGGCCATCCACCTGCCAGCCCAAGCCTTGAGCGCCACCATCGAACAGGTGCAACAAGCCACGCAAGCCCACACCGCCCACCGCCTCAACCCACCGCGCCAACACCCCCCCCTCCAGCCCTCGGCCCTGAACACCCCACCCTGGCACGCCATCCCTGCCATCGCCGGCATCACCTACACCATGGGCGGGATCACCATCGACGTGCGGGCCCGAGTGCTCAACCCCCAAGGGCAAGCCATCCCCGGCATCTACGCCGCCGGCGCCACCACGGGCGGCCTGGACGGCGGACCCCGCTCCGGCTATGTGGGCGGCCTCATGAAATCCGCCGTGTTCGGCTGGATCGCTGGCAACGAAGCGTGATCCCTTCACGCGCCACTTGGCGTCGCCTTCATGCTGGAGCGGGTGCCGGGGGAGCGGCCCACGCCGAATATCCAGAACGCCCCATCACTCTGGTCGTGCCCTTCAGCCTGACCGATTTCGCTCCCGTGATCCTCATGGCCGCTATCTCCGGATTCCGGCAGCCCATGGGGATTGCCTACAAGGCAGAAGTTTTCCTGCGCAAGGCGCAGGTGGGCAGTCGAGCCGAACTGCTGGCGAAGACACCCCGATGGCCTACTCCTCCTGCTTCACCGAAAGCCGGCTCTTCACCTGTTCAAAGTAATGATCCACGGCGTCGGGGTTAGAACCCAGGGCTGCACGTATTTTGTCTGCCATCTCCAGAAAAGCCACGGTGGGAACCTGGATCGACCCGATCACTTTGCGTTCGATGGAATCATCTTCGGAGCCGCCAATGGTCTCCGAAAAAATGCTGAGCTTGACCATCGGCAGACCGATGAGTGAGGGGCCAAACCCGTCGCCGGCAAGATTCAAGCAATCATCCGGGATCACGGTAACCACCTTGCGTCCATCGTCGGCAGTTTCTTCATACCTTTTCATCATGAACTCCCCTTGACTCTTCCCGGAAGGTACATGGACCCAGACGCTGTGGGTTGCACATAGTGACGCATCGAGATTGCACTCTGATCAAACTCCAGCGCCACATCGCAGCGCGGCTCGCCCCGCTCATCAAACTCCTGGCCATAGCTTTTGGGCGTGATCGCCGCCGGAGAAAGGTCGGCTGTGCGCTGAAGAAATTGCGAAAACGGAATAAATTCCACCCACGTCACCACATCGAACACGGCCGCCACCCGGTGCAATACGGCGAGCGATTGCTTGCCATACTCGGCATCTTCAAGCCTGGCAACGGCACTCTGCCGTGTGCCGATTTTCTTTGCCAGTTCCGTCTGAGTTAAGCCCGCGGCTTCCCGGAGCAATCGAATCTGCATGGCCACACGCATGCCGGCATTGGCAATGGCAGACGCCGAGCGATACTCTTTGCGTTGGAGTCGGCGCAAGCGCTGACTGGGCTTAGTCGACCTCAATCTGCCGGGTGCGGCCTCCGTGCTGTTGAAGGTGCAGCCACTTTTCTCGGGCAATGCGGCAGTAGTCTTTGGGCTTCCACTGACTTCCTTTATGCGTAGCCCATAAGACGATCGTGAAGACCCCGGCGCCCGGACCGAAGTATCCCAGCGGCCGTTGCTCGACGCGCCGCGCTTTGAAGCGAATCTCATAGATATCCTTGCATTGCGGATCGTGCTCGGCGCTCAGTCTCTTGGCTTGGGGGCTCCGCCACATCGGTGGCGGCTGGTCGCGCAGATACAACAGACGCATGTCGAAGCTTGCACGAGCCGCCTCGCCCAAGGTGTGCAACACAGACGTTGCCACGCCAGCGCCAGTACGTGCGTCTACGAGCTCTTGGATGGTGTAACGCATCACTCATCACGCCAAGATAACACAAATATGTGATGAACCCAGTCGTCTCGGGCTCACTCCGCTTGCCAGTTCGTAAACTCGTCACGTTTGAGCAGGTGCCGTATTGTTGCGTCTCGCAACCCCGTGGCGACGGTGACTGTGTCGGAAAGCGCGCACTGATCGTGATCGACCGTCACCATGGACAAAAGGCAAAGCCCTACCTGGAGCGTCGTCCCGGGCGACGGGCAAAGCCCGGCGACCCGGGATCTCAGCCAATCACCTGCGCACCCACAGAAGGACAAGGCTCATCGCGATCCCGGATCGCCGGCCAGCCTTCGGCCGACCGGCGTCCGGGATGACGTGCTTGGGAAGGTCTTCGACTAACCAGCGATCCGGGACCTCGATACGCTGGTGGGTATTTCAAAGACGAGCGTCACCGTGGATTGCTTTTAGCGTTGTATCCCAGATCACGAGAGATCGCCTCAGCCCTTCCAAGCAAGTCATCGAGTACGCCGTCCGCGTCTCTCGATGCTGGCACGCGTCCCGCAATCGAGATAACGGTCTGAATATGGCCCTGCAGGTCAAACACCGGTGCCGCGATACCGCGAATGAAAGGCGTGAAGTGATCGACAATCTGGCTGTAGCGCCGACTGCGAATGGTCTGACATTGTTCATCGATCTCTTTTCGCGTGGTATCCGCAAAGCGCGAGACCGGATTTTTCAGCTCTGCTTCAAGCAAGGCTTCGGTATGTGTTGATGGCAGGTAGCAAAGATAAACGCGGCCCACTGCCGAGCCCAGCAGCGGGAACGTTGTGCCCAGGCCCACGACAGGAATCAAGAACGACTTGCCCTGGTGCCAACGAACCATCACCGGCCCGCGCTCGGTCCATACTGCCACGCCGCCAGCGTAATCCCAGGTAGTGGAAAGCTCTCGAACCGCGATATCACACGCCTCGATGCCATCGAGTTGCCGGAGGCCCGCCAAACCGACCCGAATCGCCATTGGCCCCAGGGCGTAATAGCCGGTACCGGGCTCCTGCACGACCATTCGCCCGTTCACAAAGCTGCGCAGGTAACGGTGTGCCTGGCTCGGCGGCACGCCGCTATGTTGAGAAATGTCTTTCAGCGCCATCGGCCTGGCAACGCTGGCCATGGTATCCAGAAGACGCAAACCAACCTCAATGGATTGAACGGTTTGTCGCCTGTCCGCTTGTTGCGATTCGCTCACTGCCTGCAAACTCCATTACGAAATGGTGTTGGGCAACCAGAGCACGAGCCCCGGAAAGGCAAAAAGCAAACCCATCACGACCACTTCCACCGCCAGAAACCAACCCAATGCGCCATAAACGCGCTCCAGTGACACATTCGCCGGGAGCACGGTACGTACCGCGAATACGTTCATACCCAACGGCGGCGTGAGCAGGCCAATCTCGATGAACTTGACGACAATAATGCCGAACCAGACCAGATCATATCCCAAGCCATCAAATATCGGCAGGAAGATCGGCAAGGACAGCAGCATCACCCCCATGGGGTCGAGAAACATCCCAAGCACCAGGTAAATCAGGCTGGTAAAAAGAATCAGCATCAGGGGCGAGAGGTCGGCGGCCACCATGGTGTCAGCCAACGCTTCAGGCAGCCCCACCAGCGCCATGTAACGTGCCAGCATGACAGCGCCGATGGCAACAAACAGAATCATTGCCGTGGTTTCCGCTGCCTCGCGCAGGCAGCGACGCAAGATCGCGACGCTCATTCGCCGCCGCACGATCGTCACAAGCAAGGCCAACGCGGCGCCGAAGCCACCGGCTTCGGTGGGTCCCACATAACCACCATAAAGTCCGCCGAAGACCCCCAGCACCAGCACCGGTATCGGCCAGACCTCCTTCAAGGTGTCGAACCGCTCCCGCCACGAAACGGACTCGTGACCTCGCGGCGCGATCGACGGATCTCTCCAGGACCGAATAACGATCATCGAAATGTACGCAACTGCCGTCAGCAGCCCCGGCACCACGCCTGCGGCAAACAGGCGGACCAAGGATTGCTCCGCAAACATGGCATACACAATCAAGGGGATGCTGGGCGGAATAAGTGCGGCCACCGTGCCGGCAGAAGCGCAAGTTGCTGCCGCCAGCCCCAGGTCATAACGGGATCGCTGCATCTCGGGGATGCTGATACGCCCCACCGCCACAGTCGTCGCCAAGCTGGATCCTGTGGTAGAGCTCAGGCCCACGGCTGCCATATTGGCCGATACGGCCAATCCCCCCGGCAACCACCCCAGCCAGGCTCGCGCCGCCTTGAATAATGCGTCGGTCAGCCCGCCGTGGAGTGCGATCGCCCCCATCAGCAGGAACATGGGTATGGCCGACAGCTCCCAACTCGATAACACTTCTCGCGGCATGTCTGCCACCAACCGGGCAGCCACCGGAAGGCCGAGCACAGAGGCAATACCGGCAAACGACACCACAAAAAGCGCAATACCGATGGGCACGCTCAATGCCATCAACACCAGCAAGGCCGCGATGACGTACAGCGCCTCAAACGGGATCGGCATCGTGGGATCTCTCGGATGTTTCGCGCGGTAAGTCGGAAGAAGTCGGCTGACCAGACCCCGCGAAAGCGTTTACCAACGCGGCCAAGGCCATCAGCCCAAAGCCCAACGGGAAAACCCATTGAACCGGCCAAGTGGGCAAAGACCAGCGCGTGAGTTCCACGTGGTCCCGAATGATCCAGGCCGCCCAAGCCTTATCGAACGTCAGCCAAGCCATAAGGCCAGCGACAGCTGCCGTCACCAGCTGAGCCAGAAAACGCAGGATGCGAGATTTGGCAAGCGACAGCCGGTCTGCCAGGATCTCGACTCGCAAATGCGCCGAGCGAGACTCAAGCATCGCCACCGGCAAGAACGCCAGACCTACCATATAAATGTAGGTGACCGACTCCACCATGCCTTCCAAGCCAGAACCGAAAACGACCCGGACTGCGGCATCGGCCAACATGTGCAACATCATCAGCAGCACGCATAACTCTGCAGGAGCATTCAGCCACGCGCACAATTTGGCAACGGACTGTTGTAGCCGAGAAGAGTGTTGGCCGGGACCTGACATGATGGAATCAACACCCATCAGGGTTGAAAGGCTTCGGCTTTGAGGACTTCGGCGTAAGCCTCGGGATCACCCTTGAACTTTGGCAGGTGCTCTTCGTGCCAACGACGGAAAACTTCAGCAGCCCGCTTCACGAACGCCTCGGGCTCAGAAATTCCGCGACGTTCAGCCAGTTCAATCAGGGCAGAGATTTCGGTTTGCTGGTGCTCAGCCCATGCCGCTGCCATCGCATCATCCTCGTCGATATACCGGATCCGATCCGCTGTCTCTTCTCTGACATCACGGTCAGCATCGAGATACGCGCCTTCAATCCAGGTGTACAAGCCATCGGCCACAGCGGCCTGAATCGCCGCCCGCTGTTCCTCGGGCACTTTAGCCCAGCTGTCAGAACGAATGGAGAGTGGCACCGCGCCCGTGCCAATGCCTTGAGGTAAGGTGATGACCGATTTGGCGATATCGCTCAACCCGTAACTGCGAATCCAGTTCACCGGTACGATCGCGCAATCGGAGCGGCCCAGCTGCAACGATGAGGCAAGATCGCTAATCGCCGTACGAGTGGGAGCCATGCCGAGCAAACTCGCCCAACGTGAGTCTCCCGACCCGATCACGCTCACTCGACGGTCGCGCAACTCGGATGCGTCGTTGATATCGGCGGCACACACCATGGACATCGGCGACGTAGCCCACATGAAGACGGCTTCCTGCCCCTGCTCGGCAAGATCATTGACGCACTCTGGGCAGTGTTTGAACAGGAACTCGTTGGCCGCGCCAGCCGCTGCGAAAGGATCAGTCGACAATGCGCTCATTTCACCGAGCATGCTGATATACGGAAGCTCGGCGGGATGAAAAGAAGTGATCAGGTAGCCACTGTCAACCACGCCGTCTCGAATACCTGACAACGTGGTGTCGAGTCGCACCACAGTGCCGCCATAGAGGCCCCGAAAGCGCACATTGCCATCCGAGGCTTCAGTAATCGCCTCCATCATGGGCTTTACGCCTTGCGCGTGAAAGTTGGCCCGCTCCGGTGCACCAGAGCCGTACGTAAAAGTGGTTTGTGCAGCGAGCGGCGCGCTCATGGCACTGATCATCAGGCTCATGCCGACAGTAATGAATGTTGAACTCACAGTGGATCTCCAGTGAATGGCGAGGGATTCCTTCCGGCGCAAATGCATCAGTGCGCAATGCGTTACGCGACTGTTAATATAACACTCGACCGCCTCACCCTATGGAGAAATTTCGATGCCACCCGCTTCCCCACGCAGCCTGATCGACCTCGACCATCCGATGCTGAAAGTGCACGATCTGGCCGAAGCTCGACGCACGTTCCGGCAGCTCGGTTTCACGGTGACCCCGCTGCGCAGCAACGACCCCATGGGCGGCGGACGTACCGGAGGGAAAGGGGGCAACCACATGGTGATGCTCACGCCACAAACCCCCGGCACCACCAATATGCTTGAACTGGCGTATGCCGATCCAACCCATGCCTGGCCCGCGTTGAAAACACTGCTGGGTGGCCCGGAAGGACTCGCCTTGATGGTGCACAGCCCGCGCGACGCAGGCGAACTGCGCCAGGAATGGGAAGCGGCTGGCATCGCTTGTGATCCCGTCTTTGAGGTCCACACGCACTACCAGGACCCCGAAACGGGGCAGGAAGATCTGATTCACTTCCGGGTGGCGCAACCCAGCGGACGTGACTGGATCGTCCCGTTCGGAGCGGCGGAAATTCAAGACTTCCGACACTACCTTCGCGAAGATTGGCGACGGCACGCAAACGGGGCGATTTACTGGAGTGACATCACCCTGATTGTGTCGGCCGATGACCTGGAAACCGGGCGTGAACATCTCACGAAGGTGTACGGGCAGTCGCCCAGCACACAACCGGATGGCAGCCTGCTCATGCAGATCCACAAGCTGAAGCTGCGAGTGCTCAGCCAAAGCCAAGCCAAAGCCGAGTTTGCAGAGATCTCATTGGCCACGCAGGACGCCCCGATTTGCCATACGGCACTGACGATACGGGTCAGCGACATCAATACCACCGAAGCTGTGTTGCGTGCCAATAGCGTCCCATACGTTCAAAGACCAGATGGGACGCTGCTGGTTGCACCTCTCCACGCCTGCGGCACTGCCCTCACCTTCGCTCCGAACGCCTCATGACCCAGCTCCCACTCATCGGTCTGGTTGGCGGCACCACCTGGCTGTCGACCATCGACTATTACCGTTACCTGAACCAGGAAGTCGCACTGCGACGGGGCAGACTACAAAGCGCTCGAGTCCTATTGCATAGCGTGAACTTCGGCGACATCGTGGAGAAAGAGCGCAGCGGCGATCTGAACGGTGAACGGGAGATTTTGCTCGACGCGGTGCGCTCACTGGAACAAGGTGGCGCTGAATATTTAGCCTTTTGTGCGAATACGGCGCACGTTCACCTCGCCGACATCGAGCCCAAATGCAACGTGCCAGTGATCAGTATCGTTGACGCAGTCGCCGAAGCCATTTCGCGACAGGGTTTCACGCGCGTCGGCATGCTGTGCACTCAGAGGACACGGGAGAGCGGAATATTGACTTCACAGCTGGCCAGCAAGGCCAACTGTGAATTGATCCTTCCTACTGACGCAGAACAGAATGGCCTGGACGAGCTGATTCGAAGTGGCGCCGCCGCTGGCAGCTTCAATGCACAGCACGCTTCACATTTAATAAGCCAAATCAGCAAGCTGCAAGAACGGGGCGCTCAAGTTGTCGTGTTGGGGTGCACGGAACTCCCACTCGCACTGGGCAACGAAAGCGCCACCTTGCCTACGATCGACACCACGCGAACCCACGTGGCCGCCATTCTCAACGCGGCAGGAGTGTGAGAACGTTGATCCGCCCCCTCACGCTCCGTACACATGACCTTTCCCCTGGATCCCGTATCCCATAGCTGGTCTACGCACTTGCTTGCCGGTGTTGCTCGGCGAGCCAGTCTTCGTCGTACTGCATCGGGCTGACCTTCAAAACCCTGCACAGCACCGAGATCGGCGGGCCACCGCAGCGATGCTCTGACCGACCTCGACCAGGCGCACCGCCTCTTGCTTGAACTCCAACGTGTAGCGCCGCTTCGGCTTCGTCATTTCCGTTCTCCTTGCTTGCGTTGAACCACTCAGCAAGGGATACGTTTTCTGCGGGCCGGAGCCGAGTCACACCGTTTGTTGCACTCGCATATCGATCAGAAAGGGAGCATTGACGCTGAAAGCATGGTCAAGCGCCTGGTCCAGGTCTTGTGGGGTTTCACACTTTGTACCCAAAATTCCAAAACCCTTGGCCAAGCTCACGAAATCAACTTGTGGGTCAGACAACGATGCTCCGGGGAATACACCCCGCTTGATTGCAGTGCCGTTTTGTCGGCTTAGCCCACGCTTGACCTCCATATAGCCCACATTGTTGATAATCAAGAATATGACGGGTGCGCGGAGATGAGCAGCTGACCATACGCCCGCAACACTGAACAGCGTAGCCCCGTCGCCAAGAAGCGCCACCACGCGCTGTTCGGGTCTAGCCACCTGGACCCCGACAGATGCGCCAACGCCCCACCCGAGGCCTCCGCTGCAAGTCCCGAAGTACTCATGCTTTTCAGAAAGCGCCAAAGTTCGATGAATCTCGCCCTTAGAGCCTACAGACTCATCAACGACAATGGCATTGTCGGGGAGTCGACGCGACAGAATGCTCATGGCTCGCGCCACGTCCAACCCACCCTCGGGATCCGTCGCCAGAATATCGGGAATACCTTCCAAGTCTTTCCTGGAAACCTCGCTGGCTGAAGCGTCCCGACTTGTCGAAAGCTGCCGGTGAGCTTCATCGAGAAAGTCTCCTGCCCGACACCATAAAGATTTTTCCGCCGCGTAGATTTTGTTGAGCTCGAAAGGGTCGGAGCCGATCTGAATGAGAACTGAATCACTTGAAAAAGCAGGATGTCTGGGAGCTTCATATTCCATGAATAACTTGGCACCCAGCGAGACAATCACATCAGCGCGTTTCACTACCTCAAGCTCTGAATGAAACGTCCCTTGATATCGCGGATGTCTGGTGGGGAAATTCAAAGCATTGTTGGTGAATCCTTGCTCCGATACCACCACGGCACCTACCTGTTCCACTAGCGCAACGAGTTCATGCAGCTTTCTGGATTTACCCACTTCGTTACCGGCGATAATCAGGGGCGACTTCGCGGCGCGCAGCTTATGCAACACATGCTTCACATCTTCCGCACGACATGCCGGCATGGGCGGTAGCAAGGGGGTGGTGCAGCGCTGTATGGTTTCGCGCAGAGTGTCGGGCAATGTTGCGTCAAAGTAATTTTGAGGAACCGTTATCACCACAGGACCGCAGGGGGGTGTTTTTGCCAGTTTGATCCCCCTCTGGAGAAGCTCAGGAAGCTTTTCCGCCAAGGTGACCCGCCAGGTCGCCTTGCACGTTTGGCGCGCCAACCCTCCGATATCAGGAACCTCAACAAAATGTCCGCGTCCCGCTAGCGAGTCTTCCTTGTCACCCACCAACACCACCATCGGAGTGTTATCTGCCTGAGCGTTGATCAGCCCCATGACGGTGTTGGCCAGCCCTACCGCTGTGTGAACCAGCATGACTCCAACATCACCGCTTGCCCGCGCAAAGCCATCGGCCATCGCCGTCGCCACTGCTTCATTCAGTCCGAGATGAAAGGACACGGGGCCACCCGTGAACCCGTCAAGTAACGCAAGCTCGGTGGTGCCGGGGTTGCCAAAGACGGCAGTGATGCCGTGCCCTCGTAGAACTTCCAGTGCCGCACTTGCAGCGTTGATACTCATTGTGACTCCCCTTGAACACTAGTCTCTGACAGCTGATGGTCGCTGCCACAGCATAAGTTTGACATCAAACTCTTGATGTGGCAATCTGACCCTTGAGATCTCGGCCTACAGGCGAGGATTTCGGGGAGGGATCAACCGATCTCTCGTACAACCTAAGCTTTCTATCCCACTTTAAAGTTTGATATCAAACCAGGAGACAGTATGTCAGCCCATCAGAGGACCAGTCGAGATGCCCGCCAAGCGGGGCAATCTACGCCAGAAGAGTGGAGCATTGCGAGTCACCCACGAACTCGCGCGAGCGCGGCGCTTGCAGGCGTGGCCTTGGCCGCTGGCTTGCTCGCGCAAGCGCCTGCTCAAGCGCAAGCGAATGACTACCCCACAAGACCTGTCAGTATTCTCATCGGAGCTGCCGCAGGCGGTGGGTTGGATTATATTGCTCGCTCCATCAACGAAGGGCTGGCCAAAGAGATCGGCCAACCTGTCGTGGTGGAGTCCCGGCCTGGGGCCGCTGGTCTCGTGGCAGCCAATGCCGCCAAGAACGCTGATCCTGACGGCTACACGCTGTGGGTAGCGGATGTGGGTCCGTTGGCTGTGCACCCTCACCTGTACCGAGAGGTCGCCTACGATCCAACCGTCGATTTCACTCCACTGGGGCTGCTGGCACAAATTCCGCTTGTACTGGTGGTGAATGAAAACATTGATGCCTCCAACCTGGAAGAGTTCATACAAACGGCGAAAGGCGGAGACCGCCTGTCGTATGGTTCAGTGGGCGTGGGGAACGGCACCCATCTCGTCATGGAACTGTTTCAGCAGCAAAATGACTTGCAGCTGCAACATGTCCCGTACAAGGGCGTTGCCCCGGCCATCAATGATGTGCTGGGCGGCCACATTGATGCTATGTTCGTCGACATCAAAACTGCGGCGCCTCATATAAAACATGGCACATTGAAGGCTTTCGCACTGGCCGCCGCGGAGCGCAGCCCGGCGTTGCCTGACGTACCAACCTTTGCTGAGTTAGGTCATGAGGGGTTTGACGTATCCCCTTGGGTAGGTCTGGTTGCCCCTGCCGACCTACCGCCGGCGGTGAGCGACACATTGCGGAGCGCTGTTCAGAGTGTCACCGAAAAAGATTCCACATCCAAGCGACTGCTCGAGGGAGGGTTCATCCCGTTGCGCGGTACGGCTACTGAAATGAGCGACCTGATATTGCGCGAGAACCAACTTTGGGGAGGATTGATCGAGGAACTCAATATTCAGGTGGACTAAACATTATCGACAGTTAGGAAAATAATAATATTTGAAAAGCCATTTTTCTGCGACCACGCTATTGAGGGCGCGGTCGCAGATTTTATTATTACTCCTGCCATCCGCACCGCAGGCAATCGCCATTTGCAATAACCTCACATTACCGAGTCTTTGCCAACCATGATAGATAGTCCTCGAGCTCAGCATCTAGAAACGCATCTGGGATTTCACTTGAAGCGCACCGGGTCACTCAGCAACTCGATTTACATGCGCGACACCAAAGACTGCGGTGTGATTTCCAGTCAATTTGGGGCGCTCGAGATTATCCAGGAAAATCCTGGCATTAGCCAACAACAAGTGGGAAATTTACTTGGTCTAGACAAATCCAGTATTTCCCCAGCGATTGTCAGGCTCGCAAAGGAAGGATATATTCGGCGAGAACCAGGTTCATACAAACGCAGCTATTGCTTGTCAATCACACCCGAGGGCGAACTTCTTCTAAAAGAATTGCGAGAGCATGCTCGAGATCATGAGAAATATGTGACAGAGGTGCTCACCGACGCCGAACGCACCATACTCATCTCACTGCTACAACGCTTGTTCGATCATATGTCGAAGAAGCCTTAATTGAAGCGACTACCCAGTTCAATGTCAGCCTGGATGTCAGCCCATAACCTGCGCGGTCACAAAAGAACAAGGCTCATCGCGATCCCGGCTCGCCGGCCAGCCTTCGGCTGTCCGGCGTCCGGGATGACGATCATGGGAGAGGCGTTCCGATTTCGACGTCCGGGATGACGCCCATGGGAGAGACGTTCCGATTTCGACGTCCGGGATGATGCCCATGGGAGAGACGTTCCGCTTTCGACGTCCGGGATGATGCCCATGGAAGAGACGTTCCGCTTTCGACGTCCGGGATGACATACTTGGCGAGGCCTTCCACTTTCCAGCGTTCGGGATGGCGTTTGTGGGCGAGGCCTTCCGCTTTCCCGCGTGCTGGATGACGATCATGGGAGATGACCGGCGCTCGTGCTCCGCTCGCTCGGCGCACCTCCACCACTTCGCTCCCCACTTCGCCCTCACGCCCCATACACATGCCTCGCCAGCTTTTCGATGCCCTGGCTGATGGTGAACATGTGCTCCCTGGTGAGGGTTTCGGCGCGTACGCCGTTGCCTTCGGCGATGGCGTCGAGGATGCGGGTGCGGTCGAGGTTGGCGTGGGGGATGATGAGGGCGGGGATCTGGCGGGTCACGTAGGTTTCGTGTTCCACCCACACGGCGCCAGTGCCGTCGTCGTTGCGCACCGGGAAGTACTGCGATCGGCCGATGGTGTCGAGCAGCAGTTGGTTGCCGGTGGCGTGGCGCAGGCAGTGATAGAAGCGCTCCACGGCCTGCAGGTATTGCGTCATGTCGGCGCCGCGCGGGATGGGGTGGCGGGTGGCGATGTCGAGGCACTCGGCGTGCGCGCCTTTGAGTTCGAGTCGCTCACTCACTTGCAGCCCCTGGTTGGCCACGATGCGGGCGGCGAGGCCTTCCATGGTGGCACGCACGCGCAAGCGGGCCTGCACTTCGTCGTAGGTGAGGCTGCGCACGGCGTAGCCCCGATGTTCGCGGTACACCACGAGATCTTCCTGTTGCAGGGCAGCCAGGGCGTTGTGGATGGGGGTGCGCGACGCGTCGAGTTCGCGGGCGAGCGCATATTCCGACAAATGCATGCCGGGCGGATAGCGACCGGCGAGTATGGCGGTGCGCAAGTGCGCGGTGAGGGTTCGAATCCGTGTGATGTCGCCCATCTTTTCTCCTGGCGCCTGCGCCATCAACATGCCAAACGCAAGATAGCATTCTAAAACTGGCGGAAACCGATAAATTTCCTACAAAAGCCTTGGCCCTACGCCAGATGACATACTAAATTCATTCACACACCCGAAGCCAGCACCCGCTCCGACCAGGGAGGAGACAGTGGCAGCACACTCAGGCAACGCGCAACCGACGGGCACCACCGAGCTCGCCGCCGACATCGGCGGCACGTTTACCGATGTCGTGCTCGAATCCCACGGCCAGCGCTATTCGAGCAAGGTGCTCACCACGCACGAGGCGCCCGAGCGCGGTGTGCTGCAGGCCATTCAACGGGTGCTCGATCAGAGCGGCGTCGAGGCCGGTTCGGTGCAGCGTTTTGTGCACGGCACCACGCTGGCCACCAATGCGCTGATCGAACGGCGCGGCGCGCCCACGGCCTTGATCACCACACGCGGGTTCCGCGATTCGCTGGAGATCGCCTACGAGCATCGCTTTGCCCAATACGATCTGGCCATGCGTCGGCCCCGGCCGCTGGTGCCGCGCGAGTGGCGCTTCGAGGCCGACGAGCGTTGCGCGGCCGACGGCACGCTGCTGGCATCGCCGTCGCGCGCCGAGATCGAAGCGCTCGCCCGGCAGCTGCGCAGCGCCGAGATTCGCAGCGTGGCCATTGTGTTTCTGCACGCGTTCACCAATCCGGCCAACGAGCAGCTCACGCGCGAGACGCTGCAGCACATCGCCCCCGAACTGTCGATCTGTGTGTCGCACGAGGTGTGTCCCGAGATTCGTGAGTACGAGCGCTTGTGCACCACGGTGGCCAACGCCTATGTGCGGCCGGTGATGCGGCGCTATCTGGCGCGGCTCGAGGAGGCCTTGCAGCACTCGCTGGGCCTGCAGGTGCCGATGATGCTGATGACGTCCGGTGGCGGTCTCACCGACGCCCGCACGGCGCAGCAGTTTCCGGTGCGGCTGGTGGAATCCGGCCCGGCCGGCGGGGTGATCATGGCCAATCAAGTGGCGCAATCGCACGGCGTCAACGACCTCATCGCGTTCGACATGGGCGGCACCACGGCCAAGCTGTGCCTGGTGGCCGATGGCAAGCCGGAAGAATCGCGGCTGTTCGAGGTGGCACGCGAGTATCGCTTTCAGAAGGGCAGCGGCATCCCCATCCGCATTCCCGTGATCGAAATGGTGGAGATCGGTGCCGGAGGCGGTTCGATCGCCCGGGTGGATGCCATGCAACGCATCGTGGTGGGCCCCGAGAGCGCCGGCTCGCAACCTGGCCCCGCCTGTTACGGCCAGGGGGCCCACCCCACGGTGACCGACGCCGATCTGTTGTTGGGCCGCATCGACCCCCATGATTTTGGCGACGGCCAGATGCAGCTGAACACCGATGCCGCCGAGCAGGCCATCGCCCGCGAGGTGGCAGAGCCGCTGGGGTTGGCCACGCCGCTGGCCGCGGTGGGCATCAGCGAGATGGTCAACGAAGCCATGGCCAGCGCCGCGCGCGTGCACGGCATCGAACGCGGGCTCGAACTGGCCGATCGGGTGCTGGTGGCTACGGGCGGCGCGGCGCCACTGCATGCCGCCCGTCTGGCGCAAAAACTCGGCTTGCCCCGCGTGATCATCCCGCGCGATGCCGGGGTGGGCTCGGCCATCGGCTTTCTGCGCGCGCCCTTGCGCTACGCCATTGCGCGCAGCCGTTACCTTCGTCTGGACGACTGGAACACCGCCGAGGTGGCGCAGTTTCTCACCGAGTGGTCGGAAGAAGCCAGCGAGCGCCTGCGCCCGATGGCCGGCGGCCGCACCATCCACTGGCAATGGTGGGTAGACGCCCGCTACGTGGGCCAGGGCCACGAGCTGCAGCTCGAACTGCCGCAACCGCTGCCCACCCACGACGCCATTGCCGCCCTGCGGCAACGCTTCGAAGCCGTCTATCAGGCCCACTACCACCGCCTCATCCCCGACCAGCCGATCGAATGCCTCAACTGGCTGGTGGTGGCCACCGTGGAGGCGCCGGCCGACAGCGACGGGCCAGCCGAAGCCACGCGCCCCGCACACGCCAGCGCCAACCCGCCACCGCCCACCGCCCTCACCCAACGCCCCCTGCGCGACCCCGCCAGTGGCGAGGTGCTTCCCGCCAACGTCTACCGCCGCCACGACCTCCTCCCTCACCAGGGGGCCGCGGGCCCGGCGCTGATCGTGGAGCCACAAACCACCACCGTGGTGCCGCCCGGCTTTCGCTTTCACTGCGCCGCCAACGGCGATTTGATTCTGGAGCGCCACCCATGACCGCCCCCACCCCCGCCACCGACTTCGACGCCATTCGCCAGCGCATTCTCTGGAACCGTCTGATCACCATTGTGGAAGAGCAGGCGCGCACCCTCATCCGCGCGGCGTTCAGCACGGCGGCGCGCGAGGCCGAGGATCTATCGGCGGGCGTGTTCGACATCGAGGGCCGCATGCTGGCCCAGGCGGTCACCGGCACCCCCGGGCACGTCAACACCATGGCCGCGTCGGTGGGGCATTTTCTGGCGCGTTACCCCGCCCACACCATGGCGCCCGGCGACATCTTCATCACCAACGACCCCTGGGTGGGCACCGGCCATCTGTTCGATTTCACCGTGGTCACGCCCGCCTTTCATCAAGACCGCCTGGTGGGGCTGTTTGCCTGCACCACGCATGTGGTCGATGTGGGCGGCCGCCCGGCCGGGCCCGACGCCCGCGAAGTGTATGAAGAAGGCCTGCGCATCCCCATTTGCCGCCTCGCCCGCGCCGGCGAGCTGGACGAACTGTTGCTGGCCATTTTGCGCGCCAACGTTCGCGACCCCATGCAGGTGCTGGGCGACCTGATGGCGCTGGCCGCCTGCAACGATTCGGCCTGCCGGCAACTCACGCAAATGCTCGGCGAATTCGACCTGAGCGACATCACCGACACCGCCGCCTTCATTCTTCAGGCTTCGCGTCAGGCCATGCTCGAGGCCATTCGCGCCGTGCCCGCCGGAACCTGGCACCATCAGATGCGCATCGATGGCTACGATCAGCCCATCGATCTGGCGCTGGCGCTCACCGTGGCCGAAGACGGCCTGCACCTCGACTTTGCCGGGTCGAGCCCGCAATCCGGCTACGGCATCAACGTGCCCCTCTGCTACACCGCGGCCTATGCCAGTTTCGGCATCAAGTGCGCCATCGCACCCGAGGTGCCCAACAACGCCGGTTCGCTCGATCTCATTCACGTGGCTGCGCCGCCCGGCACCATTACCAACGCCCTGGAGCCGGCGGCGGTCACCGCCCGCCACGTGGTGGGTCAGATGCTGCCCGACCTGGTGTTTGGCTGCCTGCACCAGGCCTTGCCCGATCTCGTTCCCGCCGAAGGCACGCCGCTCTGGTTGCTGGTGGTCTCGGGCCAAAGCCGCACGCCCGACGGCGACAGCCGCCGCTTCGGCCTCACCAGCTTTCATAACGGGGGCACGGGCGCGCGGCCCGGCGCCGATGGCCTGTCGGCCACGTCGTTCCCCAGCGGGATTCGCTCGGTCTCGGTAGAGATCGTCGAAACCCTTTCCCCGCTGCTGTTCGTGCAGAAAGCCCTCCTCCCCGATTCCGGCGGCAGCGGCCAATGGCGCGGCGGGCTCGGCCAGATTCTGCAGATCCGCCACCGGCAAGGACTGCCCTTTCGGTTTGCCGCCATGCTCGATCGCGTGCAGCACCCGCCGCGCGGGCGCGATGGCGGCCAGCCCGGTCGCGCCGGCGTCGTGCGCGCCGGCAACACGCCGCTCGCCAGCATGGGCGGCCACGAGATCCCGGCCGATACCGATCTCATCATCGAAACCCCCGGCGGCGGGGGGCGGGGGGGCCCCGGCCCCCGCGCCCCCCCCCC
>JAWLHC010000016.1:32363-77163 GCA_041690575.1 Verticiella sp.
AACTCCTAAGCCAACCCCGCGGGGGCGGCGGGGTGGGCGACCCGGGCCGCCGCGACCCGCAACACGTGCAAGCCGACCTGCGCGCCGGCTACATCACCGCCGCAGGCGCCCGCCGCGACTACGGCCTCGAATCCGCAGCATCGCCTGAGACAGCCGTCGCAGGCACCACCCCGTGATCCTTCTCCAAGGAGTCCGAACCATGAAACCCCAACGCACCGGTATCTGGTTATCCACGCTGGCCGCAGCCGCCGCCCTCGGCCTGGCACCGCTGACAGCCACCGCGGCCGACCCCATCCGCATCGGCCTCACGGCCCCCATCACTGGCGGCGCCGCCTCGTTTGCCGACCCCGAACGCCGGGGCGTGGAAATGGCGGTGGAAGAAATCAACGCCGCAGGCGGCGTGCTCGGTCGGCCGCTGCAGCTCTCGATAGCGGACAATCGCTGCAACCCCACCGAGGGTGTGCAAAGTGCCAACAAACTGATCAATGAAGACGACGTGGTGGCGATGATCGGCGCCTTCTGCAGCTCGGTCACCCTGGCCATCATGCCGGTGGTGCAACGCGCTGAGATCCCGCTGGTGATCGATGTGTCTACCGCGCCTGTCATCACCGAACACATGGGCCCAGGCAAAAACGAATGGGCCTTCAGAACCAGCGTTACCGACGCCGGCATGGCGCGCGCCCTGATCGAATACCTTGCCGACGAGGGCCAGTGGCAGACCATCGCGCTGGTGGGCGAAGACACCGACTATGGCCGCGGCGGCATGGCGGCATTCACCGAACTGGCCGAAGCCAAGGGCATCGAGGTGACGCGCAGCGAAACCTTCACCCAGAACACGCCAGACTTCACCGCCATCATCAACAAGATCGTGGCCTCCCGGCCCGACGCCATCGGCATGTACATGCTGGGCGCCGACATGGCCAACTTCCTCAAGCAATACGAAGCCTGGGGCGGGCAGATCCCCATCACCGGCCGCTTCGACCCGGGCCTGCTGAGCAAGGCGCAGCGCGACCGCGGCTTTCTCGATGGCTCGATCGGCGTGCTGCCCTACGCCCCCGAGGTAGACACGACCGCCAACCGCGAATTCGTGAAGGCGTACGAAGCCCGCAACGACGAACCGCCGCAGTTTCAGAGCGCCTATGGCTACGAAGCCGTCTACCTGCTGGCCGACGCGATCGAGCGCGCCGGCCAGGCGGAGCCGGCAGCCATTCGCCAGGCCCTGGTCGACACGGCCTACCCCTCGATGCTGGGCGTGGACATCACCTTCGACGACGACCACCAGGCGCACAACAACGCCGTCATTCTGCAGCTCAACGACGGCGAGATCGAGATCGTGAGCCTCAACCCCACCTGATTCATCGCACCACCGAACGCCGGCGGGCCACGTTCGCGCTCGCCGGCACACCACCCCAAGAACACCCGCAAAGGAAGCAAGGCATGGGCTGGGAATTCTGGCTGCAAACGCTCGTGAACGGCCTGGTGATGGGCGCCATCTACGCACTCGTGGCCGTGGGCCTGGCGCTGATCTTCGGCGTGCTCGACATCGTGAACTTTGCCCACGGCGAGCTTTACATGGCGGGTGCCATGTTCACCTGGTTCTTTGCCGAACGCATGGGCCTGGGCTACCTCGGCAGCATCCCGGCCACGCTGTTATTGGCCGTGGGCATGGCGCTGGTCATCTTCTGGCTGGTGGAGCACACCGCCGGGCAGATCGAGCGCGCCATCATCATCACCCTGGGCCTGGCCATGGTGTTGCAGAACGGTGCCATGCTGCTCTGGACGGCCACCCCCAAGGAAGTGATCTACGAACCGCTGTTCGGGCTGTGGCAATGGGGGCCCGTGATGCTGCCCAAAACCCGCGCCATTGCCCTGCTCTGCGCCCTGCTCGGCATCGCCGGCCTCTACCTGTTTCTGCAGCACACCCACACCGGTCGCACCGTGCGCGCCGTGGCGCAGAATGCGCGCGCCGCGTTGATGGTGGGCATCCGACCGCGCCGCGCCACCCTGCTGGCCGTGGTGATCGGCGTGCTGCTCGCCGCCGTGGCCGGCATCCTGCTGGCGCCGGTGTACAGCGTGCATCCCATGATGGGCCAGGGCTTCATCATCAAGATCTTTGCCATCGTGATCATCGGCGGCATGGGCAGCCTGCTGGGTGCCGTGGTGGTGGCCTTTGCCCTGGGCATGTTCGAAAGCCTCATGGTGCTGCACGTGTCCATGGCCACCGTGGAAGTGATGACCTTCGCCGCCATGATTCTGGTGCTGCTGATCCGGCCACAAGGCCTGTTCAGCCGGGCCATCCGACTGTGAGGAGCCCGGCCATGTTGCAACCGCCCATCTCGCGCGTCATCGCCGGCCTGCTGGTGGTGCTGGCCGTGCTGCTGCCGCTGATCACGGCATCGCCCTACGCCCTGGGCATCGCCCTCACCGCCATCACCTTCAGCGTGCTGGCCATGTCGCTCAATCTGGTATTGGGTTACGGTGGCCTGCTGTCGTTCGGCCAGGTGGGCTTCTTCGGCCTGGGAGCCTACACCACCGCCCTGCTGGTGGTGGATGCCGGCTGGAGCTTCTGGGCCGGCCTGCTCGCCGGCGCGCTGCTGGCCACCGTGTTCGGCCTGGTGCTGGGCTATGTGTCGCTGCGCCTGTCGCGCCATGCCTTCGTGATCGTCACCCTGGCCTTCACCGTGATTCTGGAGCTGGTGGCCAAGGATTGGTCCGGCCTCACCCGCGGCCCTGCCGGCTTGCCCGGCCTGCCCAGCCCCACGCTCTGGCTGCCCGGCCTGGGCACGCTGCACTTCAACGAGCCCCAGCGCTTCTATTGGATGGCGCTGGCGGTGGCCGCAGGCCTGCTATGGCTGGTGCATCGCGTGATCCGCTCGCCGGCCGGGCAACTGATGCGCGCCATTCGCATGAACGAGCCGCTGGCCAAATCGCAGGGCATCCATCCTTTGCCCTACCGCCTGCTCGCCATCGGCCTGTCGGCCTTCGTGGCCGCCGCGATCGGTGCCGTGCACGTGTTCAACCTGAGCGTGGTCGACCCCACGATCTTTCACATCTACTACACCGAAGCCATCCTGATCATGGTGTTGCTGGGCGGCGTGGGCGGCTACTGGGGCGTGATCGTGGCGGCCGTGGTGTTCTCCATCGTGCCCGAACTGCTGCGCCTCACCGTGGATGCGCGCGGCGTGATCTACGGCGTGCTGCTGGTGCTGATGATGCGCTACCTGCCCGAGGGCTTTACCGGCCTGCCGGCGCGCTGGCAGCGCTGGCGGCAGCGCCGCGCCCGTCTCGCGGGAGCCGACCATGACTGACGCCTTGCTGTCGCTGCAGAACGTGCGCAAGCACTACCAGGGCGTGCGCGCGCTCGACGGCGTGTCGTTCGACGTCACCGCCGGCACCATCACCTCGCTGATCGGGCCCAACGGCTCGGGCAAGAGCACCCTGATCGACTGCATCAGCGGCTTTCAGCCGGCCGATGGCGGCCACTGGCAACTCGACGGCCACGAGATCTCGCAAGCGCCACCCTGGCACATCGTGACTCACGGTCTGCGCCGAACCTTCCAGACCGTGCGCCTCTACGATCACATGTCGGTGCGCGACAACCTGCACCTGGCCCTGCAGGCGCGGCAGATCCGGCCCTGGTATCGCAACCTGGCCAGCGGCCTGGGCTGGCGCCGCTTTGTGGACGAAGCCCACGCCGAGATCGCGCGCGTGGCCGAGATCGTGAAGCTCAGCGCCATCCTCGACCTGCCCGGCAACGGCATCTCGTACGGCCAGCAAAAGCTGGTGGCCCTGGCCGCCGCCCTCATCGGCCAACCCGGCCTGGTGGTGCTGGATGAACCCCTGGCCGGCGTGAACCCCACCCTGTGCCAGGAGATCGGCGAGCTACTGGCCACCTGCCGGGCCCAGGGCTACACCTTCCTGCTGGTAGAACACAACATGGACTTCGTGATGCGCATGTCCGACCACGTGATCGTGCTCGACCAGGGGCGCCTTCTCACCCAGGGCCCGCCCGACACCGTGCGCCACGATCCGCGCGTGCTCGAGGCCTACATCGGCGTGCCCGCCGGCGCGCAAGGGGCCAGCGCATGACCGCCCAGGCTTTGCTGCAGATCGACGACCTCTGGGCCGGCTACGGCGCCGAACCCATCGTGCGCGGCGTTTCGGGTGCCGTGGGCCAGGGCGAGATCGTGACCCTCATCGGCCCCAATGGCGCCGGCAAATCCACCCTGCTGCGCGGCATCTTCGGCGAGCTGCGCCACCACCGTGGCAGCGTGCATTTCGATGGCGACGACATCACCGCTCTCGACTGGAGCCAGCGGCAGCGCCGCGGCATCGGCTTCGTGCCGCAAGGGCGCTGCAACTTCCCGGGCATGTCGGTGCGCGACAACCTGCACCTGGGCGCCCATCTGCTGCCGCGTCGCGAACGGGCCGACGCCATGGAGCGCGCGCTAGCGGCCTTTCCGCTGCTGCGCCAGCGCCTCAAGGTGCCGGCCGGCAACCTCAGCGGCGGTGAGCAACAGGTGCTGGAAATGGCCATGGTGCTCACCCAGGCACCACGCCTGCTGCTGCTCGACGAACCCTCGCTGGGCCTCTCGCCCAAAACCATGGCTGAAGTGTTTGGCGCCATCACCCACATCCGCGACCAGGGCGTGACCATCCTGATCGTGGAGCAGAACACCGCCGGCGCCATCGCCGTGTCGCACGCGGTGTGGGTGCTGGAGCTGGGCCGGCTGATCGCCGCCGGCCCGGCCGCCGACATGGCCAACGACCCGCGCATCCGCCGCGCCTACCTGGGCGGCTGAACCGCCCCCCTTTTCCGGCTGCCAAGGACTCAAAACATGAAACCGGACACTCGCATCATCCAGGCCGGGCGGCCCCATACCGGCCCCGTCAACACCCCGGTGTATCGCGCCTCCACCATTCTCTTCGGCGACCTGGCCGAATTCGACGTGGGCAAGCACCACGAGCGCCACACCCTCACCTACGGGCGCTACGGCACGCCCACCACGTTCGAACTCGAACGCGCCATTGCCGAGATCGAAGGCGCCCACGCCGCCGCGCTCACGCCCAGTGGCCTTTCGGCCATCACCACCGCTCTGCAGGCCTTCCTGCGCCCCGGCGATCACCTGCTGATGCCGCACAGCGTTTACTCGCCGGCGCGCCGCTTCGCCAGCCAGTTTCTGGCAGAACGCGGCATCACCACCGACTTCTATCCCGCCGAAGACGTGTCGGCCCTGCAGGCGGCGCTGCGCGAGAACACACGCGTGGTGTATCTGGAATCGCCCGGTTCGCTCACTTTCGAAATGCAGGACGTGCCGGCCATCACCGCCCTGTGCCGGCAGCGCGGCATCATCACCCTGGCCGACAATACCTGGGCCACGCCGCTGGCCTTTCAGCCGTTGGCGCACGGCGTGGATGTGTCGTTGCAGGCCGGCACCAAATATCTGGTGGGCCACTCCGACGCCATGATCGGCACCATCGCCACCACCGAGGCCACCTGGCCCGCGCTGGCCGAAACCCTCGCCAACCTGGGGGTGTGCGTGAGCCCCGACGACGCCTGGCTCGCCGCGCGCGGCCTGCGCACCATGGCCATCCGCCTGCAGCGCCATGCCGAAAATGCCCTGCATGTAGCGCAATGGCTGCACGAACGCCCCGAAGTGCGGCGCGTGGCCTACCCCCCCTTGCGGCAAGATCCCGGCCATGCCCTGTGGCAGCGCGATTTTCAGGGGGCCAGTGGCCTGCTGGCCGCCTGGCTCAACCCCGAATACACGCGCGAGCACTTGCGCCGCATGGTGGATCCATTCAAAGTCTTTCGACTGGGCGGCTCGTGGGGCGGCTTCGAAAGCCTCGTATTCCCCGTGGCGCCCGAGCAATCCCGCGGCCAGGCGCCCGGCCAGGATGCCGCCTACCTGCGCCTGCACGTGGGCCTGGAGAACGTAGACGACATGATCGCCGACCTCGAGGCCGGCCTGCAGCGCCTGCACGTCCAACCCTGACACCCGGAGGCCCCGTCATGCCCACCCCCCTCATCGACGACGCCCGCGCCCTCGTCGAACGCACCCGCCGAACCCTCAACCGCCAGGGCGTCACCCGCCACAGCCTCAACGACGTGCGGCAAGACCTGATCGCCCTGGCCACCCACCCCGACCTGCAAGACCCCGCCACCTTCGCCCCCGACCCCAACGGCCACGGCCGCCTCTACCGCCTGCACGAAGACCCCGACGGCGGCTACGCCCTTTACGTGAACGTCTGCGGCCCCAACACCCAATCCCCACCCCACGACCACACCACCTGGGCCGTCATCGCCGGCGTCGAAGGCGCCGAACACAACACCTTCTACGAAGAAGCACGTCATCCCGACGATGCCCCCCGTCATCCCGGGCACGCGGCAAAGCCGCGTGACCCGGGACCTCTACAAACCATCGGCCACCTCGCCATCACCCCCGGCCGCGCCATCGCCCTCCTCCCCGACGACATCCACAGCATCGACACCCGCCAAGAACCCCGCGTGGTCTGCCTCCACTTCTACGGCCTCGCCCTACCCCAACAAACCCATCGCCGCGCCTTCACCGGCCCCGACACCACCCACTACGCCCCCCAACCCGAAATCGTCGACCTATAACGCACGTCATCCCGGAATCGTCGACCTGTAACGCACGTCATCCCGGAATCGTCGACCTGTAACGCACGTCATCCCCGACGCCCTTCACCTCGACGTCATCCCGGGCGCGCGGCCACGCCCCGCGCCCCCCCCCCCCCCGCCCCGGGACCTCCCCCAGAAGTAGTAAGCCATGCACCACTACACCGCCCCAGCCATCCACCAGGCCCTGTCCTACCCCACCCTCATCACCGCCATGCGCGAGGCCTTTCTCCTCACCCACCACGGCCAGATCCACCAACCCCCACGCCAGATCACCCCGCTCCCCCAACAGGCCGGCATGGCCTTCATGCCCGGCGCCCTCGAGCCCAGCGGCGGTATCGGTGCCAAAGTGGTCGTTCGCCTGGCCCCCGAATCCCCCGGCGGCCGCCATCGTAAATCCGGTGTCTTCCTGCTCTTCAGCCCCCACACCGTCGAGCTCCTCGCCACCTTCGACGCCCACGCCCTCACCCTGCTCCGCACGGCCGCCAGCACCGTCGTGGCCACCCAGACGCTCGCCAACCCGGGCGCCAAAACCATCGGCCTCATCGGCACCGGCGACCTCGCCCATGCTCACCTGCAAGCCTTTGCCACCCAGCCCGACACCGCTCGGATCCTGATCTGGGGCCGCCACCCCGAATCCGCCGAAGCACTGGCCCGGCAAGCGCCGGCCAACATCCCCACCGAAACCTGCACCGACCTCGACTCCCTCCTGGCACAGGCCGATGTCGTCTGCACCCTCACCTCGGCGAGCCAACCCATCCTCTCCGGTCACTCGCTACGACCCGGCCAGCACCTCAATCTCGTGGGCTCCAGCACCGCGCAAGACCTCGAAGTGGACCCCAGCGTCGTTACCCGCGGCCCGGTCTGGCTCGACGACATCGCCGCCGCCCGCGCCAACGCCGCCGAACTGCGCCTCGCCGTGGAGCAGGGTCATCGACAATGGGAAGACTTCCCCCACACCATCGGAGGAGTCCTCGCCGGCGACCACCCCGGTCGCAAGGATCAGAGCCAGATCACCGTCTTCAAATCCCTGGGCCTCTTCGCCGAAGACATCCTGGCCGCTCAAACCATCCTGAACACCCACTAAGCACCACCCCGCGTCATCGGCCGACGACCTCCTTCTCCGCGTCATCCACCCGGTCAGCGTCATCCCGGGCGCCGGGCAAAGCCCGGCGACCCGGGATCTCAGCCAATCACCTGCGCATCCACAGAAGAACAAGGCTCATCGCGATCCCGGATCGCCGGCCAGCCTTCGGCTGCCCAGCGTCCGGGATGACGTGCTTGGGAAGGTCTTCGGCTGCCGACGTCAGGCATGACGTGCTTGGGAAGGTCTTCGGCTGTCTGACGTCCGGGGTGACGTGCTTGGGAAGGTCTTCGGCTGCCGACGTCCGGGATGACGTGTCGGGGTGGCGCCCGGGTACCTTGCCCCCATGACCCCATGCTCATCGTGCAGGAAAAGCAGGTGACGTGCTGTAGTGACGCCCAGGCAACGTGCCCCCATCTACGCGCTTCCGGAGTGGCGTTCCCATTCAACCGGAATCACCCGGCTGGGCGTCGTGCCCCACACGTCTTCCCAGCCAGGGTTGCGCGTCTCGACGAGCGCAATTTTCCAGTCGCGGCGCCATCGCTTGATGGACTTCTCCCGGCGAATGGCGTTGGTGAAGTTGTCGTGAGCCTCGTAATAAACCAGCCGGTGCACGTTATAGCGCGCCGTGAAACCCGCGACGACGTGGTGGCGATGCTGCCAAAGTCGACGCTCGATATCGCCCGTGACACCCACGTAAAGCACCCCACGCGGGCGATTGGCAAGGATATAAACGATCGGAAGTTTGTTGGACATGCGCGGCGCCGGAAAACCCCATACCACCGCAGCACTGTGCACGGAAGACAACCCGCCCAGAGCACGCATGCGCCAAAAAGCGCGCATCAATCCCTACCCTGAACAATCCGACGTCATCCCGGCCGACCCGCAAAGCGGGTCGAGCCGGGACCTCAGCCCAAAAACGGACGCCGTCCTACAAAACCCCGTCACCCCGGACGCACGGCAAAGCTCTCCTATAAGCCCCGTCACCCCGGACGCACGGCGAAGCCGTGCGAGCCGGGGCCTCAGTGGAAATCGGACGCCCTCCTACGTGCCCCCCTGGCAAGACCAACGTGTCCCGAGACCCCGGATGCCGCTACGCGGCTCCGGGGTGACGGGCTGGGTGGCTCCGCGGCGACGGCTGTATCGCCCCGGGTTGATGGGCGATGCGGCTCCGGGGTGAGGGGCTGGGTGGCTCCGGGGTGACGGCTGTATCGCTCCGGGGTCTCGGGCTAGGTGGCTCCGGGTGACACGCGATGCGGCTCAGAGGCAACAGACGTCACCAACCCCTCACCGCTGCTCTGTGAACACCGCCTCGAGTGACCCTGCGTTCAGCACAGCATCGGCCAAACGCTCGAGCTCAACTTCGTCGGCGTCCTGCAAACGTTGAGCGACCCACGCCGGCAGGCTGGGACCAAAGCGTTGGGCGAGCTGACGCTTCGGTCACGATGCCGGAATCGGCAACAAGCCTGACCTGAAAGACCATCGGTCGCGATGACCGGAGTACGCAAGGAAGTCGCAAGTGCGCGCTTCATGAAGCAACTCGCGGTTCATACAACAGCGTGCACCGGTATCGTAAGCGTTCAAGCCGTCAGTCGTGATGATCCAGGGGCCCCAGCGGGCAGCATGAAACATCGTCACACGATCCGACGTTTACGTAACTACAAGGTGGAGCTACAATAGTTTGTGATGAAACTCGAATGGGATGCTGAGAAAGCAACACGAAATCTCAAAAAGCACAGCGTTTCCTTCGAGGATGCCGTGCTTGTTTTTCACGACGCATGGCGGATTGAAGCTTACGACAGACACCAGGACCACGGGGAAGATCGCTGGGCCACGATAGGCTTGGCTTACTCCACTGTCTTGTATGTGGTCTACACCGTTCGCAACGAGGACACCATTCGCCTGATCTCAGCGAGGAAAGCCAATGCCCAAGAAAGAAAGCAATACCGTGAAGCGAACGCTTGACCTGAACAAGCCGCCCGTCGTGAGCGCCGAGCAAAAAGCCAGATTGAACGCTGTGGCCTCGATGCCGGATGGGCAGATCGACTACAGCGATGCACCCAGCCTTCCTGACGCCGTCTGGATGAGGACGGCAGCAGCATTGCCCCGCACCAAGAAACAAATCACACTTCGCATCGATGCCGACGTGCTGGAGTTCTTCAAACACACCGGCGAACGGTACCAGTCGCGCATGAACGCTGTTCTGCGTTCCTATGTGGAGGCGCACAAGGCACACACGAAATGAGCGCAAGGGATCACCAGTCTGTCATCCCGGGCGACGGGCAAAGCCCGGCGACCCGGGATCTCAGCCAATCACCTGCGCACCCACAGAAGGACAAGGCTCATCGCGATCCCGGATCGCCGGCCAGCCTTCGGCTGTCCGACGTCCGGGATGACGTGCTTGGGAAGGCCTTCGACTAACCAGCGATCCGGGATGACGTGCTTGACCGCCACCCACCCCTCACCGCTGTTCTGCAAACACCGCCTCGAGTGACCCTGCGTTCAGCACAGCATCGGCCAAACGCTCGAGCTCCACTTCGTCGGCGTCCTGCAAACGTTGATCGACCCACGCCGGCAGGCTGGGGCCAAAGCGCCCCGTGAGCTGACGCTTCAAGACGCGTGCCTCGCCTTCAAGCCGCCCTTCTACTCGGCCTTCTACCCGCCCCTCGAGGCGTCCTTTATTGCGCTCATGCGCAAACCAATCGGGAGTTCCTTCTGCCAGCATGGTCTTCACCTCCGCCAACGATGTCGTGCGTTCCATCTCGTCTTCAATATTAAGCCGATGCGACGGCAAATAGTCGTCGTAGAGCCAATCCACCAGCGCGAGTCGCAGACCGGTGTGACGCTCCTCGGGTAGCAGTCGGTCCAGTTCGTCCACGAGTGTGACCAGCGCCAGCGGATCCTCCAGCCGCTTCATCCGGAAGAAGACGGCACAAGCGTTGGCCAACAGCGACTCCAGACAAAGCGCCACGTAGCTGTTGACCCGAACCACCATGTTGGCATCCTGAGTCGATTGCAGCTCCAACAGCACGTACACAAACACCCAGCCACCCGTGCCGCGCCGAATGCGCCACAACAAATCGCTACGCCGCTGGGCTCGTCCGCGCGTCGTCCATTGTGTGTCCACTTTCTCCAGCGTGGTCATGTCCCATCCCTCAGTGATCTCGGGCGACACAAACCCCCGAATCAGCTCCGCCATCATGTGGGGATCACCAAAGATTCGACGATAGGCGTTGTCATGCCGCAGCGGCGGAACGTCGAAGGAGGATGGAGACATGAATCACTCTGCACGGTCGATCACACACAACATGCCGAGGAATCCATCCCACCCCAATTCGTGGAAGGGTTGCACGGCCATGCGCTCCGCAACACTGTGCACGGAAAACAACCCACCCGGAGCACGCATGCGTCAAAAAGCGCGCATCCGTCCTTGCCCTGGACACCCCCCCGTCACCCCGGACGCACGGCAAAGCCGTGCGAGCCGGGGCCTCAGCCAAAAACCGACCCCCTAGTTAGTACAAAAACCCTGGCAAGACCAACGTGCCCCGAGACCCCGGATGCCGCTACGCGGCTCCGGGGTGACGGGCTGGGTGGTGCCGGGCGACGTGCGATGCGGCTCGCGGTGACGTGCCCTTACGGCTCCGGGCGACGCGCGATGCAGCTCCGGGGCGACGTACCGTGCACCCCCGTCATCCCGGCCAAGACTGACGCAAAGCGTCAGCGCGAGCCGGGACCAACACTGCGATAACTTTCCCTTAACACTAACCCTCCAGTTTTCAATTGTTGGCAGCAATAGCCCTCCCTATACTCGATCGCACGCACCCCAGAACAGGAGCTTGCCATGAGTCCACGCCATCTCGCCGCCACCATTTTCACGCTGCTCACCGGCGCTGCCGCTGCCGCCACCGCACAGGCCGACACCTACCCCGACGGCAAACCCGTGCACGTGGTGGTGCCCGCCCCACCCGGAGGGCCGGGCGACATCGTGGCGCGAGCCCTGGCGCACCATATGGCCAGCAGCCTGGAGGTGCCGGTAATCGTGGACAACCAGCCCGGCGGCGCCAGCATCCAGGGCGCGCGCAACGTGTCGCGCGCCGAGCCCGATGGCCACACGCTATTGCTAACGCTGAACGTGACCCGCACGCAGCTGCCGCACATGTTCGAAACCCCGCCCTACGATCCCTTCGAAGACTTCACGCCGATCTCCATGATCTACCGGGGCTACTCCGTGCTGGTGGCCCACCCCGACCTGCCGGTCGACACCCTCGAAGCCGCGGTCGAGCTCAGTCGCGAGGAGAATCTGGCCTTCGGTTCGCCCGGCCCCGGTACCACCGGCCACCTCTTCATCGAGATCCTCAACCGCGACTACGACGCCGAGTTCACGCACGTGCCCTACAAAGGTTCGGTGCCCGCCACGCAAGACCTGCTGGGCGGCCACGTGTAGCTGTTGTTCGACTCCCCCGCCACCGCGCTCGGCCACATCGCGGCCGAACGATCCAAACCCCTGCTGGTGGTGCGCCCGGAGCGCCTGGCCGACCTGCCCGACGTGCCCACCGCCGCCGAAGCCGGGTTCCCGGGGTTGGAAGGCAGCTCGTGGATGGGCCTGTTCGGCCCACCCGACCTGCCGCGACCCATCGTGAACCGGATCAAAAAACTCACCCGCATGTATGGGTATTACCTCGACAAAGCCCTGTGGGACGAGCTTCTGCCCCTGTTCACCGACGATTGCACGGTAGAAGTCTCGGCCCTGGGCGTATACGAAGGCAAGCACCGCCTCGAGGTGTTGTTCAAAGAGATCCTGGGCAACGGCCCGGCCAAAAGCGACGCCAACGGCCTGCTCTATGGCCAGCTGTACAACCACCTCATCCTCCAGGGCATCGTGCACGTGGATCGCACCTTTCACACCCCGTACGACCAAAGCTGGGCCACGGCCGAATCGCCCAAGGGAGGCATGCGCACCCAGCACCCGCCCGATCGGCCCCCCACGCAGGATTACGACCCCGCCCAGCCCCAAACGCCTCGACACCCGCATCCGCTTTCGTCAGCTCGAAATGATTCGGGCCATTGCCGAAACCGGCAGCGTGCGCAATGCCGCGACCGCCCTGCACCTCTCGGCGCCCGCCGTCAGCAAGGCCTTGTCGGACGTCGAAGACACCCTGGGCTTTGCCAAAGTCAGGGCGCCACCCAACGCACGGCCATCCAGATCCAGGAGGGCCGACTCAAAGCCATGCTCGAACAGCTGCTGGCCGGCGAGCTCGATGCCGTACTCACCCTCTACACGCTGGACGACCTCAGCGGATTCGACACCGCCCCCTTGACCATCGACATCCTGCGCTCCGACCCCCTGGTGGTGCTGGCGCCCCCCGCGCTCTGGCCCACCCGAGAGCACGACACCACCTGGGGCGAACTGTCCGTCCTGCCCTGGATACTCCCGCCCTACACCACCCAACTGCGACGCATCGTGGACGGCATGTTTTTGCATGTGTCCCGCCACCCCCCCCCCAGCCGGCCATCGAGGGTGCCAACCTCGACGTGAACGTGCGCCTCGCCGCCAACGGCCCCCGTCGTTCCAGCTCCTTATCGACCTCATCGAGCAGGACATTGGCCAGCAGCGGCGACAGGGGACCACCCTGAGGCGTACCCGCGTCGCGTGTGATGACCACCCCGTCAGCCATGATGCCGCTGTTCAGGTAAGCCCGCACGAGGCGCAGTACACCCCGATCCGGAACTCGCCGGAACAGTCGGTCAATCAGGATGTCGTGGTTGACCCGATCGAAGAATTTCTCCAGACCCACATCCACAACGAAGCCTCGCCCGGACTGGATGAACGACTGCGCCGCAAGAACGGCGTCGTGCGCTCGCCGGCCCGGTCTAAAGCCGTAGCTGTGGTCAGGCCAGCCGATCCGTCACCGTCGGAATACCCAGCTCACGCTGGCTACCGTCGGGCTTTGGGATCAGGACTCGGCGTACCGGGCTGGGCCGGTACGTTCCTGCAAGCAGTTGGTCACGGATCATCGGCCAGGCCGTCACCAGGTATTGGGTCGTCTGGGCGATATCCAGACCATCCACCCCGGCGGCGCCCTTGTTGGCCTTGACCCGCTTCCATGCCTGCTGCATGTTTTCCCTTGTCAGCATCGCTTCGAGCAACGCTGACCCTGTACGCTCATTGCCATGGCGCGGACCACCGGTTTCCTCGCGTGCAGGTTCACGTCCGGCTTCACCATTCGCATCCCCCGCCTGCTCCGCTAGCGCGGACATCTGAGGCAGTACCAGTTGTATCGCCATATCGAGTCATACTCCTTCTCGTTTGGCCCTTCGTCGTCTCGTTCCCAGCCTCATCGGCCCCGCGAGTACGACTACTATGGCCGCTGCTGACTTCTCGCTCCGGTTCGACACCGTCGCCCTTTGGCTTCGCCGAAGCTTCGCTTTCAGGCGTAAGGCGAGATCTCCCCAGGTAAGGGATTCACGTTCCTTCGCTGCACAACCGCCGGATCTACGCCACTTTGCCTTGATCACAAGAGCTTCGCGGTGATGAGGCCGCTCGCCCTGCGCCGCAGCGCCTTCTATCCGATTCTTGTTCATCGGCTCGCAGATAAGAACATGCCCATGCTGGGCGCACTCATCCCGGTCGACTCCGCGACGCGGAGGCGAACCGGGATCTCAGCCCACCCTCTGCCAGAAACCCTGAGTACCCGGAGGCACTCAATAGCGCGTCGTTCGACATGAGGCAGTTCGTCGACCAGTCGAGCCTTGATCATTCGTATAGCGATCAGATACGCTACACAGATGATCAAAAGCTTCCGACATAAGGGCCTCCAAGCCTATTTCGAGGCGGGATCCAAAGCGGGCATCCAGGCAAAGCATGCTGCCCGTCTGCATGTCCAGCTCACTGCCCTATCAGGACTATCACTAGGAGAAAACCATGCGTATGCACGATCCCGCTCACCCGGGCCTGGTGCTTCGCGAGTACCTCGGCAACCTGACCATTACTGAAGCCGCCACGCGACTCGGCGTCACTCGACCCGCCCTCTCGCGAATCCTCAACGGCTCGGCCGGCATCTCCGCAGATATGGCGCTGCGTTTGCGCGACGCACTCGGGACAAGCGCCGAAATGTGGCTCAATATGCAGACGCAATATGATCTTTGGCAGGCCGAACACAAGCCGCGTCCTGAGGTGCAACGTTTTCATGAGGATGCACTCGCTTGACTTGCCTGCCAAGACAGGCAAAGCGCGTGTTCACGGACCTCGTGGACCAGATCCCCGGTGATCCCTGGGCGAGAACGCCAGCCATGAAAGAAAAATTTGGCATTACATGGTGAGCTGCCGCCCTGCCCTTCAACTACGCCGCTGCGACAATTCGATGCTCCAGTAGACCAAGGCCGTCGATCTCGATCCGTACCTTGTCACCCGCCTGCAGATACCGCGGCGGCTCCATCCCCATGCCCACGCCGGCGGGGGTGCCGGTGGCGATGATGTCACCCGGCTGCAGGGTGATGCCGCGCGAGCAGGTGGCAATGAGCGTGGGGATGTCGAAGATGAGGTCGCGCGTGCGGCCGTCCTGGCGGGGTTCGTCGTTGACCCAGCAACGCACGCGGGTGTCGTGAGCGTTCAGAGCGTCGGCCGTGACGATCCACGGGCCCATGGGGCAGAAGGTGTCGAACGATTTGCCCAGGTGCCATTGCTGGTGCCGCATTTGCACGTCGCGCGCAGTGACGTCGTTCACGATGGTGTAGCCGAAGATGTGTTGGTGGCTGTCTTGTAGCCGTCCGGATCTGCCCTTTTGACGATATCGGCGCCCAGCACACCGGCGGCACCGGGCCAGTTCTCCACCACAATGGGCTCGCCCAGCACGTTGCCCAGACGCTCGACCACGAAGCGGCCCAGGGTGTCGGAGCCGCCACCTGCCCCTTGCGGGATGATCATCAATGCTCGAGATCCCGGGTCGCCGGGCTGCGCCCGACGCCCGGGATGACGCTCCTGATGGGGTGCGCCCGACGCCTGGGATGACGCTCCTGATGGGGCTGCGCTCGACGCCTGGGATGACGCTCCTGATGGGGCTGCGCTCGACGCAAGAATAGCCAGAGCAGGAGATTTTCGCGAGCTGCTGGGTGCGCGCCCAGGCAAACAGCCGTGACCTTCCGCGCCAAACCGCCGGCATGCTGGAACCCTCGCCGCACCGTGAGCGTTCCCCATGCCAACCAAACCCAAGCCGCCGATGCGGCACGACAGTTCGTATCGCCGCATCTTCGGCGATACCTTCATGATGGCCGAGTTCATCCGTGGCTTCGTGCCGGCCGAGATTCGGGAAGGCTGGGACCTGAACACGCTGGAACCCATGGATACGCAATGGTCAGCACGCGGTCGGGAACAGCGCCGCGCAGATCTCTTGTGGCGACTGCGGCGCGATGGAGAATGGGTGTATGTGTACGTGCTGCTGGAGCTGCAGTCGAAGCAGGACGCAAACATGGCGGTGCGGATGAACACCTACGTATCCCTGGCGTTGGAGTCCATCCTCAACTCGCCACAAACCAACGGCTCGGATCCGCTGCCATTCATCCTGCCCATCGTGCTGTACAACGGCAAGAAGCGGTGGCGGGCGGCCACCTCGCTGGCAGAGCGGCAGAGTGGTTTCTCGGCAGGGATGCGAGCCTACAGCCCGTCGCTGCAGTTCTTGTTGGTGGACGAGAACCTGCTCGATCCCGACGTGCTGGCGCCGCTGGTCAATGTGTGCGCGGTGTTCTTTCGGCTGAAGCGGCTGGAAGACTATCAGGCCCTGGATGCCTTAATTGGCGAACTCGATCGTTTGCTGCCGCCAGAACGGCACGGCCCGCTACGCCGGGCCCTGCTCGATTGGCTTTATGATGATTATTTTCCGGCCAAGCCGGGTCCGATTCCTGCGGCACGCAAGCGCGCGGAGTCCTTGTCGGAGGTACAAGCCATGTTGACGGAAGGCCCACCGGATTGGATTGCATTTGCCGAGAAGAAGGGACGGATGCTGGGGCGAAAAGAAGGGCAACTCGAAGGGCGACTGGAAGGACGACTCGAAGGCGAGATCAAAGTCTTGAAGCGCCTTCTGGTGCGCCGCTTTGGCCCCTCGCTTCCAGGCTGGGTTGACGAGCGCCTGCGGGATGCCAGTGAAGAGGATCTGGAGCAATGGGCCGATGCCGTGCTGGCGGCCGATTCGATCCACGCCGTGTTCGACGCCACACGATAACCTGGACGCCTGGGGGATTTTGCGGAGGGCTCCGCAAAGTCCGCCTTCCCGGGCATGCGGCAAAACCTCCCAAAGCACGTCATCCCGGTCGACTCCGCTACGCGGGCGCGAACCGGGATCTCAACCCAAACCCTCGTCATTCATAGGGTGTCGATGCTCGAGCCCCAACCTGCTTGATGAGGTTATTGAATGAAATGCTTTTTTGTAGTAACGTTTTTGTATGTTGACGCAGTTTGAATGGGACGCTGCCAAGGCCGCGACGAACCTGCGTAAACATGGTGTGAGCTTCGAGGTCGCGATGCGGGCGTTTGCCGGCCCGTTCGCGTTGACCGGGCCGGAGCGTGTCGAGCGCGGCGAGCAGCGCTGGCAGACGCTCGGCATGGTGGATGGGTATCTCCTGCTTCTGGTGGCTCATACCATTCTTGAACTGAAGGCGGACAACCAAGTCATCGAGGTCATCCGCATCATCTCGGCCAGGCAGGCCGACAGGAAAGAAAGGCGACGTTATGAGCAAGAAATCCGTTAAGCATGAGGTGAATTTAGCCAACCTGCCTCCCCTGAGCGACAAGCAAAAGGCTGAACTGGCCGCGCTGGCGGCGCGTGATGAGGGGGGCGTCGATTACAGTGACATCCCTCCGCTGACGGCGGAATTCTGGAAAAACGCCGAGCGTGGCAAGTTCTACAAGCCAACCAAGACTTCTACCACTGTGCGCATCGACTCGGATATCCTGGCCTGGCTGCGGTCGCAGGGCAAGGGCTATCAGTCCCGTATCAATGCAATTCTGCGGCGAGAAATGCTCGAATCACTGAAATAGCGTCGCGGTAGATGTTCAGCTCTTAGCCGAAGAATGACTGTCAACGGTCATGAGAATCGCGTTATCTGACTCTCCAACACCCCCACCCCGTCGATCTCGATCCGTACCCTGTCACCCGCCTGCAGATACCGCGGCGGTTCCATCCCCATGCCCACGCCGGCAGGGGTGCCGGTAGCGATGATGTCGCCCGGCTGCAGGGTGATGCCACGCGAGCAGGTGGCAATGAGCGTGGGGATGTCGAAGATGAGGTCGCGCGTGCGGCCGTCCTGGCGGGGTTCGTCGTTGACCCAGCAACGCACGCGGTTGTCGTGGGCGTTGAGGGCGTCGGCCGTGACGATCCACGGGCCCATGGGGCAGAAGGTGTCGAACGATTTGCCCAGGTGCCATTGCTGGTGGCGCATCTGCACGTCGCGCGCGGTCACGTCGTTCACGATGGTGTAGCCGAAGATGTGCTGGTGGCTGTCTTGTAGCCGTCCGGGTCTGCCCTTTTGACGATATCGGTGCCCAGCACACCAGCGGCATCGGGCCGGTTCTCCACCACGATGGGCTCGCCCAGCACGTTGCCCAGACGCTCGGCCACGAAAGGGCCCAGCGTGTCGGAGCCGCCGCCTGCCCCTTGCGGGATGATCATCAATGCTCGAGATCCCGGGTCGCCGGGCTGCGCCCGACGCCCGGGATGACGCTCTTCATGGGGCTGCGCCCGACGCCCCGGGAGGACGCTCTTGATGGGGCTGCTGCGCCCGACGCAAGAATAGCCAGAGTAGGAGATTTTCGCGAGCTGCTGGGTGCGCGGCCAGGCAAACTTGGCTTTATGATGATTATTTTCCGGCCAAGCCGGGTCCGATTCCCGCGGCACGCAAGCGCGCGGAGTCCTTGTCGGAGGTACAAGCCATGTTGACGGAAGGCCCACCAGATTGGATTGCATTTGCCGAGAAAAAGGGGCGGATGCTGGGGCGAAAAGAAGGGCAACTCGAAGGCGAGATCAAAGTCTTGAAGCGCCTTCTGGTGCGCCGCTTTGGCCCCTCGCTTCCAGGCTGGGTTGACGAGCGCCTGCGGGATGCCAGTGAAGAGGATCTGGAGCAATGGGCCGATGCCGTGCTGGCGGCTGATTCGATCCACGCCGTGTTCGACGCCACACGATAAACTGGACGCCCGGGGGAGTTTTGAGGAGGGCTCCGCAAAGTCCGTCATCCCGGGCATGCGGCAATGCCTCGCATAGGGCGTCATCCCCGGCACGCGGCCAAGCCTCCCGAAGCACGTCATCCCGGTCGACTCCGCTACGCGGAGGCGCACCGGGATCTCAGCCCACCCACTGCCAGAAACCCTGAGTACTTACCCCGATACCCGGGCGTTTTTCACTTCTATAAAGTTCTATATACCGATTTATCAGTCCTTATCAATCGCACTCGCGGCAATCCATGCTGGTAAACGCATTGCTGGCATCACCCCCTACGGCAGCGCTGCCCGCGTTGCGGAGCAGACCGATCTCTTGCTGGACTTCAAACCCCAGAAGTCGGCAATGCGGCTGGTGGAAGATATGTTCACATCGAGCATGTAATCACCGCTGGCGCCGTAGCTGTTGCGCCCGTATGTCTTGAGCGGTGTGCCATGGCCCATGCCGGTGATGCTGTACACCTCCAGGAGTTCACGACCCTTGGAGTCGCTCCACGCTCGCCGGGGGTAGCCGTCCACGAGATGAATGCGGCTCGGTAGCCGTCCGAGCTTGAGAAGCGTTCGCCACTGACGGATGATCGCCTCGACATTGGATGCGGCGACGGTACGGTCGCGGCTACCGTGCCAGATCGAGATGGTGGGCCAGGGGCCGGTATGCTTGGAAGCGTTGCGTACGCGTGCCACGAGCTGTCGCCCCGTGGCCGCGCCGCGACCGCGCATCCGACGGAATGCGGCGGGCACGGTGCTGGCGCAGCCATACGGCAGGCCCGCGATGATGGCGCCGCCGGCAAAGACCTCCGGATACGTTGCCAGCATCACCGAAGTCATGGCGCCGCCTGACGACAAACCTGTGATGAAGATGCGTTTGCGGTCGATGCCGAGATCGCCGGCCACTTGCTCGATCATCTGCCGGATCGACAGGGTTTCGCCGGAGCCCCGGCGGCTGTCGCGTGGCTGGTACCAGTTGAAGGAGAGAACCCAGTTATTGTGACGCTGCTGCTCGGGAAACAGCAATGCAAACCCACACCGATCGGCCAGCTCGGACCAGCCGGAGCCATGGTCATATTCCTCCGCGGATTGCTTGCTGCCGTGCAGCACGATCACGAGCGGTGCACCAACCGGCAGGTCTTTCGGTATGTACGTCAACCCCCGCAGCGTCCCCGGATTGCTCCCGAATTCGCTCAGTGTCGAAAGACGATCATCCGCCCTGTGGCTTGTATCCAGATACGTCAACGGGTTCATCAGATTCAACATGAAGCATTCCTTGCGCAGCATTCGGGTTCGTCGGAAGCACCCACGCGCGAGCGTCGCGGGATTACCTTGACCAAAGCGCGCGCTTCTTCAAAATTGGGGAAATAGCGATTGGCAGTGGCCACCAATCGGTGTGCCCGAAATAACGGCACAGGCCGAAAGGGTCTTTTCATCTCAACTCTCCTGCAGCAGGCGCCCAAAGTTGTGCCCCCCATCGGACGCGCAGGGGAGGAATATCCGGGCGGCCTCAGCCGCGAACCCACGGACAATTCCTAGGAGAGGATCTCCAATACGGCGATGCTACGCCTGCGCCGGTGTGGCGACTGTGCAGAATTGACCACTTCCGGCCAACGAGCGCTTCAAGGCTCGATGTGCGGCTGGTCGTGCAAGACGGCGTTGAGCAGCGAGCTGTGGACTTCGATGCCGCCGTTGTAGGAGATAAAGCCGAGCTTGCGAAACTTGTTCATGAAGAAGCTCACACGCGCACGCGTCGTGCCGATCATCTGCGCAAGCGTCTCCTGGCTGATCTTGGCAATCATGGGCTCGGGTTGTTCGTCTTTGCCGAAATTCGCCAACAACAAAAGTAGCCGGGCCAGGCGTTTCTCACTCGAATTGAATAGCTGATCGACGAGGTCGGCTTCAACGCGCACGTTTCGGCTCAGCAGATGGGAGATGAACAGTTCGGAAAACGCAGGTTCTTCGCGGATCACACGAAGGATCGCGGTCTTGTCCAGGCGCGAAATGGTGGCATCGGAGATGGCCTCGACGGTCGAGATGCGCTTGACCTGGCCCGCCAGGCACCCTTCGCCGAAGAATTCGTTCCTCCCCAGCATGGCGACGACGGCTTCCTTGCCCTGCTCGGATACAACTGCGACCTTTACCTTGCCTTTCTGGATGAAGTAAACCGCATCTGCCGGCTCACCCTGCGAGAAGACGATCTGGCCTTTGTCGTAGTGGCCGATGCTCCTGCCTTTGCCGACCCGGGCGAGAAAGGCTTTGGGTTCGAATGTTGGCGGAGGTTTGGTAGGCATGGCGCGTCCCTGGATGTCAGGCCTTTCAACAGCCCTTGCGTAAAGTGGGGCGGGCCGGTGACATAGCATAACGGACTCTGATGACAGATCCGCAATTGACGGGTCAAAAGACGGCGCGAGGATGTCCGGACCACGAGTTCTGAAACACCACCCTGCCAGGAGCCACTCTCATGAAGCCAAAAATCAGTCTGATCACCCTGGGCGTGCACGACTTGCCACGCGCCATCCACTTTTATCGTGAAGGGCTCGGCCTGCCGGAGCACGAAACGGACAGCGATGAGGTGGCCTTTTTCAAGATGGAAGGCGCCTGGTTGTCGCTCTTCCCACGCGAAGCGCTCGCCAGAGATATCGGTATTGCGGAAGCCACGCCGAGCGGTTTCAGCGGCATCACGCTGGCCCACAATGTCGCGAGCAAGGAGGCGGTTGATCACGTGCTGGCGCAAGCGGTGGCTGCCGGTGCCGAGCTGATCAAACCGGCAGAAGAGGTATTCTGGGGGGGTTATTCGGGCTACTTCCGCGACCCGGAAGGTCATTATTGGGAAGTTGCCTACAATCCGTTCATGGATTTGACGTGATCCCCAACGGCCACCGGGCCGGCAAGCGCGTCACGTGAGACCTCCAGGGAGATATTGTGAAAGTTTATGAAGCCATTGCCCACGGGTTGTCCGACCTGGGCTGCACAACGCTGTTTGGCACACTCGGCGACGGTTGTGTGTACATCATCGACAGCTTTCGTCGCGACTGCAACGGGCATTACGTGCCCGCGGTGCATGAAGGGGGTGCTGCGTTGATGGCCCAGGGCTGGGCCCGTGTGGCCGGAGAAGTGGGTGTGGCAGCCGTCACCCACGGCCCCGGCTTGACCAACACCATCACGGCCCTGGTCGAAGGGGTGAAGGCCGGTACGCCCATGGTGCTGCTCGCCGGTGATACCCCGGTGATCGATCGCGAGCACGCGCAGAACGTGGATCAATCGGCCCTGGTTGCCGCCACCGGCGCCGGCTTCGAGCCGCTGCGCAGCCCAGCCACCGTGGCCGAGGATTTGGCGCGGGCGTTTTATCGCGCCCAGGTGGAGCGTCGTCCCATCGTGTTCAACATCCCGGTGGAGTTTCAGTGGCAGGACGTGGAGTACCAGAAACCCTACCTGCGTCTGCCCGAAACGCGCAGCGCCATTGCCAGCAGCACCGACATGGACGACGCCATCGGCATCATCGCCTCGTCGCGCCTGCCGGTGGTGATCGCCGGGCGCGGGGTGAATAGCCCGGAAGCCGAAGCGGCCGTGTTGCGTTTTGCGCGTCGCATCGAGGCGCCGGTGGCCACCTCGTTGCGCGGGAAAGGGCTGTTCAACGAGGATCCCTTCCATCTTGGTATCTCCGGAACCGTGAGCAATGAGGTGGCGCTCGACCTCATTGGCCGCAGTGACTGCCTGATCGTGTTTGGCGCCAGCCTGAACAAATACACCTCGGGCGAGCGGGGCTTGACCCGCGGCAAGCGCATTGTGCAGATCAACCCGACGGCTCGCGAAGTCGGACGCTGCACTCCCGTCACCGTGGGTCTGGTCGGCGATCCGGGGTTGACGGCTGATGCCATGGTGTCGTGGCTGGATGAGGCGGAGATTCCGGGCTCCGGCGGGCGCAACGACGATCTGCTCGAGACACTCAAGACCTATCACGAGAACGCGCCAAAGAAACTCGTGAACTCGACGCCAGCCGGAACCGTCGACCTCTACGAAGTGGCCTTCGCCCTGGAAAAGACGCTGCCGAAAGACCGCGTGTTCGTCACCGGCTCCGGGCGCTTCATGTTCGCGTTCTGGGGCGTGATTTCGGTGCCCAATCCGCGTGCCTACGTGGACGGCAACGGTTTCTCCTCCATTGGTATCGGTGAGGCCACCGCCATGGGCGCTGCCCGGGCCGCGGGCGACCGCCCCACCCTGCTCGTGACCGGTGACGGCGGCTTCATGCTCAGTGGCGTGAGCGAACTGGCCACGGCCGTGGCCGAAGAACTGGATCTGGTGGTGGTCATTGCCAACGACAGCAGCTACGGCGCCGAGCACATTGCCTTCAGCATGCACAACATGGATCCCGAGCTCTCGCTACTGCCCTCGCGGGATTTTGCGCGCATCGCCGAGGCCTTCGGCTGCCAGGCGTTGACCGTGACCAACAGTGACGAACTCCAGGCCGCGATGGAAGCCATCGCCACGCGCGACCGCAAGCGACCGCTGGTGATCGATGTGAAGATCGACCCTGCGGTTGTGTATGGTGGGCAGGCGATTGCGCGGCCATAGGGGGTGGCATAGCGCGCCAGTCAGCGTTCTCCCCAGTCAGCGTCATCCCGGACGCCCCCAAAAAAAGGCGTCATCCCGGACGCCCCTCCCTCAACGTCACCCCGGAATCGCGAAGCGATATCCGGGGTCGCCTCCCCCTTGACACCAATCCCCCCAATCCCGTCCAATACCCCAGCGTTCAAAACCTGAACAACCCCCACCCGCCGCCAGCCTCCGCTGCACCGGCACAGCGGTAGCGTGCCCGCTCCAAACGCCCATGCCCCCTCCACCCGACGACATCAACTACCGCATCCTCAAGCTCCTCGAAGACAACCCCCACCTCACCCAACGCGAACTGGCCCGCGAGCTCGACATGAGCCTCGGCAAGGCCAACTATTGCCTCAAGGCCCTCATCACCAAGGGTTTGGTGAAAGTGGACAACTTCAAGCAGCAAGGGAGTAAAGCGGGATACGCCTACGTGCTCACGCCGTTGGGGCTCGCCCAGAAGGTGGTGATCACGAAGCGGTTTTTGGCGCGAAAGCTCAATGAGTACGAAACGCTGAAAGCAGATATCGCGCGACTAAAGCTTGAGGTTGAAGAGTCCGATCGATCCAAGCGCGATTGACAGGATGCAACCCGCACGCCACAACGACAATACACCGACTGCAGGCCACGCACCTGCCAAGCGATCTCTACGACAACAACCCACTCGCCACAAAATGCCCAACTTCGCCCTGATCGGTGCTGCCGGCTACATCGCGCCGCGCCACATGCAAGCCATCAAAGCCACCGGCAACAATCTCACGGCCGCACTCGACCCCAACGACTCCGTTGGGATAATCGACAGCCACTTCCCAGAAGCCCATTTCTTCACCGAGTTCGAACGCTTCGATCGCCACATCGACAAACTGCGTCGCGCCAACCACGGCAACAAGGTCGACTACGTATCAATCTGTTCACCCAACTACCTGCACGATTCGCACATGCGCTTCGCGCTTCGGAACGACGCGGATGCGATTTGCGAAAAGCCCCTAGTACTCAACCCCTGGAACATCGACGGACTACAAGAGATCGAGCGTGACACTGGGCGCAAGGTCAACACCATTCTGCAGTTGCGGGTACACCCGGCCATCGTGGCACTTCGTGAGAAAGTGCAAGCCTCGCCCAAGAACCATAAGCACGAGGTAGACCTCACCTACATCACATCGCGGGGCAACTGGTATCTGCAATCGTGGAAAGGCGACGAGAAGAAGTCAGGCGGAATTGCCACCAATATCGGGGTTCATTTCTTCGACATGCTGCACTTCATATTCGGCAAGCTGCAGCAGAACCAGGTGCACCACAGCGCCAACACCAAGGCTGGTGGCTACCTGGAATATGAACAGGCGCGGGTACGCTGGTTTCTGTCGGTGGACATTGCTGACGTGCCGGAGCCCATCCGCAACAAAGGCCAGCGCACCTACCGATCAATCACGGTGAATGGCGAAGAGATCGAGTTCTCTGGTGGATTCACTGATTTGCATACCCGCAGTTACGAAGAAATCCTGGCCGGGCGTGGGTTTGGGTTAGAGGACAATCGCGTCGCCATTGAAACAGTGTCACATATCCGGAGTGCCCGACCAGAGGCCGGGGGAGAACGCCACCCTTTTGTCGGAGCAGGCTTATGAAACGAAGCGAGCCGATTGCTGTATTCGCCTACGCTTTTTCGCACAAAAAAACGCAGGATTTTCTGCTCGAGCTGGCCGCAGCCGGCTTTGTTGAGGTGCACGTGATCGGCGCGCCCTGGAAGGCACTACCGCATGCCGACCCATACCGGTACTTCCCGACGATGCTGCGCTCGGCGCCCGCGCTCGCAACACAGCAAGTCTGCGGCGCACTAGGTTTCAACTTCCACGAATGCGAGCATGATGATATAGCTGCCATAACCGCGTTGCGCGACAAGACTAAATTCCGGTTGGGCATCATATCCGGAGCGCGAATCATCAAACGAAACATCATTGACCTCTTCGACGAAGGCATCCTTAACATCCATCCGGGAAAGTTACCCGAAACAGCCGGGCTGGATTTGTTCTACTACACGATCACAAAGGGCGTGCAACTGGGTGTGACGGCTCATTACATCGACCCGCGCGTTGACGCTGGCGACGAACTATTCTTCGAGGAAACTCAACTTGGTCCCGACGATACTATCGAGGTAGTTCAGTACAACAACTACCAATCGCAGATCCGTGCCCTAAGACGCTTCATCGAGATGCGCGATGCAGGCACGCTGACGCCTCGGCCAGTCGACCGACCCCGTAAGAACGAACCAATGCCACCCCAACAAAAGCGCACAGCAGTCGAGGCGTATTCAAATTGGCGTGTTGCGCAGTACCGGGCCCAGACTGGGCGCGCCCTACTGGCGGCTTGCCGCGAGGGAGATGCTGCCACAGCAGAGAAGCTTCTGGCGGCAATCCCCGATCTCGTCGAATTTCGCAGCTCGGAAGGCTGGACACCACTTATCGTCGCGGCCCATGGGCAGCATCGCAACGTGGTCTTTACCTTGCTGGCGAATGGGGCAGATGTAAACGCTTGCGGCTTGAGGGGCACCACCGTCTTGATGTATGCCAAAGAAGCTCTTTTGGGGCGGGAGGCCCCAGACTTCACAATCCTCCAGGCCTTGCTCGACGCGGGGGCCGATCCGATGCGGCACGATGCCGCAGGGAAAGACATTTTCCATTACCTGCAAGCTGCAGGCGATACAACCATCGCCTCCTGGCTTCACAGCAATTGGGCATAACCATGATTTCATTCGTCGACTTGGCAACGCAGCAAGACCGACTTCGCGCCGAAATCGAGGCCGGCATCGCGCGCGTGCTCAAGCATGGCAAGTTTATTCTTGGCCCTGAGGTAGAAGAACTAGAAGAGCGCCTTGCCAACTTCTGCGGCGCCAAGCACTGCATCAGCTGCGCCAACGGCACCGACGCCCTGCAAATTGCCCAGATGGCCCTGGGCGTAACCCACGGTGACGAAGTGATTACCCCAGGCTTTACCTACATTGCCACGGCGGAGACCGTGGCCGTGCTGGGAGCCAAACCGGTGTATGTGGATATCGACCCCCGCACCTACAACCTTGACCCCACGCTGCTGGAAGCGGCGATCACGCCTCGCACCAAGGCGATCATCCCGGTCAGCCTGTATGGCCAATGCGCCGACTTCGACGCCATCAACGCCATTGCGGACAAGCACGGCATCCCTGTGATCGAGGACGCGGCCCAGAGCTTTGGCGCCAGCTACAAGGGACGCATGTCGGGCAACCTCAGCACCATTGCCTGCACCAGCTTCTTCCCCAGCAAGCCGCTGGGTTGCTATGGCGACGGCGGTGCTCTTTTCACCAACGACGACGAACTGGCCAAAGTCATCCGACAGATCGCCCGCCATGGCCAAGACCGACGCTACCACCACATCCGCGTTGGCGTGAACAGCCGCCTCGATACGTTGCAGGCTGCCATACTGCTACCCAAATTGGGAATCCTGCCGGACGAAACCCAGCGCCGTCAGCTGATTGCTGCGACCTACGACCGACTATTCAAAGAAGCGGGCATTGAAACGACACCATATATTGAGCCATATAACGTCAGCGCTTGGGCGCAATACACCATCCGCGTGCAAAATCGCGCGTCAGTTCAGGCTGCATTGAAGGATGCAGGTATCCCAACCGCGGTGCATTACCCCCTGCCGCTGAATCGCCAGCCCGCGGTAGCCAATCCGGCCGCGCGGCTCCCTCACGGAGACCGCGCTGCCACTGAGGTGCTGAGTCTGCCGATTCATCCCTACATGGGCGCAGCTGACCAAGCGCGAGTCCTGGCTGCACTGGCAGAAGCCAGATGTCGCTCATGACCACACTAGCGGCCAGATTGCGCGGCAGCTTTCTGGGTGACGTGCTAAAACTGTCCTTAGGCACGCTGGGTGGGCGGCTGATCGCTCTCGCCGCATTGCCAGTGATTACGCGCCTGTACAGCCCCGAGGACTTCGCCCTTCTGGCCGTTTACCTAGCGCTGGTCAGCACATTGGCCGTAGCTGCCTGCCTGCGACTGGAAGTGGCCATCCCCCTAGTCGAAACCGAGGACGAGGCTGCCGATCTGCTGACGCTCGCTCTCATTGTGCTGATATTGGTCACGGCACTGCTGACACTGCCCGCGCTGCTAATGCCGGAGCAGATCGCTGCGGCACTCGGCACGCCGGCGCTTGCCCCCTATCTGTGGCTGGTGCCGCTGGGCGTGGCCATGGCGGGCAGTTATTCGGCGCTGCAATTCTGGGCCACACGGACGCGGCGCTTCGGTGTTATCGCCCGCACAAGGGTCGGACAGGCGGCGACCGGGGTCTCGGCGATGCTGGCCTTGGGCTGGGCGGGGATTGCGCCCTTCGGCCTGCTGCTGGGCAACGCGCTTAACATCGGCGCGGGCGGAGTCAGCTTGGCGGCCAACGCGCTGGCCCGCAACAGGGCAGTGCTGCGCGCCGTCCGGCTGCGCAACCTAGCCCCCGCGTTTCGCCGCCACCGCCGCTATCCGCTATTCTCGACCCCCGAGGCGCTGTTCAATATCGCTGGCGTGCAAATTCCCGTGCTGCTGATCGCCGCCCATGCCGGGGCCGAAGCGGGTTTCCTGATCTTGGCCATGCAGGTGATGACAGCGCCGATGACTCTGCTGGGCAGATCCATCTCGCAGGTCTATGTCTCGCGCGCGCCGACCGAGTACCGCGAGGGGCGGCTAGCGCCCTTCACCCTGTCCATAATGCAGCGGCTGGTTTTGGTGGGGGTGGGACCGTTGATTCTGGCGGGTGCGCTAGCGCCGCTAGTCTTTCCCTGGCTGTTCGGCGCGGAATGGGGGCGGGCGGGCAAAATCGTCGCCTGGCTGGCCCCCTGGATGGCGCTGCAATTCATCTCCTCGCCGGTGTCGATGGTCATGTTCGTCGTCGGGCGACAACAGGCGATGCTGGTATTGACGACGCTGGGACTAATGATTCGCACCGGGGGGGTAATCGTTGCGATGCAGCTTCCCAGTGTGTCTCCAATAGTCGGCTTTGTGATCGGCAGCATCGTTTATTACGTAATGGTGGCCGGTTTCGTGATGGCGGCGGCAGGGATGACCAAACGGGAGTACCTGTTGCTGCTGCGTAGCTTAGGCGACTGGCGGGTGCTTGCTCCAGCCGCGCTGGGTGCTGCGCTGGCCTATGCACTTTATTAATGAAGGAAATTCAATGAACCAACCTTTGCAAGGCACTGAGCGAGAGCGGAATCTAGACCGCGAGACCTATTTCTCGGACAGCTACTTCTCCATGCCGCAACTATGCAGCTTCGCGCATCAGTTGAATTTTATCCATTCCATGCGCCCCAAATCGGCCATTGAGATCGGCCTCGGTAATGGTTTTGTCTCGACCTATCTGCGCCGGGCGGGGGTGCCGGTCATCACAGCCGATATCAATCCCTCGCTGGAACCGGATATCTGCGCCCCTCTGGCCGAAGTGCGCGGCCATATCGATAGCCCACGCGATCTGGTGATCTGCTGCGAGGTGCTGGAGCACATGCCGCTCGAAGAGCTCGACGCTAACTTCGACCATCTGCGCGGGCTGGGGGATCGGCTGTTCCTAACCTTGCCGAATTCAAACAGGGCATGGGGCCTGTCTGGGCTGATGTTCCTGCCAAAGTTGGCCGGGCGGCTGTTCGACCTGAACTTAAACATCCCCTGGAAACGCCGCATCGCCGGCGGGCCGCATTTCTGGGAAGTAGGGTACACCACCACTTGCACCCGCGCGGCCATCGTGCAGCGGCTGAAACAACGCTATGGAAAGGTACACAGCGGCCGCTTTGCGCTCAATCCCTATCATATGTGGTTTGTTTGCGAATGAGAATTGAGTGTGATTATGAGTTTACCTCGCAGCGCATTTGTTGGTGAGACATGACAAGAATTCTTCACGCTAGTTTCCTGCGTCACTTTCATGAAAGCATTGCAAGCCAATTAACTTGGGAAAACGAAGCCGCAGAAATTCTCAACATTGATCTTGATACAGTGTTGGTTGTGTCAGAATATGAAGCAGCATCGCTTCAAGAACACGCCGTGCTCGTTCCTCTAAAAATAAAAAGGTCGAGATTTAAATTACTGCGTTGGGTCCGTGAGCGATATGCGTACGCCAAGTGGCTTACAGAGACTTCGCGAAACTATGATGTTGTTCTGGTAAGATGGAATGTATCGAATCCTTTTCAACTGATTGCAATTATGCGCATGAAGGCGGCTGTGTATACAGTCCATCATACTTTCGAGGGGCACGAAGCGAGACTTTCAGAAAGCTTCGGAAAGCTTCGGTCAGTTCTGGATCGAATGATATTTCAAATCGTCGCTCAGAAAGTTTCGGGGGTGATAGGAGTTACTCAGGAGATCGTGAGCTACGAAGTGGACCGCGCGCGAAAACCATTAGTTGGGTTCGTATATCCCAACGGCATCTCCTGCTCCGATTCCACCAAACTGGAGGGAATGCTGGGTATTGAATCACCTCCTGAGATCGTATTCGTTGCAACTCATTTTTCGGCATGGCAAGGCCTTGACCTTCTACTTGCATCTGTCACAAGCAGCAAGATGGTTTTTGTACTCCATCTTGTGGGTAATCTTTCTGCGGATCAAATGAAAATTGCCGGCGCGGATGATAGAATCATCTGCCATGGCACACTTCCGCGGGAAAAGTTGGTTGCTATATACCAAAGATCCGACGTTGGCTTATCGAGTTTTGCTCTGGCAAGAAAAGGCATGAAGCAGGCCACGTCATTAAAGGTTCGGGAGTATTTGAGTTTTGGAGTTCCTGTATACTCCGGACACCAGGATATTTTCCCCAGTAGTTTCCCATTCTACCGCATTGGTCCACCCGACATAGACCAAGTGATTGAATTCAGTGCGGAGAATAACGGTACTTCCAGAGCGGAAATTCGTGCCTTGTCTGAACCTTATATCGATAAGTCCAATATCGTGGACCGATTGTACAAACAGTTGCTTGCCCGGCATAGCAGATGAAATTCATCACCCACCCCTGCTGCGGTGTTTGTCGAGTCGGCCCGGGAACCTCCCCCCGAGCCGCTCACAGAACCGTACGTGACACTCTCGCGTCATACGGCTCTTGTCATTGAACCTTTGCGGCCGGTGTACAAGATCCGCCAGTGTGCGAACAGCCCAGGCGTAAGCTCCCCCCTCGAGTAGACGTTGGTCAGTAGAATTTCGGAGACTCCTTGACCTCCTCCCACAAACTGGACAAGTTCAGGCTAGAGAATCCGACGGGTTTGGGGGAACTGAATACTGCCTGGCAAAAAGCGTTGGCGGGATATCGGCCAGCGCCGAGTGGGGTCGGAAATAATTGTAGTCCTGCCTCCAGTTTTCGAGTTTGTTGCGCGCATCTGCCAGCGACATGAACCAGGTCGTATTCAGACATTCGTCACGCAGACTGCCATTGAAGGACTCGATGAAGGCATTGTCCGTGGGCTTGCCTGGGCGAGAGTAGTCCAGCGTCACACCGTTGTCGTAAGCCGATTTATCGAGCGACAGGCAGACAAATTCTGGGTCGTTGTCGGCCTGAATGCGGCGCGGCAAGGTACTGCGCTCGGCCGCAATACGCATCAATGTCTGCACCACATTCTGGCCTGTCAGCGATCGGCCCACTTCAATCCCGAGGCATTCACGGGTGAAGTTGTCCACGACGGTCAACGCCCGGAATCGCTGCCCATTTAACAATGCATCCGAGACGAAATCCATGCTCCAGCTTAGGTCTGGAGTGGTCAGTGTTGGGCGGTCTAGGCGATGGGCAGCCGCGCGGGGGCGATGCGGCCGTTTGCTACGCAGGTTCAAGCCTTCCTCCTTGTATACGCGGTAAATGCGCTTGTGATTGACGTGCCAGCCGTCGCGACGAGTTAGCACGTAGATGCGCCAGAAGCCATACCGCAAGCGGGTACTGGCGATCTCGTGCATGCGCGCCTTGAGCGGTGCGTCATGGACTTTGGGCTTGAGCTTCTGGTACCAACCGGTCCGACTCTGCGGACAGACCTGGCAGGATCGGTTCACACTCACACGGTAGCGTTCGAGCAAATGGCCGACGAGCTGCTTGCGCTGCGCCGGCCTTAGAGCTTTTTTCAGCACACCCTGCAGCATCACCTTGTCCAGTGACAGATCGGCAACCAGCTGTTTGAGCTTCTTGTTCTCGTCCTCGAGCTGACGCAACCTTCGCAACTCACTGACCCCCACGCCGGCGTACTTCTTCTTCCACGCGTAGAAGGTGGCCTGCGAGACGCCGACCTTGCGGCAAACCTCCTCGACCGAGACACCCTTGTCGGCTTGATGCAGCGCAAACGCAATCTGCTCTTCGGTGAACTTGGACTTTCTCATGGCGAATGCCCTCCCTGGGCATCAGTGTCGCCGGAATTCTCCAGTTCTGGACTGTCCAGTTTCTTGGGGTGAGGTTAGGTCAGACCAAATCCACTTGGAACGACGAAGAACCAATTTTCAAGGACGACGATTTCCAGCGTTAGATAATCGATTTGCGGACCGTCGGAATCGGGTTTTGCTCTCATATCGAATTATCGCGTGTTTAGGCTTTACTTTCAAGAAGGTTAGTAATGGCAAAAAATGAAAGTTACAAAAAATCTGAACTCTGTAAGATCAGGGTACTTCATATAATTGCTGCTCCTACTTCTGGCGGCGCAGAGACTTTTGTACGTGACCTGTCATGCTCCCAAGCAACCCTCGGTGTACATCCTCATCTGTGTTTCATCAACCGCGCAGAAGATCTTGGTAGCGACCTCACTTATGAAGCAGACTTCCTATCGCGACTTGAAGAAAATAATATTGGCTATAGCTTCCTCGGCCATGAAGTACGAAGAAGGCCTTGGTTAGGCGCTCTGAGATTAAGGTCTCTAGTGCGAAAAAAAAAGATTGATGTGATTCATAGCCACCTTGCTTATGGGAACGTTTTCGCTGTAGCAGTCCCAAATATTCCGTTAGTATATACACATCATACCGAGAAAAAGCGCTTTTCTACACCATATTGGCTTTACTTTCGCGCACGCGTTTCTTGCTTCGTCGGTATATCAAAACGATGCGTTGAAAATCTCCAAGCCATCTGTGGAAAAAACGCCAGAGTGAAACTAGTTCGTAACGGCGTGGATCTTTCCACGATAGTGCCGCGAAGGCAAAGAGCCACATGCGCCAAAGAATCTTTACGTGCGATTTCGATCGGACGCATTACTCCACAGAAGAACTATCCACTCCTAGCAAAAGCCGTGGCAGGGTTAGACCCAACAGAGCGAGCACTTATTACAGTAGATGTCTTTGGCGAAGGCGATCCTGAAATAGTAGAGCATTGCCTAAAACTCACAAAGAAATACAACGAATCCGACCAAGTTCTGTTTTTCCGTGGAATCTCTACCCAAATTAGAGATATTCTATCTAGCTATGACCTTTTCCTAATGAGTTCGGACTGGGAGGGCATGCCGATCGCACTACTGGAGGCTGCCGCAGCGGGACTGCCGATGGTCGTTACGGATGTCGGGGGCTGCCGCGAAGCGGTCGAGACTGGTCCTTCAGGACTCGTAGTGGCCCCGGGAGATGTTGTCGCTTACCGCGCGTCGTTGCGCCGCATGTTAGCCGAACCCCTTTTAAGAGAGTTATTCGCTAAGAATGCTTTGCGTACTGCCCGGATCTTTTCTATTGAAAAAACTGCTGAGGCATATGTGCAAATCTACACTGTCACATCAAGGAAACTCTGATTGCCTTGACAGGAAAACCGTGTGCGCGAACCCCTCGATCCTCACTCCATTTTAAGCCCAGGCCTGCGTCACACAACAGATATGGCGCTCACGCTCGCCCCCGTTGTCACAACAGATGCCCGCTCCACTGACTTTATTTTGAAAAAGTCATCAAAAACAATATTTCGGCATCTCAGTGAATAAAAGGAAAAGAACGAGAAAGACATCAAATGAAAATTCAAGAAACTTTACCGACAGGTCCTTTTTGGGACAAGATCCTTAGCATATTGTTTTTTCGTAAGCGGCTAGGTTACTGGCCTAACCAGAAAACCCCTAAAACGTTCAATGAACTGTTTCTCAATGAGAAGCTTAAAATGAGCGAAGATACAATTGCAAAAAAACTAACAGACAAGGTCGAGTTCAAAGAGTGGCTTGCAAAAAATACATTGTCTGAGTACATAATTCCAACAATTAGAGTCTTTGAAAATACATCAGATTTAAAAGACTACACATTTCCCGAGAAATGCGTAATCAAACCAACCCATAGCAGTGGAAAACAAATCATTATCAACGGACCACGGCCTCGAAAAGCAAAAGAAAGCGAATATCTCAGAATGCGAAGTTGGCTAAATGAAGATTACTATTTACGTGGTCGTGAAGTAAACTACAAGGGCATAAAGAAAAGAATTATTGTAGAAGAACTTCTGCTAGATTCAGATGGAGCCGTGCCAAAAGACTACAAAGTGATATGTGCCAACGGCATACCAACTATCATACAAGTTGATATAAATCGATTCTCAAATCATTTGCGACAACTGTACAATACAAATTGGGAACTTTTGCCTTATTGCACATTTTACGAACGACATCCAGTTCCTCTACCTGCACCGCCTCAATTGCATAGGGCCTTGAGTCTCGCTAGAGAAATCTCCTCTCAATTCACGCTCTGTAGAGTTGATTTTTATTTTTTAGGAGACAACTCTATTAAGATAGGCGAAATTACATTTTTCCCCGGGAATTGTTCAGAGATGTTCACCCCAGCACAAGGAGACAAGGAGGCGGGGAAGCTTCTAAGAAAGAGCCTAGTGGGCGACCATGCCTGATCATTCAGCGATCAGTAATCAAGGCTTAAAATTCTATTATGAACAGTTACAAACCTATCGATGGAAAAAAGCCACACACTATATGCGCTCATAAAGGAGCGAAATCTCCAGAGGAACCAGAGAGAGACTAATTTATGATAGCATATTGGGTAGCATTCATTCTACCTGCGATGTTTGCTCTAGTTGAGAATCCAAAGAGAAACGCCTTTAAAAAAGATAGTTTTTACAAAATAGAACCACGATGGATTTTTCCAATTATTGCGCTATCTATATTTGTTGGTCTACGACATGAAGTTGGCGCGGACTGGTGGCCCTATTTAAGATCGTATGAGCGCGCAGGTCATGGGAGTCTGCAACTGGATTGGTGGCTCAACGACCCGGGCTATCGGACTCTTGAGGCCTTCTCTTACAAGCTGGGCTTAGGAATCTATGGAGTCAACTTTGCAGGTGCGTTAATATTCTCCTATGGGTTAATTATATTTTGTCGTCAGCTTCCACGCCCCATACTTGCCTTAGCCATTTCTATCCCTTATCTTGTAATTGTAGTTGCAATGGGCTACAGCAGGCAGGGAATGGCACTCGGATGCTTGCTAATCGCACTTGCCGGAATAGACAGAGGCCATTTTCGAACATTTTTGGTTTGGACATTGGTTGGAGCCACATTCCACAAATCAGCCATCCTAATATTCCCAATAGCCGTCATCTCTTCAAGTAAGAGCAAAACTACAACTTTTTTTTGGACTATAATATTTCTGATCGGAACGTACGGATTATTACTCGAGGATTATATTGAAAGATTCAACTATCTCTATTTAGAGCTAGAACGATCATCTCAAGGTACGCTTATACGTTTGACAATGAATGCGGTACCCGCTGCTTTAATTCTTTTTTTCTCTAATAGATTCAGAATTACCCACAAGCAGAAGATTATGTGGAGGTGGTTAGCTGCTGCTTCAATTGGACTCTTAATCCTATTCCCATTCACACCGTCAACAACTGCGCTCGACCGCATCGCTCTCTATTTGCTGCCTCTGCAGCTCATGGCATTCTCTCACCTTCCAGAGTTGTTAGGCAAAAAACCTGATACTAGAAAGAACACCCTTTGGATTCTATTTATTTTGATATATTATGGTTCAGTTCAGTTTGTTTGGCTCAACTATTCCTCACATGCTGAACAATGGGTTCCCTATCAGTTTATTTAACATAGAAACTAAGATGCGAATTAATTTTCCAAGACGTAATGATGCGGATAGAATTTTTATTGCTTTTTTTTTCGAGACCGTACAAACTTGAGCTCACTCGACTACCGTCAAATCTTCGACAATTCGCTGACCATAAATTTACTTCATTGATGAGTGCCAAATCTCTTTAACATTTATGAAGCCCATCCGAAAAGCCGTCTTCCCCGTTGCCGGTCTGGGCACGCGTTTTCTGCCCGCCACCAAGGCCAGCCCGAAAGAAACGCTGCCCATCGTCGACAAGCCACTGATCCAATATGCCGTCGAAGAAGCCGTAGCGGCTGGCGTGACCGACCTCATCTTCATCACCGGCCGACACAAACGGGCCATCGAAGACCACTTCGATGCGGCTCCCGAGCTCGAGCACGATCTGGAGAGCAAGCAAAAGTACGAGCTGCTCGAAGCCGTGCGCAACATTCTGCCGGCCCACATCAATTGCATCTACATCCGCCAGGCAGCGCCACTGGGTCTGGGCCACGCGGTACTGTGCGCCGTACCGGTGGTGGGCGATGAGCCCTTTGCCGTGCTGCTCGCCGACGACCTCATCGATGCCGACGTGGCGGTCACGCGCCAGCTGATCGAGGCCGCACACGCCCAGGGTGGCAGCGTGATGGGCGTACAGGAAGTCCCGCGCGAAGACACCAACAAATACGGCATCGTGGCTTCCGAGCCGGTCGATGCCCATACCGAGCAGGTGTTCGGCATCGTCGAGAAGCCCAAGCCCGCAGAAGCTCCCTCCACCCTGGCCGTGGTGGGGCGCTACGTGCTCGAACCCCAGATCTTCGACTGTCTGCGGCGCACGCAACAGGGCGTTGGCGGCGAAATCCAGCTGACCGACGGCATCGCCGCCCTGCTCAAGGAGCGCAAGGTGTTTGCCCATCGCTACGAGGGTACGCGCTACGACTGTGGCAGCAAGCGCGGCTTCTTCGACGCCACGGTGGCGCTGGGCCGTAAGTATCACGGGTTCGAGGTATGACGTTGCCGAGGTTCACTCAAGGTTCCGACTCATGTTTCGCGCCTACGGGAAACTAACAACAGAAGACTCTTCTATGAAAATCGCCATGATAGGCACCGGCTACGTCGGCTTGGTGTCTGGTGTGTGTTTCTCCGACTTTGGTCATAACGTGGTGTGCGTAGACAAGGACGCCACCAAGATTCAACACCTTTGCGATGGCCAGGTGCCAATCTATGAACCCGGGCTGGAAGCCGTACTGGCACGTAACATGGCGGCTGGCCGGCTCGCTTTCACCACAGATCTGGCCTCTGCGGTGCGGGGCGCCGACGCGGTGTTCATCGCCGTAGGCACACCGACCCGCCGTGGCGACGGCCATGCCGACCTGCGCTACGTGATGGCGGCCGCCGAAGAGGTAGGGCAAGCGCTCAATGGCTATGCGGTGATTGTCACGAAATCCACGGTGCCCGTAGGCACCAACCGCAAGGTGGCGCAAGCCGTTCGGCAGGCCGACTCCAACGCTCAGTTCGACGTGGCCTCAAACCCGGAATTCTTGCGCGAAGGTGCGGCCATCGACGATTTCATGAAGCCAGATCGCGTGGTGATCGGGGTAGAAAGTGAACGCGCCCGCAGCATCCTGGGCGAGATCTATCGTCCGCTGTATTTGCGAGATTTTCCCGTGGTCTACACCGGGCTGGAAACGGCTGAAATGATCAAGTACGCCGCCAACGCCTTTCTGGCCACCAAGATCAGCTTCATTAACGAGATCGCCGCACTTTGCGAACGCGTCGGGGCCGACGTCAAAGATGTGGCCAAAGGCATGGGCCTGGATGGGCGAATTGGCAACAAGTTTCTGCATGCCGGTCCCGGTTACGGCGGCTCCTGCTTTCCCAAAGACACCTCTGCCCTGGCCCGCATCGGTCAGGAGCACGGTGTACCGCAACGCATTACCGAAACCGTGATTGCCGTCAACGACGCCCAAAAGCGGCGCATGATCGACAAAATCCTTTACCTGTGCGGTGGGTCGGTCAACGGCAAGACCTTGGCCGTACTCGGGGTGACATTCAAGCCCGACACTGACGACATGCGCGAAGCTCCCAGCCTCACCGTCATCCCTGCCTTGGTGGGGGGTGGAGCCAAAGTCAGGGTGGTGGATCCACAAGGCGAACGAGAAGGACGTAACCTGCTCCCTGGCGTGACCTGGGAGGCCGACCCCTATGCCGCCGCCGCGCAGGCCGAGGCCCTGATCATTCTGACGGAATGGAATGCCTTTCGCGCACTGGACCTCAAACGACTCGCCAAAGCCATGGCGGTGCCGCGCCTGGCCGATCTGCGCAATATCTACGACCCCCGAGACGTCGCCACCGCAGGCTTCTGCGCGCACATCGGAGTGGGTCGCGGCGACGTATTGACCGCCATCGAAGTGCAGGCGCAAGCAGCACCATGAGCCGCGCGTTCATCACCGGGACTGCCGGCTTCATCGGATATCACCTGGCCGAATCCCTGTTGCAGGAGGGTTGGCAAGTGACCGGCTACGACGGTCTCACGGATTATTACGACGTCACCCTCAAACAGCAACGCCATGCCCGCCTCGCCCGGCACACCGGCTTTACCGCCGTGGAGGCCATGCTCGAGAATGAAGTCACGCTGCAGAAAGCGGTCGCCCAGGCCGCCCCTGAGATCATCGTGCACCTGGCCGCCCAGGCCGGTGTGCGTTACTCCATCGAAAATCCGCGAGCCTACGTCAACACCAATCTGGTGGGCACCTTCAACCTGATGGAAGCGGCCCTGGCAGTGAAACCCAAACATCTGCTCATGGCCTCCACCAGCTCGGTGTACGGTGCCAACACCCAAATGCCCTATGCCGAACACGACAAGGCTGACACGCCCATGTCGTTCTACGCGGCCACCAAGAAAGCCAACGAAGCCATGGCTCACGCGTGGGCTCACATCCATGGCCTGCCCATCACCTTATTCCGCTTCTTCACGGTCTATGGCCCTTGGGGCAGACCGGACATGGCGCTGTTCAAATTCACCCGGGCGATTCTGGCCGGCGAACCGATAGACGTCTACAACCACGGCGACATGTGGCGCGACTTCACCTATATCGACGATCTCGTCCGGGGCATCCGGCTCTTGATCGACGCGGTGCCGGGCACACCCGAGACCGCTGTGGGCAACGACAGTCTATCTCCTGTCGCGCCCTGCAGAATCGTGAACATTGGCAACTCACAGCGCGTGCGTCTGGAAGAATTCATCGACGCGATCGAAGCAGCAACCGGGGTAAAAGCCAAGCGAAATTATATGGACATGCAGCCAGGTGACGTACCGGCAACCTGGGCGAACGCAAGGCTGTTACAGAGTCTGACAGACTATCAGCCCCAAACGGATATACGAAAAGGTGTCAGACAATTCGTACAATGGTACCGGGAGACATACGCATGAATCAGATCCAAAAATCAAAAATCAATCAACTCTCGGTATACATCCAAGGTTCGTGCATTAACCATCTGAACGTCAAAATTTTTCGTCGAATTCTCGTATGCAGCCTTACCTAGCCGTAAGGCCAACTCACGATCCTGATACAGCCGGATAATGGCTTCAGCCAGTGCAGCGCTATCCCTTACGGGAACCAACAAACCGTTGACATCATGTGAGATAATTTCTCTGCAACCAGGAGCGTCTGTTGCTATTAAAGCAAGGCCACAGGCCGCTCCCTCAATTAGAGATTTAGGCACTCCTTCACCATACGTAGTGGGCAGTGCCATCACATCAACGTTGGCCATCAATGCTGGCATATCCTCGACGTGTCCCACCCATTCTACTATTCCCTCCTTTGACCAATTTTGAAGCGTAGATTCTTGCACTGACCCGGGATTACCAGGATCCGGTGTGCCAGCGAGTATAAAGTTAACGCTTGCTCCACTGTCACGAACGATGCGGGCCGCATCCACGTATTCACCAATACCTTTATCCCAAAGCAACCGAGCGGCTAGCAACACACAAAACGGCTCGCCCCGATCTTTTCTCTCCTGATATCGAAACCTGGATAAATCTACGCCAGACCCCCGTATCAAGCGAATCTTATTCCTACTTATGATATGCTCACGCTCAAAAAGATGAAAATCATCCGAATTCTGGAGAATTAATCTAACAGACTGTCCAGAAAATGCAATTCTCATCATTGAGTTAACTATAGGTCGAAGCAATTTAGCTTTGAGAGATTGGTTGCTATAGACGTAGCCCATACCAGCCACAGCACATACCCGAGCAGGCACTCTAGCCATTATCGCGGCAACCGAAGCATAGATTGCACACTTTATTGTAAAGCCATGAATCAGTTGTACCGATTCTCGGCGAAGTATTTTTTGAAGCCAAAAAACGAATTCGACTTCGCTCAACGGATTTAAGCTTCGACGTCTGAGCGGCGCCTCAATCCAACGAAATCCCATCTTACTAATTCTTTCGGCATAAGGGCCATTCGGCGACATCATCAAAACTTCGAATCCAGCATCCCGAAGAAATTCGGCAAACGATAGACGAAAATTATAGAGATACCAATCTGTATTAGCAAAAAGCAATATTTTCATCTATTCTAGTTCACAATTTTACTTCAAAAATAAACTACTATAAGAACCATCTGATAACCTTACTGGGAATTCCTTCACAGCCAAATCATCGCTACCGACTATCACTACCACACAAAAGCACCAAAATAAGATTCGAAATTTTTATTAGCGTCAATCTATCGCCAGACTAACCAACGTGGCCTTCGCCAACGCAATAATTGCCTGTAGATCAGTAGGTAGACACCCACAAATATTAGACCAAAAAAAATGAGCGCGGCGGAATTTCGCCAAAACAATGTAGCCGGAACCAGACTGAACATTGTCAGACCCCACAAGTAAGGCGAAGTCGCTGAGTTACGCAAAACTTTCTTGCGCGGGCTGCATGTGAATACACCAAAGCGCACCAACCGCCGGTATATCAGTTGATGCAAATGCAATGCATCCGGCATCCCCATCGCCACCCCTCTCTGCACGCAACGTCGATACATCGAGACAAGCGTCTCCACTACGGGATACAAAACCACAAGAATCGCGTAGTATGGCGACACTTCAGGATTTCGCACCACAAGCAGCACGGCCAATTCTGCCAGCATGAAGCCCAGGAAGTAGGCACCACCGTCGCCCAGAAACAACTTGCCAAATGGAAAGTTCCATAGCATGAATCCCAGAGTGGCCAGCCCCAATCCCGCAGAAACGGCCATCACACCCGTATCGCCCACTTGGTAGGCCACCCAGGTGAGAGATCCTGCCACCATCACCGCAAAACCACTGGCCAATCCATTGAAGCCATCAATGATATTGAAGGCATGGGTGGCGCCAGCAATGGCAATGAGGAATCCGACAAAGGATAGTGGGGCCAATTGCAATAGATGATCCAGCCCGGGAATGCCGAGTTGGATGGTGTGCTGTTCACTGAATATCCAAACCAGCCCCGCTGATACGAAGGCGGCTAGCAGGCGTTGGCTGGGGGATATCTTCTTGGTGATGTCTTCAACGAAGCCTGCCGCCACCACGGGGATGCTGCACAGCAGCAGAAGTGTCCACAACTGATGTGCGCTGGGTGAGCCGCTGGTGATGAAGAATGCCACGAGCACTCCCACCCCGAGGGCCAGGCCGCCGATGCGAGGCGTGGTGCCCACGTGGAACTGTTGCGGCTTGGAAGGGTCGTCATCACCACTGAACGCAACATGCAGGCTGCGCGATGCCACGATGAGCCCTGCTGCTACGAACGCCGCCAGGAAGACTGCTAACCAACTCATTCACCCTCACGAATTCTTTTGGACGACGTTCGAGGACACTGCAGGGGCAGTGCGTATGCTGCAATATGTAACATTATCTTGCATAGCGTTGCTGCACTGCGAAGAAAGATTGTAGCTGCTTTCGGGTAATGCGGGGAATTGGGGTGGTTTCTTGGGTTAATTCTTTCGATTGGGAGTGTGGCATGAGATGGGGGTGGAGGCGCCGTTGGTTTGTGGGGGTTGGGGAGATCCCGGCTCGACTCGGCTTTGCCGAGTCGGCCGGGATGACGTCTTAGGGTATCTTTTCGTCTATTCAGTTGTTACATCAACTGTTGACACCACAACCCGATTCATTCCATCATCCCACCCATCGCAACCGCCAACGCAAGGAGTGCAGGATGGCAGGCAGTGGATGGCAGGTGGTTCCCAGTGGTCAGGGGGTGGGGGCCGATATCGTGGGGATCGATTTGCGGGAGCCGCTTTCCGGCGACGATGCGCGCGGGTTGAAGGCGGCCTGGTATGAGCATCTGGTGTTGCGGTTTCGTGGGCAGCGCTTGTCGGACGACGAGCTGGTGGCGCGCACGCGTGAGCTGGGTGAACCCGACAAGATCCCTGCCCTGTCGGCGTCCAAGCGGGTGCCGGGGGCGGCGGGCGATTATGTGCTCACCATTTCCAACGTGATCGAGAACGGCGAAACGATCGGCGAGCTGGGCGATGGCGAGGCGCGCTGGCACCAGGATATGACCTACGTGGAATCGCCGCCGGTGGGCGCCCTGCTCTTTGCGCTCGAGGTGCCCGAGTCGGGTGGCGATACGCAGTTCTGCGATTTGTACCAGGCCTACGAAAAGCTGCCGGCGGCGGTGCGCGAGCGCATCGATGGGCTCACGTGCATTCACGACATCACGCTGGATAGCTCGGGCAAGCCGCGCAAGGGGCACACGCCCACCACCGATCCCACTCAGGCCAAGGGGCCGGCGCATCCGCTGGTGCGACAGCACCCGCATAGCGGCCGCAAGCATCTGTTTCTGGGCCGCCGGCCGTTTGCCTATATCCCCGGCCTGCCGTTGGCCGAGAGCGAAGCCCTGCTCGACGTGCTGTGGGCACAATTGCAGGATCCTTCGCATATCTATACGCAGCAGTGGCAGGTGGGCGATCTGATCCTGTGGGACAACCGCTGCACCGCGCACCGCCGCGATGCGTTCGATGGGCGGGCGCGAAGGATCATGCATCGCACGCAGTTGCGGAATGATTGACGGCCGGGCGCGGTGTTGCCACCCACCTGCCAATCGGTGAAGTGGCTTTGCCGCCCTGACACCGCACGATTTCAAAACGCATCGCCGTGAGTGGCGATGCCAAACGAGGAGGAGACCATGAAAATTTCACGTCGCAACATCACCAAGCTGGGTGCCAGCCTGGCCGCTTTTGGCCTGGCTCCCCTGAGTTTTCAGGCCGTGGCCCGCGATGGCCAGATGGTGACCTTTGTGGTGGGCTTCCCCGCCGGGGGTTCGCCCGACATCCTGTCGCGCACGATCGCCGAGAGGCTGCACGAGCGCGGCTGGGAAGCCATCGTGGAAAACCGCACCGGCGCCTCGGGGCGAATCTCGGTGGATTACGTGCGGCGTGCCGGGCCCAACGATGCCGTGGTGCTGGTGACGCCCATCGAAATTCTCACCTTGCTGCCGCACGTGTACAAGGATGTGCGCTTCAACCCGTTCGACGACTTCAACCCCGTGGCCGGGCTGAGCGAGAGCCCCTACGGTCTGGCGGTGAGCCCCAAGCTGGGCGTGAACAGCGTGGAAGAGCTGGTGGCCTGGTTCAAGGCGCACCCCGACCAGGCGAGCTTTGCCACGCCGGGCGAAGGCACGCCGCAGAATTTCCTGGGTGAGATCCTGTCGCGCGATGCCGGGCTCGAGCTGCTGCATGTGCCCTATCGCGGCGGCCCCCCGGCCATTGCCGATGTGATCGGCGGACAGATTCCGTGCGTGATCACGTCGTATGCCGCGCTGTCGTCGCACCAGCAGTCGGGCAACCTCAAGGTGCTGGCATATACCGCGAGCAAGCCGTCGTCGGTCATTCCCGACAGCATTCCCACGTTCACCCAGATCGGCTACCCCAACATCCGGGCCGACGGTTCGTATCTGGCGCTGTGCTCGGCCGAGGCCGACGACGACTTCGCGAATGCCATCGCCGAGGCGCTGAGCGCCGTGGTGGCCACCGACGGCTATCGCGAGGCCCTGGCCAAGTTCGGCCAGGAGCCGTTGGTGATTGCGCGCGATGAGGTGCCGGCCCACATGCGCGAGTCGTACGACTACTGGGGCGAGGTGGTGAAAAGCACCGGCTTCCAACCCATCTGAACCCTCTACATGAGCATGCAAGCGATGAATCTGGATCTGAACGGAAAAGTGGCCATCGTCACGGGTGGCAGCAAGGGCATCGGCAAGGCCATTGCGCAACAACTGGTGGCCCAGAACGCCTCGGTGGTGATCTGCGCCCGCGGCGAGGAGGCGCTGCAGGCCGCCGCCCGCGAGCTGGGCCAGGCCGGCAAGGCGGTGCGCTGGGTGCAGGCCGACATGACCCAACCCGACGCCATCACCGCCATGGTGGCGGAAGTGGAGCGCGAGATGGGCAAGATCGACATCCTCGTGAACAACGCCGTGTCGTCCACGCAGAACTCGTTCGAAGCATTGTCCGACGAAGAGTGGAACCACCACATCAACGTGAAACTGCTGGGCTACGTGCGCGCCTGCCGCGCGATCACCCCCATCATGAAACGCCAACCGACCGGGCGTATCGTGAACGTGGTGGGCATGTCGGCGCGCATCGTCACCGCCTACCGCATGACCAACGGTGCGGTGAATGCCGCGGTGACCAACTTCACCAAGCACTTGTCGGAGCAGTTGGCGGCCAGCAAGATCACGGTGAACGCCATCCACCCCGGCTATACGCGCACGCCGCGGCTCGAAAACGGCTTCAAGGAGTGGGCCAAGCTGGATCACACCACGCCCGATGAAATCGAGGCGCGGCGCGTCAAGGAAATCCCCATCGGCCGCTTGATCGAACCCGAGGATCTGGCGTACCTTGCCGGCTTTCTGTGCTCGGACGTTGCCAGCGCCATCACGGGGCAAGCCATTGCCGTGGATGGTGGCTCGGGGCGTTCGATCAATTATTGATTGCTGCGAAGCATTTCGACGTCGGCGGCACGTGCCGCCCACCCGCACCTCCATGCGCTCGCCTATCGGTAATACATTGCTGATTATGTGGTTGTTCTGAAAATCCACCAGTTCATCCACCGTCATTGCCTTGACTGTGGCCAGGGTGCCCACCGGCATGAAGATCGGGGTCTTAATCTGGCCATGGGGAGTGTTAAGTATTCCCGCCCGGGCCCCGGTTTTAGGACAGCGGGCAACTACCTCAAAGGAAATTGCCATTTTACCCCCTCCATTATCTTATCAGCATGGCATCGCCAAAGCTGAA
>JAWLHC010000017.1:0-58211 GCA_041690575.1 Verticiella sp.
CACCGTCGACATCCTCGTCGAACTCGGCCGCCGTCGCATGGTGGGCGGCCAGGAAGACATGATCGTGGACGTGGCGCTGGATCTGCTGCACGAGCGGGGATAGCGCTTCAACGAATCCAACCGGCGGCGACTGCCTGGCGCATTCGCGCCAGGCGATTGTTACCTGGACATCAATTCGATGTATCGCTGTTGACTTGGCTGGCGATAGCGATGATGGTGTTTTCGGCCTCGCTCGCGGCGGTGAGCGCCCCAGGCCCTACAATCCCATCTTCCCCAGCATGGCACCCGGCTGCCCTGCCAGCCCGCTCTGGCTTCCGCGGCGTGCCCAGCGTTTACCTCAAAGACGCAGCTCAAAAGGGGACCCACCGGAAAACGCTCTACCTCAATGATTATTCTCAAGAATGTAACCCTGCGTCGCGGCAGTAAAGTTCTGCTCGACCAGACGTCTGTTTCGCTCAACCCAGGTGAAAAAGTAGGCTTGGTCGGCCGCAACGGTGCCGGCAAGTCGTCGCTGTTCGCTCTGCTGAACGGCACCTTGCACGAAGACGGCGGCGAGTTCTCGATTCCGCCGCAGTGGCGCATGGCCCAGGTGGCCCAGGACATGCCCGAAACGTCGCAAAGCGCAACTGATTTCGTCGTCGACGGCGATACCGGGTTGGTAACGGCTCAGGCCGAAGTGGCGGCCTCCGAAGCGAGCGACGACGGCATGCGCATGGCGCACGCCTACATGGCGCTCAACGATGCTGGCGCGCACGACGCGCCAGCGCGTGCGCAGGCCCTCATTCTGGGGCTGGGCTTTACCGTGGCCGAGCTGAACCAGCCGGTGAACAGCTTTTCGGGCGGTTGGCGGATGCGCCTGCAGTTGGCGCGCGCGCTGATGTGCCCTTCGGAGCTATTGCTGCTGGACGAGCCCACCAACCACCTCGATCTGGACGCCCTGGTCTGGCTCGAGGCATGGCTCAAGAGCTATGCCGGCACCATGGTGGTGATCAGCCACGATCGGGAGTTCCTCGATGCGGTCACCAACGTGACGCTGCACATCGACCACGGAAAGCTCGTGCGGTACGGCGGCAACTACAGCCAATTCGAAGACATGCGCGCCGAACAAATGCTGTTGCAACAGGGCGCCTTCGCCAAGCAGCAAGAGAAAGTCGCGCATCTGCAAAAGTTCATCGCCCGCTTCAAGGCCAAGGCCAGCAAGGCCAAGCAGGCTCAGAGTCGCGTGAAAGCACTCGAGCGCATGGAGAAGATCGCCCCCGTACTGGCCGATGCCGACTTCCAGTTCGAGTTCAAGGAGCCTTTCAGCCTGCCCAACCCGATGCTGTCGATGTCGGAGGCCAGCTTCGGCTATCCGGTCGCCGACGACGCCGCACCGGGCACTGGCCCCACGGTGATCGTGCGCAACGTCAATCGTTCGGTACTGGCGGGCCAGCGCATCGGGATTCTGGGCGCCAACGGGCAGGGCAAGTCCACAGTGGTAAAGACCATCGCGGGCGCGCTGCAGCCCATAGCCGGCGAAATCATCACGGGCAAGGGCCTGAACATCGGCTACTTCTCGCAGCAGGAACTGGACGTTCTGCATTTGAATGACAATCCGCTTGAGCACATGATCCGGCTGGCGCGCGACACGCCGGCCGCTGTGCGTCCGAGCGCCATGGACTGCCGCGAGCAGGGCTTGCGCAACTTTCTTGGCACATTCAACTTCAGCGGAGATATGGTCAAGCAGACCGTGGGCAGCATGAGCGGCGGCGAGAAGGCGCGGCTGGTGTTGTGCATGATCGTCTGGCAGCGTCCCAACCTGCTGTTGCTCGACGAACCCACCAATCACCTGGACCTCGCCACCCGCGAGGCGTTGAGCGTGGCTCTGAACGAGTTCGAAGGTTCGGTGATGCTGGTGAGCCACGATCGCGCCTTGCTGCGCTCGGTGTGCGACGAGTTCTGGATGGTCTCGCGCGGCGGCGTCAAGGACTTTACTGGCGATCTGGACGATTACCAGGTTTATCTGCTCGAAGAGGCGCGTCGCCGGCGCGAGGCGGCCAAGGCCTAGGATCTGGACAGCACCGCCGCTACGACGCGCACGTGGAGAGTCACGCACCCCTTGATCCGATCAGGCACCTGATCCCGGGTGAAGGCGTCAAGCGGAGTGATCGGGTGTCGAGGCCTTGAGCACGCTCATCGCCGGCGGCGCGATCAGCCGCCGGGCGTCTTCTGTCGACCCGCGCAGCCAAGGGTCAGCGTCTTCGATCTCGATCGCGACCACCGAGCGCTTGTCCTGTTCATTCGGGCCAAACTTGGGATCCGGCTTGTGCATGCGGCTCATGAGGGGGTGATGGTCGGCGTTGATGGTGAGCATGGTGTAGCTCTCAACGACTTCGCCCGTGGCCCGGTCCACCCAGGTGTTCCACAATCCGGCGAGGCCCCAGGGCGTGCCATTGGTGCGCTCGAAGGTCCACCACACGTTGCGCCCGGTTTCCCAGCAGGGCTCGTCGAATGACCAGGCCGGGATGATGCAGCGCTGGCCGCGGGCCCACGGTTGCCGGTAGCTCGCCTTCTGTGCGAGTTCTTCGGAACGCGCGTTGTTGGTGGCGTAGGGCAGACGGGCAGCCTTGGCGAAAACGGGGATCAACGCCCACTGGCCGACTACCATCTCGGCCTCGCCTTCGCGGTTGATGCGGATGAACGGCCCGGGCGCACGCGGAAACACGCCACCGCCGGCCCAGTGCACCGGGTTGTGAGCGCCTACATGCCAGAAGCGTTCGATCTCGGCTTGTGTGGGAGAAACATAGCGATTGCACATGCTGGCCTCCGTGACCCCAAACGGACAAAGGGCCACAGTCTTGTGAACTGTGGCCCTTTGCGGTATTTGGCGCGCCCGGCAGGATTCGAACCCACGACCCCTTGGTTCGTAGCCAAGTACTCTATCCAACTGAGCTACGGGCGCTGCGAGAAAAGAACTATAGCATGGTTGCTTTCTGGTGCGCAAATCCGCTGTGCCCGAGCGCCTGGGAGACTTGTCGTGTGGTGTGCAGCAAGTGGGCGGCGTCCGGGCCATCGGCGTGAATGTTCAGCTCGCGCGAGCGGCCCACGAGCGCGATGACAGCCACCAGGTGCCCGCCGCCATCTTGCACCGGGGCAGCGAGCGAGGAGGTGCCGGCCACGAGGTTGCCTTCCACGGCGGCATAGCCCCGCGCTCGTATGCCTTGCAGCTCGGCTTGGGTGTGTTGCTCGAAGCGTTGTTGCGAGTCGATGTCTGGCAAACGCTTCTGTTCGGCGTCGAGCAGGGGTTGGATCCAGTTGGCGGGGAGAAAGGCGGCGAAGGCCTTGCCGCTGGCCGAGGTGAACAATGGCAAGGCGGCACCGGGCGCCGCGTTGCGATACACCGGACTGCCCGGGTCTTCGAGGCGACGCACCACGGTGGGGGCATGGCCGCCCCACACCGTGAGCAGGGCGGTTTGCGCCGGGCCACTGCGCGCCGATTCGAGCGCAGCGGCAGCAATGCCGATGGCGTCGTTCTGCCGTTGGGCGGCGAGGCCGAGGCGTAGCGCGAAATTCCCCAGGGCGTAGTGGCCGGCGTCATCCTGCCGGGCGAGGCCCGTGCGCACCAGGCTCACGAGATAGCGATGCACTTTGGCCGGGTGCAGACCGGCCCGGCGCGCCACTTCGCCGAGCAGGGCGGGGCGGTCGAGTTGCACGAGGGCTTCGAGTACGACGGCACCCACCTCGACCGACTGAATACCGAGGCGGGAGTTGGCGGAACTGGGGTTGACGGCCATGCGGGCGAGATCTACTCTGCGAATTCATTATCCATAGTGTATTGCATTATACATATCGTAATAGAGGTCACCATGAACGCCGTCGCTCCACCTGCCACCGGCGCTGCTGCCGAATTCTCGGTTCGCCGCCTCGGCCCCTGTTTCGGGGCCAGTATTCATCACCTCGATATCCGTCAGCCGCTGGGGCAGGGCACGGCGCAGGCCTTGCGCGCCGCTTTGGCCGAACACCAGATCCTGGTGATCCCCGATCAGGATGTGCCGGCCGAAACCTTCATCGCGTTCGCCCGCCAACTGGGTGAGCTTTCCATCCATCCGTTTTCACCCAACGCGGGCGACATTCCCGAGCTCATCATTCTCGATAACCATGGCGACAACGAGCCATTGGCCACCGATATCTGGCATAGCGACGAAACCTTTCGCGCCACGCCGCCGCTGGCCACGGTGTTGCGTTCCACCATCACCCCCGAGTTGGGCGGTGATACGCTCTTTGCCAGCATGACGGCCGCCTACGATCGCCTCAGTGAGCGAATGAAGGCCCATATCGAAGGGCTCGAAGGGGTGCACGATTTCGTGCCGTTTCGCAAAGTGTTTGCCGACACGCCCGAAGCCAAACAGAAACTGCGCGACATCGAAGACCGCTTTCCGCGGGTCACGCACCCCATGGTTCGCGTGCATCCCGAAACGGGCAAGCGGGCGCTGTTTGTGAACCGCCTGTTCACCATCGGCATCAAGGATGTCGACGATCGGGAGGCAGCGGCGCTGCTCGATGTGCTGTTTCGGCAAGTGGATACTCCCGAGATTCAGTATCGGTTCTCTTGGCAGCAGTGGCCCAGGGCCATCGTGATCTGGGACAACCGCTCCACCCAGCACTATGCGGCGCGCGATTATCTGCCGCAGCGTCGTCGCATGGAGCGCTGCACGCTCAAGGGCGATCGGCCAGAAGGCCCGATCGCGGTGGTGGCCGAGAAGAAGGCGCGTTTTCAGGTGTATGGCAGCTCGGATACCGAGCAGCAGGCCGATGAGCGCCGGCCGGTGCGGCAGGCGTTCAAGTAACGGCGCCGCTTGCGCCCGACGGGCGCAGTTCGCTCCCGGCCGCGTGGTCAGGCGATGGCGCCGGCGGCACGCAGGCCAGCCAGGCGGGCGGCGTCGTAGCCGGGCAGTGCGCTCAATACGCTGTCGGTGTGTTCGCCAAGTCGTGGAGGTGCCGTGGGTGGCGGGTCGGCCTCGCCGGCAAACTTCACCGGGTTGCCAGGCATCGGCAGCTGGTCGCCGCCGGGTAAGGGCGTGTGGCGCACCATCTGTCGAGCCAGCACCTGAGGGTCGTTCAGGGCTGCGGCGAAGTCGTTGACCGGGCCGCAAGGCACACGTGCCGCACGCAAGCGCTGCAACCACGTGGCGGTGGGCTGTTGCCGCAGCTCGTCGGCCACGATGGCTTCGATTTCGGCCTTGGCGGCCAGGCGGTTTGCCTGCGTCTTCCAGGCAGGCGCGAGCAGCTCGCTGCGGCCCAGCATCTCGGCCAGGCGCAGGTAGAAGGCGTCGCCAATGCAGGCAATGATGATGTAGCCATCGGCCGTGGCAAAGGTGTTGTAGGGCACATGAACGAAGTGCGAGTTGCCGATGCGCTCGGGCACCTCGCCGCTCATGAAATACATCGTGGCCATGTAGTTCAGCATCGAGATCTGGCAATCCAGCATCGAGATGTCCACATGGCGGCCGATGCCGCTCACCGTGCGAGCCTGCAGCGCCGCCAGAATGCCCAGCGCGCCGAACATGCCGCCACCCAGATCGCCGATGGGGATGCCCGAGCGCACCGGCGGGCCGCTGGGCAGGCCGGTGATGCTCATGCCACCGCCCATGGCTTGCACCACTTGATCGAAGGCGGGGCGGTCGACGTCCGGTCCGGTTTCGCCAAAGCCGGTGATGCTGCAGGTGACGATAGCCGGGTTGACGGCAGCCAGCGCGGCATGATCGATACCCAACCGTTGCGTCACGCCGGGGCTGAAATTGTCGATCACCACGTCGGCCTGTCGTGCCAGGTCGAGGAACACGGCGTGGCCTTCAGGGCTCTTGAGGTTGATGGCCACGCTCTGCTTGTTGCGGTTGAGCGTGAGGAAATACGCGCCATCGCCATCACGTGAGTACTGCGGGTCGCCGCGCAACAGTTCGCGCGTGCCCTCGCCACGCCCCGGCGGCTCCACCTTGATGGTGCGTGCGCCGAGGTCGCTCAGCAACATGGCGCCATATGGCCCCGACAGCATATGCGTGAGATCGAGAATGGTGATGTGCTGCAAGGCCTGCATGGCGCGCTGCTCCTCCGTGGTGAATTTGCCGGGTGTCGGCTGCCTTATTGCGGCTCGATGCCGGCGGCGCGGATCATCTCGCCCCAGCGTTCGGTATCGCTGGCGATGAGTTCACGCAGCGCCTCGGGGTTGCCGGGGTAGGGCTGGATGTAGAGGTCGGCGAGGAACTCGCGGGTGGCCGGATCTTCAATCACCTCGTTGGTGAGCTCAGAGAGCCGGTTCACCACGTCAGCGGGAGTGTCGGCGGGCACCACGAAGGCCAGCCAGGCCACGAACTCATAACCCGGCAGGCCGGATTCGGCCATGGTGGGCAGGTCGGGCGCGGCATCCAGGCGCTCACCCGAGGTGACGGCGATGATGTCCACCTTGCCGCTCTCGGCCTGGGTGATGCCGGTAGACGTGTCGGTAAACATGAAATGCAGATCGCCGGAATGCAGGTCGACCACCCCTTGCGAGGTGGTCTTGTAGCCCACGTGCGTGCCTTCGACCCCGGTCATATCGAGAAACGACTCCACTGCCACGCGACCCGTGGCGCTGGAGCTGCCATAGTTGAGTTCGCCCGGGCGCTCGCGCATCAGCTCGATGAGCTCGGCCACGGAGCTCACGCCAAGAGAAGGCGATACGATCAGCGCCTGCGGCACCTGTACCAGCGTGGTCACCGGAGCAAAGTCGCCCACGGGGTCGTAGGGCAGCTCCTTGAACAGATGCTGGTTGGCGGCGTGGGTGGAGTTGGCCGCCAGCAGCACGGTATAGCCATCGGCGGGTGCGCGTGCCACGTGGCCTGCGGCCACACCGCCCACCGCGCCTTGGCGAGGTTCGACGATGAAGCCTTCGCCGGTGCGGCGTTGCAACTGTTCGGCGATGTAGCGGGTGGTGTAGTCGTACGAGTTACCGGGGCCGAAGGGCACGACGATGCGAACGACGTCGTTGGGATAATCGGTGGCGGCGTGAATCGGGGCGGCCATGCCGACCATCATCGTGGTGGCCAGCGCCAGGGTGCGCAAGGTGCGGATGCTCATGATCAAGTCTCCTGTTGTGGGCCGATATGGCCCTTTTCTGGTTGGGGTTGCGGAAGTCAGCGACGCAGCCAGCCGTGTTCGCGGTAGTAGCGTTCGGCGCCGGGGTGCAGGTCGATGTCGGCCGTAGTGCACATGGCCACGGGGTCGATCGGGTAGGTGAGGGGGCTCTGGTGCACGGGCATGTGGTGGAATCGCGCTTCGAACTCGCCGCGTTCTTCCACCATCACGGCGGTAATGCGATAGGCCAGGTCTTCGGGCATGTCGTCGCGCACCACGATCGCCCAGTTGGACCAGTCGAGGCAGTCCACCGGCTCGGGGTTCTCCAGCCGGTTGGCTTCGATCTGGGCGGGCTTCATGCCATAAGTGTCGGTAAGGATCTGCATCGCCTCGGGTTCGATCGGCAAGAAACGCATCGAGCGTTTCGTGACCAGCTCGCGCCAGTTCGACACCATGATGGCTTCGTTGAATACGGCGTCGGCCTCGCCGCGAATCGCCTGGTTGATACAGGCGCGGGGGTTCTCGTGTTCGAGAAAGCTGCCGCCCCACTTGATGATGTCGTCGGGTTCGATGCCATGGGCCGAAAGAATGCGATCCACGGCATAGCTCACCAGACTGTCGTAATCGCGGTTGGGGCAGGCCAGGCGCAACGGATAGCGCCGCTCGCGCAGATCGCTGAACGAGGTGATGCCGGTGGCGGTGTCCACGGCCAGGGTCAGGCGGTCGTCTTGTGGCAGTGCGCCCAGGGTTCGCAGGTTGGGAAAGCCACGACAGCCGTAGAAATGCTCGCCGTCGCGTGCCCAGCGCACGCCGAGGTGTGCCGGGGTGGTAATGGCCAGATCGGCATCGCCGCGGCCCACCTGCTCCACGCCATCGCGATAAGCGCTGCCGGTACGTATGGTGAACTTCGACAACGGGGCCGAGCGCCAGCGCATGTGGGCAGAAATCCACCCCAGAATGGTGTGAAAGTTGGCCGTGCCCCAATCGCCGACCATGGTCAGGTCAACGCGGGGTCCCAGGGGTTGGGTCATGATGTCTCCTCGAATAGGCGGGCGATGCCAGGAAGGCAGGCCATGAGGGTGGTGCGGGTTGTGTGAACGGCGCGTTCTGTTGTCTTCCCTGGCTGCAAGGTCCATGCCAAATTCTCTTGTCAGCACAAATCCTTGATTTATTGGGGCTCTTTCCGGTACAACGGGGTTCTGGCGTTGCAATGCAACGTTTCACCCTGTTGCAGGCAACGGCATGAACACTCTGGCAAGCTCCCCTGCCGATCGCGAGTCCCCGGTGGTCAACCTGCCCTTCGGGTCGGCTCGCGAGGCCGATGGCGTGGCCGGCGGTGCCGTGCGATTGTGCTTTGTCAGTTATCGCCATCTCAGTGCGTTGGCCGAGAACCTCATTCGCGAGTACGCCGATGTGGCCCGTATCGACGCAGTCGATGCCGCATTCGACTCGGCTCTGGCCGAGGCTCGTGCGCGAGAAGAGGCACAGGGGGTCGATGCGTTCGTCAGTGCCGGCTCCAACGCGGCACTGCTCAAGGCGCACGTGAGCACGCCCGTGGCCACCATCAAGATCGACGGCTACGATCTGCTGCTGGCACTGCAGCGGGCGGCCCGTCATGCCAGTACGGTAGGTGTGTTGTCGTTCGGCGAAACCCTGGCCGAGCTGGATGCCATCCGCGCCTTGTTGCCGGTCGGGGTGGTGCAGCGCGCCTATCGCAACGAGCCCGACATGCGGCGCGCCCTGCTGGCCTTGCGCGAATCGGGCTGCGAGGTGGTGGTGGGCTCCAGTATCGTGGTGGAAGCGGCCGGGCAAATGGGCATGCACGGCATCCTGGCCTATTCCGAGCGCTCCATTCGGCAGGGCATCGAAGACGCCATCGCCATGGCGCGGGTGGCACGTCACGAAGTCGATCGCTACCTGCGGCAACAGCAGCGCCAACACAAGCATTTCGTCACGCGCTACCGCTTCGAGCAGATGGAGGGCGAGTCGCCCGCGTTCTTGCGGGCCGTGCAAACGGCGCGGCGCTATGCCGACGTGGATCGCACTGTGCTCCTGCTGGGCGAAACCGGCACGGGCAAAGAATGGTTCGCCCAGGCCATCCACCATGCCAGTGCCAGGCGCCGGCAACCGTTTGTGGCGCTCAATTGTTCTGCCGTGCCCGAGTCGCTGCTGGAAGGCGAGCTGTTCGGGCACGACGAAGGCGCCTTTACCGGGTCGCGTCGAGGCGGGCGCGCCGGACTGATCGAAGCCGCACACACCGGCACGCTGTTTCTCGACGAAATCGGCGACATGCCGATCACCCTGCAAACCCGCTTGTTGCGTGTGCTGCAGGAGCGTGAAGTCACTCGTCTGGGGAGTTCGCGCCCCATTTCGTTGAATGTCCGTATCATTGCCGCTACGCATCAGCCGTTGCCCGAACGGGTTCGCGAAGGTCGTTTTCGGGCCGACCTGTACTATCGCCTCAATGTACTGTCGTTGGTTCTGCCCCCCCTGCGTGAGCGAAGCATCGATATCGCCCCGCTGGCCCACACCCGACTGCGCGAAGCCTTGCGAGCGCTGCAATGTCCGCTTCCCCCTGACGAGCTGCTGGCGCCGTTCCTGCCAGCCATGCAGGCCTATGGCTGGCCTGGCAACCTGCGCGAGCTCGATAACCTGTGCGAACGCCTGGCGGCCAGGGCCAGCCAATGGCAGCGTCTGAACCAGGTGCCTTTTGCCGCCCTTTGGCAAGATCTCCCGGAGCTTACGCGACCGGCGGCAGGGCAAACCCTTCCCCCGGCAGATTGGCGAGCCGTCTTGCGGGCGTGCCAGAACAATCAGAGCGAGGCCGCGCGTCGGCTTGGCGTGAGTCGTACCACCTTGTGGCGCTGGCAGCGCCAGGGGTCCCCTTCATGATGTTGACGGAGTTCACTGAATGACATCTCCCCATATTGCCGTGGTCGGTGCCGGTGCCATTGGATGTCGTATTGCCGCGCACCTCGCCCAGGCCGGTGTTACCTGCACCCTGTTCGACGGCTGGCCCGAGCACGTTCAGGCCATTCAGTGCCAGGGACTGCGCCTCGAACAGGGTGGCGAAGTTCACACCTTCCCACTGCCCGCACACGATCTGGCGGACGCCGGCACGGAGCGGTTCGACGTGATATTGCTGGCCGTGCGCAGCGACGCCACGGCTCAAGTGCTGCCCCTGGTGGCCTCGAAGCTGGCCGCCGATGGTTGCGTGGTGTCTTGCCAGAATGGCATCAACGAAGATGCCATCAGCGAGGTGGTGGGGGCCGACCGCACGCTTGGCTGTTCGATGGTGTTTGGGGCGCGGCTCTCGGCGCCGGGTTGTGTCGAAGTGCTGGCCGGCCCCGACACGCTCAAGCTGGGCGAGCTCGATGGCCGCCTCAGCGATCGGGTGGAGCAACTGGCCACTCTGTTGTCTTGCTGCGGCACGGTGACCGTCACCGACAATCTCATCGGTTACCGCTGGATGAAGCTGATCCTCAATGCCACCGGCAACCCGCTGTTGCTGTTGTCGGGCCTGGATGGCCGGTCGCTGCATGCGCGCCGCGATGCCCGCGAGCTGATCATCGGCATCACGCGCGAGATCCTCACCACGGCGGCCGAGGCCGGGGTAACGGTGGAGCCCTTGCTGGGCCTGGAGTCTGATGTGTGGCTGGCCCAGGATGCCGACAGCGAAGCGCGCTTGCACCATGCCCTGGTTCAGCATGGAGAATCGCTGGGCGAGCGCCGCCTGTCGATGGTGGCCGACTTTGCCGCGCGGGGCCGCACCGAAGTCGATCACCTCAATGGGTATGCCGTTCGCAAGGCGGCGGCGCAAGGCAAGTTGTTGCCACTCAATGCGCGGGTGATCGAGGCGGTGCATGCACTGGAAGAGGGCCATTTGCCGGCGGGCGAGGCCGTGCTGCCACGCCTGCTTGCCGGGTCGTAGAATGGCAACATGAACCTCGATTCGCAAGACCTTCACGATCTGCAACTGGCGAAGTCGCTGCTGGAGCATCCGGGCCTGGCCGCACGCCTCACCGGCATGATCGGTGTGCCGCTGGAGCGCGGCCTCGCCATGCTGCCAAGGGGCTGGAGCCGGCAAGTGAACGACATCACGCAAACGGCGTTACTCAAGGCCTCCAATGCGGCTTTGCGTTCACTGCGCAATCAGCCGGGCGCCGCAGCTCACAAGCGTTGGCACACGCTGGGGGTGGCTGCCTCGGGCGCAGCCGGCGGCTTTTTCGGGCTGGCCGGGCTGGCCGTGGAGCTCCCGATCACCACCACCCTCATGCTGCGCTCCATCGCCGACATCGCGCGCAGCGAAGGCGAGTCGCTGATCGAGATGGACACACGCCATGCCTGTATCGAGGTGTTTGCACTGGGCGGCCCCACGGAAGAAGACGATGCCTTCGAAAGTGGTTATTTCGCCATCCGGGCCGCGTTGGCCAGTTCCATCACCGAGGCCACCCGGCACATCGCCACCCGCCAGCTGGCGAGCGATGGCGCGCCGGTACTGGTGCGACTGATCTCCACGGTGGCGAGTCGGTTTGGCGTGCAGGTTACGGAGAAAATGGCAGCCCAGGCCGTGCCGGCCATCGGCGCCGCGGGTGGCGCGGCAATCAACACCGTGTTCATCCACCACTTTCAGGACATGGCCCAGGGACACTTCATCGTGCGGCGATTGGAACGGAAGTACGGGGCCGAAAGGGTGAAGGCGGCGTACCTGGAGGTGGGTTGAGGGTCTTTTGGCGCTCAGGTTGAATGGCGAGGTCCCGGCTCGGCGCCCTTGGGCGCCGTCCGGGACGACGCTGTTTCATGACCGCCGCCGTCCGGGACGACGTTTTTTCATGACCGGCGCCGTCTGGGATGACGTTGTTTCATGACCAGCGCCGTCTGGGATGACGTTGTTTCATGACCAGCGCCGTCTGGGATGACGCCGAGGTCCTGGCTGGCGCCGTCATTGTTTCGACAGTACGTCATCCCGGCCAAGACAGGCCCGAAGGGCCTGCGCGAGCCGGGATCTTTCACAAACCAAAGAAATCCCGTGTGTTGTGCAGCATGATGCGTTGCTGGGTGGCGGTGGGGAGGTCGGCGTGGGTCACGAGGTGGCCCACTTCCTGCTCGCCCAGGGGGTAAGGGTAGTCGGAGCCCAGCAGCACGCGTTCGGCACCCATCACATCGATCAGCAGGCGCAGCGAACGGGCGTCGAATACCGCGCTGTCGACATAGAACCGGTCCACGTATTCGGATGGCGGGCGTGGGCAGTCCTGGCGGATGATGTCGCGATGGCGCCAGGCATTCTCCACCCGGCCCAGCAGAAAGGCGAAGCTGCCGCCGCCGTGGGCAAAGCACAGCTTGAGCGAGCGTGGGATGCGTTCGAAGGCGCCCGAGAGGATGAGCGACAGGATGCCGAGCTGGGTTTCGGCGGGCATGGCCACCAGCCAGGGCAGCATCCACTGCTTCATGCGGCCGTCGGTCATCATGTCCCAGGGGTGCACGAGCACCGGCATGCCCACGTTGGCGCAGTGCACGAGAAAATCCACCAGTTGCGGGTCATCGAGGTCGCGTGGGCCCACGTGGTTGCCGATCTGTACGCCCACGTGGCCGGTATCCTTTGCCCGCTCCACCTCGCGGCAGGCGTGCTCCAGATCTTGCAGTGGAACTTGCGCCATGGCCTTGAGGCGTTGCAAATTGTACGAACAATGCTCCAGTGTAAGGTCGTTCATGCGAGCGGCCCAGTCGGCTGCGGCCTGGCCGGGCCAGGTGTAGCCGAACATCACCGGCGTGGCGCAAACGATCTGTACATCCACCGCATTGGCGTCCATGGCCGCAATGCGGCGGGCCGGATCCCACAGTGTGGCGTCCACCGGCCGAAACTTGCGATCGCCAGTCATGATGTGGCCGGTGTCGCCATTGGCATCGATCTGCAGCCAGGGGGCTTCGTTGGCATCGAGGCGGGCCGCGTCTTCGCGCGTGATGGGCGGGAAAACGTGGGCGTGCATGTCGATCTTGCGAATCATCTTGACCTCAAACCGTGGGGGTGGCGTGCTTGCCGGGATGAACGGTGCCGCAATGACTGCAGCGGCGCAATGATTCGTCGGCGTAGAATGCGTCGAACAGCGGTGGCAGATCCGTCACGATGTTCTTGAGTTGCACTTCCACACGGTGCACCAGGCCGCCACAGGATTCGCAATACCATTCGAAGCCGTCCATCAGCCCTTCCGGCCGTTGCCGTTCGATCACCAGGCAGCGACTGTCGGGCTCTGGGCGTTGCGGCGAGTGGCGCACATGGGGCGGCAGCAAAAAGATGTCGCCTTCTTTCAGGTCGACGCGTTCGGGCTTGCCGTCCACCCAAAGCCGCAGCCAGGCGTTGCCCTTGAACTGGTAGAAAAACTCTTCCAGCGGGTCGTCGTGGAAATCGGTACGGTGGTTGGGGCCACCCACCACCGTCACCATGAAGTCGCTGTCCTGCCACACCTGCTGATTGCCCACGGGCGGTTTGAGCAAGTGGGCGTGCTCGTCGAGCCAACGCTGAAAATTCAGAGGCGGGCCAAAGGCAAGCATGGCGATCTCCTGGCGGATGAGGGTGAGTGGGGAGGGTGCCGCGGGCGCTGATGGCGCCTGGACCCTTCAGCATGTGAGTCTAGAGCCGCTTGGCCGCGTTGCCCAAATAGAATATCCGCTGCCAGCCATGCGGTTCGGTTATGGCGCCTCGCTACGGCCGCTGTCGGGGGCAGCGTTGGACACTTCGTCATGGGTGTCGCGTGCCACCTGTTCCAGGCAGGTGATCAACCGCACACAGGCGCCGCTCAGCGGCCCGCGCTTGCCCAGCGAATACCCCACGGTGCCAAAGTGACGCAACTCGCTCAGCGGCAACTGATGCAACACGCCGAGTTCGAGCCAGGTGCGGGCCGCGTCGTACGGCATCAGCGCCACCGCCGACGTGCGCAGCAACAGACCCACATTGGTTTGCAGCGAGAGCGATTCGATGTGATGGGCAGGCAGGCCAAGCCCCGCGTCGCGAAAGGTCTGCTCCACCACGTCGCGCAAGGGCGAGGCCGTGGTGGGCACGATCCATACATCGTGGTGCAGTTCGGCCAGCGACACGGTCTCAGCCGCGCGCAGCGGATGCCGGGGGCCGGCCAGCAGGCATAGCCTTTCTTGATACAGCGCGTGATGCACGACATCGGGCAGCAGCGCGGTCTGCGGTGCGCCGCCGGCCTGATCGGTCGCGCTCGCGCCCGGCAAGCGGCCAACCACGATATCGATTTCGCCGGCGGCAAGCGCCGGGAACAGCTCTCGCGACGGGCCTTCCACCAGTCGGATCTGGATGTCGGGCGAGTGCTCCAGCAGGCGGCTCAATGCCTCGGGCAGCAGGCGGGCCGAGGCCGAGATCAAGGTACCGATCACCAGATGCCCCAGCGATCCCTCCAGCACCGCATTCACGTCGTCGGCCAGGAGTCGCATGTCGGCCAGCATCTGACGGGCGCGGCGCCCCATCACCAGCGCCAGCGGCGTGGGTACCACGCCGCGGTTGGAGCGCTCGAACAGCGGCGCGCCAACGAACTGCTCCAGCTCGCGCACGGCGCGTGTGACTGCCGGTTGGGTGAGATTGAGATCGCGCGCCGCGGCCGAGAGCGAGCGGCGCTCGAGGATGCGCTCGAGAATCTGCAGCTGGTGCAGGCGCAGTTTGTGGCCCAGCGCACGGGCGGTGAGGCGTGCGGTCATGACACGCAGAGACCGGCAATGGTGGGCAGGATGTCGCCCGCCTTACCCCGCAGACTCTGGTGAGCCACCGCATCGAGCGCCGTGGGCTCCGGGTTTACCTGGACGACCATGGCGCCGCGCTGCCGCGCCTGGTGTGGCAGATCGGCCGCCGGATACACTAGTGACGACGTGCCGATGCTGAAGAGCATGTCGCAATCGGTTGCCGCCTCGGCCGCAGCCTCCCAGGTGGCCATGGGCAGCGATTCGCCAAACCACACCACGCCGGGGCGAATGTGGTTGCCGCAGTGTGGGCAATCCGGTGGCGACAACGGCGCCGTGGGCGCCGCGGCTGATGGCTGTACCTGAGAGTGTTGCCAGGGACGATGGCAGCGTCGGCAACGGGCGGCGGCCAGGGTGCCGTGCAGGTGCAGCACATTCTCGGCACCGGCGCGCTCATGGAGGTCGTCGACGTTCTGGGTGATGACGGTCAGGCGCGGCAGGCATTGCTGCATCCGTGCGATGGCACGATGCGCCGCATTGGGCTTGGCATGGGCAATGAGCCCGCGCCGCCATTCATACCAGGCCCAAACCAGGGCCGGGTCGCGGTCGAACGCCTCCGGTGTGGCCAGTTCCTGCGGCTCGAATCGTGCCCACAAACCTTCGGTACGATCTCGAAACGTGGCAATGCCCGACTCTTGCGAAACGCCAGCGCCGGTGAAGATGACGACGTGCCGGGCGGCCAGGAGGCTTTCGCGGAGCGAGGGAAAATCTTCAGGCACGAGTACTGTCCTTCTGGTGGTAAGGCCGCGCGCTCACATGGGTGCGACCCTATCGATGATATACCGGTGGTTGTGTCATGCGTGCCGTGCTTCGCAAGGCAGGTCGTTCGGCACTCAACCACTTGAAAGGAGGGCCACATGCCGCTGCAGGAAGCCTTGCTGGTTGTCGATATCCAGAATGATTTTTGTCCCGGCGGAGCACTGGGGGTGCCCGAGGGCGATGCCATCATCCCCCTGGTGAACCGGCTGATGCAGGAGCACGAACTGGTGGCGCTCACGCAGGATTGGCATCCTCGCGGGCACCTGTCGTTTGCCTCGTCACATGCCGGTGCCAACGCGTTTTCCACCACAACCATGCCTTATGGTGAGCAGGTGCTATGGCCCGATCACTGCGTGCAGGGTACGGCGGGAGCGGCGTTTCATGCCGATCTCGACCTCCGCCCTGCACAGTTGATCATCCGCAAGGGCATGCAAAAGGCGATCGATTCCTACTCGGCCTTTCGCGAGAACGATCACCGGACGCGCACGGGTCTTGCCGGTTGGCTGCGCGAGCGTGGTGTGGAGCGCGTGGTGCTGTGCGGCCTGGCCACCGATTTCTGCGTGCTGTGGTCGGCGCAGGATGCGAGGGCTGAGGGATTCGAAGTGACGGTGCGGCTCGACGCCTGTCGGGGCATCGACCTCGACGGTTCGGTGGCGCGAGCGCTCGCCGAAATGCAGCAGGTCGGCGTCACGCTGCAACCCGGGTCCTGACCTGGCGGTTGTCCAGCGGATACCAGTCGTCGAGCACGTCGAGGATCCCTTTCACGATGAAGGGTACGGCCGTGCACTCGCCAAACCGGCCGAGCGTGGGCGGGCCCACCACTGCCACGTTGTCGTGAGCGACACCGTTGCGTGCGAGCAGGTGGCCGCGCGCATCCACATCGATACCCAACCCGAAGGCGTGGTCGCGCGCCAGCCCATCGTCGATGAGATGGTGCCAGAACGGGTTATGGCTGGCGCTTGGTCGCAGTTGCGGACCGGTGCAATTGATGATGGCGTCGACGTTCAGGGCTTCTGCCTCGCCGCCGGTTCTGGGCAGGAATTGCACGGCAAACCCGTTGCCTTCGGACGCCACCGATCGCAGTCGCCCGGCGCGAAACGTGAGCTGACCTTCGCGCTCGGCGGCCGCGACCACGCGCTCGATCTGCGGTGGATTGCGAAAGCGGAACGCGTCATACCATACCTTCACGTGCCGCAGATAGCGACGTTGTTCGGCGTCGGACCAGCTCGCCCAGAGCTTGGGCACCGCGTCGCGCAGTTCATCGAACGGCGTGTGCCAGCTGCTCTGGCGAGTGTCCACCCCCGCCATGGCCAGACGCAGGCAACGCAGGGCGTCGCGCGGGCCAGGCAGCTCGCCGTTGGCTTGCAAAAAATCGGGGCGTGCGGCAAATACCCGCTCCCAGATCGAGCGCGAGCTGCGAAACGGATTTTGCGAAGCGGGGCGAAGGCCGCGGCGCGACAAGGCAATGAGGGGCCCCTGGTGCCCACGAGCGCGCAGGGCGGCCACCAGGTCGGAGGCGGTGAGGCCGGCGCCCACCAGCAGCACTCGGGCCTGGCGCGGAATGGCGTCGAGCCGTGAGGTCACCCAGGGATCGCGCAGCCAATGTGGGTGGTCGTTCAGCCCGGCAAGCTCGTGCGGCACGCCTGGAGGGTTCCAGCCCAGGGCGATCAACACCTGGTCGGCTTCCAGTTGCGTGTGGTTGGCGAGTTCGATTGTCAGGCGTGAGCCATCGCGATGCAGCCGCCACGCACTTTGGCGCAGATGTTCGATCGTGGAGCCGCTGGCATTGTGCCGGGCGTGGCGCTCCACCTCCGCCGCCATGAATCGTCCCAACGCCGCACGGCGCGGAAACACCAACCCGGTCGGTTCGGTGGCGTCCGGGTCCTGGTCGAGCTCGCCGTTGGCACGCAACCAGTCGGCAAACGCCGTGGGTGAATCGGGGTAGGGCGAATGAATCGTATCGGTGGCATTGAGCCGAAGCACGGGCTCCGGATTACCGTGCGCCACACCACCGCCCAACGCCGCGCGCGGCTCGATCACCACGATACGCAGCGGTTGCGTGGCCTGTTGGCTGAAGTGGATGGCAGCGGCGGCGCCGCTGAAACCGCCACCGATGATGGCCAGGGTTGGGCGGGGATGGGAGCGATGGGTCATGGGCGCAGGGGTGGCGGCAAATGCAATGGCAGGGCAGGCATCATCGCGGCGATAGGGTGGCGGGTCAAGCGCGCAGTGTCCCGATAGGCATGTTGGGGGACGGCGCAAGCCAGCGAGTACGAGGCAGGTTGGATACACTCGTTACCCAGGGGTTGTACTCACCAACGGGAGACGTTCATGACACCGCCTCATTACGGTAGGGCTTTCGAGCTTTGGCGGGCCTCAGCCGGAGAAACGTGGCAACGCTACACGCACCACGCATTCGTCGAAGGCCTCGGCAATGGCACATTACCTCATGCAGCCTTTCTGCATTATCTGCAGCAAGATTATGTCTTTCTGATTCACTTTTCCCGCGCTTGGGCCCTGGCTGCCGCCAAGGCGGAAACGCTCGAGGAGCTGCAGGCCGCCGCGGCCACGGTGCACGCCCTGGTGCATGTGGAGATGCCACTCCATGTGGAAATCTGTGCGGCTGAGGGTATTTCGCGAGATCAACTCGAAGCGACGCCCGAGCGAGCCGAAAACCTGGCCTATACGCGATATGTGCTGGAGGCAGGTTATTCGGGTGATTTTCTCGACCTGATGGCGGCATTGGCCCCTTGTGTGCTGGGTTATGGCGAGATCGGCCTGAGGCTGGCTGCCAGCGCTGACAACACGCCATACCGCCACTGGATCGACACCTATGCCGGCGACGAATTCCAGCAAGCTTGCCGAGAGGCGGGCGCGCTTATCGACTCGGCTCTGCAACGACGCCTGGGTGCGCACTGGGACACGCAACCGCGCTGGCAAGCGCTGTGCAGCCGATTCCACACGGCCACACGTCTGGAAGAGGGCTTCTGGCAGATGGGGCTCACCCCTGCTGAGCCAGGCCAATCCTGAGCGACGTACCCATTGCAGCGGTCCTGAGTGGACCCGAGGGTGGATCCACGCCAGAATGAGCAACCGCCGAATGCCGTCATCGCTCCCGTGCCTTGTTGGCATACATGCGCTCGTCGGCCGTCTTGAGCAGGGCCGATACATCTTCTCCGTCGCCTGGGTACTCGGCCATGCCCAGCGCCGCGCCAACCGTTACGGTGATTCCTTCCGGCAAGTGTTGCAGGCTGGTCAAGGGGGCAGTGATGGCATCTTTCAATCGTGTCATCAGGGATTTGGCCATGGCTGCGTTGGCCGGTCCGTGCTGCACCACCACGAACTCGTCGCCGCCCAGTCGTGCCACGAGGTCTTCGGGGCGAATCTGTTCACGAATCCGCTCCCCCACTTCGCGCAGCGCGCGATCCCCATTGTCGTGTCCATAAAGATCATTGAGCGGTTTGAAGCGGTTCAGATCGATGAAGATCACCGTGAACGGCACGAGCGGTTGCAGTGCGCTGGCCGAGGCGATCTGGTTCTCGATATAGGGCAGCAAGGCATTGCGGTTGAACAGGCCTGTCACGCGGTCGGTAAACAGCGCCGTCTGCATGTCGTCAAAGCTGCGCGCCAGCTCCCCGATTTCGTCGTTGCGCTCGCGTTGCGGCAAGGGCACCCGTTGGCCGGCACCCAGTGCCCGCACCGCGGCCGATAGCCCGGTGATGTCGCGCGCCACGCGGCCCAATGCCCGCGAGCCAATCAGCAGCGCTGCCGTGAGAGCGAGCAAACCCATGACCACTGCCCAGAGGGCAATCGACACCACATTGCCGCGGAGGTCGGTGTTGGGCACGATCACGAAAGCCAGCCAGTCGAGCCCCGCCTCGTCCACGATGCGACGGTAGGCGACGTGGAGGTGTTCGCCATCGGGGCCGTCGAGTACCTCCACCCGGGTGGGGGCGCTGAGAGGCAAGCTTGCGGCCGAGCTGAGTCGTTGGTCGATCGCACTGCGTACCCAGTCGTCTTTGGCGTTGAGCAGATTGATGCGTGTCACCGTGCCGTCGGCTTCCCGGTGCACGTGTTGGCCGCCCGAGGCGGCAATCAGGTGACCGTCGGGCTCGACGATCACGGCCCGAGCCTGGGGCGTGATGGAAAGGTCGGTCACGAAGGTGTTGAGGGCTCGCAGCGAGACATCGGTGGCGACCACGCCCGTCATGGTGCCGTCCGGGCCCAGGACACGGCGGGCACGGGTCACCACCAGGTCGCGCCGCGAAAAATCCACGTATACCGACGTCCAGGTATGGCCGGGCGCCGTCTCGCCAGCCTCGAACCAGGGCCGCTCACGGGGATCAAAGGGTCGGGGATCGTACTGGTCGAAGAGGGGGGCAGCGTCGATGTGATCGATGTGCAGGCGCTGCCGGGGTTCGCGTGGCGACAAGCCCAGCCGAATCTCGGCCAGATCCGGCTCGAGACGTTTCATGCCGAAACTTTGGCCCTCGAGATTGCCGTAGTACACATAGTCGTTGGGGTCGGGGTGCAGTGTGGTGGCCGCCCAGAAGCGGCGCTGGAGATCGCCGATGTCTTCGGTGATGTCGTTGGCAATTTGCAGTCCTCGAGGGGCGGCGGCCTCGAGCACGGCGGCCGAGCCCATCAGGTGCCGGTCGATGGCCTGGGCGATGCGCGTCACTTTCTCTGCCAGAACCGCGTTCATGCTGTCGGCCACGATGCGCTGGCCGGCCTGATAGGCCAGGATGGTGACCACCAGGGTGAGCAGGGCGACGCAAAGCGCAAAGGGCGCAATCAGGCGCCACTTGAGCGAGATGGGGCGGGTGCGGCGAAAACGATGGGGCATTCAAGGGTCGGAGTGCGGTTGGGATCGATGTGAGGGAGCAGGCAGGGGCGGCGGTGGTGGGGTCGCGCGGATCCGTCGGTTCGGTCGCATCAGAAGCCCCGCTTATGACGGATAGTTGCCTGGCGAGATTGTGACATCCCGTCCGGGCCCGCATCATGCTGGTGCATGCACGCCACAAACGCAAGGCCCGGTTGGCGCAGGCGCCACACCGGGAGGCTAACGCACCGTGGCCATCACATATTCCTTCATCCAGCGGTGGTAGGCCAGATGCGCGAACCGATGACTCCAGTAGAGCGACACCAGGAAAGTTTCCTGGGGCAAGTCGAGCTCGTGGATGGCCAGCGGCATGGTGTCGGCCAGACCCGCGGCGATCGAACGGGCCAGCACGGCGCACAAGTCGGTGCTCTGCACCAGTCGCAGCAGGGCCAATGTGCCGGAGGTGCGTTGCATCACCCGCGCGTCGAGGCCCAACGAGCTCAGCAGCTGGTTGGGGTGCGTGTGACTGCGAGCCGAGACGAACGACAACGGATGCAAGGCGTCGGGTGGCAGTGGCGCCGACGCGGGCAGGACAAGGCCAGGCCGGCTCACCAGCACATAGGTGTCCTGCAGCAGTGCCCGGCTTTCGATGCCTTCCAGGCCGGGCAAGTAGCCCAGCGCAAAGTCGATGGCGCCGTCGTGCAGCAGGTTGGCCACGTCGGCGGTGTCGTGCGCTGCACATTCGATACGCACGCCGGGCGCCTGCTGCCAAAGGCCCTGCACCAGCTGCGGCAGAAACCGGGCCTCGCCGGTATCGCTCATATGAAAGCGATAGCAGCGTTGCACCGTGGCCGGCTCGAACTGACGATGTTCGGTGAGACCGGTGGTGATCTCCTGCAAGGCACGGGCCACGTGCGGTGCCAGTCGATCGGCCACCGGCGTGGGCCGCACGCCGCCCGGTATGCGGGTGAACAGCGGGTCGTGCAGGATATGGCGCAGGCGCATCAGCCGCTGGCTGGCAGCCGGTTGGGTGATGCCCAACTGGTGGGCCGCCTGGGTCACGCTGCGTACGGTGTACAGCACGTGAAAGAACCGGAACAGGTTCAGATCGAGTTCGTCGTGCATGTGGCGTGTGCGATTCTCTCCCACTGTCAGGCGGGCAAATCGTCCGTCTCCTCTGCAAGGAAATGATTCATGTCTGTGGTCAGCTCACCGGCCTCTCGCCCGGCGCCTACGTTTCGGCAATTGCTGCAACCCGAACGTCCCCTGGTGCTGCCCGGCGTGTTCGATGGCCTCAGCGCTCGTCTGGCCTCCCGAGCCGGCTTCGAGGCGATTTTTGTGGGGGGATTTTCGGTGGTGGGCACACGATACGGTGTACCCGACATCGGGCTCAAGGCTTTGGCCGACATTCGCTGTGCCGTGGCGGATATCCGTGAGGTCTGCCCCTTGCCGGCGCTGGTGGATATCGACGACGGCTATGGTGACGTGAAGAACGCCGTGAACACGGTGTGGAGCTACGAACGCCTGGGGGTGTCGGCCTTCATCCTGGAGGATCAGGTGTGGCCCAAGCGCTGTGGCCATCTGGGCAGCAAGCGTGTGGTGGAGCCTGCGCTGATGGTGGAAAAGCTGGCCGCCGTGAGCGCCGAGCGCCGCTCGCCCGACACTTTTGTGTTTGCGCGTACCGACGCCCGGGCGGTGCATGGTCTGGATGATGCCATGCGACGCGGCGAGCAATATCTGCGTGCCGGTGCCGATGGCTTGTTCATCGAGGCGCCCACCAGCGTGGATGAGCTCGAGCGCATCGGTCGCGCGTTCGATGTCCCGATGATTGCCAACCCGCTGGAAGGGGGCAAGACGCCCATCCTGAAGCCCGAGGAGTATTACGGGCTGGGCTTTCAGGTGCTGCCGTATGGCTTGCATTTGCTGATGCGGGTGGCGCAAGTGATGGAACAGGCGCTCGCCGATCTCAAGTCGCAAACCTTCGCCATGAGTTACGACGACACGGCGATGTCGTTCGAACATTACCTGGATGTGGTCGGGTTGCCGGAGTGGGATCGCCTGGTCGACCGGGTGGGAAAGACGAGTGAATAAGGAGAACCTGAACATGGAATCCTGGAGATTCTTGAGTGCCACGGAGGGCCTGAGCGCCTTGCGCTCGAGTGCACTGGATGTGGAAGGCTGGGCCGAGCTTTGCCTGCAGCGGGTGGCGGCGCGCGACGCCGCCGTACGCGCCTGGGCCTGGCTCGACCCGCACCAGGTGCGCGATCAGGCGCGCGAACTCGACAAGAGCGATGTGTCTCGCCCCCTGCATGGCGTGCCCATCGGCATCAAGGACATCATCCATACGGCCGATATGCCCACCCAGTACAACTCGCCCATCTATCGGCATTTTCGCTCGGGTGGCGATGCCGCCTGCGTGGCGGTGCTGCGGGCGGCGGGGGCAATGATATTCGGCAAGACCGAAACCGTGGAGTTTGCCTCCAATGCCCGCAAGGCGGTCAGTCGCAATCCCTTCGATCCGGAGCGCACGCCGGGCGGATCGTCCAGTGGATCGGGCGCGGCCGTGGGCGATGGTCAGGTGCCCATCGCGCTGGGCACGCAAACCGGTGGCTCGGTGATCCGGCCGGCCTCGTTTTGCGGCGCCTATGCCATGAAACCTACCTGGGGCACGGTGTCGCGCGATGGCACCAAAACCTATGCGCCCACGCTCGACACCATCGGCTGGTATGCGCGTGATCCACGGGATCTGCGTCTGGTGTACGACGTGTTCGATCCGTTTGACCTGCTCGACGACGCGGGTGCGGCGGCGGCATCAGCGGGAGGCTCCGAGGTGTGGCCACTGCAGAAAGCGAGATCCAGCAGTCACATCGTTGCACTGGCCGGGCGCCGCATGGCAATATGCCGCTCCCCATTCGAGGCCCAGGCCGCGCCCGAGAGTCTGCGATTGCTCGACACCATGACCGAGGGCCTGCGCGCGGCGGGTGCCGAGGTGGTCGAGCTGAAATTGCCGGCACATTTCGAGCAGCTTGCCGCGGTGCATTTCACCATCATGCGAGCCGAAGGACGCACCAGTTTCCTGCCGGAGTTTCGCGCCAAACGCCACCGGCTGCACGATTTCATCACCGGACACTACTCGGCTGAACCCGCAGTACACCGGACGAGTCTGCGACAGGCCTGGGATCTTGCCGCCCGTTGTCGTGCCGAGTTCGACGAGATCGCGGGCGAGTTCGACGCCGTCGTCACGCCCAGCAGCGTGGGCTACGCGCCGCGCGGGCGGGAGGGCACGGGCGACCCGGTGTTCAACGCCATGTGGACGCTGCTGCACGTGCCCTGCATCAACCTGCCCGGCGCGGCGGCATGGCTCGAGCTGCCGCTGGGTGTCACGATTACCGGCCCGCGTGGGCATGACCGCCAGCTCTTGCAGCTGGCCGAAGCGTTTGCGGCGGCCGGTCTGTCGGCCGCCGCACCCCTGCGTCGCTGAACGCAAATTCTTGGAGGAGACTCATCATGACAATTCGAAACTTGCCCGCCCGTCAATGGCGCCTGGTGCCGGTGGCCGCTGCCCTGTTGGCCGCGCCCGCGCTGGCCTGGAGCGCCTCGGCACCCGACTGCGAGACCATCAAGATCGTCGAGCCCTACCCCCCTGGCGGTGGCACCAACGTGGTGGCCCGCATGGTGGCCGAGGAGATCACGCGCAGTACCGGCAAGGGCAGTTATGTGGAAAATCGACCGGGCGCCAGCGGCAACATCGGTTCGGCCTATGCGGCACGGGCCAAGCCCGACGGCTGCACCATACTCATCGGTACCGATGCCACGCATGCGGGCAACTACTACCTGTTCGACGACTTCCCGTATCACCCCATCGATGACTTCGTGCCGCTGGCCAAGGCTGGTACCAACCTGATTGCCTTCGTGGGTCACCCCAGCGTCAAGGCCGACGATCTCGACAGTCTGGTCGCCCTGTTGCAGGAAGACTCCTCCGACATGTTCTATGGCAGTTCCGGCATTGGCTCGCCGCATCACCTGGCGGGCGAATTGCTCAACTCCCTGGCTGGCACCGAGATGACGCACGTGCCCTACGCTGGCGGTGCGCCGGCCATTGCCGATCTGCTCGGTGGCCAGATACCGTTGCTGTTCTCCAGTCTCACGTCGTCTGACCCGCATATCCGCTCCGGTGAAGTCAAGGCATTCGGCATCACCAGTGCCGAGCGATTCGATGGCCTGCCCGACGTGCCGGCCATCGGTGAGGTGGTGCCCGGTTTCGAAATCAATTCCTGGCTGGCCTTCTTCGGGCCGGCGGGCATGGATCCGGAGCACGTGGCTTACTACAACGAAACCATCCGCGCCGCGCTCAATTCGGACAAGAACAAGGCCAATCTCCAGAGCATGGGGCTGGTGGTGGCCGATGAACCGGCCGAGGTGTTCGCCGAGCAGCAAAAGGCCGATTTCGAGAGCCGCGGCGAACTCATCCGGGCCAACGATATTCGCATGGAGAAATAGTCGGAGCCGGCCGACGCTGAACGACGCCGCCATCGAAACCTCGCGACGCATCGTTTATCCTTGGCGTCAGGGAAGCTTCAGCGAGATTCGAATGCGTCGTCTGCCTGGTTCAAGGCCGGTTCAGGTGATTGCCGCCGGCCTGGCGGGTTTGTGCGTGGTGGTGTCCGCCCAGGCGGCCGATGTGCCGCCGGGCTGGGAGGCCATTCCCAGCGATCGAGCCTGTCTGCTGCGCACGCATGCGCTGAGTGGCGATTCGTCGCACCCCTGGCGATTGCACATCGGTCATGTCGAGGCCGAACCCGGCCAGTTCCTGCTGTTTGCCACGCACCCGCGGCTGCGCACCGTGCGCGTCAGCCCGGGTACCGAAGTGGGGTTGATCGTCAATGATCGCTACTTTCGGGGTCAGCGAGTGATCTTGCGGCGGGGTGAACTGGTGGTCCCGGTGGCGCACAGCGGGGGGCTGCAGCGTCAACTCGAGCAGGCAGAGCAGATTGCCATCGGTGTGCGCGCGCGGCGTTCGCCGCGCGCGACGGCGTGGGCCACGTTTCGTATGGGTCACATTGGCAATGCGGCCCGTTGGCTGGCAGATTGTCTGCAGGGCAACCGAGGCCAGTGAAGGCGCGATTGGCTTGACGTCTGGCCAGGGGGCGTTGACGTCGGCCTCACCCTGCGGCCGGCGGATTCAGCGCAAGACCTCGTCGTGGGCCCGCAGGTCGAACACCAGTACCTCGGCATCACGACCCTGCTCGAACTGCAAACGACGCTCGCCGCGGAGCTTCAGCCCGTCGCCGGCCTCCAGCGTCTGGCCGTTCACGGTCAGCTGGCCGCGTGCCACATGCACATAGGCGTAGCGGTCGGCGGCCAGATCGAGGGCGCCTTCTTCTTCGCCCTCAAAGCAACCGGCGAGCACGCGCGCATCCTGATACACCTGCAGGGAACCCTCGGCGCCGTCCGGCGAGATGATCAGTCGCAGCCGGCCGCGCTTGTCGGCCTCGGCAAAGTGTTGTTGCTGGTAGCGCGGCTCGACGCCGGTACGATCGGGCACGATCCAGATCTGCAGGAAGTGCACCAGGTCGCTGGCCGAGGCGTTGTATTCGCTATGGCGCACCCCACTGCCCGCACTCATCATCTGCACGTCGCCGGGACGAATGGTGGAACCGGTGCCCATGGAGTCTTTGTGCGCCAGCTCGCCCTCGAGCACGTACGAGAAGATTTCCATGTCGCGATGACCGTGGGTGTCGAAGCCTCGACCCGGCTGCACGCGGTCCTCGTTGATCACCAGCAAATCGGAGAAGCCCAATTGCTCGGGGTCGTAATAGTGGCCGAACGAAAACGTATGGCGCGAATCCAGCCAGCCGAAGTTGGCCACGCCACGCTGATCGGCAGATCGAAGTTCCATCATGAGAGTCTCCGGGGGTTGTCACTGAAATAGCGCCAGAGCGGCGAGGCCTTGCAGGCGGGCAGGCCTTGGCGCCACTGCCAGCCCCGCCTAGGCGCCCCGCAATCAGGGCGCGATGGCCTCGATCGCGATGCTGATGGTCACTTCATCCCCAACGTTGGGCACGAACTTGTCCATGTTGAAATCGCTGCGCAGGATGGTGCCCTGCGCGTCGGCACCGATGGCTGGCTTTTGCAGCATGGGGTGGGGTACGGACACGAAGCGCGTAATGTCGAGCGTGACGGACTGGGTCACACCTTTGAGCGTGAGATCGCCCACGATCTGGCTGGGCGTGTCGCCTTCGAAGATCACCTGGGTCGATGTGAACGTGGCTTCGGGGTGGCTGCCGGTGTGCAGAAATTCTTCACCCTGGATGTGTTCGTTGAACGTGGCAAATCCGGTGTCTACCGAGGTGGTGTCGATGGTCACGTCCACGGCACCCGTTTTTGCGTCGGCGTCGAACACCACGGTGCCCGCCACGTCGTCGAAACGGCTGAGCTGGGTCGACAAGCCGAAGTGGTCGTAAGAAAAGCGGGCGAAGGTGTGGCTGGTGTCGATCTGGTATTCCACGGGCTCGGCCATGGCGGGTGCCGCCAGAAGTGTGCCAAGGGCAAGGGTGGTGCTGATGCGGGTGAGGGTTTTCATGGGGTGACTCCTTGGTGAGTGAATGTTGGGGACAAATTTGTGAGTTTCAGGGGGTGGCCACCAGCTCGAAGCGCACGTCGACCTCGTTGGCCACGACGTCATCGCTGGCCCAGGCGCCTTCGCCGATGGCAAAGTCGCCACGCTGCAGGGTGAATTCACCCTGGAACACGCCGCGCTCGTCGCTACCGCTGAAAGTGGCCGGCACCGTGACGGCTTGCGAAGTGCCCTTGATGGTGAGGGTGCCGACGACGTCGAACTGGTTGTCGCCCATGGGGGTTACGCTTTCCACCTCGAAGCTGGCCAGCGGATGGTCGCTGACGGCAAACCATTCTGGCTTGCCTACCTCGGCGTTGGCGTCGGGCAGGCCGGTGTCGATCTGTTCCACGGGCACCTCGATGCGGGCTGAGGCAGCCTCGGGGTTGTCGGGGTTGAAGTGCAGCTCGCCTTGCAGCGTGCCGAAATTGCCCTCGAGGGTTACGCCCATCTGGCGGTAGGTGAATTCAAGCCGGCTGTCGTCGGGCTGAAAGTGGGTGTATTCCACCGCCCAGGCGGGAGCCGCGAGGCTGGCGCTGAAGGCCAGGCTGGCAATCAGGGGGCGAAGAAGGGATGAATGCATGGTGATGTTCCTGTCAAAAACGTGATCAAAGGGGTGGGCTCAACGGCGTGGATCGCTCGCCCCGGGTCATTGCAGCGGCGGTTTGCCTGGCAGCATGCGACGCAAGACGTCGTCGCGATTGATCACGTGGTGCTTGATGGCGGCGCCCACATGGGCCAGCAGCACGGCGATCAGGGTGAGGTTGAGGCCGAAGTGCACGAGCTGCAATTGTTCGCCGAGTTCGGGGTTGCGAGCCAGTAGATCGGGCAGCGGCACCACACCGAACCAGACGGTGGGTACACCCTTGGCAGAGCTCATCAACCAGCCAGACAGTGGAATGACCAACATGAGGGCATAGAGCGCCAGGTGGCCTAGGTGCGCGGCGCGGCGCTGCCATGCCGGGATTTGCCGGGGCAGGGGCGGTGGCGGATGGCGCCATCGCCAACCGATGCGCACCAGCACCAGCAGGAATATGGTGACGCCGATCCACTTGTGCCAAGAGATCCACTGCAGCTTCTGCGGCGAAAACGACATGTCCTGAATCAGGAAGCCGAGCAGCAGCATGCCGAGGATCATCAGGGCGATGACCCAATGCAGAGCCTTGGCCGTGGCGGTGTAGTGCGTAGACATGAGCGGGTCGCGGTGTGGCCGCCGCAGTGCGACAACCGAAGTGGACATGACGCCTACTGTACGCAGAACGAATGGTTCAAAAAAGAGGATAATTGGCAAATCACAATTGCTGATATAGCAACAATGAATCGTCTGGACGCCATGGCGCACTTTGTTCGGGTGGCCGAGCTGGGCAGCTTTGCCGCAGCCGCCACGCAGCTCGGCGTGGCACGCTCGGTGGTCACAAGGCAAATTGCTGCCCTCGAATCCCACCTGGGGGTCAAGCTGATGGAGCGCACCACTCGGCGACTCACCCTTACCTCGGCTGGCCAAACCTATCTCGAGCGTTGCCGGGCGATTCTGGCCGAGATCGACATGGCCGAGGCGGCGGTCACCGAAGGCCGGCAGCAGCCTCGCGGTCAGGTGCGCGTGGGCTTGCCGCTGAGTTACGGGCTCAAGCGGCTGGTACCGCTGCTCAACGCCTTTGCCCGGCGTTATCCCGAGATCACGCTGGTCATGGATTTCACCGATCGGCATCTGAATCTGATCGATGAGGGATTTGATGTGTCCATTCGCATCACATCGCGGCTCGAGCCCGGCGAAGTGGTACGGCGGCTCGGCGACACGCGCTTGCTGACGGTGGCTGCGCCAGAGTATCTGCGCCGTCGCGGCGTGCCGCGGCACCCTCTGGCGCTGCGCGAGCACGATTGCCTGGGCTATGCGCCCCGCCTCAACGGCCAGGGCTGGACGTTCCGGATCGATGGCGAGGTGCGACAGGTGCGTTTGCCGTTGCGGATGCAGGCTAGCAACGGCGATGCCCTGGCCGCAGCTGCCATGGCTGGCCTCGGGGTGGCACTGCAACCCGACTTCATCGTGGCCGATGCCATTCGGCAAGGGCATCTGCAAACCGTGCTGGAAGACTTTGCCCCTCCGCCGCACGGGGTCTACGCCGTGTTTCCTGGCAATCGCTTCCTGCCGCATCGCGTGCGTTTGCTGGTGGACGCCTTGCAGGAGGGGCTGAGCGACAAGCCTGCGCCCGTCAGGTGGCCCGAAACTCCGGCGCCGCCCGACAACGGTGGGGCCGCAACGCCCTGACGTTGCCTCACCCTGGGCCCAACGACGCGGCGCGCCATTGCGCCAGGTGATCGGCCAGGCGCCCCGCGGCGCGCTGGCTGAGTGTCATCGGTTGCTCCAGGCCGCGCAGCACAACGCTGGCGTGACCCACGGGCGGACGGTGCACGGCCTGCACGCGGGTGCAATTGATGATCCAGGATCGTCCGGGCCGTACGAATTGCGGGCTGGGCAGCTGATCGGTGAAGGCAGTCAGCGGTCGCAGCATCATGATGGAGGTTTGGTCGGCGATATGCACATGACAATAATCGCCGTCGGCCCGAATCGCGATCACCTCGTGAAGCGGCGCTAGCACCGTGCGTTCCGGCGTACGCAGTAGGAGGGTGCCAACGGCGTGGCGCTTGCCTGTCTCCAGGGTGGGGGCTGGGCGCATGGCCAGGCGACGGCGCAGGCGTTGCAGAGCGTCATGCAGTCGGCCTGGCCGCACCGGCTTGAGCAGATAGTCCACGGCGTCCAGATCGAAGGCCGTCACGGCATGCTCGGCATGGGCGGTCACGAAGATGACGGGAGGCAGATGGGGGACCTGCCGGGCCAATTCCATACCTTGTGCCCCGTGTGGCAGCGCGATGTCGAGCAGCAAGGCATCGGGCTTGTGCTCGGCCAACGCCTGGCGGGCTGCGATCGTCGAGCCCACGGCAGCGACCACCTGCACGTCGGGGTGCGCTGCCAGCAACTGTTCGAGGCCGCGCCGTGCCAGAGGCTCGTCGTCGACGATCATCAAGCGGAGCATGGTTCCCCCTCCAGATGCAGGCGTGCTCGCACCCTGGGGGTGGATTCGAGTGAGGTGGCTGGCAGGGCCTCGAGGCTGAACGTGTGTCGCCCGGGGTAGTGCAGGGCGAGACGGCGCTTGAGGTTCCTGAGCCCCAGGCCACCGGTGTCGCTCTGGCGCGGCGCAGAGAGCTCACCTGGATTGACGATATCGAGGGTAAGGCCCGTGTCATTGGCGTGCAGTTGCACGTCGATCCGCATGGGTTGGCCGCTATCGGCATGGCGACAGGCGTTCTCCAGCAAGGGTTGCAGCAGAAAACTGGCGATCGGTCGCGACAGGGCCGCCGCGTCGATGTGGCGGCTGACGGTGAGGTGGCTGCCGAAGCGCGCCTGCTGCAAACCCAGATAGGCCCACAGCACCCCCAGTTCTTCCTCCACCGTTACGATGGGGCGCTCAAGACTCATCAGCGCGCCGCGCACGAAGTCGGCCAGCTCGCGCACCATCGTCAGGGCTCGATCGGGATGATCGACGATCTCGGTGCCCACGCCGTTGAGCACGTTGAAGAGAAAGTGCGGCTCGAGCTGGAGTCGCAGTTTGTCGAGTTCGTGCTTCAGGGCCTGGTGGCGCGCGGCTTCGACGTTGTGTTCGGCGGCGGTGCGCTCGGCTGCCGTGGCCAGCCACACATACGCCAGGCTCCAGCCCAGAATCACGGCGGTATGAAATGTGCCAAACAATAGCCAGGCTTCGGCGGCATCCCAGTGAGGGATCGTCCAGCCAAAGTGCATGCGCAGGCCAGCCGCCAGTGCCACCCAGAGCACGGCGACGACCACGCTGGTGGCCAGCACGATGCCCGCAGTTGGCAGGGGCGGGCGCCGTACCAGTTGCTGCTGCCGGTACAGGTATCGCATGCCACCTGCGGCCAGCAGGGCGGCAGGCAGCATCAGCAGCGACAACGTGGCGGCGGCGGTGACATCCTTGTAGATGGCCACCCGCAACACGAAGTCGACCACGGCCAGGCCGCTCCACAGCACCAGCTGCGTGGGCCAGAAGCCCGCTTTGGTGGCCAGAGTTTGAGCAGGCGGCAGAGTTCGTCGATTTTTCGTCATGCTTCGTCGATTGGGTGGTGTGGGGCCTGCGGCCGCGCTTCTAGAATCGAGGGATTCATCCCACCCAGATCCCTGAAAGGAGTCCTCCATGGCAGGAACCATTCATCACGTTGAAACCAGCGCTGCCGATATTGAAGATTTTGACCCGAGCCGCGACAAGCTGGATCTCGGAGGGGTGAGCGTACACAACTTCATCGTGGTTGACACGCCGGCTGGCGTGGGCTTCATGAACCCCTGGTCGGGCCAGACCCAGGTGTTGCAGGGTGTGTCGCTGGGACAGCTCACGGTGGACAGTTTCGTGCCCATCCAGAATGCCCATCTGCAGCAGGATCTCTCTGGTGCATTGGCCTGGGAGCATGGCGTGACGCCAGAGCCAAACATCGTCCATGCCCGGTCGCACGAAGTGGGACAGGTCGACAAGGTGGCGTTCGACACTGCCACCGACGTGGTCGACATGCGCTACTACGGCACGCGCGAGCAGATCTATCTCACCGATGGGCCCGAAGGCGCCATTCTCGGCAATCAGGGAACGGGCCAGATGCTGGTGTTGCTGGGCGTCTCGGTGGCCGAGCTCCAGATCGACAACTTCGTGTTTCATGCCCCCCAGGTGTACGAAGATCGGCTCTACCAGCAGCTGGGCTTCGATTCGATTCCTGCCAGTCAGGTATGGAACCGTAGCGAGGTACCCACGGCCGGCACCCAGATCTGGCCGCAGATTGCCGGGCCGGGCGAGCCACCGGTGGGCGAAACGGGCACCACCTTTAGCGTGGCGTGGGATCACGGCAGCCATGTGGAGCTTGCCTTCGATCCGGCCGCTGATCGTCTGGATTTTGGCTGGTTCAAGGCCGACAACTTCTCGGTGAGCGAAGAGGCGGGCTCGGTGGTGATCCGCATCGCCGGCAACGATCAGTCGTACACGCTCACCAGTGTCACCCTGGCCGAACTGGGTCTGCATCAGATCCTCACCCTCGACGCCGGTGCCCGTGAGCTCTGGCAACAGGCGCTGGCCGAGGCCAGCGGGGTGGCGCCACCAGACGGCGGTCATCACCACGATCATGACCATGGCGATGATCATGGCGATGATCATGGCGGCCACGACGAGAACCCCGGCGATCCCGAACCCGATCCAGACCCTGACCCCGAGCCGGATCCCGAGCCGGATGATGACTCGCCTCCTGATCCGATCGACACGCCGCCGGAAGACCCCGACCAGGACGCTCCGTCATCGGGTGTGGCGTTCGTGGATTACGCCGTCAGCGACAACTGGGGCAGCGGGTTCGTGGCGGATGTCACGCTCACCGCCGGCGATCAGGCGCTGGACGACTGGGTCCTCACCTTCGACGCCACGTTCGACATCATCAATCTCTGGAACGCGGAGATCCTGGAGCGCGACGGTGATCAGTACGTGATCGGTGCCGCCCCGTGGAATGCCGATCTGGACTCGGGTGAATCGCTCACCTGGGGCTTCCAGGCGGTGCCCGGCAGTGAAGGGACGGCAGCAGACAACTGGGCAGTAGACGGCGTGGTGCTGGATTCGGACGCGCCCAACGAGCCCAACGACGATGTCCCGGCACCCGAGGAAGACCCGGCTGCCATCGTGCTCGAGTTCGAGAGCAGCGCCAGCTGGGGCAGTGGTTTCAACGGCAACGTCTCGCTGCAGAATACGGGCAACGTCGCGCAGTCGGGCTGGGAAGTGCTGCTCACGCTGCCGCACGAGATCGATAGTCTCTGGAATGCCGAGATCGTGGGGCGTGACGGCGATGTATGGCACATCCGCCAGACCGACTGGAACGGCGAGATAGCGCCGGAGCAGAGTGTGAGCTTCGGTTTTACTGCTAGCGGCGCGGAAGACCCCTCGTGGGTCGATGTGCAGTGGCTGGGGTAATGTCGGCGAGCTTGGCCGAGTGCCTCACAGCACGATCTGTGTGCGGTTTCGGCCCCGAGCCTTGGCCTCGTAGATGGCGCGGTCGGCCAGGTCGAACAGGCGATCGAAACTGAGTTCCGGGCTGGCCTCCTGCACCGTGAGGCCGATGCTCACGGTAACGGCCCGGCCGGCGCCATCCACATCGTGCATCAGGCGATGCAGGCGTTCGGCGGCACGTTCGGCGCATTGCCGGTCGGCGTGGGGGATGAGCACCACAAATTCCTCGCCGCCATAGCGTGCGATCACGTCGGCTGCCCGGCCTTGTTCGCGCAGACGCCGGCCAAATTCGGCCAGCACGCGATCACCGAAGGCGTGGCCGTGTTCGTCGTTGATTTGCTTGAAATGGTCGATATCGATCAGCAGCAGCGCCACCGTCTGGTGCAGTCGGCTGGCCTGAGCGAGCACCTGGCTGGCCAGCCGCCCGAGCTCGCGCCGGTTGAGCAGGCCGGTGAGGTCGTCGGTGATCGACATCTGATGCAGCTGCCGCGCCTGGTCTTCGAGCAAACGACGAGCTTCGACCAATTCCTGATAGAGCCGGTTGCGATGCGTGGCGTTGAACAGCCCCCAATAGATACGCCGCGTGTCGCGCTCGCTAAGGCGTGTGTTGGCAATCATGGGCACTTTGAGCCCACGGGGATGACGCACTTCGAGCAGGGTTTCGCTGCAATGGCCGGCGTTGAGCAATTGTGGCAGCACGTGGCTATCGAACAGGATGGCCGAAGCCCGGGTCAGGAATCTGGCCAGAGGTGTACCCGGCAGGCTGCCCGGAGCGAAACCGAACGACTCGTGGACGTAGTCGCTGGCATAGCGGATCACGCTCGCACCGCCTGCCGGCGCGATCTCGGTGATCAGCGCACCCGCAGGAAAGTGGTTGAGCTCGATGGGCAGCACGGATGAACTCATGAGCGAACGAAACCTTGCAGGGCTGCCACCGTGGCCTCGGGGTGACTCATGTGCAGACAGTGACCTTCGGCGTCGATCTCGTGCAGCGTGGCCTGAGGCATACGCTGCGCCATGTAACGACCCACGGCCGGCGGCGCCAGGGCATCGATGCGGCTTTGCAGGATGAGGGCGGGATGTCGGGCTGCGGGCAGCAAGGCGCGGTGGTCGGAAAGAAAGGTGGCGCGGGCGAAGGTGCGCGCCACCACCGGGTTGATCTGGCAGAAGCTGCGATGCAGTTCGTTCACCTGCTCGCGATCGGCGGCCTGGCCCATGACCAGTGGCGCCAGGAGGTCGGCCCAGCCGGTGAAGTTTTTGTCCATGAGGTCGAGCAGATCGGTCAGGTCGGTGTACTCGAACCCGCCCGGATACGGGCCATCGTTGAGAAAGCTGGGGGAAGGGCACACCATCACGTGCGCCGCGAACGCCTCGGGCTGTTCGGCTGCGGCGATCAGTCCGATCATGGTGCTCACGGAGTGTCCCACGATCACCACGTTGTGCAGTTGCAGGGCCTCCACCACCTCGAGCAGGTCGGTGGCATAGCCGTTGAGGGTGGCATAGCGCTCGGGCAGGAAGTCTTCGAGGCGGGATTTGCCGCAGCCCACGTAGTCGAATGTGACCACGCGGTAATGGCGGGCGAGCTCGGGCAGCACGAAACGCCACATGGTCTGGTCGCAGCCGAAGCCATGGGCGAGCAACAGCGTGGTGGCGCCTTCGCCCGTCACGCGCACATGGTTGCGCGCGACGATGCGCTCGGCGAACGTCGGGGGAGTCATGATGAGGGTGGAACGTTGGCGTGCAAACAAACCCATTTTACCGGCAAGGTCATGTCCAGGCCGGGATCGACAGGCGATCCGTGGCGAGCCGACCACGGCTGCCAGCCGCTTGCTACCTCACTTGTGCGTCAGGCGCAAAATTGTCGGCGCACACGCCGACATCATTCCTGCCCTGCCACCATGCGAGCCCACGATTCGCACATGGCGGCGAAATCGCGGCCCGGACCCGTCAGGGGTCGGTCGTGGTGGGTCACCAGGCAATTGGCAAAGCGGAATGCCTCTTCCTGCAGGCGCCAGGCGCGAACCTGCGAGCCGAGCAGGCCAAGGCGCACGATCTCGCGCGGCAGCAGGGCCAGCCAATCGGTGTGCGCGAGCAAGGCGCCGACCTCGGTGAACGATTCACAGACTGCGGCCACTCGCGGCGGCGGCAGACCCTGCTCGGCGAAGAAGCGGGTAATCGTGCCGCCAGGCCCGCCCGGGGCGCCCATCAGGATCCATTCGGCTGACGTCAGTTGGGCCAGATGGCGGGCATGGCGCCAGGGGTGATCGAAACGGCCAGCAACCGTCAACGCACTGCGAAACAGCACGCGGCTATGCAGCATGGGCCAGTTAGCGTTCTCCGGCACGGCCATCAGCGCCAGATCGAGCTCGCCCTGCTCCAGTGCCGGTCGCAGGCGTTCGTGCAGGCCGGCACGCAACTGCAGTTGCACCCCCGGGTGGCGGGCGTGGAAGTCTGGCGCCACGCGTGGCAGCAAGAGGGCCGTGGGGGTGGGGCCAACGCCCACCCGCAGGCTGTGTGCGTGGGGCAGGGTCTGAGCGGGTGACGCCGGCGGGGCCAGGTTGGCCGCCAGAGCGTGCCGCGCCTGCCGGGCCCAGCGTGCCCCGGTGGCGGTGAGGTGGCAGCGGCCATGTTGTCGCACGATGAGGGCTTCGCCCGCGCGAATTTCGAGCGCACGCAAATGCTCACTCAGACCGCTCTGTGCCATGCCGAGCGCGCGCGCTGCCGCACGAAAACCCCCGTGGCGGGCCACGGCGTCGAGCGCTCGCCATTGCGCGAGTGTGGGTGCACCATGGGGTGTTTGAGGCATGATTCCAATGATCGGTTTACCCGATCATTGTAGTGCCGGGACGCTTGGCCGCGGGCTCGGTCCCGCCCTACAGTTTGTGCCTCTCTTCCGGTTGGCTGCCATGCGACTCTTCTCTTACCGTGATCGTCCCGTTCATTTCGGCCCCTGGCCGCTCGAGCGCCTGACCCGCTCGGCGCAGCCGCCCGACCTCGCTGACCTACCCGCCATGCAGGCGCTGTCGTTCGACCACCCGGATGCCGAATCGCTCAACCACGCCATGGCGCGCTACATGGCCATGTTCGATCTGGTGCGCGACGGCACCGTGAACCCGCGCGATGCCGAGATCCCCGACGACCCCCAGGAGCGGGCCAATCATCTCAAGGCCGCTGGCTATTACTTCGACTCGTCGATGATGGCCGTGTGCGAGGTGCCAGCGGCGACGCGACTGGCCGAGCCCATTCGCAATCCGCAAGTGCAGGCGCTGGGTGAAGAACTGGAGCGCAACCAGCCCGCCAGTTTTGCCGCCGGCATCGACATGATCATGGCCGACGTGCTCGAATCGGCACGTACCGAGCATGGGCCCATCGATCATCACGGCCACGCCATCGTCATTCTCATCGAGTACCCACGCGATCCACGCACCGACGAGGCCGGCACCGACTGGTTGCACGGCACCCAGGCGCAGCGCGCGGCGTTGCTGGGCGCACAAACCGCGGTGTTGTTGTCCACCTATCTGCGCATGCTGGGCTGGTCGGCGAGGGCCCACACCGCCACGTGCAGCGACGTCGATCTGGGCCGGCTGGCGGTGCAGGCGGGCCTGGCATTTGCCGATGGCAGTAACCCCTATCTGGGCCGACGCTATGGCCTGGCCGTGGTCACCACCGACCTGCCCATGGCGGCCGATGCGCCGCTGGCGCCGCCAGAGCAACAGAAGCGCTGGCAGTCGCACGGGCCCTCCTGGTGGCTGGGCAAGGGCACGCTCAAGAACGTGTTCAACCGCGAGGCCTACGCCCGTCGTGAGTTTCGCCAGGGCGCCTTCCCCTTCGAAACCCTCAAGCGGCGCGATGAGCCCACCACCTTCATCGACCATGATCGCGTGCCGCGCTTCCCGAAGCGGGCCGATTTTTTCGCCCGTGCCCTGTTCGGCGACCTGGGCAAGGCCGTGCAGGACAAGGCCAAGAACGCTCACTATGTGATGAAAAGCCCCATTGGGGCCTGTGCGCGCAGAGCGTTGGGCGCCTTGCTGCTGTTGCAGTTTGGCGAAGCCCGCGGCCCGGTGGCGGCGAGCACGCGCGATCCCGCGCGCAATGCCGACAACCTCAAGGCGGCGTCGTACTACCTGGGCATGGATGCCGTCGGCCTGTGTGCCGTGCCCGAATGGGCCTATTACTCGCACGATGCCGGCGGCAACCCGATGCCGGCCTATCATGCCAACGCGGTCAATCTGCTGATCGATCAGGGCCACGAAACCATGGAAGGCGCCAGCGGCGACGACTGGATCTCGGTGGCGCAAAGCATGCGGGCCTACTTGCGCTTTTCCCTGATGGGCGGCGTGCTGGGCGAGCAGATCCGTCGCCTGGGCTATTCGGCTCGGGTGCATTCGGTGATCGATGGCGATGTCCTGCAGCCCCCTTTGCTGTTGCTCAGTGGTCTGGGCGAAGTCAGCCGCATCGGCGAGGTGATTCTCAATCCCTTCCTGGGTCCGCGACTCAAAAGCGGCACGGTTACCACCGATATGCCGATGGCCTTCGACAAGCCCATCGACTTCGGACTGCAGCGCTTCTGCGAGAGCTGCAACAAGTGCGCGCGCGAATGTCCGTCGGGCGCCATCACCGCCGGTCCCAAGCTCATGTACAACGGCTACGAGATCTACAAGAGCGACGCCGAGAAATGTGCCCGCTATCGCATCACCAACGCCGCCGGCGGCATGTGCGGCCGCTGCATGAAAACCTGCCCCTGGAATCTCGAAGGTCTGCTGGCCGATGCCGCCTGGCGCCAGGTGGCGATGCACGTGCCGGGCAGCGCACGGTGGCTGGCGGCGCTCGATGACCGCCTCGATCGCGGCAGCATCAATCCCGTCAAGGCCTGGTGGTGGGACATCGAGCTCGACCCCGCCACCGGGCGTTATGTGCAGGCGGCGCAGACCAACCGCCGCGACCTGCAAAAGTCGCTCAAGCTCGAGTATGAGGAGCAGACCCTGGCGGTATACCCGGCCGATCGCATGCCGCCGCCGTATCCCATCATCTTCCCGGTCAATCGCGAAGAGGGCATCACTCGCTATCGTGAACTGCTCACGCCGGCCGAGTACCGGCGTCGCCTGGCGGCGGGCCAGGTGGAGGGTCTGGCACCCGGGCCGGCGCCGCTCGAGGGTGATCCGCCCGCCTTCCCGGTACGTCTGGTGCGGCGCGAGGAGATGGCCACCGATGTGGCCAGATACGAGTTCGAGTCGTTCGATGGCAAGCCCTTGCCATCATTCGAGGCGGGCGCTCATGTCGATGTGGTGATCGCCCCGGAGTATCAGCGACAGTTCAGTCTGGCCGGCGATCCGGGCGATTGCGGCAAATATGTGCTGGGGGTGCTGCGCGAAGATCCGCAAGCCGGCGGCCGGGGCGGTTCGGCGCTCATGCACCGTGTCTTTCGCGAAGGCCGCAAGGTATTCATCACGCGGCCCACCAACCATTTCCCCCTGGCCGAAGACGCTACCGAAACCTGGTTCTTTGCTGGCGGCATCGGTGTCACGCCCCTGATTGCCATGGCGCACCGGCTGCATGCCATCGGCAAGCCTTTTACCTTGCACTACAGCGTGGCGAGCCGCAGCACGGCGGGTTTTCTCAACGATCTCGCCACCGCGGCCTGGGCCGACCACGTGCAGCTGCACGTGAAGGATGAAGGCCAGCGCGCGCGGCTGGAGGCACTGATCCCCGATTACGCGCCGGGTCGGCATTTGTACACCTGTGGCTCACCACGCTACATGGACGCCGTGTTTGCCGAAGCCGAGCGCCGGGGCTGGCCCGAAGACGCCCTGCATCGCGAGTACTTCAGTGTGCCCGAGGGCGACGATTGGGTGAATCATCCCTTCCGGCTGCGCCTGGCCCGCAGCGGCCAAACGCTCGAGGTGCCGGCCGATCGCAGCGCCACCGGCGTGCTGGCCGACCACGGCATCGTGATCGACGTGAAATGCAGCGACGGCCTGTGCGGCGTGTGTGCCACCCCCTACGATGCGCAGGCTTCGGGCGAGCTCGAGCATCGCGACTTCGTGCTCAGCCGCAAGGAGCGCGAGCAGCGGGTGATTCTGTGCTGTTCACGGCCCAGGGCGGAAGGTGGCGAACTGGTGGTGGATCTCTGAGAGTCGAGCGTCAGCCAACTGGGGCGGGTGGCTGACGGCGCTGCTGAAGGGCCGGGGCCGCCCGGAGGCGCCTCAGGCGAACCACACGCCGTGGGCCATGCCTTCGTCGAAGGCATCCCACGATTCCATCGACTCGGTGATGGCCAGCAGCACCTCGGCCTGGCTGTCGCCCTGAGCCAGGGCGTCGGTCCACCAGGCCAGCCCTTCGGCATCGGGCACACGTTCGAACAGGTTGTCGTAAACCAGATCGATGAACGCTTCGGGTGCCATGGCTTCGACCGAGCCGTGCTGCTGCACGAACTCGGCCGAATGCAGCAGGCTCCAGGCCAGCTCGATCCAGGTGAGAGCGCCGGTGTCGATGGCATCCATCCAGTAGCCCAGGCCGACGGGATCGGGTGCCCGGTCGAGCGCGCCCTGGTATAGCCGGGCGGCCATGCCGGTGGCCTCGCCCAGACCGGTATCGAGCGCCAGCGTACCGCCACTGGATTCGAGGCGCGGCGCCGGTGCGCCGCCGCCGGCACCCGCGGTCACGTCCAGGGTGACCGCGTGGCTGGCTTCGGACAAGGCATGCTTGAAATCGGTGTCGGCCGCATCGTAGGTGCGCATGGTCACGGTGTAGCTGCCGGCATCGAAATGATGGCCCGGGGTGAGCCACTCGCCATCGAGGTCGGCCTGGGTGGTGAGATACGTGTGGCCCTTGTCGCCGTGCACATCGATACGCACGATGTCGAGCGCGCCCACCTTGTTGGTATAGGCGCTGATCCAGTTCGCCGTCTCGGCGGCGTCGTTGGTGCCCGTCCAGCCGAAAGACAGCAGGCCGGCGGTGTCGGTACCGGCCACGGTGGTCACGTCTGCCGCGGTCAGCGAATCCTGCCCGGGCAACACCACGGCGCCGGAATCCGTGTGGCGCAGCACCACGGGCACAGCGGCCGTGCCTATCATGGCCGTGGCGCCGGTGCCGCCACCGGGCGTGAGCAGGTCGGGATGCACGTAGGTGGAGGAGCCCGAGAGCAGATTGACGGCGAAAGTGCCGATGGTGTTGCCACTGCCGCCGGGCATGGCAATGATGGCGCCGCCGTCGATCGCCTGCTGCGTGCCGTCGAAGACGAACTGGCCACCGCTGGTGGTGGTGTACAGATTGAAGGTCTTGCTGGCGCCGCCGCTGGTATCGCTCAGGGTCACCCGATACCAGCCCACGCCATCGCTGGCCACCGGCAGGCCGGTGAGTACCAGCGAGCCATCGGGCTGTTCGGTGTTTGCGCTGGGCACGGCCTTGAAGGTCTGGCTGCCGGCGTCGTACTGGACCGACCAGTTCCACCAGAGGCTGTCGTTGGCGCCCGCCACACTGCTGTCGAGCGTGACCGGCGTCCATTGTGGCTTGCCGGCGCTGTCGTAACCGGTGAGCACATCGACCGTGAGTTTGGCCTTGCTGTCGTCGACCACCCAGCTGGTGGTGCCGTCGGCGCTGCCGACCAGCGCCAGATTCAAGCCGATGTTGATGTCGCTGTAGGCCGTGCCGGCCACGGCGTACTGGCCATTGCTGCCACCGCCCGCCAGGTAATTGTTGACTACCGGTGCGGTGTAGCCGGTGGGGGTTTCGGCGTCGCCGAAGAGCGTGAGGCTGAGGGTCTCGATGTTCACCAGATCCACCAGCGGGCCGCCCTGGCTGTAGCCGTCCATCAGGTTGTCGGAGTACATCGACCCGTACGAATTGGTGGAGTCGAAGAAGATCTTGGAATAGGGGTCGACGTGCCAGCCGGCAGGCTTGCCGCTCACGTTCTCGCCGAAAGCGTAATTGGGCTCCCAGTTCCAGCTCTGACCCAGATCCACCGTGTCGGTGATTTCGGGGTTCACCGCCTTGCCTTCCAGCCCGCCCCACATGCCGCCGCTGAACCCGGTAATCAATTCGGTGAACAGCTTGCCCCACTGATTGTTGGCCCCGACGTTCATCGAGTCGACCATGGATTTGCTGACCGGGTCGTAGAACTGGAACGGATCCGTGGCCGTCTGGCTGGCAAACACCTGAGCGCTGCCATTGGTGGCGTAGATGCTGTTGGCGAGCTCATCCAGTGTGATGCGCACATGGCCCTGGATCTGGCTGTTGGCCTGCGGCACCAGCCAGAAGTCGTTGCCGTCGCTCTCGAGCGTGTAATGATAGAAGCCCTGGTTGTGCCACACATTGTTGGCATCGGGGCTGCCGTTGTAGAAGCCGGCCAGTTCGGCCAGTGTGCCCGATTGGCCCTGAAGCGCCTGCAAATAGGGTTTCCAGTCGGTGGCTGAAAACGGCACGGGCGAGACCTCGTTGCCCGAGGCCGGTGCCGTGCCAAAGCGGTATTCACCTTCCAGTGGGCCCTGCGTGAAGTTGAACACCAGGCCGGCGTTGTCGGGGTGGATGGCCTGGATGGCCTCGAACACGGCATTGCCGGTGAGGTTGTAGCCCACCGACTGGCTGGCGCTGCCGTCGGTGTAGCTCACCGACATGTTCATGGGCAGACCAAAACCGATCACCGAGGTGAGGTTGCCCTGATCCGACTGGCTCATGCCCAGCGTGAGCTCCACGCTGTCGAAGCGGATGTTGTTGGCCTGCGCCGAGCCGATATTGATGTCGGACTCTTTGGCGATGATGCCGGGTAGCGGGTCGGTGGTCAGCCCGGCCTCGCCGCTGTGCACCAGCAAGTACACCTTGCCCGAGTTGAATACCGAGGGCAGGTCCACGTTCACCTGCGAGCCCACCGCGCTGCCGTCCTTCACCAGGGTGGTCCAGTGCGCCGTGCCGTTGTGAAAATAGACAGCGTCGACCCAGACACCGGGCTTCTCGTATTGCTCACGCATGGCTTGCGTGAGATGGATACCGAGCGTGGCCATGGAGGTTCTCCCGAGATTGTTGTGCTTGTGGCAGGAGATCGCGGCCGATACCGGGTTGCGGCGAGCGCTGGCTCCCTGAAGTTTGGGATTCTACGGGGAGCAGCCGGTTCCGCGCGAGGATACAAATGTTGCAAATTGCTCGTGGCTGCGCCAGCTCGGTTCTCGGTCGGCGTGGGCAGGGTCCGGGCCGTATCCGGCCGGTGAATGCAGGTAGGGGCCCGACAAAAGAAGGAAAAGACGGGACAAAAAAACCCGGGCAGTGCAACGCACTGGCCCGGGGAAACGACCGCCGGGTCCGTAGACCGGAACTGGCGGTGGCGCCGAAGTCGATGAAGCGGAGGCGGGCTCTGGCGCCGGCCCCCGCTGTCGCAACGGACAGGGAGGAAGCGGTTTATGACATCAGGGCATCACGCAGCTGAAGTTGCTGGCGTCTTCGATGCTGCCGCTGCCCGAATAGCGAGGCTGCTGGGGGTAGGGGCACAGCGGCCGGGAGCGATCGGGGAAGGCCGCGGCATCGGGGTTGTCGGCGCGAGCGTAGGCAGTCACCTGCGCCGGGGCCTCGCCGTGCTCCACCCAATTGGTGAGCGCGCCCAGCATGTCGAACTTGTCGGTGGCCGGGCCGCCGCTGCAGTGGGTCATGCCGGGAATGGTGAACAGTCGGGCGAAATCGGACGTTGCCTCGGCTCCGTGGTTGGCGCGCAGGTCGTTGTACCAGCGGATGGTGTCGTTGACCGAGAACACGGGATCGCTGTTGCCGTGATACACGAGCATCTTGCCGCCGCGCGCCTTGAACGATTCGTACGAAGCCGGATTGGGCGGCGTCATGAACGACATGGCCGATTCGGAGTAGAGATCGGTGGTGGCGAAGATGCGCGGTGCGTCGCGATCGAAGTCGAACGCCAGAAGGTAATCGAGCACGCCATTGTTTTCGCCCGACACGGTATCGGGCGGCGTGACGAAAACGTAGGGCAGGGCACCGCCGCCCAGTGTGGCGATGATGGCGTTGGGCGTGGAGGTGTCGGAGGTGCCGAGCTTCCAGATGCGCCAGCCGAACGAGGCTACGCCGGTGTCGTAAGGCCAGTTGGAGTACAGCGCCTCGCCGGCACTGTTGACGGGACCATCGAACATGGCCTGCAGCGCGTTCACCTGACCAGCGGTGAGGCAGCTGTCGGTCTTGCCGGCGGCGCAGGTGAGGACGGTGGGGTCGAACGCGGCGGCGCAGGCCGGCGGGTTGTCGATCATGCCGTCTTCGAGGCCATCGAGGGCGTCGCAGGTTTGCAGGGTGGTGTCGGCCAGCAGGGTGAGATCGCCCGGGCTGAAGGCCTGACTGATGATGGGCTTGCCGTCGCTATAGAGCGGCGCCACGCTGGCTTCAGCCTGAACATCCCAGGCATGCTGTACGCCCGACTGGGGCAGATTGAAACCGGCGTTACCGGCAATCACGCCGTCGAACTGATCGGCAAAGCGGCTGGCCGCCACCATGGCCTGGCGGCCGCCGTTGGAGCAGCCCACGAAATAACTGTAGTCGGCCTCATTGCCATAGAAGCGCTCGACGATACGCTTGCCCACCGTGGTGACCTGGCCCACGGCGTTGTAGCCGTAGTCGATACGGGCCTGTGGGTCGACTCCGAACAGTGCGCCACCAATCACCGGCACGTTTTCGCTGGTGTGGCCGCCGTCGGTGCTGAACACCGCAAAACCCATGGCCAGCGCATTGGTGGTGTTGCCGGCGCCGGGCAGATTGCCCACGGCGGGCTGGATGGAACCATCGGTGCCGCCACCTCCCTGGAAGTAGAAGCGACCGTTCCAGTTGTCGGGCAGTCGGCCTTCGAAGCCGATGGCGTAGGGCTTGTCGTCGACGGGGCTGATGCGCTCGTCGAGGTAGCCCACCACCTTGCAGTAACCGGGGGCGTCGTCGGTGGCGGCCACGGTTTCGGTTTCGGCCACCCTCAGGTTGCCCATGCCCAGGGCCTCGCCAGTGATATCGGCGCAGGCCAGGGGTTCGGGAGTGGGTGCCGGGTCGGAGTCGCTGCTGCAGGCAGCCAGCAGTACCAGGCCTGCCAGGGTGCCGTAGCGATAGGGGATGCGGCGCTTCATGGGGAGTCTCCGAGAAATCTGCGAGTTGTTCATCGAGCACGTGCCTGAGAGCCATGCGATTCGCGGTCACGCACTATTGTTACGATACATAAATAATCGATGCTTGCGATATCTCGTTTTCCCTAGGGTTCTGCCGGGAGACGCAACAAAAAGGCCACGCTTTGCGTGGCCTGAGGATCCGCCGACTCACGGATCGGCACGAGGCGGGCCCGAGCCCGCCGCAAGATGAACGATCAGTTCACGGTAATGCCCGCGGCCTCGATCAGTTCGGCATAGCGCTTTTCGTCTTCCAGCATGGTGGCGAGCATGGCCTCGGGCTCATTGGCTGCCACGACCAGCCCGCGCGCCTCGTAGTTGCTGCGCAGCTCGGGGTTGCCCAGCACTTCGGCAATCTCGTCGTGCATGGCCGCAATGGTGGCGTCGGGTACGCCGGCGGGAGCAAACAGGCTGAAATAGGTGGACGGGATGGTGCCTGGCTGGCCGCCGGCTTCGGCGAGGGTGGGAATGTCGTCCATGAAGGCTTCGCGTTCATCGGCGCCCACGGTGAGCACCTTGATGCCGCCGTTGGCGCGATGGGTGGCCATCATCAGCCCACCTGCCATGACGGCATCCACCTGACCGCCCACAGTGTCGACCATGGCGGGGCTGATGCCCTTGTAGGGAATGTACGAAAACTCCACGCCTTCGGCACGGGCCAGCATCTCCATACCAATATGGGTGACGTGACCATTGCCGCCGGTGCCCACGTTCACCACGCCCGGGTTGGTGCGGGCGTACTCGATGAATTCTTGATAATTCTCAACCGGCAGATCGCGGTTGACGGCAACATAGAGGTTGACCGCCGCAAAATCCGATACGGGCTTCAGGGCTTCCTGCCAGTCGTAAGGCACGTTGTCGTACAGCAGGGGGTTGGTCACGAGCGACAGGCGGTCCACCATCAGCAGTACGCTGCCGTCGTCGGGGCCGCGTGCCACATAGCCTGTGCCAATCATGGCGTTGGCGCCGGGGCGGTTCTCCACCACGAATGTGCTGCCGGTGCGCTGTGCCAGGGCGTTGCCGACATCGCGTGCCAGGGTGTCTGGCTCGCTGCCTGGCGGGTAAGGCACCACGATGTTGACCTGATCTGGCGGCCACGTGGTATCGGCCGCGTACAGCGGAGTGAGCGTGCAGCTTGCAAGCAGGGCGGTGCCCAGGATGTGTCGGGGTGTCATGTTTCCTCCTCGATGTTTCGGTTCCACGAGATGCATTCACGCCTTGGTGTTGATATATATATGCCTAATCATTTTATGAATATGAATGCAAATGAAACCTTAGCACCCTCGGAAGGTCCAGACAATGACGCCAACCTCAGGATTTACCCGGAGTACTCCATGACCGATGTGTTCTCGCGGTGCTTCATCGCGCTCAAACCTGACGCTCCCACCACGCAACGATTGCTGCAGGTGCCTCGGGTGGGTCGGTCACGCCCCGTCGCGCACGACGACGTCCATCTCACGCTGGCGTTCGTGGGCGATATGTCGGCCGAGGCCGTGGCGGCTGTGGGCGAGCGCCTGGCCGGGCTGCGCCCGGCGGCTCTGGGCGCTCTGGCGCCGCAAGGTCTCGCGTTGTGGCCCACCCCACAGCGGGCCCGCGTGGTCGTGGCCGTGTACGAAATCGACGAGGTGCTGGCCGAGCTGCATGCCCGGGTGCTGTCGGTCCTGGAGGCGCTGGGCCTGTCGGTAGAAATGCGTCGCTATCGGCCGCACATCACGGTGGCGCGGTTGCCCCGTACGCTGCGGGTTCTGCCGTCCAACACCCTCGACAATCTGAGGGTGTCGTTGCCGCAGGCCCGATTTACCCGGTTGGGCTTGTACGGGCGAGGACCGGCGGATGCCGAACTGCGCTATCAAACCTTGCACGACGTGGCATTGACGGATTGAGTGATGCGGCAGGAAGCCTGGCCCCACCGCGGGTGGGTGTGGCCACGCTTCCTGCCAGGGGTCCATCCCGGCCGGGCCTCAAACCACTTCGATCAGCTGCATCATGCCGGAGTCTTCGTGCACCAGCAGGTGACAGTGCATCACGTAGGTGCCGCGGAAATTGAGGAAGCGTGTGCGGAAGGTCACCGACGTCGGGTTCTCGGGCGTGCCGTTGCGGGGTAGTGGAATGGTGTCGGCCCAATAGGGTTCCACCGGCTCACCGTTGATCTTGATCACTTCAAACGGGTTCACGTGAATGTGCAGCGGGTGCATCACCTGGCCCATGTTGTACACCGTCCATTCTTCCACGCTGCCCAGCGCCACCGTCTGCTTGAGCGCGCGTGACGACTGGAACGGGATGTATTCGGTGGGCATCTGCGGATCGGGGCTGGCCACCTCGCCGTTGGCGCCAATGGTGTAGACCGTGTTGGCGAGGAAGGTATCGCCGGTTTGATACGACCAGATCGGCAACTCACCGGCAGGGATGGGCAGCAGATCGGCAGCCGGCGGCTCGGTGATCGGGCTGCCGTCCGCGTTGTACACCTCCCGCATCACAATTTCGCGCTTGAGGCCGCCGTGGGCTGCCAGTTCTTCATCACTGATGGGGCGCAGCAAGTCGGAGGTCGGCAGAGGACCTGAGGGCAAGGCCATGTCCATGGGCTGGCCGGTGACGACCACTTCGGCCAGGATATCCCCGGCCACCGGGAACCCCATGTTGAAATCCTTGGTGCGCAGATAGTAGGTGCCGGGCCGATCCGACGCTTTCACCAGAAGATCATTGCGGTTGCCAGGCGCCATCACCATGGCTTCGGCGCTGTCGGGCGAATAGGCCTTGAGGTAGGGGTGGGGATTGCCGTCGTGGGCATAGCGATACAGTTCATGGCCGTCGAGTGCCAGGTTCAGGTAGCTGGTCACGGCCGTGTTGATGAAGCGCCATTTCTGCACCTCGCCCGGTCGCATCACCAGTCGCGGGCGACGCACGCCGTTGATGGTGAACGGGGTTTCCGAGGCGTTCTGTATCAGGTCGGCAAAGTTCTCGAGGCGACCGCTGGCGTCGATCATGATGGCCTGAAACACGAACAGGCGTTCGCGGGCCGCAGCGATCTCTGGCACTTCATCGATGGCGCCCCGAATGATGATGGCGCCGGCCATGCCGCTGCCCACATGCAGCGCCGTGGTGCCGTGCAGATGGGGGTGGTACCAGTAGGTGCCGGGCGGGTGATCGATCGGGATGGCAAATTCATGCTGGCGCCGGGTGCCAGGCTGAATGCCCTCGCGTGGGTCATCGATCACGTAGTCGCCGTAGACGCCTGGCCGGATGATGCCCGGATTTACGTGCAGGCCATGCGTGTGGAAATTGGTGTTGTTGGGATACCGCAAATACCAGTCGGGCTCGGTGCTGGCGGGATTGGGCGGCATGTCGTTGTGCACGTTCACGCGCATCATGTCGCCGGCGTTCACATCGAGTGTGGGGCCGGTGAGGCGACCTTCGACGGCTCGCAGATACACGGGTTTGTCGCCCAGCATGTTGTCGGCATAGGCGAAGCGCATCTGCGTGTCGAGCAGTCCACCGTCCGACATCAGGCGGTCGGGCTCCACGAACGTTTCTTCCACCGGCGGTTCGACGCTGCCGTCGCTGTTGCAGGCAGCCAGCCAGCCGGGGATGGCCAGGCCGGCGCCTACGGTATAAGACACGCGCAAGAATTGGCGGCGGGATTCGGATGACGACATGTTGGCTCCTGTCAGGCCAGAACGAGAACGGGATAGGGGCTCCAGCCGGGTTGCGTCGGCCCCTGAGCTTGTGGCCCCTGGGGGCCGAGTTGGCTGGCGGCGTTGTCGCCCCAGGCGTACAGTTTGTGGGCATGGGCTGCCAGCATGTGGCCCTGACCTGCCGCGATCTGCGTCACGGCATCCAGGTCGGGTACGGCGCCGGGTTCGGCATCGTTGGGCTCCGTGGAGCGTCCCAGCTGACCCTTGCCGTTCCAGCCCCAGGTGTACACGGTGCCCGACGCCCCCAGGGCGGCGGAATAGAACATGCCCGCCACCACGCGAGTGGCTGGTTCGGGCAGTCGCACCGGGATTGGCGTGGCGCTGTGCGTCACGTTGCGGGATCCGAGCTGCCCGTGCTGGTTGGCACCCCAGGCCCACACGTTGCCTTCGGTCGTCAGGGCGAGGGTGTGGGTGGTGCCGGCGGCCGCCTGCTTCAGCGTATGCGCCTCCGGGGGCAACGGCACGATCTGGGGTAGGCGTTGATCCTGCAAGTGTCCCAACCCCAGCTGGCCGGCAGCGTTGCTGCCCCAGGCGTACAGGCCTTGTTCGGTGAGCGCGAGCACATGACTGGTGCTCACCGTCACGTCGCGTACCGCGGCGGACAAATCGACCCGGTGCGGCGGATGGTTGCGCAGTCCGGCCGGCCCGCCGCGCGACAGGCCCCACAGAAACAGGCTGCCTTCGGCGTCTCGTGCCAGGCCAAAGAATTCGCCAGCCGCGATCTGTTCCACTGCGCCCAGGCCAGTCATGGGCTCGGCCTGCAAGGTGGCCAGTGTGTTTGTGGTGCCGGCCAGGCCGCCACGGCTCACCCCCCAGACGTACCCCTGGTGGTCGTTGGTGATGCCGTAGCTGGCACCGTAGCCTGCGGCCACCCGTTGGAAGGGGCGGGTGGCAGGAACGATGATCGGTGTCGCCGGCGGTGCCGTACTGCACACGGCCGGCATGCTGACGCGGCCGCTGCCTTCCGCACCCCAGCCCCAGGCGTCACCGTTTGCCATGAGGGCCAGACTATGCTCGCGACCGGCGGCAATGTCGACCAGAGTGAAAGTCTCCATCGTGGTGTCGTCTCCTCTCGTGTTGGCGGGTTTGCGCCGGGGCGCGGCCTGCATGGCCTGCAGCATTGTGGAGAAAGCGCCGGCCAACGTCCGTCACATCTTGTATCTGTTGCGTTGGTACCACCGATGGCGGTGAAATCCCGGTTGACCAAACAGTATTCTGTTTATAAATTACCGTGAATGGATCTGCGACCGCGGCGGCACGCGTTGTTCGCCTTGGCTTGACCGCTGGTGGCTCGCGGATTCTTCAGGCGGCCCCGCCGTCGTATGCTGTTCTTGCACAACCCCCACGCTTCAGGAGGCGCCACCCATGACATCCCCCAATCTTTCACTGCGTCAACTCTCGCTCGGTCTCGCCGCCTCGGCCAGCCTGATGGTGCCGACGCTCGGTCACGCCGAAGACGCGGCCGACTACCCCAGCAAACCCATCACGTTCGTGGTGCCTTTCGCGGCCGGCGGCGGTGCCGACATGTTGGCCCGGGCCGTTGGCGATCGTCTCGCCAAGGAGCTGGGTGAACCCGTGCTGGTTGAAAACCGGGCCGGCGGCAACACGCTCATCGCTGCCCAGCACGTGGCGCGCGCCAAGCCCGACGGATACACCGTATTCACCTCCATCGACGCCACGATGGTGATGAACCCGCATATGTATTCCGACCTGCCCTACGACCCCGAAACCGATTTCACGCCGGTGACGCTGGCCATCCAGATGCCGATGGTGATCGCAGTGAATCCGGATTTCCCCGCTCAGACGCTCGATGAGCTCATCGAATATCTCAAGGCCAATCCCGACGAAGTGAACTACGCCTTTGGCGCCATTCCCGCCCAGGTCGTGGGTGAGTTGTTCAAGGCCGAAGCTGGCGTCACCATGGAAGGAATCTCGTACAACGGCAGCAGCCCGGCTCAGCAGGACGTGATGGGTGGCCATGTGCCGGTACTGGTCGACGCGCTGGCGCCGGCCCTGTCGCTGTTGCGTAGCGACCGCCTGCGTCCGCTGGCCGTCACGTCGGCCGAGCGCTCGCCCAGCCTGCCTGATGTGCCCACCGTGGCCGAATCCGGCATCGAAGGCTTCAACGCCATCACCTGGACGGGCTTCCTGGTGCCCGCCGGCACGCCGCAAGCCATCGTGGACAAACTGCACACCAGCATCGCCAAAGTGCTCCAGAGCGACGAAGTGGTCCAACAGTTCGGCGACCTCGGCCAGGAAGTTCTCGCCCTGCCCGGCGACGAATTTGCAGAAATCATCCGCCGCGACTCCGCAACCTACAAACCCGTCATCGAAGAAGCCGGCATCCAGGTGAATTGACCGCGCGCGCCAAACGCGCGAGGTCATCCCGGACGACGCCCAGTGGGCGTCGATCCGGGATCCCTGAGAGAGCGATCAACCCTCAGCGAAGTCGTTTTTCACCCCGGCTCGACGCCCGAAGGGCGCCGAGCCGGCAACGAAGCACCCCCTTACCCGAACAAGAGGCGTCATCCCGGGCAAGACGGGCACGAAGTGTCCGCGCGACCCGGAACCTCGGCGCCGTCCCTGAGCCTAGGTTTTTCCCTCCACCTCCTCCACCTCCTCCACAAACGCCAACACACTGGCGTTGAAGCGCTCCGCATCCTCAAACTGCACCCAGTGCCCCGCGCCATCGATGATATCCACGGCGTGCAGATCGCAATGGCTCAGCACTTCGCCGATACGGGCCAGCTTTCTTTCTCCATACAGCACATCGCCGCGGCCGATGATCACTTTGACCGGACATTGCCAATCATGCTGCAGTTCGGTCTGCACATTGCTGAGCGCGAGCCGTCGTTGTGGCATGCGGTCGCGCGGCGTATTGGTCATCTGCAGATACATGGCGAGTTCATCGATCGAGCTGTCGTTGGCCAGCATCAAGGCCCGGAGATTCTGCCGGTGAGCGGCACGCTGCTCGTCAAGATCGGTGAGACGACGCCAACTCACCAGGCCTGGCGGCGGTTCGACGGTGGCAAAAATGGCAGCGGCTCCGGCCAACGTGATGCTGGCCACCCGCTGGGGGACGCGTGCCGCCAGAAAGCCGGCCACCATGGAGCCAAACGAGAACCCCACCAGGTGGGCCTTGCCGCCATCGGGCACGATCAGGGATCGCAGACCGGTGTCGACTGCTGGCCACAGGGTGTCGGCGTCTTCGCCACCGTCAAAGCGATCCGAATCGCCAAAGCCGGGCAGGTCGGCCGCCCATACCTGGTGGTTGGCTGCCAGCGTTTCGATGTTGCGCAGCCAGTGCGTCCAGCTGCCGTGGCCGCCATGCAGCAGCACGATCGGCGTGCCGCGGCCCCAGGTATGCCAGACGAGCGAGCCGCCGCCCGCCATGGGCTGTTCGATGCGTTGGCCGCGGGCAGCCAGCTGGGCGACGCGTTGTTCGGGAGAGTTCGCTGGGGTGGAGGTGCTCTGGGTGGTCATGGGTAGGGCTTGCTAGGCGGGTTGTCTGGCCGTGACGTGAACGGATCGCAGCGTTTCGGGATTGGTACATAGGTTTACCATATCGACGTGGGTCGGTGGAGACCGGCAGCCTTGCGCGCCGCGGTGAGCGCCGCCACAAGAGTGGGGTTGGCCATTCCCTCCACGCGATGAACCAGTCCCACGGCATAGCCGGAACTCAGTGGCGCGGTGGGTACCAGCGCGACCTTGCCGATTCGTGCGTAGTCGAGTGCCGTGCTCTCGGGAAGAATCGACAGCAGCGAAGAATGTTCCAGCATTTCCAGGGTGACGAACACCGACGTGGTTTCGTGTACCACCTGGGGGGGTGCCAGACCCCTTTCACTCAAGCGCGCCGATACCACGTTGTAGACGGGGCCGTCACTGGCCGGCAGCATCCACTGTGCCTGGCGCAAATGCGTGTCCAGCCCTTCGGGGCCATCCCGCAAGATGGGATGCTGCACGCCGCACACCACCACCGTAGGTTCGCGGTACAGCGCCTCGTGACGAAGGTCCGGGGTCAGCAACTCCACCACCACACGGCCAAACACCAGGTCGAGGCGGCCAGCGGCCAGCTCGCCGATCAGTCGCTGCTCGATGCCTTCGTCGATCGACAGAACGATGTTTGGCCATTCGGTGCGCAAGGCCTGACAGAAATGTGCCAGGAAGCCGGACACCGCCACCGGGAACACGCCCAGACGCAAGCGCCCGGTGGCGCCGCGTTCCGTGGCCTGGAGTTCGGCGTGAGCCGCCGCAGTTTCGGCCAGCAGAATGACCGCCCGCCGTGTCATCGCCTGACCGGCTGCCGTCGGCGCCAGGCCGCGTCGGTTGCGCACGAACAAGGGCACCCCGTAGATGTCTTCGATCTCGCGCAGCAACTTGCTGGCCGTGGGTTGGGTCATGTTCAGGCGTCGCGCGCAGCGGCCCAGATTCGCATCTTCGCCCAGGGCGGACAGCAGCTCGAGATGGCGCAGACGCAGCCGGCCGATGAGGCGGCGCAGATCATTGACAGGACTCATGATTCAGGCATTCTCTAATGGCATGACAGATTGCCATAAATTCATGGTTTCTGGCATTCCAGACGGTCATTGAAACGACTACGATGGCGGAATTCCCGGCAACTGCCTGCGTGGTTGCCAGCATGCGTTCACGGAGATCTCTGCCATGCCCGAAATCGCCATCCCCTATGGTGCGTACTGGTCCACGCCCTTTGCCCGCTGGCAGGGCAGCCTGGCGCACCTGCACAGCCTGAAGTTTGGCGCTCACGTCACACGTGAGGCCCTGGCCGCGCGGCAAATCGACCCGGCCGTGATCGATTTCGGCGTGCTGGGCATGACCGTGCCGCAACGCAATTGTTTCTATGGTCTGCCCTGGCTCACGGGTCTGGCCGGCATGGGGCATGTGGCTGGCCCCACCATCAACCAGGCTTGCGCCACCGGCGCCCGCATTCTGCAGGTGGCAGCCGACGAGATCGCGCGCGGCGATGCCGGTGTGGCACTGGCCATCGCCAGCGATCGCGTGTCCAATGGCGCCCACCTGTATTACCCGGCACCTCATGGCCCGGGGGGCACTGGCGAGCACGAAGACTGGGTGCTCGACAACTTCGAGAAAGACCCCTTTGGCGGCACGTCCATGTTGCAAACGGCGGAGAACGTGGCAAGCGAGCACGGCATCGACACCGCACGGCAAAATGAACTCACGCTGCAGCGCTACGAGCAGTACCAGGAAGCGCTGGCCAACGACTCGGCCTTTCTCAAGCGTTTCATGACGTTGCCGTTCGCCGTACCCGATGCGCGCTTCCGTCGCACACAGACCGAGATGGTGGGCGACGAAGGTATCTTCCCCACCACGGCCGAAGGGCTGGCCAAACTGAAGCCGGTCATGCCGGACGGCACGGTCACCTTCGGTGGCCAGACCCACCCGGCCGATGGTTGCGCCGGCATGGTGCTCACCACGCCGGCCAAGGCCCGGGAGCTCTCGCGAGATCCCGGCATCGCGGTGCGTCTGCTGGCCTTTGGCCAATCTCGCGTCAAGCCGGCCCACATGCCCATGGCGCCGGTGCCGGCCGCCCAGCGCGCGCTCGAGGCTGCCAATCTCAAGATCGATCAGATCAAGGCGATCAAGACGCACAACCCGTTCATCGTCAACGACATCTACTTTGCCGATACCCTGGGCGTGGATCCCGCGCGCATGAACCGCTTTGGTTGTTCTCTGGTGTGGGGGCATCCGCAAGGCCCCACCGGGGTCCGGGGCATCATCGAGCTGATCGAGGAGCTGGTGCTCGCCGGCGGCGGCTACGGTCTGTTCACGGGCTGTGCGGCAGGCGATTCGGCCATGGCCGCCATCATCCATGTGGGAGACGAGCGCTGAATGAGCATCACCGCCATGCCACACACCTGGCCCACCGTCGTTCACATGTTGGCCGACGCCGCCCGCATCGCCCCCGACCACGAAGCCCTGGTCTGTGAAGACGAACGGCTCAACTATCGTCAATACGTGGCGTGCGTGGCCGGCCTGGCCCGGCATTTGCAATCGATGGGGGCCCGAGAAGGTACCCGGGTGGCCCTGGTCATGGGCAACTCGCTGGACATCGCCATTGCCACTCTCGGGGTGCAGGCCGCCGGCGCCCAGGTGGTGCCGCTCAATCCGGCCTATACCGCAAGTGAGTTGACGCCGATTCTGGCCGACGCCGACGCCACGATCATCCTGCACGACACGGCCGTGGCCCCTACCGTGCAGGCTGCCCTGCCATCGCCGGCGCCGCAGTGTATTGCGGTGGGCAACGGCGGGGAGCGCTTCACCCGCTGGCAACATCAACATGAGCTGGTGAGCCAGTTGCCCCTGCCCGAGCCGCAGCAGCTGTCCACCCTGCAGTACACCGGCGGCACCACCGGCCTGCCCAAGGGCGTGAGCCTGGCGCACGACGCCGTGGCCATCAACATCGGCCAGCGTGAGGCTCTCCTGCCCACACGGGTCGAGGCCGAGCGCGTGCTGGCCATCACGCCCTTGTTTCATGTCTATGCCGTGGCCATGGGGCTCTATCTGGCGGCGGGCTGCCGAGGCACGCTGGTGATCCTGCCGCGCTACCATCCTCAGGCGGTGCTGGACACCATCGCGGCCGAGCGGATCACGCTGATGTCGGGCAGCCCCACCATCTTCATCGGCTTGATGGCGTGCGCAGGATTCTCGCAGGCCCGTCTCGACACCTTGCGGTTGTGTTCCTCGGGTTCGTCTGCGCTTTCCGAAGAAACCCTCAAGCGCTGGGAGGCCGCCACCGGGTGTGTGGTGTGCGAGGGCTACGGCCAGACCGAGGCCGGCCCGGTGCTTGCCTATAACCCCAGTGACGGGCCACGGCGGCCGGGCACGGTGGGCGTGCCGGTGCCCGACACCTGCATCGAGATCGTGGATGTCGACACCGGCGTCCAGGTGCTGCCGGTTGGCGAGATCGGCGAGATACGGGCCAAGGGCCCGCAGATCATGCGCGAGTACCGCAATCGCCCTGACGAAACCGCCCAGGCGTTGCGCCACGGCTGGCTCTACACCGGCGACATCGGCAGCTTCGACGACGATGGCTTTCTCACCATCCGTGATCGCAAGAAAGACATGGTCATCGTCAGTGGCTTCAATGTGTACCCGCGCGAAATCGAAGAAGTGCTGTATGGCCACCCCTCGGTGATCGAGGCGGCCGTGGTGGGCGTGCCTGACGATTATCGCGGCGAGCGCCTCATTGCCAGCGTGGTATGCCGCGAAGCCACACTGCCGCAGGCGCTGCAGCAGTGGCTCGAGCCGCAACTCGTGAAGTACAAATGGCCGGCCGAGATGCGCGTGGTGGCCGAGCTGCCCAAGACGGCAGTGGGCAAGATCGATAAAAAGCAGCTTCGGCTCGAGCTCATCGCTGCCGGGCAACCCCAGGCAACTTTCACAGGAGACACTCCATGACCCAGGCATCTCTGCGAGATCAGGTCAGCGCCGAAGAATGGCGCATTCGTGTCGATCTGGCGGCGGCCTATCGGCTGGTCGCCCAATACGGCATGAGCGACATGATCTTTACCCATATCAGCGCTCGCCTGCCCGACAGCGTCACCGACGGCAAGGAAGAATTCCTGATCAACCCGTTCGGCATGTTCTTCGACGAAATGACGGCGTCTTCGCTGATTCGCATCGACATGGACGGCAACAAGCTCAGTGAGTCGCCCTATCCGGTGAATCGTGCGGGGTTCGTGATTCACAGCACCGTGCACGAAGCCCGGCCCGACGTGCAGTGCGTGCTGCATTGTCACACCCGTGCCGGCGTGGCGGTGAGCGCGCAGCGCGACGGGCTATTGCCCCTCTCGCAACAAGCCAGCCTGGTGCTGCCTTCGCTGGCCTATCACGACTATGAAGGCCTGGCGGTGTACGACGACGAGCGGGAACGACTCAAGGCCGATCTGGGCTCGTGCCAGTATCTGATGCTGCGCAATCACGGCCTGCTGACGGCTGCCCCCAGCATTGCCGAGGCCTTTGTCAACATGTACTTTTTCGAAACGGCCTGCCAGATTCAGGTGGGTGCCATGGCCGGCGGCGCACCCCTCACCGAGGTGCGCCCCGACGTGCTCGAGGGCGTCAACGAAGCCGTGTCGAAGATGGGCTTTCAGTCGCCAGCGCCGCTGGCCTGGCCCGGCCTGTTGCGCCGCCTCGACCGGCTCAACCCCGGATACGACGTTTGAGGAACGGCAACCTCGGGGCCGTCAGTTGGCGGGCCCGCGGCGCCGGATTCTCCCCGATTTCAACCTCCTCATAGCGAGGCCATCATGACCGACATGCTGATGACTCCTTTCGATCGCCCCGCGGCCTGGACCCGGGCGCAAATGGAAGGCAACCCCGAATGGCAAACCACGCTTTCGGCCACCGAAGTCGAAGAGGTGAAAGCGGCCGTGTGTCATGCCATGTCGCTGAGGCGACCGGTACAGGCGCTGACCGCTGCCGACTTTCCCCTGCCCACGCTGGGGAAGCGCTTCGAGCGTTTGCGCCACGAACTGGAAAACGGTCGTGGCTTTGAGTTGTGGCGGGGTCTCGATGTGCCTGAATGGTCGGTGGACGAGCGCACCGTGGCCTTCTGGTGTCTGGGTTTGCATCTGGGTTCGCCCATCGTGCAGAACTCGCGGGGCGAGTTGCTGGGTCACGTGAAGAACACCACCAGTACCGATCCCAGCACCAATGCCAATTCGCGCTTCTATCACACCAACAGCGCGGCGCCGTTCCATGTGGATGGCTCCGACGTGGTCGGCCTGATGTGTGTGCGGCCGTCGAAGTCGGGTGGTGCCAGCCTCGTGGTGAGCTCTTGCAGCATCTACAACGGCGTGTTGCGCGAGCGCCCTGATCTCATTCCGCTGTTGTATGAACCGCTGTGGTTCGATCATCGCGGCGAGCGCAATGCCATCACCGGCGACCCCTGGTGGGTCACCTCGATCTGTGGGTGGGCCAATGGCAAGTTGTCGATGATGTATCTGCGCAATTTCATCGAGTCGGGCCAGCGCTACGAAGGTGCGCCACCGCTGACCGACAAGCACCGCGAGCTGTTCGATCTGATCGACCGGCTGGCGCACTCCGAGGAACTGTGTTTGTCGATGGACTTTCGGCCTGGCGATATCCAGTGGCTCAACAATCACACCACGCTGCACTCCCGCACTAGCTTCGAGGATTACGACGATCCCGACAAGCGTCGCTGGTTGTTGCGGTTGTGGCTGAACTTTGCCGAGCGCAACCGATTCACCGAGACTTACGGGTTTTACGGCATTGCGGTCGAGGAGAAAGTGGCGGCTGAGTGACGCTCAGGTGGCGCCACGGGGTCCCGGCCCCGGGCTTGACCCGGGGCCGGGATGACGGCTTCACGCAGGCGCCAGGTGAGGCTCAGGTGGCGCCACGGGGTCCCGGTTCACGCAGGCCCTGCGGGCCTGTCTTGACCGGGATGACGATTTTTTTTGCTCGGGGGTAACGTTATGACGCAGGCGCTGTTGCGCCTGCGGTGCGATCACTTGGCGTAGTTGTCTTCGGCGAACTTCCAGTTGACCATGTGGGTAAAGAAGGCCTCGAGGAATTTCGGGCGGGCGTTGCGGTGGTCGATGTAGTAGGCGTGCTCCCAGACGTCGATGGTGAGCAGCGGCTTGTCGGCGGTGGTGAGCGGCGTGCCGGCGTTGCTGGTGTTCACGATGTCCACCGAACCGTCGGGCTTGCGCACCAGCCACGTCCAGCCCGAGCCGAAGTTGCCGGCGGCGCTGGCGCTGAAGGCTTCCTTGAAACGGGCGAAATCACCCCATTTCTTGCTGATGGCGTCAGCCAGGCCACCGGAGGGCTGGCCGCCGCCCTGGGGCGACAGACAGTTCCAGAAGAAGGTGTGGTTCCACACTTGTGCCGCATTGTTGAACAGGCCGCCGTCGGCTTCCTTGACGATGGCCTCGAGCTCCTTGTTCTCGAAGGGCGTACCGGCGATCAGCTTGTTGAGGTTGGTGACGTAGGTCTGGTGATGCTTGCCATAGTGATAATCGAAGGTCTCGGCGCTCATGTGCGGCTCGAGAGCGGTTTTTTCGAAGGGCAGGGGAGGCAGCTTGTGTTCCATGAGTTGTATCTCCAGTCGTGGATTGCACACAGTGGCAATGCGAGGCCGCGCAACGTCGGCCCGGCACTATGGTAAACCCTCAAAATGCCTGTTTCCCGCCATCCTGTCAAATGCTGTGAAGTCCATGTTGGTGCTACGTGAGAATGTCCGCTCTGTGCAAAGTAAAAATGTCCGGTTGACATTTTTGCTGGCGGGGAACGGAGATGTTCACCATGAGCGAG
>JAWLHC010000018.1:0-35541 GCA_041690575.1 Verticiella sp.
TTTGCCTGCGTGCAATGCGGCTATGAGAACCACGCCGATGTCGTCGGCGCCCTGAATATTCTGGCGCGGGGGCACCGCGTTGCAGCCTGTGGAGAGGATATCAGTCGCGCAAAGCCCGCAAGGGTCAAGCGCGCAGCCTCAGTGAAGCAGGAACCCACCGAAGCCACTCACAGCAGTCCCGTGCCGCTGTGAGCGCCGTAGGAATCCCCTCCCGTTAGGGAGGGGAGGATGTCAAGATCACCGTCTTGGATTGTGTGTAATGCAGCAGCGCCTCGCGGCCTTTCTCGCGGCCAATGCCACTCTGCTTAAAACCGCCGAAGGGCGTTTCAACCCCGCCGGCCGGATATTCGTTCACGTACACCTGCCCGGCCTGCAGTTGCGCGGCCACACGATGAGCCCGCCCCACGTCGCGCGTCCACAACCCGGCCGCCAGGCCATACGGCGTGTCGTTGGCCATGCGAATGGCGTCGGCCTCGTCGTCGAATGGCATCACCACGCCCACCGGGCCAAACACCTCCTCCTGGGCGATGCGCATGTCGGGTGTGACATCGGTGTACACCGTGGGTGGTACGAACCAGCCCGTGGCGTCGGCTCCACGGCCCTCGCCACCGGCCAGCGCCCGAGCCCCTTCTTCCCGCGCCACCTCAAAATAGCCCAGCACGCGTTCATACTGGGCGTGCGTGATGATGGGTCCTACCTGGTCCGATGCACCGGCACCCACCCGCAGTTCCTTCGCCGCTGCGGCCAGCCGGGTCACAAAGGCATCGTGAATGCTGCGTTCCACCAGCACGCGTGCGCCTGCGATGCAGGCCTGCCCGGCGTTGACCGTGAAGCCGCGCAGCGATCCCGTCACCGCGTCGTCAAGATTGGCATCGGCAAACACCAGGTTGGGCGATTTGCCACCCAACTCCAGCGTGACCGGGATGATCCGTTCTGCCGCCTTGATGCCGATCTCGCGCCCCGCGCGCACCGACCCGGTAAAGGCAATCTTCGCCACCCCGGGGTGGTCCACCAACGCCGCACCGGCCTCGAGCCCGGTGCCCGTGACCACATTGAACGCACCTGCCGGCAAGCCGCAAGCCACCGCCAGATGCGCCAGCATCAGTGACGACACCGACGTGAACTCCGAGGGTTTGGCCACCACCGTATTGCCTGCCGCCAGTGCCGGCGCCGCCGCCCGCGCCGCCTGATTGATCGGCGCATTCCACGGCAGAATCACACCCACCACACCAAACGGCTCGCGCCGCGTATAGCAGTGGCGCTCGGGCCCGATATCGATCGCTTCGCCCTCCAGGCTCGTGGCCAGGCCACCATAGAACTCGAAATACTGTGCCGCGAGTTCGATGTCGCCCAGCGCCTGCGGCAACGGCTTGCCCGTTTCCCGCTGTTCCGTCTCGGCGTAATGCTGCGCCTGCTCGCGCAAGCGCCAGGCAATCCCGGTGAGGATGCGGCCCCGCTCCAAAGGTTTGCGCGCCGCCCAACCCGCCTGGGCGCGCTGCGCTGCCTGCACCGCGCGATCCACATCGGCCGCTGAACCGCGTGCAATCTGCCACGTGGCACTGCCATCGCGCGGGTCACTCTCCTGCAAACCGTGGGCGGGATCAAAAGCGGTAAAGTCGCCGTCGATGAAATGACCCCAGGGCTCGAACGCTGGCATGCTGCACTCCTTGAGGTCGTGGGAAACCGTAGCCCAACCTGGACCGGTTATCCGGATGACCGGACAATATGGGAAAAACAGAAAAGCGTCAATGGGGGAAAGTCTGCGAACCCGGGAGCACTGGCGGCGAGCCGAACGCAGGACGCGTCGAGTTGGCGAGGGCGTGAGGGACGATTTGGCGCCCGCCGCCCCATCGGGCACGGATTATTCTTCCCAGTCGAGCTGCCAGCGCGTGGACATCACGAAGCGATCCTGTGGGTAATAGTTGATCGACAACGACAACAGCACGTCGTGGCGGCCGTAGTAGTAGCGCAGCACATAGAGCGCGGGCGTGCCGGCGGGCACTTCAAGGCGTGCGGCGATGTGGCGCGGGATCGCCCGGCACGAGATATCCTGCCGCAATTCGGCCACCGGCTCGCCGCGCAACTGTTCGATCAACTTGAAGATGGTGGCGTGCGGTCGGCGCAGACCTTCACGAATGCTCTCGTAGGCGGCCGGCACCAGATTCTCGGTAAACGAAATCGGCATCTGACCGCCCTCCGGATACCGCAGGGCCGCGATCCGCAGCCAGCGCTGTCCGATCGCCTCGGGCAGCACGCTGGCCAGCTCATGCTCGATCGTGACCCAGTTCTCTTCCAGCACTTTCAGGTGTGTACCCTGGGCGTAGTGCACCAGTTGGCTCAGGTCGGAAATGGCGGCCGTATATCGTGCCTGGGCCAACCGGGCCTTCACAAGGGTTCCGATACCGGCCCGACGCGTGATCAGGCCCATCTCGTCGAGCCGTCGCACGGCTTCGCGCGTGGTGTGGCGTGACACCCCGAAGCGCTGGCTGATCTCGCGTTCGGTGGGCAATTTCTCGCCCACCGGATACTTGCCGTCCTGGATCTCCTGAAGGAGGATGTCGGCCAGTGTGATGTAGCGAGGCGAGGCCGAGCTGCGTGTGCCGCTGGCCGCAAGGCTGGCAGCCTCGGCCAGGGCAGGCACGCCGCGCGGATCCGTCGCCATCCTGCTTACCAGTCGCCGGCAAACACTTCGGTGAGCTGACCCGGTTTGAACACGCGCCGCAAGGCTGCGTTCACCTGTTCGGCGTCGAGCGCCTGCAGTTTGTCATCGACCTCGGCCGACCAGACAAAGGTGCGATCCAGCCCCAGGTAGTCGAGCCAGGCGCTGGCCAGCGCGCCATCCTGGGCCCGGCTCAACCGTCGCTGCTGCAGCAGCGCACGCACCTCGCTGGCCACTTCGTCTTCGCTGAAGCCGTCGGCCAGCACCCGCTCAATCTCTTCCTCGATGGCGGTGACCAGCGCGTCCCGGTTCTCGGGGGCGTAAATGGCATACACCGTCCAGGTGCCCGAGGGCTCGTACGACGACAGCGAGAGCTGACTGCGCACGTTGTACGACAGGCCTTCCTCTTCGCGCACGCGCATCCAGAGGCGTGAGGTCTCGGATTGCCCCAGCAGCCGGTTGGCCACCATCAGGGCGGCGAAGTCGGGGTCGGTGTCCTGCACCTCGATGGGCATGCCGGCCACGAAGAAGGCATTGGCCTTGTCGGGGGTGTCGATCTCGAAGACGTCTGGCTCGATCTCGTGATAGGGGTCGGGCACGCGCTCGAAGGCCGGTGCTTCCTGCCAGCCGTCGAGGCCCGCGATGAGGGCAGCCTGCGCGGCATCCGGTTCGAAGTTGCCCACCGCCGTAAATCGCATCTGGCCGGCGCCGTAAAACCACTGATGAAACGCCTCGAGCGGCTCGCGGCTGATCTGCTTCACGTCGGCCATGGCCTCCTCAAATGAGGGCACATACCTCACGTCGTCTTTCGGCCAGGGGTTGCCATGGCGCGCCAGTTGTCGAATGGCGAGCTGAGTGGGCTCGGTACTGGATCGTTCGAGCGACGTGAGCGCCGAACGTTGCCAGCGCGCCACCTCGTCGGCCGGGAAATTGGCCTCACGCAGGATGTGCAACACGAGTTCCAGCACCTCGGGCAGGTTCTCGCCGCGGGTCGACAGGTTCACTCGTACGTCGGTGGCGCCGCCACCGAACCCCACCTCGGCATCCAGCTCGGTAAAGCGGTCTTCGATCTCCTCGCGGGTCATCTCGGAAGTGCCTCGCGCCAGAAGGTCGGCCACGGCCGATGACACCAGGCGCTGCCCCAGCAGGCTTTCGGCATCGCCAAACTGCAGCAACAGGCGGGCATGCACCCGGTCGCCACGGGTGGCTTTGGGCAAGAGCGCCATTTCGACACTGCCGTTGGGCAGCTCGAGCGTGCGCAGGTCGGTGCGTTGATCGATGTTGGCCGGCGTGGGGTCGAACGCCTCGGTGGGGGTGAAATCGGGATCGCCCTCGTAGCCGTCGAGCAGTTCGGCCAGGTTCACCGCTTCGGGGTCGGGCGCGCGCAGCGGGTCTTCGGTGGGCAGGTAGCGGCCTTCGGTGCGGTTGGATCGCACCAGCCATTGCTCGGCGGCGTCCTGCACGTCTTCCAGGGTGAGGTTGCGGATACGGTCGCGCTGCAGGAAGAACAGGCGCCAATCGCCGGCGGCGATGGCCTCCGAGAGCGCGACGCCCAGCGCCTGCGGATCGTTGTAGGTTTGCTGCCAGTTCAGCAGCAGCTGGTTGCGGGCACGCTCCAGTTCGATCTCGGTAATCGGCTGGGTCAGCACGGTTTCGACCGTATCGAGCAGATTCCACAGCACCGGCGAGGCTTCACCGTCTTCGGGCAGCTCGGCGCCGAACACGATCATGCCCGGATCGTGCAGGTCGAACGTGAAGCCGAACACACTGGCGGCTTCGCCGTCGATCACCAGCTCACGATACAGCCTGCCCGAAGGCGTGTCGGCCATGATCACGGTGAGCGCCTCGAAGGCGGCCGATTGCGGGCTGGACGCCTGTGGCGTGTGGTAGAGCGCGGCCACCAGGGGTGTGCCGCCGTTGCGACGCACGGTCACCGAGCGTTCACCGTCTTGTACCGGCTCGTCGGTGTAGAGCGGCGGCAATTCGCGTTCGGGCCGCGGGATACGACCAAAGTCGCGCACGATATCTTCGAGCGTTTCGGTGATGTCGAATTGTCCCGACACGATCAGGATGGCGTTGTCGGGCTGGTAGTACTGGCGGTAGAACGCACGGAGTTGTTCAATGTCGACGTTCTCGACGTCGGAGCGGGCGCCGATGGTGGATTTGCCGTAGTTGTGCCACTGGTACGCCGTGGCCATCATCTTCTGCAACAACACCCGGAAGGGGTTGTTCTCGCCGGCCTCCATTTCGTTGCGCACCACGGTCATCTCGGTGTCGAGGTCTTCGCGCAGAATGGTGGCATTGATCATGGCGTCGGCCTGCCAGCCCAGATACCATTCGAGCGTATCGGGGTCGGCGGCGAACGTGGCAAAGTAATTGGTGCGGTCCATCGACGTGGTGCCATTGGCCCGCAAGCCGCGCCGGGCAAACTCCGACAAGGCATTGCGCGTGAGCGGCGTGCCCTTGAACAGCATGTGCTCGAGCAGATGGGCCATGCCGGTTTCGCCATAATTCTCGTGGCGCGAGCCCACCAGATACGTCATGTTCACGGTGGTGGACGATTTGGATTCGTCGGGCGCCAGCAGCACCCGCAGGCCGTTGGGCAGCTCATATTCGGTGATGCCTTCCACGCTGTGCAACTGGCGCACGCCGCGTGGCAGTTCGACGCGCGCTTCGGACGCGGCTGCCTTGCCTTCGGCCGCGCTCACGGTGCCTTCGGCAGTTTGGCCCATCGTTGGCAGGAGCAGCCCCGCCGAGAACACGAGGCTGGCACGCATAACGGTCAGGCGAGCAGTGAATGGTTTCATCGGGCGTCCTCGAAGGCGTAAAGATGAGTATGAAATATCAGGAGCACAGAGTGGCGGGAGCCGTCGCAGGTTCCGCGAGGGGTCGAATCTGCGCCGGCAGCAACGGTTCGACCGCAGGGCTCGCCAGGGTTCACCCAGGCTGGCCGTCGGTCTATTTCGACAGCAGATGCATGGCGTCCTCCAGCCCGGCCATGGTGACCGGGAACATGCGCTCGTGGACCAGTTCGCGAATCATGCCGATCGATTGTCGGTAACTCCACAGACCCTCGGGCTCGGGGTTGAGCCAGACGTGGTGCGGGAAGGTGCTCACCAGACGCTGCATCCACACGGCTCCGGCTTCGGCGTTGTGATATTCCACCGAGCCACCGGGTTGCATGATCTCGTAGGGGCTCATGGTGGCGTCGCCCACCAGAATCAAGCGCCAGTCGGGGTTGAAGCGGTGCAGGACATCCAGGGTGGGGATCTTGTGCTGCTGGCGCCGCACGTTGCTGCGCCAGAGATGATCGTAGACGCAGTTATGGAAGTAGAACACCTCGAGGTGCTTGAATTCGCTGCTCGCGGCCGAGAACAGCTCTTCGACCCGGCTCACGTGGTCGTCCATGCTGCCGCCCACATCCAGCAGCATCAACACCTTCACGGCATTGTGCCGCTCGGGCACCATGCGGATGTCGAGCTGCCCGGCATTGCGGGCCGTTTGCGCGATGGTGTCGTCGAGGTCGAGTTCGAGTTCGGCCCCCTCGCGGGCAAAGCGGCGCAAACGGCGCAGTGCCACCTTGAGGTTGCGCGTGCCCAGCTCCACCGAATCGTCGTAATCCCGAAACTGGCGCTCTTCCCATACCTTCACGGCGCTACGGTTGCGGCTCTCGCCGCCCACCCGGATGCCCTCGGGGTGAAAGCCTCCATGACCAAAGGGCGACGTGCCGCCGGTGCCGACCCATTTGCTGCCGCCCGCGTGGCGCCCGGTCTGCTCGTCGAGGCGTTTCTTGAACTCCTCCATGAGCTTGTCCCAGCCCAGCTTCTCGATGGCCGCCTTCTGTTCGGGTGTGAGGTTGGCTTCGAAGGTCTGGAGCAGCCAGTCGAGCGGGATCTCCTTGCCAGCCGGCAGGGCGGCCTCGATGCCGCGGTAATAGCTGCCGAACGCCTTGTCGAAACGATCGAAGTGAGTCTCGTCCTTCACCATCACGGTACGCGCCAGATAGTAGAAGTCGTCCATCGATGGCGGGATCACCTGACGCTGCAGGGCTTCGAGCAGGGTGAGGTACTCGCGCAGCGACACCGGCACTTGGTGATCGCGCAGATGCGTGAAGAAATCGATCAACATGGCATGACTCGAACGAGAGGCCGAACCCGCCGCATCAACGGCGACCGCGGGTCATGAAGAGCAGGCGCTCGAACAGGTGGATATCCTGCTCGTTCTTGAGCAGGGCACCGTGCAGCGGCGGCACCACGGCCTCGGCCTCCTGGCTGCGCAGGGCATCGGGCGGGATGTCTTCGGCCAGCAGCAGCTTGAGCCAATCGAGCAGTTCGGAGGTGGAGGGCTTCTTCTTGAGCCCCGGAATCTCGCGCATGCGCAGGAAGGCGTCGAGTGCGGCCGCCAGCAACTCCTGCTTGAGATCGGGAAAGTGCACCGCCACGATCTGCTCGAGGGTTTCGCGCTCGGGAAACTGGATGTAATGAAAGAAGCAACGGCGCAGAAAGGCGTCGGGCAGATCCTTCTCGTTGTTGGAGGTAATGATGACCAGCGGACGATGCCGTGCCGACACGTTCTCGCGCGTTTCGTACACATGGAATTCCATGCGGTCGAGCTCGCGCAGGAGATCGTTGGGAAATTCGATGTCGGCCTTGTCCACTTCGTCGATCAGCAGCACCACCGGTTCATCGGCCTCGAAAGCCTGCCAGAGCACACCCTTGACGATGTAGTTGCGGATGTCGCGCACCTTCTCATCGCCCAGCTGCGAGTCGCGCAGGCGCGAGACGGCGTCGTATTCGTAGAGGCCCTGATGGGCCTTGGTGGTGGATTTGATGTGCCACTGCAGCAGGGGGCGGCCCAGGGCGCGGGCCACCTCTTCGGCCAGCATGGTCTTGCCGGTGCCGGGTTCGCCCTTGATGAGCAGGGGGCGCTCGAGCGTGAGGGCGGCGTTGACGGCGAGATTGAGGTCGTGGGTGGCAACGTAGCGGTCGGTGCCTGCGAATCGGGACGGAGCGGCGTTTGCTGTCATGCGCGGAAAGCCTGGCAAGAGATGGCGGAAATGGCGAAAGCGATGCCGCCGGAGGGCGCCATCGCGCAAAACGTCAAGGATACCGCAGGCGTCGACGCCTTGCCGAATGCCGGCGGCGGCCGGTGACGTTCCGGGGCGGTTGGGGCTCGGCCAGAAGGTTTTTGCCTGGCACGTCGCCTGGCCTGCCCGCCCGCCGGTGCAAAGGTTAGAATGCCTCAGCGGCGCAAGCGGGCGGCGCAAGCCTCTGGAGTCTTCATCATGAGCAAGGTTGCCGACATCCTCAAAACCAAGGGCAATGCCACCGTGCATCAGATCGGCCCCAACGATTCGGTGCTCGAGGCCATGCGCCGCATGGCCGAGCACGGCATTGGCGCGCTGCTGGTAACTGAAGGCGATGCCGTTCTGGGCATCATGACCGAGCGCGACTACGCCCGTAAAGTGATCCTTCACGGCCGTTCGGCGGCCGACACCCCGGTGCGCGACATCATGACGCCCGAGGTGCTTTACGTGCGCCCCGAAGACGACACCATGTCGTGCATGGCCCTCATGACCGAGCGTCGCATGCGCCACCTGCCCGTGATGGCAGGCACCCACCTGGTGGGTCTCATCTCCATCGGCGATCTGGTGAAGAACATCATCCACGAGCAGCAGTTCATCATCGAGCAACTCGAGCGCTACATCGCGGGCTAGCGGCAGGCGGACGGCCGATCATTGCCGCGCAGCCGATCAGCGCGTCGGATTCGGGTCTTCCGGCCATTGCTCGGCCTGCAGAACGGCCAGCAGTTTGGCAGCGGTGTCACGATCGGGCGCGCCGTCGTAACGCTCGGGGTGCCAGTGCATCTGAAAGGCGCGAACGGCGGCGCGCGTGGCCTGGTCGAGTTCGCCGTGTTGTGGCACGGCGTACCCCACGTCGGCCAGGCGGGCCTGGTACCACGCCACCGAGGGCAGAGGCCGGCCTTGCAACTCGGCCTGCCAGCGCATCAACGTCACATCGTCGTACCAGCGCCCCAGCCCGGCTTCGGCCAACTGCCGCCAGGGGAAAGCGGGCCCCGGATCCTGTTTGCGCTGTGGCGCCACGTCGCTGTGCGCCACGATATTTTCGGCGGCAACGTCGTGCCGCATCACGATGTCCTTCAGCAGGGGAATGAGGGTGTCGATCTGCGCCTGCGGCCAGGGCCGCCAGGCCGGTGTCGGCTGATTCTCGGTGCCGGGCTCGAAAGGCTCGTGCACCAGCTCGATACCGATCGAACTGGCGTTGAGCCAGGTACGGCCGCGCCACTCACTCTGGCCGGCATGCCAGGCGCGACGGGTTTCGTCCACCAGCTGGTACACCCTGGGTTGCGCATCGTTGGTGATGAGGTAATGGCTGCTCACGTTGCCACGGCTCAGCAACTGCAGCGAACGGGCGGTGTTGCTGTTGGTGTAGTGCAGCACCACGAATTCCACGCGGCTGTTCTGGCCGGTGGCCGTGATCGAGCGATCGATCGGCACCGGATCGGTCGAGGTGGCGCAGCCGGCCAGTACCAGCAGGCCTGCCGGCAGGAGTGAACGCCAGCCACGGCCTCCGATGCCGGCGCGGCGTTTGCTGCCGCCACATGGCATGACAGGCGTGTCGATGTTCGGAGGAGGATATGGGGTGGGACGCTGCGGCATGAGACTCTCGGTCATCCTTCACGGGACGGGGGCGCCGGCATCGGATCGGACAGGCGCGGCAGCGTGAGGCGAGCCCGGGTGCCTGGTTTGCCGTGGCTGCCGGTGAGCGGGCTGTCGGTCACTTCCAGCCGACCACCATGACGCTGCGCGATCTCGCGCGCAATCGCCAGGCCCAATCCGCTGCCGTCGGCCGTATTGCCGAGTACGCGATAAAAGCGATCGAACACCCGCTCGCGGTCGTCGGGCGGTATGCCGCAGCCGCTGTCGTCCACTTCGAGCAAGGCGAGGCCCGATGAACTGGGCGACACCCGCACGGTGACGGTGCCGCCAGCCGGCGTGTAGCGCAAGGCGTTGTCAAGCAGGTTGTGGATCAGCTCGCCCAGCAGCAGGGCGTCGCCTCGCACGTGTACGGCGGGGGCGGAGTCGTCTTCAGGGCCATCAAAGCCGAGATCCAGGCCCAGGCGCAGGGCATCGTCGATGCGGGCGAGGGTCTTGTCGCGCGCCAGGGCGGCGAGGTCGACGACACCCGAGGTGGTGCCGGCGGCTTCGGCGCGAGCCATGAGCAGTAACTGGTTGACCACGTGGGTGGCACGTTTGGCACTGTCGATCAGATACTGCAACGATTGTTGCGCCTCTTGGGGATCGGCGGCGCGTTGCGCCAGCTCGGCCTGCGTTTGCAGCCCGGCCAGGGGGGTCTTGAGCTGATGCGCGGCGTCGGCCACGAAGCGACGCTGGCTCTCGATGTCGGCATCGAGCCGGGCAAGAAGATCGTTCATGCCGCGCACCAGCGGCAGGATTTCTCGCGGCACTTCGGCGGTGGTAATGGGCGAGAGGTCGTCGGGCGCTCTCTGCTGCAAACGGGTTTGCAAGGTATTGAGCGGGCGAATGCCGCGCGACAGGCCGAACCAGATCAGCAGCACGGCCAGTGGCAGCAGCACCAGTTGTGGCAGCACCACGCTGCGCACGATATGACTGGCCAATTGCCCGCGCTTCTCGAGAGTTTCGGCCACCTGGATCAGCCAGGGCGCACTGCCGTCGGAGCGCAGGTCGAGCCAGGTGTAGGCTGCGCGTACGGGAAACCCGCGCACCTGAGTATTGAAATACTGGATGACACCGGGTAGCGGCCGCTCGATGTTGGTTGGCTGCGGCAGCTCGCGATCGCCCGCCAATACCTTGCCGGCTTCGCCGCGCACCACATAGAACATCGAGTCGGTTTCATCGCCGCGCAGCAGCGCTTGCGTGGCGCTGGACAGGTTGACCGCAGTCGGATCCTGAAACTGGCGAACCTCCTGCACCAGCAGGGTGAGGGTGCTGGCCAGGGCGCGGTCGTAGGGCGCGTTGGCACTGTCGCGGGCGCCAAAATAGGTGAGCGTGATGGCCAGAGGGCCAAGCAGGAGAACCGGCAGCAACAGCCAAGTGAGAATCTCGCCAAACAAGGAGCGTCGGCGTTGCCGGACCCAGCGCAGCAGGATCGGGCGCCGCCGGGTCATGGCGGGCCGGAGGCGGTGGCGTCGGGTGCCGCCAGGCAATAGCCCAGGCCACGCACCGTGAGAATGCGCACCCCACCGGTTTCGAGCTTCTTGCGCAGGCGATGCACGTAGACCTCGATGGCATTGGTGCTGACCTCTTCGCCCCAGGCACACAGGCGCTCGACCAGTTGCGCCTTGCTGATCATGCGGCCATGGTGCGTGAGCAGGATCTCGAGGAGGCTGAGCTCGCGTGCCGAGAGGTCGAGCATGTGGCCGTCGACCATGGCCACCCGGCCGACCTGATCGAACGTGAGACGGCCGTGACGTAACAGCGTGGCGGCGTGGCCGCCGCCGCGCCGCGTGAGCGCCCGCACGCGCGCCTCGAGTTCGGACAATGAAAACGGCTTGGCCATGTAGTCGTCGGCGCCCAGATCGAGCCCCTGCACGCGTTGTTCGACGCTGTCGGCGGCGGTGAGGATGAGCACCGGCAACGGATTGCCGCGCGCGCGCAGACGACGCAGCACCTCGAGCCCGGTAATCTGGGGCAGGCCGAGATCGAGGATGAGCAGATCGAAGGTGCGCTCGGACAACGCGGCGTCGGCGGCCACGCCATCGGCTACCGCATCCACGGTATAGCCGCTCTGGCGCAGCGAACGGGACAAGCCGTCGGCCAGAACGTTATCGTCTTCGGCAATGAGGAGGCGCATGAGACAGATTGTAGCGGTTTGCCGGTCGGGCCGATACTGTGCGAAAACTTGTCATACTGTTCATTCATACAGTATGATCTGATGCCATAATTCAGGCAAATCTGCTCTTCTTCGCCCACCGAACTCGCAAGGATCCCCCCATGGAAGACTCCAAAACCGCCAAGGCTGCCGCCGCGGCCCAATCCGAAAAATCCCGTGCACTCGCCGCTGCGCTCTCGCAGATCGAGAAGCAATTCGGCAAGGGCTCGGTCATGCGCTATGGCGACAACGAAGTCTCGCACGACATCCAGGTGGTTTCCACCGGGTCGCTGGGGCTCGATATCGCGTTGGGCGTGGGCGGCCTGCCGCGGGGTCGCGTGATCGAAATCTACGGGCCCGAGTCGTCGGGTAAAACCACGCTCTCGCTGCAGGCGCTTGCCGAGATGCAGAAGGGGGGCGGTACCTGCGCCTTCATCGACGCCGAACATGCCCTCGATGTGCAATATGCCCAGCGTCTCGGCATCGATCTGGCCGATCTGCTCATCTCCCAGCCCGATACTGGCGAGCAGGCCCTGGAAATTGTCGATGCCCTGGTGCGCTCCGGGTCGGTCGATCTCATCGTCATCGATTCGGTCGCGGCCCTGGTGCCCCGAGCCGAGATCGAGGGCGACATGGGCGATTCCCTCCCTGGCCTGCAGGCCCGCCTCATGAGTCAGGCGTTGCGCAAGCTCACCGCCACCATCAAGCGCACCAACTGCATGGTCATCTTCATCAACCAGATCCGCATGAAGATCGGTGTCATGTTCGGCAACCCCGAAACCACCACGGGCGGCAACGCGCTCAAGTTCTATTCCTCGGTGCGTCTCGATATCCGCCGCACGGGCTCCATCAAGAAGGGCGACGAAGTCATCGGCAACGAAACCCGCGTCAAGGTGGTCAAGAACAAGGTCGCGCCGCCCTTCAAGCAGGCCGAGTTCGACATCATGTATGGCGCCGGCATCTCGCGCGAGGGCGAGATCATCGATCTCGGTGTGCAGGCCGGCATTGTGGATAAATCCGGTGCCTGGTACAGCTACAACGGCGATCGCATCGGTCAGGGTAAAGACAACGTGCGCGAATACCTCAAGGAGCGTCCCGAGCTTGCCTTCGAGATCGAAAACCGGGTGCGCGAGTCGCTCGGCATTACGCCTCGGGCGGCTGGCGCCACCGCGCGCGCGCCCGAAGGCGAGTAACGCCGCCGCCATTGGCCATGCCTCGCACGCCGCCGTCGCTCCTGTCACGTGCTGTGGGTTTTCTGGCGCGACGTGAGCACAGCCGCGTCGAGCTGGCGCGCAAGCTGGCGCGTCACACCGACGACACCCACGAAATCGATCGCGTGCTGCGCGAGCTGCAAGAGAAGAACCTGCTCTCCGACGCCCGATTCGTCAGCAGCCATGTGCACCGGCGCGCGCCCGGCAAGGGCACGGCCTGGGTCATGCAAGAGCTGCGGCAGCATCAGGTGCCGCCAGAAGCCCTCGAGGCGGCGCGAGCCGAGCTGCAGCAAACCGAACTGGCCCGAGCCGTCGAGGCCTGGCAAAAGCGCTTCGGGTCGGCGCCCCACGATCTCAAGGAGCAGGCCAAACAGATGCGGTTTCTGGCGGCGCGAGGGTTTTCAGCGGCGGTGGTGCGGCAGGTGGTACCCCAAACGGTGTCGGCTTCAGGCCATGTCGATCATGAGCCCATGTCGCACGATCCCAACGAACTCTAGGGCTCTCCATCCGTGGAGTTGCAGAGCTCTGTTCGGGTTGTCGAAGCGTCCACAGAGGCTCCGTCGCGCTAACGGATAACGGAATGCCCCGCCGCGTCGACGGCGGGGCAATGGCTTACAGCCCCGTATACACCGGACCTTCGCCGCCCTGCGGCGCCACCCAGACGATGTTCTGGGTGGGGTCCTTGATGTCACAGGTCTTGCAGTGCACGCAGTTCTGGGCGTTGATCTGCAGACGATCCTTGCCGTTGTCGTCTTTCACGAACTCGTACACGCCTGCCGGGCAATATCGGGCCTCGGGCCCGCCGAAGCGCGCCAGGTTGATGTCTACCGGCACCGATGAGTCCTTGAGCGTGAGGTGCACCGGCTGATCTTCTTCGTGGTTGGTGTTGGATAAAAACACCGAACTGAGCCGATCGAAGGTGAGCTTGCCGTCGGGCTTGGGGTAGTCGATGCGGGCACAGCTCGAGGCCGGTTGCAGACAGTCGTGGTCGGCCTTGGTTCGGTGCAGGGTCCAGGGCATCTTGCCGCGCAACAGCCACTGCTCGATGCCGGTCATGAGCACCGCCACGGTCTGCCCCTTCTTGAACCATTGCTTGAAATTGCGCGCCTTGTTGAGTTCTTCGTGCAACCACGAGCGCTCGAAGGCTTCGGGGTAGGCGGTGAGCTCGTCTTGCTGGCGATCGGCCACCAGCGCGTCGAACGCGGCTTCGGCGGCCATCATGCCCGACTTGATTGCGGCGTGACTGCCCTTGATGCGCGATGCGTTGAGGAACCCGGCTTCGCAACCCACCAGCACACCACCCGGGAAGGTGAGTTTGGGCAAGGAGAGCAGGCCACCGGCCGTGATGGCACGTGCGCCGTAGCCGATGCGCTTGCCGCCCTCGAACGTGGGCTTGATGGCGGGGTGCGTTTTGTAGCGCTGGAATTCGTCGAAGGGGGAGAGCCAGGGGTTGGCGTAATCGAGGCCCACCACCATGCCCACGGCCACCAGGTTCTCGCCGTAGTGATACAGGAACGAGCCACCGTAGGTGTCGGCGTCGAGCGGCCAGCCGGAGGTGTGAATCACCAGACCGGGCTGATGCTGGGCGGGGTCGACTTCCCAGAGCTCTTTCACGCCGATGCCATAGCTTTGCGGGTCTTTGCCCTTGTCGAGCTCATAGCGGTTGATGAGCTCGCGCCCCAACTGGCCGCGCGAGCCTTCGGCAAACACCGTGTAGCGGGCGTGCAGTTCCATGCCGGGCTGATACTGCGGGCCGGGTTCGCCATCGCGCTTTACGCCTACATCGCCCGTGGCCACGCCGCGCACCGCGCCCTGTTCGTCGTACAGCACTTCGGCCGCTGCAAAGCCGGGGAAGATATCCACCTCAAGGGCTTCGGCCTGTTCGCCCAGCCACTTGGCCACATTGCTCAGGCTCACGATGTAGTTGCCGTGATTCTGGAAACAGGGCGGCAACAGGAAGTTGGGCGTGGCCTGAGCCTTGTGCTTGGAAAGAAACAGGAACTTGTCTTCTTTTACCGGTGTGTCGAGCGGGGCGCCCTTGTCTTTCCAGTCGGGAATGAGTTCGGTGAGCGCGCGCGGGTCCATGACCGCGCCCGACAGAATATGCGCGCCGATTTCGCCGCCCTTGTCGAGGACGCAGACGCTGATTTCGTGATTCTTTTCGTTGGCGAGCTGCTTGAGCCGGATGGCAGTGGCCAGGCCGGCGGGCCCGCCGCCCACCACCACTACGTCGTATTCCATCGCCTCGCGTTCCACTTCGGACATGGCGCACTCCTATCGTTATATGGATGACGGGCACGCGTCGCCGCGTGCCCAGCAAGACAGTCTGTCGCACCCGATTGTATTGCAGGAAGGCGTGGGTCGCTCTTCCGCGATGTGGAACCTCGCGGGGTGATGCACACGCTGCCACCCCGCACAATCCCGGTGTCCGCCGGGCCGTTCGGGGTGTAACCCGGCAGGCCGGGTGCACTACAATCGGCGGGCCAGTCGCCGCCTGCACGCCGCGGGCGGCCCCTTGCCCTTTTTTCCAGGATCTCTCCCATGAACAAAGTGTTTGGCAGTGCGCGCGAAGCACTCGAAGGCATTGTGGCCGACGGCCAAACGATTGCCGTCGGCGGTTTCGGGCTTAGCGGCATCCCCGAATTGCTCATTCAGGCGCTGCGCGATTCCGGAGTCAAGAATCTCAGCTGCATCAGCAACAATGCCGGTGTCGATGGCATCGGCTTGGGCCTGTTGCTCGAGTCGCGTCAGATTCGCAAGATGTTTGCCTCGTATGTGGGCGAGAACAAAGAGTTCGCCCGGCAGTACCTCAACAACGAGCTCGAGCTCGAGTTCACGCCTCAGGGCACGCTGGCCGAGAAGCTGCGCGCCGGTGGCGCGGGCATTCCCGCGTTCTACACGCGCACGGGCGTGGGCACGCTGGTGGCCGATGGCAAAGAGATCCGTGAGTTCGACGGCCACCCATATGTGCTCGAGCGTTCGTTCCAGCCGGATGTGTCGCTGGTGCATGCGCACACGGCCGATCGCAGCGGCAACCTCGTGTTTCGTCGCACCGCGCGCAACTTCAACCCCGATGTGGCCATGGCCGGCAAGATCACGGTGGTCGAGGTGGAAAACATCGTGGATACCGGCACGCTGGATCCCGATTTCATCCATCTGCCCGGCATCTACGTGCATCGCATCGTGCACAATCCCAATCCCACCAAGCACATCGAGAAGCGCACTACGCGCCCCGCCTAGGAGAACCTCATGCCCTGGAATCGAGACGAAATGGCGGCGCGCGCCGCCCAGGAATTGCAAGACGGTTTTTACGTCAACCTTGGCATCGGCATGCCCACGGCGGTCGCCAACCATGTGCCGGCAGGGGTGGAAGTGTGGCTGCAGTCCGAGAACGGCCTGCTCGGTATCGGCCCGTTTCCCACCGAAGACGAAGTTGATCCCGACCTCATCAATGCCGGCAAGCAAACGGTCACCACCCTGCCTGGCTCGTCGATCTTTTCGTCGGCCGAGTCGTTTGCCATGATTCGTGGCGGCAAGATCAACCTGGCCATCCTGGGTGCCATGCAGGTGGCCGCCAACGGCGATCTCGCCAACTGGATGATCCCCGGCAAGATGGTCAAGGGCATGGGCGGTGCCATGGATCTGGTGGCCGGCGTGGAGCGTGTGGTGATCCTGATGGATCACGTGGCCAAGACGAAAGAAGGCAACACCGAGCACAAGATTCTGCGCGAGTGCACGCTGCCGCTCACGGGCAAGGGTGTGGTCAATCGCATCATCACCGATCTTGCGGTCATCGACGTCACCCCGCAGGGGCTCAAGCTGGCAGAGCTGGCGCCTGGCGTGACCGTCGAAGAAGTGCAGGAAAAAACGGGCGCCCCGCTGGACGTCGCCGCCGTGGCGGCCTGAACAATCATCCGGTCTTCGTTGAGCGGGCGTAGACAACAGGGTAGGCCTGCCAACCGAAACCGCGCGGTGGCTTGCCAGCCCGGCGGCACCGTTTCCGGCCACGTCGACTGCCGGCGGTGGCCAGACATGGGGCCGGCTCGCCTGCCGCGGTGAACCTTTCCGGCCTCGCCGCGGTCCATGTTATTCCCTCAAGGGCCTGCCTTCGGGCAGGCCCTTGTCATTGGTTGCACAGGAATTCCCTTGATGAAAGCGTGGCAGCAGGCATGGCGCATGATGGTGCGCGACTGGCGAGCAGGTGAGCTCACCCTCATGGTGGCCGCCCTGGTGGTGGCTGTGGCGTCGGTCACCAGCGTGGGATTCCTGGCCGATCGTCTGCAGCTGGCGCTCGAGCGCGATGCCGCGCAGCTGCTGGGCGGCGATGTGGTGCTGGTCGATCGGGAACCGATCGACGATGCCGCGCGCGAGCAGGCGGCGCAGGCAGGCTTGCGCACGGCCGACACCGTAGTCTTTCCGTCCATGGTCATTGCCGGGGAGGGCGATGGCGCCCGGTCGCAACTGGCCTCGATCAAGGCAGTGGCCGCCGGTTACCCCCTGCGGGGCGAAGTTCGCCTGCGTGGCGGGCTGACCGAGGCTGACGACACGGCCAAACCCGGTTCATCTGCCGCCAACCCGGCTCGTGACGCCGGGGCTTCCTCGGGCGAAGCCGCCAACACCGCCGCCTCGCCCGCGCTCTTTGCCGGCATGGAGGCCGGCGTGGTCGCCACCTCGGTGCCCGAGCCGGGCACGGTGTGGCTCGACCCCCGCCTGTTGCCCTTGCTGGACGTGACCCCCGGTGACACGGTCACACTGGGCGAGCGCGAATTCGCCGTGGCCGATGTCATCGCCTACGAACCCGACCGGGGCAGCAACTTCGTCAACCTGGCGCCCCGAGTCATGCTCAACTGGGAAGACCTCGACAGCACCGGCCTCATCGCGCCGGGCAGCCGGGTCGACTACCGCTTGCTGGTGGCAGGCGACACGCCGGCAGTGGCGACGTACACCGGCTGGGTCAATGACAACCTGCAGGGCCTGCGACGGATCGAGACCCTGGAGAACGGCCGGCCCGAGATGCAGCGCACGCTGGAACGGGCGCAGCGCTTTCTGTCGCTGGTGGCCATGCTGGCCGTGCTGATCGCCACCGTGGCAGTGGCGCTGGCTGCCCGGCGTTATCTGCTGCGCCATGTGGGTAGTGTGGCAGTCATGCGCTGTCTGGGCGCGACTCAGGGCGACATCACGCGCGCCATGACCCTCGAGTTTCTGGCCGTGGGTGTGGTGGGTGCCCTGCTGGGTGCCGCGCTGGGCTATGTGGCGCACCTGGGCCTGCTGGCCCTGCTGGCCGACCTGATCCGCACCGAGTTGCCGCCACCCTCCTGGGTGCCGGGCAGTCAGGGGCTGCTGGTGGGGCTGTGGTTGTTGCTGGGCTTTGCCCTGCCGTCGCTCGAACAGCTGCGTCGCGTGCCGCCGGCTCGGGTGTTGCGCCAGGACACCGGCATGCCGGCGGGTCGCGCCATTCTGGGCTACACCCTGGGCGGGCTGGGTTTTGTGCTGTTGCTGATGTGGGTGGCTGGTGACGCCTGGCTGGGTGGCCTCACGGCAGCCGGTTTTCTGCTGGCCTTTGCCGTCTTTGCCGTGCTGGCCTGGCTGGCCATGCTGGCGTTGACACCGCTGCGGCGCTGGCAGGGCGGCTCGATCACCTGGCGGTTTGCCGTGCTGGGGCTGGTGCGGCGGCGCGGCGCCACCGTGGCGCAGATCTGTGCCTTGTCGGTGGGCCTGATGGCCTTGCTGCTGCTGTCGATCACCCGCACCGACCTCATCGACAGTTGGCGTCTGGCCGCGCCGGCCGATGCGCCCAACCGCTTTCTCATCAACATTCAGGCCGAGCAGATCGAGCCGGTGCGCGATTTTCTCGCCGAAGCCGGGCTCGAAGCGCCCTTGTATCCCATGGTGCGCGGCCGGCTTGTGGCGATCAACGGTGACACCGTGCGCAGCGAGGATTTCGACGAGCGGCAGGCCCGTCGTTTCATCGACCGCGAATCCAATCTGTCGTACAGCGCCGAACTGCCCGAGTACAACCGGGAAGTGGCCGGCGAGTGGTTCGACCCCGACGAGATGGCCGTGTCGCTCGACGACGAGTTGGCGGGACACCTCGGCGTGAGTGTGGGCGACACCCTCACCTGGGACGTGGCCGGCAGCCAGTTCGACGTGCGTGTGGCCCATTTGCGAGCGCCGCAGTGGGATTCCATGGCGGTGAACTTCTTCGTGGTGATGTCGCCGGCCGCACTGGCTGATGCGCCGGCCACCTGGCTGTCATCGTTTCACGTACCCGACGACCGGCCCGATCCGTTGCCCGAACTGGTGCGGCAGTATCCCAATCTGTCGCTGTTCGACATCAGTGCCATTCTGGCGCAAGTGCAGGGCATCCTCGATCAGGTGATCGTGGCCGTGCAGGGCCTGTTCATCTTCACGCTCGCCGCCGGGGTGCTGGTGCTGTATGCCGCCCTGGCCACCACGCGCGACGAGCGCGTGCGCGAGGCCGCCCTGTTGCGGGCACTGGGGGCCACCCGTCAGCAACTGGCGCGTACGCAATGGCTGGAACTGAGCCTTCTGGGAGGTCTGGCCGGCCTGCTGGCCGCCAGTGCCGCGGCGCTGCTGGCCTGGGGACTGGCCGAGCAGGTGTTCGAATTCGACTTCACGCCGCGGGCCTGGGTCTGGGTGGCCGGCATTCTGGCGGGCATCGTGGCCGCGCTGCTCGGCGGTCAGGCGGGCTTGCGCGGCGTGTTGCGCACCCCGCCCATGCGCACCCTGCGGGCCGTGGAAGGGTGAGGGCGCATCAGCCACCGAATGGCCGCACTTGCCGGGGGGCGATGATAGAGAATGGGTTCTGACGCCGCGTGGAGCGCCCCGCGGCCGGTCAGTCGCTCACCAGATGCGGCATGATCCCGGTCTGGCGATAAACTGCCTCCACTTCGGCCATGGCCTGTTGGCGATCAGGGAAGGGGCCAAGACGCACGCGGTACAGCCGATCGGCGTCTTGTTCCACGGCCGTGGGGTGGGCCCGCTGCATTTGTGCCGATAATTTGCGGGCCAGGGCGCGTGCATTGTCGGCCTCGCCAAAAGCGCCAACCTGCAGAAAGTAGCCGGTGCCGGCGGCAGCAGGGCGCGCCGCAGGCGCCGCTCCCGCAGGGCCGGCCGTCGGTGCTCGGCCTTGCGCCACCGCGTGAGTGCGCAAGCGTGCGGGTGGCGCCGGCAACTCGGCGTGAACCCGGCGTGGCGGCGCGGCCACGGGCGAGCCGGCCAGCATGGTGCCGCTACCCGATCGAATCTGATCGGGCGTGATCAACTCCACAATCACATCGCCCGTGCCGTGGCTCAACGTGCCCAGCCGGTGCGCCGCCACGTACGAGAGATCGATCACCCGACTGGCCACGAAAGGTCCGCGATCATTGATGCGTACCACCACGCTGCGATCATTGGCCGGGTTGGTGACGCGGACATAGCTGGGGATCGGCAGCGTGGGGTGGGCCGCCGTCATGGCGTACATGTCGTAGGGCTCGCCACTGGACGTGGGCCGGCCATGAAACTGCCGGCCATACCAGGACGCCCGGCCGCGCACGCGGTAGGGCTGCCAGCTGGTATCGGGCACATAGCGCTTGCCCGAAATCACATAGGGCTTGTTGGGCCCACTGGCCAACCGCTCGACGCGTGGCGTGGCATCCGGGATCTGATGCAGATTGTCGGGCGGATTATCGTGCGGCCCGTCGGCACGGTAATTCCCACCACCCACCGGATAACCGCCAGGTCCGGTGCCGCGTGGTGTGCCGCAGGCCACCAGCACCCCGATCAGCGTGGCGACGAGCAAGCCGCGCAGCGCGCGGGACAGGGCGACGTGAGAAACCGCATCGAGGTGGGGGTTCATGATCGGGCACTACCGTGAGAAATGACAACGTGATACATCGGCGCAAGGGGGGAGGCAACAACACGAGAGCCCGGTGCTGACGCCGGCCATCAACCGCGATCGGGCTCCAGCAGATCGTCGGCCCGAGCACGATGCCGCACCAGTACCGCGCCGTCGTTGGCAAAACGTTCAGCCAGCCGCTCGATCAGATACACCGACCGATGCTTGCCTCCGGTACAGCCTACCGCGATATTGACATACGCCCGCGTATCGTTGGCGTAATGCGGCAGCCAGGTACGCAAGAAATGCGTGATGTCATCGAGCATCTGGCCCACCAGCGCATGCTGCTCCAACCATTGCGCCACTGGCGCATCGCGCCCGGTAAGAGGCTGCAGCTCCGGCTCGTAATGCGGGTTGGGCAGACAGCGCGCATCGAACATCAGATCTGCACTGAGCGGTGCCCCGTTCTTGAACGCAAACGAGCTGAACGTGAGCACCAGCTGCGCCGGCTCCACCTCCACCAGCTCATGCACCCAGGCCCGCAACTGCCGCGGCTGCAGCCCCGAGGTATCGATCACCGCATTCAACTCGCGCAACGGCCCCAGCAACTCGCGCTCCGCCGTAATGCATTCATGCAGCGAAGGCTGTCGCCCGATCTGCGCCACCAGCCGATCATTGAGCGGATGCCGCCGGCGCGACTCGGAATACCGGTGCACCAGCGTAGCCAGACCCGCATCCAGAAACACCCCCCGCAAATCGAGTGCCGGATCGGCCCGCAGCAAATGCAATACCTCGGGCAACTCGGCAATATCACCGGGACTGCGCGCATCGATCGCAATGGCCACGTGCTGCAACCCCTCGGCACAGGCTGACGCAATGAAATCACGCAAAAATCGTACGGGAAGGTTATCCACACAAAGATAACCTGCATCTTCCAGCGTGCGCAGAGCAACCGACTTGCCAGAGCCCGAAATGCCTGTAATGAGGACGGCTTTCAACATGGGGATATTGTGGCATGAGTGACGAGGGAAGAGGTAAGCGGTGGTCAATTGTTGCATCGGAGTTTTTGTCGGGATCCCGGCTCACGCTGGCGCTGCGCGCCAGTCTCGGCCGGGATGACGACCTCACGCTGGCGCTGCGCGCCAGTCTCGGCCGGGATGACGACCTCACGCTGGCGCTGCGCGCCAGTCTTGGCCGGGATGACGTCGCCGTATACCCATGACGAGGCCACCATGTGCCCTTCAGTTATCATCAGACGGTTCGAAGTGAAACGATTCGTCTCGACAGCATCGACTCGCCCCGGTCAAGCCAACCCGGACGGGGCGCCTGACGGAGGATGATTCCATGTCTGTACTCAACCTGCGGCAAACCCTCATCACCCTCACCTGTGCCGCCAGCCTCGGCCTCATCGCCGGCTGCTCCGACAACAACCAGAACCAGCCCGGCAGCAACGGCGACAACAACGACACCAGCGCCGCCACCGAAGCCGCCCCCACCGGCGCGCTCGCCGAAGCCCAGGAGAGCGGCACCCTGCGCGTCGGCTACGCCAACGAAGCCCCCTTCGCCTACATGGACAGCGAATCCGGCCGTCTCACCGGCGAAGCCCCGGAAGTCTTGCGCCACATCACCGACGAACTCGGCATCGACAACATCGAAGGCGTGCTCACCGAATTCGGTTCGCTCATCCCCGGCCTCCAGGCCGATCGCTTCGACCTCATCGCCGCGGGCATGTACATCACTCCGGCCCGGTGCGAACAAGTGCTGTTCTCCAACCCCACCTACGGCATCGGCTCGGCCTTCATCGTCGCCGACGGCAACCCCAAGGGGCTCAACAGCTTTGCAGACGTGGCCAACCACGACGACGCCACCCTGGGCGTGGTCGTAGGCGCCATCGAATCCGACTACGCTGCCGACAGCGGCGTGCCCTCCGACCGCGTGGTCGTGTTCCCGGATGCCGCCAGCGCCATGGCCGGCGTGCAATCCGGTCGCGTCGACGCCTACGCCGCCACCGCGCTCACCGTCAACGACCTCCTGCAGAAAGACACCACCGACGTGGAACGCGCCGATCCGTTCACCGATCCCGTGATCGACGGCGCCAGCGTACGTGGCCATGGCGCCTTCGCCTTCCGCACCGACGACGCCGACATGCGCGATGCCTTCAACGACATCTTGGCCGATTACCTCGGCACCGACGCTCACCTGCAAACCGTGACTCCGTTCGGCTTTACCGAAAGCGAACTGCCGGGCGACGTCACCGCCGAGCAACTCTGCGCGGGTTGATCGGTGCCCCTGCTCGACACCCTGGCCCTGCTGCCCTCGCTGGGCCAGGGCCTCCTCATCACCCTGCAGGTCTTCGGCGGCGCCTTGCTGGTGGCCATCCCGCTGGCCGTGGTGGCCGGCCTGTCACGCATGGCCCCGTGGGGTCTGGTGTCGTGGCCGGCTGCCATCTACATCGAGGTGTTTCGCGGCACCTCCGCCCTGGTGCAGTTGTTCTGGTTCTACTACGTGTTGCCGCTCTTCGGCCTGAGCATGCCGGCGCTACTGGCCGGCATGTTGGTGCTGGGGCTCAACTCGGGCGCCTATGGCGCGGAGGTGGTGCGCGGCGCTGTGCGCGCCGTGCCCGAAGGCCAGCGTGAAGCGGCGCTGGCGCTCAATCTCGGTCGCGCGCAAACCTTGCGCCGCATCGTGCTGCCGCAGGCCGTGGCGGCCATGCTGCCACCCACCGGCAACCTGCTCATCGAGCTGCTCAAGAACACGGCACTCGTTTCGCTCATCACGATTGCCGATCTCACCTTCCGCGCCCAATTGCTGCGCTCGGATACCCTGCGCACGCTCGAGATCTTTACGCTGGTGCTGTTGCTGTACTTTGCCGTGGCGCTGCTGATCACGGCCGTGGTGCGGGGCCTCGAACGCTGGCTGCGCGTGCGGCGGGGAGAGCGGCCATGATCTTCGACTGGAACTACGCCTGGGAGATCCTGCCGCGGCTGCTCGATGCCCTCCAGATCACCATCCAGGCCACCGTGCTGGGCATGCTCCTGGCCATGTCGCTCGGCCTGGTGTTGGCCGCCGCCCGGCAGGCGCCCACGCGCTGGATATCGTGGCCGGCGGGCTTCATCATCGAATTCGTGCGCAGCACACCGCTGCTGGTGCAGCTGTACTTTTTCTTCTTCCTGCTGCCGGGCCTGGGGCTGAAAATGTCGGCATTGGTCACCGGCATTCTGGCGTTGGGGCTGCACTACGCCGCCTATTGTGCCGAGGTGTATCGCGCCGGCATCGAAAGTGTGCCGCGCGGTCAATGGGAGGCAGCGCAATCGCTCAACCTGGGGCGCTGGCGCACGGCCACCGGCATTGTGCTGCCGCAGGCCATTCCGCCAATTGTCCCCGCGCTCGGCAACTATCTGGTGGCCATGTTCAAGGATACGCCGCTGCTGTCGGCCATCACGGTGGTCGAAGTGCTGCAGGAGGCCAAGATCATCGGTTCGGCCAGCTTCCGTTATACCGAGCCCATCACCATGGTGGGTGTGATGTTCCTCGTGCTGAGCCTGGCCGCTGCCTGGCTGGTGCGGCGCACCGAACGCTGGCTGCGCTTGCCGGGCGAACGGCGCTGAGCCGCCGCCAGACCGATTCAAAGGCAATGACCACGGCTTGCAAGCCGTGGGCCACCATAGGAGAAGGCTTTATGGGTGCCAGCATCGACCTGGTGAACGTGCAAAAAAGGTACGGTGAGTTGCATGTGCTCAAGGATCTCAACCTCCACGTCGACGCGGCCCAGACAGTCAGCGTGATCGGGCCTTCGGGCTCGGGCAAATCCACCTTGTTGCGCCTGTTGATGACGCTCGATCGACCCAGCGAGGGCCAGATTCTGATCGATGGCGAATCGCTCTGGACCGAACCGGCAGGCAAGGGCAGCGAGCGCCCGGCGCGCAGCGCTCACGTACGCCGGCTGCGTGGCAAGGTGGGCATGGTGTTTCAGCATTTCAACCTGTTTCCGCACATGACGGCGCTGGGCAACGTGGCTGAAGCCCCGCGCCATGTGCTGGGCCTGTCGCGCGACGCGGCGCGCGATCGGGCACGCGAGTACCTGCACCTGGTGGGCCTGGGCGACAAGCTCGATGCGTATCCCGGCAATCTATCGGGCGGTCAGAAGCAGCGGGTCGGCATTGCCCGGGCCCTGGCCATGCAACCGCAGATCATGCTGTTCGACGAGGTGACCTCAGCGCTCGACCCGGAGCTGGTGGGCGGCATCCTTCGCATCATGCGCGACCTCGCCGCGCAGCGCACCATGACCATGATCATCGTCACGCACCAGATGTCGTTTGCCGAACAGTCGTCCGACCGCACGCTGTTTTTCGATCAGGGTCGGATCGTGGAAGATGCGCCGTCGGCAGAGCTGTTTCGACAGCCGCGCCATGAGCGCACGCGGCAGTTTCTCGAGGCGGTCATCGAAGGCCATTGATCGGCGTCGCGATGGCGCTGTGGCTGCGGCTTGTTCTGCGTGGTGTTGCGTGCCTAGTTTCGGCCGCTGTGACCGAAGCCGCCTTCGCCGCGTGCGGTTTGCGTGGCAAATTCATCCACATACCGAAAATCCACCCGCACCACCGGCTGAAACATCAGCTGGGCGATCCGCTCGCCGGGCTCTACGGTATAGGAGGCGGTGCCATCGTTGGTCAGGATCACCTTGATCTCGCCATGGTAGTCGGCATCGATCACGCCGATACCTTGCGCCACCCGTACGCCGTACTTGAGCGACAGCCCCGAGCGCGAGGCCACGATGGCCACGAGGTTGGGGTCCATCATGTTGATGGCCAGGCCGGTGGGCACCAGCTCGCGACCGCCCGGAATCAACACCAGAGGCGCGTCCAGGCAGGCCCGCAGGTCGATGGCGGCCGACCCATCGGTGGCATAGGTGGGCAAGGGCAGGGTGTCGCCCAGGCGGGGGTCGACGATGCGGGCTTCAATAGAACGATTCATGAGAGGTCAGTGGCGTGGCAGTCGCAAGTCATAGGCGGATCCGTGCCGAACCCAGGGCGAATTCAGGGTGAATCAGGCTCGGATCCCGGGTGAATCAAGGGCGAGGCGCCGACAGACGTCGGGCGATCTCGGCGATCAGTTGCCGCGCGGCGGCCAGTTTGGGCTGGCGGGGCAGAGGCTGGCTGCCGGCAGCATCGAACAACACCAGTTCGGTGTCGTCGGCGCCCAGCGCGTGCTGTGCCAGGTTGCCCACCAGCAGCGGCACCTGCTTGCGCTCGCGCTTGGCGCGCGCGTGCGCATCCAGATTCTGCGTTTCGGCAGCAAAGCCCACGCAGTAGGGCGCATTGGGCTTTGCCGCTACCGTGGCGAGGATGTCGGGGTTGGGCTCCAGCTCGAGGGCCGGAGACGTGGCGTCGGCGTTTTTCTTCAGCTTGTGCTCGCTGGCGGCGAGCGGGCGCCAGTCGGCCACGGCCGCCACGCCAATGAACACATCGCATCCGGCCAGACCCGCCTCGACAGCAGCGAGCATGTCGCGCGCGGATTCCACATCGATGCGATTCACGCCAAACGGCGCGGGCAGGGCCGTGGGCCCGGATATCAGTGTGACTTCCGCCCCGGCTTCGAATGCCGCCTGCGCCAGGGCGTAACCCATCTTGCCCGACGATCGATTGCTGAGCACGCGGACCGGATCGATGGCTTCGGCCGTGGGGCCGGCGGTGAGCACCACCCGCTTGCCCGTCAACACCTTGGGCTGAAAGCTGGCGACGATACCGGCCAGCAGCTCGGCCGGCTCGAGCATGCGGCCGTCGCCGGTTTCGCCACAGGCCTGGGCGCCACTGCCGGGCCCCAGCAAGGTGACGCCGTCGTCCTTCAGCAGTGCCACATTGCGTTGCGTGGCCGGATTGAGCCACATCTCGCGATTCATCGCCGGCGCCACCAGGAGTGGGCAATTGCGCGCCAGGCACAACGTGCTGGCGAGATCGTCGGCCGCGCCATGCGCCAGCTTGAAGAGAAAGTCGGTGCTGGCCGGCGCCACCACCACGGCATCGGCACCCCGCGTGAGGGTGATGTGCGCCATGGCGTTGTCGGGCCGGGTGTCCCAGGCATCCACGAACACCGGCCGGCCCGACAGGGCCTGCAGGGTGACCGGCGTGATGAAGTGCGTGGCGGCTTCGGTCATCACCACATCCACCGTAGCGCCCTGATCGAGCAACCGCCGCACCAGCTCCGCCACCTTGTAGCAGGCAATGCCCCCGGTCATCACCACCACCAACCGTCGCCCCGCCAGCTCATTCATCGTCATCTCCCACTCCCCACTCTCACCCCGTCATCCCGGCCAAGACGGGCGCAAAGCGCCCGCGTGAGGTCGTCATCCCGGGCGCCGGGCAGAGCCCGGCGCCCCGGGACCCCACCGCACCCCCTGAGCGCCACAGAGCCCCCACCCCCCGTCATCCCGGCCGAGACGGGCGCAAAGCGCCCGCGTGAGCCGGGACCTCGGTGCACCCCCTGAGCGTTGCCATCGCCCGCGCGACGTCGTCACTCAGGTCCCGGCTCACGCAGGCCCTGCGGGCCTGTCTCGGCCGGGATGACGGGGGTTAACTTGACTTCCGCCCGGCCCGCACTCGCCGCACCTCATCGGCAATCAGCAACCCCGCCCCAAACGTGATTGCCGTGTCGGCCAGATTGAACGCCGGAAAATACCAGTCATTCCAGTGAAACAACAAGAAGTCGATCACATGGCCGTACAGCAGTCGATCGATCACGTTGCCCAGCGCGCCGCCCAGAATCAGCGTGAGCGCCACGCAGAACAGGCGCTGATGGCGATGTCTGGCCAGCAGATACACGATCACTACCGCGGCGATCAGGCCCACGCCGGTAAAGAACCAGCGTTGCCAGCCGGGCTGCCCCGCCAGAAAACTGAAGGCCGCTCCGCGGTTGTAGAGCAGGGTGAAGTCGAACACCGGTAGCACGGTCAGCCGGTCGCCATAGGCCAGCAGATGATCGAAGGCCAGCTTGGTGGCCTGGTCCAGCCCGATGATCAGGGCGGCAATGGCCAGCCAGCGCCACAGGCTGCGGCGGTCGCCGGCGGCTGCGGCAATGTCATGCGGCACGACGCACCTCGCCCAGGCCAAACAGATTGCTGGTGCAGCGGCCGCAGAGACCGGGATGCTCGGCATCGTGACCGACGTCGTCGCGCCAATGCCAGCAACGCTCGCACTTGCTATGCGCCGATGGGGTGACAGCAATCTGCAGGGCACCGTTGCCCGATACCACCCGCGCCCGCGACACGATCAGCACGAATCGCAGATCGTCGCCCAGGCTTTGCAGCAGGGCCAGGTCTTCGCCGCTGGCCGTGAGCGTGACGTCGGCCTGCAGCGACGAACCGATACCGCCGGCCGTGCGCACATTCTCGAGCTCGCGGACCACTTCGGCGCGCAGCTCGCGCAGCCGGCCCCATTGCGCGCGCAGCATTGGCGCATCGGTCGGCTGTGGTGTTTCGTGGAAGCATTGCGTGAAGATGCTGGCCTTGGCCAGGTCGTCTTGATGGGGCAGCAGCGCCCAGGCTTCTTCGGCGGTAAACGACAGCACCGGCGCCATCAGGCGCAGCAGGGTTTGCGTGATGTGCCACAACGCGCTCTGCGCCGAACGCCGTGCCGGGCTGTCCTCGGCGGTGGTGTAGAGCCGGTCCTTGAGCACGTCGAGGTAGAAGGCGCCCAGATCTTCGGAGCAGAAGGTCTGCAGCCGCGACACCGCGGGATGAAATTCGTAACGGTCGTACCAGCCCTGCACCTCGCGGTTCAGGTCAGCGCACAAGGTCAGGGCGTAGCGATCGATGTCGAGCATCTGCGTCACCGGCACGCTATGCTGCGCCGGCTGAAAATCGCTCAAATTGGCCATCAGAAAGCGCAGCGTATTGCGAATGCGCCGATAGCCCTCCACCACGCGCTTGAGGATTTCGTCGGAAATCGACAGCTCGCCCGAGTAATCGGTGCTGGCCACCCACAGCCGCAGAATTTCGGCGCCGAGAGTGTCCGACACCTTCTGTGGCGCAATCACATTCCCCACCGATTTGCTCATCTTGCGGCCGTGACCGTCGACCACGAAGCCATGAGTGAGCAGGGCGCGGTAGGGCGGCGTGCCGAACAGCATGCAGCTGGTGAGCAGCGACGAATGGAACCAGCCGCGATGCTGGTCGGAACCTTCAAGATAGAGGTCGGCCGGCCAGGCCAGTTCGGCGCCATGTGAACCGCGGCTGGGGCTGTTGGCATCGCGCCGCCCGCCCAGCACCGTGGTGTGGGTAATCCCCGAATCGAACCACACATCGAGCGTGTCACGATTCTTCTCGTAGTGTTCGGCGTCGTCGCCCAGCAGCTCGCTGGGGTCGAGCCGTTGCCAGGCTTCGATGCCCTCGCGTTCGATGCGCTCGGCCACGGCTTCGATCAGTTCCGGCGTGCGCGGGTGCAGTTCGCCGGATTCCTTGTGCACAAAGAATGCCATGGGCACACCCCACTGCCGCTGGCGCGAGAGCGTCCAGTCGGGGCGGTTGGCAATCATGGCGTGCAGGCGTGCCTTGCCCCAGGCCGGATAGAACTGTGTGGCTTCCACGCCGGCCAGCGCGCGCTCGCGCAACGGGGCGCCTTCGCGCGGGGTCACATCCATGCCGGCAAACCATTGGCTGGTGGCGCGCAGAATCACGGGTGTCTTGTGGCGCCAGCAGTGCATGTAGCTGTGTGGATGTTTGGCCACGCGCAGCAGCGAACCCGCATCGCTCAGCGCGTCGACAATGCGCGGATTGGCATCCCAGATGCCCAGACCGCCAAACAGCGGCAGCCAGTCGGCGTACACGCCGTCGCCGCGCACCGGGTTGAGAATGGCGTCGTCGTCCAGACCATTGGCCTTGCACACCAGGAAGTCGTCCACCCCATAGGCCGGCGAGGCATGCACGATGCCGGTGCCGGTGTCGAGCGTGACGTATTCGGCCGGATACACCGGCGAGACGCGGTCGTAGCCCTCGTGCAGCTTGGCCAGCGGATGATGGAAGGTGAGGCCGGCGAGCGCCGCGCCCTTGGCGCTGGCCAGCATCACGCCGCTCAGCCCCCACTGCTCGAGGCAGGCGTCGACCCGCTCGCGGGCCAGAATCAGCAGGCTGCCGGTGCCGTTTTCGGGTGCCACCCGCACCAGCGCGTAGTCGAGCTCGGGATGCACATTGAGTGCCTGGTTGGCGGGGATGGTCCAGGGTGTGGTGGTCCAGATCACGATGGCGCCGTCATCTTCGAGCGCATCCAGGCCGAACGCCTTGGCCACCGCAGCGCGATCGGTGAACGGGAAAGCCACGTCGATCGCCGGATCGGTGCGATCGGCGTACTCCACCTCGGCCTCGGCCAGCGCCGAGCCGCAATCGAAGCACCAGTTCACCGGCTTGAGCCCGCGGAACACAAAGCCCGCTTGCACAATGCGGCCCAGCGCGCGCAGTTCGTCGGCTTCATTGCCGTAGTTCATGGTGAGGTAGGGGTTGTCCCACTCACCCAGCACGCCCAGGCGCTGGAAGTCGATGGTTTGTCGTTTCACCTGCTCCGCCGCATAGGCGCGTGCCTTGGCCTGCACCTCGGCCACGGGCAGATGCTTGCCGTGCAACTTCTCGATCTGGATCTCGATTGGCATGCCATGGCAATCCCAACCCGGCACGTAATGGGCATCAAAGCCCGCCAGGTTGCGGCTCTTGATGATGATGTCTTTGAGGATCTTGTTGACGGCGTGACCGATATGGATGTCGCCGTTGGCATAGGGCGGGCCATCGTGCAGCACGAAACGCGGCCGGCCGGCGCTGGCCCGGCGAATGGCCTGGTAGACGCCGCGCTCCTGCCATTGCCGAACCCATTCGGGTTCGCGTTTGGCCAGGTTGCCGCGCATCGGAAACGGAGTGTCGGGGAGATTGAGTGTTTTCTTGGGATCCATGGCGTCGGACGCGTTTAGAGCGGACGAAAAATGTTGGAGCAATGGGAACGGCAAGGCGCCGTCTGCCACGCGGCAGGCGTGGGTACGACCGGTGGCACCCGTGTGGGATGCCAGGGTCAAATTCGGTCGGTGGCGGAGCGGGCCGGGTGGGCGCCAGCCTGGGCAAGCGCGGCAAAACAGGCACGCGCATGCTCGACATCGCCGGCGATGGCCTTGACGAGAGTGGGGAGGTCGACGAAGCGGGCCTCGTCGCGCAGTTTCTTGAGGAATTCCACGCGCACCAGTTTACCGTATACCTGCTGATCGAAATCGAGCAGATGCACCTCGAGCAGCATCCGGTTGGCATCCGTGACCGTGGGCCGTACCCCCAGGCTGGCCACGCCCTCCACGGGCGCGTCGCCCAGACCATGCACCAGCACCGTGAAGATGCCCTTGAGCGCCGTGCTGCGCGAAGGTACGCGCAGATTGATGGTGCGAAACCCCAGGTTGCGGCCCAGCTTCAAGCCGTGCACGATGTGGCCACTCATGTGATAGCGGTGCCCCAGCAGCTCGGCCACGCGCTCGAGGTCGCCGTCGGCCAGCGCCAGACGCACGTCGGTGCTCGACACGCGCTTGCCTTCACGATCCGTGATGGAATCCATCGATTCCACCTCGAAGCCGCCGTGCGCTTGCAGCAGGTGCACATCGCCCTGGCGTTTGGCGCCAAACCGGAAGTCGTCGCCCACCAGCAGCCAGCGGGTATCGAGCCCGGCAATCAGCAAGTGCTCGATGAAGCGATCGGGTGGCATGCTTGCCAGGCGCTGATCGAAGCGCTCCACGATCACCTGCTCCACGCCGGCTTCGGCCAGATCCACGATCTTGTCGCGCAGGCCGCTGATGCGCACCGGCGCCAGCTCGGGCTTGTGATGGATGCGGGCGAAATATTCGCGCGGGTGCGGCTCGAACGTCATCACCGTGGGCACCAGATGGCGGCGACGGGCCGCAGAGACCAGTCGTGTGAGCATGGCCTTGTGGCCCAGATGCACGCCATCGAAGTTGCCAATGGTGAGGGCGCAAGGGCGCCGCAAGCCCGATGGCGGGGCGCCGCGATGCACGCGCAGGGAGGTGGGGGAGGAATTCACGCGCAGAGTTTACAATCTTGGGCGTTTTCGTGCCGGCCTCACGCCGGCCTTTCTCTTGAAGGATTCTCTTGTCCGATATCGCCCAACCCGCCCGGCGACGCCTGGTTATCCTCGTGTCGGGGCGCGGCAGCAACATGCAGTCGCTGGTGCAGGCCTGTGCTCGCGAAAACTGGCCGGCCGACGTGGTGGCCGTGGTCGCCAACCGACCCGAGGCCGCCGGCCTGGCCTGGGCGCAGGCGCGCGGCATCGCCACCGCTTGCGTGCCGCATCGCGAGTACCCCTCCCGCGCGGCCTTCGATGCGGCCCTGGCCGAGCAGCTCGAGGCGTTTCAGCCCGATTATGTCTTGCTGGCCGGCTTCATGCGGGTACTCACGCCCGAATTCGTGCGCCGTTTCGAAGGTCGCCTCATCAACATCCATCCCTCGCTGCTGCCGGCGTTTCCGGGGCTGCATACGCATGCCCAGGCACTGGCCGTGGGGGTGCAGGCGCATGGTTGCACGGTGCACTTCGTGACCCCGGTGCTCGACGACGGCCCCATTCTGGCGCAAGGCGTCGTGCCGGTGATGGCTGACGACGACGCCGAGACGCTGGCCGAGCGTGTGCTCGACGTCGAACACGTGGTGTATCCCGCCGCGGTGCGGTGGCTGACAGAAGGGCGCGTCCAGCGCCAGGGCAGCGAGGTCAGGGTAAGGGGCGTGGCGCAACGCGTCTTCCTTCACCCCGGCGCGCTGGCCGCGTGGCCGCCCAAGGCAGCGGCCGCGGCCGAGCCGGTGTCGTCGCCCCAGCCGGTGGCTGAAGCCACGTATCGCGAGGTGTCGGCATGAACCGCCGGTCGCCGGGCCGGGGTGGCAGTGCGCCCGCGGCTGCGCGCCGCAAGCCGGCGGTGGCCGGCACCAGCCCTCGTCGTCGGCGGTCCGACGCCACGCCGGCCTTGCCGCCGGCCGCCCAACGAATCTGGCAGGTGCAGCAAGTGCTCGAGCACATTGTGCGCTGGACCGATCCTGCCGATGTCGTGCTTTCGCGCTGGATGCGTGCGCATCCGCAACTGGGCGCGCGCGATCGGGCCGAAGTGGCCGAGGCGGTGTTCGATGTCCTGCGGCATTTGCGCCGTTATCGGCAGCTGTCACAAAGCGGCACGGGGCCGGCGCAGCGTCGCCTGGCCGTGCTGGGCCTCGCTGCCACCGCGGCGAAAGGGCTCGAGTCGGTACTCGATGAGAGCGAACTGGCGTGGCTGCACGGCGTGCGCGCCATCGACCCCGCCAGCTTGCCGTTTGCCGTGCGCTACAGCCTGCCCGACTGGCTCGCCGCCAGTCTTTTGGAGCTGCCGGAGGCTGAGGCACTGGCCGAAGCGCTCAATCAGCCGGCGCCTTTCGACCTGCGCTGCAATCCCCTCAAGCTGGACCGCGATGCCTTGCTGGCCGAACTGACCACCTGGGTGGCGGAGCAGCACCCGGGAGATCCCGGGCCCGAGGCCACGCCGTGGTCGCCGTGGGGCATACGGTTGCACCGGCGGCTCGCTCTGCCCCGATGGTCGCGGTTCCAGGATGGCAGTGTCGAGGTGCAGGATGAGGGCAGTCAGCTGCTGGCCCTGCTGGTGGGGCCACGACGTGGCGAAATGATCATCGATTTCTGTGCCGGCGCGGGCGGCAAGACGCTGCTGTTGGGCGCGCTCATGCGCAACACGGGTCGGCTGTATGCCTTCGACGTATCGGCGGCGCGTCTGGCCCGGCTTACGCCACGACTGGCCCGTAGCGGCTTGTCGAATGTCGAGCCGGTGGCCATTGCCAGCGAAAACGACGCCCGCGTCAAGCGGTTGGCCGGCAAGGCGCAGCGGGTGCTGGTGGATGCGCCCTGCACGGGCACTGGCACCTTGCGTCGCAACCCCGACATCAAATGGCGCCAGGATCCCCTGGCGCTGGATTCGCTGTTTGGCCAACAGGCCCGCATCCTGGCCAGTGCCGCCCGCTGTGTGGCGCCAGGCGGCCGCCTGGTTTACGCCACCTGCAGTCTGTTGCCGGCCGAAAATGAGCAGCAAGTTGAGCGGTTTCTGGCCGAGCATCCCGATTTTCACCTGCTTCCCGTGGCCGACATCCTGGCCAACCGCACGCCGCTGGTGGTGTCGACCCCCACGCTTCAGCTTCGCCCCGACCAGCACCATACCGACGCGTTCTTTGCCGCTGTGCTTGAACGCAAACCGGCGGCCTAGGGTCAGTGGCGGAACTATCGCGCCCCGCAAGAGTCTTACGAGTTCACGCCAGACGCTCTCAGGCCGTTTTTTGGCCCGAATGTTGCGCCAGATCCACACCCGATGGGGTGGTCACCGCCAGGCTTGCGTCTTGTCAAATTCGGCGTAAAAAAACTATCGTCCGCTCGTTGAAGATAGTACCCTTACGCCTGTGCGGTGATCGTGCCGCGTTCGAGGTTTCGATTTAATGAATGCTGTCTTTGATTTCCTGCTTCACGGTGTCGCCAACGCGTCATGGTGGCAGATCGTTCTGTTCACGCTGGTGACCACCCATCTCACCATCATCTCGGTCACCCTGTTCCTGCATCGCAGTCAGGCACACCGTGGTGTGGATCTTCATCCCGTCGTGGCGCATTTCATGCGGTTCTGGCTGTGGCTGGGCACCGGCATGGTCACCAAGGAGTGGGTGGCCATTCACCGCAAGCATCACGCCCGTTGCGAGCGCGATGGCGACCCCCACTCGCCCATGGTGTTCGGCATCAATCGCGTCATGTTCCGCGGCGCCGAGCTCTATCGCCAGGAATCCACCAACCAGCAAACCATGGCCAAGTTCGGTCACGGCACTCCCAACGACTGGCTCGAGCGCAACCTGTACTCGCGCCACACCGTGTTGGGCATCAGTCTCATGCTGGTCATCGACCTCATGCTGTTCGGCGTGCTGGGTCTTACCGTGTGGGCCGTGCAGATGGCCTGGATTCCCTTCTGGGCGGCGGGTGTGGTCAACGGTATCGGGCACTACTTTGGCTATCGCAACTACGGTAGCCCCGATACCAGCACCAACGTGTTCCCCATCGGCATCATCATCGGTGGCGAAGAGCTCCACAACAACCACCACGCTCATGCCAGCTCGGCCCGCTTCTCGAGCAAGTGGTACGAGTTCGACATCGGCTGGATGTACCTGCGCATGCTGTCTGCAGTCAAGCTCGCCAACGTGCGCCGGGTGGCCCCTCGGCCGCAGATCGTCGAGCACAAGCCGGCGGTCGATCTGCAAACCCTGCAGGCCGTCATCACGCACCGCTACGAAATCATGGGCCGGTATGGCGACATGCTCAAGCAGGCTTGCCGCGACGAGATCACTCGCCTCAAGCAGGCCTCGGCCGAGCCTTCGCAATGGCAGCTGCTGAGCAAGGCCAAGCGCAAGCTCAACCGCACGGGCGGCGAAGTGGCCACCTCGGCGGCGCATGGCAACGAGGTCGACGATATCCTCTCGCAGCACGGTCACCTGTCGGTGCTGGTGCAGATGCGCAACGAGCTGGCCCGCATCTGGGAGAGTTCCAGCGCCTCCAGCGAAAAGCTCATGCACGACCTGCAAGACTGGTGCCAGCGCGCCCAGCAAAGCGGCAACGAGCATCTTGCCGAGTTTGCGACACGGCTGCGCCGTTACGCGGCCTGATTCCGGTCCTGTCGGGGCATGTCCGGTGCCCTGGTTTTGGGTAAGACAAAAAGCGCCACTTTCGAGTGGCGTTTTTTGTTTCACGATCGATCCAGCCCGATACTTCTCCAAACTATGTCAAAGCCCATGAGCGAGGAAGCCTATCGACTGGTCTCGACGACGCCATGGCGGGAAGGCGTCGTCCCTGAAATTTTCATTTCAGAGTCACTGAGGCGCAACGAGCCGCGCGACTGCACTGCCAATCGCCACCGCAATCGACTCAATTCTCGCCC
>JAWLHC010000019.1:0-22850 GCA_041690575.1 Verticiella sp.
GTGATCGCTGCGGTCAGCGTGGTTTTACCGTGATCGACGTGGCCAATGGTGCCGACGTTGACGTGCGGCTTGGTACGCTCAAACTTGCCTTTTGCCATGATGGTTTTCCTTCAGGATAGTGGAATCTGCGGAAATGCGGACGGGATCGGAGACCAGCCCCGACCCCGCGGTTTGGGGGAATTACTTGTTGCGTGCGCTGATGATGGCCTCGGACACGTTCTTGGGCGCCTCGGCGTACTGCTTGAACTCCATGCTGTAGGTCGCGCGACCTTGCGTCATGGAGCGCAGCTGCGTGGCGTAGCCGAACATCTCGGACAGCGGCACTTCAGCCTTGATGAGCTTGCTGCCACCGGCGATTTCGTCCATGCCCTGCACCATGCCACGCCGTGACGACAGATCGCCCATCACATTGCCGGCGTAGTCTTCGGGCGTTTCGACCTCGACGTGCATCATCGGCTCGAGCAGCACCGGAGTGGCTTTGCGCATACCTTCCTTGAAGGCCATGGAACCCGCCATCTTGAAGGCGTTTTCGTTCGAGTCGACGTCGTGGTACGAACCGAAGAACAGCGTGACCTTGACATCGACCACCGGATAACCGGCCAGCACGCCAGACGGCAGGGTATCGCGGATGCCCTTTTCCACCGCCGGGATGTACTCGCGCGGCACCACGCCGCCCTTGATGGCGTCGACGAACTCGAAGCCTTCGCCACCCGGCTCGAGGGGCTCGAGCTTGAGCACCACGTGACCGTACTGACCGCGACCACCCGACTGCTTGACGAACTTGCCTTCGACTTCGTTGCAGGTCTTGCGGATGGTTTCGCGGTAGGCCACCTGGGGCTTGCCCACGTTGGCTTCCACGTTGAACTCGCGCCGCATGCGATCGACCAGGATCTCGAGGTGGAGCTCGCCCATGCCCGAGATGATGGTCTGGCCGGATTCTTCGTCGGTGCGCACACGGAACGAGGGATCTTCCTGGGCCAGACGCGACAGCGCGATGCCCATTTTCTCCTGGTCGGCCTTGGACTTCGGCTCGACGGCCTGCGAGATCACGGGCTCCGGGAACTCCATGCGCTCGAGCATGATGTGCGAATCGGTGTCGCAGAGCGTCTCGCCGGTGGTGACGTCTTTCAGGCCCACCACGGCGGCGATGTCGCCCGCCAACACTTCCTTGAGCTCTTCGCGGTTGTTGGCGTGCATCTGCAGAATGCGGCCGATGCGTTCTTTCTTCTTCTTGATGGGGTTGTAGACGGTGTCGCCCGAATTGAGCACGCCCGAATACACCCGTACGAAGGTAAGCTGACCGACGAACGGATCGGTCATGAGCTTGAACGCCAATGCGGAGAATTTTTCCTTGTCGTCGGCGCTGCGCTCGATCACGTTGCCTTCGTCGTCTTCACCCTGAACCGGGGGAATGTCGATGGGCGACGGCAGGAATTCGATCACCGCGTCGAGCATGCGCTGCACGCCCTTGTTCTTGAAGGCGGTGCCGCACAGCATGGGCTGGATCTCGTTGCCGATGGTGCGCGTGCGAATCGCCTGGGTGATTTCTGCTTCGGTGAGCGTGCCTTCTTCGAGGTACTTGTTCATCAACTCTTCGGACGACTCGGCAGCCGTCTCGAGCAGGTTCTCGCGCCACTTGTCGGCCTCGGCCTGGAGCTCGGCGGGGATGTCTTCGTAGTCGAACTTGATGCCAAGGCTGGCCTCATCCCAGATGATGGCCTTCATCTTGACGAGATCGATCACGCCGCGGAATTTCTCTTCGGCACCAATGGGGATGACCACCGGCACGGGGTTGGCGCGCAGGCGGGTCTTGAGCTGCTCGTAGACCTTGAAGAAGTTGGCACCGGTGCGGTCCATCTTGTTCACGAAGGCCAGACGAGGCACTTCATACTTGTTGGCCTGGCGCCACACAGTTTCAGACTGGGGCTGCACACCACCCACGGCGCAATACACCATGCACGCGCCGTCGAGCACACGCATCGAACGCTCCACCTCGATGGTGAAGTCGACGTGCCCCGGGGTATCGATGATGTTGATGCGATGCTCGGGGTAGTTCTGGGCCATGCCGCGCCAGAACGCCGTGGTGGCCGCCGAGGTGATGGTGATGCCGCGCTCTTGCTCCTGCTCCATCCAGTCCATGGTGGCGGCGCCGTCGTGCACCTCGCCAACCTTGTGGTTGACGCCGGTGTAGAACAGGATGCGCTCGGTGGTGGTGGTCTTCCCTGCGTCGATGTGGGCAGAGATGCCGATGTTGCGATAGCGCTCGATCGGGGTTTTGCGGGCCATGATTAACGATTCCTTGAAACTTGCGACTTCGGGTGTTGTCGCCTGGCTCCCCGCCAGAAGGGCGGGGGCACTTTCGACTCTGGCAGGGTGTTACCAGCGGAAATGGCTGAAAGCCTTGTTGGCCTCGGCCATCTTGTGCGTGTCTTCACGCTTCTTGAGAGCGGCACCACGGCCTTCGGCGGCATCCAGAAGCTCACCGGCCAGACGCAGATCCATCGACTTCTCGCCGCGCTTCTTGGCAGCTTCGCGCAACCAGCGCATGGCCAGCGCCAGGCGACGCACCGGACGGACCTCCACGGGCACCTGGTAGTTGGCACCGCCAACCCGACGGCTCTTGACCTCGACCATGGGCTTGACGTTGTTGATGGCTGCGCTGAACACTTCGATCGGCTCTTTGCCGGTTTTCGTCTGGATCTGATGGAGCGCACCGTAGACGATGCGTTCGGCCACGGCCTTCTTGCCCGACAGCATGATGACGTTCATGAACTTGGCCAGTTCGACGTTACCGAACTTGGGATCGGGCAGAATTTCGCGTTTGGGGACTTCGCGACGACGGGGCATGGTATTTCCTGTGTGTCGATTCAGTTGCGCGGCAAACTTGCCGCTGCCTCGGCAGCCCATGATTGGCCCACCTGGGGGCCGAGCTGCCACTTACGTCTTGGACGGCTGCCGTTATCGGCCTGCCTCCAAGTGCACCAGACGCCCTGCTTGCGCAAGACACCGGACATTGCACTGCATGTATGTGACGACGGTTGTGACACTCCGACAGAAGGCTTGGGCAACTGCAGCAGGCACGCCGGTCACGGCAATCAGGCCTTCTTGGGCCGCTTGGCACCGTACTTGGAACGAGCCTGGCGGCGATCCTTGACGCCCTGCAGATCGAGCGCACCGCGCACGATGTGATAGCGCACACCGGGAAGATCCTTGACGCGACCACCGCGAACGAGCACAACCGAGTGCTCTTGCAGGTTGTGGCCTTCGCCGCCGATGTAGGAGATGACTTCGAAGCCGTTGGTGAGACGCACCTTGGCCACCTTGCGAAGCGCCGAGTTGGGCTTCTTGGGCGTGGTGGTGTACACGCGGGTGCAAACGCCACGACGCTGCGGGCAGTTTTCGAGCGCGGGGCTCTTGCTCTTGATATGACTGACTTCGCGCGGCTTGCGCACGAGCTGACTGATGGTTGGCATGCTTTGAGGTCCTTGTGGCACGAGCCCGGCGGGAAGGCGTTTTACGCCTGCCCGAGGGCCCCGGGTTGGCCGCAGCGCCGAAAACGACAATACGCAGCACGCCAGCCACAAGCCTGAAAGAGCGCACTGCGCCCGCGCGTTCACTTGCGCTGCGAGCACATAAAATTTCGAAAAGCCTCTGATTCTACCGTTATGGCCCGCCCGACGTCAACTCTCTGCTTGCGGCCGAGGCGGCGTCGGCAAGCCGATTGTGGGCGCTTCACCACGCTCACGCTGGTGCAGCAGAGACTCCAGAAGATCGCGCGTACCCTCGATGTCGCGCTGCACGGCGACGCGGACCGCAGCGCCGTCAGCAGCCCGCAGGGCAGCCACGATCTCGTGATGCCCCTGCACGAAGGGCTCGTGCGTACCCTGCGCCATGCGCGGCGCCATGTAGAGCGACAGCGCGCGCATGAACGGACCATACCGCAGCCAGAGCGACTCGATCAGATTGAGCAGCACCGGCGAGCGGGCGGCTGCATACACGGCGAAATGAAAGCTCCGGTTGGCTTCGAGCATACGTGTGACATCACCCGATGCGGCTGAACAACGATGGGCGTTCTCGAGCGTGTCGAGCGCGCGCAACTCGGCGTCGGACATCTGCGCGGCTGCCAGTTCGGCGGCCAGACACTCGAGCGCCACACGAGCGCGCGCGATGTCGTGCAGGGCATGGTGCGTCACGTGCGGCACCCGGGCCGAACCATTGGCCCGGACCTCGAGCGCTCCTTCCGCAGCCAGGCGCCGCAGCGCTTCGCGCACGGGCATGTGGCTGGTTTGGAACGACGCGGCAAGCCCTCCAATGGTGAGTGCCTGAGCCGGATCGAACCGACCGAGGATCAGCGCCTCACGGAGGTGACGATACACCGTGTCGGCCACGGTGATCCGCGCCGGCACCGGCGGCAGCGCCGCGTCGGGGTATGGCGCGCTCGCAGCGACGGTGCCCGAGCCGGCCCGCTGGGCCCGACCCATATGGCGTCAGCCCTCGGCGCGGATGCGCTCGAGCAGAGTGTCGACGACTTCGAGGGTCTGCTCGTAGCCATTGGCTTGGGCCGGCGAAGTGAGGAAGCGGCCATCGACGGCAAACGTGGGCACGCTGTTGATCTGATAGCTCTCGATCAGCTGATTGGCGCGCTTGACCTTGGCCGCAATGCCGAATGATTTGTACATGGCCTCGAATTCGTCGCGATCGAGGTCGTGGCTCTCGGCCCAGTCGAGCACGCGATCCATCGAGTTGAGCGGATCGCGACGCGTTTGTACGGCGGCGAACACATCCGACTGCAGATCCATCCGATCCATCGCGTCGAGCGTGTAATAGAGGTACTGCCACGAGGTCATCGATTGATTGAACGCAACCGGCACATGATGCACCACGACGTCGTCCGGCAGATTCTGCTGCCATTGCGCCACAAGCGGATCCATGGCACGACAATGCGGGCAGCCATACTGGAAGAATTCGAGGACTTCGATCTTGCCGGGCGCGTCGGTTGCCCGCGGCGGCTCGATGGCGCTGAAGGGCTGACCGCCGCGCTGGGCCTGAGCCACCAGCGCCACGCTCAGAAGCATGAAAGCCAGCACGAATTGCCAGAGGGCTGGACGGCGAAGGGTGCGATGCTGCATGGATTTAACCTCGCTGGTAGGAATCAGTTGCGAACGACCGTGGTTTCGACTTGATTGGCGGTGAGACGTTCACGCGCCGTGTTCATGTCGTCGACATTGGCATAAGGGCCCACCTGCACGCGGTTCACCAGCACGCCATCGACCGTGGCCTGCCGCACGCGCGCATTGAAGCCCAGCAGCGCCAGCTGTGCCTTGAGCGCCTCGGCGTCTTCGAGCACACGGAAACTGCCCACTTGCAGCAGATAGCGGCCGGCCGGCGCTGTGGGTATGGGCGGAGGCTGCTCGGCCTGGGGACGGGTGGCCTCGGAGGTGCGATTGCCCAGGCTGGCCACCAGGTCGCCGAGCGCGTCGCCGGAATCGGGGCTTGCCGCGTCGTCCGACGCGGCGCTCTCGGCACCCTCAGCGGCACCCGCCTCGGCGCGGGCTTGATCGGGCTCGGGCGACGCCGGCGTGTCGTCGCCAAGCCAGGAGGGCGGCGGCCGCACGCCGGCCGACGACAGACCCAGGTTGGGATCCGGCAAACGGCTGGGCACGTCTTGCGGCACGGGATCGGGGCCGCGCGAGGCGCGATCAACGAACGGCATGGGAGCCCCGGAGAAATAGATGGCCACGCCGGCAGCAAACAGCAGCCCCAGCACGATGCCGGTCATCATGCCGAACAGCGTTCCGCCGCGGCGGGGTGCCGACTGGCGGCCGCGAGTGGTTTTCTTGCGTGCCATGATTCAGCTGCGCTCGAGACGTTCGGGGGCGCTGACGCCCAGGAGATCCAGGCCATTGGCAATGACCTGACGTGTGGCTGCCAGCAGCGCCAGACGCGCCTGGCGCAAGGCGGGCTCATCGACCAGCACCCTTTCGGCATTGTAGTAGGCGTGGAAATCGGCCGCGCAATCCTTGAGCCAGTAGGCCACATGATGCGGCGACAGATCGGCCACCGCCGAACGGATCATGGCCGGGAATCCCGCCAGCCGCTGCAACAGGGCGAATTCGGCAGGCGCCTCGAGCAGGCTGACATCGGCTTCGCGCAAGGTGGCCGGATCGCCGCCCCACTGCTGAAGAATGGAACAGATGCGGGCATGGGCGTACTGGATGTAATACACCGGGTTCTCGTCGCTCTGGCGGAGCGCGAGATCGACGTCGAACACGAATTCGGTATCGGCGCGACGCTGAATGAGAAAGAAGCGCACGGCATCACGACCCACCCAGTCGATGAGGTCGCGCAGGGTGACATAGCTGCCGGCCCGCTTCGAGATCTTCACCTCCTCGCCACCCCGCATCACCTTGACCATCTTGTGGAGGACGTAGTCGGGGTAGCCCTTGGGAATGCCGACATCGAGCGCCTGCAGGCCCGAACGTACGCGCGCCACGGTGCCGTGATGATCGCTGCCCTGGATGTTGATGGCACGCCGATAACCGCGCTCCCATTTGGTGACGTGATACGCCACATCGGGCACAAAATACGTGTAGCCGCCCTCGCTCTTGCGCATGACGCGATCCTTGTCGTCGCCTTCGCCAAGTTCGGTGGTGCGCAGCCACAGCGCGCCGTCGGACTCATAGGTGTGACCGCTTTCCATCAGGCGCCGCACGGTTTGCTCGACCCGACCGGTGTCGTAGAGCGAGCTCTCGAGATAGAAGTTGTCGAAGCGCAGGTCGAACGCCTGCAGGTCGAGATCCTGCTCGCGACGCAGGAAGGCCACCGCAAAACGCCGGATGGCCTCAAGGTCGTCGGGGTTGCCGACAGCCTTCACGGGCTCGCCGTCGCTCGCCTGCACCGTGGCGCCCGCCACGTATTGCTCGGCGATCTCGCGTATGTAATCGCCCCGGTAGCCGTCGGCCGGAAACGTGGGGTCGTCAGGCGAGATGTTGCGCGCCCTGGCTTGCACACTGAAAGCCAGATTGTCGATCTGGTTGCCCGCATCGTTGTAGTAGAACTCGCGCAGAACGTCGAAGCCGCCCGCCTGAAACAGCCGACAGATGGCGTCGCCCAGCGCCGCCTGACGGGCATGACCCACGTGCAGCGGGCCGGTGGGATTGGCCGAAACGAACTCCACCAGAACGCGATCGCCATTGGGCGCCGCATGGCCAAACTGCGCGGCCTCTCGCATGACCTCGCCAATGACCGCTTGCTGGGCCGCCGCGGTCAGCCGGAAATTGATGAAACCCGGCCCGGCCACCTCGACGGCGGCCAGCAACTCGCGCGCGCCGGGTTGCTCCCAGAGTGCCGCCACGATCGCCTCGGCCAACTGACGCGGATTGCGCTTGAGCGGCTTGGCCAGTTGCATGGCCACGTTGCAGGCCACGTCGCCGTGGGCTGCCACCTTGGGTCGCTCGAGCTGAACGTCGGGGCAGGCCTCAGGGGCGGCAACCTGCACGGCACGACCGATGAGGTCGATCAGTTCGGTTTGTTGCTGGATGAGCATGACAGGGGCGAGATCCGGAAAACGTAACCTGCTATCTTATCAGTCTGGCGTTGTGACAAGCGCTGCGAGCCATGCGCCAACGACAATCCTCCGCCAAACTCGCACGCCCATGCCTGCGCGATGTCGCATCAAGGCGGGCCCGGGCTCAACGGTGCCATCCCGCCTGTTCATACTCGGGCAAGCGCACTTGGCCCACTCGCTCGTTGCCAGACGAGAGCCAGCCCTCGAGGCGATCGATCCAGGCTTCGCCTTCCTGTCGGCGAGCCCTGCCCAGGTGGACATGATCGCCCTGCGCGCCGAGCCACTCGGTGCCATCGTGTGCCAGCACGGCACGATCACTCAAGGGCACCCCGGGAATCGGCCCATCGGCCTGATCGCGACGCCAGCCATGGAGACGTTGAATCGGCGTACGCAGGTCGTGCACCCAGGCCCAGTCACCCTGTGCCACGGCCTCGCCTCGCTCGAGCTGCACCCCCAGGGCCTCGGCGCGGTCGGCCATCCACTGTAGCGCCACATCCGACAGCGGCACCTGCGGCGGCGTCACCGATTCGGGGTGCACCAGTCCGCCCCCGATATCGCCATGGGCGCCAACAAACGGCAGCTCGAGCGCGCCAGGTGGCAATTGCCCGTGCCGATCGGCCAACGACAGCAACGGATACCAATCGCGTCGTTCGTTCAGCGCCACGGCGTGCGCCACTCCGCGCCAGGCAGGATCCACGGTGAAATCGTATGCGCCATCACCCTGACCGAGCAGGCCGAACTGAGCAACCGTATCGAACAAGCCCATGAAACGGAGATCGACGCAGGCGGTCACGTCGCCCAACGCGGCGTCCCAGAACCAGAATCGCCCGGCTCGCGTTTGTTCGACGACCTGATTGCCAAAATGGCGGGCCAGTGCTGCACCTCGGGAGTAACCCAGCAGATCGAGCGAAATCGGCTCGGCCGCATCCTCCAGCAGATACAGGTGATCAAGCAGGCGCTGCCATTGCGTGTTGACGATCTCGTTGGCCGAAAGCGCAAAGGCCGCATCCAGGTCGACCAGTGGCCAGCCGCCCGGGCCGGGATGGTAATGACTTTCGGCCAGCCCTGCCGCCAGCGCCTGGCCGTCGCGATACCACTGGCTGAAGCGATACACATTGGCCGCCGCGTCGGCATTCTGCAAAGTGCCGTCGAAGGCAAACAGCACCAGCCCGGTCGGGTCGACCCAACGGTGAGGGCGCTGCCCGGCGTAGCCGTAGACACTGCCGCCCACGCCAGCCGAAAGGCCCGGCCAGCCTCCCGCCACGTGCGGGCCCATGGGATCGGGCTCGAGATAATGCCCGCGGCGGGGATCGTAGGTACGCAGATAGTTCAAGTGCCAGCCGGTGTCGGGGTCGGCCCACTGCCCGGGCAAACGCAAGGCCAGGCCGCGCGTGGCATCGCCCCACTGGTGCCGCAGCCGCCCCAAGGAGTCGATGGCCGCCATCCAGCGCACACGACCGAAGGCATCACTCACCACCACCGGCACCCCCAGAGCATCGGCATGCACCGTATCGACACGGGCTTTCGGCGCCTGAGGTGTCCATCGCTCGGGCGCCGCGGGAGCGCGGTACCGAATCACCGCCACCGGCACCTCGTGGGCGTAGACCACGCGGTAGAGCACGCCCCAGGTGCCTTTGCGCTCACCCCAATGGGCCACCTTGCGGTGTCGCAGGTAAAGCGACTGCTCGGCTTGCACGGCATCGACTTTGCCGGGGGACACGCGGATTCGGGCAATGGCTTCACCCAACGCATTGCGCACCCAGCGCACCTCTTGCGACACCTGCGTTGCCCGCATCAGCTGCCTTCCCGGGCCAAACTGCAAAGTCCAACCGTCGTGCTGCCTGGGCAGCCCACCCGACTGCGCCGCGTTCGGCGAGCCCGCCCGGCGCCCATCCGCTTGCCACTCCATGATGTCGCCCGGCTCACCGTCGGTCAGCACCCGGCGCAAGCGCCCCTCGGCATCCAGTTGCCAATCGCGTTGCATCAATGGCAAATGGCCCAGTCGCCGACGCTCGCGTTGCAACCGGCCCGCGGCATCGTATTCCAGCGCCTGCGCCAGCAAGGGCCTGCCCTGAACCTCGTGCAGCAGCCAGGCAAGACGCCCATGATGCCATCGGCTACGCACCCGCGTGCCGTTGGCCAGCTGGTAGCCATCGGGCCGTGTCGACAGCAGCGACACCCGGCGGCCGGGCGAAGGCCACCAATCGATGGCCTGCAGACGGCCCCGATCGTTCCAGACGTAGCGCAACTCGCCGCCTTCGGGCAAACGATGTCGGTGCACACGCCCCCAGCGGTCCAGCGCCAGCTGTTCCTCGTAACGCCAGGCCGGCATCGGCCCGATGGCCGGGCGGGACACCTGGAGGCGGTGCCAGGCGGCGTTCGCCGGCGAGGGGTGGGCATCGCCGCGGGTGCGGGCATCGGCGTTGGCTTCGGCATCGGCATCGGCATCGGCGTTGGCGTCTGTTTCGGCGCCAGTCGCGCTGACTTCGGGGCTGCCTTGATCGGGTGTGCTTGCGATGCGATAACGGCGCTGCTCGTTGGGATGATCGATGATCAATCGCCTGGCGTCGAACCAACGCAGATCGATCTGATCGGCGTGGCCGTTGGCCGCCTCACGCCGAAGCCTCGTGAGGCGGCCAACCTCGTTGAACGTTTCGTGCCAGTTGTCGCCATTGGCAAACTGCAACCGGCGCTGATTGGCCGCCGGGCGTTCGATCTGCAGTGTGCCCGTGGCACGGCTGCGCCACCACTCGAGCCTGCCGAGATCGTCGCGCTGCTCGCCATATCCCGGCCATCCCGGCAACGCGCCGGTAGTGGGATGGCCGGCTTCGCCCTCTCGCTTCACGCCTAGCAGCACCGGCTGACCCGCATCGTTCTGTTGCCAATGCAACTGCCAGCGCCGCTGCACGGCCTCGGGCCCCTGCTCACCCACGGCCCAGCCGGCCTCCTGCACTCTCGTGGGCACCACCCGCGACTCGGCATCGGACCCGACAATCTCTTGCCAATCGATGGTCAGACGATGTTGCCGGCCGGCCACCTGACTGGGGCGCGTCATTCCCGCCAGTCGCTGGGTATTGCGCCACCAATGAAAGCGCACAGCCTCGGACCCCTCGCCGACTTGCACGACACGCCCTTGCGCATCTCGCCGCATCGATGTCGAATCAGGCACCGGACGTTCTGCCGCTGGCCCGCCCTGGGGCCCAGCTCGCTGACCGGCCACAGAATCGACCTTGTCATCGCCTGACAACGCAAGCGTTTGCGCCGAGCGCGTTGCCGTGGCCGGCGTCGTGACCTGGCGCACCCGGCCATCGGCGTTGTACTGCCAGCGCCAAAGCACCTGAACCCCCGCCCGCGGATGCAGCAAAGCCACCCCGGCCAGCCTGGCGGTTGCGTCTGCCCCAACGCGATCCTGCAGATACAGCCGGGCCTGACCCTGCGGATAACCCACACCACGCAACCAGGCCATATCCCCTGTCACCCAATAGCGCAGCGTGCCCCCCGGCGTATCGATCTTCTGGAGCCGACCGTGGCGATACTGCAGCCGCAACCGGCGACCCTGCGGATCCTCCACCGACAGGATGCGGCCATACTCCGCTCGCCCAGGGATCCGGCCGCGCTCGATACGCAAGCGTGCCCCCGACGCCGCCACAATCTGCACAAGGCGCCCCGCAATATCGAACTGCAGCCGCCGCCCGCCAGGCCAACGCCACTCTTGCCCGCCCTGCGCCAAGGGCCTCAGCTCGCCATGCAAAGGATCGTGCGCCACGCACGATGCCCCGGGCGACGCAGGCCCCGCAAACCCGACCAGCGAGCCATCCACTTGCGTGATCTGCCAGCCGTCTCCTACCCGATACAGCCTGGGATCGTAAGAAAGCCGCCACCCCACGCCGAGGCCCTCATCACGTGGATCGAAAGCGCGGTAATGACGAACCACTTCAAGCCCCAGCTCGCCCGGCAACGCAAACAGATCGACATCGCGCTGAAACTTCTCGCCAGTGAGACGATGCACCGGATTGCCGATGCGCCAATCACGGCCATCGCCCAGAGGCAGATTGGCTGGCCCCTCCTGCGAACACGGCGCACCCAGCGCTGCGGGGCCACAGGTGCCCGCCGCCAATTCGGGCTCCGCCCCCGACACCGAGCCTGCCCACACGGCCAGCACAATCCAGCCCCCCCACCAACGCCCGCCGCGCATCGAATCTCTCCCAATGGGTGTACGTTGGCATCATCGGCTGCTTCAGGCGCGTTGCATCACCCAGTGCGCGCTGCGCGCGCAGCCATGCGAGAATCCCGACACCCTCTCCCGGAGATGCCCCATGCTCTATTCCTTTCGCTCCAAAGCCGGTGGTGAAGTGCTCATGCTCGACCACCACGCCCGCCCCCTGCTTGAAGCCGCCGGCAAAACGGCCGACACCGCCCGCGACCCCCGTGGCGTCTTCACCACCGAACAACTCGGCGGTGCCATTCAAGCCCTGCAGGCCCACATTGCTCAGCAAGCACAGCAAGAATCCAACCAGGACAAGAACGACCGCAAAGACAAGCCCCACGAGGACGACGAAGAAAAAAACGCCAGTCAGCCCGTTTCCGCCAGCCAGCGCGCCTACCCCCTGCTCGACCTCCTGCGCAAGGCCGAAGCCGCTGGCGCGGACGTGATGTGGGAAACCTCCGGCGCCTGAGCGCCCTCACTCACCGCGTCAAACGCCTGGCGACATGAACTTTCTTTACCTCGCCATCGCCATCGTGTCGGAAGTGATCGGCACTTCGGCCCTGAAACTGAGCGACGGCTTTACCCGGCTCGGGCCATCGCTCGTGGTGGTGGCGGGCTATGCCAGCGCGTTCTTCTTCTTATCGCTCACGCTGCGCACCATTCCCGTGGGCGTGGCCTACGCCATCTGGTCGGGCGTGGGCGTGGTGCTGATCACCCTGGTGGCCTGGCTATGGATGGGACAAAAGCTCGACCTGGCCGGGGTGATCGGCATCGGGCTCATCGTGGCGGGGGTGGTGGTGCTGAATGTGTTTTCGAAGGCGACGGTTCATTGATCGCGTAGCACACTGAACGCCTGAAAGAGACGCGCAGGCAGTGGCACCTGCAGCCGCCAGACGATGGACATGGGCCGGGACCCTACCGCCTGCTCCAGCAGCACAGGGCCACAGGCGTGGTAGGGCTGGCCCCGGGCCGTGCGCACGAATAGCTGAAACTGCCAACCGTTCTCCGGACTCTGCAGATAGCGCCGCCCCACCTCGGTGCCCGGACCGGCCGAATTCTGCGACTGCCAATGAAACCGTTCCGGACTGATCGCGTAATCGCGGTAGGCCACACGCTCGTGATAGCCCTCACGCTTGTCGAGAGTCACGAACAACAATTCGATACGGCGTTCACGCAAGGAGAGCACGCCCGCCTGAAAAGGTGACCGTCGCTGAGCGGTGAGCCAGCCGGCGGCAGTGAGGATCTCGCGGATGCCGTACCGGGCGTGCAGGCACAGCGACCAGCCGGACAAGCCTGGAATCTCGCGCCGCGCCACCATGGGACGCGACAGCAGAACCTCGGCCAGCTCCTTCAATTCATCCAGGCGATCGGGTTGCGCGGCCACGCGACGGATCCATTGATCGCCCGTGCCAACCTGCTCGTGACGGCCGTCGATCTGATAGGCAAGCATCTGCAGCAAGGCCGCGTCGCGGCGGTTGCGTGCTCGATAGGACTCCCCCTGCTCGGCCACCTGCGTCAGCAGGTCGAGGCGCGCCCTGTCGTCGCAATGCAGCAGATCACCGAACCGCCGGCCAAAATACTCGTCTTCCGGCTGAAGGTCGGCGGGAAGCAGGCCGGCATCCTGTTTCAATAATGTCCAGCCCGAGCGGCCCGAACTTCGGTAGATATCTTCAATTTCGACGCCCTGTTCATGGATGAACCCTGCCAGCGTCACTCGTTGGCGGCCGCGCAGCGCCGCATAAGCCTGCAACTCGGTGCGCAACCGGCGCCAGTTCTGATTCAACAGTTGCCGCAAGCTATCGAGCACCTGAGCCCGCGTTTGACGCTGCAGATGAATATGGCAGCCGGGAGGAAGGGTGCCAAAGCCATGCTCCACCCCTTCGCGCAGCTGCTCGCGTGGCAAGCCGGTGAGTGCGGACAGCAGACGATCGAAGCGAAACTCCTTGCGATGCCGACCCACAAAATCGAGCACCAGACACGACTCTTTGCCCGGCGCCAGCCGCAATCCGCGCCCGATCTGCTGCTGGAACAATACCGGGCTCTGCGTGGGACGCAACATCAGCAAAGTGTCCACCGCCGGCAGATCCACGCCTTCGTTATAGAGATCGCATGTGACGATCGCGGCCAACTCGCCGCGCGCCAGACGCTCGGGCGCGCGGCGGCGTGATTCCGACGGGCTGGAACCCACCAGGCATTCGGCGGCGATGCCGGCCCGGTTGAATTGTTGGGTCATGAAATCGGCATGCGCCACCGACACGCAAAATACCAGCGCGCGGCAGCGTTCCGGTGCTTCGGCGAGGCGACGCCACTCGTCGATCACCAGCCGGGCACGCACGTGATTGCCCGTCACCAGACGATCGATTGCCGACAACTCCCCCACCTGATGCCAGGGCACATCGGCAAAATCCGTGTCGTCGTCGCAGGCGTAATACTCGAACGGCGCCAGCAACTGCAGATCCAGGGCGTGCCACAAACGCAGCTCCACGGCTGGCGAGCCGTCTGCACGCAAGTCGAAGTACGGCAAAATCGGCCTGCCATCGCTCCGCTCTGGCGTGGCGGTCAGACCCAGAAGTACCTTGGGAGAAATTGTGGAGACAAAGGTATGAAATCGGTCGGCCGCAAGCCGATGGCACTCATCCACCACCACCATGTGCCAGAAGTCTTCCCCCTGACGAGCGACCAGCTCGCGCGATGTGATGCTGTGGATCGTGGCAAACAGATGATCCATGTGTGCAGGCTCGGCGCCCCCCGCCAGCAGCTCACCGAACCCGTGGTCCCGCAACACTTCACGCCAGGTTCGCAGCGCCTGCCGCAAAATCTCCTCGCGATGCGCCACCACCAGCAGGCGCGGCCTCCCACCCTGCTGTTCGCACAACCGCCGGTAATCGAAGGCGGCCACGACTGTCTTGCCGGTGCCCGTGGCAGCCACCACCAGATTACGCCTGCGGCCATGCTCCCGCTCCAGCGCAAGCTGGTCGAGCATGGCCTGCTGGTAGGTCTTGGGCTGCAGGTCGAAGAATGTGGGGCGGGCCAGTACGTCTTCACCCGACTCCCGGCGCAATGCGGACCCCAAAGCGGCGCGGTGTTCGTGATCCTCGGGGTCGTAGGCCTGAAACTCGGGATCATTCCACAGGGTTTCGAAGTGCGCTTGCGCTCTCTCAAAGAGGTCAGGTTGACCACGCTCCGTAAACTTGACGGTCCACTCCAGCCCTCCAAGCAGCGCCGCGCCCGACAGATTGGCGCTACCCACGTAAGCCGAACCAAACCCGGTACGGCGGCGAAACAGCCACGCCTTGGCATGCAAGCGCGTGCGGCGTCCGTCGAGCGACACCCGGACCTCGCACCGTGGCAGGCGGGCCAGCGCGTCCAGCGCCCGGGGCTCGGTGGCACCGGTGTAAGTGGTGGTGAGTACACGCAATCGCGTGCGCGAACTGCCGTCGGCGCCCACCGCAGTGATGCTCTGCAAAATATCGTGCAACTTGCGCACGCCAGACCAGGTGATGAAACTCACCAGAATATCGACCTGATCGCAGGCCGCCAGCTCTCGACGAAGTTCAGTCAGAAGCGATGGCGACCCCTTGCCAGCAGTGAACAACCAGGGCAACAGCAAACCCGTGTGCGTCGCCTCTGCCGGCGGCTTCTGTCGATGCACGCTCTGCAGTACTTGCGCGGGATCGGCCACCAGATCTGGATCGGGGCCATGCTCACCCAGTTGCGTACGCACATGCCGCAGAATGCCATTGGCCAGTGACAGTTGGTGTCGCAACGCCTGCTCGTCGTGTCCCGGCAAGTCTTCAAGCACCCGCAACAACTGCGCTGAAAGCATGTCGACCAAGCGTTCCGGCGCCTCTTCCGGCGTCACGGGCACCGTGCGGTATTGTCCCGCGAGGCCCGTCTGTTCGAGCGCGGTACGTAATGAGTCGGTGACGATCCGGTCGTACAGACCGTCCGGCAGGTCGTCAGGGGTAGGCACAGGAAGAGATGCGTGAGGGTGCGACGTTGGCTCGGAGCATTATGGCTGGGCCCCGCCAGATTGGCAACAATTCATGACAGAGCGAATCGCCAGAAACCTGGACCGCATCTGGAGGGTGGCTTGCTCGCTAACGGAATGGAGCGGGTGAAGGGAATCGAACCCTCGTCGTAAGCTTGGGAAGCTTCTGCTCTGCCATTGAGCTACACCCGCCTCAAAGCTGCCCGGGCGGGCAGCCTCTCGCCGCGCGCAAATTCTACACGATCCGCCGGCTACAATTCGGTCATGAATATCGTGCTCAACGGAAAGCCCCGCACGCTCGAGGGCATCAGCTCGGTTGCCGAGCTCATCACCGATCTCGGCTACACCGGCAAACGCATTGCAGTCGAACGCAATGGCGAGATCGTACCGCGCAGCGAGTATGCGCAAACCCGATTGCAAAATGACGATCAGCTTGAGATCGTGGCCGCGGTAGGCGGGGGCTGAGATCATGACGTCGCCCCGTTCTAGCGCCGCGCCCGACACGCCCGAGGGCGAATCGTCGCGTCGCGCCCAATGCACTGACAGTGCGGAGCACAAGGCCGAGAACGCGTCTGCCGAGCGTCCGGGCCACATCCGCAGCTTCGTGCGTCGTCGCGGCCATATTACCGAGCGCCAGAAGGCGGCGCTGGCCCAGCTGGCGCCGCGTTGGTCGATCCCCTATCAAAGCACGCCCATCGATCCGCAAACCGTGTTCGGTCGGCAGGCCCCATTGATTCTCGAGATCGGCTTTGGCATGGGCGAAACCACCGCCCGCATTGCCGCGGCCCGGCCCGACGAAAATTTTCTGGGCGTGGAGGTGTTCGAGGCCGGCATCGGCGCGCTGGCACAGCGGCTTGAAGATCAGAATCTCACCAACGTGCGCATGGTGCAGCACGACGCGGTCGAGGTGGTACAGCACATGCTCACGCCAGGCATGCTGGCCGGCATTCATGTGTATTTTCCCGATCCCTGGCCGAAGAAGCGCCACCACAAACGGCGTCTGATCCAACCGTCGTTCGTGCCATTGCTGGCCAGTCGCCTGATGGCGGGGGGCTATCTGCATTGCGCCACCGACTGGGAGCCGTATGCCGAGCAGATGCTCGAGGTGTTGAGCGCCGAGCCGTCGCTGGTAAACGATGCGGGCAAGGAGCACGAGGGCTACGCCGAGCGTCCCGTCTGGCGTCCCGAAACCAAGTTCGAGGCGCGCGGCAAGCGTCTGGGCCACGGCGTCTGGGACCTAGTGTTTCGTCGCCGGCCGGAGCCCGAGGCGAAGTGATTTGCCGCGCGGCAGCGCCTGCTCTGGCCGCGCCTCACGTTACGCCGCCCTCACTTGACCCCGCGCAAAACGCGGAGCAGCCGCCTCCAGGCGGAAGCGGCTCACGCGTCGTTCAGGCCAACCGCCACGGCAAGGTTTCGCCGGCGGCCAGCGGCACCACGGTGGTGTCGCCAAACGGGAGTTCGTCGGGCACCACGGTATCGACGCGCTCCAGCGTCAGGGTACCGGCGTTGCGCGGCAGGCCGTAGAAATCCGGGCCATGATGGCTGGCAAAACCTTCGAGTGCGTCGATGCGACCCACACTGTCGAACGCCTGGGCGTAGAGCGGCATGGCGTGCAGCGCGGTGTAGCAGCCCGCACAGCCGCAGGCGTGCTCCTTGAGGCCACGCGGATGCGGCGCACTGTCGGTGCCCAGAAAGAACCGCGGATTGCCGCTGATGGCCACCTCGAGCAGGGCTTCACGATGCGACTCGCGCTTGAGCACGGGCAGGCAATACCAGTGCGGTCGCACGCCGCCCAGAAACAGCGCATTGCGGTTGTAGAGCAGATGGTGCGCCGTGATGGTGGCGGCCACCGGCCCTTCGGCGTCGCGCACGTAGTGGGCCCCGTCGCGCGTGGTGATGTGCTCGAACACCACCTTCAGCGCCGGGAAGGCCTGGCGCAGCGGCATCATCACGCGCTCGATGAACAAGGCCTCGCGATCGAACAGGTCTGTGGCCGGGTCGGTCACTTCGCCATGCACGAGCAGCGGCATGCCCAGCGCCTGCATCGTCTCGAGCACGGCCCGGCACCGGCCCAGCAAATCGGTGACCCCGGCGTCGGAGTTGGTTGTGGCGCCAGCCGGATACAACTTTACGGCATGCACGAAATCCGAATCGACCGCGCGCCGGATTTCGTCGGCAGACGTGTTGTCGGTGAGGTAAAGCGTCATGAGCGGCTCGAAGGCCGCTGCCCCGCCGTCTGGCAACCGACCCTGCTCCTCGGCCAGCTGCAGGCCTTGCCGGATGCGATCGCGATACGCCGCGGCCTCGACCACCCGGGTTACCGGCGGCTTGAGGTTGGGCATCACAATGGCGCGGCCGAACTGGCGCGCCGAATCAGCGACGACATCGGCCAGCCCTGCGCCATCGCGCAGGTGCAGATGCCAGTCGTCGGGGCGGGTGAGGGTGAGACGGTTGGACACGACAATATCTCCGCAGCTCAATCGCGCATGACGGATGGCAGCCATAACCCGATTTCGGGGTAGAACAGCACGGCCACCAGCACGACGAGCTCAAGGATCACAAAGGGCACGGCCGCCCGGTATACCACACCCATGCCGATGTCTCGCGGCGCCACCCCTTTCATTACGAACAGCAGCAAGCCGAATGGCGGCGTGAGGAAGGCGATCTCCATGGTGAGCAGATACACCACGCCCAGCCACAGCAGATTCAGTTCTACCGCGTTGGCAATTGGCAGGAAGAGCGGAATGGTGATCATGGCCATGCTCACCTGATCCACAAAGCAGCCCAGGATCAGCAGGATGAGCATCATGCCCAGCAGCACCGAAAACGGCGTGGGATCGAACGACTGGATGATCGATACGATACCGCTCGTGGCCCCCGAGAAGCTCAGCAGCTGACTGAAGGTGGACGACGCCACGATCACGAAGAGAATCATCACCACCGTGAGCGAGGTTTCGCGCAACGCGGCCCACAGCGCCTGCCAGCTCATGCTGCGGTAGAGCACCGCTACCAGCATGGTGGCCAGCGTGCCCAGTGCGGCAGACTCGGTGGGCGTGGCCAGGCCCATGATGAGGCTGCCCACTACGACGATCACAATGCCGGACAACGGCACCACATACACCAGAAAGGGCTTGAAGCGTTCCCAGAAGGTCATGGGTGGCAGCTCTTCGGCCGGCGCGTCCTGCGGTCGCACCATGGCCCGCCCCATGATGTACAGGGCAAACAGGAAGGCCAGCATCAGCGCCGGCACGATGCCCGCAATCAGCAGTGCCGAGATCGAGATTCCTGCCAGACTGCCGACCAGCACCGCCAGTGCCGAGGGCGGAATGAGCATGGCGATGGCACCCGTGGCCATGATGGGTCCCATGGCCAGCGTGGGGTGATAGCCGCGCTTGAGCAACTCGGGTAGCAGGGCCCGACCCAGCATGGCGGTATTGGCGATACTGGAGCCGGACAGGGCGGCAAACACAGTGCCCCCCGCCACGGTGACCAGCGACATTCGGCCCGGCACCTTCACGATCAGACGCTCGATGGCATTGATGGCGCGAAAGGCGAGGCCGGTCTGCAGCATCACCTCGCCCATCAGGATGAAGAGCGGAATCGGAGCCAGCGAATAGTTGGCGACGGCACTCACGCCGTTGCGCACGACCTGCATTACCCCCGCCTCACCGCCGAGGAAAAGCCAGGCGCCCAGCAGATTGACGCCAAGGAAGCTGACCGCCACCGGCAAGCCCAGAATGAGCAGCAGCGCCAGACTGCCCGCCAGCAAGGCCAAAGCAGAAAGCCAGGTCATGAGAGTTCCCTATGCAACATGGTTGGTATCTTTAGCGATTGGCGGCGAACGGCCCTGCGCGCAGGACACCGCTCGCACAAGACCCACAGACTCAGGCGGGGCTTTCGTCGGGGGCGTCGCGCATCGTGGCCTGCTCGAGCGGCACCACGGCCTGACGCAGGAACTCGATGGCGCAGAGGGCAAGACTGATGGGCATGACCACGAGAATCCACCATTCGGGAAACACCAGCGCCTTGAACACCAGACTGCCACGCGTATAGGCGGCCAGCGTGGCCAGGGCACCCGCCCAGGCCAGCGACCCGCAGATGAATGCCCCCAGCAGGCAAACGAGACGCCGGACCACCTCACGTATGCGACGCGGCAGGTACATCACCGCGATTTCCACGGCCACGTGGCCCCCACGACGCAACACCCAGGGTGCGCCGATGAAGGTAACGCCCAGCATGGCGTACTCGGCCAGATCGATGAGCCAGGAAAGGCCCTGACCCGTGATGGCACGAGTGGCTACGTCGACACCAATGCCGACGGTGATCAACAGGATCAGCAAACCGGCAATCATGCCCAGCATCAGAAGAAAGCGATCGTAGGCTCGCATCCAGGGTGATGTCGTCATGGGAGAGATCCTTCAGACACAAAAAGCCGGGCGCGAGGCCCGGCGGCAGTGCGCTTTGACGCGCGTATCAGTTGGTGATCAACGAGCGCAGCTTCTCGACCTCTTCGGACGGAGCTTGCGACTCGACCTGCTTCCAGCCCGCCTCGGTGGCGATGCGCAAGTACGCTTCACCCGTGTCGCCCTCGAAGCTGATGGTTTCGATGCCAGCGTCGGCCTGCTTCTGGCGCTCTTCTTCGTTGATCTCGGGGTTGCTGGTGCGATCGAACTCCTCGACCCACAGCGCCATCTCGGAGAGGAACTCGCGCTGCTCGTCGGTCAGGCCTTCCCAGCGGTCGAGATTCACCAGAATGTTGACGTCGACGTTATAAAACCCGGGATCGACGCGATAATCGGTGACGCTCTGCCATCCCAGATCGAGAATACCCTGCACCGGCCAGCCGTAGCCCTGCACCACACCGCGCTCGAGGGCGGTGTAAACCTCGCCCGGAGCCGTTTGCACCACGTTGCCGCCCATGGCGCGGAAGAAAGCGTTGTACACCGGGGTGACCCGCAGCGTCATGCCGCTGAGATCGGGTTCTTCGATCTTGCGGGTGGTGTACAGATGAAACGGCACACCCTCGCCGGTGCGTGCCAGGTACCAGCTGTTCATCTGCTCGTTATGCAGCTGATTGATGTAATCCCAGGCGCCATTCTCGCGCTGTTCTTCCATACCCACGGTGGCGAGCTTGAGGCCATCGGCCACCGGCAGCAACGAGGTATAGAACGCGCTGGTAACGTTGGCGATATCCACCACGCCATTGCTCACGGCATTGCCAACCTCGAACGGCGGCATGGCTTCGGGGCCGCCCAGATAGTTGATCTGCACCACGCCTTTGCCCTCTTCGTTGACCTTCTCGACAAAGGCTTCGAACGGACGGGCAAACGCAGTGCCGGGCGCAAACGAGCTCACGGCGCGCAGCGTCACTTCGTCGGCCTGCACGGCGGACACGGAAAACGTCGACATGATGCCGGCGACCACGGGGAGAATGCCTTTGAGGGATGACTTCATGCTGACTCCTCCGGCCTGTCAACGCAGCACGATGTTGCAAGCCGATCGATTGAAATGTGTGGATGGAAACAGGTAATACAGGGTGCCATCGAAAGCGGCGGCACGTGCAAACTCCACCGCGCCGTGCGCCTGGCCGCCGGGCTCATGGCGCCTGCGTTATGCGTGGCACCCTTGCTGGCCCTGATGCTGCCGGCCAATGCGTGAGTCCACAAGACGGATTTGCCCTGATACCTGACCTCATGCCGCACAAAAGTTGCTGCCCTTTGTGCGAGCAGACACGCATGATAATGCATAAAAAGAATCGTTGCCGCAGGGCAAACCCGCATAAAATGTCGAGAATATGAAAAATATTGCCACATCTCGTGGGGCTACGTTAGCGACTTGAGAGTTTGATGCAGAAAAATGAGAGATAATCGGGGCAGACAGCGGTCATTGCCGTTGTGGAGTCGCGCTGAAGGCTTTATTCTGCGCGGGTAGCAACTCACCAGGAGAACATCGGATGGCCACCGCCTCCAAGAAAACCACCCGTCAACCCAGTGCCGCTTTCATGAAGCCCCTCAAGCCCAGCCCCGAACTGGCTGCCGTGATTGGTTCCGACCCCATGCCGCGCACGGAAGTTACCAAGAAAATCTGGGAATACATCAAGAAGCACGACCTGCAGGATCCGGCCAATCGTCGCAACATCAACGCCGATGCCAAGCTGCGCCCCCTCTTTGGCAAAGATCAGGTCAGCATGTTCGAACTCACCAAGATCGTGAGCGGTCACCTTTCCTGAGTTACCGTCAATATTGCGGCTCTTGGCCGCAAGCTGACCTACGGTTTCGGCCAGGCGTTCTGGCACACGCCTACCAACCCCATCACCGAATTCCGTAACACGCCGGCTCATTGAGAATGTGAGCCGGCGTTTTTTATGTGCCGCCACATTGGTGGGGAGCACTCGCGTACCCCAGCCGCGCAACGCGGTTTTCTCCGGGGGTCACCAAGGGGGCCCCCGCCCTGCAAGGCACACCGGAGACCTCGGCAGAGCCGCAGGCAGCCGGTGTTCGAGGGGTCAGTATGAAACGCCGATCGGCCGGTTCTCGGCCAGCGTGAGCCAACCCTTGACGATGCGATACAGCACCCAGACCAGGGTGACGAAGATGCCGATCCAGCCAATAACAATGAGGGCAAAGATGGCGCTGATCACACCCCAGAGCAACGACCACCAGAAGGTGCGCAGGATCCAGTCGAAGTGCGATCCGTACATGGTGCCAGCGGCGTCGTCGCGTTTGATATAAGCCAGCAGCACCGCCGCAATGGCACCCAGACCACCTGTGATGAATGCGAGAGCGTAGAGCCCGTAGGTGATGTGCAGAATGGTTTGCAGGTTGATGCCGCCCGGCTGTGGCTGCGGAGCCGCTGGGGTGGGGGGCGGGGTGTCGGTCATGAGTGAGGCTCCAAGGTCGTGATCGGGAATACCCGCAATCTTACAACGGCGAGGCGGGTTCTTGCTGAGAGCGAGAATCGAGCGAGCCTGAGTCACTCCTGGCTGAATGCTGGCCGTGAACGGCAAAAAGCCCCACTTCTTGGGGAAGCGGGGCTTTCTGGGATGAGGAGCTTGACGATGACCTACTTTCACGGGCGCGCAGCCC
>JAWLHC010000020.1:0-14702 GCA_041690575.1 Verticiella sp.
GCACGGCGCGCTCGCGCACTTCCGGGGAGAACTTCGGTGATTTGTTCATGGCTCCATCTTCTCAAGAGTTGGAGCCTCCTCAAAACCCGGGGCGGTTCAATTCGGGTTCGAGCCAAAGTCTTTGGCGATTGCCTGCGCTCACCCAGAACGCGTAGGTCGAAGATCACTCAGGTTGTTCGCGCCCGTGGAGTGAGCGCGAGGCTACGCGCTTCCAACGCAGCTCATGACTGCGCGAGATATCAGAAGTGCCCGCCGCCGTTCGGGTGTAGCGTCTGCCCGGTGATGTACGAACCGTCGTCGCTGGCGAGAAAGACGTAGCAGGTGGCAACCTCGCAGGGCTCGCCGGGGCGGCCCAGCGGGGTGTTGGTGCCGAAGTTGCGAATCTTGTCTTCGTCGAAAGTGGCCGGGATGAGCGGCGTCCAGATGAGGCCGGGGGCCACGCAGTTCACGGTAATCTGACGTTTGGCCAACGATTGCGCCATGGATTTGCTCAACGCCTCGATGGCACCCTTGGTGCCGGCATAGTCGATCAGGTGCCAGCTGCCGCGATGGGCCACCACCGATGACGTGTTGATGATGCGGCCGCCATCCTTCAGGTGGGGAAGGGCAGCGCGAATCATGTGAAAGTAGCCGAACAGGTTGGTGCGAAAGGTGCTTTCCAGCTGTTGTTCGCTGATGTCGGTAATGGCTTCCTGGGGGTGTTGCTCGGCAGCGTTGTTCACCAGAATGTCGAGCGGGCCGAGTTCGGTCACCACATCTTGCACGAGGCTTTGGCAGAACGTGGTGTCGCCCACGTCGCCGCTGCGCAGGAGGCACGTGGCGCCTTCGTTTTCTACCAGCCGGCGGGTGTCTTCGGCGTCGCGGTGTTCGTCGCGATAGGCGATGGCCACATGCGCACCCTCGCGAGCGAAGTGAACCGCAATGGCCCGACCGATGCCAGAGTCGCCGCCGGTGATGAGCGCCACCTTGCCGCGCAGCTTCTGGCTGCCCTGATAGCTGGAGCGAATGTAAATCGGCTTGCGATCCATGGCCCGCTCACTGCCGGGCTGGCGCGGCTGGGTATCTTCCTGGTGCAGAGGGTCTTCCGGGCTCATGACCGGCTCCGGATGGCGTTGACCAGCTCGCCTTTGAGCATCCGGCTGCGGCCGGCGATGTTCAGCTCGCGGGCGCGATTGTAGAGCTCATCGCGGGTGCGGCTCTCGAGCGGGGTATTGGGGTTGCCGGTACCCTGGGTGGTGGTGTTGGGGGTGCGGCCTTCCTGGCGGCGCTGTTTGTTGACCGTGGCCGCGGCGATGCGCTCGGCGCGCGCCTTGGGGCGACCCCGCTCGAGCTCGCTTTGCTTGATGTCGTCGTACTGACGTTCGTCTTTGCGGCTCCAGGCTTTGGGCATGATGGGGCTCCTCGCTGGGGGAGGTCCCGGGTCGCGCGGGCGCTTTGCGCCCGTCTTGCCCGGGATGACGAAGTGGTAGATGCGTCTTGCCCAGGATGGCGGGTTGGGCAGGGCGGTCGGTCAATTCTCCAGCATTGCCCGCGCGGCTTCAAGGGGGGCCGGGTTCACCCATTCCTGCACCCAGAAATCGTGTTCGATGAAGCCGTGTTCCCGCATGAAGTCCTTGCGGATCGCCAATGCCTGGATGAGCTCGTCGGTGATTGCCGGCGCCAGTTGCTGGTGAATGTGCTCACCAAACGCATCCGTCACCCACTCGTCGGCCACCGACACTTCGCGGGCGATGATGGCGAAGGTTTCGTCACGGTGTTCGGCGGCCCATTGGGCGGCGCGCAGGATGCAGGCCACGTAGCGCGTCACCAGATCGGGGCGTTCGCGCAGCATGCCACCGCTGACGGTGAGCAGATTCGGCGTGCCGTTGTTCACGGCCGCGCGACGGTCGGCGTGTGCGTTGAAGTCGAACACCACTTGCGCCCCGAGAAAAGCTTCGAGAAAGGGGCCGCTGGCGCCGTAGTGATAAATCACATCCACGTCGCCACGGATCAGGGCATGGCATTCGGTGCTGGCGGTGCGGGCATATTGCCGGGCGTCGAACAGCGCGCCGGTGCGCGAGGCGGGCTGGTCGGCCAGGTAGGGTTCGTGCACCGGCAGGTCGACCAGCTCCACGTCGCCGGCCACCATGCCTTCGGTGGCCAGGGCCTGCAGAAAACCCTGCAGGGTGGAGGCGCGCCAGAAGTCGATTTTCTCGCCCACACGGCGCGGTACGGCCAGGCGCTTGCCGCGCAGATCGGCCAGGGTGCGAATGCCGGAATCGGGCAGGGCCAGCAGGCGTTGATACTGGGGCAGCCAGGTCATGCCCAGCACCACCACATCCTGTCCCTGCGAACGCGACCAGATCGGTGGTGCGTTGCCGCCATGCCGAAAGGAGTTCTGCTGCCGGTGGTCGAAATGCGACTGCCGGGTGGCGGCATCCTTGGCTGCCCGCAACGATTGCACCACGATGCCGTCGGGAGCAAATTCGTCGTCGAACCCGCCCTGGCTGATGGCCACGCTCGAGGCTGTGGGCACGGGGCAACGGGTGTACCAGATGGTATCGACAGACATCAGTCCACCTTGAGATCCGCTTCTTCCACGAGCGAGCCCCACTTGGTGAATTCGTCCCTCACGAATGTGGCGAAGTCGGCCGGCCCCATGAAGCGGGGATCGGCGCCCATTGTCACCATGCGATCCGTGAAGTGGGGCGACTCCACCACCGCCTGAGTGGCCTGGGCGATGGCGTCGACCACGGCTTGCGGCGTATCGGCCGGCACGAACAGGCCGAACCATGCCGAAGCTTCGAAGTCGGGCAGGCCCGATTCGGCCAGCGTGGGGATGTCGGGATCCGACGTGAGGCGTTCGCCACTGGTCACGGCCAGCGCCCGCAACTGACCGCTGCGTACCGCCGGCAGAATGCCCAGCGAGGTGCTGAACATGAAATCCACCTCGTTGGCCAGCAGCGCTGCCTGGGTAGCACCACCCCCCTTGTATGGCACCGACAGGTAGGGCACGTCGGCCTGTAAGCCCAGCATCGTGAGCGACAGGTGCGGCGTGGTGCCCGTGCCGGCGTGTGCTGCCGGCGTGTCGGGGTTGTCTTTCAGGTAGGTCAGAAACTCCTCCACGTTCTCGGCCGGCACCGAGGGGTGCACCACCAGCACGTCGGGCGCGGTGGCCACCATCGATACGGGTGTGAGCTGGTCCAGCTCGTAGAGCCGCTGCGACCGAATGTGCGGGTTGATGGTCATGCCGATATGGCCGAGCAGGATGGTGTAGCCGTTGGGGTCGGCGCGCGTGACCGACTCGGCCGCGATGTCGCCACCGGCGCCGGCGCGGTTTTCCACCACCACGGCCTCGCCCCATTGCTCAGCCAGGCCCTGGCCCAGCAGCCGGGTGAGCACATCGGGGGTGCTGCCGGGCGACGACGGCGCGATCAGCGTCACGGTGCGGTCGGGGAAGTTGTCTGCTGCCAGCGCGGGAGCGCCGCCCAGCAGAGACGCGGCAAGAATCGTTGCAAGCGGAGTGTGTCGCATGAGAACTGCTCCTGAAGAATAGGATGGAACAATGCCTTGCGGGCAAGGCGACGGAACATCGACATCACGGGGCAGAGACATCGGAGCCGCGACGTGTCATGAAAAGGTCCACGGGCAAGGCCGTGCCGATACCGCGCTCGCGCGCTACCTCGAGCACGCGCCGGCACACTGCGGCAAACTGGATGCCCATGCCGCAGTTATTGTTGTGATAGGTGATCTGCTCGGGGTCGGTGCGGCCGGCCACGCTGCCGTTGCACACGTCGCCCAGTTCGCGGATGTGCTCGAGGGTGATCATGCCCTGGCGAACGGGATCCATCAGCTCGGGCTGATCATCGAGGGTCACTTGCTCTTTGGAGTTCACCACGATCACGTCGGCCCGACGGGCGCACTCGTCGTCCAGCTCGCGGCGGGGGTCTTTCTTCTCGGGCGACATCATGCCGATCACATGACTGCCAGGAGCAAGCCACTCGCCAAACAGAATGGGGCCATCGGCATTCGATGCCGCAATGGCCACGCAAGCGCCGCGAATGGCAGCTTCCGCGGAATCGACGGCTTCGGCTTGCAGGCCATGGGTGTCGGCCATGCGGCGAGCAAACGCTTCGCGGTTGGCCGGGGTGGGCGAGTACACCCGCAGATGACGAATGTGGGGCCTGACGGCCACGATGGCGGCCACCTGGGCTGCCGCCTGGCCGCCCGAGCCCAGTATGCCGATGGTGTGGGCGTCTTCCCGCACCAGGTGGCGCGCCGCCACGCCGCTGGTGCCGCCCACGCGCAGCGCCGACACCGCATGATCGTGCACGATGCCGAGCAATTCGCGGCTGATGATGTCCCACACCAGCACGAAACCCGACAAATCGCCGCGGAACTCCAGGCGTCGCTTGCCGTGCTTCTCGGGTCGGGCAATGTGCGCCACATCCACCCGCACAGCGGCCGTGTCGATGCACGGCGCCACGCCGCTGATCACATTCAGCCACGACCATCGGGGTTCCTCCCCTTCGGGCAGGGGAGTGTGGATACGGCGGCGTGGCATCACTTGCGCATTGCCATCACCAAAATCACGAAATACCGCTTCCAGCAGCTCGATGGCTTCGGACATCGACACCAGGCCGTGCGCTTGTTCGTTGTTGAGAATCAGGGTGTGGTCGGGCATGGCGTGTCAGGGAGAATGGAAAAATCAGCCGGACCCAGGCCCCCCCAGATTGCTGATGATCTTGCGAATCGTGTCCAGCGCTTCGCTCACTTCGCCGCGGTCGATGCCCTCCAGCGCTTGCTCGTTGATGCCGGCAACAATGGGCAGCAACTGCTCGTACAGGGCATGGCCTTCGCGTGTGAGTCGCAACGCGAGGATGCGACGGTTCTCGGGGCGAACATCACGACTCACCAGCCCGTTCTTCTCCAGGCCATCGATGGTGCGCGTGAGCGTGGTGCGATCTACCACCGTCTGCTCGGCCAGCTGTCCGATCGACATGCCGGGCCGCTGGCGCAGCATGTTCATGATCCGCCATTGCGGAACCGTGCAGCCCAGCGGCGCCAGCGCCCTCGACAAGGTGCTGTTGCGCAGATTGGTGGCAATCGTCATCCAGTAGAACGCATGGCCCTCGATGGTGACGGACGAAAACGGGGCAGGGTAGTTGGGGTATTGGGTTGGGTCCATGGGGAATGTGGGAACAAGCTCATCCTATATTGTGCAAATGCATGATGCAAGTGATTATTGTGTAAGAGGGTGTGTGTGTTGGGAGACGCACCGGCGATACAGTCGCTTCAGAGCCGCTTACGATCAGACCGCTCGGCCCCTGCGTCGCGCACCCGACCATGCGGACGCGGTCTGCATGTTGTCATTGTTGACAACAGAGAATCCGGATGTCAGGATAAGCATGAAATCCAAAGCTATGTTGATTTACAGGCTCAAGAGTATTTCTGACGATGGTCTGATTGAGATCGTCATCTGGCGAGTGCCCGTGCCTGTTATCCCGGCGCTGCATCGCTACAAGTATCGCCTCGTCTACCTGCGTGACGGTCAACGTGTTGTCGGTTTCGACAATGAGCGGTTCAAGGGCGATCATTGCCATCTGGATGGCGTAGAGCTTCCCTATCAATTCTCCAACGTTCACCAGCTCCTCGAGGATTTTATCCGCGAGGTCGACAAGCGGAGGCAACCATGACGCGAACGCTATCGATCCGTAACCAGCAGGATTGGCAGGCGGCCGTGCGTGATTCGGCCGCAGCCGTGCGTGCGGCGGTTGAAACCGGCCGGTATCAAGGCGAAGTCCTCAATTTCGAGGGGCCGGGAGATTTCTTCCGGCACCTCACTCCCGGCCGCTGGACAATCATCACCACCCTGCAAGAGACGTCTGCGATGGGCGTTCGAGAACTCGCCCGCGCGGTGGGGCGTGATGTGCGGCGCGTGCACGACGACGTCAGTGCCTTGCTCAAGCTCGGGCTTCTTGAGAAAACCGAACGCGGCGCGTTGACTTGCCCGTTCAGCGACATTCATGTCGACATGCACGTGGGACGCCAGGTGGCTTGAGGAACTGCGAGGAGAGATCATGTTGGCACTGCGCGTGCCGCCCGAGATTGAAGCGCGACTAGAAGCCCTTGCCAAAGCTACCGGTCGTACCAAGAGTTTCTACGCTCGCGAGGCCGTCACCCCACCTCGAACTCCAGCACCGGCTTGATCGCCACACCCGCCCGCGCGTCGGCGATCGCATCCTGTATGCGCGCGAACGGGTAGCGCTTCACCAGGCGCTCGAACGGAAACCGGCCTTGCAGGTGAAGCTCGATCAGGGCGGGGATGAGCATTTGCGGGTTGGCGTCGCCCTGCACGATGCCGCGAAGCGTCTTGCCACCCAGCATGGCATCCCGAACATCGATGGCGAGTTCGGTGCCGGCGGCCACCGCGCCCACGTAGCCGCAGATACCGCGGGGTGCGAGGCAAGCGAGGGCCTGACGCAGCACGGGCATGACCCCGGTGGTGTCGAGCGCACGGTCGGCGCCGGCAGGAGCAATGGCCCTGATGGCCGCTGCCAGATCCTCGTGCTCGCTGGCGTTGAGCGTGTGGTGCGCCCCCAGTTCTCGGGCCAGCTCCAGGCGGTCGGCCAATCGGTCTACCGCGATGATGCAGGTGGCGCCCACCGCGTGCGCCGCCATCACGGCGGCCAGACCCACGGCGCCGGTGCCAAACACCACCACGCTCTGCCCGGGCGTGGGCTTGAGCACATTCAGCACCGCGCCGGCGCCGGTTTGCAGACCGCAGCCCATGGGACCCAGGAGGGGGAACACCGTATCGGGCACGTGGTCGGGCACCTTCACCACGTTTCGTTCGTTGCACAGCGAGTGCGTGGCAAATGACGATTGACCAAAGAACTGATGGCGCACTGCCTGCTGGTCGAGCTTCAGTGCCGTACTGCCGTCGGCGCGTTGGCCGAGAAAGTTGGTGGCCACGGCGTCGTGGCAGTACGCCGGCGCGTGATCGAGACAGCTGGGGCAATGACCGCACGCGTTGTAGCTGAGGATCACGCGATCGCCCACGGCCACCTGGCGTACGGATGGGCCGACGGCCTGCACCACGCCCGCGCCTTCGTGCCCCAGCACGATGGGCTGCGGCACCGGAAACGGGCGATCGAGCATCACCACATCGGTGTGGCACACGCCGGTGGCCACCAGCCGCACGAGGATTTCGTGATCTCGCGGCGGTTCAAGGGTGAGGGATTCGAGGCGCAAGGGGGCGCCAGGGGCATGGAGGACGGCGGCCTGAATTTTCATGCGGGGATCTTAGGGCATTTGCCTCGAATACGGAATCGCCGTCCCGGACTCATCTTGCCTTCACATGCGCCATCGCCCCTCAGACCCGGAACTCCACGACTGCCGCGCCGCTGCCCCACACCGGCCCGTAGGCGTGCACGGTAGCGCCCTGCAGGCGGTTGTCCAGCGCGCCCAATACCCAGTGCAAATGCTTCATGCCCATGTCGGCCCGGGCCTCGCTCACGAAGCCGGGCAACAGAGTGTGCAGGGCATCGGCATCGCCCGATTCCAGGCAGCGCAACAGGCGACCATTGTGGGCATCATCTTGCGGTGTGGCGAGTGCGTCGTCGTCGGGCTCGATCAGGTGGCGATGGAGCGAGCCCGACAGGCCACCGACGCCCACGACAGCCACCCGTTTGTCCTGTTCCTTGGCACTCGCCACGGCCATCCGGGCCAGGCGTGCGGTAGCCGACGCATCGTGGTAGAGATTGTTGGATCCCACCACCAGAGGCAACTCCGCGGTGCCGATGCCCAGCAGCGTGCTCGCGGCGATGGTGCCGCTGTCGATGGGAAAGCCGTCGTAATTCACGCCGCGAGCGTGCACGCCCACCCGTGGTGAGGCGGCCACGCAAGCCAGGGCGAGTTCGGAGTCGGCGTGCAGGTCGTACGGCATGTCGCCCCAGGCGTACCAGTTTTCATCCACGTGCACACCGGCACTCTGCCGGCGCGTGAGCCATTGCTGGTCGAGCACGGCAAACCATTGCGTGGAGTAGAGCAACACGGCATCCGGTTGCGAGGCGGCGAGCGCCTGCCCGGCGTGCTGCATGGCCTGCGCCAGCGACTGCCACGGCCTGGCCTCGGGTTTGAGCAAGGGCAGCGGACTGCCCGGAACGAGAAAAGCGGAAACCACAGTCATGACATCCTCGAGCTTCTGTTTTGGCGGGTTCAGGCGGTTGCAGGTGTCGGGCTCGACGCGCGATGGGCGGCCAGATTCCATTCCATGACGGCATTGCCCGTGCCGATCACCGTGCCGTAGCCATACAGCTCTGCCGGTATCTCGGGGTAGCCCATGGCAGCATGGGCCCAGGTGAATGCGCCGGATTTCACTTCGGCAAAGGCTTCGTCGATGTATTGCGGCAGCAGGCCATGCACCTCGCTCATTCGGCCTTGACGCATGAGTTCGATCATGCGCATGTCCCACTGATAGCCTTCGAGGGTTTGCGGATGCTCCTTCGACATGTCTTCGGGCAGCAGGGGCTCCTCATGAAAATGCCAATGCGACAAGGTGTTGGAGATCAGCAGCACGGCCCGCTTGCCCGATTGACGAATGGCCTCGGCCGTTGCCTTGCCCAGCAGATCCATCTCGGCCAGGCCCTCGCGGGTATTCAAGTAGTAGGGCGTGTTGTTGGCCGACAGGCCCACCACGGGGATATCCCATTGCGGCCGCATCATGTGCAGGGTGGTGATGGTGCCGTAGTCCACCCGGAAGCGGGGGTTGCGCATCATCTGGGTCAGCAGGCCGGCTTTGCGGCCTTCGGCACAACAGGCCTCGGCCAGTGCCACATCCACGTTCAGCTCGAACTCGTAGCGGAACAGGTTGGGGAAGATCGGATCCACTGATCGACCCGAGAGTCGTGGCACGCCCAGAAAGTGATGGCCTACCGTGGTGATCCAGTGCGGCGAATGCACCAGCAGAACGTCGGGCCGGATTTCGTCCAGACGCGCCCGCGCTCGCTCGTAGGCCCAGCGCAGCGGCTCCCAGCCGCCCTGTGACCGGGGTTCGTTCTGCGGGGGGTTCTCGGCGTACACCAGATGAGGTGGGTGGGGTGCGAGAAAGCTCGCGACGATTTCTCCGTGTGCCATACGGGCTCCTGTTGAGGGCGAGTGGGAGGTGTGGGGTCAGCGCGCGTCGGCCTTGGCGCCGGAGAGCTCCACCATCTCGGCCCATTTTTCGGCCTCTGACTGGATGTACTCGGCAAACACCTCCGGGCTGGCCACCAGCGGCGTGAGCGACATCGTCTGGTTGGAGCGAACCACCGCCGGGGCCTCCATCGCCTCGGCGATGGCGCTGTTCATCTTCTGGATGATGCCGTCGGGCGTGCCGGCGGGCGCCAGCACCCCGCCCCAGGCCACGGCTTCGAAGTCCTCCAGGCCGGATTCGGCCATGGTGGGAATGTCCGGATAATCCTTGAGACGCTCGCCGCTGGTCACCGCCAGCGCCTTGAGCTTGCCGTCGCGCACGAACTGCTGCACCCCCGAGATGTTGTCGAACATGATGTCCACACGGCCGCTGACCAGGTCGGACAGCGCTTGCGAGCCGGTCTTGTAGGGCACGTGAACGATGTCGATGTCGGTGCGCGAGCGCAGCATCTCGCCGGTGAGATGACTGCCCGAGCCGATGCCGGTGCCCGACGCGTAATCCACCTCCCCTGGATTTTCCTGGGCGTACGAGATGAGTTCAGCCACCGAATTGGCGGGGAAGTCCGGTCGGGTCACCAGCACGTAGGCGTTGTCGAACAGCAAGCCCACCGGGGCGAAGTCGGCATCGGGGTCATAGGGCAGTTCGTCGAAGAAGCTGCGGTTGACGGCAAGGATGATGTTGTTGCCAAAGCCGAAGGTGTAACCATCGGGCTTGGCCCGGGCCAGTGTGTTGGCGCCGATGATGCCGCCCGCACCCGAGAAGTTTTCCACCACCACGCTTTGTCCCAACACCTTCGAGAGGCTGTCGACAAACGGCCGTACGGCGGAGTCCGGGCCGGAGCCGGCGCCATAGGGCATGATGAAGCGGATGGGTTTTTCCGGCCATTCGGCCGCGGCGGTGAGGGTGCTGCACATGAGCAGTGTGGCGCCGACGATGAGTCTCTTCATGGTGTCCTCCTGGGGTTTGCGTGGGGTGGCCGGGTTGTGAGGTTCGCGGCCGTTGGGGTTTGTCGAAAGGCATCCAAGGTCGTGGGGTTCAGGTGAAGGCCTTGATGCGTGTCGTCACCGCCTGAATCCAGGCGGCTTGGGGCGATTCGAGCGCCAGCGCCACACTGAAATGGTCGCCGGGGATCTCCATGCGTTCGTAGTGCAGGCCAAGTTCGGTCATCCGTGCCTCGGCAGTGCGATTGCCGTGCAGGATGCGCGGCAGATCGTTGTTGGCGTAGGCCAGCAGGGTGGGTGGCACGCCGGCATGAAGATGACATACCGGGCTGGCGTCCGCCGCCTGGGCCGGGTCGTCGAGCAGCACTTCGTGGGCCCGCGCCTCGCCACTGCCGCGTTCGGCGTCGGGGTATCGAGTGTCCAGGGGTGCGCAAAGCGGGAAGCAACCCTGAATCGAATCCGGGTCGATGTCGGCAGCGTTGAGCCGGGCCGGTTGCCAGGCGGTCAGCATCGTGATGTGGCCGCCGGCCGAGTGACCGCCGACGGCCAGGCGTCCCGGGTTGCCGCCGTACGACGCTCCATGCCGCCGCACCCACGCCAGCGCGGCCAGGCAGTCGTCCACCATGGCGTCATACCGGAAGGCCGGGGCCAGGCGATAGTTGAATGACACGAAGGCGATGCCCCGGGCGGTAATGGCCGGAGCCATCAGGCCCAGCCATTCCTTGTAGCCGTTGGTCCAGGCGCCGCCGTGGGCAAATACCAGGATGGGCGCGCCGCCAGCCACCTCGTGGGCCGAGGGGTAGAAGTCCAGCGTTTGCTGAGCATCGGGGCCGTAGGCTTGATTCCGGATCACTGCCATGCCCTCGGTCAGCTCACGGGAGCGCGCCAAAGCCAGACGGGAGTAGTCTTCGGCTTCGGGCGGGAAGAGCGGCGGCTGCGCGGGCAGGGTGAGGTGAGTCATGCGGTGAGTCTCTTCAGCGTGAGGGGCGATCGATCTCGGACACCCGGAGCCGGCGTGGCAAGATGGTGCGAGGTCATTGAGGTGAAATTCTATTTATCATTGCCGTGTAGATAATCCTAAAATCTGTGAACTCGTTATCTTCATATCGTGAATAAACCGGCCATCGACAACACCGACCTCCGCGTCTTCGCCCAGGTCGTTCGCTGCGGCAGCTTCGTGGGGGCCGCGGATGAACTGGGCGTATCGCCTGCCTATGTCAGCAAGCGGGTGCAGGTGCTTGAAAAGCAGCTGGGCGCAAAGCTGCTGCATCGCACCACCCGCCAGGTGACTCTTACCGACGAAGGCGACCGCGTTTGCCAATGGGCCGAGCGCATCCTCGATGACCTCGACCAGATGCAGCAGGAAGTGCGCGACGTGCGTGTCGATCCGCGTGGCACACTGCGGGTGTGCAGCAGTTTCGGGCTGGGGCGCGAGCTCGTGGCGCCGGCCGTGAGCGCTCTGGTGGCGCGCTATCGGCAGCTCGATGTGCGCTTGCAATTGGTGGATCGACTGTTTGACGTGGCCGCTGAAGGCTACGACCTCGACATCCGGATGGGCGCGGAGTTTGGCCCCAATGTGATTGTGCGGCGCTTGTTGCACAACGAGCGTGTGCTGTGCGCGGCGCCCGGGTATCTGCAACAGTTCGGTGTGCCGCGCTCGCTGGCCGAGTTGCGCCAGCACAATTGTCTGGTCAACAAGGAGCGCGACCGTCCCTTTGGGGTCTGGCGACTGGAGCGTGACGGCCGCGAGGACACCGTGAAAGTCACGGGGTCACTGTCCAGCAATAACGGTGAAGTGGTACTCGACTGGGCGGCCGAGGGCCACGGCATCATCCTGCATTCGCTGTGGCCGGTGTCGGCCATGTTGGCCGAGGGCAAGCTGCAGGTGGTGCTGCCGGAGTACCGGCAGGCAGCCCACGTTTGGGCCGTCTATCCCACCCGCCTCGAACGTTCGGCCAAATTGCGGGTGGCGGTGGAGTTCTTCGAAGACTGGTTTCGGCAAAGGGAGCTTGGCGACCTGCCCGACTGGGCGGTGGCCAGCTGAGCGCGCGCGTTCACGACTCGCCCTGCATCAGCTCCGACAGTCGCTGGCCGATGACGAAACTCGGCGCGTTGGTATTGGCCGAGGTGATGAACGGCATCACCGCCGCGTCGGCCACGCGCAACCCTTCCACGCCGTGCACGCGCAAGGCGTCGTCGACCACCGCCTGCGGCCCTCGGCCCATGGCGCAGGTGCCGGCCCAGTGGTGCATCGATTGGGCCGTGTCGCGCACGTACTGCAGCAACTGATCGTCGCTGTCGATGTCGGGGCCCGGCATCAGCTCGCCCTGAATGCGCTGACGCAGAGGCTCGGTGGCGAAGATCTCGCGCACCCGGCGAATCGAGCGGATGCCGATTTCCTGATCGCGTTCGGCGGTGAAGTAGTTGGCCTGAATCCGGGGCTGGGCGAACGGGTCGGGCGATGACAGCGACACGTGACCGCGCGAACTAGGACGAAGATTGCACACCGATACCGTGACCTCCGGCGTCGCCCCGATCGCAAACGAACCATCCGGCTCGAACCGCCAACTCATCGGGCGATAGGTGATCTGCAGGTCGGCCCGGTCTACATCCGGGCCGCTGCGCACGAAGGCGCAGGCCTGCGACGCGCCCATGGTGAGCGGCCCCTGTTTGCCCAACAGGTAGCGCAGGCCGTGTCGTATGGCACGCCAGCCGCGCAGTTCGGGGTTCATCGAGCTCTCGCGCGACACGGCAAAGGTGTGATGAATGTAGAGGTGATCCTGCAGGTTGTGACCCACGCCAGGCAGGTCTTGCACCACCGGGATGTTCAGCGCCTGCAGATCGGCGCCGGGCCCGACGCCAGAGCGCAGCAGGATCGCCGGCGAGCCGAAGGTGCCGGCGGCCAGAATCACCTCGCGGCGCGCGGTCACGTGACGGCGCTGGCCACGATTCCCGTTGCCTTCGAGAAAGGTCAGGCCCGTGCAGCGCTTCCCTTCGAAATGCAAACGGTCTACCTGGGCTTCGGTGATCACCTTGAGGTTGGCGCGTGAGGCCGCCGGCGTGAGGAAGGCGGCCGCCGAGTGATGGCGCTCGCCTCGCCGGATGCTGAAAGGAATCATGCCCACGCCTTCGGGTTCGCCGTCGTTGAAATCCTGCACCGGCGTGACGCCGAGCGATTCGGCGGCCCCCAGGAAGTCGCGTGAGGAGGGGTGTTGAAAGCGGGGCGCCGTGACGTACACACGGCCATCGTTGGCGTGCATGGTGCGGTCGCCACCCTCACGCTTCGTGCCGGGTTTCGATGAGTCGGGGGTGCGAACGCCGTGGTCTGCCGGCTTGTGTTCGAGACGCCGATAGGCCGCCTCCACCTGATCCCACGACCACGACGGCGCGCCTTGCGCCGCCCAGCTGTCGTAATCCTGCGGTTGACCCCGAAAGTACGCCATGCCATTGATCAGGCTCGAGCCGCCCAGACCTCGGCCGCGCGGGGCGTAGATTCGTCGCCCGCCCAACCCGGGTTCCGGCTCGGTGTGATAACCCCAATTGATCGCGCCCGGATGGATCAGGCGCGACACGCCGGCGGGCATGCGGACCCACAGGCCGTGTTGCCGCGTGCCGGCTTCCAGCAACAGCACAGTGACCGAAGGGTTGGCCGACAGGCGGTTGGCCAGCAGACAGCCGGCAGTGCCCGCACCGGCAATGATGTAGTCGTATTCCATGGTCGAGCGAAACCTGTGCGCCACCGTCAGACGCGACGGAAGAGGTAAAGGGAGTAGGGATGGGAGCCTGCTGCCCGGCCGAGGGCCGGGCCTGGCTCATGTGGCCGCCGCGTGCCTGTCGAGCCCTCGTCGTCGATGACGAGCAACTCGGCAGGCAAGAGCGGTCAGGTGCCCAGCGCTGGGTCATTCCATCGGATCAAAACCCACGGCGGCCACCACGTTCTCCCAGTGCGCGTGATCGTCCTGAACCTGGCGGGTGAAGTCGGCCACGCTGGAGGTTTCCACGCTGATCGCGATGCGCTCCAGGGTTTCGCGGACCTTGGGGTTCTTCGCCGCTTCCTGGATGGCCGCGTTGGCGGCCTCCACGCGATCCATCGGTGGGCCGGCCGGCATGAATACGCCAAACCACTCCAGATAGGTGAGGTCGGGAAAGCCTTCTTCGGCGAATGTGGGCACATCCGGCAGGTTGGGCCAGCGTTCCGGGCTGGTCACGGCCAGCACGCGGCAACGTCCGGCGCGCTGATATTCCATCACCGACGGCAGCGACGACATCAAGGCCGCCACCTGGCCACCCACCATGTCGGTGGCGGCAGGCGAGCCGCCCTTGTACGGGATCATGGTCTGATGCAGGGCGCGACAAACCTCGCCCTTCAGGGCGGGGAAGGATAGCGCGGACGCCGCAGGCGTCCAGCTGGCGCTAGTGCGGCGTGCGCTGCTGTTCGACGTACTGCCGGATGACTTCAAAGCGCGCACTGCCACAGCCACCGGCAAAAAATCCAACTATGCTATCGCCATGAAACGCCTCCAAGCCTTCAAATACGAACTGCGGCCAGACGGCCAGCAAGCGCGCCAGATGGCGCGTTTTGCGGG
>JAWLHC010000021.1:0-12906 GCA_041690575.1 Verticiella sp.
TTGGCGGGTATCGGACGGAAAACTGGGAGATATTGTACCGCCATTCGCATTGTTTCTTCAATGAAATCAATGCGTTGAGGATAAATCAGGGCCGACGAATTCTATTGCGACACCCTGGGCCTGCTCCTCGTCGACCGCGGATTCATGAACCAGACCGAGCTGGCTTTCCTGTCGCGCTCACCCCACGAACACCACCAGATCGTGTTGGCCCACGTGCCCGATCGCGATCTGTCAGGCTCGACCACGCTGAACCAGGTGTCGTTTCGGGTGGACAGCCTCGACGACCTGAAGACCTATTTTCACCAGCTCACGGTGCTCAACCTGCCCGGCATGGAGCCCAGAAATCATGGCAACAGCTGGAGCTTCTATTTCTTCGATCCGGAAGGCAACAAGGTCGAGATCTACTGCCCCACGAACTGGCAGGTGAAACAACCCTGGCGAATCCCGCTGGATCTCGCCGCATCGACACAAGACATCATTTCCCAGACCGATCGTGAAGTGAAGAAACTCCCCGGGTCGCTGCCTCTGGACGAATGGCAGAAGCAAATGACACTGAGGCTGGGGCAATGAAAGGATCAAGCACCATGAAAGACAACCAAAGTATCTGGACGGCGTTGGTTGACGTCGCCTTCGAGCAGAACTGGGTCGATGTCGACGGCATTAAAACGCGCTACGCGCGAGCTGGAAATAAAGGCAACCCACCTGTCCTCATGCTGCATGGCACCGCGGGAAGCTGGGAGACTTTCTCGAGAAACCTGGGAGCGCTTTCTCGACATTACGACTGCTACGCGATCGACATGGTGGGCTGCGGTTTCACCAGCAAACCCGACACGCCGTACGAAACGGAAGTGTACGCGCGCCACGCGCTTGCCTTTCTGTCCACCATGCAGCTGAACGATGCTCACTGGGTAGGCTGTTCGCTGGGTTCGTGGGTCGCTGCCCGCGCCGCCTTGCTGGACGCAAGCAAGGTGCGATCGCTCACCATGCTCTCTGCTGCTGGCTACTTCTCGAATGCGAAGAACATGAATCGAATCAAGGGCGCCAGAACCAAGGCCGTTGACGATCCGTCCTGGGAGAACATCAAGCCGATATTCGACCATCTGATTCATGAAGAAGTAAATCGTATTCCCGACATCATTTCGGTACGCCAACGTGTTTATCAGCAAGCCGACATGGCCCAAGCCATGCAGAACATCCTCTGCCTGCAAGATGCCGAAATCCGGGAAAAGAATCTTTTGAGTGACAACGACTGGTGCAACATTCATGCCCCGGCACTCGTCATCGGCTCCCTGGCCGACAAGGATGAATATCTGGAAACCGCCAGAATCGTTTCGGAACTGATGCCTCAAGCGGTCTATCAAGAAATGCAGAACGTGGGGCATTGGCCCCATTTCGAAGACGCCGAATCGTTCAACCAGATATATCTCGAATTTCTGCAGGGCAAGTGACCAACCATGAGCAACACCATTGAAGCAGAAGTCGCCATTGTTGGCGCAGGCCCGTGCGGTGTGACCCTCGCCAACTACCTGGGCGCCTACGGAATCGAGACGGTCGTGCTGGAACGCAACGACGCCATTCTCAACTATCCCCGCGCGGTTGGTGCAGACGATGAAGCACTGCGCTCCTGGCAGGGCGTTGGGCTTGCCGAGCCGCTATTGAAAGACATGATCCAGAACGTGCCGGCCAGATACTACAACTCGAAGGGTTGGTGCTTTGCTGAAGTGTCTCCCGGCGAGCAACCCTTCGGATGGCCGAGGCGAAATCTGTTCATTCAGCCAATGATCGAGCACACGCTGCGCGAGGGTCTCGCCAGATTCTCCCATGTGCGAGTGATGCTGGGCACCGAAGTGGCGGCCATGAACACCGGAAAGGACCACGTCGAGCTCCAGGCGCAAGGTGGAGACGACACCCGCACGACGGTCAGGGCAAAATATGTGGTCGGTGCCGATGGCGGCAGGAGCACGATTCGCACGCTGGCAGGAATTCAGCTCACCGGCAAGACGCACACCAACAAGTGGTTGGTAATCGATGTTCTGAATGATCCACTCGACGCGCCCTACACAGCCATCCATTGCCATCCCAGGCAACCCCACATTTCCATTCATCTGCCGTATGGCTACCGTCGCTTCGAGTTTCAGGTGGATCTCGAGACCAATGACGACGAAGTGCTGGCACCGGATAACCTCGAGCGATTGTTGCGGCCCCTGTACTCCGGGATCGACAAGCTACCCGAAATCAAACGGGCTCGCGTGTATCTTCATCATTCGAGAATTGCCGATCGATTCCGTCATGGTCGAGTCTTTGTTGCCGGCGATGCGGCTCATCTACAACCCCCATTCTTCGGTCAGGGGATGAATTTCGGGCTGCGCGACGCCACCAACCTCTCGTGGAAGCTCGCCTGGGTTCTTCGTGGCAAAGCTCACGAACGCATTCTTGACAGCTACGAGAGCGAACGTCGCGATCATGCCCTGAAGATGGTGAATTTCGCCACCTGGATCGGCTCGACCTACAAGCCTCACAGCCGCTTCACCGAGTTCTGTCGCGATCAGTTCTTTCGCCTGATTCGAGGCTTGCCCGGAGCCAAGGCATACATTCTTCAGCTCAAGTTCAAGCCGATGTCCCGCTATGAAAAGGGAGTTGTTCTGCCGCTTTCAGGCAAGGCCAGCAGAAAATCCCGCAAGGAGAATCCCGTCGGGCGTCTTTTTCTTCAGCCCAGCGTGGAAGACGATCGCGGCATTCGCAAGCTGGATGACGCCATCGGACCTCGCTTTGCACTGATCGGCATTGAGCAGGACCCCGACGAGATTCTGGATACGGACGTACGTACCGCACTTGGCGAGGTCGACTGCCAGACGGTTTTCATTCGACCTTCCAAATCGATCAGGCATCGCCCCGGCAAGGAATCTTCATCGCTCGTGGCAGAAGATGTGCACGGAAAGTTTCGTGATTGGCGTTTGAAGCACCCCGAGTGGCGATTCTTGTTGTTGCGTCCGGATCGCTATGTGGCCGCCGTGACAGATGCCGCCCACCTCAATGACACAATGCGCCGATTTCTCAAACAGATTCGTTGAGCCACGACGAATGTCGATTTCTATACCCCAACTTATACCGGAGACTCATCATGAAATTTCTCACGACCCTGATTGCTGCTTCCACATCCGCACTGATGATGGGAGCCGCCATGGCCGACGACTTTCCGTCCAAACCGATTCACCTCATCGTTCCCCTTTCCCCTGGTGGCGGCGGCGATATGGCAGCCCGCGTGGTGGCAGAGGGGCTCGCACGGGAACTTGACACCAGTGTCGTGGTGGAGAATCGGCCAGGAACCAGCAGCACGATCGGCACACAGGCGGCCGCGAGATCGGAGGCCGATGGCTACACGCTGATTCTCGTGACCGACTTCCACGCCATCAACGAAGCCCTGAATCGCCTGGATCAATTGGATCCCCCACTGCCCTACGATTCCCTCGCCGATTTCGATACGGTGGGGCAAGTGCTTTCGCTGCAAGTGATCCTGCTGGCAAGTGCCGACACCGGCATCACCGATATGGAAAGCCTCATTGCCAAGGCAAAGCAAACCGAAGGGGGCCTGAGCGCGGCCACCCCGGGTATCGGCAGCCCGCACAACCTTGCATTCCTGCAAATGGCGCAAATGGGCGACTTTCCCCTCTTGACCGTTCCGTTCAACGGCTCCGGGCCGGCCACCACGGCCGCTCAAGGAGGCCAGGTGGATCTCGTCTTTGCGGCGGTCGGACCCGGTGTGGCCATGGCTGACGGCGGTCGCGTAAATGCCATTGCCGTCTCGAGCGACACCCGGGATCCGGCCGCGCCCGACGTTCCCACAATCGAAGAAGCGGGATTCGACGGATTCTCCATCGAAAGCTGGATGGGCATTCTCGCTCCCAAGGGCGTGCCCGCAGAACGGCTCGACCTTCTGAATCGTGCCCTGGTAACCGTCCTCGAACAGCCCGAAGTCATCGAGAAAATCACCAAGGCCGGCATGTACCCCACGCCGGGCAGTCGGCCGGATTTCCTGAGCCTCATCGAAACCGACATCGAGAAGAACCAGGCCATCTTCAAGAATTCGCCCCTCAGCCAGTAACGGCGAGACTGCGATTCATCATCCGCCGTCAGCGGGTCCAGCGCTCCTGCCACGCTGGGCTCGCCAGGCTCGATACAATCGAGGCTGAATTTCGAGACCGGAAACACCCGCCACACCGCCATGCCGCGACCGATCAAAGAAGCCAGCGGCGATGCCGCAAGCGTGAGCTCCGGCAACAGCACGGCGGGCAGGGTAATAGACATTCTGTTGTTGTTCGACGACCGTCGGCCAAAATGGTCGGTGGCCGAATTGATGCAGCACCTGAATATTCCTCGCAGCACGTTGTACCGCTACCTGACGCCGCTGCGGCACGCTCGCCTGCTGGCGGAAACGGGCGACGGTGAGTTTCAGCTCGGCCCCCGCATACAACTATTGGCCAACGTGGCCAGATCCAGTGTGTCGTTGATTGACATCGCTCGCAGCGAAATGCTGAAGATCACCGAAAGCTTCAACGAAACCGTACTGTTCAACGAGCGGATCGACTACGACATCGTCACGCTCGAACGTATCGAAAGTCGGCACCGGCTTCGCCTCGCCTCCACACGCGGCAGCTTGCTGCCGTGGCCAGCCACACCCAGCTCAAAGCTGTTGCTGGCATATGCGCCACCCGACGAGCAGAAGAAATTCTGGGAGGTGAGTCATCCGATTGCCTACACCGCCCACACGATAACAACACGCGAGAACATGGAACGCGAACTGGCACTGATCAGACGCCGCGGCTACTCCTACTCCGATGAGGAACGCGACGAAGGTGTGATCGGCCTGGCCGTGCCCATACCCAGCTATCCCATCGGCGTTCGCTGCCTGTCGATCGTGGCGCCCAAGTTCAGGGTCAGCCCCGACGTGGCCGAAAGAATGCGCGAAGCCCTGCTGATGTCGGCCCAGGTGATCGCGAATCAGACTTCGCGCAGTTAGCACGAGGCGCGAGCCTCCCCCCGCAACACCACCGACGGCATGCATCCGAACCTGGCCTGAAACCGCCGGCTGAAATGCGAGAGGTCGGCAAAACCACTGGCAAAGGCCGCCTCCGACACGTTGCGGGCGGTGCGCTGTTCGAGCAGCCGGTGAGCGTGCTGCAGGCGGCGCTCCACGAGATAAGCTTCCACGCCCACACCCGGGGCGTGGCGCTGGAACAGGCGCTGCAGGCTACGCAGCGATAAACCCATGGCGGCGGCTATCTTCGCGGGCGTGAGGTCGCTGTCGCACAGCCTTGTGTCGATCACGCCGCATGCGCGGGCAAAGGCGGCCTCGCTCGACTGGAGTGGCACTTGCGATTGCGAGAAATGTGCGGCGAGCATGTCGGCTACGCCACCCAGCAGGGTTTGCACCATGGGGTCGGCCAGGCCGTGGTCGCGCGAGGTGAGAACCTGCAATTGTTGGCCCAAAATTCGGGTGAGAGCACTCTCGGCCGACATTCTCTGCGGGCCTTGCCAGTTGCCGATGGACGGCAGGCGAGCACGCAGCAGGTTGCGCGGCAACAGCAAGATGCGCCGCTCCACGTCTTCGGGGAAATCGATGGTGAATGGCCGAACACTGTCGAGGATGCCGATGTCGCCCTTGGCCAGCTGCACCTCGCCGTGTTGCTGCAGCAAGCGAGAGATTCCCCGCGTTTGCAGGCTGATCATGAGGAACTGGTCGTCGGCGTGATCCGCGTGGCGAGCGGTGCGATGCACCTGGTGGGCCCCAGAACGAAAGTTGACGAACCTCGCACCGGCCTGATCGCGGCTCACGATGTGACCGTGAAACGGTCGTTCGGCGTTGGCACGCCGGGGCGTCATTTGTACATCCAGCACGGCCTCGCATACCACATGCTTCCAGTAATCCACCCGCTGGGTGGGCGCGCCCGATGCCTGCCAGCGACGCCAGGCAGTATCGGCAGCTTCTTCCGGGAACACGGTAGGTTGCAACACGAATCTCCGTACCGAGCCAGTCGCTGTCGCGCTGACACAAAAGCAGTGGCGCGGTAGGCCAAGCGCCGCGGCATGGGTTGCGACACACTGCCAACCAATGAGCACGATTATTCCACAGCCCCACGTCTGACCCAAGACCTGAGGGCGGCCGTGCTCCCGAACATGAGGAAGCAGCACCATGGGTTCCACGTCAGTCGCCATCCCGATCCAGCGCATCGAAGCCGGTCAGCAGATTGCCGGCACCTGCGTGCAGTTCGGTTTCTGCACCTCAGTCTGCCCGACCTACGTGCTGGATGGCGAGGAGAACGATTCGCCCCGCGGCCGCATTGCGTTGATCGAAAAGATGCTGGACGACGGCGGTGCGCCCGACCCGGCTACGGTGACCCATGTGGATCGCTGCCTGTCATGCCTGTCGTGCACCACCACCTGTGCTGCGGGCGTGAACTATCGCGAGCTGGCTGACACCGCACGCGAGTACATCGAAGCCTCGAAGGTTCGGCCCCTGCCCGATCGGCTCTGGCGGGCGTTGCTGATGAACCTCATGCTGTCACCGCGCCTGCTGGCCGCCGCGCAACGCCTGAGCCGGCCGTGGCTGCCCCGCCTGGCCCGAAGCCGTAGTCGCCTCGGCGCCATGGCCCGCGTGAACCAGGCGCCGGCGTTACAGGCGTTGCGCGCACCGTCCACCGTGGAGGCCGCGCACCCAGCCGCGCCAGTCAGATCCCGGGTGGCCTTGCTGGAGGGTTGCGTGCAATCGGCCACCGGCCCCGAGATCAATCATGCCGCCAAGCGACTCCTCGCCCGCCTGGGCGTGGCGGTGGTGCCGCCCCCCACCCGGCCCGACGCCTGTTGCGGCGCCCTGCCTCTGCACATGGGCCAGCGCGCGCGCGCCCGGCAGCTGGCCATCCCGCTGATCGAGGGCTGGCACCGCCTGCTGAAGCAGAACGAGATTGACGCCATCGTGATCACCACCTCGGGCTGCGGATCGGTGATCAAGCAGTATGCGGAACTGTTCGAGCCGCACGAGCCCATGCGCCAGCTTGCCGAGCATGTGGCACAGAACACCCTGGACATTTCCGAGTACATCGCGCGCCTGGCGCCCGAGGCCAAGCAAGCGCATCTGGGCGCCCGGGTGGCCTACCACGACGCCTGTTCGCTCAAGCATGGGCAGCGCATCACCCAGCCGCCGCGTCGGGTGTTGCAGCAGCTGGACTTCGAGGTGCTGGAACCCGGCGAAAGCCACCTCTGTTGCGGCTCCGCCGGCACGTACAACTTGCTGCAACCCGAGATTGCCGACCGATTGGGCAGCCGCAAAGCCAACAACCTCCAGGCTACGCAACCCGACGTCATCGTGGCGGGCAACCTGGGCTGCCTGGTGCAGGTGTCGCGCTTCACGGCCGTGCCGGTGGCGCACTGGGTGCAGTTGGTGGACTGGGCAACCGGCGGGCCTGCGCCCGTCGGGCTGGAGACCTTTCAGCCGCGTGAGCGTGAATCGGATCGCCCGCACGACGACACCGTCGCCTGGCAGAACACGCAGCCCCATCAAGCGGCCACCACCGCAGACCCCGCCTCGCCAGACGCCTTCTGGTAAGCCACAACCAGTACAGCCACCCGCAGAAAACCGCGCCGATAGTTTCCCTTTTCACCACGGAAGACCTTGACATGACCCGAACCACGGCCTCTCCCGATATCCCGGGCTTCGTGACCGCCATCCAGCAAGCCCTGGGGAACGAAGCCATCACCCTCGCCGAGGGCACGCTCGCACGTTACGGCGAACACACCCTTCCGGCCGAAGACACCCTGCCCGGCGCCATCGCCTACCCGCGCGACACGGCCCAGGTGCAAACCCTGGTGCAGGCCGCCAACCGCTTTGCCGTGCCGCTGTTTCCGATCAGCGGCGGCCAGAACATTGGCTTGGGCACCAAAGCGCCGGTGCAGCCCGGGCAGGTGGTGGTGGATCTTGGTCGCCACATGAACCGGGTGCTCGAGGTGAACGACGACCTGGGGTATTGCGTGGTGGAGCCCGGCGTGAGCTTTCAGAGCATGTACGACGAACTGCAACGCCGGCAGAGCCGTTTGATGATGTCGCCCACCGCCGGCCCGCCCCAGGGCAGCCTGCTCGGCAACGCCCTCGACAAAGGCGGCGGCGGTGGCTCCAATGCCGATCACTTCGGCAATGTGTGCGGCATGGAAATCGTGCTGGGCAATGGCGAAATCATTCGCACCGGCGACGGCAGCCTCGACGCCGACGAGCACCTCAACTGGCACGTATCGAAATACAGCTTCGGCCCGGCCATCGACGGTTTGTTCACCCAATCCAACTACGGCATCGTCACGCGCATGGGCGTGTGGATGATGCCCCGCCCGCCGCACATCGAAACCTTCTTCTTCACCTTCGCCAACGACGACGACCTGGGCGAGATCGTGGATCTCATCCGGCCGATCAAGCAGACCGGCTTCGTGCCCACCCAGATCCGGGCCACCAACGATCTCTATCTGATTTCCTCGGCTGCACAGCATCCCGAATACGCGCAGACCGGTGGTCGGGAGCAAATCAGCGATGCCGCTCGCCGCGAACTGCAGCAACAATTCGGCCTGGGTGCCTGGACTCTTTCCGGTGCGTTGTTCGGGGCCAATCGACCCGCCGTGCAACCGCAGCTCGATCGCCTGATCGCGCACTTCACCCGCAGCGGCAAGGGTCGGTACATCGACCCCGACCAAGCCGCCGGCATCTCGCCCCTGCACATCGCCCACCAGAACTATCACGGCATCCCCGGCGAAGGCGAGCTGCGCATGCTGTCGTGGCGCCCGGGCGGCGGCACCTCGTGGTTTCTGCCCGGCACACCAATGATCGGCACCGTGGCCAACGAGTTTCAGCAGCTCTCGCGCGCCATCTGCCGTGAACATGGCCTGGAATACATGGTGTCGAACGTCTGCGGGCCCCGCTTTGCCCGTGGCGTGCACACGCTGGTCTACAACCGCCAGAACGAGGAGGAGACCCAGCGCGCCGATCGCTGCTATCGCGCCATGGCCGAAGCTTTCGCCCGGCGCGGCATCTTCGTGGGCCGGGCGCCCACCCTGTATCAGGGCTACCACCAGCAACAACGGATGCCGGCCATGATTCAGGCCTGCGACGCCATCAAACAAGCCCTCGATCCCAACGGCGTCATTGCCCCCGGCAAGTACGGCATCGGCTGACGCCGCTGTCGCAAGCCACTCATCGCTTTCCCCCTGCAGCACCCACCATCGTTTCCTTTCTTCAGGAGAACATGATGCAGCCGTTCCAACCCCTCCGCAGTGCGACCTTGGCCCTTGCCGCTACCCTTGCCCTCACCGGGCCGGGGATCGTGGCCGCCGACACCTGGCCCGACCGAGCCGTGACCATGATTGTGGGCTTCCCGCCGGGCGGCGGCAACGACGTACTGGCTCGCCTGGTAGCCGCCGAATTGCAGAAAGAACTGGGCCAGCCATTTGTCGTGGAGAACCGCCCCGGCGCCCAGGGCTTCATTGCGTTCGGCGCCGTCAAGGATGCCGAACCCGACGGCTACACCCTGCTCGTGGGCCCCAGCAGCGGCATGACGGTGAATCCGGCGATCTTCAACGAGATCCCCTACGATGCCGAGAAGGACTTCGCACCGATCAGCCTGATCGGCGAGTTCCCGCTGGTGATCTCGGTGCACCCGTCCACACCTTACGAGACCCTCGAAGACCTCATCGACGCGGCCAAAGCCTCACCGGGCGCAATCGACTACGCCTCGGCCGCCACCTCGTTCCAACTGGCCACCGAGCTTTTTGCCCAGCAGGCCGGCATCGAACTGAATCACATCCCCTACAAAGGCAGTGCCCAGGCCGTGACCGCCGTCCTGGGTGAACAGGTACCCGTGACCTTTGCCGACAGCGCCGCCGTGACGTCGCAAGTGCGCGAAGGCGCCTTGCGCGCCCTGGCGGTGACCAGCCGGGATCGGGTGGGCACGCTGCCTGATGTTCCCACCGTCAGCGAGGCCGGCCTGCCGGGCTTCGACATCGTGTTGTGGTCGGGCCTGTTCGCCCCCGCCGGGACGCCGGAGGACATTGTGCAGACCCTGCAACAAGCGGTAAGCAACGCCATGCAGGACGCCACCGTGCAAGAGCGCCTCACCCAACTCGGTGTGATCCCCGTGGGCAGCAGCTCGGAGCACCTGGCCGAGACCGTCAGCACACAGATCGCCGAATACACCCGCGTGGCCAAAAACGCCAACATTTCGGCCGACTAAGCGAGCGCGCACAGATCCCGGATCGCCGGCCAGCCTGCGGCTGACCAGCGTCCGGGATGACGTGCCTGGGAGCCAGCCCCCCGGCCAACACCGACCCATAGTGCCAGCGTGAGGTCGTCACCCCGGCCGAGACCCACCCGCAGCGCCAGCGTGAGGTCGTCACCCCGGCCGAGACCCACCCGCAGCGCCAGCGTGAGGTCGTCACCCCGGCCGAGACTGGCGCGCAGCGCCAGCGTGAGCCGGGGCCGGGGCCAGAAGTCGGTACGGTGTTCGAGGTGGCTGCACTCGCAGGTGTGCGCCTTTTCAACGACGACAGTCACGCGCTTGCCAGTCAGGAGGCTTGGCTGCATGAGAAACTGACACTGCTGCCCCAGAGCGTTCGGTCTGCCAAAAGGGAGGTCGATGATGACTTCTAGCGAAAGGCGTCCCGCCGAGGCGTTTGTCTGGATCTGGCTGCCCGGCGCCACCGACCCGGTCGTGGCGGGACGAATCGCTCACGAAGGTGATCGCTTCGCTTTCAACTACGGTATCAGCTACCTTCGGCGCAAGAACGCCATTCCGATCTATCTGCCAGAACTACCGCTCCAACGAGGCCTGATCGAGCCACTGGCGGGGCTGAACATGCCGAACTGCCTCCGCGACGGCTCACCCGACGCCTGGGGCCGACGTCGACCCGCCTTCGACGGCTCGACGGCCGGGATGACCTTCTGACAATGCCGCGTTCGGCGGATCACGTCGGACGCCGCGATGACGCTTTAATCATGCCTACTTTAATGGACACTTCAGATCACCGAATGTAAACTGAAATAGTCAAATAGCTCTAAAGTCAATCAAAGTTGACATGAAAACCCTGACAGAAATCTCCAGCACGCTTCGAACCCGGTTGAAACACACGAGCCACACCCAAGAAACCCTCAGCCAGGAGGCCGGCATTTCGCGCCAAACGCTCTCCAACGTGCTGAGTGGGCGTGCCGACTTCAAGGTCACCACGCTCTTGGCGCTCGCCGATCGGCTCGGGTTGGAGCTCGTGCTGCTGCCAGCCGACGTCGCGCGGGGGCTGGGCAAGGCAGACGACACCAAGCCTGCCATCCAGAGCCGCGTGCAAACCATTCTGCAATCCGTCGCTCGTCGTGATGATGAAGCGTGACCGCGGGCACCGGGACACATGAACGTCAAGACTCTCGAAATCCGCATCGGCACGCAGCGCATCGGGGTGTTGTTTCAGTACGCCCCCGAGGGCGCGCCCATGATCAACCGGTTCGTGGCCGATCCAGCCTTCATCGAGCGCGACGACGCCCCGCTCGTCTCTCTCTCGTTCCTGGCGGCGTCCACTCGTGAGCAGCACCTGTTCTGGCAAGACTTCAATAACCCGGCGTTCAACGGCGCACTGTCGAAGGATCGCCAATCGTGGCTATTGCCGGCATTCTTTCAGAACCTGTTACCGGAAGGCGTGTTTCGCGACCAGATTGCCGAGGCGCGGCACTGTGCACCCAACGATCACTTCGAGCTGCTGGCAGCCTGTGGCAAGGATTTGCCCGGCAATGTCTACGCCCTGCCGGTCGAGCTGAGCCGTGACGAGCTGGGCCGGTACGTCACACAAAACGCCGATGCCCTGGAGATGACGGTCACGGCCGATCCGCTCGACGAAGGCGTTTCACTGTCGGGCCTGCAACCCAAGCTCGGCGTCATCAAAAAGGGCGATCGCTACGTAGGCAGAACTCGCGATGAGGACACCCACATCATCGCCAAGCTGCCGGTGGCAGGGGTTCCGTTATTGCCCGAAGTGGAGGAATTGTCGTTGCGTCTGGCTCGTGCCGCCGGCGTGAACGTTTGCGACGCCTACCTCGAACCATTGCACAAACTCGCCGCGCAGCATCGTTATGAGCTGGGCGACGCTCAGGCGCAGGCAAACTTTCTGGCTGTCGTGCGCTACGACCGAAAGCCGGGCGCGCGCGTGCATTGCGAAGACTTCGCCCAGATCTTCGGCCTCATGCCAGAAGATAAATACTCGCCCCACCACTCCTACCTGGCGGTGGCCGCCGTCCTGCTGCCCTTCCCCACCCTGGGCGAACGGGCGGTGCACGAACTGCTCCGAAGAATCGTGGTGAACGAGATGTTGGGCAACCCCGACATGCACTTGAAGAACATGGGTTTGTGGTATCCCGATGGCAAAACCCTCGAGTTGCCGCCGGCCTACGACATCGTGGCCCATACCCTCTACACGCCGGTCACAGGACATGGCTTGCGTATCCTGCCCGCTGAATCCGAAGCCAGGCCTCAAACGAAAACGCAGGCGCGGCACCGATCACCCAAGATGGCGCTACGCCCCGCCGTGCTGCGCGAATTCTGCGACCGACTAGGGATCCCCGAACGCCCCGCCGCGCGGGCCGTGAGCGATTGCGTGAAAGCCGCATTCGAAACCTGGCTACCCCTCGTCGAGCAATCGGCACTCACACCATCGCAAAAAGCGGCACTTATTGGGCATTTTCAACAGCACCCCATGGTAGAAAGCCTGGCGCGTCGAAAGCCTCTCCAGTAAGTCATCCCGGCGCGGCGGGCGAAGCCCTACCCAAATTCGTCATCCCGGGCGTCGGGTAAAGCCCTACCCAAGTTCGTCATCCCGGGCGCGCGGCAAAGCCGCGCG
>JAWLHC010000022.1:0-10666 GCA_041690575.1 Verticiella sp.
GATGCCCACCATGGCGGTGAGCTTGAGGTGCTTGCCGTGGCGCAGCAGTTTGATCATCAGGTCGGTGCCGATGTTGCCGCTGCCGATGATGGCGGCGTTGCAGAATGGCGTGGACATACTTGGCTCCAGGAGATGGGCGATATCAAGAGAGGATCGATTGCAGAACGGACAGCAGTCGCTCACGCTGCTCGGGGTTGTCGTTCCGGGCTCGCCAGGCCACGAACCGATCGGGGCGAATCAGCAAGGCACCGTTCTCCGCCACGCCAGACATTCGAGCGAAGTCGCCATAGCTGTCTTCCAGCGATTGGCCAGGGCCGATCACGTGCACATCCAGGTCGATGCCGAGCTTGTCGGCCGCCGCGCTGGCAACCGACGCCCATGCCTGACCCGACAGCCCGGTGAGCAGGGTGAATCGACCCTTGCCGCACACATCCAGTGTGGACACACGGTGTTGATGGCGGGTTAGCCAGACGTGCGGCAGCGGTGCACCAGGCCGAGTAGAGGCCTCGTGATGAAATTCCGAGGGAGCCTTCGGCTCACCGTCGTCATCCTCGGCGAACACGGCGTTCGACACATACCGTTGATTCATTTCGACGCCATGCGCCCCACCGAATCCGGCCAGGGTGGAGTCCACCGCTTCGCGCCACGCCGCGCGCAGGGCAGCACCGGCGGAGGTAGGCTCTTTCAGTTGTGCCAGACTCCGTGCCATCTGCTCGGGCGACGGATTGGCCGACAGGCCAAGGCTGCGGAACATGTCGGCAATGTATCGGCCGCAGTCGTAGGCATACTCCACGATCTGCTTCGCCACGGGGGCCCGCTCCTTGTCGTACGAGGCCAGCAAGCGCGGCGCGGCCTTGCCCTGCAACACCCAGGCCAACTTCCAGCTCAGGTTGTAGGCATCCTGCACCGAGGTGTTCAAACCCAGTCCGGCCATAGGGGAGTGACAATGCACGGCGTCGCCCAGGCAGAAGACGCGCTCATGCGAGAGCTGATGGGCATATCGGCGATTGATGGTCCAGTTCGACCAGGCATCGATGGTGACCGGGATACTGTCATCTCCCAGCAGGCGATGCACCATGCGCGTGGCTTCACCCTCATCCATGGGCGGCGGCCCCTTGGCCAGATCGTAGCCCCACACAGCCACCCATTTGTGCCAGGGGCGAATCATGCGCAATGATCCGATGCCCTGGCCGCGAATGCCCAGCCCCGGCTGCACGAACCAGTACATGTCTCCAGGCCGATGCGCCACCCACGGTGACAGATCGGCGGTGAACTCGACATTGAGCGAGCCCGCAGCCGTCAGGCCGAGCTCGCCTTCGTACGCCAAGCCAATATCCTGCGCTACCTGCGAGCGCGCGCCGTCAGCGCCCAACAGATAGGCAGAGCGCACCTGAAACTCTGCGCCCGTGAGCCGATCCTTGAGCACTGACACCACCGCCTCGCTTTCCTGTCGGTGCGACACATATTCGGTTTGAAACCGGATCTGCGCCCCCGCCAGACTGGCAGCTTGCAGAACCATCGGCTCGAAATAAAGCTGCGGCAGGTCGCACATGGCGCATGGGCTGGCCGCGGCATGGGCCGCCAGCGCCTCGGGGGATGAGCCCCAGGCCTTGATGCGCCCCAGCTCCTCGCCGGTCAGGCTGGTGGCATACACATGATCACCGAGCAGCGGCTGCGGCGTGGCAATGGCCTTGGCCGTATCCTCCAGGCCGAGCTCCCGCAGAATCTCCATGGTCCGTTGATTGACGATATGAGCACGAGGCCCCGGCGAAGAGCCGGGATACTTGTTGACCAGCAGGGTCTTCACGCCGTAACGGCTCAACAGCAAGGCGGCCGCGGCTCCGGCAGGACCGGCGCCGATAATGAGGACGTCAGTCTCGACCATGGCATTCACAAAGACTCTCCCAATCAGCACTCGTCATGAATTGAGCGGTCATTCATGCGAAAAGCGTGCCAGCTGATTCGCCGCGCAGCCCGTCGCCTGTCAGCCACTCATCTGTCCCTCTGGCCGCTCCCCCTGGCAATCCGGCAACGCGCGGCATCGCGCTCCTTACTCGTCGACCCCGCGGCAAGAAGGCAGGGTTGACGACACTTCATCAGCCATTCATGAAATGCCGCGCTGAATTCATGAATCGATGAAAAGATGAAGAACCATTGGTGAGAATACGGCCGTCGATCATTGGCATGCTTCGTGCATCGATGACAAGCAAATCAGACAAGGGAGACCCACATGACGAGTCACTTGGCCACCGCTCGCCTCCATACCGAGAGGCATCACAAAACACCAGACATTTCCGACCAGTTTCGCGCGGGCATGTCCCGGCTCGGCAGTGCCTGCACGATCATTACCTCCGCCACGCCTCTGGGCCGGGCGGGCCTCACGGCAACCGCCGTTTGTTCGGTGAGCGTCACGCCGCCCCGTCTGCTGGTATGCGTCAATCGCAACACTCATGCGCACGCCATCATCGACACCAGCCAGACCCTCGCGGTCAATGTGCTGAGCGCCGAGCAGGAGCCACTTGCCCGCCGCTTTGCCGGAATGACAAGCGGAGTGAACGGCGAAGACAAATTTCTCGAAGGAACCTGGATGACAGGTGCCCAGGGCACCCCCCTGCTGGCGGGCGCACTGGTCACCTTCGAATGCCGCGTGCAGTCGGCATCCATCCACGGCACTCATACCGTGTTCATGTGCGACGTCACGCACGTGCATTCACTGGAGGAAGAGATCGAGGCAAAGTCGGCACTGCTCTATTTCAATCGCAACTTCTGCCAGGTCGCCGCCTGAAGATCAGCGTCATGCCGCCAATAACTTGGCGTCACGACGCTTTCGCATCAATCGATCCGAATCCCCACATCCCTGACGACCCGGCCCCATTTCGCCGAGAGCGCCTGCAAGCGATCGCTTGCCTCATCGGGCGTGCTGGTAACGGGTCGGGTGTCGGAATCAAGCAAGGCTTCGATCACGGCCTCGTCTTGCATGGTATCCACCACGGCCTGATGAAACTTGTCGAGAATGTCTGGATCGACACCACGTCGACCAAAAATACCCAACCAGAACGTGGCGTCAAAATCGGGGTATCCCAGATCAGACATATTGGGCGCGTCGGGCAAGGAAGGCGACGGCTCTGCGCCGGAGCCAGCCAACGCTGCCAGCCGGCCAGAACGAATGTGTTCGGCCACGATTGCCGCCACGAGAAAGCCGCAATCGACATGCCCACCCAGCACATCCTGGACGGCGGGCATGGGTCCCCGATAAGGGATATGCGACAGATCGATATCCGCTTGCTCGGCAAACATTTCCATCGCCACATGCCCGGGCGACCCCGATCCGCTCGTGGCATAGGTGAGCACCCCGGGATTTGCCTTGGCATGGTCGACAAATTCAGTCAGCGATTCGATGCCCGTTGATGGATGGCACACCAGAATATCAACGAAGTTGCCGATAAGGGCCACGGGCACGATGGCCTCTGGATCGAATCCCAGTGAAGGATAGACATGCGGATTGATTGTGAACAATCCTTCCTGCGAGAACATCCAGCGATAGCCGTCGGCGTCAGCAGAGGCCAAATCTTGCGCGCCAATATTGCCCGACGCGCCAGGCTTGTACTCAATCACCACGGGCTGCCCAAGCCTTTGCTGAAGCCCGTCTGCCAACGTTCGAATCGTGCGTTCAGGCCCCCCTCCCGCCGGGAAGGGAATGACCAGGTGCAGTGGCCTATCCGGCCAGCCGCTGTCGGCGGCAGCCGGCACGGCCAATGTGCTCCCAAGAACAGCGAGCGCGGCTACACCCGCGCCACGGCGCGATAGAAAATGCATGGTTGTCTCCGTATCGTTGTAATGAACGAGCGCCACCCGGCGCTTCAATCCTGCAAGAACGCCAACGAGATTCGATTGAAGTCGTCGGCATGCTCCCATTGCGCCCAATGACCGCAGCGGCTGAAGACATGAAGTTGCGCGTCGGGCATGTGATGAATCAGCTTGAAGGCGTTATCGATCGGCACGAAGCGGTCGTCGCGCCCCCAGGTCACCAGGGTTCTATGGCCAATCTCGCCAAGACGCTCGGCATAATCCCAGGCGCTGGGCTTGGCGATAAAGTTCTTCAGGTGCTGCGGCCGCTCCTGAATGTTCTCCCACCGCTTGGTGCGGATCTCGTCGGTCAAGGCCGCCGGGTCGTACACGAAGGCGTCGAGCATGCGGTCGAAATTGTCGCGAGTCGGCTCGCGGTACAACCGGAACATCAGCTTGATGCCCTCTTGCGGGTTGGGCTGAAAATAACTCGGACCCACCATCGCCGGGCCCATCAACACCAGCTGATCGAGGCGCTCAGGAAAGTCCAGCGCGAAGGTCAAGGCCGTGGCGCCGCCCATCGAGTTGCCCACCAGGTGGGCCTTGTCGATGTTCAGGCCATCCAGCAAGCCCTTGATGGCAGAGGCATTGACGTGGCCGCGGCCAGTGGGCGGAACGATCTCGTCAGATCGATTGAATCCTGGCATGTCGAGCAAAATCACGCGATATCCGGCCGCCACAAACGGACCGATATTCTTGTGATAATTGCTCCAGCCGCTGGCGCCAGGCCCGCCGCCATGCAGCATCACCACGGCAGGCCCCTCGCCGGCGTCGTTGTAATGCAGACGAAACCCTTCGAGGTGCGGTTCGTTGATGGTGAGGTAGTGACTGGTCGTTGCGTCGGTGATGTCTTTCATTGGATACCAAACGTTGATGACTTAGAGAAACGGTGCTTGCCCAGCCCCCCCAGGGGTTCAACCCCCAGGAAGGCCATGCGCTGCATTCAATCGGCCGACGCCATCGACCGGGACACGATACCGCCGATCAAATCCTGCTCGACAAGAAACTCCTGCTGAAGCTGCTCGCCATAATGCCCGGGCATGGCATAGTGACCGGCTCCGCGGATCTGACTCTGGAATTCGGATGTACCCAAGGCCGTCTGAATGGCCTCAGCCAGCTTCTTCGAGACTTCGTCGGGCAAACCCGCGGGACCAAACACCATGACCCACATATGGGTATCCATGATGGGAGTGTGCAGATCCTGCTCAACCGACGTTGTCACGTCGGGAAGGAAGTAAGGGTCCCTCTCTTCGCCCAGCACCACGATCGGCCGCACCAGCCCCTTGGCTTCAAACTCGGCGGCCAATGAGCTGGGCACCAACGCCACCTGCACCCGGTTCGCCAGCAGATCCTGCACAGCCTGGGCCATACCCTTGTATGGAATGCCGATCCAATCCACGTCGCTCTGCGCGGCGACTTCGCCGAAGATCAATTCCGGCCGTGACCCCGGACCGAACGATGCATAGTTGATGAGGTGCGGCTGCTCTTTGGCCAGGGCGACCAACTCGGGCAGCGTTTCAACCGGTACTTCCGGATTCACCACCAGGGTTTGACGCCCCATCGCGACCTGGCTGATGAGCGTGAAGTCTTCTGCGGCGTCATATCCGGCCGTGGGCACCAGAATCGGACCGGTAATCAGCGAATCGGCATTGGAAATTCCCAGTGTGTACCCGTCAGGCTTCGCCCGAGCCACCTCTGCCGCACCAATGACACCACCGGCGCCGGGGCGGTTTTCAACGACCAGGGGTTGTCCCAGGGTTTGGCCAAGGGCACTGCTCAAGATTCGTGCCACGTTATCGGCGGGCCCGCCCGCCGTGAAGGGCACGATGAGCTTCACGGGACGCTCGGGATACGCGGCCTGTGCCCCAACAGACAAACCGCACAGCATGCTCATCGCGCACGCAGACACAAGAAACTTCAGCTTCATGACAATCACTCTCCTCATTGTTATCGAGGGCTGGCACCTTGCTCAGCCTTCTTGATGAATCCCGGAGAGCGCTGCAAGTAGCATGCCATGACAGTAAATCCCGCCCGGAATTGCGGGTTAACCCTGAAAAATGACCCGACAAAATGCGGTGAGGAGCGACGGCAAGGAGATCGGGCGGACGGGTTGTCGACGCAAATGAAAAACCACCATTGCGTCATTTCGTGCAATTGATGATTTTGATGAAATCCGAGGCGGTAGGGAGAACCGACGCTTGCTACTTCCGCTCCCGCCCCGCCTCGGTGGCAGCCTTCAGGTTTCGCAGTCGATAATCCACCTGCGCACGGCTAAGCCCCAGGGCTCTCGCGGTCGCCGATACATTCCCGCCACACTGATCGAACGCCGCCTGCAATAGCGTCTCTTCAAGCTGGGGCAGGGTCAGCTGCCGCGTTGTCATGGCCTCCAGCCAGTCGTCGGCATGCCAGCCTGCCACGGCAACAGACTCCGCCACCCCACCGACGTCCCGAGAATCGAGAGGCTCGGTGTAGCCCGCTTGTGGCGGCGCGGCAGCGGGACCACGCGGGCGGCTCCGCGATGAGTCGTCATACCTCGAAGCCTGTGACGGCACGGCAGCGGCGAGGCCGGGAACATCTCCGCGAGTCAACTGCAGCAGCTCGTGATTGTCGAACAGATGCTGAAGATCGATCCAGCCGGCTTCGTCGGCAAGGATCAAGCCACGTTCCAGAACGTTCTCCAATTCCCTCACATTGCCCGGCCAGGGATGACGCAGCAAGGCATGCATGCCGCGCGGTGTGACACCCTTGACGTTGCGATCATGCCTTTGCGAGAACCGCTGCAACAGCGCCTCGACCAGCAGGGGGATATCGTCACGTCGCTCGCGCAGCGGCGGGATGCGGATGGGGAACACTTTCAGGCGATAGTAGAGATCCTCCCGAAAGCGCCCATCTCGCACCGCAGACTCGAGATCCTCGTTGGTTGCTGCCATGACCCTCACGTCGGTTCGTACCGTCTGCGTGCTGCCCAGGCGTTCGAACTCGCCGGTTTGCAGCACCCGCAGCAACTTGCCCTGGGCCGATGGCGACAACGTGGCGACTTCATCCAGAAACAGGGACCCTCCGTTGGCGATCTCGAACCGCCCGGGCCGGGAGGTGGTGGCGTTGGAGTAGGCTCCCTTCACGACGCCGAACAGTTCGGACTCGAGCAGCGTATCGGGGATAGCCGCACAGTTGACTTCCACAAACGGCTGCGACGCCCGCCGGCTTTGTTCATGCAGCTCGCGGGCGAACAGGCTCTTGCCCACACCACTCTCACCCAGGAAGAGCACCGTGGCAGAGGTTGGGCCGACACGCAGAATCTGATGACGGATCACGTGATAGGCCGCCGATGCACCCAATACCGACGCCGGAGCTGATGCCCTGTCTTTCGCTTTGACACCCGGCTTCTCGGCCGGTGGACGAGAGCCCGCAGACGCGGACACCACGAGGCTGCTCTGGGGCTCGAAGTAGCGCAGATCGTCAGCCGCGTCATCCCACTCGCTGGCCAGCTTGCCCACGTTGCGACAATACGGATCGCCCTTGGAACGGCACTCCACCTCACGAACCAGAATGCGTTTGCCCACACAGGTGCTGAGGAAGCCCGCGCTGTAACCCACCTCGAGCCAGCACATCGATTCATGGCTCAGGCCGTGCTTGGCCAACTGCATCTCGTCTTCGATCGATTCGTGCCAGATCCACTCGAAATAGGGCGAACCGGTGACCGGATCGAGAGTGAAATCATTCACCCGCTCGGCGCTGGCAAAGCCTTGAATGGCATGCACCAAACCGCCGGTCATGATCAGTTCGGCCAGCGACAAGCCGCTGGAACGATTCAAGGCGATGGCGGCGTCACGACAGCCCGAGGCATAACCGATGCGGGTGAGCAAGCCGCGGGCGGTTTCCTGGCCCAAGGAAGAAATCAGCTCCTCGCGCAGCAGCCACAGGCTCTCGCCGTGCATCATCACCATCCGCTGGCCATCCATCCAGATGCGCCCTTCAGTGGCCACGAGCTCCAGCCGGCTCTCCAGATCTTTGAGCCGGGTCAGGCGATCGGACATATAGCGTTGGTATTCGTCTTCACCCGCCTGTTGCAGCGGCGTGGCGACAGATGGTCTGGATTTCATAATTTCATGAACCCCGCATTTTCATTTGCTGAATTATAGGGGGATAGATCTGCAGGGCATGCGAACAAGACCGTGCTCCGGGAGAGGCTGTCGCCCCACTTCCCCGGGACATGCGGTGCCGCTCGGCCTGCTGGCACAAGCCTTGCTTGAGCAGTCTCCAGACAATTCAAATCCCGATACTGGAGACAGCATGATCCCACTGCAGAACTTGAACTACGTCGTGCTGGGCGTGAACGACGCTGACGGCTGGTTGAAGCTGACTCGCGACTGCCTGGGCATGGTGCTGGGCCAGTCCTGCCGGCCGGACGACATCGTTTTGCGGCTCGACGATCAGGCGCAACGGCTGATTCTGGAGCCCGGCAGCGACGACGACTTGCGCGTGGCGGGATGGGAGCTGGCCTCGCACGAAGCACTGACGTCGTTCGAAGCCCACCTCGCGAACCAGGGAGTGAGTACATTTCGTGGCGACCCCGAGTTGTGCCAGCGACGCCGAGTCGATGCGCTGATCTGGTGTGACGACCCCAATGGCTTTCGGCACGAGTTCTGCGTGGGCCCCCATAAGGCAAGCGAGCCGTTTCATTCGGCCCTGCTGCCCCACGGATTCGTGACCGGCCCCCTGGGTCTGGGGCACATTCTGCCGCGGGCAAAAGACTTCCCGGCCTCATGTCGTTGGTACGAGAACACGCTCATGCTGTGTCACAGCGACGACATCGTGGAAGCGATTCCGGGCGGGCCAACGGTTCACGCACGATTCTTTCATGCCGCCAGTGGCCGGCATCATTCGCTGGCCACGGCCGCCGTTCCCAGCCCCAAGATCCTGACCCATTTCATGGTGGAGGCCGCCAGCCTCGCCGAGGTGGAGCAGGCTCAGCAGCGCTGCCTCGACGCCGGCTTTGCCCTGACGCGGAAGCTGGGCCATCACCCCAACGACGACATGACCTCATTTTATGTGGCCACGCCGTCGGGAGTCTCGCTGGAGTTCGGCTTTGGCGGACGCGTGCTGAACCCCGCTGACTGGCGCCCCCAAACCTACGACCAACTGAGCGACTGGGGCCACGAACGCCCAGCGCCAGCCCACTGAACATACCCAACACAATTCCCAGAACTCACGAGGAGATCAACATGCTTCAACCGGCAACTCCCACTGCCATTCACGAACCCTCTGCCGACGAACTCGTCGCGCGAGCCGAAGCCATGATTCCCTGGCTCAAGGAGCGGGCAGCGGGCATCGAGGCCGAACGCCAGGTGCCAACCGATGTGATCCGCACCTTCCAGGAAGCAGGTTTCTTTCGGATCCTGCAACCCCGCGCCTGGGGCGGCTGGGAGATGGACCCGGAAGTGTTCTGGCGAGTATTGATGGAGTTGGGGCGCGGTTGCTGCAACAGTGCCTGGAACATGATGATTCTCGGGGTTCACCAATGGGAGATCCCGCAAGTGTCGGATCAGGCCATGCAGGATGTGTGGGGCGAAGACCCCACGAAGATCACGGCTTCGTCCTATTCGGCATTCGGCACCATCACCGAAGTGGAAGGCGGCTATCGCTTGCACGGCACGTGGCGCTCATCGAGCGGTTGCGATCACGCCGATTGGGCCTTCATCGGCGGCATGGTCAAGGACGAGCAAGGCATGCCCGCCGACCATTGCGCCATGCTAGTGCCCGCCAGCGATTTTCGTATTGAAGATGACTGGTACACCTTCGGTCTGAGCGGCACGGGCAGCAAGAGCCTGGTGCTCGACAACGTGTTTGTACCCCTCCATCGGGTGCACAGCATCGTGCATTATCAGAAATCGGACCGCGCCGCGCCCTACCGCTTTCCGTTCCGGGCCGTCTTCTGCGGCTCGGTGTCGGCCGTGATCTGCGGCTTCGCGCAAGGCGCGATCGACACCTTTACCGAGCAGATGCAGGTGCGCACCAATACCAACAATGGCGTCAAGGCCTCCTTGAGCCCCTACGTGAGAGATCGCCTGGGCAACGCCGTGGCTCGCGTGCGCGGCGCCAAGGCACGACTCTTCTCCATGCTGCAAGAGTGTCGGGATTACACGCTGCAAGGTGAGCTGGTGCCCGACGATCTTCGTGTGCAACACAGCCTGGACATGGCCCGCGCCGGTCGGGAGTGTGAAGAAGCCGTGCTGCTCCTGTACAAATCGCTGGGCGCCCGCGGCATCATGTCGAGCAACCCGTTTCAACGTTTCCTGCGCGACACGCTTGCCGCCACCAATCACATCACGCAAAACGCCGACGACAACGCGGGCAACGTGGGGGGCTATCTGCTGGGGGCAGACAACCCGCCGTTCTTGCTCAAGCCGCGGGTGCCGTTTGCGGAATTGCGTCAGACCTCGTAAGCGAGACGCGAGCGATGGCGCTCGGAGGCATACCCGTGATAAAAGAATTGGTAACGTTTTTGTTACGGAATTTCACTCATGGGAATCAAGACCTTAAGCGCATTCATCCTGCTGGTACCGGCGCTGTCCTTTGCTGCTGACGATACGGACTTAATGAAGTGCGCGGCCGAATAGAACAGCCTACGGCGTTTGGCATGCTTCGACGAAGCTGTTGAGGCTCGTGGTCTCGCGCCAAAAACCACGGGGACTACAAACGATACGATGGGAAAGTGGTCTGAACCGCCCCGGGTTTTGAGGAGGCTCCAACTCTTGAGAAGATGGAGCCATGAACAAATCACCGAAGTTCTCCCCGGAAGTGCGCGAGCGCGCCGTGC